>NZ_QORI02000008.1 GCF_003325755.1 Pseudomonas sp. SST3 | reverse complement strand
CGCACGGTAATGACCTTGATCGCAGCGCTGGATTGAACAGTCGCGATGGCGTTGCCGGCATAGATCGGGCGCTTGAAGGTATCAGCGCTCTCGACGGCGATGATCTCGGAGATCTGGTCGACGTCCAGCTGAGCAGCGACGCGCGGCAGGAAGTTCTTGCCATTGGTGGTGGCAGCAGCCAGCACGTGGCTGTAATCCTTGGCCAGTCCCGCGATCAGTGGCGCGACGTTTTCAGGCAGCTGATGGGCATAGGCCGCATCGTCGGCCACCAGCACCTTGGAAACGCCTTCGATCTTGGCAGCCGCCTCACCGATGGCTCCGCAGCCGGAGCCGGCAACCAGCACGTGAATGTCGCCGCCGATAGCTTTTGCAGCAGCCACGGTGTTGAGGGTCGCAGCGGCCAGAACGGCATTGTTGTGTTCAGCGATAACCAGGATAGTCATTTAGATTACCTTCGCCTCGTTCTTCAGTTTCTCGACCAGTTCTGCCACGGACTTGACCTTGATGCCGGCGCTGCGAGCAGCCGGCGCTTCGACTTTCAGGGTCTTGACGGTGGAGCCGGTAGATACGCCAAGCGCGTCTGGAGTCAGAACTTCCAGCGGCTTCTTCTTGGCCTTCATGATGTTCGGCAGCGACGCGTAGCGCGGCTCGTTCAGGCGCAAGTCGGTGGTGACGATGGCCGGCAGGTTCAGCGCAACGGTCTGCGCGCCGCCGTCGATTTCGCGCTCGACATTAACCTTATCGCCCGACACTTCGACCTTCGAAGCGAAGGTGCCCTGGGCGAAGCCAGTCAGCGCACCCAGCATCTGGCCGGTCTGGTTGTTGTCGCTGTCGATGGCCTGCTTGCCGAGAATCACCAGCTGTGGCTGCTCCTTGTCGACCACGGCCTTCAGAAGCTTGGCGACGGCCAGAGAGTTCAGCTCTTCGGTCGACTCGACCAGTACGGCGCGATCTGCACCCAGTGCCAGCGCGGTACGCAGTTGTTCCTGGGCAGCGGTAGGACCGATGGAAACCACGACGATTTCGCTCGCTACACCCTTCTCTTTTAGGCGCACGGCTTCTTCCACGGCGATCTCGCAGAAGGGGTTCATCGACATCTTGACGTTGGCCAGGTCGACGCCGGAGTTGTCCGCCTTGACGCGAACCTTGACGTTGTAATCGACCACTCGTTTGACAGCTACAAGAATCTTCATGGATTCCTCGTTACTCTCCGGTGAATAGAATTTCGCCGAGGCGAACCGAGCCATGCTCGAGATCCGGGCCGTCAATTCAGCCCCAGGACCTGTTCGGCGAGCACAAAACTGCCCGTATCTTGACTGCAGGCAATAGCCGGGGTCAACAACGCAAATACCCCGCTATAAGCCGCAGTTTCCGGATTCTAACAGGCTGGAAGAAAATTCAAACAAACGTTTGTATTGGACCCTTTCCGGCGGCTATATATAATGCCGCAGCTCGGCCTGGTCAGGGAAAAACGATCCAGCCTTCACTATCTACAGAATAATCAAGCCTTGAGTAGGAGATAGCCAATGGAACGCGAATACATGGAATTCGACGTAGTCATCGTCGGCGCCGGCCCCGCGGGCCTGTCCGCTGCCTGCCGACTGAAGCAACGAGCCGCCGATGCCGGAAAGGAAATCAGCGTCTGCGTCGTTGAGAAGGGGTCCGAAGTTGGCGCCCACATTCTATCCGGTGCCGTGTTCGAGCCGCGCGCGTTGAATGAACTGTTTCCCAACTGGAAAGAGCTCGAAGCGCCATTGAATACCCCGGTCAAGCGCGACGACATCTACCTGCTCAAGAGCGCCGAAGCCGCTCGCAAACTGCCCAATGCATTGGTTCCGAAAACCATGCACAACGAGGGCAACTACATTATTTCCCTGGGCAACTTCTGCCGTTGGCTGGCCCAGCAGGCTGAAAACCTCGGGGTAGAGATCTACCCAGGCTTTGCCGCGCAGGAAGCGCTTATCGATGAACAAGGCGTGGTCCGCGGCATTATCACTGGCGACCTCGGCGTCGACCGTGAAGGCAATCCAAAGGAAGGCATGTACACCCCCGGCATGGAGCTGCGCGCCAAGTACACCCTGTTCGCCGAGGGCTGCCGCGGCCATATCGGCAAGCAACTGATCAATCGCTTCCAGCTCAATGCCAACGTCGATCCGCAACACTACGGCATTGGCATCAAGGAGCTCTGGGACATCGACCCGGCCAAGCACGAGCAGGGATTGGTGGTGCACACCGCGGGCTGGCCGTTGAATGACGCCAACACGGGCGGCTCGTTCCTCTATCACTTGGAGAACAACCAGGTCGTAGTCGGCCTGATCGTCGACTTGTCGTACAGCAACCCCTTCCTCTCCCCGTTCGATGAGTTCCAGCGCTACAAGCACCATCCGGTGATCAAACAGTATCTCGAAGGTGGCAAGCGGGTCTCCTACGGTGCACGTGCCATCGCCAAGGGCGGCATCAATTCGCTGCCGAAGATGGTATTCAATGGCGGCGCATTGATCGGTTGCGATGCGGGCACGCTGAACTTCGCCAAGATCAAGGGCAGCCATACCGCGATGAAGTCCGGCATGCTGGCCGCCGAAGCGGTAGCGGACGCCCTGTTCGCAGGTAGCGAAGGTGGTGATGAGCTGACCGGCTATGAAGAAGGCTTCAAGGCCAGCTGGCTCTACCAGGAGCTGTATGCGAGCCGCAACTTCGGCGCCGCGATTCACAAGTGGGGCGCGGTAAAGGGCGGTGCGTTCAACTTTATCGATCAGAACATCTTTGGCGGCAAAATTCCGTTCACGCTGCACGACACCAAGCCGGACTATGCGTGCCTGAAAACTGCAGCCGAATCGAAAAAGATCGACTATCCCAAGCCTGACGGAAAGCTCAGCTTCGACAAGCTCAGTTCGGTGTTCCTCTCCAACACCAACCATGAAGAGGAACAGCCGGTCCACCTCAAACTGACCGACCCGAGCATCCCGATCGAGAAGAACCTACCGCTGTACGACGAGCCCGCCCAGCGCTACTGCCCGGCCGGCGTCTACGAGGTGGTGGACAATGACGACGGCAGCAAGCGTTTCCAGATCAACGCGCAGAACTGCGTGCACTGCAAGACCTGCGACATCAAGGATCCCGCACAGAACATCACTTGGGTCGCACCCGAGGGCACCGGGGGCCCCAACTACCCCAACATGTAACAACCAGAAAGGCTCCCTCGGGAGCCTTTTTCTTGCCGGTGGGTTTTGAGCGATCGCCTCGCTCCGTTCTGGTTATTCGGTCCGACCAATAGGGAAGAACTCCCCGTGGCTCCACACCCCCAGCCAACTGGCACCATCGATTTCGCGCGGCACCGCCAGCCCAACCAGCTGGTAGAAAACGTTGCGATGAATCAGCGCCTCAAGATTGGCGCGCACATGCACGTAGGGCGCCGGTTCCTGGCTCTTTGAATCGAGCTCGACCCGCATCGGATGCTCCGCTCCAGCCTCGATCTCGTCACCGACATTCGTGATGAAGCGCAGCACCTGGGCGTCGCCGCTCCCTTCTACCGCTAATTCGATCGCCACGAACGGCGCATCATCCACTTTAATGCCAACCTTCTCTACCGGCGTCACCAGGAAGTAGTCGTCGCCGTCTCGCCGAATCACAGTGGAAAATAGCCGCACCATGGCTGGCCGTCCTATCGGTGTCCCCATGTAGAACCAACTACCGTCGCGGGCGATCCGCATATCCAGATCACCACAAAACGGCGGGTTCCACAGATGCACCGGTGGCAAGCCCTTCTCGGTTTTCGGGATCTGACCCAGCAAATCCCCTGCTTTACCAGAATCGCTCATAAGCCCTCCTCAACGGCTGAGGCCTGTCAGGCGCCGAGCATAGTCGCGCAAGGGCGGCCCCAGCAGCACCTGTGGCGTCGCGTCATAAATGTTCAGCAGCCCGCCGCGGCTGCGAATTCGTGCGGTATCGACCAGATAACGATTGCCTGTCTCGATCAGCATCAATTGAACCACGCTGGTATCGACACCCAGACGATCGAGCGCACGCTGATCGTTGAATTCGTCGAAACTGCCGATGCGGTCGTCGGCAGCAGCAAATCGCGTATACAGCAAGTAATGGGCACCGACCGCGGCGCCTGGTTCAATGCCTCTTCCAACCCGGCCGGCTCTGGAGCGCGCCGCACGAGCGGGAAGTACTCGACGAACCCCTTGAAGGCTTCTTCCGCGACTACGTTCGGCCGGGGGTAGGCGTCACCGGGCGGGACGAAGTGACCCTGAGCGATATAGATGAACGAATCGGGCTGCAGCCGCCAGGAGGCAGACCTCACGGTCTCGCTGTGATCGAGGAAACCCACATCTCGCAATTGATGGCGAGTGCCCTCAGCCATGTCGCTCACCTTCATGCACCCACTCAACACGAGCATGGCCGCGATAAGGCTAAACACTTTCATCTTTTGCTCCTGCCGCTGACGGAAAACCGGCGAATAGCGAAGCGATGCAGCAAACAAGCCAGCTCCACACAAAGTAGCTTCCACGTCCGCTTACTTGTTCATTAACCAGTTTCAGTCAACCCACCGCATGGAAGGTACGCCGGTAGTCCGACGGCGTGGTGCCCAGCTGGGCCGCGAACTGCTGACGGAGCGACAACGTGGTGCCGAAGCCGACCTGCGACGCAACGCATTCGATGGGCATTTCCGTCGTTTCCAGCAACTGCTGGGCCCTTGCTACTCGCTCGGCATTGAGCCACTTGATGAAGGTGGTGCCCGTCGCCTCGCGGAATCGCCGCGTGAAGGTTCGGCGGCTCATGTGGGCGACCTCGGCAAGGGCATCGAGTGACAGGGCCTCCTCCAAATGCTGCCGCGCCCATGCCAGCACTTCCGGTAGCCGGCTCTCGCTCGGCAGTTGGGGTACCGGCTGTTCAATGTACTGGGCCTGCCCCCCCTGACGATGCGGGGGCGTGACCAAGAGCCGCGCGATCCGGTTTGCTGCGTCCGCGCCGTGACGCTGACGCAGCAAATGGAGGCAGCAATCAATGGCGGCGACTGTGCCAGCCGAGGTGATGACGTTATCGTCCGCCACGTAGAGCACGTCGGGCCGGAAATAGCTTCGCGGAAAGCGCCGGGCAAACACCTCGCGAGCCACCCAGTGCGTGGTCGCTTCTCGCCCATCGAGCAGCCCGGCGTCGCCCAGCACGAAGGCACCAAGACACAGCCCGACAATCAAGGCGCCGCGCGCATGAGCTTGACGCAAGCCGTCGATCAGCGCCGCAGGGGCCGGCACCTCAGGATCATTCCAGGCGGGGACGATGACAATGTCGGCGCGCGCCATGGGCGCCATTCCATCCGGCACGTCGATCGTAAGCCCCTGATCGCAGTGCACCTTGCCCGGCTGCGCCGCGCAATAAGACACCTCATAACGAGCGCCGCTCGATCCTGCATCCCCAGCCCCCAAGACCATAGCAGGCACTGACAGGTGGAACAGGCTCACCCCTTCGAAAGCGACAACACAGACATTCAACGAAGACATGGGGATACCGCAGCGGAGTAAATGGCCAGCGAGTATCGCACAAGCTCTGGATTTTTGGCCCGTATATTTCTGAGGCTATAACTTGGGCCAACGGCTCGTTTATGAACCATCGCCGTGGCCGACGACCACACCGCCGGCAAATCTGTCGGCGCGATAACCGGTGTGATGATCGGTGCCACAGCTGAGCAGTTGGGCGCTTTGGTCGGTGCTGGGCTCGGCTGGCTGGCTGGCGGCTGGCGGCTGGCGGCTGGCGGCTGGGGCATTGAGTTAGGTACCGGCCTGAGCGAGACGGTTTATTGCAGTACACGGAGATACCGGCGAGACCGCGCTGGTGCGTTCGTCAAATCGACGAATCGCCCTCGATGATCTGGTCGAGCAAAGCGGCACACGGCTGCATGCACTGAGCTCGTCGACGAACTGAATACCGCTTGGCCTACATTCTTCAGCAACCCGCCCGCGATCGCGCGGGCCGGAATCATCTGTCAGCACAAAGACTCAGGCCGCAAGATATTCTTCGGTCGACGTCAGGCTGGCATAAGCGAAGCCCAGGGCTGCCATCATCACGGCATGGACCTGAGCCGCCGGCACCTGAACACCGCCGAACTCAAGGTCCAGGGTGGCACAGGCATCATGGATGACGGTGACCGGGTATCCCATGTCGGCCGCCGCCCGTACACCAGCGTCGACACACATGTGGCTCATGGCACCAACCACGACCAACTCACCAACGCCTTGCTCGTCCAGCAGTTGCTTGAGATTCGTGTCGCGGAAGGAGTTCGGGTAGTTCTTCACGACCACCGGCTCACCCGCTTGTGGCGCAACGGCGGCCTGGATCTGCACGCCCTCGCTGCCGGGAACGAACACCGGCATCTCATCGTGGGCGAACTCATGACGGACATGGATGACTGGAGTGTTCTTGGCGCGGGCATCGGCGATCACTTTTGCCGCGTTAGCCACGGCGGCCTCGATGCCGCTGAGCGGCAACTTGCCCGTTGGTAGGTATTCGTTCTGAAGGTCGATTACGACCAGTGCACGCTTGCTCATGGCTAGCTCCTGCGAAGATGCTGTATGAAATGTCGAAAACATCATTGGTCATTCGCGCAGCACTGCGAAGGGGTGGGACCGACAACTTCGAGGGCGCTATCGACAGATGCTAAATCAACCGCAAATCGAACTGGGTATCGTGCTCTACCCCGGCGTACAGATGGCGACCGTACTCGGCCTTACGGATCTGTTCGGCATCGCCGGGCGGTTCGACGGCGCGGCGGCCGATCCCGACCGACTACCGCTGCGCATCAGCCATTGGCAACTGGGCGAAACCGATCAGGCAGCCAAGCGGGTCCATGACTCCCACCCCGACGCCTGCGGCGAACCCAGCGTGCTGATCCTCCCGCCCAGCCTGGAGGAGCCGATTTCTGCCGAGGCTGCGCGTCCCTATCTGGATTGGCTTCGCCAGCACCACCAGGCCGGCGTCCGGCTGGCGTCGATATGCGCTGGGGCATTCCTGCTTGGCGAAACCGGACTGCTGGCCGGACGTACCGCGACCACCCATTGGCTGTATGTCGAGCGTTTCATGGCCCGCTTCCCTGACGTACGCCTGAATGCCGACCAGCTCATCATCGACGCCGACGACATCATCACCGCCGGCGGGCTCATGGCCTGGACCGATCTGGGGTTGCGGCTGGTCGACCGCTACCTGGGCGCAAAAGCGATGATCGACACCGCGCAGATGCTGGTCATCGACCCGCCGGGCCGGCAGCAGCGTTACTACAGCGCCTTTTCACCGCGACTGAACCACGGCGACAGCGCCATTCTAGCCGTCCAGCAATGGTTGCAAGAGACCGCTGCCGGGGAGACTGCCCTGGCCGAGCTAGCACAACGCGCAGCGCTGGAAGAGCGGACCTTTCTCAGGCGTTTTCGCAAGGCCACGGGCATGACCACCACAGACTACTGCCAGCGGCTACGCGTCGGTCGCGCCCGCGAATTGCTGCAGACCAGCCGCCTGCCTATCGAACGGGTCGCCTGGGAGGTCGGTTATGCGGACCCTGGCGCATTCAGGAAAGTGTTCACGCGCGTCGTCGGGCTTACACCCGGCGCCTACCGACGCCGCTTTGGCACGGAGCCAGGCACGGCGCGCTGAACCCAGCGGTTTTCAATAACAGCTTGGCCCGAATTTATCGCTAATTGTCTTTCAGGCCGATTTCACCTCTCAGGCCCGATCCCCACAATGCACATTCCCTCAACAGGACACCCTTAGGAGTCGCCCTCATGCTGTTTCAACGGACTTTCGCAAGTTCTCTGGTACTTGCTCTCAGCCTCACCGCTGGCGCTAGCTGGGCCAAGGAGATAAACACCCGTTCATCCGCCTCGGCCAGTGCCGCGGTGCAGATGCAGCAGATTCGCAATGCCACGATGAAAATCAGCTACGCCGATACCACGTTCCTTGTCGATCCGATGCTGGCCAAAAAAGGCACCTATCCCGGTTTTGAAGGCGCGTATCGCAGCGAGCTGCGCAATCCGCTGGTCGAGCTACCGGTGTCGACGCCGGAAGTACTGGCTGGCGTGGATGCGGTCATCGTTACGCACACCCACCTCGACCATTGGGACGACGCGGCTCAGCAACTGGTGCCCAAGAATCTCCCTTTGTTCGTACAGAACGAGTCCGATGCGAAGATCATCCGTGATCAAGGCTTTCAAGACGTTCGTGTTCTGGAGGACGGAGCAGAGTTTGGCGGAGTGACCCTGAGCAAGACCGGCGGCCAGCACGGAACCGACAAGATGTACGCCGATCCACAGCTCGCAAACAGCCTTGGCGAAGCGATGGGTGTCGTTTTCGAAGCCCCTGGCCAGATGACCACGTATCTGGTGGGTGACACCATCTGGCGTGACGAAGTTGATCAGGCGCTGACTCAGTACAACCCAGAAATCGTGGTCGTTAACGCGGGCTACGCACTGGTAACTGGCTACGACGGCGCCATCATCATGGGCAAGGAAGATGTTGTTCGCGCTGCCCAGGCGTTACCTGACGCCAGGATCGTGGCAACGCATATGGACTCCATCAACCATATGGGTCAGACCCGCAACGAGCTGAAGGCCTATGTTACGGAGAAAGGTATTCAAGACCGGATAGACATTCCGGAAGATGGGGCTGTGGTCAAGTTTTAAGAGCAACTTCGGGTCGCCTCTACAGGGCGGCCTTATTGCTTGCAGCGGTCAACCCATCCCAGACCGTGAGTTACGTTTTTGTTCAGCCCCACTGGCGGTAATCCGTCATTGCATTGACGGGGCCTGATTCCGCAATGACATCCGAAACGGGGCTAATGACCCGCTGAGCTTCCCAGTACCATCAGACTGGAGGTCGGGGTCACTAGAGTTGTCAACGGCGATAACGGGTCAGTCGCGCTTGCGCTTGTTGCCCATGCGTACGCCGATATCCATCAGAAACTGGAAGAAGCCTTCCTGATCTTCCAGGACATTACTCCAGAACGGGGAGTGATAAAGCGCTACAGCGCCATGCACCAGCGCCCAGGCGGCGCAATAGTGGAAGTACGGCGGCACGTCTTCCAGCTTGCCCTCTGAGATGCGCCCCTTGATCAGCTGGGTCAGATGCTCGAAGTTCGATGCGCGAATACGATGGAGCTCTTCCACCATCTCCGGAACCTGATTGCCCTTGACGACCTTCTCTTCGAGGCGATCGAACAGACGATAGCGCTGGGGGTCGCGCATGCGGAATTCGAAGTAGGCGCGTGACAGCGCCTCCTTGTCCTGATCGAGGCTCGGTGAATGCAGGAGCTCATTCAAGTCCCGCTCGTAGTCGAGCATAAGCCGCAAGTAGATTTCGGCCTTGGATTTGAAATGCTTGTAGATGGTGCCTTTGCCGATGCCAACCATGTCGGCGATCATCTCGACCGTGACGCTGTCCTCTCCTTGATCGAGGAACAGCTGAAGCGCGGTATCAAGAATCTCTTGTTCGCGACGGCGAAATTCACGGACCTTCCGGGGTTCATTTTGCATAAGAGGCTGCGGCTGGAATCGAAGCAGATGATTATGCCTATCTAGTCAGAAAATGCACGGAACATTGCCCATGAGTACATTGAATGACGAATTCCCTCAAATCGAAGGATTACGATACCTAAATCACGCCGCCGTCGCGCCCTGGCCTCGCCGGGCGACCGAAGCCGTGGTGGCGTTCGCCGAACAGAATATGACGCTCGGCGCGCGTGATTACCCGCAGTGGCTCGCAGTTGAAACCAGATTGCGTAACCGCCTGGCCAGATTGCTGAACGCACCCGCTTCGGCAGACATCGCGCTGGTCAAAAACACGTCCGAAGCACTTTCATTCGTGGCGTTCGGCCTGGACTGGAAAGCAGGTGACCAGATCATCATCAGTGACGAAGAGTTTCCATCCAACCGGGTGGTCTGGGAGGCCCTGCGACCCCAAGGTGTGGAAGTGATCCAGGTCAGCCTCAAGGGCAATGATCCGGAAGCGGCTCTGCTGGCAGCCTGCGGACCGAACGTGCGCCTGATGGCAATCAGTGCCGTGCAATACGCTAGCGGCCTGCGCCTCGATCTGCCCCGACTCGGCGAAGGATGTGAACAACGTGACGTGCTGCTGTGCATCGATGCGATTCAACAGCTCGGCGCACTGCCGTTCGATGTTCAGCAATACCGGTGCGCCTTCGCCATGGCGGATGGGCACAAATGGCTGCTAGGTCCCGAAGGGCTCGGCGTATTTTATTGCCGCAGCGATCTGCGTGCCAAGTTGAAGCTCCACGAGTACGGCTGGCATATGCTCGAGCACGCCGGCGACTATGATCGACAGGATTGGCAGCGGCCCGCAGCGCACGCCGATTCGAGTGCGGCAGTCCGAACCTGCTCGGTGCCATGGCGCTGGAGGCGAGTCTGTCGCTATTGGAGGATGTCGGCATGACCGAGGTGGGTCGAGCACTGGCCGAACGTATCGATCATCTGCAATACGAGCTGAATGCCATGCCGGGCGTTGAACTGCTGAGCCCGGCGGATCCGCTTCGACGAGCCGGCATCATGACCTTCAGAGTCGAGGGTTGGGAAAACCCAGCGCTGTTCGAACGTCTCAATGCGGAGCAGATCGTCTGTGCCCTTCGTGGCGGAGGCGTACGGCTCTCGCCGCATTTCTATACCCACCCGAACGTCATTGAGCAAACGTTGGCGGTGGTTCACGGGCTGCTTGCAAAGTGAGCGATCAACTTGGGCGCAACTATTCCAAATCCGTTTTAAAAACGGTGCCATTCGGCCTGCAGAGTTGCCGATCAGGGCCAATACTTCAGGCACTGGCCGCGCAATCCCCCCAATGCTCGGCCAGCTGAGGGAGCGAGGAACGTGACCTCATACTCCTAATGGTCTTGACCCGGCTCCTCGCGAGGCCGGGTTTTTTTTGCCCGGAGGGCGACATGAATCGCGGATCAGACAGGCCTGGCACGCCGACTAAAAAGCCGGAGCTGGAAGCAGATCCAGATGAACAACGCCCAGAACGGTATCGCGATTATCGATGTGCGCAACCCAGGCATCGAAAGCATGACCACCGCGATCAGCACCACGAAAGCCAGGCAAAGGTAATTGCTGAACGGATACCAGAAGGCCTTGAACGACGGCTCAATGCCCTGCGCTGCCATCGCCTTGCGAAACTTCAGGTGTGCGAGGCTGATCATCGCCCAATTGATCAGCAGCGCCGCAACCACCAGCGACATGAGCAGCTCGAGGGCAGTCTGCGGCAGCAGGTAATTCACCAGCACGCAGAGCATGGTCACAAGCGCCGAGAGCGCGATTGCCAAAACAGGTACTCCGCGACGGTTCACGGTCATCAAAACCTTCGGCGCGTCCCCCTGCTCCGCCAGACCGTATAGCATCCGGCTGTTGCAATAGACACCGCTGTTGTACACCGACAGCGCCGCGGTCAGCACCACGAAGTTGAGGATATGCGCCGCGGTGTCACTACCGATCAGCGAAAAGATTTGCACGAAGGGGCTTCCGCTGTAAGGGTCACCGGCCGCACCCAGGGTTTCCAGCAAGCTGTCCCAGGGATACAACGCCAGCAGCACGCTCAACGCACCGATATAGAAGATCAGGATGCGGTAAACCACCTGATTGATGGCCTTGGGGATGACCGTTTTCGGATCTGACGCTTCGGCGGCGGTGATCCCTACGAGTTCGAGCCCGCCGAAGGAAAACATGATGATTGCCAGCGCCATGACCATTCCACTGATGCCATTGGGGAAGAACCCGCCATGACTCCAGAGGTTGCTGAAGCTGGCCTGCTCACCGCCCTCGCCGCTCAACAGCAGATACAGACCCAGCGCGATCATGCCGATGATGGCACCAACCTTGATGATCGCGAACCAGAACTCGGTCTCACCGAACGTCTTCACGTTCACTAGATTGATGAGATTGATCACCACGAAAAATGCCGCCGCCGTGGTCCAGGTCGGCACCTCCGGCCACCAGAACTGCACGTATTTGCCCACCGCTGTCAGCTCGGCCATCCCCACCAGCACGTAGAGGACCCAGTAATTCCAGCCGGATAGAAAGCCCGCATAGGGCGTCCAGTATTTGTGCGCAAAATGGCTGAAGGATCCGGCGACGGGTTCTTCGACGATCATCTCGCCAAGCTGACGCATGATCAAAAAAGCGATGATTCCGCCAATGGCATAACCGAGAATCATCGACGGCCCCGCACTGCGAAGCACGCCGGCCGAACCGAGAAAAAGTCCCGTGCCAATTGCCCCGCCGAGCGCGATCAGCTGAATGTGCCGGTTTTTTAGGCCACGCTGAAGCGGACCGGTGTGCAGCGTATCGCTGGACATGGCGTCACCTTGTCTGGTCTGTGACGTGAAGACGATACGGCCCATTGAGCGACGAAACGGGGCCGAACTGAATCATCATGCCCGCATGCCAGGCATGCGAACCGAAGCGGCGCGGATTGTACACGGCATCCGCGGATGGCGCGTTGCGCCACATCGTTTCGAACGTAAGGGGTCGATCACGCCCCGATTCGGGCCAAGGGGAATAGCCGTTTGAAGTTTTCGGTGGTTTGCGCAGCCAGGGCATCGAACTCGACTCCGCGCAATTCCGCAAGAAACTCGGCAACTTCCCGAACGTACTGGGGCAGGTTCGGCTTGCCGCGGTAGGGAATCGGAGCCAGGTACGGCGAATCCGTCTCGACCAGCAGGCGATCTGCTGGAACGCGCCGGGCTACGTCGCGAAGCGCATCGGCATTGCGGAAGGTCACGATGCCGGACAGCGAAATGTAGAAGCCGAGATCCAGCGCGGCCTTGGCCATCTCCCAGTCTTCAGTGAAGCAATGCAGTACGCCGGCCTGTGGCAACGCCGCCTCGCGGAGCAGCCCCAGCGTGTCAGCACGGGCTGCGCGGGTATGAACGATGACAGGTTTGCCACAGGTCCGAGCGGCCTCGAGATGCAGGCGGAAGGACTGCTGCTGAAGCTCGGCGGCTTCGGGCTCGTAGTGATAATCAAGCCCGGTCTCGCCGATCGCCACTACACCAGGCCCGTCCAGCTCCCTCAACAACCAATCCAGTGCGGGCTCAGCACCGGGCTCAAGGTCCAGCGGATGCACCCCGACCGAACAGTCGACATCTTCGTAGCGCTGCGCAAGCGCCTTGACCGCTGCGGTATTGTCGGCACTGACGCCTATGCACAGAAAGTGCCCGACGCCACGCTGACGTGCAGCATCCAATGCTGCGTCCAGCGAGCCGCCGTGCACGGCGAGATCGAGACGATCGAGATGGCAATGCGAGTCGACCAGCATGGAAAATACCCAAACCGAAAACGCGCCATTGTAGAGCAAAGCAGCCGATCGGACGCAACGAGGTCAGGTGATACCGAAAACGAGGAAGGCTTGGAAGGTTGCAGAGCAAATATCCGCAACTGCGCTACATGGTATGCGTTGGCCGATCAGACTTCATCGCGCCGGCCAGATAGGTTTCGATCTTGTTGCGCGCGGTCGAGTCACCCTCGTTGAACTGCACGCCAACGCCGGCGGCCCGGTTACCCTGCGCCCCTTTTGGGGTGATCCAGACAACCTTGCCGGCGACAGGGATCTTTTCGGGCTCATCCATCAGGCTCAGCAGCATGAACACTTCATCGCCGAGCTTGTAGCTTTTGTTGGTGGGAATGAACAATCCACCATGCTTGATGAACGGCATGAACGCCGCGTAGAGCACCGATTTGTCCTTGATGGTCAGGGACAGGATGCCATTACGCGGACCAAGATTTGCAGGCAGGCTCATGCGGTATTCCTAACAACAGTTCCGGTGGATTCTAGCTTGGCCCGGGCAAGCTTGCCCACTGCACCAGGAGCGCTTCGAGAAGCAAGACACGGTTGAGGTTGGCTTTGCCCAGCACTTTCTGCCGATGGGCCAACAACCAATCCTGCAGTGCCAGCAGTCTGGCAGGAGAAGTCTTCTGTGCCAGGTATTGAATAACCTTTTGCATATCGGCAGCGCCAAGCCCCGCTTCATCACCGGTCATCTGAAAACGCAAAATCAGATGTGCCCATTCACAGAACCAGTCAAATAGCAGGATCAGTGACAACGGATTCCACGCTTCAGCAAGCTGACTGGGAGATTGCTGCCGTTTGAGGAGCTTTTTCACCCCCTCGACGACCTGCACACGCATCGCCAGCACGCCCACACCGTGCAGCTTCAGTGCTGCCAGAGGCGAATTCGCCGCCAATGCCAGCAACTCCTCGCGCTGGCCCGCCGAGAGGTCCGGAAGCTTGCCGGCGAGCCAGTCCAAGCTCTGCTGGCGACCGGGCAAGGGGCAACTTTGCTGCACGCAGCGACTCTTGATCGTCGGCAGCAGTCGGCTAGGCTGATGGCTGATCAATAGCAGCACCGTGTCGCCTGCGGGTTCTTCGAGGCTTTTGAGGAGTGCGTTGGCCGCGTTCAGATTCATCGCCTCGGCCGGTTCGAGCAAAACCACCTTGCGGCCGCCGAGCTGCGCGGTCTGGGTGACAAAGCCAACCAGCTGGCGGACCTGATCGACACGGATGGCCTTATCGACCTCCTCCGGCTCCAGAATGTAATGGTCAGGATGAGTATGGGCAGCGAGCAGCGTACAGCCCTTGCAGGAGCCGCAGGCTCCGCTCGGTGCCGGCTGCTGACACAGCAGGAGCGCCATCAACTGTTCGGCCAGTGTGCGCTTGCCGATGCCGGCGGGTCCGTGCAGCAAGTAAGCGTGAGCATGCTGTTGGCGCCCCGCTAGCAGCTGCCAAAGATCGGTCTGCCATGGAAGGATGCCATCAGCCAAGCGCACGCTCCAGCAGCTCGGGCAAGAGCCTATCCAGATCCTGTTGCACCGCGGACAAAGGTTGACCGGCATCGATCACCCGATAGCGCTGCGGAACCTGGTGAGCACGATCGAGATACGCGCTACGCACGGCCTCGAAGAACTGCAGCCCCTCCTGCTCAAACCGATCGAGCCGTCCACGCGCAGCGGCGCGGCTCAACCCGATCTCTACAGGCAGATCGAAGATCAGCGTCAGGTCCGGGCGCATGTCACCTTGCACAAAGTTTTCAAGCTGCTCGATGCGCTGGCAGGACAGCCCGCGCCCCCCGCCCTGATAGGCATAAGTGGCGTCGGTGAATCGATCGCAAAGTACCACGGCGCCACGCGCCAGCGCGGGGCGGATCACCTGGGCAAGGTGTTGTGCACGCGCGGCGAACACCAGAAGCAGCTCAGTATCGCTGATCATGGGCTCATCCACGGGCGTCAATAGAAGCTCGCGGATCCGCTCGGCCAATGGTGTTCCGCCAGGCTCTCGGGTCAGCACGACATCAATGCCGTGATCGCGAAGGCGCTGGGCGAGATATTCACGGTTGGTGCTCTTGCCCGCGCCTTCGGGCCCTTCCAGGGTGATAAAAAGTCCTGTCACTGCGTGTTCTCGATCGGCGCCGGAGCTTGCCGGGGCGGTGGGCTGGAGCGATAGTCGGCGCGGCGCTTGAGCTGGTACTCCCGCACTGCACGATTGTGCTCACTCAACGAATCACTGAATACATGACTGCCGTCGCCACGCGCCACAAAATACAAGCTCTTCCCTTCGGTGGGATGCAACGCGGCGTGAATGGCTTCGCGACCGACCATGGCAATCGGCGTCGGCGGCAACCCACTGTTGGTGTAGGTGTTGTAGGGGGTTGGCCTGCGCAGGTCGTTACGGGTAATCCGTCCCTTGTACCGCTCGCCCATGCCGTAAATCACCGTCGGATCGGTCTGCAGCAACATACCCTGCTCCAGCCTACGAACAAAGACGCCAGCGATCTCGCCGCGCTCCGACGGCACACCGGTTTCCTTTTCGATGATTGAAGCCATGATCAGCGCCTGATAAGGCTCTTGGTAAGGCAACCCTTCACTGCGCTGCTGCCACTCTTCGGCCAGAACGGCCTCCAGCCGCGCAAAGGCCCGCTGAAGCAATTCGAGATCGGTTACGCCACGGGTGAAACTATAAGTATCAGGAAAGAATCGCCCTTCCGGATGCAACTCCGGCTGACCGAGCATCGCCATAATCTCGCGATCGGATAAGTCGTTGAGCGTTTGCTGAATCGTCGGCGTTGCCTCCAGCGCCGCGCGAACCTGGCGGAAATTCCAACCCTCAACAATTGTCAGGGTATGTTGAACAACCTCACCACGCTGCCACAACCCGAGCAGTTCACGCGCGGTCATTCCCAGGCGCAGCTGATATTCGCCGCTGTGCAAGGTGTGTCCGGAAAGATTCAACCGCCAGTGCAGCCGCAGCCAAAACGAGCCGCTCAGCATCCCTTCTCGCTCCAGACGCTGAAACAAGCCGCTGGGCGTATCGCCGGGTTTGACGTCTAGCGTCTGCGCCTCGCTGAGCTGCAATGGCTGCTCCAATGCGGCGTGAAGCTTCCAGGCAACCAGACCGAGCGCCAGCGCGGCGACCAGTGCGGCCCCCATGAGCGCGAAAGACAATTTTCGAATCACGTATTACTCGACAGATCAGCAACTAGGCGTTGGAGTTTACGTGTGAGCGGCCCCACCGGCCAGACGCTGGCTTCGAACTGCCGCACAGGCCAGATGCCGTACAGGCTGTTGCAAACGAAAACCTCGTCGGCGCCGAACAATTGGTCGAGCGAGATATCGCCGACCTTCGCGTGAATCCCTGCCTGCCGAGCCCGATGAAGAAGCTCCGCACGCATTACGCCTGCCACGCCGCACCGATCGAGCGAGGGAGTCAGCAGCACGCCCGATTGCACGATGAAGAGGTTGCTGAAGACCGCTTCGATGACACGCCCCGAGATATCGCGCATCAAGCCTTCGGCAAAATCGGGATCCTGCCATTCTGCTCGCGCCAACACCTGCTCTAGTCGATTGAGATGTTTCAGCCCGGCCAACACTGGCTGCTCGGAGAGACGAGTCGTACAGGCATACAGGCGTACGCCATTTTCGGAATGCTCGATCGGATAATCTGGTTGCGGCGAACCCATTAGAACGACTCGCGGCTGGCAGGCCGCTGGCGGCCCGTAACCGCGCCGCCCATCGCCACGCGTCAGAACCAGCTTGGCCACGCCAGTACCAAGCGCGTTGCCAAACGCGATAACTTGGGTTCGGAGAGACGCCATGTCGCAGGGGATAGCGAAGCGTTGGCAACCAAGATCAAGACGTTCCAAGTGGCGGTCCAGCAGCTCCGGATAGCCATTAACGACCTTTATGGTCTCGAACAGACCGTCGCCATACGCAAATCCTCGATCCTGGAGGGGCAACCCGGTGGCGGGCTGTCCGTCCACCCAGCTCGGTATCACTCGCTGAACCGGCGAAAAACCAGCGAACCGTTGGTGCCACCGAAACCAAAGGAATTGGAGATGGCGATATCGATTGTCGTCGGTTTCGCTTCGTGCGGTACAAAATCCAGATCGCAGCCGTCATCTGGCTCATCCAGGTTGATCGTCGGCGGTGCAACCTTGTCGCGTATGGCCAGCACACTGAAGATCGCCTCGACGGCACCCGCAGCACCCAGCAAGTGGCCAACCATGGACTTTGTCGAGCTGACTGACAGCTCATAGGCGTGATCACCGAATACGGTTTTTATCGCGGCGGCCTCGGCCTTGTCACCAGCGGGGGTCGAAGTGCCGTGAGCATTGATGTAATCCACCTGGGCTGCATCGATCTTGGCGTCCATGATCGCATTGCGAATGCAGCGAGCGGCACCCGCGCCATCATCCGGCGGTGAAGTCATGTGGAACGCATCAGCACTCATGCCGAAGCCGATCAGCTCCGCGTAGATTTTCGCCCCACGCGCCTTGGCATGCTCCAGCTCTTCTAGCACCAGCGCGCCAGCACCATCCGACAGCACGAAGCCATCCCGCCCCTTGTCCCATGGCCGACTGGCCGCAGCCGGATCGTCATTGCGGGTGGAAAGCGCACGCGCTGCGGCGAAGCCACCAATCCCAAGGCCACTGGCGGCCATTTCCGAGCCCCCTGCTACCATGACGTCAGCTTCACCGTAGGCAATATTCCGAGCGGCCATGCCGATGCAATGCGAGCCGGTGGTACAGGCCGTGGCGATCGCATAGTTCGGCCCCTGGAGGCCCAGATGGATCGATAGAAAGCCCGACACCATGTTGATGATCGAGCCTGGCACGAAGAATGGCGAAATTCGCCGCGGGCCCTGTTCGATTAGAGACTTGCAGCTATTTTCAATATTGGTCAGGCCGCCAATTCCCGACCCCATGGCAACACCGATGCGCTCGCGGTTGGCATCGGTCACTTCCAATCCGGAATCCCGTACTGCCTGAAAACTGGCAGCCAGGCCGTACTGAATGAATAGGTCGAGCTTGCGAGCTTCTTTCGCAGGCAAATACTGCTCGACGTCAAAGTTTTTGACCGATCCGCCAAAGCGAGTGGAATAGGCGGAGAGGTCCATATGCTCTATCAGGCCGATACCACTGCGGCCGGCGAGAATCCCCTGCCAGCTGCTTGGCACATCGTTACCCAGCGGCGATAGCATGCCCATCCCGGTGATTACGACGCGTCTACGCGACACAGCAATTCTCCTTACATTTACATTTTTGGCTCGTTCAGCTCCGCCACCATTGCAACGGGCAGAGGGCCAACCATCAGGCGTCGCACGCAGGTGCGCGACCAGCTGAATTCAACTAACTCAAACAAAAGCCGCACTGCCCCGTTCAAGGCAGTGCGGCTTACTGGTTCGAAGCAGGATTACAACTTACTGCGCGTGCGCGTTGATGTAATCGATAGCTTCTTGAACAGTGGTGATCTTCTCGGCTTGCTCGTCCGGGATTTCAGTCTCGAATTCCTCTTCCAGAGCCATTACCAGCTCAACGGTATCAAGGGAGTCGGCACCCAGGTCTTCAACGAAGGAAGCGCTGTTGGTGACTTCCTCTTCCTTGACGCCAAGTTGCTCGGCAACGATTTTCTTGACGCGTTCTTCGATGGTGCTCATACCTTGTTTTCACTCCTATGGAAAAATCAGGCAGCTGGTCTGCGCGGTAGTGTATAGAAAGCGTTTTCCGCATTTCAAGCTGAAAGCGGGCAAGCATGAACCAGCCTTCAACCTTCTGTCTATAAACAAACCACAGTTTTATAACGAAACGAATCAGCCGTTATGACTGTAAACATGCGTCGGGCGTCACATTAACTCATGTACATGCCGCCATTCACCGGAACTGTCGCCCCGGTAACATAGGCAGCGCCGTCAGAAGCTAGAAAGGCGACGACCTTAGCAATCTCTTCCGCCTGCCCCAGGCGACCCAACGGGATCTGCCCCAGCAGTGCGTCACGCTGAGCTTCTGGCAGCTCACGCGTCATGTCTGTATCGATGAAACCCGGCGCCACGGCATTGACCGTGATACCACGCGAGCCAACTTCGCGAGCCAATGCTCGACTGAAGCCTTCGAGCCCTGCTTTAGCGGCGGCGTAGTTTACCTGCCCTGCGTTACCCATCGCACCTACCACCGAACCAATACTGATGATCCGCCCCCAGCGCGCCTTGGTCATACCACGCAAAACCCCTTTGGTCAGGCGGTAGAGGCTACTGAGATTGGTGTCGATAACGTCGTGCCATTCATCGTCCTTCATCCGCAGCATCAGGTTGTCACGTGTAATACCCGCGTTGTTGATCAGGATAGCCGGTTGACCAAGATGCTGCTGAATATGCTCCAGCGTAGTCGCAACGGACTCATCACTGCTGACATCTAGAACCAATCCAGCACCTTCGATGCCGTTCTCCTTGAGCGTCTCGGCGATGCGCTCGGCTCCCGAAGAAGAGGTCGCCGTGCCGATCACGATGGCGCCCTGGCGGCCCAACTCGAGCGCGATGGCCTGACCGATGCCGCGACTGGCCCCTGTTATCAGCGCGACCTTGCCTTGCAGATTCATAGATGTCTCCTTGTTCAGACCAATGCGCCACGAGTGGCTGCAAAAGCTTCTGGGGTGTCCAGGTTGTAGGTATTGATGCCCTTGACGCAGCGCTTGTTTAGACCGGAAAGCACCTTGCCCGGGCCGCACTCGACCAGACCGGTCACTCCGCGCTCGCTCAACGCAACAATGGTCTCGACCCAGCGAACCGGGCTGTAAAGCTGCGCCAGCAGGTCGCGCTTGAGCGAGTCGAGATCCGAAACGATCGCGGCACTGACGTTCTGCACCAGGGGGATTTCGGGCGCTTGCCAGGCGGCTCCGGTGACGGAATCCGCGAAACGCTCTGCCGCCGGTCGCATCAGATCGCAATGCGAAGGCACGCTGACCGGCAGTGGCATGGCGCGCTTGGCACCCTTGGCCTTGCAAGCCTCGATAGCACGGTCGACGGCCGCAGCATTACCGGCAATCACGACCTGACCAGGCGCGTTGAAGTTAACCGCACTGACGACCTCACCTTGCGCCACTTCGCTACAGGCTGCCAGAACATCGACATCCTCCAGCCCCAGGATCGCCGCCATACCACCACTGCCGGCTGGAACGGCCTGCTGCATAAGCTGACCACGCAACTCGACCAGCTTCACCGCGTCAGCGAATGGGAGGCTGCCCGCAGCCACCAGAGCGGAGTATTCACCCAGGCTGTGACCCGCGACAAACGCCGGCTTCGCCCCTCCCTCCGCCAGCCATAAGCGCCACAGAGCAATCGAGGCGGTAAGAATGGCCGGCTGGGTTTTGTCGGTCTGATTCAGTTGCTCCTCAGGCCCTTGCTGACAAAGCGCCCAGAGATCGTAGCCCAACACGGATGCCGCTTCGGCAAAGGTATCGATGACTATGGATTGTTGGGCACCGTGCTCAGCAAGCATGCCAAGGGCCTGGGAGCCCTGGCCGGGAAAGACGAATGCAAGTGATGCGGACATGAAACGGCTCTCTTGTGGTTGTTCGTCGAAAGGAATACGCCACCAGGACGCACCGAATTGTCAGTTGGATGGCGACCCGCCGGAGGTGGTCACATCACCGGCGCCGTTTATCGACCGATTGGTCACGAGCAGGTGTTCAAGCCGACTGTGCAGTTGCGCCGGCAGGTTGTGCTGAACGTCCTGGGCGGCGCGCAGGATCGCCGACCGAAAGCCCTCTGCGCCCGCACTGCCATGACTCTTGACTACGATGCCTTGAAGCCCCAGAAAGCTAGCACCATTGTACTGTGCCGGACGAAGGTCAGCCCGCAACTGACGCAACAGCGGCAATGCCAGCGCGCCCACTGCTCGCGAAATCAGCGAGCGACGAAAAAGCGCCTCGACTCGCAAGGCAACCATATCCGCCAAGCCCTCACTGGATTTGAGCAATACATTGCCAACAAACCCATCGCACACCGCCACATCAGTCTCGCCGCGAAACAGCCCATCACCCTCGATGAAGCCTTGATAGTTGATATCACAGGCTTGCTGCAAAAGCCCTGCGGCCGCCTTGACCTGCTGGTTTCCCTTTATCTCTTCGGTGCCCACATTCAACAACGAGACCCGTGGTCGCTCGATACCAAGGCTCTGAGCTGCAACCGACCCCATCACTGCAAATTGATACAGCTGCTCGGCAGTGCAGTCCACATTCGCGCCCAGGTCAAGAAGCAGGCATGCGCCTTCTAGCGTAGGGATCGCGGTCACCATGGCCGGACGATCAACTCCTGGCAGCGTCTTCAGGACGTGGCGAGCAAGCGCCATCAGCGCACCCGTATTACCGGCACTGACACACGCCTGAGCCTGACCATCACGCACTAACTCCAGCGCGACACGCATGGATGACCGTGGCTTGGTCCGCAGCGCATGGGTGGGACGTTCGTCCATGCCGATCACCTCGCCGGCATCGACAATGGTCAGGCGAGCGCGATCCACACCAGGGTGGCGATCAATGATTTCTTCAATAAGGGAGGATTGGCCAACGAGAGCCAGATGCAGCGAGGGGGCTTCAGCCAGACAGTTGAGACTGGCCGGAACAATGCAGTGGGGACCGAAGTCCCCACCCATTGCATCGATCGCTATGATCGGAGCAGACAAGGTTTACTCGTCAGCGCCCTTGTCGATCACTTTACGACCACGGTAGAAACCTTCCGGGGAAACGTGGTGACGCAGGTGAACTTCACCGGTGCTCTTTTCCACGGACAGGGCGTTCGGCTCGAGCGCGTCGTGCGAACGACGCATGTCACGGGCGGAACGGGATTTTTTGTTCTGCTGAACAGCCATTGGGATCAACTCCTAAACGTTTGGGTCACGCTTTAACTGAGCCAGTACGCTGAACGGGTTGGACCGCGATACCTCGTCCTCATTCGGCTCGGGCTCATCAGGCCCAACCGGCGGCTGGCAAACTTCTTGGTCATGGAGTGGAACAATCGGAAGAGCGAGCAAAAGCTCCTCTTCAACCAGCGCCAGCAGATCCAGAGGATCCTCTCCCACTTCCAGCACGTCATAGCCCTTGGGCAGGTGCTGACTGCTCGACCCTTCATTCACCACGGCATAATCGCACTCGCTGTGAATAGGCAGAACAACCGGCTCCAGACAACGCTGGCAAATCATTGTGACCTCAACATCCAGCTCGCTGTGGATGACCACAGTGCGCTGCTCGTCGCGCCCGAAATCAAAACTGGCACGCACCACACCCTTATCGTCCTCGAGAGGATCGACGAGCCGCTTGAGCTCGGACAATTGCAGCTCACCCTTCAGGGCGGCCGCTCGGTCAGCGAGCTTGCGCGGGTCAACGTGCGGAGGTATTGGTCCTTTCAACATAAGCGCGGCATTCTAGGGATGCGCCTCTCGACTGTCAAAGGAATTCAGCCGCACAATTGGCTTCAGCCGACCAGCAATCGAATACCTATATAAAGGAAGGAAAATGCGCCGCCATCTGCTTCTCGCATCAAGCTCCCCCTACCGGCGCGAACTGCTTTCGCGATTGCGTTTGACATTCGATTGCAACGCGCCGGAAATAGACGAAACCGCGCATGCCGGAGAGCCCCCGGAACAGCTAGTACGCCGACTGGCTCGTGAGAAAGCCCAAGCACTGACAGAGGCCCATCCGGATCATCTGATCATTGGCTCGGACCAGGTTGCCGTGCTTGAGCACAACATCCTCGGCAAGCCTCATACCTTCGAGCGAGCAAAGCAGCAACTGCAAGCCTGCAGCGGCAAAAGCGTGAGCTTTCTGACCGGCCTAGCGCTGCTGGATAGCCGGACAGGAACCGCCCAGGTCGACTGCATCGCGTTCACCGTCCATTTCCGAGCGCTCAACGATCAGCAGATCGAACGCTATCTGCTGGCCGAACAGCCCTTCGACTGCGCAGGCAGCTTCAAGGCCGAAGGCCTGGGGATCAGCCTGTTTCGCACCACCGAAGGATCAGATGTCACGAGCCTGATCGGGCTTCCACTGATCCGGCTGGTCGATATGCTCAACCACGCCGGCATCGAAGTGCCGTGACAGGCCGCGAGAAAGCTAACGCAGTTGCGGCCCTTGAAAGCCCATCCACATCGCCAACTGCGAACCAACGGCGGCACCGAGCTTCTTGGTGAAACGATCCAGAGCAGAATCCTTGACGGTAAAGTCCACCAGCTCATCCTCTCCGATAACCTCGCGGGCCACGTAGCTGGTACTGCCGAGACCATCAATCAGCCCGAGCTCAAGGGCCTGCTCGCCGGACCAGATAAGCCCAGAAAATAGCTCAGGATGCTCAGCGACCTGGAGTCGGTCTCCACGCCCCTGCTTCACGCTATCGATGAATTGCCGATGTGTAGTGGCAAGCACACTGCGCCAGAACTCGGTTTCCTCCGGATTTTCCGGCTGAAACGGATCAAGGAACGCCTTGTGCTCGCCTGAGGTGTAGACCCGACGCTCCACACCCAGTTTGTCCATCGTCTCGACGAAACCGAAAGTCGCCGCGGTCACCCCTATCGAGCCAACCAGACTGGACTTATCAGCGTAGATTTCATTCGCAGCACTGGCGATGTAGTAGGCACCCGAAGCCCCCAGATCGGTAATCACCGCATAGACCTTTGTGGCCGGATATTCGTCACGCAGCCGACGAATCTCGTCGTAGATATAGCCTGACTGCACGGGACTGCCACCCGGACTGTTGATCCTCAGCACCACACCCTTGGTACTGGAATCCTCGAAGGCGGCCCGGAGCGCCCCGACAATGTTATCCGCACTCGCCGCCTCTTCATCCGCAATCATTCCGCGGACGTTGATGACTGCGGTATGACTGTCACTAGCGACCTTACCGTCACCCATACGCAACAAAGGCGAGAACATCAGCAGGGCGCCGAAGAGGTAGATGAAGGTCAACAGCTTGAAAAAGATCCCCCAACGCCGGGCCCGCCGCTGCTCTTGCACCCCGGCAAGCAATGTCTTTTCCAGCAACTTCCAGCTATTGCGATCCTCCTTGACCTCATTCACCGGCGCCTTCCATTCATCCGACATACGCAACTACCTCAGCAGCTGAATCAGCAGAGCACAGCCAGCGGCCGAGCTCCGAAAAATGTTTGATAGTCATGCATGGCGAGCATGCCTGCAAGACCTCGACGGACTGCGCGCCATAAGTAACCGCAACGCTGTCGATGCCTGCTCGCCTGGCCATCTCGAGATCGAATACTGAATCGCCAATCATCACGGCTCGCTCGGGACTGACCCCACAGTGCCCCAGAATCTCATGAATCATCAGCGGATCAGGCTTGCTCGCTGTCTCATCCGCGCAACGCGTCACATCGAAGAAACCGCCCCACCCTTGCGCCGTCAGCACCCTATCCAATCCGCGCCGCCCTTTACCTGTCGCTACGGCGAGCATGTGTCCCTGTTCACGAAACTGTTGCAGCGCTAGCGCGACGCCCGGATAGAGTGCCGAAGGCTCAGCATCCAGCAATAGATAATGATCGGCATAGGCACGACGAAACGCCTCAGCCGTTCGCACATCTGTGATATGGGGATATAACGCCGCAATTGCCTCTGGCAAACCGAGCCCTATGATCCCCTTGATGACACCCTCATCAAGGGGCGGTAGATCACAATTGGCTGCAGCAACAGAAATGGATTCGACGATACGCCCAATCGAGTCCGCCAAGGTGCCGTCCCAGTCAAAGATCAACAGGTCGTACTTATTCACCAAGCCTCTCCAGCGTCCGCGTCCAGACATCGTCGACCGGCGCTTCCAGACTCAGTTCGCCGCCGTCGGGCAGCGGCACCCTCAACGCATAGGCATGCAGGAACAGGCGCTTGCCCCCCAACTCACGAATAACGCTGGAGAACTCTTCGTCTCCATACTTATTGTCGCCGGCGATGCCGTGACCTGCATGGCGGGCATGCACGCGGATCTGGTGAGTACGCCCCGTTACCGGCTTGGCCTCGACCAGCGTGGCGAAATCACCGAAACGGCGCAGCACGCGAAAAAGCGTCAGCGCGTCCTTGCCCTCGTCAGCGACTTCGACCATCCGCTCGCCCGAGCGCAGCGTGTTCTTCAACAGCGGAGCATTCACCTGCTTCTTGCTGGTTTCCCAGCGCCCCCGGACAAGCGCCATGTAGCGCTTATCAATACCGTCGCCGCGCAGCTCTTGATGCAGGTGACGCAGCATGCTGCGCTTCTTCGCGACCATCAACAGCCCGGACGTGTCCCGATCCAGACGATGTACCAACTCCAGCTCCTTGGCATCCGGACGCAGCTGACGCAGCGCCTCGATGACACCAAAGCTAAGCCCGCTGCCGCCATGCACTGCGATACCTGCGGGCTTATTCAGCACGATAAGCGCCTTGTCCTCATAGACGATTGCCGCGCTCAGACGCTCGAGAAGGCCCTGCGCGACCGGAACCACCTCGTCCCGCTCGGGCAACCGAAGCGGCGGTACACGCACCACATCGCCCGCTTGAAGCTTATATTCGGGCTTGATCCGCCCCTTGTTCACCCGCACTTCGCCTTTGCGCAGAATGCGGTAGATCAGGGTTTTGGGCACACCCTTGAGTTGAGTGCGAAGAAAGTTATCAATGCGCTGGCCGGCAAGCTCCGGCGAGACCTCAAGCATTTGCACGCCAGAGGTCGGAGAAGGGGTATTGGTCATCCGCGGATGATATCAATTTTCCGTTATTTGAAGCACTTAAACATTGCTGTTATAGTCCAGACGCCGCCAAAAGTGGTCAGGTCGAGGAATGCCAGCGAAACCGCCATTCCCGACTCAGCAATGTTCGAGGACGTGAGGCCGTCCGACGATGCTTCTCTACTAAGTAGCAGAAGTACCGAAACAAGCCTTGAAGACATGATGCGTGCCCCCGATGGGGAATCGCGATAATCGACAACCCGCTCCCGGATTCTGCGAGCGGCACCCGATTTTCAAAGTATGAGTGTTGGGTGGAGATGTACAGCCATCGGATTGCGTAGCAAAGGCTTTCATAGACGCTTCATTCCGTCCGCTACCGATTGCTGATTCCTCCTCCCGAACCATTGCTTCTGTTCCGACAGCAAGCAGGAGACGTCGTCGCGACGCTGGCCCAACTGGCCTCACATCGCTGGACACTGGAGTGCTTTACAACCATTCCTGACTCACCTGACACCGACCGCGAGAGTCGTGTGTGCCGAACGCCGTTTCCGCTGCCTTGGAAACCGACGGTACTACATGAAAAGAATGCTAATTAACGCAACTCAGCCCGAAGAGTTGCGTGTCGCACTGGTCGACGGCCAGCGCCTATTCGATCTCGATATCGAATCCGGCGCCCGCGAACAGAAAAAAGCCAATATCTATAAAGGCAAAATCACCCGCGTCGAGCCCAGCCTCGAAGCCGCCTTCGTTGACTTCGGTGCCGACCGCCACGGCTTTCTCCCTCTCAAGGAAATTTCCCGCGAGTACTTCAAGAAGTCTCCGGAAGGTCGCGTCAACATCAAGGACGTCCTGAGCGAAGGCCAGGAAGTCATCGTCCAGGTCGAGAAAGAAGAGCGCGGTAACAAGGGCGCAGCCCTGACCACGTTCATCAGCCTGGCTGGCCGCTACCTCGTACTGATGCCGAACAACCCACGTGCAGGCGGCATTTCCCGCCGCATTGAGGGTGAGGAGCGTAACGAGTTGCGCGAGGCATTGAACGGTCTCAATGTTCCCGCCGACATGGGGCTGATCGTCCGGACAGCCGGTCTTGGCCGCTCCAGCGAAGAAATGCAATGGGATCTGGATTACCTGCTGCAGTTGTGGAGCGCCGTCAAGGAGGCCTCCCAGGACCGCCCCGCCCCGTTTCTGATCTATCAAGAATCCAACGTCATCATCCGCGCTATCCGCGATTATCTGCGTCAGGACATCGGCGAAGTGCTGATCGACAGCGTCGAAGCACAGGACGAGGCGCTTTCCTTCATCCAGCAGGTCATGCCGCAATACGCCAGCAAGATCAAGCTGTACGAAGACAGCGTGCCGCTGTTCAACCGCTTCCAGATCGAAAGTCAGATCGAAACCGCATTCCAGCGTGAAGTGAAGCTGCCGTCCGGCGGCTCCATCGTAATCGATCCGACCGAGGCACTGGTCTCCATCGACATTAACTCGGCGCGCGCCACCAAAGGCGGCGACATCGAAGAAACAGCACTGCAGACCAACCTGGAAGCGGCCGAGGAAATCGCCCGCCAGCTACGCCTGCGTGACATCGGTGGCCTGATCGTCATCGACTTCATCGACATGACACCGGCGAAGAACCAGCGCGCCGTCGAAGAAAAGGTTCGTGAAGCGCTCGAAGCCGACCGCGCGCGTATCCAGGTTGGCCGTATTTCGCGCTTTGGCCTGCTGGAAATGTCCCGCCAGCGTTTGCGTCCATCGCTGGGTGAAACCAGCGGCATCGTCTGCCCACGCTGTAACGGTCAGGGCATCATCCGTGACGTCGAATCGCTATCGCTGGCAATCCTGCGCCTGATCGAAGAAGAAGCGCTTAAGGATCGCACCGCCGAGGTTCGAGCGCGTGTGCCCTTTCAGGTCGCCGCCTTCCTGCTCAACGAGAAACGCAACGCCATTACCAAGATCGAGCTGCGCACTCGCGCGCGCATCTTCATCCTGCCGGACGACCATCTGGAGACGCCGCATTTCGAAGTACAGCGCTTGCGTGACGACAGTCCGGAAATCATGGCCGGACAGGCAAGCTACGAGATGAGCCCGACCGAGGTTGAGGAAGCTCAGCCGGTCAGCTCGACGCGCACGCTGGTTCGCCAGGAAGCAGCGGTAAAAACTGCACCACAGCGTACCGCACCAGCCCCTGTCGCCGCCCCCGCAGAAGCCGCCGCACCTGCTGCCCAAGAGCCAAGCCTGTTCAAAGGACTGGTCAAATCGTTGGTGGGTCTCTTCGCTGGCAAACCGGAAGCTCCGGCTGTTGAAGTCGAGAAGAAGCCCTCGGCAAGCAACCGCCCGCAGCGCAACGATGAGCGACGCAGCGGTCGTCAACAGAACCGCCGCCGTGACTCGCGCAACAATCGCGACGAGGAACGCAAGCCACGCGAGGAACGCGCACCGCGTGAAGAACGCCAACCTCGCGAAGAGCGCCAACCACGCCCGTCGCGTGAAGAGCGCAAGCCTCGCGAGCCCCGTGAGCCGGTCGAAGCCAGCGATAGCACCCCGCAGTCGCAGCCGCAGCCCCGTCGCGAGCGCACCCCACGCGAGGACCGTCAGCCCCGCGAAGAGCGCAAGCGTGAACTGCGCGCACCACTGGACGAGCCCACCCAAGCAGTTTCAGCCGCGCCTGCCAGCGAGGAGACCGTCGAGCGTAAACCGCGCCCGCCTCGTGAAGAGCGCAAGCCTCGCGCAGAGCAGATCGCAAACACGGAAGAACTGCAGCAGAGTGAAGCAGCAGAAACTGCCGAGGATGAGCAGGAATCAACCGAGGGCAGTGATCGTCCACGTCGTCGCTCCCGTGGTCAGCGTCGTCGTAGCAACCGCCGTGATCGTCAACGCGATGCCAATGGCAACGAGATTGGCGAAGGCGAGACCGGCGCTGCCGAGGGTAGCGAAAGTAACGCGCCGGTGAAATCAGAGCAGGTCGCCATTGCCGCGACTGCCGCCGCCCTCGCGGCCAACACCGCCGATACCGACACGGCACCCACCGTGCTTCAAACCGAAGCTGCGCCAGAGGTACCAGCGCCAGCCGAGACCGCCAACGAAGCTACCGATGAAGCGGTAGCTGCCGAGCCAGCCGATGCCACCATCGCAGCGCCGACAGCTGAAGCCGCTCAGCCTGCAGCAGAGCCAACCCCTGCCCCGCAGGAAGTCAGCCAGCCAGAGCCAGCACCGTCGCCAGTAGAGTCCGAGATCGTCGAAGCAGCAGCTACAGCTGTTGAAGAGCCCGCTCCGGTGCCGACCGAGCCTGCCGCAACACCGGTCCTGACGGCGAGCGGCCGCGCGCCTAACGACCCGCGCGAAGTGCGCCGTCGCCGCCTTGAGCAGGAGCGCTTGGCCAAGGAAGCGGCCGAATCGCAAGCGAAAGCTGCCGAAGCGAAAACCGAAGCCGACGCGCCCGCCGAGCTGACCAGCCCCGAGATCGTTGCCAGCCAACCGGTTGTTGAGATCGCAGCCGAGCAACCGGTTGTCACAACCAACGATAGCGAAGAAGAAGCTGCTTCGCAGCCTGAACCAGCACCGGCAGAACCGGAAGCAGAACCGGTCGTCGCAGAAGCCGTCCAGCCTGAAGTGGAGTCGCTCAAGCCCAACACTGAAGCTGATGAACCTGAGGCGACCGAACAAGCCATCGAGCGGGACGACGACAAGCGTCAAAGCTGACAAGCGCGACAATGAGAAAGGGATGCTTCGGCATCCCTTTTTTGTTTCTGTGTTCCGCCCTGAATAGGGTTTACATCTTCTGATCTTCAGGAGGCTGCGATGGAAGCAGCAGAAAGGCGTAGCCAGCGGATACACGATGACCATACGGCCATCAATCACTTCAGCCAGGCGAGACAGTGGCGTGGGCAGCCGCAGTTAGATGGGGCTGAATGGGCCTCTGCCCACTGAGGGCCACGACGATGAGAAGCGATCGACAAGCCCGGTGTGCGAAATATTCATCACGCTGAACAGAAATGGCGCAACTCGGCAGTTTTGAGTTAGATGACGTTCGGCTCGATTTCCAAGCAGACGCCAAAACGTTCGGCAATATCGGCATGGATCTCATGGGCAAGTTGCAAGATCTCTCGGCCAGAGGCCTGACCGTAGTTGACGAGTACCAGAGCCTGCAGCTGGTGCACGCCCGCATCGCCTTTCCGATAGCCTTTCCACCCCGCGCGCTCGATCAGCCAGCCAGCCGCGAGCTTGACCTGCCCATCACCCTGCGGAAACGCTACCAGGTCCGGGTAACGCTCGCGTAAGGCATCCGCTAGCCTTTGCGGGACCAATGGGTTCTTGAAAAAACTGCCGGCATTACCGAGGACTTGGGGATCCGGCAGTTTCTCGCTGCGAATCGCACACACCGCCCGACTGACATCCATCGCTGTGGGTGATTCGATACCGTGCTGTTGCAGCCACTGACGGAGTGGTCCGTAATCCAGCTTGAGGTCCTCCGTCCGCTGTAGCGAGAAGCGCACCCGCAGAATGACGTAGCGTCCGGCTTGACGCTTGAACACACTATCGCGATAGCCGAACTCGCATGCTGGTAGGTCGAACTCAACAACATCTCCGGTTTCGCGGTCCAGCGCAGTCAGCCCGGCAAAGACGTCCTTGATCTCGACGCCATACGCGCCGACATTCTGGATCGGCGCCGCGCCGACGGTGCCTGGGATCAGGCTGAGGTTTTCCAATCCGGATAAGCCAAGCGCCAGGCTGTGCACCACGAAGGGATGCCAGGGCTCTCCCGCCTCCGCCTCAATCACTACCCGCACACCATCGTCCTCGACGATTCGGATGCCCCGGCTATGCATACGCAGCACCAACGCATCCACATCCCCCGTAAGCACCAGATTGCTGCCCCCGCCGAGTATCAGCAGCGGAACGCCAAGGCGCCTTCCCTCAGCGAGCGCTTCAATGACCGCCTGGTCGTCTTGCGCTTCGGCAAAGTGCGCCGCGCAGGCGTCGATAGCAAAGGTATTAAAAGGCTTGAGTGAGCGATTGTGCTCGATGAGAAGATTCACAGGCGCCCTCGGAGCTCGTCGAGCAGCGCCGCAGATGCCCTTTCGACCAAATCGAGCACCTGCTCGAAACCATCCTCGCCCCCGTAATACGGATCGGGCACAGCGTCTGCGCCTAGCTTGTATCGGCGCAGGAACAGATCAAGTTCCCCATGGGAGTCTGACGGACGTAGTACCTGCAGTCGCCTCAGGTTGTCATGATCCATCGCCAGGATCAGATCGAAGCGCTGGAAGTCCTCCACAGTTACCTGACGTGCCCTTAGAGCATTGAGGTCATAGCCTCGTCTGGCCGCGGCCTGGCAAGCGCGCTGATCCGGCCCCTTGCCAACATGCCAGTCACCGGTTCCAGCCGAATCGATGGCGATTCGAGTGTCCAGCTGAGCGTCCTGCACGTACTTGCGAAATACCGCCTCGGCAGTGGGCGAGCGGCAGATGTTACCCATGCAAACGAACAGAACCTTCACGTTTAGACTCCGAGCAGCTTGCGGACGCGCTCGAGATCCTCGGCGGTGTCGACGCCGGCCGGAGGTGCCTCGACCGCATCGGCGACATGAATACGCTTGCCGTGCCAGAGCGCACGCAGCTGCTCAAGGCACTCGGTGTTTTCCAGCCAGCAAGGCCCCCACGCAACGAAGTCAGACAGAAATCCGGCCCGATAGGCATAGATGCCGATGTGTCGACGGTACGGAACAGCCGGCGGAAGCGCATCCCGGTCAGTCGCGAATTCATCCCTCGCCCACGGCAACGGCGCTCGACTGAAGGTGAGCGCCAACCCGTTAATGTCACTGAGAACCTTTACCACGTTCGGATTGAACAGCGCTTTCGAATCGCTAAGGGGTTCGGCGAGCGTGGCGATTGCCGCCTCCGGGTGAGCGGAGAGATTGAGTGCGACCTGGTCTATCACCGAAGGCGGAATCAGCGGCTCATCACCCTGCACGTTGACGACTATCGCGTCAGCCGCCAAGCTCAGCTTTTTCGCCACTTCGGCGAGCCGATCGGTACCTGAATTATGCTCGACGCGGGTCAGCAGCGCCTCCGCGCCGAAGCCTTCACACGCCTCCAGGATGCGCCTGTCGTCGGTGGCGACCACCACTCGCTGTGCACCGCTTCTGCTGGCCTGCTCCCATACATGGCGAATCATCGGCTTGCCGGCGATGTCCTGCAACGGTTTGCCGGGAAGGCGACTGGACGCATAGCGCGCCGGGATCACGACGGTGTAAGCGTTACTCATTTGTCCAGACGCTCATCCACGTCAAGGGTGCGGGCTTCGCTTTCGAGCATCACCGGAATACCGTCTCGCACAGGAAAGGCCATGCCATCGGCCTTGCAAATCAATTCGGATTTGTCCTCGGTCAGCTTCAGCGGACCCTTGCAGAGCGGGCAGGCGAGAATGTCGAGCAGTTTGGTATCCATGCGCATTCCTTGGGTGCCGTCGACCGCACCTGGCAGATCGAGCAGCTTTAGGGGTGTGCGGGCAACAAGCGGTCCAGCTGGGCATCGAACCAGGTCACGAACGCCGCCGATGGCTCGGCCTGCACCTGCAGATAACACCAGCCTGGCAGCGCGAATGCCCGGCATTTGACCGCATCCTTCTCGGTCATCACTAGCGGTAGCTCGGGGCTGAAACTCAGCTGCTCCGGGCTATAACAGGCGTGGTCGGCGAAGGGGTGCGGAATCGGCCGCCAGTGTAGCGCCTCGAGCGTGGTGAAGAAACGCTGCGGATTGCCGATCCCGGCGACCGCATGCAGTTGCTGCCCAGGTGGAAAATGATCAAGCGGCCAGACCTTTTCGCTAACGAGCTCTATCAGTCGTGACGGCTGTAAAGTGAAGGCATAACCGGAGGGGTCACCGACCGCCGCCCCGTTGAACAGCACCGCGTCGACTGACTCCAGCCGCTCCACCGGTTCACGCAGGGGACCGGCCGGCAGGCAACGGCGATTGCCCAGGCCACGTGCCGCATCAATGAGTACCAGTTCGAGGTCGCGTGCGAGCCCGTAATGCTGTAATCCATCGTCGGACAAAATAAGGTCGAGCGGTTCTTGCTTGAGCAGCTCGCGAACCGCGCGTGCGCGGTCCGGATCAATCATGACCGGTACACCCGTTCGCTGCGCGATCAGCAGTGGTTCGTCGCCCGCCTCGACCGCCGAATGTTCCGGCCTCACCCGCCATGGATGTGACGGTGGCGTGGCGCCGTAGCCGCGGCTGACCACCCCCGCTTTCAAGCCGCGCCGGCGGCAGTGTTCGATGAGCCAGAGAATCAATGGAGTCTTGCCGGTACCACCAACGGTGATATTGCCCACCACCAGCACAGGCACCGGCGCCCGATAGCAATCGATGGCGCCGCTGACGAACTTCTTCCGTTTGGCAATAACCACGCGCCGATAGAGCGCCTCCAGCGGGGCGAGCAAGGCCAAAGCCGGATGCCCTTCGTACCAGGCTCGCTGCAGACGATCAGCTAAAGACATCAGGGCTCCGGCTGGGCCTCGACGGTAGTGATACGCAGCTGTGCGAAACCCAGCTTCCCGGCTGCATCCATGGCAGTAATGACTGCCTGATGTGGCGTCTTGCCGTCGGCGCTGATGATCATCGGCAGGCTGGTATCGCCGCCCGACTCCTTGCTGAGCGCCGCCATTAGCGTGCTCAGGTCATGCTTGATCAGCGTCTTGCCATTGAGGCTGAAGCTACCATCGACATCGATGACCACTTCCAACCGTTTCTTCTCCGCCTCCTGCGGCGGTGTACCGCTGGCCGCTTCTGGCAGATCCACCTGGAGCTGAGTTTCGCGGGTAAAGGTGGTGGTCACGACGAAGAACAGCAGCAGGATGAACACCACATCGATCAGCGGGGCCAGGCCGATGTCGACGTTTTCCCGCGCCTTGCGACGAAACTTCACGCCTTGCCCTCTCCCAGATCGACGTCACGATCACCCTGCACGACCTCGACCAGTTTGATCGCCTCCTGCTCCATACCCACCACCAGCTCTTCGACGCGGCGCAGCAGGAAGCGATGGAAGAACAATGCGGGGATACCGACCATCAAGCCTGCGGCAGTGGTGATCAGCGCTTTGGAAATGCCCGCCGCGAGCAAGGGTGCATTGGCCATACCGGAGCCCATGAAGGCGCTGAAGATCTCGATCATGCCGAGCACCGTGCCTAGCAACCCGAGCAACGGTGCGATGCCCGCGATGGTACCCAGCGCGTTGAGGTAGCGTTCGAGGTCATGGACGACGCGAGCCGCAGCCTCCTCGATGCACTCCTTCATGATTTCCCGACCATGCTTGGAGTTGGCCAGCCCGGCTGCCAGAATTTCGCCCAAGGGTGAATCGGCGCGCAGCTCCTTGAGCTTCTGGTTGCTGAGCTTCTTGTCCTTGATCCATTTCCACACCTGGCCGAGCAGATGCGGCGGGGTCACGCGGCTCGGCCGCAGCGTCCATAGCCTTTCGGCGATGATGCCGGCGGCCGCAACGGAACACAGAATGATTGGCAGCATGATCCAGCCGCCCGCTTTAACCAGCTCCCACACGAGATGCATCCCCCTCGAAAAAGTGGCGCCACTCTAGCATAGGGTCGGCAGGCCGCCGACGGCCCCTGTTCTCATTTTTCCCGCCAGAACCGACGTTCGGCGCGCATTCCTCGAACGGGCTCGAAACGTCCAAGACGGATCTGCAGCGCACCCTGCTCAGCTGTGTCATGTAGCTGCGCACCGGATGCCTGCAGGCGCTGCACGACATCAGGATGCGGGTGGCCGAAGGCGTTGTGCAAGCTGCGCGAAACCAACGCACCGTCGGCACCTGTCGCCTCGATGAATACGGTCGAAGACGAGCTGCGACTGCCATGATGCGGCACAAGCAGCCAGTCCACGTCGAGCGGCATATCGCTCGCCAGCAGCGCCTGCTCGGCCGACACATCAATGTCGCCGGTGAGCAGCAAGCGTTCGCCATCCGCCTCGATCAGAAGCACACAGGAGGATTGGTTTCCATCCTGAGCCTGGGACCACCGCCAAAACGTGAAAATGACACGATCCCATTCCCAGCTCGCTCCGGAGCGGCATACCTCGGCCTTCAACGACGCAGGTAGCCTTTCCGGCTCGCCACTGAGCACTCGCGCGGCCGGCATCTGTCGCTGGATCGCCTGAGCCCCACCGGCGTGATCGCTATCGGCGTGACTAAGGACCAGCAGGTCAAGATCGGCGACTCCCAGTGCTCGCAGCGACGGAAACACAACTCGCTCACCGATATCGAAGTCACCGTAGCGTGGTCCCGCGTCATACAGCAATGCGTGTTCGTGCGTGCGCACCAGCACGGCCAGACCCTGGCCAACATCGAACACCCAGACTTCCGCCTGCCCCGCGGCGGGCCGATTGGTCGGCGGAAACAGCAATGGCGTGAGAAGCACCAATCCAAGTGCCCGAAACGGCACTCCGTCCGGTAACAGGACGAGCAGCATTCCCAATACCACCAGCAACCAGCCCCACAGTGGCAACGAGGCCGAGAGCCACGCGGGCTGCCAGCCAGCGAGCCACTCCAGCGCATCGAACAGAAACGCCAGCAGCCCACCCGCCAACCATAGCAACGCCTCCCCAATGCCCGGCAACCACAGCAGCGCGGAGCCCATCAGCGACAGCGGCACGACCAGCGCGCTGACCAGCGGGACCGCGAATAGGTTGGCAACCGGGCCACTCAGGCTGACCGGCAAACCCAGCGCGAGTAATACCGGCAATAGGCCGAGTCCCATACGCCACTGCGCGCGACCCAGCGCCTGCCACCAACTCCAGTTGCCAATGCGGCCACGGAAGATAAGTGCGAGCACCGCCACGGCCAGGAACGACAACCAAAACCCAGATTGCAGACCGACCAGCGGATCAATCAGCAGAACACCATCAAGCGCGATCAACAACGGTAGCCAGACACCGAGATGCCGAAACCGCAGGCGCCACGCAAGCACCAGCGCGACCATCACCAACGCTCGCTGAACCGGGACCTCGAAGCCCGCCAGCCAACCATACGCGAGCGCACCGCCCAGCGCGAGGCCGCAGGCGCAGGGCAGCCAAGAAATTCGCGGCGGCCAGATTCCCCAGCGCGCCAATAATGAAACCAGGCCATAGAGCAAACCGGCCAGCATCCCCACATGCTGCCCCGAGATGACCATTAGATGCACGGTGCCGGTGTCTTGAAGAATGCGCCAGTCGGATGTGGACAGGCCACTGTCATCACCAACCACCAACGCTGCGATTGCTCCCGAGCGCCCCTGTGCATCAACAGCCATCAACCGATGGCGCAGCTGATCGCGCCACACCTCGTCTCCTGCAGCGGCCGATAGTCTTTCACCAGCCTTGATCGTGCCGCTGGCACCGATTCGCCGAGCAAGAAGCCAAGCCTCGTAATCAAACGGATGTGGATTGACCAGCCCGCGCGGCCTTTTCAATTTCGCGGCAAGCCGCCATCGCTCACCCGCCTGCACCTTTGGCCCGCCGTACCAGGCCAGGCGCAACCGCGAAGGCAGACCGCTATGCCGGGACGAAATGTCGACGAGCTCGAAGCGCACCACACCGCCACGAACATCCGGCAGGCCGGTTACCTGCCCTTCGAGCCAGAATGTGCGGCCGTCGAGTTCCGTCGGGAGGCGGTCGTCCAGGGCCCAGTGAGCGCTCAGACAGGCCCAGGCAAACCCGCAAAGGAAACACCCGATCGCTCGCCCGCGGAACGGCAACAAGGCCAGACCCGCCACGAACAGGAAGGGTAGCGTCGATACGGGTGGCAGTTGCGGTAGAAAGCGTAGCAGTAGAAGGCCTGCGGCCAGCGCCAGCATCGCTGTACGCATGGGGTTCTCCTGGATTCCATTCCAGCGAAGGCACATCCGACAGGGTCGGAGGCCGGGTCGTTGTGGTCTGACCGACGTCCTGTCGGCCCCACAGTGTAGAATTTATGTCACAAACTCCTCTCAGCGCCGAGTCTCGTTTCAGGCATAATCGGGCGCGCTTCACCCCGCTAGAGAATCTTCATGCCGCGTCGTTTTTTCAAACGCTACATGCCGCACCCTGACCGCTTAAAGACGCACAAGTCGTTGCGGTTTCTCGGCACACTGACGCATGACCCCAATTTGCTGCATCTCAATCGGCATTCGGTTTCCAGGGCGATGGCGATCGGCCTGTTCTGGGCCATGATTCCGATGCCCATGCAGATGCTGGCCGCGGCGCTGTGTGCCGTATTGGCCAGGGCCAACCTGCCGATTGCTGTTGGCCTGGCCTGGCTGACCAATCCGCTGACGATGCCGCCGGTGTTTTACTGCAACTATAAAGTCGGCGCCTGGCTGATGGACACCCCTGTGTCGCCGATGCCAATGGAGCTCAGCCTCGCCTGGGTTCGCCAGATGCTTAACAGCCATTGGCAGCCGCTGTTCCTTGGCTCATTTGTCGTCGGTATCGTGATCGCCGTACTGGGCTACCTCGCTACGCAGATCTACTGGCGCTGGTGGGTCAGCCGCAGTTGGCGCAAGCGGCAGCTGGACCGCCGCTGATACACCACTCTATTCGTAGCGCAAGGCTTCGGCAGGCTGAGTCTGTGCAGCGCGCCACGCCGGGTAGATCGTTGCCAGAAAGCTGAGCGTCAGCGCTGCCAGGGTCACGAGCAGGACATCTTCGAGCCGCAGTTCTGACGGCAACGTGCTAATGAAATACACATCCGAACTGAAAATGTGCTGACCCGACACCTTTTCCAGCCAAGCCACCAGCGCGCTGACGTTCAGGGCACCAAGTACCCCGAGTACGGTTCCTATCAAGGTACCGGTCAAGCCGATGATGCTGCCCTGAACCATGAAGATTGCCATGATCTCTCGGGGTGTCGCCCCGAGAGTACGTAATATCGCGATATCGGCACGCTTATCGGCCACTACCATGATCAGCGTGGCGATGATGTTGAAGGCGGCAACCGCGACGATCAACAAGAGCAGCAGACCGATCATGGTCTTTTCCATCTTCATCGCGCTGAACAGGCTGCCCTGAGTAAGCGACCAATCCTCGCCACGGTAATCCTCACCGAGCTCACCAACGAGTTCTGCCGCGATTTCTGGCGCCCGGTACAGATCAGCCAGCCTGACTCTCACGCCTTCGACCTGATGCGGCTCCCAGCGAAGCATCCGTGCCGCATCGACCCGATGAATCATCGCCAGGCTGCCATCCAGCTCGGCCCCGACCTTGAACACCCCAACGACGTTCAGGCGCTGCATCCGCGGCGTGATGCCGCCGGGCGCATCGCTGAGTTCGGGCACGATGAGGGTGAGCTTGTCGCCCAGCTTGAGGCCGAATCGACGCGCGGTCATCAGCCCGAGGATCACCCCGGACTCGCCTGGCTCGAGGTCATCGAGCCTGCCGGCGATCATCTTCGAACCGAGGATCGACACATCCCCTTCCGCCTGCGGATCGATGCCCTTGACCTCGATCGGCTGCATCGAGCCCTTGAACGACAGCATGCCCTCGAGCTGGGTGATCGGCGCGGTACCGAGCACCCCGGGATGCGCCCGGAGCCGCTCAGCCAGCGATTGCCAATCGTCCACAGGCTGTCCGTCGCCGGCGATCACGGCATGCGGCACCATACCGAGAATGCGGTTGCTCATCTCGCGCTGGAAACCGTTCATCACCGACAGCACCATGATCATCGCCAATACACCCAGCGAAAGACCGATCATCGAAGTCAGCGAAATGAACGAGATGAAATGATTACGACGCTTGGCCCGCGTGTAGCGGCTGCCAATGAAAATGCTGAGCGGCCTGAACATCAGCCAGCCACCAGCCGGCCGTCTTCGAGGCGCAGTATGTGATCCATCTGCCCGGCCAGTTGCGGATCGTGGGTAACAACGAGAAAGGCCGTACGCAGCGAGCTGCTCAATTCCAACATCAGATCCTGAATGCCCTGGGCCGTATGGTGATCGAGGTTGCCGGTAGGCTCGTCAAGCAATACCAGCGCCGGACGGTTGGCCAACGCCCTGGCAATCGCCACACGCTGCCGCTCGCCCCCTGACAGCTCGGACGGCTTATGCGCCAACCGGTGACCAAGCCCCACTCGTTGCAAAAGTTCGGTTGCTCGCCCCCGAGCTTCCGGGATCGGCGTCTTGCCAATCAGGAGCGGCATGCACACGTTCTCCAGGGCGGTGAACTCTGGCAGCAGGTGATGGAACTGGTAGACGAAGCCCAGTGCGCGGTTACGCAACAGGCCGCGGTCCTTCTCGCTGAGCGCGGAAAGCTCCTCTCCCGCCAACCAGACACTGCCTTCGCTGGGTGTATCGAGACCACCAAGCAGGTTCAGTAGCGTGCTCTTGCCCGAGCCTGAACTGCCGACAATGGCGACCCTTTGACCAGGGAAAAGCTCCAGCTGCAATCCGGAGAGCACACTGACCGACTCCGGACCCTGCTCATAGCGCTTGCCAAGATTGCGGCAACTCAGCACCGCGCCATCCTTCGAAGACTTTTCATTCATAACCAGCTCACTCATATCGTAACGCTTCGGCCGGTTGGGTACGGGCCGCACGCCATGCCGGGTACAAGGTGGCGAAAAAACTCAGGACGAGCGCCGCGACGCAGACCTGTACCACATCGGTGGTCATCAGCCTGGACGGCAGATAGTCGATGAAATACACATCGGCGCTAAGAAACTTGTGCCCGATCAGCCGCTCGAGCGCAGCGATCCAGCTGCTCACGTTGAGCGCGGCGAAGATGCCGAGCAAAGCGCCCACCAGAGTGCCGACAACACCGATCACCGTGCCCTGAACCATGAAGATCGCCATGATCTGCCGGGGCGTCGCGCCAAGCGTTCGCAGAATGGCGATGTCGCCACGTTTGTCAGTCACGACCATGACCAGCGTCGAAATGATATTGAAAGCCGCCACCGCGACGATCAGCAATAGCAACAAGCCGATCATGGCTTTTTCCATGCGTATCGCTTGATAGAGATTGCCGTGGGTGCGGGTCCAGTCCCGGGAATAGAACTCATCGCCCAGCTGGCCGGCCAGCTCCCAGGCAATGCGCGGTGCTTGGAACAGGTCATCGAAACGCAGGCGCAGCCCCTGAACCTGATCTGGCTTCCAACGGTGCAGCCGTGCTAAATCGGAAATATTGGCCATCGCCACATAACCATCAATCTCACCCGCGCCGACATGAAAGATGCCACGCACGGTAAAGCGCTTCATGCGCGGAAAAACGCCCGCCGGGGTGACCGTTACTTCCGGAGCCACGAAGGTGACTTTGTCGCCGATACCGACGCCAAGCTTGTCGGCCGCCTTGTCACCGATAACGATACCGAACTCGCCGGGCGCCAGATCTGCCAGCGAGCCCTCGCGGAAGAACTGGCCGATGATCGAGACGTCCGACTCGATTTCAGGATCCACCGCATTGATAAGTGTCTTGGTGACCTGACCACGATGAGTCAGCAGACCCTGCATCTGTATGAACGGCGCCACTGCTGAAACCTGCGGATGCTGCACAAGTCGCTGCCCCAGGGTTCGCCAATCGTCAATCGGCGTCGGGCTTTCGATAGTGGCGTGCGGGACCATGCCCAGCACGCGGGTACGCATTTCATGATCGAAACCGTTCATTACCGACAGCACGACGATCATAACCAGCACGCCCAGTGCCAGCCCAATCATCGAGGTGAAGGAAATGAAGGAGACGAAGAGGCTGCGACGTCTGGCGCGCGTGTAGCGCGCCCCGATATACACGGACAGCGGTCTGAACATAGATCGATGGGTTCGCTTACGCTGGCGGAAAATAACAAGCTGAATGACGTTGCCAAGCGGCCTGATACACTCAAGCCATCACTGCAGCCCAGGGATCGACATGCCCACAGAAGACACCGAAGATCGCCGCGAATACTATCGTATCGAGGACATGATCGCACTGGAAATACTGCCACCGGAACACGCCGAAACAGTCTCCGGTAAAGGTTCGATGCAACTGTTCGACTTGCTTGGTGAACTGCACCAGCTCGACTTCGAAGCACAGCATCTGCTGCGTCAGATAGCCGAGGGTAACCGCACGCTCGCCAACTATCTTAAAGTGCAGAACAAGCGCATCGATCTGATCGGCCAGGTGCTCGCACAGGACCTGCTAAAGCACCTCGGGCCGGCGCGCGAAGTGGTTCTCTCGGAAGGCGGCATCAGCTTCATTAATGATCAGCCACTCGACGAGGGTTCGGTCCGGACGCTGAAACTGGCATTGATGCCGCAAGGCCTGGGTATGTTGTTGACGGCGCGCATAGCAACCTGCCAGCCACTCGATGACGGGCGATTTGCCATTGGCACTTCCTTCGAAGCGTTGACTGATGCACAACGGCAACTGCTCGCGCGGCATATCCTGCAGAAACAGGCGACCGAACGACGCCTGGCCCGTGAAAGTCTGCAAGGAACCTGAAACATGCAGCGGTTACTGATCCCCTTCCTGACAATTGCTCTCTGCGTCCCGGCACATGCCGAAATCATCCGCATCCCCGTTGGTCAGCAAGGCCAGGCCGAACTGACCCTACCCAGCCGGGGCGACTCGAAGGACCAGGTGCTCGAGCGCTTCGGCCTCGCTGATGAGGAGCATCCCGCCGTCGGACAGCCGCCTATCACGCGTTGGGATTATCGTGAATTCTCGGTTTATTTCGAAAGCAACCGGGTCATCAACAGCGTTCAGCATCACCAGCGCATCACGCCGCTTCAGCGAGGCATACAACCGTGACACTGATTTACGGCCACCGTGGCGCGAAGGGTGAGGCGCCGGAGAATACCCTGGTCGGTTTTCAGCAGTGCCTCGCTCACGGCGTGCGCCGCTGCGAGCTGGATCTGCATCTGTCCAAGGATGGCGAACTGATGGTCATCCATGATCCGACCCTCAAGCGCACCACAGGGCAACGCGGCAAGGTCGTGGAACACGACGCCGACGAACTGACTCGTTACGACGCGCGCCACGGAGGACCTGGCTGGAAACGCCCCTGCCCTATTCCTCGCCTGGCGGAGCTGTTCGAGAAATGTGCGTTCGAACATTGGCAGCTGGAAGTCAAAAGCGCCTCCAGGGTCCGCGCCGCGCGTTCGGTGCTTGCGATCCGGGAGCTGGCCGAGCGCCACGGGATGCTTGATCGGATCACCGTCACATCAGGGTCTCGAGAGGTACTGCGAGCGCTGAGGCGGCTGACTCCCGAACTGTCGTGCGGACTGGTCGCCGAGTACGGCTGGCTCGATCCGCTGAAAGTGGCCAAACAGTATAACTGTGACTTATTGGCGTTGAAGTGGACGCTGTGCACACCCGAGCGGATCGCAAAGGCTCGCCAGCAAGGTTTGCACGTATCGGTCTGGACGGTAAACGAACCGGCATTAATGCGTCGGCTCGCGGATTTCGGCGTCGACAGCCTGATTACCGATTATCCCGGTCTGGCGGTCACCACGCTGCGAAACGCATAAGGTAACGCATGGCCGCCACGCCCCGGCGGCCTGCGCTTTACTTGCCCTTAGAAGCTCTCCCGATTTGGCCAGCGCCAGTCTCGGGTATCCTCTCCGACCGGCTCAGGCCACCGGTCGGAGCCGCTCAAAAAAGCCGGTTCAGTCCATCGAACGCAGCGACCCGATAAGCCTCCGCCATGGTCGGATAGTTGAAGGTGGTGTTGATAAAGTACTTGATCGTGTTCGCCTCACCGGGCTGATTCATGATCGCCTGCCCGATATGTACGATTTCTGAAGCCTGATAACCAAAGCAATGCACGCCAAGCACCGCCAGCGTCTCGCGGTGGAAGAGGATCTTCAGCATGCCCACCGGCTCGGCTGAAATCTGGGCGCGCGCCATCCCCTTGAAGAACGCCTTGCCCACCTCGTATGGCACCTTCGCTTCGGTGAGCTCGCGCTCGTTTTTGCCGATCGAACTGATTTCCGGAATGGTGTAAATACCGGTGGGCACGTCATCGACGAAACGCCAGCTGTCGTTTTCAACGATGCTGCCGGCGGCCGAACGCCCCTGATCGTACGCGGCACTGGCCAGCGACGGCCAGCCGATCACATCGCCTGCTGCGTAGATATTGCCAACGTCGGTACGGTAGTGCTCGTCGACTTTGATCTGCCCACGGCTGTTGACCTTCAGACCGATGTTCTCCAAGGCAAGCTTATCGGTATTACCGGTCCGCCCGTTACACCAGAGGAAGGCATCCGCTTTAATCTTCTTACCTGACTTCAGATGCAGGATGACGCCGTTATCGATGCCCTCGACGCGCTCGTATTCCTCGTTATGGCGAATCAGCACGTTGTTGTTGCGCAGGTGGTAGCTGAGCGCGTCGGAGATTTCATCGTCCAGGAAGCTGAGCAACTGGTCACGGTTGTCGATCAGGTCGACCAATACACCGAGACCGCTGAAGATCGACGCGTACTCGGAGCCGATCACGCCGGCTCCGTAGATGATCAGGCGGCGCGGGGTATGACTCAGGGTGAGAATGGTATCGCTGTCGTAGATGCGTGGGTGCGAGAAATCAACATCGGCGGGCCGATAGGGTCGCGAGCCGGTCGCGATGATGAACTGGCTGGCCACCAATGTTTCAACCATGCCGTTAGCACTGACCACTTCCACCGTCTGCTCATCGGTAAAGCTCGCAGTACCGAAGAAGATGTCGATACGGTTGCGTGCATAGTAACTAGTGCGCGAGGTGACCTGCTTGCCGATTACGCTCTCGGCGCTTTTCAGAACGTCGGGAAACGAAAACCAGCGCGGCTCACCGATCTGGCGAAACAGCGGGTTGGTGTTGTACTGCATGATCTGCCGCACCGAATGGCGCAGCGCCTTGGACGGGATGGTACCCAGATGGGTGGAGTTACCGCCGACGTGCGGTCTGCTATCAACCACGGCTACCTTGCGCCCTGCCTTGACCGCGTTCATCGCCGCGCCTTCACCGGCAGGGCCCGAGCCCAATACCACTACATCGTAATTGTAGACAGCCATATTCACCCCTGAACACGCAGCAGGCAGCCCTGCCGCTGTTAACGAATTCGTTATCCAGAAACGGTGCATTGCCCGCACTACCGTCTGGATCGTTGCGCCAAACACGAACGGATCGGCGCTGCGCGCGCATGCCCGAGCCCAGTGGCCCAAGCCACCGGCCGGATCAGCACCGACTAATCAGCGTCTGGTCGCGTCGTATGCGAGATCGGCTTTTGTGTCCTGGTTCGGCTGCGCATTTACTTCTTCACATTTTTCCCGGCTACCTCCGCAGATTGAGCATTCCTTCTCGATGCCGAGATTGGCGATGCCCCCACAGGAGCCTGCGATGGGCTTGCGTCCCATGATCACGCCAATTGACATGCCAAACACAACCAACAACATGACCAGAAAAACGATTAACCAAGTCATTGCTCTGCTCCCGCACCGAACAGCTCATCGAAGGCTTCGGTGCTTCTGCTTACGAATTCCTGCCCTTCGCGAATGACGAAGAGCGCTGCAATCTTTCGCTCCGCCGCGTATGCCATCCCCCGTTCAGGGCCCAGCACCATAAGCACAGTAGACAACCCGTCCGCCCTTAATGTCGAGGGATCGACGACCGTCACAGCGGCTAGATGATGATCAATTGGTGCACCGCTCTGCGGATCGAGCGTATGTGAATAACGTTTACCATCGCGCTCGAAATAGTTGCGGTAATCACCAGAGGTCGATACGGCGAAACCGTCCAGCTCGATGATCCGTTGGGCAACCCGTTCATTATCCCGTGGCGCTTCTATAGCGATGCGCCAGGGCGATCCGTCCGGTTTGCGCCCCCGAGCCTTGAGCTCCCCGGTGATTTCCACCAGATAACTACGTACACCAGAGGCCTCGAGCGTTGCAGCCACCTGATCCACGGCATAGCCTGCCGCAATGCTGTTGAAATCGACCTGAACAGCCCGATCCTTGCAAAGATGCTCGCCATCGACCCGAAGATGATGCTGACCGACATCCTGCCGAACCTCGGCAATTTCCTCCGCAGATGGCACTCGCTCGCTTCGTCCCTGCGGACCAAAACCCCAGAGATTAAGCAGAGGCTCGATGGTCAGATCCAGCGCCCCGCTGCTTTCTTCTGATAGCCGCCGCCCCGCCAGAATCAGTTCACGAACGCTGTCTGGCATGGCCATGCACTTATTCGCAGGCAAGGCGTTGAAGATCTCGATATCCGAATCGGCACGGTAGGTCGACAATTGCTTGTCGATCTCGGCGAGTATCGACTCGGTGTCGCGTTGCAGCTGCGCCTTGTCGGCCGCCCCGTCCGTCGCCACATACTTCACCGAGTAGGTGCTGCCCATGGTCGGGCCGCCGAAGTTTTCTACCTTATCCTGAAACAGACAACCCGTCAGGGCTGCCGCCAGGGCGGCAACGATGACGGGCTGAAGTAACGCGTGGGTCATGCTAGCCGCCGAAGTCGTCGAGCAGGATGTTCTCCGGTTCGACGCCCAGATCGGTGAGCATCTTGATCACCGAGGCGTTCATCATTGGCGGGCCGCACATATAGAACTCGCAATCTTCCGGCGCTGGATGATCCTTCAGATAGTTCTCGTACAGCACGTTGTGAATGAAGCCGGTAGGGCCGTCCCAGTTGTCTTCCGGCTGCGGATCGGACAGTGCGAGATGCCACTGGAAGTTTTCGTTCTCCGCCTGCAGCTGATCGTACTCCTCAACGTAGAACGCCTCGCGCATCGAGCGCGCGCCGTACCAAAAGCTCATCTTGCGCTTGGATTTCAAACGTTTGAGCTGGTCGAAGATGTGCGAACGCATTGGCGCCATACCGGCACCACCGCCGATGAAAACCATTTCCGCATCGGTGTCCTTGGCGAAAAATTCACCGAACGGACCGTAGACGGTAACCTTGTCGCCTGGCTTGAGGCTGAACACCCAGGATGACATCTTGCCTGGCGGCAAATCGTCCTTGCCCGGTGGTGGTGATGCAATACGGATATTGAACTTCACCAGGCCAACCTCTTCCGGGTAGTTCGCCATGGAATAGGCACGAATCACGGTCTCGTCGACCTTGGATACGTACTTCCATTGGTTGAACTTGTCCCAGTCACCGCGATATTCCTCCTGAATATCGAAGTCCTTATAGCGAACCTCATGCGGCGGGCATTCCAGCTGCACGTAACCACCTGCGCGGAAGTCGACGTTCTCGCCTTCCGGCAGCTTCAGCGTCAGCTCCTTGATGAAGGTCGCCACGTTCGGGTTGGACAGCACGGTGCATTCCCACTTCTTCACACCGAACACTTCTTCGGGCACCTCGATCTTCATGTCCGCCTTGACCGGAGTCTGGCAGGATAGCCGCCAGCCTTCGCCCGCCTCACGACGGGTAAAATGCGACTCCTCGGTCGGCAGCATCTCGCCACCACCGCTCTCGACGATGCACTTGCATTGCGCGCAGGTACCGCCGCCGCCACAGGCGGACGAGAGGAAGATGTTGTTCGCAGCGAGCGTCTGCAGCAGCTTGCCGCCCGCGGGTACGGTGATGGTGCGTTCGCCGTTGATCTCGATGCTGATATCACCACTGGAGACCAGCTTGGCACGTGCTGCCAGGATGATCAGGACCAGCGTGAGCACGATGGCGGTGAACATCCCAATAGCGAGGAAAATTTCGTAACTCATCAGTTCATCCCGTCCTTACAGCTGTACGCCAGAGAAAGACATGAAGCCCAGCGACATCAGTCCGATGGTGATGAACGTGATCCCCAGCCCCTGCAAGCCTTCCGGAACATCGCTGTATTTGAGCTTCTCGCGGATACCAGCCAGCAGAGCGATGGCCAATGCCCAGGAAAGTCCCGAGCCCATGCCATAAACCACGCCCTCGGCGAGGTTATAGTCGCGCTCGACCATGAACAGCGTGCCACCCAAGATGGCGCAATTCACGGTAATCAGTGGCAGGAACACACCCAGGGCGTTGTAGAGACTCGGCACATACTTGTCGAGGGTCATCTCGAGTATCTGCACGATAGCCGCGATCACGCCGATATAACTCAGCAGACCGAGGAAGCTCAGATCGACCTCGGGCAGGCCGGCCCACGACAGCGCACCTGCCTTGAGGAGATAGGTGTAGATCAGGTTGTTGGCCGGAACGGTAATGGTCTGGACTACGATAACCGCGATACCCAGGCCAATCGCCGTTTCCACCTTCTTCGAAATGGCGATGAAGGTACACATGCCAAGGAAGAACGCCAGGGCCATGTTCTCGATGAACACGGCGCGGACGAAGAGGCTGATGTAATGCTCCATTAGTAGGCCTCCTTGTTGGAGACTTGCGGCGCCATCTTGAAGGAAGGCTTCTCGACCTGCTCTTTTTTCCAGACGCGAATGCCCCAGATGAACAGGCCGATCAGGAAGAACGCGGAAGGCGGCAGCAACATCATGCCGTTCGGCAGATACCAGCCCCCGTCATTAACGACCGGCAGGATGGTGTACCCCATCAGCTTGCCGGCACCGAACAGCTCGCGGATGATCCCGAGCCCGATCAGCATGGCGCTATAGCCGAGACCGTTACCGAGGCCGTCGAAGAAGGAAAGCATCGGCGGGTTCTGCATGGCAAAGGCTTCGGCACGCCCCATTACGATGCAGTTGGTGATGATCAGCCCGACGAATACCGACAGCTGTTTGGACAGTGTGAAGGCATAAGCCTTGAGGACCTGGTCAACCAGGATTACCAGCGAGGCGATAATGACCATCTGCACGATCATGCGGATCGAGCCAGGAATCTGGCTGCGGATAATCGAGATGAACAGGTTCGAGAACGCCACTACCAACGTCAGCGCGACGGACATTACCAGCGCGGTCTTGAGGTTGGAGGTAACCGCCAGGGCCGAGCAGATCCCAAGGATCTGCAGGCCGATGGGGTTGTTGTTGAAGACCGGATTGAACAGGACTTCCTTGATAGTAGGTTGCGACATGATCAAGCCTCCCCAGCGCGCAGGTTAGCGATAAATGGACCGAAGCCGTTTTCGCCCAGCCAGAAATGCAGCAGGTTGTTTACCCCGTTGCTGGTCAAGGTTGCACCGGCCAGGGCGTCGACCTGATGGTCAGCCCTTGGACTCTGCGGATCGACACCGCCTTTGACGACCTGAATCACCAGTTCGCCGTTGTCGTTGAATAGCTCCTTGCCTTCCCACTGGCTACGCCACCTGGGATTGTCCACCTCACCACCAAGACCCGGCGTCTCGCCGTGTTGGTAGAAGCCGAGGCCTGCGACCGTATTGAGATCGTCCTTGACGGCAATAAAGCCATAGAGGGTCGACCACAGGCCGTAACCGCGCACGGGCAGGATCAGCGTTTCCATCTCACCGTTCTCTTCCACGATGTAGGCGACGCTGTAACGCTCGCGACGCTTGATCGAGGCGATGTCATCTTCGCCCGGCAGGGCCTTGGACAGTTCGGGATCCTTGGCAGCGACCAGTGGATCGAAGCTATTCGGGTCGAACTCGTCACTGAACTCGCCAGTTTCCAGGTTGATTAACCTCGCCACGATGCGCTCGCCGTACAAGGTCTTGACTTGGTTGGCAGACATGCCTGCTTCGCCCAAACCGGCGATTGCCAGAATGCTGCGCTGCTTGTCCAGCTGGCGGTTTTCCAGCTGCGTCGGGCGTAGCGCCACAGCCGCGCCGGCGACGAACACCGAGCAGACCAGGCAAACCAACAGTGCCACTACCAGGGTGCGGGCAGTGGATTCTTTTTGACTAGACATTACGCGCCAGCCTCCGCTTGATGTTGGCCTGAATGACAAAGTGGTCAATCAACGGTGCGCACAGGTTGGCGAACAGAATCGCCAGCATCATGCCCTCCGGAAATGCCGGGTTTACCACCCGGATCAGCACCACCATCACGCCAATTAAAATGCCGAAGACCCATTTACCTGTATTGGTCATCGAGGCTGAAACCGGATCGGTCGCCATGAAGATCAGGCCAAAGGCGAAACCACCCACCACCAAATGCCAGTACCAGGGCATGGCGAACATCGGATTGCTGTCCGAGCCGATCAGGTTGAACAGATAGCTCAGCGCGATCATGCCGATCATCACGCCGGCGACGATCCGCCAGGACGCGATCTTGGTCATCAGCAGCACCGCACCGCCAATGAGGATGGCCAGCGTGCTGGTTTCCCCGATCGAACCATGCATGGTTCCGACGAAGGCATCCATCCAGGTGATACCGCTGGCGATCACATTGTCCATGCCGCCGGCAAAGCTCAGGCTGAGCGCGGTTGCACCGGAAAAGCCATCCACCGCAGTCCAGACCTCGTCCCCCGACATCTGCGCTGGATAAGCGAAGAACAAGAAGGCACGGCCGGTCAGAGCCGGGTTGAGGAAGTTCTTGCCGGTACCGCCGAAGATCTCCTTGCCGATCACGATACCGAAGCTGATACCCAAGGCGACCTGCCACAGCGGAATGCTGGGCGGCAGAATCAGGGCGAACAGCACCGATGTGACGAAGAACCCTTCGTTGACTTCATGCTTGCGGATCGAGGCGAACAGCACTTCCCAGAAGCCGCCGACGATGAAGGTCACCGCGTAGACCGGCAGGAAGTAAGCCGCGCCCTGAACGAAGTTATCCCACATGCTGCCGGGGTCGAAGCCAGCCAAGGCACTGATCAGCGCAAAATGCCAGCCGTCCTGTGCCGCGAGGAGATCGGGGTTCGCCGCATATATCAGGTTGGCCTGGTAACCGGTGTTCCACATACCGAAGAACATTGCCGGAAAAGTACACAGCCACACCGTGATCATCATGCGCTTGAGGTCGATGCCGTCACGTACATGAGCGGTGGTCTTGGTCACGCTGCCCGGACGATAAAGGAAGGTATCTGCGGCTTCGTAGAGTGCATACCACTTCTCGTACTTGCCGCCCTTCTCGAAATTGTGCTCGATCTTGTCGAGGAATTCGCGAATGCCCATTCCTTACCCCTCCTTCTCGATGCGAGTCAGGTTGTCCCGCAGGATCGGGCCGTATTCGTATTTTCCGGCACAGACATAGGTGCACAGCGCCAGATCTTCCTCATCCAACTCAAGACAGCCGAGCTTCTGTGCGACCTCGGTATCTCCGACGATCAAGGAACGCAGCAACTGAGTCGGCAGCACGTCGAGCGGCATGATCTCCTCGTAGTTCCCGACCGGCACCATGGCGCGGGGGCTGCCGTTGGTGGACGTCGAGAAGGCGAACTTCTTGCCGCCCATCAGCTTGGAGATATAGATATTGAGGATCGAGTGCTTGTCGCTACCGGCCCGCAGGTAATGCAGCATCTCGCGCTCTTTGCCCTCACGCAGGCAGGAAACCTGCTGGTGATAGCGGCCCAGGTAGGCGAAGGCACCATGCGCCGTACGACCACCCAGCACAGAACCAGACACGACGCGATTGGCACCGGGTTGCAGCTCACCGGCGGTCAGCTCGTCGAGACTCGCCCCCAGACGGGTACGCACCAGGCGCGGCTTCTCCACCACAGGACCGGCAAGCGATACCACACGCTCGACTGACAGGCGGCCACTGGTGAACAGCGCGCCGATGGCGATCACATCTTGATAGCCGATGGTCCAGACGCTCTTGCTCGCGCTGACAGGATCAAGGAAATGAATGTGGGTGCCAGCCAAACCGGCAGGATGGGGGCCGGAGAAACTTTCAGTCGTAACCTTGGCGAGCTGCTCGCCCGGCAGCGAGGCACCCTCAGCCTTGCATAAAAACAGCTTGCCGAGATTACCGAGAACCTTGAGGCCCGCTTCGAAGTCAGCGGTACGTTCACCGATAACGGTGACCGGATCGGCGGCAAGCGGATGGGTATCGATTGCCGTGACGAAAATGGAGCTGGGCACGGCATCGACGGCTGGCACTTTGCTGTAGGGACGCGTGCGCAGTGCGGTCCAGAGACCCGACTGCTGCAGGTTCTCGCGAACCTGGGCATCGCTCAACCCTTCGAGCTCGGCGGCATCGTACTGACTGAATGTCATCTCATCGGTGCCGTCGAGGTCAATGACTACCGATTGAAGGACGCGCTTCTCACCGCGATGGACGGCGCTGACGACGCCAGCGCCGGGTGCGGTGAACGCGACACCTGGTGTCTTCTTATCGAAGAACAGCACCTGTCCCAACTTAACCCGATCACCGACCTGAACGTCCATGGTCGGCTTCATGCCGGGGTAGTCAAACCCCAATACGGCGACGCTTCGCACGGGCCTTCCAGCCTCGATACGCTGCGCCGGCGCACCTGCAATGGGCAAATCAAGCCCACGTTTTATATTGATCATCGGTTCGCTAACCACTGATTTAAAAGGCTTTTTACGAGCCACGCGGCTTGGCTAAAGTCGAATTGCACAACACGCACTGAAAAGTTATCAGCGCGACGCTATGCCGCGGGCCCAGGTAGAAATCCGCCCGATTATAGAGGTCGCGACCCGTGACTGACCACCCAAGGTCTTTCAATTTTTTGACTGGGGACAAGCGTTTCGCTGTAACTAACTATTGACGCGGCCTACTGAAAGGTCATGCACGACGGATTTTTCCGACGAAATGCAAAACGGGAGCCGAAGCTCCCGTTTTGCTTACCACCCGATGCGTTAGCGCGGGAAGGCGGGTGGATTAACTCCGGCCATGTCTTCCATCACACGAACGACCTGGCAGCTATAGCCAAACTCGTTGTCGTACCAGACATATAGAACGACTCGGTTATCGCTGCAGATGGTAGCTTCGGCATCGACCACGCCGGCATGACGCGAACCAACGAAGTCCGTCGAAACCACCTCCTGGGAATTGACGAAGTCGATCTGCTTCTGCAGATCCGAATGCATGGCCATCTGGCGCAGGTACTCGTTGATTTCGTCGCGGGACGTCGCCTTTTCGAGATTCAGGTTGAGAATCGCCATGGAAACGTTAGGCGTCGGAACGCGAATGGCGTTGCCCGTCAGCTTGCCCTTGAGTACCGGCAACGCCTTGGCAGCGGCAGTGGCGGCCCCGGTCTCGGTGATGACCATGTTCAGCGCAGCGCTACGACCGCGACGACTGCCCTTGTGGAAGTTGTCGATCAGGTTCTGGTCGTTGGTATAAGAATGCACCGTTTCCACATGACCGTTCACGATGCCGTACTGGTCGTTGACCGCCTTGAGTACCGGCACGATAGCGTTCGTGGTGCATGACGCTGCCGATACGATCTTGTCATCGGCGGTGATTTCGCCATGGTTGATACCATGCACGATGTTCTTCAGCTCGCCCTTACCGGGTGCCGTCAGTACAACGCGGGCAACGCCCGGGCACTTGAGGTGCTGACCAAGGCCTTCGGCGTCGCGCCATTTGCCGGTGTTGTCGACTAGCAGCGCGTTCTCAATGCCGTACTGGGTGTAGTCAACCGAGGACGGATCGTTCGAGTAGATCACCTGGATCAGGTTGCCGTTGGCAGTGATGGTGTTGTTTTCGGCATCGATATGAATCGTGCCGTCGAACGGACCATGTACCGAGTCGCGACGCAGCAGACTGGCACGCTTGACCAGATCATTTTCGGCGCCCTTGCGCACGACAATCGCCCGCAGGCGCAGGCCGTCGCCACCACCGGTCTTCTCGATGAGGATGCGCGCCAGTAGACGGCCTATACGACCGAAACCATAGAGCACGACGTCAGTGCCTTTATGCGTGCCCGAGGTGTTGCGCTTGCCGGCAACGTCTGCGAGCTCGTCACGCACGAACTGGTCGAGGGTGCGACCATTACCCTCGGCCTTGTACTTGGCCACGACCTTGCCGAGGTCGACGGAGGCAGCACCCAGATTCATGTCGCTCATGGTGGTGAGAATCTGGTGTGTCTCGTTTACGCAGAGCTCAGCTTCGTCAGCCTGACGGTGGCGGGCAAAGCGATGTGCTTTGAGCAGCGCGATGACCGAACGATTGATCAGACCGCGGCCATAGATGGAAGTCACTACGTTATTGTTACGATACAGCTGACCAATCAGCGGAATCATCGCTTCGGCGAGGGCTTCTCGATCAATCCATTCACCAAGACACTGGTCGGGCTTCTGAGTCACGGGCAGTTCCTTCCAACATGTAGGGGCTGAGAAAAGTGGCTACATTATGCCGGGGCACCCTAGCGCCGGCAATCTGTGCAGCGGAAACACTGACAGCGTCCCGCGCGGATAGTTACAATCCGGGCGGTCCATTTTTCGACCGGAGCCACGCCCACTCGTGTCCGTATTGCGCCTTCCGCCCATGCCTGCCGCCAGCGGCAAGCAAACCTGGGGCAACCTTCCTGGAGCCGCGCTGAGCCTGGCTATCGCCGAAGCAGCCAGCAACGCAGACCGATTCACCCTTCTTCTCACGGCTGACAGCCAGAGCGCCGAGCGCCTGCAGGAAGAGCTCGCGTTTTTCGCGCCGACGCTGCCGGTCCTGCACTTTCCCGACTGGGAGACGCTGCCCTATGACGTTTTTTCGCCGCACCAGGACATCATCTCTCAGCGCATCGCGGCGCTCTATCAGCTTCCTGAGCTGACCCACGGCGTACTGGTAGTTCCTATCACCACGGCGCTACACAGGCTCGCACCCAAGCGTTTCCTGCTCGGCTCCAGCCTGGTGCTGGATATCGGCCAAAAGCTCGATGTCGAGCAGATGCGCCTGCGTCTGGAGGCGGCCGGTTACCGCTGCGTCGATACTGTTTACGAACACGGCGAATTCGCCGTGCGTGGCGCGCTGACCGATCTGTTTCCCATGGGCAGCGCCCTGCCCTACCGCATCGATCTGTTCGACGACGAGATCGAAACGCTGCGCACCTTCGATCCAGAGAATCAGCGATCGATCGACAAGGTAGAGTCGATCCGCCTGCTGCCAGCCCGTGAATTTCCCCTGAAAAAGGAGTCGGTCACCGGCTTTCGCGCTCGCTTCCGTGAGCGCTTCGATGTGGACTTCCGTCGCTGCCCGGTCTACCAGGACCTGTCCACCGGCATCACGCCGGCGGGCATCGAGTATTACCTGCCGCTGTTTTTTGACGAGACAGCAACGCTGTTCGATTACCTCCCAGAGGACACCCAGGTGTTCTCACTGCCGGGAATCGAGCAGGCTGCTGAGCATTTCTGGAAAGACGTGCGCAACCGTTACGAGGAGCGTCGCGTCGATCCCGAGCGGCCGCTGCTGCCGCCCGCCGAGCTGTTCATGCCGGTGGAAGATTGCTTCGCTCATCTAAAATCCTGGCCACGCGTAGTGGCTAGCCAGGATGACGTGGAAACCGGTATCGGCCGTGAAAGATTTCCCGCCAGCCGCTTTCCCGAACTGGCGATAGACGCCAAGGCCAGCGAGCCGCTGGGTGCGTTGCGGCGTTTCCTCGATGAATTCCCTGGCCGCGTGCTCTTTACCGCTGAGTCCGCCGGGCGTCGCGAAGTGCTGCTGGAACTGCTGGCACGGTTGAAGTTGCGTCCGCAGGAAGTGGCTGGCTGGCCGCAGTTCGTCGAGAGCCAGGAGCGCCTGGCGATCGCTATCGCCCCGCTGGATGACGGACTCCTGCTTCAAGACCCGGCCCTGGCGTTGATCGCTGAGAGCCCGTTGTTCGGCCAGCGAATCATGCAACGTCGGCGCCGTGAGAAGAGTCGCGACGCTGGCGAGAACGTCATCAAAAACCTTACCGAGCTGCGCGAAGGCGCGCCGGTGGTGCACATCGACCATGGCGTCGGTCGCTATCAAGGGCTGGTCACGCTGGAAATCGAAGGCCAGGCTGCCGAATTCCTCCAGCTGCAGTACGCTGAGGAAGCCAAGCTCTATGTGCCGGTGGCCAGCCTGCACCTGATCGCGCGCTATACCGGCAGCGACGATGCCCTGGCACCGTTGCACCGGCTGGGTTCGGAAACCTGGCAGAAGGCCAAGCGCAAGGCCGCCGAACAAGTGCGCGACGTCGCCGCGGAGCTGCTCGACATATACGCCCGTCGCGCCGCGCGCGAGGGCTATGCCTTCGAGGATCCCCAGCTCGATTACGAAACCTTCAGCGCCGGCTTCCCGTTCGAGGAAACGCCGGACCAGCAAGCCGCCATCGAAGCCGTGCGCAGCGACATGCTAGCGCCCAAACCGATGGACCGTCTGATCTGCGGTGACGTCGGCTTCGGCAAGACCGAGGTAGCCATGCGCGCCGCTTTCATCGCGGTTCACAGCGGACGCCAGGTCGCGGTTCTGGTGCCGACCACCCTGCTCGCGCAGCAGCATTACAACAGCTTTCGCGACCGCTTCGCCGATTGGCCGGTGCGGGTCGAAGTGATGAGCCGATTCAAGTCCGCCAAGGAAATCCAGGCAGCCGTGGATCAGCTGGCTGAAGGTAAAGTGGACATTCTCATCGGCACCCACAAGCTGCTGCAGGATGACGTGAAGTTCACCAACCTGGGCTTGGTCATCATCGACGAGGAACACCGTTTCGGCGTGCGCCAGAAGGAGCAGCTAAAGGCCCTGCGCAGCGAGGTGGATATCCTCACGCTTACCGCCACGCCAATTCCGCGGACGCTTAACATGGCGGTCGCCGGCATGCGCGATCTGTCGATCATCGCTACACCGCCGGCGCGTCGGCTGTCGGTGCGCACCTTCGTGATGGAGCAGCAGAACTCGGTCATCAAGGAAGCCCTGTTGCGTGAGCTGCTGCGCGGCGGCCAGGTCTACTACCTGCACAACGACGTCAAGACCATCGAGAAGTGCGCCGCCGACCTCGCCGAGCTGGTGCCCGAAGCACGGATTGGTGTCGGCCATGGACAGATGCGAGAGCGCGAGCTGGAACAGGTGATGGGGGACTTCTATCACAAGCGCTTCAACGTGCTGATCGCCTCGACCATCATCGAAACCGGTATCGACGTGCCCAGCGCGAACACCATCATCATCGAGCGCGCCGACAAGTTCGGCCTGGCTCAGCTGCACCAGCTGCGCGGACGCGTCGGGCGTAGCCACCACCAGGCCTACGCCTATTTGCTGACCCCGCCACGCAAGGCCATGACCCCAGACGCCGAAAAGCGCCTGGAAGCCATCGCCAACGCGCAGGATCTGGGTGCCGGGTTCGTGCTCGCCACCCATGATCTCGAAATTCGCGGGGCCGGCGAGCTGCTGGGTGACGGCCAGAGTGGACAGATCCAGGCCGTCGGTTTCACCCTTTATATGGAAATGCTCGAGCGTGCGGTCAAGGCGATCCGGAAAGGCGAGCAGCCGAACCTCGACCAGCCGCTAGGCGGCGGCCCGGAAATCAACCTGCGCGTACCGGCACTGATCCCCGAGGACTACCTGCCGGACGTCCATGCGCGGCTGATCCTTTACAAGCGCATCGCTAACGCCGCTGACGAGAACGGTCTGCGCGAACTGCAGGTGGAGATGATCGACCGCTTCGGCCTGCTGCCGGAGCCGACCAAGCATCTGGTCAGGCTGACGCTGCTCAAGCTGCAGGCATCGAGCCTGGGCATCACCAAGATCGATGCCGGCCCGCAAGGCGGACGCATCGAGTTCGCCGCCGACACCAGCGTCGATCCGATGACGCTGATCAAGCTGATCCAGAGCCAGCCCAACCGCTACAAGTTCGAAGGCGCTACGGTGTTCAAATTTCAGGTACCCATGGAACGGGCGGAGGAACGCTTCAACACCTTGGAAGCTCTATTGGAGCGGCTCGCGGCCGGTTCAAAGTAATCGAAGACGCGCAAGGAAATTAAGGAAGCGTATGCAGTGGTTGTCCCGTTTCGCCCTGCTGTCGCTGCTGGTATCGCCAGCAGCACTGGCAGAGCAGCTGTATCGGGCGAAAAGGGTCCCCTTTCGTCAGGCTTCGTCGCCGCCGGCCAGGCAGTCGGTGCCTGGCGATCGGGCGCCGGATGCAGTGCGCCTGAACGGATCGCAGCGGCTGCAATCACCGCACAGCGAACCTGCCCTCTATTTCAGCCCGGCGAATGGCAATAGCGTCGAACCCGGCAGATTCAGCGACCTCGCTCAGCATAGCCTCGGCTGGCTGAGCGAGCCCTTCTGACGACGGAGCACCGCGCATATGGCTCCGCCTCTTCCTCCGCGTCCCGAACGCCACCTCGGCCCGATCGTCCCGGTTCCGCAGTTGAGTCTGGGCAGCCATCTGGCGGCTCATTATCAGCCAGGCAATCAGCGCATGGCGCGCGAATACCAGCATCGGGCCGGCCTCAGTTTTCGGTACGACGACGCCCTTGTGCACGGCAAGCGCGACGGTGAGCCGGTACGGCATCTGCGCAACGAAGAAGTGATCATCTTCCGGCGCCAGCCACAGACGGAGCAGGCGTTTCGGCAGCAACTCGAGCAATTCGGTTTTCGTCCGGCACTGCGTCAAAGCCTGGCCCTGCCCAAGGATTCGGCGGAAATGTATCAGCTGGCCAATGACGATGGCTGGCTGCGCTTCGTCCAGGAGATCCTGCCGCAACTGCGCACCCAGGGCTGGGAAATCGAGATCGCCCCAGGGTTCTTGTTTGACCTGACGCCGGTCCAGTCCTGGTTCGCGAACATCCACGAATCGGACGATCGGAACTGGTTCGAGCTGGAGTTGGGTATTGTTGTCGATGGTCAGCAAATCAGCCTGCTGCCGGTGCTGCTCAAGCTGATCCGCCAAAGTCCGGAGCTGCTCAGTCCCGAGAGCCTGAAACAGCACAGTGACATTGATCAACTGCGGGTGCAGCTCGACCAACTACGTCGTAGTGACGGCCATCCGCTGCAGGTGGCGCTGCCGTATGGGCGTTTGAAACCAATCCTCGCCACGCTCAGCGAACTCTACCTGCACGACCAGCCAGTGGATTCGCGCCTGCGCCTGGGCCATGGGGACGCGGCTCGGCTGGCCGGGCTCGGCGAGCTACCGATGGAATGGCAAGGCGGCGAGGCGCTACGTGCATTCGCTGACCGACTGCAGAATCTGCAACGCGTGACCGTGAACCCGCCGCTGGGTCTGCAGGCACAACTACGGCCTTATCAGCTGCAGGGTCTCAACTGGTTGCAGACCCTGCGGGAACTGGGTGCCGGTGGCATTCTGGGTGACGACATGGGGCTGGGCAAAACGCTGCAGAGCCTTGCCCACCTGCTGTTAGAGAAGCAGGCCGGGCGTCTGGACCGTCCGGCGCTGGTCGTGATGCCGACCAGCCTGATTCCCAACTGGCAGGACGAAGCAGCGCGCTTTGCGCCAGATTTGCGCGTATTGGCGCTTCAGGGTCCGTCACGGCGCCAGCTGTTTTCCCACCTCGGCGACTATGATCTGTTGCTGACTACTTATGCCCTGCTGCCGCGCGATGTCGACGCACTGCAGCATCAACCATTCCACGTACTGATCCTCGACGAAGCGCAGAACATCAAGAACCCATCGAGCAAGGCCGGCCATGCGATACGCCAGCTCGACGCGCGCCAACGGCTGTGTCTCACCGGTACGCCGCTGGAGAATCACCTTGGCGAGCTCTGGTCGCTGTTCGACTTCCTGATGCCCGGCTGGCTGGATGATGCCAAGAGTTTCGCCCGCCGCTACCGTGCGCCGATCGAAAAGCACGGCGATCTGCATCGGCTCGCCCACCTCAAGTCGCGAATCAAGCCCTTCCTGCTGCGGCGGCACAAGGAAGACGTTGCCCGGGAATTGCCCGCGAAGAACGAAATCATCCACTGGGTGGAACTCAGCGATGCCCAGCGCGACCTCTATGAAACCGTCCGTCTCGCCATGGACAGCAAGGTTCGCGACGAGATCGACCGTAAGGGACTGGCACGCAGCCAGATCGTCATCCTTGAGGCCCTGCTGAAACTGCGCCAGGTCTGCTGCGATCTTCGCCTGGTCAAGAACGAGCCAGCCGCCCCTTCGCGCAGCAGCAGCTCCGGGAAGCTCGACAGCCTGCTGGAAATTCTGACCGGCATGCTCAACGAAGGCCGGCGCGTGCTGCTGTTTTCACAGTTCACCTCGATGCTGGCACTGATCGAGCAAGCGCTGGATAAGCGCGGCATCGATTATGTGAAGCTGACTGGCGCGACCCGCGACCGGCGCACCCCGGTCGATCGCTTCCAGGCCGGCGAAGTCCCGTTGTTCTTGATCAGCCTGAAGGCCGGCGGCACCGGCCTCAACCTCACCGCCGCCGACACCGTCATCCACTACGATCCTTGGTGGAACCCGGCCGTGGAAAATCAGGCCACCGACCGCGCCTACCGCATCGGGCAGGACAAACCGGTGTTCGTCTATCGGTTGATCACCCGTGGCACGGTCGAAGAGCGCATCCAGCAACTGCAGCGGCGCAAGGCCGAACTGGCGGCGGGCGTACTGGAGGGCAACGTCGACGGTGACTGGGATGTGCAGCAGAGCGATATCGACGCCCTCTTCGCGCCCCTGCCATGAGCTATGTACGGGGCGCGAAGTGAGCGAAGGCAAGAGCACAGCGGTGGTTTTGCCAGCCCCGCCTCATTTCATTCAATTTCCCCGCGTATAGCCGTGGCGCCTTGTCCGAGACAACGCAGGAACGGCTAGTATCTGCGGCAAAGGCTTCGCCAAACGAGGAACCCCTTCATGAGTCGCTACGAAATCGCTTTCTCCGGCGAGCTCGCGCCTGGCGCCACCCTGGAGCAGGTCGAGGCCAACCTGGCCCGGCTATTTCAGGCCGATGCCAAGCGGATTGCCGCGCTGTTTTCCGGCCGCCGCATCGTGATCAAGCAGGACCTCGACCACGCCAGTGTCGAGAAATACCGCCAGGCCATGGCCCGTGCAGGTGCAGTCGCCGAGGTCCGGCCGATGCCGGTGGAGGTCGAGGAGATCGTCCTTGCCCCGCCACCTGACGAAGCGCCTGCCGCCGCACCGCAGCCATCGGCTGCTTCCGGCTCTGGGTCATCGCCGCAGCCGCTTAAGGTACCCCCCCGCGACGAGTACATGGCCGCCTTCGTCGATGTCGAGGCGCCAGATTTTGGCATCGCGCCCGTGGGCGCGACCTGCAGGACGCTCGCCCAGCAGCGCAACCGCCGGCCGTCGACCTGTCGCAATTCAGCTTGGCGCCGGTCGGCAGCGATCTGGCTGAACGGCGCCGCGCCAGCGATGCGCCCGTGCCAGATACCTCGCATATCAAACTGCAGGAATGATCGCCCGTATCCAGGCGGTGGGCTGAAGCGGAACGCCGCCCGGCCCACCCTACCCATCGCCGTCCATACGGTAACGCTGAAGCTTGGTGCGCACGCCGCCGTAGCGTGGGCTTTAGCCCACCAGCGTCACCCCAAGCGAACTCGCAGCGCTACGCCGGGCTCCAACGCTACAAGCCCTCAAAGTGCCTGTATGTAATGGACCTTGTCGTCGCTCGCCCCGAAGGCCTCTACTGCCCGCCCGGGGATTTCTACATCGATCCTTGGCGCCCGGTCGACCGTGCCGTCATCACCCATGCCCACGGCGACCATGCGCGGTGGGGCATGGGTCATTACCTGGCCTCCAGCGACAGCGAAGGCATTCTGCGCTCACGCATCGCCTCCGACATGCCGTTGCAAACGCTAGCCTATGGCGAGTCGGTCGAACATCACGGCGTCCGCTTGAGCTTCCACCCCGCCGGACATGTGCTGGGCTCGGCCCAGGTGCGCCTCGAATATAAGGGCGAGGTATGGGTCGCTTCAGGCGACTACAAAGTCGAGCCTGATGGCACTTGCGCGCCCTTCGAGCCGGTGCGCTGCCATACCTTCATCACCGAATCGACCTTCGGCCTGCCGATCTACAAGTGGCCATCGCAAACCGAGGTACTCCGAGAGATCAACGACTGGTGGCGGGCTAACGCTGCGGCAGGCCGCCCCAGCGTGCTGTTCTGCTATGCCTTCGGCAAAGCGCAGCGCATCTTGCACGGGCTTGACGAAAGCATCGGCACGATCGTGGTCCACGGTGCGGTGGAACCGTTGAACAAGGTTTACCGTGAGGGTGGCATCTATTTGCCCCCCACCGTCTATGCCGGCGACCTGAAGAAAAGCGACCCTCTCTTGAAGCAGGCCATCATCCTTGCGCCGCCGTCGGCCGGTGGCAGCACCTGGATGCGTCGTTTCGGCGACTATGCCGACGCCTTCGCCAGTGGCTGGATGATGCTGCGCGGCACCCGACGGCGGCGCGGTGTCGATCGCGGCTTCGTGCTGTCCGACCATGCCGACTGGCCCGGCCTGCTCTGGGCCATCGAACAGACCGGCGCCGAACGGGTGATGGTGACCCACGGCTCGGTAGCGGTGCTGGTGCGCTATTTGCGCGAAATGCGCGGCCTCGATGCGCAGGCCTTTGAAACCGAATACGGTGAAGAAGACGATGCCGCTCAGGGGGCCGAATGATCCGGCATTCCACCGCTCAGTCCCGTTCGCAGACCCACGGCATACCGCACTGCTCTTGCAGGAGCGAGCTTGCTCGCGATCCGACAATCCTACATTTCCCATTATCGTCAACGAGCAGGCCGTCCCCTTGGCGCCTACGGATACCTGACCAACACAGACCACCACACCGCTCTCGTAGGCGCCAGCTTGCTGGCGATCCGGCCCCGCCAATGCACGACGGCGGTGCTGCATGAAAGCCTTCGCCACCCTCTACAGCCGACTCGATGCCACCACGTCGAGCAACGCCAAGCTCGCGGCCATGCGCGACTATTTCCGCGAAGCCGACCCCGCCGATGCGGCCTGGGCGGTCTATTTTTCTCGCGGCGCCGGCCCCGCCAGCTGGTGCCGGCCCGTGTGTTGCGCGAAACCGCTGTGCAGGCTTCGGGGTTACCGGAGTGGTTGTTCGAGGAGAGCTATCAGGCTGTTGGCGACATCGCCGAAACCGTTTCCCTGCTGATCCCAGAAGCCGAGCACAGCTCTAACGACGGGCTCGCCGTTTGGATGCAGGACAAACTGCTGCCACTGCGTGGCCTGCCGCCGGCGGAACTGGCGGAGCGCCTGCCGGCCCTTTGGGCGCAGCTGGATCGACTCAGCCTGATGGTCTGTATCAAGCTGATCACTGGCGCCTTTCGCGTCGGCGTTTCAAAACTGCTGGTCACCCGCGCGCTCGCCTCGCTGGTCGAGCTCGATCCCAAACGCGTGGCCCAGCGGCTGGTGGGCTATACCGACCTGTCCCATCGCCCCAGCGCCGAACGCTATCTCGCGCTGATCGCCGATGAGTCCGAACACGAACATGCCCAGCGCGGCGGCCAGCCCTACCCGTTTTTCCTCGCGCACTCGTTGCAAACACCAGTGGAAGAGTTCGACACCTTGCTCGGCGCGCCGGAGAACTGGTTCGTCGAGTGGAAGTGGGACGGTATCCGCGCCCAGCTGGTCAAGCGTGACGAGCAAATCTGGATCTGGTCGCGTGGCGAAGAGCTGGTCAGCGATCGCTTTCCGGAGCTTTGCGAACTGGCTGGCTGCCTGCCGGACGGCACGGTGATCGACGGCGAAATTGTGGTCTGGAAAGCTGCGCCCGACGCGCCGTCAGATGGGCTGTTCATAACGCCAGAAGGCGATACGACGCCCGCAACCGAGCGATTCGGGGTGCAACCGTTCGCCCTGTTGCAGCAACGCATCGGCCGCAAGAACCTCACCGCAAAGGTGCTGCAGGACGCGCCCGTCGCGGTGCTCGCCTACGACCTGCTGGAATGGCAAGGTGACGACTGGAGGCAGCGCCCGCACCGCGAGCGCCGGCAACAGCTCGAGGCTGTGGTCGATCGGTGCTCTAACCCACGGCTGATGACCTCACCGCTGGTACAGGGTAGTGACTGGCAAGAGCTGGCGCGCCAGCGCGAAGCCTCGCGCGCGCTCGGTGTCGAGGGCATGATGATCAAGGCGCAGGCCGCGCAGTACGGGGTGGGCCGTACCAAAGACGTCGGCGTCTGGTTGAAATGGAAGATTGATCCCTATTCCGTTGACGCTGTGCTGATCTACGCCCAACGCGGCCATGGTCGGCGCGCCAGTCTTTATACCGACTTCACCTTCGCCGTCTGGGATGGCGAGCCGGGCGATCCCGAGCGCAAGCTGGTGCCCTTTGCCAAAGCCTATTCGGGCCTGACCGACGAGGAGATGCGCAAGGTCGATGCCATCGTGCGCAAGACCACCGTGGAAAAGTTCGGGCCGGTGCGCAGCGTGACGCCTACCTTGGTATTCGAGCTCGGCTTCGAAGGCATCGCTGCCAGCAGCCGGCACAAGAGCGGCATCGCCGTGCGCTTCCCGCGCATGCTGCGCTGGCGTCACGACAAGCCAGTGGACGAGGCTGATACGCTGGAGACGCTGAAGGAACTGCTTGGATGACCTTGCCGCAGCAATACCCTCCTCTCGGAGCCGAGGGAACTCCCAGCTCCTTACTGGCGATCCATAGCCACGCGGTATCTCCTGATCGCGAGCAAGCTCACTCCTACGAAAAGCACAAGCCCGCCGCACCTGTAGGAGCCAACTTGCTGGCGATCCGCTGCCACGCGCAGTTCCAGCTTCGCGAGCAAGCTCGCTCCTACGAAGAGCACCACGATCCGATCTCATACCGGGCGCGGCGTCAGGCATGAGCACGTCGCCTGCCACGATCGGCGAACGCTGGTTCGATGAGCGCGGGTGGACGCCCTTCCCGTTTCAACGTGACGTCTGGCAGGCCGTAGCGGACGGCGAGTCCGGCCTGTTGCACGCCACGACCGGCTCCGGCAAGACCTATGCCGTCTGGCTAGCTGCATTGAACCAATTTGCGGCGCCCACATCGGACCCACGGCAACCCGCCGCGGCGGACAAGCCCGCTCCGCTCACGGTCCTCTGGATCACCCCCATGCGTGCGCTGGCAGCCGACACCGCCCGTGCCCTGCAGGCCCCGCTGGTCGATCTCGGCATCAACTGGAGCATTGGCCTGCGGACCGGTGACACCAGCGGTGCCGAACGCGCGCGTCAGGGTCGACGCCTGCCCAGCGCTCTGGTCACCACGCCAGAGAGCCTGACCTTGCTGCTGACCCGCGCCGACGCGCGCCAGGCCTTCGCCGGGCTGCGCATGCTGGTGGTGGACGAATGGCATGAGCTGCTGGGCAACAAGCGCGGCGTGCAGCTGCAACTGGCGCTGGCGCGGCTGCGCCAGTGGATGCCGGAGCTGATCGTCTGGGGGCTGTCGGCGACGTTGGGTAATCAGCCTCATGCCTTGGACGTACTGCTGCATCCGGGCAATGGTCGCCTGGTGCAGGGCAAGGTCGACAAGGACCTGCGCGTCGATACGCTGCTGCCGCCGAGTATCGAGCGCTTCCCCTGGGCCGGGCATCTCGGCCTGCGCATGCTGCCGCAGGTGGTCGAGCAGATCGACTCGGCGGCCACCACGCTGGTGTTCACCAACACCCGTTCGCAATCCGAGCTTTGGTATCAGGCGATTCTCGAAGCGCGCCCTGACTGGGCCGGGCTGATTGCCCTGCACCATGGTTCGCTGGCGCGTGAAGTCCGCGACTGGGTCGAACAGGGGCTCAAGCAAGGCGCGCTCAAAGCGGTCGTCTGTACGTCGAGCCTGGATCTGGGGGTCGACTTCCTCCCGGTCGAGCGCGTGCTGCAGATTGGATCGCCGAAAGGCGTGGCGCGGCTGATGCAGCGCGCCGGGCGCTCCGGCCACGCGCCGGGGCGCACCTCACGAGTCACCCTGGTGCCGACGCACAGCGTGGAAGTAGTGGAAGCCGCCGCCGCCCAGGTGGCGATCACCGAACGACGGATCGAAGCCCGCAGCGCGCCGCATCGGCCGCTGGACGTGCTGGTCCAGCATCTGGTCAGCATGGCGCTGGGCGGCGGCTTCCGTCCCGACGCGCTGTTCGCCGAAGTGCGCCAGGCCTGGTCCTACCGCGACCTGACGGATGACCACTGGCAATGGGCGCTGGCCTTTGTCCGCCATGGCGGCCATTCGCTGACCGCCTATCCCGATTACCAGCGCGTCGAGCCGGATGAGACCGGGCTATGGAAGGTGCCGAGTCGCCGCGTGGCGCTGCGCCATCGAATGAGCATCGGCACCATCGTCAGCGATGCCAGCCTGACGGTGAAATTCTGGGCCAAGGGTGGCAGCGGCCGCTCGCTGGGTAGCATTGAGGAGGGCTTCATCGCCCGCCTGCGTCCCGGTGACAACTTCCTTTTCGGCGGGCGTTTGCTCGAACTGGTGCGCGTCGAGAACATGACCGCCTACGTCAGCCGCGCGACGGGCCGGAAAGCTGCAGTACCGCGCTGGAACGGTGGCCGCATGCCGCTTTCCAGCGAACTCGCCGATGCGGTGGTCGAGCAGCTAGGCGCCGCCTCGCGCGGCCAATTCGTCAGCCCCGAGATGCGCCTGGTCGAGCCGCTGCTGCGGGTGCAGCTGGACTGGTCGGCACTGCCCACCGAGACCACCCTGCTGGCCGAGGTGATGAAGTCCCGCGAGGGCTGGCACCTGTTCCTCTACCCCTTCGCCGGGCGCCACGTACACCTGGGCCTCGCCAGCCTGCTGGCCTGGCGCATCGGCCAGCGCCAGCCGCTGACCTTTTCCATTGCCGTCAACGACTACGGATTCGAGCTGCTCTCGGCACCGAGGTGGACTGGCAGCAGTGGCTGACGCCAGCGCTGTTCAGCCAGGACGCTCTCTTGCACGACGTGCTGGCCAGCCTCAATGCCGGCGAGCTGGCACGCCGGCGCTTCCGCGAGATTGCGCGCATCGCCGGGCTGGTCTTTTCCGGCTATCCCGGCGCCCAAAAAAGTGCCCGCCAGCTACAGGCCTCCAGCGGACTGTTCTTTGACGTGTTCCGCCAATACGACCCGGCCAACCTGCTGCTGACCCAGGCTGAGGAAGAGGTGCTGCGCCAGGAACTCGATGTCGAGCGGCTGGAACAGACACTGAGCCGGCTCCAGAGCCGCCAGCTGGACCTGCACGTCGTCAGACGCACCACCCCGCTGGCGTTCCCGTTGATGGTCGAACGCTTCCGTGAAAGCTTGAGTTCGGAAAAGCTGGCCGACCGTATCCGTAGGATGGTTGCCGAACTCGACAAAGCCGCCGGCCCTGGCGGCTATCAGCCGGAAGCGAACGCCAGCATCGCGGTCGAACGCGACACCAGCCCGAAGCGCAAACCTCGCGCGACCAAGGACGGCACGCCACGGCCGAAAAAGGCGCGGCGTATGCACTGAAAACGTCCTGACGTGAAGATGAGTTCCCGCCCGCCCCCAAAAGCAAAGCTTCGCCCCGGGTCGGGCCTCCCACAATATCAAGAGCAGCCCGCACCACACCGCTTTTGTGGGAGGCGCGCCCGCGGCGAAAGCAAGCTGGCGAACGCCCCCAAGCAAAGCTTCGTCTCGAGGCGGCCTCCCGCAAGATCAAGAGCAGCCCGCACACACCGCTTTTGTGGGAGGCGCGCCCCGCGGCGAAAGCAAGCTGGCGAACGCCCAACAAGCAAGGCTTCGTCTAGAGGCGGGCCTCCCGCACAACGTCAAAAGCAGCCCGCACCGGCATAGGAACCGCCACTCGTGCGCGATAAACTGCCGGCATGACGCCCCACCTGCCCATCGAGCTGGAACAGACCGAGCTCTGGCTGCTCGCCGAGAAGGCCATCTATTGGCCCGCACAGCGGGCGCTCTTGATTGCCGACATCCATTTCGGCAAGGCCGCCGCCTACCGTCGCCTTGGCCAACCCGTGCCCCACGGTACTACCCAGGCCAACCTGCAGCGGCTTGATGCCCTGCTCGCCCGTTACCGCTGCGGGCAGCTGATCTTTCTCGGCGACTTCCTGCACGCGCCGGAGTCGCAGACGCCCGCCACGCTCAGCCAGCTGCATGACTGGCGCGCCATCCACACCGATCTGGCGATCACCCTGATCCGCGGCAACCACGACCGCCGAGCCGGGGATCCGCCCGCCAGCCTCGGGATGAATGTCGTCCCCGAGCCGCTGCTGCTCGGTCCTTTTGCTCTGCAGCACGAACCCGATCCGCACCCCAGCCATCATGTCCTTGCCGGCCATCTGCATCCCGCTTTTCGACTCAGCGGCCGCGGACGGCAGAGCCTGCGCCTGCCCTGCTTCTGCATTGGCGAGCGCATGAGTCTGCTGCCAGCCTTCGGCAGCTTCACCGGCATGATGGAAGTCGACGCCGACCCCGGTCGGCGTCTGTACGTGGTTGGGGATAACAGCGTGTGGCGGGTGGCTTGATCGATCAGGCCTGGGAGATGCCTGTGACGGTGATACCGAAGCGTTCGGCCAGGCGAGTGGCCGGTGTCTCCTCTACATCCGGGTCATGCTCGTACGCATCCTCCTCTCCGGCATAGTCACGTTCGGCCTTTTGCGTTACCAGCGCTACTGCCTCCTCTATATCCGGCTGGCGATCGGATTCGGTCCTGAGAATGGATGTGTTGCCGTCTTTGCTGTACGCGATGATCCAGGTCGTCATTGATGCCCCCTTTTTTCTAGCGCCTTCGGCTAAGCCGCTCGCCGAGATTGGCGTCGCTCTGTTTAGAGACTAGCCCGTCGTATTCAGTTCTGCCGCTTACGCTTGATCAGACGACCTGCTGAACGGTCTGAACAGGGCTCTGGGACGCAGGTCATCGGTAGATATGAGACAGGAGGTAAAGGCCATGATTGGTTCACGCCCACGATCCACCGAGATCCCCGAAGAACAGCTGGTCAAGCAGCTACGCCACCATGCGACGCCGCTTCCGGCCATCGACGACCCGGCCTTTGCCGAGCACTTCGACCAGTTCGGCGATGCGAAAGTGGTGCTGATCGGTGAGGCCAGCCATGGGACGTCGGAGTTCTACCGCGCCCGGGCGCAAATTACCCGACGACTGGTCGAGCACCACGGCTTCAATATCATCGCTGCGGAAGCGGATTGGCCGGATGCAACGAAAATCGATTGCTACGTGCGTCACCAACAGCCCCCGACCTGGGTCGAAGAAGGCTTCAAACGCTTCCCGACCTGGATGTGGCGCAATCAGGAAGTCGCAGATTTCGCCGCCTGGCTGCGCAATCACAACGAGGCGTTGGGCCCCGAGCAGCGGGTCGAGTTTCGTGGGTTGGACGTCTACAGCCTCGGCTCCTCGATACGGGAAGTGCTGGAATATCTCGACGGCGTCGACCCGCAAGCCGCCAGCGCCGCGCGTCGTCGCTACGGCTGCCTCAGTCCATGGCACGAGGAACCGGCCATCTACGGTCACAAGGTGATGCTTGGCGAGCCGTCCTGCGAAGACGCCGTAGTCGAGCAACTGCGCGCACTGCTCGATCAGCGGCTGGAATACCTGGAGCGAGGCGGCGGCAGCTTCTTCAACGCCGAGCGAAACGCCCGAGTGGTACTCGCCGCGGAACAGTATTACCGGGCGATGTATCAGGGCTCGGCAGAATCCTGGAACCTGCGCGACCGGCACATGTTCGACACCCTTCGCGCCCTGCTGGAACACCGCGGCGAAAACGCCAAGGCAGTCGTATGGGCGCACAATTCGCACATCGGCAATGCGGCATCCACCTCCATGGGCTGGGGCGGAGAATTCAATATCGGCGAGCTGTGCCGTACCGCCTTCGGCAACGACGCTGTGCTGATCGGCATGGCCACCGATCGGGGCGAAGTTGCGGCTGCCGATAATTGGGACGAGCCGATGCAGATCAAGCAGGTTCGCCCATCGCGTCCGGACAGCTGGGAGCAGCTGTTCCTGCGTACCGGTATCGCGGCGTCGCTGACCACCTGGCGCAACGATGCCTCACTACGTCAGGCGCTGGCCAGACCCCGTCTGGAACGGGCGATCGGGGTTATTTACCGCCCAGCTACCGAGCGGCAGAGTCACTATTTCCAGGCCATACTGTCCGAACAGTTCGATGCCTTGATCTGGCTGGAACAGACCACTGCGGTAACGCCAATCGGCCCGCAGCTGATCGACGACCAGATCGTTCCGGATACCTACCCATTCGGAGAGTAAGTCATGCGTGCGTTCATGCCTGAATCCTATCTATTCCGCGACCGCAGCCATGCAGGCCAGGAACTGGCCGAAGCGCTGCAACACCTGGCCGACTTGAAACCGTTGGTGCTGGCCTTGCCACGTGGCGGCGTGCCCGTTGCCTTCGAGGTGGCGCACCGGCTGAATGCCCCGCTCGATCTGGTCCTGGTGCGCAAGATCGGCGCGCCCGGCAACGAAGAGCTGGCACTGGGCGCGGTGATCGACGGCGCCGAACCGAAGTGGGTGATCAATCAGGAGCTGATCAACCAGATCGCACCGCCGCCGAACTGGTTCGAGGAGGAAATGCAGCGCCAGTTGGCCGAATTGGAACGTCGCCGGCAACGTTACTGTGGCGGCCGGCCTGCGCCGGTGCTCAACGACCGCTGCGTGATCGTGATCGACGATGGTGTCGCCACGGGTGCGACGGTCAGGGCCGCATTGAAGGGATTGAAGCAATCGAACCCGAGCAAAATAGTCCTCGCCGTACCGGTCGGTCCGCGCGCAGAAATGGAGATGTTGAGATCGGAAGTGGACGAACTGGTCTGTCTGGCAATGCCCGAGCCGTTCATTGGCGTCGGACGCCATTACGGAGATTTCGATCAGACGAACGACGAGCAGGTCATCGACCTGCTCGAGCGGGCTCAGACTTTCACAGACGCGCCGCTATAGCGCGATTCAGGCCACCGGCGCCGGCGGTGGCTGGTCTGGAATGGTCGGCTCGCCGGGTTCACTCGGTAGATCCGGCACGCCGGCTCCTCCGGGTCACCCGGCACGCCCTGGGCCTGCCAACTGAGCGTCTCGTCCGTATAAGGGATGGTTTCCATGTCGCTGTCCTCCTGCTGTAACCGGAAAGCCCGGATTGGCTATAGCAGTAGAGGCTCTATGGCCGGCAGAAATCCGTCCTTTTGTCGGCGTGGCAGCAGCTGACAGCGGATTGCCAGCAAGCTGGCTCCTTCAAAAGCGAAGGAGCCGTGGCGGGAGGTCTGTCGGAAACAGCCCTTACCACATCAGATCGTCGGGAATCTGGTAAGCGGCGTAAGGATCGTCCGCGTCCGGGGCTTCGGTCTGAACATTGAGCTGGACGATACGGCGCGGATCGCGCTCCTGAATCTTGAGCGCCGCCTCTCGCGGGATCACTTCGTAACTGCCACCGTGCCGGACGATGGCCAGCGAGCCGCTGGACAGCTTGTCGCGCATCAGCTTGTTCACTGACAGACGCTTGACCTTCTTGTCGTCGACGAAGTTGTAGTAATCCTCGGTGGTCAGCTTGGGCAGACGGCTGGTTTCGATCAGCTGCTTGATCTGAGCCGTGCGTGCCTTCTGCTCGGCCTTTTCCTTCTGCTGACGGTTCAGCTCCTGATCGCGGGCGAGCTTCTCGGCCTGAGCCTTGAGTGCCGCTTCACGTTGAGAGTCATCCTTTTCGGCTTGGCCTTTCTTCACCAGGCGCTGCTGTTTCTGCTGCTGCTTGCCGGCCTGCTTGGCCTGCTTCTCATTGACCAGCCCGGCTTTGAGCAGCTGATCGCGAAGGGAAAGACTCATGTTTCGGCTCGTCTCGTCGTGGATTCAAATTAGACGTCGGGTGGATCATGCGCTACCGATCCACCGGGCAGCATTGTGGTGGATGTGAAAAGCGACATCCACCCTACAAAGCGCCATTGCTGTTAACCGCAGGAAGGCGACTTTTCCGCCTTCTTGGCCTCGCCCCACAGCGCGTCGAGCGTTTCCAGGTCGCAATTCTCGATGGCGCGGCCACTTTCCCGCAAGGCTTGTTCGATGAAGCGAAAGCGTCGCTCGAACTTTCGGTTGGCCGCGCGCAGCGCATTCTCGGGGTCGACTTTCAGATGGCGTGCCAGATTCACCGTGACGAATAGCAGATCGCCGATCTCCTCGGCGATGGCCTCGGGGTCGTTCTCGCTCATGGCTTCCAGCACTTCGTCGAGCTCCTCGCGGACCTTGTCGACCACCGGCAACGCGTCCGGCCAGTCGAAACCGACCTGAGCGGTGCGCTTCTGCAGTTTGGCCGCGCGGCTCAAGGCGGGCAGCGCACTGGGCACGTCATCGAGCAACGACAGCTGCTCCGGCTCGGCGGATTTTTCTGCGCGTTCCTCCGCCTTGATCTCTTCCCAGCGCTGCTTGATCGTCGCCTCGTCGAGACGTGGCAGTTCAGGCGAGCCGTAGAGATCACCGTCAGGGAAAACATGAGGATGGCGCCGCAGCAATTTGCGTGTGATGCCGTCGACCACCGAATCGAATTCGAACCGCCCCTCCTCCCTCGCCAGTTGGCAGTAATACACGACCTGAAATAACAGGTCGCCCAGCTCGCCCGGTAAATGATCGAAGTCACCGCTCTCGATGGCATCCGCCACCTCATAAGCCTCTTCGAGCGTATGCGGCACGATGCTGGCGTAGTCCTGCTGCAGATCCCAAGGGCAGCCATGCTGCGGGTCGCGCAGCCGAGCCATCAGATGCAGGAGGTCGTTGAGCTGGTACATGAAAATCCTCGGTGAAAGCTTGAAGATCGAAGTTTGCGGCCAACGTAGGGTGGATGACGCTTCACCCATCCACCGCCGCCTCATCATGTGGATGTAAAAAGCGACATCCACCCTACGTGCGCTCTGCGTTACGGATTCAGACGTGCGCGCGCCCGGCCCCGAGCGTCACGAGCGATGGCCAGACAAGGCGCAAGCCAGCTGAAAAAGCGGAGTTGGCTTTTGCCAATGAGCATTTTCGGTAGGCCTTTAACAACGCCAGATCGAGCGCAGCAGCCTGGAGCGGATCGCTTTAACCATACACTGGCCTGACCGTCGCGAGCGAAGGCCAGACAAGGCGCACGCCTGCTGAAAAAGCGGAGTTGGCTGTTGCCAATGAGCATTTTTCAGCAGGCTTGCAACGCCATATGGCCGAGCGCAGCAGGTCAGGTGGTGCGTTGGCGCTTGGCCTGGATGATATTGGGCAGCTGCGAAATGCGGCTAAGCAGTCGGCCCAGCGCGTCCAGCCCTGGGATCTCGATGGTCAGCGTCATCTGGGCCGTGCTGTCCTCCTTGTTCGAGCGGGTGTTGACGGCGAGCACGTTGATTCGCTCGTTGAGCAGAATCTGCGAGACGTCGCGCAGCAGGCCGGAACGGTCATAGGCACGAATGACGATATCGACCGGATAGGTTTTCTCCGGGATCGGGCCCCAGCTGACCTGGATGATCCGCTCCGGCTCGCGCCCGGCGAGCTGCAGTACCGAGCCGCAGTCCTGGCGATGAATACTGACACCCCGACCCAGCGTGATATAGCCAACGATGGGGTCGCCCGGCAGCGGCTGGCAGCAGCCGGCCATCTGCGTGAGCAGGTTACCGACGCCCTGGATCTGTACATCGCCGCGCTTGCCCGGCTTGGTGCTGGTGGGTCGACGGGGAATCAGTTCGAGCTGATCGGCGGCGTGGCCATCCGGCTCCACCAGTTGCTGCGCATGGTTGACCAGCTGCGACAGGCGCAGATCACCGGCACCCAGCGCGGCGAACATGTCCTCGGCAGTCTTCAGGTTGGCTTTTTCGGCCAGCTTGTCGAAGTCCACCGGCGGCAGATCGAGGCGTCCGAGTTCGCGCTCGAGCAGCGCCTTGCCGGCCGCGACGTTCTGATCACGAGCCTGCAATTTGAACCAGTGGACGATCTTCGCCCGCGAGCGCGAGGTGGTGATGTAGCCCAGGTTGGGGTTCAGCCAGTCGCGACTCGGCGAGCCATGCTTGCTGGTAATGATTTCGACCTGCTCGCCGGTTTGCAGGCTGTAGGTCAGCGGTACGATGCGCCCGTTGATCTTGGCGCCACGGCAGTTATGGCCGATCTCGGTGTGCACGCGGTAAGCGAAATCCAGCGGCGTCGCACCTTTGGGCAGGTCGATCGCATGGCCATCCGGGGTGAACACATAGACCCGGTCCGGCTCGATATCCACTCGCAGCTGATCGGCGAGGCCGCCGATATCACCCAGTTCCTCGTGCCATTCGAGCACCTGACGCAACCAGGAAATTTTCTCTTCGTAGTGATTGGAGCCGGAGTTGACGTCGGTGCCCTTGTACCGCCAGTGCGCACAGACGCCCAGTTCGGCTTCCTCGTGCATGGCCTGGGTGCGGATTTGCACTTCCAGCACCTTGCCCTCCGGGCCGAGCACGGCGGTATGCAGCGAGCGGTAGCCATTCTCCTTGGGGTTGGCGATATAGTCGTCGAACTCCTTTGGAATGTGTCGCCACAGGGTATGCACGATACCCAGGGCGGTGTAGCAGTCGCGGACTTCCGGCACCAGCACGCGCACGGCGCGAACGTCATAGATCTGGCTGAACTGCAGGCCCTTTTTCTGCATCTTCCGCCAGATCGAATAGATGTGTTTAGCGCGACCATCGATTTCCGGATGGATGCCGGTGGCGGTCAGTTCATCCCTGAGTTGCTGAACCACGCTCTGGATGTACTGCTCGCGATCCAGCCGGCGCTCATGCAGCAGCTGGGCGATCTGCTTGTACTGCTCGGGTTCGAGATAGCGGAAGGACAGATCCTCCAGCTCCCACTTGATATGACCGATGCCCAGGCGATGAGCCAGCGGTGCATAGATATCGAAGACTTCGCGGGCGACGCGGTGACGCTTGTCGTCGTCGGCATTTTTCACCGCGCGGATCGCGCAGGTGCGCTCGGCCAGCTTGATCAGCGCGACGCGCACGTCGTCGACCATGGCCACGAGCATCCTGCGCAAGTTTTCCACCTGAGTCTGGGTGCCCAGCACCAGTGATTCTCGCGGGTTGAGACTGGCGCTGATGGCGGCCATGCGCAGTACGCCTTCGATCAGCTTGGCCACCACCGGCCCGAACTGCTGGTGCACTTCTGCCAGCTGAACCTTGCCTTCGCGCACGCCTCGGTAGATCACCGCGGCGACCAGGCTGTCCTGATCGAGCTTGAGGTCGGCGAGTATCTCGGCGATCTCCAGGCCCGTCTGGTAACTGGAGGTGCCTTCGCTCCACAGATTCTGTACCGCGTTAGCCTGCTGTTCCGCCGCTCGGGCGAACTCGCAGGCCTGCTTGAGTGCATCGCGGTCGAGTGCTGGGTCCATCCCCAGCACATGATCGAGCCAGCCATCGAGGTTGATGCTGCCGTCGGTGTTGACCGGCTGAAGCGCTCTGACCTGGACCATCTATATACCTTCCCTCTACGCATGATCTGCGTCGAATACGCCGACTTTCTGGGAGTCGGTCGGTTGAACCACAGGCTGCCTGCCTGTCAGAAAAAACCGCTAAGCCAACCGCTCGAAAAGAGCCATCGCCTCGACGTGTGCCGTTTGCGGAAACATATCCAGCACCCCGACCCGCTTGAGTTCATACCCCTGGCGGGCCAACTCAGCCGCATCACGTGCCAGCGTTGCAGGATTGCACGAAACATAGACCACGCGCCTTGCGCCTAAAGTCGCCATCTGCCGAACCAGTTCGAGCGCGCCGTCACGCGGTGGGTCCAGCAGCACGGCCGCGAAGCCGCCGTCGGCCCATTGCGCGTCGGCCAGCGGCTTCGACAGGTCCGCCCGATAAAAGTGCGCATTCACCAGACCGTTATGCGCCGCATTGGTGCGGGCCCGCTCAACCATCTCATCAACGCCCTCCACCGCCACGACTGTCGCCCCCTGACGTGCCAGCGGCAACGCGAAATTGCCGAGGCCGCAGAACAGGTCCAGTACCCGCTCGCCCGCCTCTGGTGCGAGCCAATCCAGCGCCTGCGCCACCATCGCCTCGTTCACCGAGGCGTTGACCTGGATGAAATCACCCGGCCGCCACGCCAGCTCCAGATCCCAGGCCGGCAGGCGATAGCCCAGCGCATAGGCGGGATCCAGCGGTTGCGGCGGTCCTTCGCCCTGCAGCCAGAGCTGCACGCCCTGCGCCTGGGCAAAGGCCGTCAGCCGCTGCAGATCCGCCTCGGCCAACGCGGCTGTGTGACGCACGAGTACCGCGTCGGCTGTGCCGCTGAACAGTTCCACGTGCCCGATCGCTTGCGGCTTGTCCAGCGCATGCAATACGGACAGCAAAGCCGGCAACAACGTTTGCAAGGGCTGTACCAGCACATGGCATTCACGGATCGAAACGATGTCCTGGCTGGCGCCGGCGCGGAAGCCTACGTCCAGCCGCCGCGCCTTGTTATCCCAGCGCACCGCCAACCTGGCGCGGCGGCGATAGCCGAACTCGGGCCCGCTCAACGGCGGCGCCCAGACCTGTGGTTCGATACCCGCCAGCCGCGACAACTGCTCGGCGAGGCTGCGCTGTTTTAGCGCCAACTGATCGGCAGCCGAAAGGTGCTGCAGGTTGCAGCCGCCGCAAACGCGCGCATGCGGACAAGGCTCCATGCGGCGCTGCGCGCTGGCGGCCAACACCCGCTCACTGCGCGCCTCGACGATCTGACTGCGCGCGCCCATAACCCGCGCCTCGACCTCTTCGCCCGGCAAGGCGCCGTCGACGAACCAGGTACGTCCATCAACGAAGGCGATACCACGACCGTCGTTGGCCAGGCGCTCGATGCTGAGACGTTGCTTCTTGCCGGTCGGAATCTGAGGCTTTTTCTCGCCACCGCTGGGCTGGAAGCGCAAACCGCCGCTGCGTTTGGCCATCAGCAGCTACCGCCTTCGCGTATCGCCTGGTCAGTTGGGCTGGTCATACACGCCCGTCGACAGGTAGCGATCACCACGGTCGCAAATGATCGCGACGATCACCGCGTTCTCGACTTCCTGCGATAGCCGCAGCGCAGCGGCAACCGCACCGCCTGATGACACGCCGCAGAAGATGCCTTCTTCGCGCGCCAGACGGCGCATGACGTGTTCGGCCTCGGCTTGGGCCATGTCGACGATGCGATCGACACGCTCGGCCTGGTAGATCTTCGGCAGGTACTCCTGCGGCCAACGACGAATTCCAGGGATCGCCGCGCCCTCCATGGGTTGCAGGCCGATGATCTGGATCGCCGGGTTCTGCTCCTTCAGGTAGCGCGACACGCCCATGATGGTGCCGGTGGTGCCCATGGAACTGACGAAGTGAGTGATGCTGCCGCCGGTCTGCCGCCACAGCTCGGGGCCGGTGCTGCTGTAATGCGCTTCGGGGTTGTCGCCATTGGCGAACTGATCGAGGACCTTGCCGCGGCCTTCGGCTGCCATCTTCACCGCCAGGTCACGGGCGCCTTCCATGCCCTCTTCCTTGCTCACCAGAACAAGCTCGGCGCCGTAGGCGGTCATCGCTGCCTTGCGCTCGGCGCTGGAGTTGTCCGGCATGATCAGGATGAACTTGTAGCCCTTGATTGCCGCGGCCATGGCCAAGGCAATGCCGGTATTGCCGGAAGTGGCTTCGATCAGGGTATCGCCGGGTTTGATGTCCCCGCGCGCCTCTGCACGCGCAATCATCGACAATGCCGGGCGATCCTTCACCGAACCCGCGGGATTGTTGCCTTCGAGTTTAACCAGAATGGTGTTGCTGGTTTCGCCAGGCAGACGCTGCAGGCGAACCAGGGGCGTGTTGCCGACGCAATCGGCAATGGTCGGGTACTGAATTGTCATGGCGTCGATGAACCGAGCGGCATTTGGAAGGCGCACATGATACCGGCAACGACCGGACACGGGCAGACCGCTTAGCCTTCGTCGCAGCTGTAGCACTCCTGAGCCGCTGCAATCGGCGCTATCTCGTATCAAACGCAGCGATCAGGCTTGGCAGATAGTTGTCAGTGGTCTAGCTCTATAAGCAGCACTTCTATCCACTCTTCCACAAGGAAACCCTTATGCCCGCCGGTCCTGCTGCACTGGTCTTTACCTTTCTCTTCGCCAGTCTGACCGCCTGCACCACGTCGGACTCCCCTAGCCAGACGCCACCTGCGCCGGAAGGCTCTAGCGGCTATACCCCCAAAGCCGGCTGGGCCGCCGAACACTTTGCCGTGGCCGCCGCCAATCCGCTGGCCACCGAGGCGGGCTACAAAATTCTCAAGGCCGGCGGCAGCGCAATGGACGCGGCTGTTGCCGTGCAGATGGTATTGACGCTGGTCGAACCGCAATCCAGCGGTCTCGGCGGCGGCGCCTTTCTGCTGCATTGGGATGGCGAACAGGTGACCGCGTTGGACGGGCGCGAGACGGCCCCGGCCGCAGTCGACGAAAACCTGTTCATAAAAGCCGACGGCACGCCCATGGCTTTCCAGGAGGCAGTCGTCGGTGGCCGCTCAGTGGGGGTCCCCGGCACGGTAAAAATGCTCGAACAGGCGCACCAACAATACGGCGAGCTGCCCTGGCGAGAATTGCTGCAGCCGGCTATCCGGCTCGCCGAGGACGGCTTCGAGATCAGCCCGCGCCTGCATGGATTACTCAAGAGCGACCCGGCGCTTCGCGACAACCCGCCGGCAGCGGCCTTCTATTACCAACCGGACGGCTCGCCCTGGCCGGTGGGCCATCGTTTGCGCAACCCCGCGCTCGCCGAGCTGCTACGCAACATTGCCGAGCAAGGCAGCGACGCCTTCTATCGCGGCGTTAACGCCCAGGCGCTGGTCCGGCAGGTGAGCGAACACCACAACCGCGGGACCATCACGCTCAGCGATCTGGAGGTCTATGAACCGCGCCAGCGTGATCCGCTCTGTAACCTCTGGCAGCAGCGCTATCAGGTGTGCGGCTTTCCTCCGCCGTCCTCCGGGCATATCACCCAGATGCAGATTCTCGGGATTCTCGAGCAGCTGTCGCCGTTACCGGCACTGGATCAGGGTGTGCCATCGGCAGAGTTCCTGCACCGCTATACCGAAGCGTCGCGCTTGGCCTATGCAGACCGTGCCAAGTACCTGGCCGACCCGGATTTCGTCCCGGTACCGGGGCGCACATGGAACAGCATGCTCGCCCCCAACTACCTCAAGCAGCGCGCCGGGCTGATCGGGCCGCGCAGCATGGGCACCGCCGAACCGGGCGAGCCTGGAACGATGCCCATCGCCTTCGCTTCCCAGCCTGCGCAACCGGAATACGGCACCAGCCACATCAGCATCGTCGACGATCAAGGCAATGCCCTGGCAATGACCACCACCATCGAACAGGCGTTCGGCTCACGCCTGCTCAATGACGGCGGAACCGGCTTGCCCGGCGGTTATCTGCTGAATAACGAACTCACCGATTTCGCTTTCGAGCCGCGTGACGCTCAGGGCCGGCCGGTTGCCAATCGCGTCGAGCCGAACAAACGACCCCGTTCGAGCATGAGCCCGACGCTGGTATTCGACGCCGCCGGCAACCGGCTGCTTGCCAGCGTCGGCTCGCCCGGCGGTGCGGCGATCATTCACTTCACGGCGAAGACGCTGCTGGGCATGTATGGCTGGGGCCTGAATGCGCAAAAGGCGATCGATCTGCCGAACTTCGGCAGCTTCAATGGCCCGACCGTCCTCGAAGCCGGGCGTTTTCCAGCTAGCACCGTGGAGTCATTGAAAGCGCGAGGCCATCAGGTCAACGAGACGGAGATGACCAGCGGCCTGCAAGCCATCCAGCGCACCGACAGCGGCTGGTTCGGCGGAGCCGACCCGCGTCGGGAAGGCGTGGTGATGGGCGACTGAACCAGACCGCCGGACAGGCCTGCGGCCACCATTCGCCGCGGGGCGAATGGATTCAAGCGAACGCCAAGGCCTAGACGACTCGGGCCTCGACCTCCAGGCGCTCGATAGCGCTGTCGAGCTCATCCATCGCCTGGGCCGCGCTCGGGTGGTTCTGTTTCAGTAGTGTTTCGCTGCGCTCGCAGGCCGCCCGCAATTGCGGAACACCGCAGTAGCGGGTGGCGCCGTGCAAACGGTGCACCCGGTCGATCATCGCCTGACGATCGTTTATCAGACGCGCCTCGCGAATGGCCTGACGGTCGTCCTCCAGCGACGCCAGCAACATGCTCATCATGTCCGCCGCCAGATCGGCCTTGCCTGCCGCCAGGCGCAGGCCCTCTTCGGCGTCCAGTACCTTGAGGTTATTGTCCGGCAGCAGCACATCGGCTGGTGCGGCGAGGAAGCTGCGCGACAGCGGCAGGCCAGTCCACTTCAAAATCACTTGCGCCAATTGCCGCTCGCTGATCGGCTTGGTCAGGTAATCGTCCAGACCACTCTGCAACAGCGAACGCTTTTCGTTGGACAGCGCATGTGCCGTGAGCGCGATGATCGGCATCGGTGGCTGGCCGCTGTCATCCTCCCAGCGACGAATCGCTTCGGTGGTCTGACGCCCGTCCATGCCAGGCATCTGCACGTCCATGAACACCAGGTCGAAAGGCTTGCGCTTGACCACCTCAAGCGCTTCCCTGCCACTGCTTACCGCCTCGGCTTCGCCGCCCATGTCGGTCAGCAGGGTTTCGAGCAGCAACAGGTTGGCCGGATTGTCGTCGACGCAGAGCACGCGAGGCGGCCGCGTCTCGGGCATGACGATGTTCTCGGCCAGCGCCTGTGGCGGACGCAGCAGATCGAGCAAGACCCGCTGCAGCTTGCGGGTGCAGGCTGGCTTGCTCTGCAACTGGGTATGCGTGTGCGACTCGGGCAGGGCTTCGTGGTACTGCGCCTGCTCGCTGGTTGGGCAGAGCACGATGCATTTGCAGCCCAGCGCCTCAAATTCCCATAGCCGTTGGCAGAGTTGCTGGGGTGCGATTTCGCGGTGGGTCACGCCGAGCACGGCGATTTCGATTGGCGTGTCGGTTGACTGTGCCGTCGCAACCGCCTCCTGCAGCTGATCCAGAGTATCGAAGGGCAGCACGTTCAGACCGCAGCTTTCCAGCTGATGCTGCAAGGCCTGACGCGCCAGCGGATGCTGTTCGAGCAAGCCGACCCTGCGTTGCAGCAGCGCCGCGCGAGGCAGGTCCTCGATATCGTCGCGAGCCTTGGGCAGGCTCAGGCTGATCCAGAATTCGGAGCCCTCCTCCGGAATGCTGTCGACCCCGATTTCCCCGCCCATCTGTTCGATCAGACGCTTGGAAATCACCAACCCGAGCCCGGTGCCGCCGGGTTGACGCGACAGCGAGTTATCCGCCTGGCTGAAGGCCTGGAACAGCGCGCGCAGATCCTGATCGGTCAGGCCGATCCCGGTGTCCTGCACGCTGATGCGCAGCTGCGCGCGATCGGAGCGTTCGTCCTCGACCATGGCGCGAACGACGACGGTCCCTTCGTTGGTGAACTTGATGGCGTTGCTGACCAGGTTGGTCAGCACTTGCTTGAGCCGCAACGGATCGCCCACCAGCGACAGCGGCGTGTCGCGATAGACCAGGCTGACCAGCTCCAGATGCTTTGAATGTGCCGCCGGGCCGAGGATGGTCAGCGTGTCCTCGATCAGGTCGCGCAGGTTGAACGGAATGCTGTCGAGCACCAGCTTGCCGGCCTCGATCTTCGAGAAGTCGAGAATCTCGTTGATGATCCCCAGCAGGCTGTCGGCGGACTTCTCGATGGTCGACAGATAATCCTGCTGTCGCGGCGTGAGGTCGCTCTTCTGCAGCAGATGGGTGAAGCCGAGGATGCCGTTGAGCGGGGTGCGAATTTCGTGGCTCATGTTGGCGAGGAATTCGGATTTGATCCGGCTGGCTTCCAGCGCCTCCTTGCGCGCCAGGTCCAGTTCGATGTTCTGGATCTCGATGGTCTCCAGGTTCTGCTGAACGTCTTCAGTGGCCTGGTCGATACTTTGCTGCAGTTCTTCGCGAGCGCTGAGCAGGGCCTCGGCCATGCGGTTGATACCCGCTGCAACCTCATCCATCTCGTGGCTGCCGAGCGGCGGCAGCCGGGTTTCCAGATAGCCGTCCTTGAGCTGCGCCACAGCGACCTTGACCTTGTGCAGCGGCTTGCTGATCGCCGTGCTCATACGCAGCGCCAGCAGCGCGGTGATGATCAGCCCGGCGCCGATCAGCAGCAGGCTGGTGAACAGGCTGCGGTAACCGCGCAGCAAGGTGCCCTGGTGCGAGAGTTCCAGCTCCAGCCAACCAATCTGGCGGAGGTCGTCTTCCGGATCGTCCGCGGCAAGATTCAGGTGTTTGCCGAGTACCGGCAAGAGGATGCGCGTGGTGTCGACGCTACTGACCTGGGTCAGCGCCTCCGGGTCGGTCGGCGGCGAGGGGGTGATCATGTTCGGCCCGGCATGGGCCAGCATGTTGCGCTCGGTATCGAGGATAGACACCGCGCGCACATCGGGCTGGTCCAGCACCTGATTGAGGATTCGCTGCAGGCGCTTGCCATAACCCTGCGCCATGGCCGGCGCCGCCAGTGGCGCAAGCTGTTCGGCGACCAGCTTGCCGCGCTCGTCCAGCTGGTGGCGCATCTCCGACAGCTGCATCCAGGTGAAGTAGATGCCGAGCGCCACGGCCAGCACCGTGCTGGGCAGCAATATCAGCACCAGTACGCGACTCTTTATTCCTAGATCTTTCAGCACGGATCCATTCCCCTGGTGGCCAGAGCGCTAGTGTAGCGGCTCCCCGAGCGGGAATCTGCCTGCCAGAGCGGCCGAGTGACAACCGTGAGAGATCCATCCGCCCCTGTCGCCTGGGGCGGGTCGCTGTCGCTCAGTCCAGACCGCGGATGTCGCGCCCTTGAAAATGCGGAAGCCTCCACTGGAACGTCATCGCCAGCACGCGGAACAGGAAGCCGGCACAGAGCGTGGCAAGCGAGGCGATGGAGTTGCTGACGCCCAGCCACAACAGGCCGACGTAAAGCACGCCGGTAAACAGCGCCACGGTCGCATACAGCTCGCGCTGCAGCACCATTGGTACCTCATTGCAGAGGATGTCGCGCAGCAGTCCGCCGAATATGCCGGTAATCAAGCCGGCCAGCACGACGATCGTGGGGTGCGCGCCCATCTCCATCGCCACGCCGCAACCGATCACCGTGAAGGCCACCAGACCCAGGCCATCGACCAGCAAAAATACCTGGCGCAGGTGGTGCATGTGGCGCGCGACCATGGCGGTGACAATCGCCGCGCCGACCGTAAAGCCGAGGTATTCGGGGTTGGCGATCCAGCCAATCGGGTAATGCCCCAGCAGGACATCGCGCGCCGTGCCGCCGCCCAGCGCGGTGACGGTGCCCAGCAGGCAGATACCGAACAGGTCCATGCCACGACGCATGCCCATGATGGCGCCGGACATGGCTTCGGCCGTGATGGCGATCAGATAGATGATGTGCAGCAGCGTCACAGCGAGACTCCAAACGGGGCATAACAGTGAAAGGTGCGCCATTATGGGCCCGACCCGGGTTTAATCGACTCAGCTAAGTAAATTTAGGCTATACAAACATTTTCTTAAGCTGGAAGAAGCCACTTGAATCTCGATCCGAAGCAGACCGAAGCCTTCCGCGCTGTCATCAATACCGGCAGCTTCGAGCAGGCGGCCCTGCGCCTGCATTTGACCCCACCGGCGATTTCCCAACGGGTGCGTGCCTTGGAAAGTGCTCTGGGCAATGCGCTGGTGGTGCGTAGCCGGCCGTGCCGGCCAACCGAGACCGGCCAGCGGTTGTTGCAGTACCTCAAGCGTGCCACTTTGCTGGAAGCCGACCTGATGGCGGACCTCGCCGAGCGCAGCGATGCGCCGCTGGTGGTGGTCGCCGCGCTTAACGCCGACAGCCTGGGCACCTGGTTCTTTCCGGCGCTGGCCGACGTGCTGATCCGCGAGCGGGTGCTGCTGGATCTCACCATCGAGGACCAGGACCATACCTACAGCCTGCTGGAAACCGGCCTGGCGATCGGCTGCATCAGCACCGAACCCAAGCCCATGCGTGGTTGTACGGCCAAACCACTGGGCAGCATGCGTTATCGCCTGGTGGCATCCGCCGCGTTTCGCCAGCAGCACTTCGCCAATGGCCTGACCCGCAATGCCGCGCGCAAGGCGCCGGTAGTCGCCTACACGCGCAAGGACCGTCTCACCTCGTCGTTCCTGCTGCGCCAGCTGGGCCTGCCGGAAGGCGCCTATCCCTGCCATTACGTGCCAGGCTCAGAGCCACGTTTCAATGCGATTCGCTGTGGATTGGGCTATGGCATGGTGCCGGAGCTGCTGCTGCACAATGCGCTGAATCAGGGTGAGGTGGTCGATCTGGCCGCGGACACACCGCTGGATATTTCGCTGTATTGGCATACCTGGAAGGTGCAATCGCCACGGATGGAAAACCTGTCGCGGCAGATCGTCGAGGCCGCACCGAAAATTCTCGCCCGGCCTGAGGGGACGTAGTGCACGAGGCCGGTTGATCACCCCGCCAGCGCGCCCCTGGTTCGCGAGCAAGCTCGTGCCTACAAAACGGTCAGGCGCTAACCTCGGCAGCGTAGGAGCGAACTTGCTCGCGAAGAGATCCATGCAACGGGAAGTGCATTTCCGGAACTGCACAGGGCCCGGTAGTGAGGCACACTAGCGCCATGAATTCCCATCCCCCACATCCCGCCTGCTGCACGCCACTGCGGGATCACTGGCCGCTGCCGCTTGCCTTGTCGGGTGTGCAGTTGATCAGCACTCGCTTCGAACCGGACCTGCTCGACCCGGAGGATTTCGACCGCTGGGGCATTCCTGCCATGAGGGCGGTGAGCAAGCGCCAGACCGAATTTCTCGCCGGACGCATCTGCGCCTACGAAGCCCTGCGCAGGGTTACCGGCGTGCCGGGCATTCCGACGACCGCGGAAGACCGCTCGCCCTGCTGGCCGTCCGGAATAGTCGGCTCGATTACCCACGGCGCCGGCTGGGCCGCGGTGGTCGTGGCACGGAGCGATCAGTGGCGCGGACTTGGCCTCGATGTAGAGAAGATGCTGCCCGTCGCTCGGGCCGACCGGCTGGCCGCTGAGATTCTCACGCCGCGGGAGCTGGAAGGCTATGCCGGGCTCGATGACGCGCAGCGGGCAATGCGGGTGACGCTGACGTTTTCGATCAAGGAAAGCCTGTTCAAGGCGCTCTATCCGCTGGTGAAGACGCGCTTCTATTTTCAGGAGGCCGAACTGACCCACCACGACACAGACGGCAACGCGCGTCTGCGCCTGCTCAATGACCTCTCGGAAGAATGGAGAACCGGCGCAGAACTGGAAGGCCAGTTCGTGCAGTTCGACGATTACCTGCTCAGTCTGGTCAGCATTCCGGCCGCCTCAGAACGCGAACATCGTCGAAAACCCTCGCCCCCGGCTTGACGGCTGATGACGACCCACCCGGCAGGACATCGACGCCAATCGGTGCAACCCATCATCCGCATGTCGTTCTTTGCAGTCTCGATGAATCGATTCGCACCGATGCCTCAGAACTATCCCGACTGTTTGCGCGGCCAGACCAGGCTGAAGCGAGCGCCGCCCAGTTCGCTGTGGCCGATCTGCGAGCGGCCGCCGTGCCAGTAGGTGATCCGCCGGACAATGGACAGCCCGAGGCCATGCCCGCCAGAGGCGCGGGTGCGGCTGTCGTCCAGGCGCAGGAACGGCGCGAAGACCTTCTCCCACGCCTCCTCTGGCACGCCCGGGCCATCATCGTCGACGGCAAGCTGCGCCCGTTCGTTATCAATAGTGAAGCTCACCTGTACCCGCGTTTCAGCATGGCGCATGGCGTTGGTCACCAGATTGCTCAAGGCACGGCGAAGATAGTGCGGTTCGGCCTCGACAAGGCTGCCGCCGTCATCGAACGTCACGCAGGGCCCGCGCTCTACCCGTACGTCTGGCCGCAGGGGTGCCAGCTCACCAATGACCTGATCCACCAGCGCACGGAGGTCGACCCTCTGAAAGGTCAGTTCCGGCGAACCGCGCTCAAGACGCGTGTACACCAGCATCTCGTCCACCAGACGATCCAGGTCGTCGATGTCGCCGTCCATATCGTCGAGGTACCGGGTTCGCGCCTCCGGCGTTTGCGCCGAACCGGCCATTTCCAGCCCGAAGCGCAACCGCGCGACCGGCGTGCGCAGCTCATGAGCCACCGCACTGACCATTTCCCGCTGGACCGCCAGTAGGCGCTGCAGGTGGCTGGCCATGCCATTGAATGCCTTCGCCAGCCGCCCGACCGAATCCGTGCCGGCATCCGGCACGCGAGCTTCCAGATGCCCACCGGCGATACGCGTGGCGGCGCTTTCTACCTCACGCACACGTCGCTCCAGGTGACGCACCAGCAGGTAGACCATCAGCCCGATCAGCGACAGGCCGAGCACGCCGATCAGCACCAGCAATTGCGGCGGATAGGGATTTAACTGGTACAGCGGCCCCATGGACATGATCCAGGGCGTCCCGGCGATCGCCGCGAATACCCGAATGGCCTCGCCACCACCGACCAGCGCCATCACCGTGTCGCCTTCATCCAGCCGTCGGCGCTGATCGTCATCGAGGCTGGCACTGTTACGGGTCAGCAGTTCCAGTGGATAACCGAAACCGCGCACCTCCTTGAGTTCAGCCAGGCGCTGGGGTTGTTCATCTTCGGGATAGCGGATCAGCTCGTCGATCAGCAGATAGATGGTCGCGCGCGCCAGTTGCTCACTGAGCTGTTCGACCTCGCCGGTCAGCACCAGACGGTCCTCGGCGCTGACCAGGGAGAACACCGTAACGCTGTGCGGACGCATTTGCTCCACCAGCACCTGCCCATGCAGCAGCCGGGTCTCCAATCGGCTTTCCAGGCTGAGGTCTCCCAGCGTACGGACCCGCAGCGGTATGCCCAGCAAACGCCCCCAGAGATTGGCTGCCTGGCGCCGCTCGATCGGCGTCATGCTGCTCATGTTGTGCGCCATCAGGCGAAAGGTGCCGCCAGCGAGCGCCTCGCGGTGCCGGTCGGCACGCACCTCGTTGAGTAGATGCAGACCGCCGGCGCCCAGCAGCCCGACCAGCACCAACACGGCGAGCATGCCGCCGTAGATGCGCAGGAAGATTGAATTCACTGCAGCGCTTCAGCCGCTTCGGATACGAACAGATAGCCCTTGCCGCGCACCGTCTTGATCAATCGGGGATGATCCGGATCGTCGCCGATCTTCGGACGGATACGTGAAATACGCACGTCGATCGAGCGATCCTGGCCGTCGTATTCGATCCCACGCAGCTCGGTGAAGATATGTTCGCGGGACATGATGCGCCCGGGATTGGAGGTCAACAACCACAGCAAATCGAACTCCGCCCCGGTCAGCTCAATGCCCTCGCCTCGCAGCCAGGCCTCGCGCAGCGCGCTGTCGACCACCAGCGGGCCGTATTGCAACCGTTTGCTGCTCGTTGCCGTGGGCGTCTCCGCTCCTTCGCGCCGGCGCAGCAGCGCCCGAATGCGCGCCAGCAACAGCCGCGGCCGCACCGGCTTGCAAACGTAATCGTCTGCGCCGATTTCCAGGCCGAGCACCTGATCGAGATCGTCGGCGCGGGCGGTCAGCATCAGGATCGGCCCGTCATAGCGGTCTCGCACCTTGCGGCAGATGGACAGGCCGTCCTCGCCTGGCAGCATCAGATCGAGTACGACCAGATCGGGTCGCTCATTGATGATCCGCTCGGCTGCCTGAGCACCGTCCGCTTCGATCGTTACCTGCAAGCCATTGCTTTCGAGATATTCCCGGGTCAGCTCGGCCAACCGCTGATCATCTTCGACGATGAGAATTCGCCAAGCCTCTTGATCCATTTGCGCCTCCGCAACAGCACCGCCACGCCCGTCGAGGGGCGGGTCATTGTACTCAAGCAAACCCGCCAGACGAGCCCCTCGAAAGGACTTGCAAAAAACACAACATATAGTGTTAAGGGCCGTACCGAAATCGCGCTGCAAATCCTTGAAAATACTCGGTAGTTCGTCGGGTTGCGGTGCAGCCCTTTGCCACTGCGGTCTCGCCTCCGGAAACGGCCCTTCGCCCACAAATCGCCCACATGTTATCCACAGGTTGTTCATCCTGGGCGCCTTGCTTTAGCTCTGAGGCGCCACTATCGTGTCGCTCCTGGCCGTTTCAACCCTATATGTAGGGTGCAAACAGCCCAGCAGACACAAACGCCGAAAAAAGCAAGCAAAAAAGTTTTGCCTTGTTCTTTTGCCGGCCAACACCCCTTGGGTGCAGAAAATCTACCCCCGCAAGCCCCAGGCTTGCCTAGCCCGACGTTGATTTCGCTCAAGTCCAGCAATGGTGGAGCCGATGAGTACGTCACACTACATGTAGTGTTTTAGAGTTGTGATCTGCATGAGTCGTGACTATTCTTCGTGACATTCGATTCGCCGCCCTCGCGCGCGAGTCATCCCTTTTTTGGAACACCCATGCGCCCGCTCGCCGGGGCATGGTTCATGCAATACGAGACCGCGGGCCGCTGAAGAAAGGCCCTGACACCTAACGAGCTACCGAGACAGAGAGAATCCGGAGACCCCATGCAGAACGAGTCCATTCGCGAGAACCCGCAGGCAGCCGACAGCACGCTGGACCTGGCCGCCACTGCGCCGGGCCAGCTGCGCGTGATCAAGCGCAACGGTACTGTCGTCCCCTATACCGATGACAAGATCACCGTCGCCATCACCAAGGCGTTTCTCGCAGTGGAAGGCAACAATGCCTCCGCCTCGTCGCGCATCCATGACACCGTGGCCCGCCTGACCGAGCAAGTCACTGCCACGTTCAAGCGCCGCATGCCTTCCGGCGGCACCATCCATATCGAAGAAATCCAGGACCAGGTCGAACTGGCCCTGATGCGTTCCGGCGAGCAGAAAGTCGCCCGCGACTACGTGATCTACCGTGAATCCCGCAGCCAGGAGCGCAAGCGCGGCGCGGTCGACGCACCGGTTGAAGCCCACCCGAGCATTCGCATCAAGCGTGCCGACGGCAGCCTGGCACCGCTGGACCTGGGCCGTCTGAACACCATCATCACCGAAGCCTGCGAAGGCCTCGAAGAAGTCGATGGCGCGCTGATCCAGAAAGAAACCCTGAAGAACCTCTACGACGGTGTCGAGCAGACCGACGTCAACACCGCCCTGGTGATGACCGCCCGCACCCTGGTCGAGCGTGAGCCGAACTACTCCTACGTCACCGCTCGCCTGCTGATGGACACCCTGCGCGCCGAAGCCCTGAGCTTCCTGGAAGTCGCCGAATCGGCCACCCATCACGAAATGGCTGACCTCTACGCCGAGGCCCTGCCGGCCTACGTGGAAAAAGGCGTGCAATTCGAATTGCTCGACCCGCGCCTGAAGGAATACGACCTGGCCAAGCTGGGCGCCGCCATCAACCACGAGCAGGATCAGCAGTTCACCTACCTGGGCCTGCAGACCCTCTACGACCGTTACTTCATCCACAAGGATGGCGTGCGTTTCGAGCTGCCGCAGATCTTCTTCATGCGCGTCGCCATGGGCCTGGCCATCGAGGAAGAACAGCGCGAAGCCCGCGCCATCGAGTTCTACAACCTGCTGTCGTCCTTCGACTACATGGCCTCCACGCCGACCCTGTTCAACGCTGGCACCCTGCGTCCGCAGCTGTCCTCGTGCTACCTGACTACCGTGCCGGACGACCTGGGCGGCATCTACGACGCCATCCGCGATAACGCTCTGCTCTCCAAGTTCGCTGGCGGCCTGGGCAACGACTGGACCCCGGTGCGTGCACTGGGCGCCTACATCAAGGGCACCAACGGCAAATCCCAGGGCGTCGTGCCCTTCCTGAAAGTGGTCAACGACACCGCCGTCGCGGTCAACCAGGGCGGCAAGCGCAAGGGCGCGGTCTGCGCCTATCTGGAAACCTGGCACCTGGACATCGAGGAATTCCTCGAGCTGCGCAAGAACACCGGTGACGACCGTCGCCGTACCCACGACATGAACACCGCCAACTGGATTCCGGACCTGTTCATGAAGCGCGTCTTCGACGACGGCAAGTGGACCCTGTTCTCGCCAAGCGAAGTACCCGACCTGCACGACCTCACCGGCAAGGCCTTCGAGGAGCGCTACGAGTACTACGAAGCCCTGATCGAATACGGCAAGATCAAGAACTACAAGACCCTGCAGGCCAAAGACCTGTGGCGCAAGATGCTCTCCATGCTGTTCGAAACCGGCCACCCATGGCTGACCTTCAAGGACCCGTGCAACCTGCGCAGCCCGCAGCAGCACGTCGGCGTGGTGCACAGCTCCAACCTCTGCACCGAGATCACGCTGAACACCAACAAGGACGAGATCGCCGTCTGCAACCTGGGCTCGATCAACCTGCCGCGCCACATCGTCGACGGCAAGCTCGACACCGCCAAGCTGGAGCGCACCGTGCGCACCGCCGTGCGCATGCTCGATAACGTCATCGACATCAACTACTACTCGGTGCCGCAGGCGCGCAACTCCAACCTCAAGCACCGCCCCGTGGGCCTGGGCGTCATGGGCTTCCAGGACGCGCTGTACCTGCAGCACATCCCCTACGGTTCCGACGCCGCCATCGACTTCGCCGACAAGTCCATGGAAGCGGTCAGCTACTACGCCATCCAGGCTTCCTGTGACCTGGCCGACGAGCGCGGTGCCTACGAGACCTTCCAGGGTTCGTTGTGGAGCCAGGGCATCCTGCCGCTGGATTCGCAGCAGATCCTCATCGAAGCGCGTGGCCAGAAGTACATCGACGTCGACCTGACCGAGTCCCTGGACTGGGCCCCGGTGCGTGCCCGCGTCAAGAACGGCATCCGTAACTCGAACATCATGGCCATCGCCCCGACCGCGACCATCGCCAACATCACCGGCGTGTCGCAGTCCATCGAGCCGACCTACCAGAACCTGTACGTGAAATCGAACCTCTCGGGCGAGTTCACCGTGATCAACCCCTACCTGGTTCGCGACCTCAAGGCGCGCGGCCTGTGGGATGCGGTCATGATCAACGACCTCAAGTACTACGACGGTTCCGTGCAGCAGATCGAGCGCATTCCGCAGGAGTTGAAAGACCTCTACGCGACCGCCTTCGAAGTGGAAACCAAGTGGATCGTCGACGCCGCCAGCCGCCGCCAGAAGTGGATCGACCAGGCCCAGTCGCTGAACCTCTACATTGCCGGCGCCAGCGGCAAGAAGCTGGACGTGACCTACCGCATGGCCTGGTACCGTGGTCTGAAAACCACCTACTACCTCCGTGCCCTGGCCGCGACCAGCACCGAGAAGTCCACCGTCAACACCGGCAAGCTCAACGCAGTCTCCAACGGTAGCGGCGACGGCTTCAGCAACGCCCCGGCCAAAGCAGCCCCGGCACCTGAAATGTCCGCCGGCCCAGCACCGGTCCCAAAAGCCTGTGCGATTGATGAACCAGACTGCGAAGCCTGCCAATAAGTAGTTAAGGAAGTCGCGGTCCCCAGAGCGGACCGCGCGTTGTTGCCCGGCAGGCCGGCCCCCATCACGTACATGCGTACGCTCAGGGGCTCCGTCCCGCCAGGCGCCTAGCGCTGCCTCGCCCTGGAAACCGCTTGCACCGAGCCGCCGCTGCGTCCGCTTTTGCTTTTCGTAGGACGAGGGGGACGCCTAGTCCTTGCTCGCGATTGAGTCACCTGTAGGAGCGAGCTTGCTCGCGATCCGCCGCCGCTCCGATCCATCGGATAACACCGCGGCGGCACCGGGCACCCACCGCCCATTAATTTTTTTCCGCTTTTGCGCGCAAACCAAAAGCCACCCAAACACTTCCGACCGGCCACGACCGGTCCCCAATCAGGAGAAACCGCCATGCTGAGCTGGGACGAATTCGACGAAGAAGACACCACCGCCACGTCGGCTGCACCGCAAGCCGCTGCCGCAAATACTGACGTGCCGGCCAAGCTCGACCAGGACGCCGCCGGCTCCGTCGAAGAAGCCCGCGCCGTCGCCTCTGACGACTCCGCGGCCGTCGCCCGCGCCAAGAAAGCCCTGGACGACCTCGACATCCAGGAAGGCCTGGACGACCTCGAAGGCGCCTCCGCCCGCGTTCACGTCGGCGACAAGCAGATGATCAACGCCCGCGCCGACCTCAACCAGCTCGTACCCTTCAAGTACGACTGGGCCTGGCAGAAGTATCTGGATGGTTGCGCCAACCATTGGATGCCGCAGGAAGTGAACATGAACGCCGACATCGCCCTGTGGAAGACGCCGGACGGCCTCTCCGAAGACGAGCGCCGCATCGTCAAGCGCAACCTCGGCTTCTTCTCCACCGCCGACAGCCTGGTCGCCAACAACCTCGTGCTGGCCGTGTACCGCCTGATCACCAACCCCGAGTGCCGCCAGTACATCCTGCGCCAGGCCTTCGAAGAGGCGATCCACACCCACGCCTACCAGTACTGCATCGAATCGCTGGGCATGGATGAAGGCGAGATCTTCAACATGTACCACGAGATCCCGAGCGTCGCGAAGAAGGCCTCCTGGGGCCTCAAGTACACCCGCTCCATCTCCGACCCGACCTTCCAGACCGGCACCGTCGAGACGGATAAAGAGTTCCTGCGCAACCTCATCGCCTACTACTGCGTACTCGAAGGCATCTTCTTCTACTGCGGCTTCACCCAGATCCTCTCCATGGGCCGCCGCAACAAGATGACCGGCACCGCCGAGCAGTTCCAATACATCCTGCGCGACGAGTCCATGCACCTGAACTTCGGCATCGACGTGATCAACCAGATCAAGATCGAAAACCCGCACCTGTGGGACGCCGCTATGAAGGACGAAGCGACCCAGATGATCCTCCAGGGTACGCAGCTCGAAATCGAATACGCCCGCGACACCATGCCCCGCGGCGTGCTCGGCATGAACGCCTCGATGATGGAGGACTACCTCAAGTTCATCGCCAACCGTCGTCTGACGCAGATTGGCTTGAAGGAAGAGTACCCAGGCACCACCAACCCGTTCCCGTGGATGAGCGAGATCATGGACTTGAAGAAGGAGAAGAACTTCTTTGAGACGCGGGTTATTGAGTATCAGACGGGTGGGGCTTTGAGCTGGGATTGACTTTCTCCACTGAGAAGACGGATCTATAAAGCGAAAAGCCCCGCCTTCAGCGGGGCTTTTCGCATACAGTCTTTGTAAGGATCGTTGAGACTCGTATGCAAGAATATGATTTTAAAGCGTTAAATGACAAAGAGTTCGAAGCTTTATGTGTTGATCTAATAGGCTCCCAGCTAGGCAAACGTTTCGAGCGCTTCAAACCAGGCCGAGACTCCGGCGTTGACGGAAGATTTTTTACCGCACCAACAGAAGAGATGATAATTCAATGCAAACATTGGGCAAATACGCCTATAGAGCAACTGATTAGACATCTCCGAACCAAAGAATTATCAAAAGTAGAAAAACTGAATCCCACCCGTTATTTCTTGGCAGTCTCCAATCCATTATCAAGAGCAGACAAAAAACTTTTACAAACTGCGCTGGCCCCGCACATCACAAATGACAGCGACATTTTTGGAAGAGAAGATTTAAACGATCTCCTCTCTAAAAATAGCGAGATCGAACTCAGGCACTACAAGCTTTGGATCAGCAGTACTACTGTCTTAAAACACCTACTAAATAAAGCAATAGCAGATAGAAGCTCTTTCGCATTAGAAGAAGCACTTGCTAACTCTCAAATATATGTTTTGACATCCAATCACCAAAATGCCATTCGGAAACTTGAAGAGCTAGGCACTGTTATAATAACAGGCGAGCCCGGGATCGGAAAAACCACTCTCGCTGAACAGCTATGTCTAAGTTACGCAACTCAAGACTTTGAAGTAATAAAGATATCAGATGAGATCAGAGAAGCCGAGTCGTTATTCGAAATAGAAAAAAAACAAGCTTTCTATTTCGACGACTTTCTTGGAAGAAATTATCTTGAAGCCCTGTCTGGCCACGAAGGCAGCCATATCGTTAACTTCATGCGAAGAATATCCAAAGACAAGAGCTCAAAAAGATTCATATTAACTTCAAGAAGCACCATCCTGAACCAAGGGAAGATATTAATTGACTTGTTCAAAAGCCAAAATATCGACAAGAATGAATACGAACTATCAGCAAGCCAACTGACAGAAATAGACAAGGCAAAAATACTATACAACCACATGTGGCATTCCGGAATAAGCGCCGAGCACATGGATGAAATATACTTAGACAAACGCTACCGAACAATAATTAGCCATCGCAATTTCAATCCCCGCCTCATTAGGTTCATTCTCGATCCAGAAAGAATAACCCACGTCCCCGCCTCGGAATATTGGACTTATATAACTAAAACACTTCGAGATCCAATCGATGTCTGGGAGAACCCTTTTAACGCGCAACAAGACGATTTCTCTAGAGCTTTGACTCTCATAGTTTCCCTGAATGGAAGAGCAGTTTCTGAAGCTGATCTATCAGAAGCATATTCTCGATACATATCTTTACCGGAGAATTCAAGCCTAAGCGGCCGCAGAGACTTTGTGACAAATACCAGGCATTTAACCGGCTCGCTGCTCAATAGAATTATAAAACCTAAAACCAGCGACGTTTTTTTTGACCTATTCAACCCTTCGCTAGGCGACTATCTATTAAAAAGATACTCGCACGATACTCCAACGCTACGATCGGCTTTCATTTGCCTTAGATCTAACTCATCACTTTCAACTCTAGAAAACCTAGCCTCAAACAAAATAATTTCCGCCTCTACGCACCAAAGCATCCGACTAGAAATACTGCGCCATGCATCGCGACTAGACTTTGCTGGTTATCACCCGGAATATATTGCCAACGCAGTGGTAAATATAGCCGATCATGCTGTCACCCATAACGTTTCGGCGGTACTGGATAGAGCAATAGCTTTTGTCTGCTCAGAACCAACACCTACATACTTCGAGTTCACGGCTCTCGCTTTCAAGCTAGCTTTACCAAAAAAAATTATTACCACTGAGAGGGCGATTGAGTTCGTAATCGAAGCGTGTGATAAATCACCGACTATCGATGAGCTCGGAAGCTTGCTGTCCATGTACAAAGAACTGCCTAATGACACCCCTGTGGATGTGCTGCGCTGTCATCTAGAGGAAGCAATCATTGCTTACTTCGAAGAACATGCGCACGATGAATTTGAAGACAGCAGGGTTTTCGGCCATCAAGGCTATATAGACATTCAATCCGCAGAAGAAAATCTCTCGACAATTATAGTAGAGAAATTCGCTGAGTTAGGAATTGACTGGGACATAGACCACTCATCCATAACCGATGCCTATGATGTATTCTCACGAAGGGATAATTACTTTTCTCCCGACGAACAAAATTATTCCAGAAATTATCCAAGGCAACACAGCTACATCGACGAAATAGACGACTTGTTTGCCCGCAACTGAGCGACAAGGGAACAGCGAGGTAGCCTGGAAGAGGCGCGTGGAAAAGGCTCCGCCGTTTCCCACCCTACGCTCCGGCAACGTCGATGCGTCGACGGTGTGGGCGGGTGAGATGGCGTAGGGTGGATAACGTTTTCTTATCCACCAATACGGACTTACCGCCAACACAACGCTCAAGGATGAGCCGCATGTCCCGATACCGCCGCGCCCAAGTGCCGGGCGCAACCTATTTCTTCACGATCAACTTGCGTAATCGCCGAAGCGATCTTCTTGTCCGTCACATCGACCTTCTCCGCGAGACGGTGCGGGCCACCAGGGAACGCCACCCGTTTCATATCGATGCCTGGGTTGTCCTTCCGGATCACATGCATTGCGTCTGGACGCTGCCGGAAGGCGACGCTGATTTCGCGCTACGCTGGAAGGTCATCAAATTCGCCTTCGCCAGACGCCTGCCAAAAACCGAGGTACTGACCGCAACGCAACGATCCCGTGGTGAGCGAGGGATCTGGCAACGGCGCTATTGGGAGCATCTGATTCGTGACGAACGCGATTACCGCCATCACGTCGACTATGTCCACCTAAATCCGCTGAAGCATGGTTGGGTTACCCGCGTCGCCGATTGGCCCTACTCCAGCTTTCATCGTGCCGTCAGGGCTGGGGTTTATCCCAGCGACTGGGGCGGGGAAAAGCTGCCTGCTCCAATGCCTTAAGCACAAGCCCATATGCTGTGACCCAAGGTAAGAACTAACGCATTCCGCGCGATGTATATTGCAGCGCTCCGCGCGCTCCCGTAGCGTGGCCGCCTTCGAATCGGCTTCAAGGATGACGTGATGCAACAGCGATGGATCGACCAGCCAGCGTCAGATGAAGAGGTGTTTGACCGCTTTCTTGAATCATCCAGCGCGTTCCTCAATCGGCATATATCGATCATTCTCAAGGCCGGGCCACCACTGTTCGGCTTCGCGATATTTGTCTTTCTATTTCTACCGTCATCAGTTTTATCCGAGCTTCGATCTTTTCCAATTTTCCTCGCTATTGATCGCCGCGGCCGCTATTGGATTCACGATTATCGGCTTGCTTGTCTTGGCCTTGTTTAGTCCAGGCATATGGATCTATTACCAATTTCTCCAGCACAAGCAGGTCAAAGGCGATCTCAAGTACTCACTGCCGTATCTGGAAGACCGTCGAGGTTGGTGGGTTCTAAAACTAGGAAGCCTGGTTTTTTGGGGGCCGTTCATAGCTTGCACGTTAGGCCTGATGGCCATGCTAATCCTGGCGCCATCACTATTCCCGTTATCAGTCGTTCTGGTCCCGATAGTGGTAACACTTTTGTTTGGCCTGATCATCCAAATCGTCTTCGAACTGAAGCCGTTCAGCTTTCTTCGATACATGTGGGCAGCAGACATTGGGGTGATGATTGCAGGCCTTCTGACGACCTTTACGCTCGGTCAATCCGCTCCGATCATTGGAGGCTTTGAGATCGGCGTGTGGAAATGGGCAATCTACGTAGCCGTAGTTTTAGTCGTTCCGCTCATAGCAGCTTTGTGCGCGTTCGTTTTCGTTGCGGGTTGGAACGCAGCCCTGCACTTCTCCATTTTCTTCGCACTGCTGATTGCGCTCTACAGCGGTCTGCTAACTACTTTGCCCGAGAAGACGGTACGTGCACTGGGGCTGGGTAACTTTCAAGCCGAAGCGATTCTCTTGGACCGGGACTACTGTGACGAGCAAGTGGAGCACCTGCCCTTGGATGCAGCCTGTGCGATGAATGACATCCACGTCATATGGGCCCTTGGCGAGACATTGATACTGCGGCGCGACGACGGTCGCGTTATACAGATTCCCTCCAGGTTCGTTCGGGCAATAATCAAACCAGCGGACTAACGAGAAAGAGGGGACAGATTTATTTTCCTGCTCCCTTCCCGCTCACGTTTTCCTCGACCCGACTAACAGGTTAAGCACCGCTCGGACCCCTGGAGCAATAAGGGAACCCGCCCAAGCCGGGCGGGTTATCTGGGACAAAATCTCTCCAGCCATCCTCAGGGAAAGTCGGCCGGCTCAGCCTCGTGGGCCTTGTGCAGCAGCTCAATGAACGGTCTTGCCTCGTCAATGGTATGGGAGGCAATAGCGGTAACTGGAATCCCCGGCGTCCATGAGTTCATCACCGCTGCACCGGAGAGTTCTTTCAGGTGTTCAAGCGTGATCAACTCGTGGCGCTGCGGCACATCCAGGCGTGCAAGTTGACGCTGAACCATGCCCATCATGGTGCCTTTCAGCATTTCGACCCTGGGCCAGATCACCGTTTCGCCATCCCAAAACACCAGGTTCCAGATGGTGGCCTTACTCAGATGCCCGCGATCATCGAGAAATGCCGCATCGTCAAAGCCCTGCCGTATGGCCTGGTTCTGGATCGAGGCCGATACATTCCGCTCTAACACGACGTGAGTCAAAAAATGCTCGACTTCGGCCGCTCCCATCTCCGCAGGATGGCGACGCTTGCGAAAGCGAACAAACGCCCTAGCCCATTGAACATAAGCGGATTCTCGAAACTGCACTTTTAGCTGATTGGTCGTTACAGAAACCTAGCCTGCTCGTCGATAAAGTTCCTGAGCCAACACTGAGCAGGATGAGAATCACTGCGTCTATGCCAGATGAGGTCGAATACGACCTCGGGCAGCTGGACCGGGGGCGGAAATAACATCAGTTCTTGCCCAGCCGGCGAGTAGCGAGCAACCCGCTTCAATACCGTGGCCGACATGCTGGTTCGCGCCACGATCGCCGGTACGGCAAACATCTGTGGGAGCGTCAGTCCGAGCTTGCGTTTCCTGCCCTGCTGCGCGAGCGCTTGATCGACAAGGCCGTATAACTCCCCTTCGGGAGACACGAGAACGTGCGGTAGATCTAGATAGTTTCTCAGGGTCATCCCATGCCTGGCAGCCGGGTGACCGCTGGAGACAATCGTGACGAACTCGTCCCTGAGTAACCGACGCGTTAGTATCCGGCCATCGGCCTGTGTTGGCGGCACGCCGATGGCCGCGTCGATCACGCCTGCATCCAACAGATCGACAGCGTGATCTCGGTCCGTGAACGCATGTACGTTCAAAGACACTCCGGGCGCTATCTCCGCAAGCGCTTGCAGCAGCAAGGGCAGCAGCACGAAGGCCGGGTAGTCCGATAGCCCCAGTTTGAACGTCAACGCTGCCTTTCCGGGTAAAAACGTGGGCTTCTCCACGAGCGTGGATTCGATCTGTAGCAAGGCTTGCGCGATCGGTTCGGCCAGATCCCTTGCGCGCGGGGTGGGCAGCAAGCCTTTGGCGCTACGCAGGAATAGCGGGTCACCGAAGAGCTTTCGCAACCTCGACAACGCCGCACTCATGGCGGGCTGGCTCACGCCAACTTGGACAGCAGCGCGACTCACGTTTCGCTCGCTCATCAAGGCGTCGAAGGCCACCAGCAAGTTTAGGTCAATGCCGTGAAAATTCATAAATCAAATATGCATTTATATCGATTATTTGTTAGACGGATTTTACCAACAACGACACGATGCCACTATCCGCATCACCCAGTGAGCACCGACCATGAATACATCCGGCATTAACGTCTCCGACCGACTCCGCGTTGAGCGACTAGCAGTGGAAACCTTCTATCGCGCGTTCAGTGACAAAAATCCCGATTTGGTGGATGAAGTCCTCGCGCCTGCATGGGATGACATTCCGCTGGCGCCGGGCCAAGGGCCTGGGCCGGAAGGTATCAAGTCCATCATCCGCAGTGTCATCCATGCGTTTCCGGACGTAGAGGTCACCGTCCACGACATGGTTCAGGAGCCCGGACGGACTGCCGTGCGCGCCGAAATCAGCGGCACGCATCAGGGTGAACTCTTCCGCATCGCACCCACCGGCAAGAAGGTGAGCTTTCGCCTGCACGAGTTTCACTCCCTCGACGGAGGGCGCATCACCACCACATGGCATTTGGAGGACTGGTTCGGCCTTTTCCTCCAGCTCAACCAATTCCCGCCACAGGCCTGATCTGGATTTCCCAGGACAATCGGAAACCTCCGCCGGATATGTGCCTACAGCTCACTCCAAAAACTAAAGGAGTCCTTATTTTGAAACCGATTTTTCCAGTGCTGCTTGCTGTGGCACTCGCGGCAAGTCCTGACAAAGCCTCGGCGGAGTTAAATGCAGAAGCGGGCACATCGTTTCGCTGGTCACGTGCAGCCGACGCGTCCCTAGCGCGCCAGGAAATCTATCCAGCCGTGTTGAATAGCAATGTCTATGTCGCAGGCGGTGTACTGACTCCTCCAACGGGCTTCTCGGCGCACTTCGAAGCATATGACGTAAAGTCGGACCGTTGGACCCCGCTGACGCCGCTGCCCGAGGCGCGGCACCACATTGCCCTTGCCGAAGCCGGAGGGCTGATCTATGGCGTTGGGGGATTCTCCGGCGGATTTCCCTTCTGGTACGCGCAGGCCACCGTGTTTGTCTACGACCCCCGCGCCGACCGCTGGTCCACGGGCCCAGCCTTGCCGGTGGCGCGTGCCGAAGGCGTGGTGGCGAACGTGAATGGAAAAATCTATGCGATTGGCGGGCGTGCCGCTGCAACGCCTGGTGCCTCGCATTTCAATGACCATGCTGATACGGCTCGCGCGGACGTGCTGAATCCACTGACCGGCCAATGGACCCGAACCGCAGACGCGCCCAGCGCCCGAAATAGCGCCGCTGCTGCTGTCATCGACGCCAAAATCTACGTCGTCGGCGGGCGCCAGGCATTGAAGGAGCCAGATGGCAGTCTGCGCCAGGTGAACGTGGCAACCTTGGAAGTCTACGACCCTGCCAGCGACCATTGGGAGGTCAAAGCACCGATGCCTCAGGCCCGAGGCGGCCTGGCAGCTGCAGCGCATGGAGGACGGTTGTACGTCTTCGGTGGGGAACAGTGGGTGCCAGACAAGAAGGTGTTCGCCGAAGCCTGGGCTTACGACCCGGGTGAGGACAAATGGTCGGAGCTTCCCCCTCTGCCTACGCCGCGGCATGGACTCGGTGCCGCGACGGTAGATGACCGAATCTTCTTGATCGGTGGGGGCGAGAAAGTCGGCGGCGCTCAGGCCAGCCGCGTCCATGAAGTGCTTGTAATCCCGGCTCGATAAAAACCTGCTCATGTGCATTAGGAATAACATTAAGAGTGCTCGTATCATCACTGGAAAAGGGGACAGATTTATTTTCCTGTCCTCTTTCCGCTCACGTTTTCCTCGACCCGACTAACAGGTTAAGCAGCGCTCGGTGCCCCTCGAGCAACGAGGGAACCCGCCAAAGCCGGCGGGATATCAGGGGGCAATGTCTCCAGCCATTCTTAGGGAAACTCGGCTGGCTCAGCCTCGTGGGCCTTGTGCAGCAGCTCGATGAAAGGTCTTGCCTCGTCAATGGTATGGGAGGCGATCGCGGTAACGGGAATCCCCGGCGTCCATGAGTTCATCACCGCCGCACCGGAGAGTTCGTTCAGGCGTTCAAGCGTGATGAACTCGTGGCGCTGCGGCACATTCAGGCGTGCAAGTTGACGCTGAACCATGCCCATCATGGTGCCTTTCAGCATTTCGGCCCGGGGCCAGATCACCGTATCTCCATCCCAGAACACCAGGTTCCAGATGGTGGCCTCACTCAGATGCCCGCGATCATCGAGAAACGCCGCATCGTCAAAGCCCTGCCGTATAGCTTGGTGCAGGTAGTAGGTCTTGCCTACTTCGCCGACATGCTTGATCGTGGCCAGAGGCCGCTGGTGCGCGATGGCACTCAAGCGTAACGGGCCTTTCGGTCCATCAGACGGAGCGGCGGTACGCACGAGCACGCCAGGCTCAACATCCATGCTATCGGCGGTGAATTCGCCATGGGGAGAGAAGACGGTGACCGTCAGCGACTGGTCTCTCGCCCCCTCTTGAATCGCCATCCGAATGTATGAGCGCAGAAGCTCATCAGACGCGCCCGGCCAAAAAACGCCAGGGAGGCATTGCGCAGACGGTCCAGGTGAAGATCCAGCGCCTTGACCTTGGCGTTTCTCACCTGCATCGCCGTGAAGTGTGCAAACCCAGCAAAAGCCAGCGGGTTGAGTTGCAACGCGGTGACAGGTTGACCATTGATGAATGAAGGGTAAGGGTTCGGTTGGGTCGCCATGAGAACAGCTCCTGATGGTGCTCAGTTGATCGAGCCCCTATCATCGACTCTGACAGCGCTGTCAGAGTCAAGGCGAAACAAACGATGAAAATAGGCGAGCTATCCAAGCGTTCTGGCGTCAGTGTCAGAATGCTCCGTTACTACGAAGGCGAAGGACTGCTGAAACCCAAACGCACAGCCAGCGGGTATCGCGATTATGCTCCGGAAGAATTACGCACCGTCGAGCGCATAAGGTTACTGGGCGCGGCCGGCATGACCCTAGCGACCATATTGAAGTTCTTGCCATGCGTGAGAGGCGAAGGCTTGGCGTTCGAGCCCTGTGACGAGCTGCGTAACGTCCTGTATGAGCAAATCCGCGTTGCCGATCAGAAGGCCGCAGAGCTGGCTCAAAGCCGAAAGGTTCTGGAGAGTTTTCTGCACGAAGTTGAGCGAGGCTAAGCAGTCCTGGGCACTAGTTATTTCCTGGCCCTATCACTGGGTCCTGCCTCACTTCCGTCAGCCCTACCGACAGCTTCGCCTTTGCACGACGTGCGAAGTGGGCGGAAGAAGCGACAGTGACAGGCAGGTATTGACTCCGAACGAAATAGCCACTGGCAGCGTCACGCGCAACTTTCGTGAACAAGCGCTGATTAGCCGAGGCCCTCATACAGATAGACTGCCCCTGATTCGACAGCACAAGGAAGATTTTCATGGGGACGGACACCCTCAAAGACGCAGCCTACCCGTTCGATCAGGGGTGGGATCTGGACACCGGCTGGAAGCCTGACAGCACTGGCAGCCGCGATTCAAGTTGGCTGCCTGATCGTGGCTGGAGCCGACAGGCTGAGATGCCGAAGAGCAAGCCCGGTAGCGGTGGCGCCTCCTTTGCCGCCTGGGAGCAAAAGGTCGAAGCCGCTCCAGAACTATCGGATTGGCCGCCGCCCGATATGCTCAAGGTTCCCGAGGCTTTGCCGCCCGGCTTCTACCGGGTGCCGCGCAGCATGTCCGGCGAGCGGGTGCTTGCCAGGCTGTTCGCCGACGCGCCTCACAAACACCTGGTCAATCGCATCAAGGCGCTGAATCCAACCTTTGCGAAAGGCTTCAAAGCCGGGGAAATGTTCGTCCTGGGCAACCTGATCAACCCAGCCGCGTGCTCACGTGAAGAAGCTGACCTAATGGCGGCTGCCGCCGAGGTGCGCGCGGCTCTGAAGTCATTGAGCGAGAGCGAAGCCAATTTCATGGCTGACCATCAAGCCGAAATCGCTTTGATGGTGGGTGGCGCAAGCGGGTCGCTGGGGCTCGGCACTGACGTGCTCGGGAACGGCTTGAAGCAAATCGAGAACACGCTGCGCGATATCGAATACCTTCATCAGCGCGAGTTCGCAGCGCATGGTCATCTACGCAGCCAGCTATTCTTCACGTCCCGCCAACAGCTATACCGACAGCTCGACAATCAGCTGAAGGCGACCTTTCTCGGCAAGCAACTGGGACTGGGCAACTACCCAACCCTGCGCCAGGACCTCGGTATTTCCACCCGTAGCTTGGTGCACCATTGGAGCAAAGGCGGCGCACCGGGGCAGATTCCCGGATACGCGACCCACATGAATGAAATTGCTAAGGCGGCGAAGTACCTCAAGAACGGCACCTATATAGGTATTGCCCTGGGCGGCACGGCCTCTGCCTTGAAAGTCCAAGAGGTTTGTCAGGCCGGCGAGACCCAGGCATGTCAGAGGATTAGATTTACAGAGACGGGAAGTGTTGCTGGAGCGTTGGGTGGTGGATCTGTAGGCGTTTGGATGGGGAGCGGCGCTGCCCCGGCTATTTGCGCAGCCATCGGACTGGGCTCTGGCGGTATCGGCGGTGTTATTTGCGCCCTAGTTGTAGTAGGCGGAGCTTCGGCGGCGGGAGGAGCTATTGGCGGCGGATCCGGGGAAAAGGGCGGAGAAATATTGTACGAGTGGATGCAGCCATGAATTTTGATATCGATACATGGCACCCTGGATTGGCATTTGCTTTTTTGCTGGCCCCTTTCGTGATTGGACTATCTGGTGTGGCCATTGGTATCTACATAGCCTGTTCCCGGCATTTCGACACGATGCTCTCAGCGCTTCCAAACAGCGCCTGGGCAAGACAGCAGGATATTGTGGGAACAACGAGTCTGGCTTCGCGATGCTACTTGGTCAGTTCGCTCAGCGGAGCCCTGCTCCTCTCAGAATTCAACGTCCGTAAAGGTGTGCTCGATGCCAACGATGTCAGCAACTTTCCACCCTCGCTACGGCGAATCATGACGTTGTCCACCAAGCTCGCATTTATTGGCATGGCGTGGCTTTCTTTGGCATTTGTCCTGATCAAGTACGCCGGAAGCTGAAGAGGCCGGCAGTCGATTCATACACCACCGATTTGTGCTGCGATAGGAATAGCTTCGGGTGGCGAAGATGGAATTGTTTGCGATCTGGTAGTAGCCGGGCGGCTTCGGTTGCTGGCGGTGCCGGTGATGGCTGGGCGGGAGAACTGGCCGGGGACAAAATTTTCAAAAGGAGCCAGTGATAAATTTCAGTGCTTGGTTTGAAACTTGGCCCTTAGACTTCCAAATCGCCTTTCTTCTGGCTCCGTTCGTGATTGGGTCCTCCGGCATGCTCATGATTCTTGTCATGGCATACCGAAATCTCGACACGATTCTCCACACGTTACCGAACAGCGAATATGTGCTAAGACAGAAAATGCTCTGGGGTAATAGCGGTCTTTACTCTCGTTTTATTCTAACCAGCAGTTTGGCAGCTAGCATTGTTCCTCAATGGTCACATAAACCGCGGAGACCTTTTGGAAAGCGAAGTTCGCAACTTGCCCCGCTTCATTAAACCCCGCATGGTAATAGCTTGGTGGCTATGCTTTGCTGGTATGACTTGGCTACTTTTGACAGTTGGCCTACTAAAGCTCACGGCAGATTGAAGACGACACACCAGCATCCACCACAATTCAATTGATCGCTTTGCAACTAGACTACAAAAGCTGAATTTTTTCTAGCTTATCCATTCAACATACACTACAAGGACGTTCCATGACATCAAAAAACGAAGTATCAGTAGCTAAATATGTAGGACTATTTGCATTATTAAATACAATATTGATGGTCTTTTTTAACGTGCTTGCGCACGGCTTCGACATTGACCTTGGCTCCGGAGCAAACATAGCAATGCTTATGGGCGCTTCTATAGTCACCTCCAATCAATTTGTAGCAATCAACAAAAGAGCTCCAGATAAGACAGAAAAAAACAAGTTGATATTAGGCTGCCTATTATCATCAGTTACCATATCGGCTGCTGGCGTTGCGATATTTATTTCCGTTGCATTAGGCCCACAAGGGCTTACTGAAATAACAAGCATTATTCCCGCATTGTCTACGCTGACGTGGCTCGTCATTATAACCGCAGTAAGTTTGCTCTATTATTTAATGCTAAACCTCTCTTTTGGATGGCATGCGAATAAAACCGCCACGAAATCTCAGTTAAAGGGATAGCGTAACAATCGCTTGACCCGGTCGTTCATTAGCGTGATGACTTATACAGGTCGCGAACCGCAGCACCCGGGGGCGCTTCTGGACAGGTTCGAGAAGACAACCAAGGCCATCATCGTCGCAGCGTCTGGACGACCTACTTCAAGGGCGCGCCCGGGCTAGGCCACGACGCCGGTCAGCGGCACGCCGAGGAATACGATTGAAAGATTCAGCACGCGGTTTGTTGCTCGTGACGAGCGGTATCGTCTTACTCAGCTTCGATGGCCTATTGGTGCGTCTGGCGCAGGCAGACGGCTGGAACATCGTGTTCTGGCGCGGGCTGTTGATGTTCGTGGCCCTGGGCGTGTTCTCGCTGTCCGCCAAAAGCCGGGCAAGTATCAAGGCGCAACCGCTGATCAGCGCTGGCTCCGCACTGCTGCTGGCGTTTACTTCGATCTTTTTCGTGCTGGCTGTTATTCACACCACGGTTGCCAATGTGGTGGTCGTGCTCAGCACGGCGCCGCTGTTTGCCGCCCTGTTCACGCGCTTTTTCCTGCGCGAGCACGTGGGGCTGCACACCTGGCTGGCGATCGGCGTGGCGGCGCTGGGGATCATGATTGTATTCGCCGGCGCCTTCACCCCGACGGATCTGGCCGGTAACGGCTATGCGCTGTTGTCCTCGGCGGCGGTGGGCGCCAACCTCACGCTGCTACGCCGCCATCCGGCTATTGATCGGATGCCGCTGATCGCGCTCGGCGGGTTGGCCGCCGCGCTGATTGCCCTACCCAATTCCCAGCCGTTTAGCCTGGGCGCCACCAGCTACTGGGTATTGGCCCTCATGGGTCTGGTCCAGATGCCGCTGGCCACGCTGCTGATCAATAACGCGACCCGCTATCTGCCCTCGGCTGAAGTGGCGCTCTTCTATCTATTGGAGAGCGTGCTGGGATCGCTGTGGGCCTGGTATTTCCTGCAGGAGATGCCCGCCAGTGCGACGCTCTACGGCGGAGCACTGGTCATCGCAACGCTGGTGGTACACGCCGGTTGGACGTTGCGCCCACGCTCGGCGCTGCCGGCCTGAACGAGCCGCGAGCCGTCCGGATAACCGCCTGGATTGGTGCATGGCTAGCTCGGCTGCCTCGCGCGAGCCAGCCCGAAGGAAGCACGGGAAGGCTTGCTCCGGCAGACCGCCCTCTTCACGCATCGATGGGCAGTCAGGAGCATATCCACGCCGCAACCGGCCAAACGCCGTGCATTCGAACAAAGGCCGGTCAGTTCCCTGAACGCTCGAAATAAACGCCACTGTTGACGGTGACAAAGACGCCGCTGTCGCAAGGGGAGCGGTTTCGGCTATGAATCCTGTGTAAGGATGGCTGCACAAGCAGGCAGGAACCACTGGTGCCGGAACCGTGGTTATTCTTGTTGGCCTCACGGCCAGCAAACTCGTCAATACCGATACCAAGGGTGGAAAGCAAGCGCGGGGCAGTACGCGCGCACGGACAGGTTTCAACATCACTGGAGAACAAGCAATGGCCGATACCAGCGAAATCCCGGCGCCAGGCGGGAATCTGATCGACACCGATTATCAGATCGGCCAGGACAATCTAGTCACGAACATCGGCCCCTTCGATGTCGACATCCACAACCCTGTGTTTGCTATCTCCGGTCTGATGACGATCATATTTGTCATCTTCACGCTCGGGTTTCCAGACTTCGCCACCGGCATCTTCACCGCCGCGATGAGTTGGGTGACGGTCCGCTTCGACTGGCTATTCATCCTTGCCTCCAACATCTTCCTGGTGTTCGCCATCGCGGTTGCTCTGTCGCCCTATGGCAAGGTCAGGCTCGGCGGAGTGAATGCGAAACCCGATTTCTCCGTACTCGCATGGCTTTCCATGCTGTTCGCGGCGGGCATGGGTATCGGGCTCCTGTTCTGGAGCGTCGGTGAGCCGATGACGCACTTCGTGAGCTCCGTAGCGGAGGACGCCGGAAGCCCTGACAGTTGGGCTCCATTGGGTGGATTGCCCGGCGATGTGGAAGGCTCTACTAGGCTCGGGCTTGCCGCCACGCTCTACCATTGGGGACTTCAGGCGTGGGCCATCTATGCCGTCGTAGGGCTTGCTCTAGCGCTATTTGCCTTCAATAAAGGCCTTCCGCTGGCGATAAGATCCACCTTCTATCCGATCTTCAAAGAGCGGGTCTGGGGCTGGGTCGGCCATACCATCGACATTCTGGCCGTGCTTGCGACGCTATTCGGCCTTGCGACCTCGCTTGGGCTTGGCGCCGAACAGATCAACGCGGGCCTGTTCTTCCTTTATGGTGTTCCGGTTAGCGACACGACGAAAATCGTGCTGATTACGGTGATCACCGGTATCGCGACTTATTCCGTCCTGCGTGGACTCGAAGGCGGCGTCAAGCGTGCCTCGGAAATCAACATGATCCTGGCGTTCGTACTGCTGGTCGCCGTGTTCGTGTTTGGCCCGACAGGCGCCATCGTGGAGCGGGTCGCGGACTCGGTCGTGAGCTATTTCGCCTATCTGCCGGCACTGTCGCAGCCCTTTGGTCGCGAGGACGCGAACTACGCACAGGGCTGGTCGTCGTTCTACTGGGCGTGGTGGGTTTCGTGGTCACCGTTTGTTGGGATGTTCATCGCACGGGTGAGCCGCGGCCGCACGGTGCGCGAATTCATGATCTGCGTGCTTATCGTGCCTTCTGCCGTCTGCATCCTCTGGATGTCGATCTTTTCCGGCGTCGCCTTCGACCAATACATCAATGACAGTTACCGCGCGGTGGCGGATGCAGCGCTGGAGGTAAAACTCTTCGCAATGTTCGACCTCTTGCCGTTTACTCAAGCGATGTCCCTGTTGGGCATCGTGCTTGTCGCCGTTTTCTTCATCACCTCATCGGACAGCGGCTCGCTGGTCATCGACACCATTACCTCAGGCGGCAAAGACGACGGCCCAATTCCCCAGCGCGTATTCTGGTGCGTGTTCGAAGGCCTCGTTGCCATCGCTCTGCTCTTGGGTGGTGGCCTCAAAGCCCTGCAGTCCATGGTGGTAACGACTGGCTTCCCGTTCACCTTTGTCCTGCTGCTGATGTGCGTCAGCATCATCATCGGCCTGAAAAGCGAGCTCATCGCACCGCGCCGAACCTGATGCAAGGGCGGCGCGATTACACCGCGCCGCGTCTTCCTCCGCCTCGTTGTGCATTTAGCGCGCTGGAGAGCTAGCAAGTAGCCTGGAAGATACGCGTGGAAAAGGCTTCGCCGTTTTCCACCCTACGGCCGGACCTCGCGTAGCGCGGCCCGGCGTTGTCGGTATCATCCCGTCAACTCACACAACCCGCCCGGCACCGCCATCACCCAATCCCGCACTGCCTGAATCGTCGGATCGTCCCGACGGCTTTCCGGATACACGAGGTGAAACGGCTTGCCCTCTATCTCCGGCCCAAACGGCTGCACCAGCCGCCCGTCCTTAAGCTCATCCTCAATCAGCTGACGGCTCATCAGGGCCACTCCTTGGGCGCCAATGGCGGCTGATATGGCGTGGGTTTCGTCGGAGAAGACCAGCCCAGCACTGACGTCCAGCCCCGGCACATTGGCCAGCTTCTGCCACGAAGCCCAATGAATCGGGGCGGATGCCGCGCCCTGGGGACGGAAGTGAATCAGCGAGTGTTTGGGTAGCTCGGCGGCATCGCGCAAGCCAAGCAATGGGCTGCAAGCCGGGACGAAGGTGTTGTCGAACAGCTCTTCTGCCACCAACCCCGGCCAGCGGCCATCGCCATAGCGAATGGCGATATCCGCCGTGGCACCATCGAGCGCCACCGGCTCATGCGAGGCGTGGAAGCGCAGATCGATATCGGGACGGGAATCGCGCAGCATGCACACCCACGGCAATAACCAGCGCACCGCCACAGCCGGAGTGGTACTGAGCGTGATCGCCTGACGGCAGGGCCCCGCGCGGAGTCGTTCAACCGTTGCGCTGATGGTGTCGAATGCCGTTTCCAGCGTCTGTTGCAACTCACGCCCCGGGTCGGTCAGCTCCAGCTTTCGTGGCTTTCGCAGAAATAGCGCAACACCGAGCGATTCTTCCAGCAAACGAATCTGGTGACTGATGGCCGTGGCGGTGACGGACAGCTCCTCTGCTGCCTGTTTGGCGCTCTCATGGCGGGCGGCCGCTTCGAAGGCCCGCAGTGCGGAAAGCGAAGGTAATCGACGGTTCGCCATGGCTGAGTTTTCCTCATCTGTACCCGGAAATAATCATCGTTTGTCGCCTACAGAGCCTAAACCTAGCCTGGGTCTACCGCGAATGACAGGTGAATTCATCTACAGAGGAGACCCACCATGACGCACCTTCTGCACCTCGATGCCAGCGCCCGCCCCGGCCTTGCCGGCAAGGACGCACACGGTTCTCACAGCCGCAATATCAGCCAGCGTTTCGTCAGCCAATGGCTATCCCGCCGCGCGCAGGACAGCGTGAGCTATCGGGATATAGGCCAAAACCCGCCCTCTTTCGTCAGCCACGACTGGATCGCCGCAGCCTTCACGCCCGAAGAGCGCCGCGAGCCGTGGATGAAGGAGGCGCTGGCAGAAAGCGACCAGCTGGTGGATGAGCTGATCGCTGCCGACGTGCTGGTAATCGGCACGCCGCTCTACAACTTCGGCATGCCCGCGGCGCTCAAGGCCTGGATCGATCAAGTGGTGCGCCTGGGCCGGACGATTGGGTTCGACGAAAGCATACAGCCCGATCCCTACGTTCCAATGCTGGCGGACCGGCCGCGACACGCGGTCATTCTTACCGCCAGGGGCGGCATAGGTTTTGGCCCCGGCGGGGAGATGGCTCACATGAACCACTTGGAGCCGAGCCTGGCGACGGCGCTTGGTTTTATCGGGATTACCCGCATGCACCAGATCGCGATCGAGGGGCAGGAACTCGGTGGCGAACTGCTGGCTACTTCGGTGGCTCAGGCGCAACGTCAGGTCGATGCCTTGGTGGCGGAGCTTCAGGGAGAATTTGAGAGTGCTGCTCTGAGCCAGACCTTCCAAAGGGAGGTCGAACCTATCCAGTGAGACAGCCCGGATGAGACATGGGAAAAGGCCGCCAAATGCCACCCTGCGCAACGAGATTTATCAACAGGAAGCGGCGAGAAGGCCTGCTGCAAAAAAAAACAATACGCTCAGCGAGCTCTGTTCGCTGACGCCTTCAAGCTGTACGCGAACAATGGCGCGCCGAATAACACCGGCGTGACCAGACCTTTTGGGCCGTCAACGGACTAAATGCAGAAAGCCCGGCACTTGCCGGGCTTTGCATCACTGCAATTGCACTTACTGCTGGGTGATGGTTGCCAAGTTGCTGGAGCCAGCCTGAATGATCGAAGCGTGATCATTCATACCAGACTGCACGGCGAAGGCGGTGTTGCTCATGCCGCTTTGAGCAATATATGCCTCGTTGGTCATGCCAGATTGAGTGATAAAGGCGTCGTTTAGCTGGCCATCTTGGTCAACATTGGCGTAGTTGCCGCTGCCTGTCTGGTCAATCTCAGCGTAGTTATCGTCACCAACCTGGAGTATGTCAGCCGTGGCTAAATCGCCTTGGGTAACACGCAGCTCGTTGCTTGTTCCGAACTGCTCTGCAGAAACAATACCGGTGTCTTTTTGGTTGACAGTAGCAACGTTGTCGTCGCCGGCCTGAAATACATTCGACAGATTGCCGTCGCCATATTGTCCAACGTTAGCGACGTTGTCGTTACCGCTCTGCGTGATGAACGACCAGTTCCCATTGCCACCCTGGCTAAGGTTGGCATCGTTACTTGTGCCGTCCTGAGTCACGATTGAGAAGTGATGGCCGCCACCGCCATGAGTGACCTGGGCCTCGTTGCCTTCGCCGGTTTGGAAGACCAGGGATGTATTGTCAGACGCTACTTGCACGATCAAGGCCTGGTTTGAATCGCCAGCCTGGGCGACCGTGGAGTCGGAGCTCACGCTGTTTTGTGTGACAGCAGCCTGGTTCGTATTGCCCGACTGGTAGACACCGGAGCGGTTGTCCGAGCCAGTCTGGTCGGTAGTGCCGATGTTGCCGTCACCATCCTGGTAAACCAACGACAATTGCGTGCTGCCAGCCTGGGTCACGGTAGCCTGTTGGTTATCACCAGTCTGGTCTACGTAAGCTTCGCTGGCCGCCGCCATGGCGTTGGCAGAAGCGGCAGAGATAAGGAGAGCAAGTAGCGTTTTTTTATTGAACATGTGTAGCTCCAATCGGGGAGTAGTGGTTTACATCCTGTTCCCACAACCAATCCGCTCGGGACTGGGGAATACCGACCGTGATACGGCACGGCATCGGCAAGATAGCCGCCGTCGCCTCCACCAACCATAAACCGAACGGCGGATTTTCCACTGGCAGATCGCCGGTCCTTGCGATCAGTACGCACGCAGAATCACCAAGCCTCCTCCACCTCGCCCGGTACAATGCCGCCCTTATGCATCATTCCAGAGCCTCCGACTATGTTCACCCTCACCCACCTGACCACCCCGCCACCGGAATCAATGAAGAGCCAGGTGCTCCAGATGGTAGTGGACTATCTGGGTGACATCAGTCCGGTATCGCTTCCACCGAGCAACCCGCTGTATCAGCTCTATCAATACGTGGTGGGTTATGAGGTGCATCGCTATCTGGACAGCATGGACGGCGCGCAGCCGGGCAAGCCCGAACTGATCATGGCCCTGGATGCTGACGACCCGGCCAGCCTGCTGGGTTTTGCGCTGTACCTGCCCTATGTCGATGATGCCGAAGCCTGCGCGCTGCTTTATCTGGCGGTCCAGGCCAGCCATCGCCGACAGGGCATTGGCCGGGCCATGGCCGAGGCAATGATGGCGCGTTATCCCCATGCGGAAGTGGCGTGCGTGGCGGGCAAAGTGCCGTACTTCGAAGCGCTGGGCTTCATGCCGTTAGCGGCTCGCGGCCCACAAGTGGTGATGAACACCCGGAGCCAGGCATCTAGCGGCACGGTGGCGGTGCAGGACCTGCAGCCGATTTTCCAGTCTCAGGAGGTCCGGCAGATTCACAGCTATCTGGTGAAGCAACACGGTGCTCAAGCCATGGGCGACGCGGAGAAAGACCGTGATCATCTATTCGACGAACTGGCCCTGCAGGCCGAACACCTGATCCAGACCCACGCGCAGCCAAACGCTTGCACTGATCGCCTGATCAGGCGGCCCCCAAGACGCCGTCGTTTTGTAGCTGCGTACCCAGAGCGCTCAGCAGCACCGTCTGTCCGGCGTAGCGTAAAAAGCGTGATCCGTACCACCAAACCCCCTACCAAACCTTGTTCGCTTAGATTTCGAGACTAATGTGCGCGTGCCGGCAATTTAATATCTCACCAGCTCTCTGCCTAACACTCAGGAACGAGTATCCATGTTCAAGCACTTTATGATGAGCGCCGCGGCGCTGAGCTTCGCCGTGTTGTCCGGCTGCGCGTCGGTACCAATGGAATCCCCCGAAAAAGACCAGGCGTTCAAGGCTTTCCCGGCCCCACCGCAGGATCAGGCCGGTCTGTACATTTTCCGCGACTCCATGCTTGGGGCTGCGCTGAAGAAGTCCGTGAAGATAGACGGTGAAGTCATCGGCGAAACCGCCGCCAACACCTACTTCTATCGCCTCGTCACGCCAGGGCCACACACACTGGCCACCGAGTCGGAGTTCAGCGACAACCTTCTTGAACTGAATGCCTTGGGTGGTAAAAACCACTACGTACGTCAGTCAATCAAGATGGGGCTGTTCGTCGGCGGCGCCAAGCTGACCGAAGTCTCAGAAAGCGAAGGCCAGAAAGCTGTGGCGGGAACCGAACTAGCGCGCTAGTTCATATGTTCGAGCGGGAATGCCCGGCAGATTGCTGATCCCGGCACGCTACAAGCCCGGGCCGAACCCGCCACCGCTGCAAAGATAGCCCCGCAATCGCGGGGCTTTTTCATCGCTCGGTAGTAATGTTCGGATCATCCTCGGCATACAAAAAAGGGAAAGAAGCACAGCCACTCACGTGACGTAAACCCTAGCAATGCTCGTTCCCCGACGAATCATCTGTCAAACCTTCACGCAAGCAAATATCGCATTCCCGGAAATCTGATCCCAAGGAGCGATCTTCTCGTAATCATGCTCAAGCACGTGGATTTCGAAGTACGGCTGCAGCAGCTCGATCAGTTCGTCAAAACTGACCGCTACCATGGCGTGTTCGTCGTGCCATAGCTGGCTTTCGCCGGCAATGGTTTTCTCGATGCGCAGCTTGAGCGACTGCCGCTCGCCAGTGCCTGAGTAATGCCAACCGGAGCTGAAGCTGAACAGGCCCTCGGCGTGCTGGGCGCTGTGCGAGACGAATGAGCGGTTGTCGATGCTGTGTTTGTCGACGGCGTTGAAGCAGAAAAGCCCACCCGTTATCAGCGCACTATGCACACTGGCGATGCAGGCTTTCAGGCGCTCGATACCACCGCTGTAATGGATGGAGTACAGGAAGCAGGTAACCAGGTCGACCGGCTCAGCCACGGTGAGCTCACACATGTCCTGCAGGGTAAAGCGCGCTTCGGGGCAGCGAATGGCTGCTCGGTTCAACATGGGCTGATTGATGTCGAGGCCACTGCTTTCGTAGCCGGCATCGATGAAATGCCGGACATGCGGTCCGGTACCACAGGCGAGATCCAGGTGCCGGTTTCCGGCGTTACCGAATAGGCGCTGAAGTCGGTGAACACAGTGGCTTTGCGCTCTGTAGTCGATATCGGCACACATAAGGTCGTAATAACCCGACAAGTCGGTATAGAGCGCATTGCCGGGCATGATGACCTGAGATTTTAGACGTGAGGCGTTGGCGGGCGCGCATCATAATCTCAACCCCGCCATGAGGGAATCGCCATGGTGGCGGCTGTCAGGTACGGGGGGACATACCGGAGAACATGCCCGCCCCCAGGCGCCTGATATAACGAAGCAGCCGTGTAGATAAGAGAAAGATGGCAGGCCCCTTCGCCGCAAAGCACCTGAAGTTTCGCCTCCCATCCTCTCCTTTGCGGTCAATCACTCATCCGGAATCTCTGCCTCGACCAGCTTCGCCAGCAGCGTCAGCGATTCCTGCCAGCCGAGGTAGCAGGCTTCGGCTGGAATCATGTCGGGGACGCCCTCCTGAGTAATGTTCAGCTCGGTGCCGCAGGAAACCGAGGTGAGCGTCACCGTCACTTCCATGGTGCCCGGTAGGCCCGGATCATCGAAGGTGTCCTCGTAACGGATGCGCTGATTTTCCAGCAGTTCGAGGTATCGGCCACCGAAGCTGTGGGTCGCGCCCGTGGAGAAATTGGTGAAGGACATCCGGTAGCGACCACCGACACGAGCGTCGATCTCATGCACCTTGCCGGTGAAGCCATTCGGCGGCAGCCATTTGGCCTTGGCGTCCGGGTCTAAAAATGCGCGGTAGAGGCGATCGGGCGTAGTTCGCAATACGCGATGAAGGCGGATAGTGCTGGGCATGGCGGGTCTCCTTTGGCTGGGTGTTTGCCGCAATGGCTCTGATAGTCGAAAGGAGCAAGCGGATTTCGACACCGCGCCAACATTTTTGCCAGATCAGCGCTGCGCCGTGGCTGCCAAGAAGGTCGTGTCCCCCGTCCCCCCGTTTCACGTCGACCCCATCCCGTTGAGCAGCGCCGCGAATCCGCCGGACGAGGCCGCTGCATGGCGAGCCCGAGGACGCTTAGGCGCCATGTATCGTTCGATCACTTTTCCACGCGACCGACGCGCGTGGTCTGCCCGCGCTTACGGGGTCCCGGCACCGCCGCACCGAGCAATCGCTGAAAGGTGGGACATTCGGCATGACTCGGCGCTGGGCAGGCGGCGGCATGGCGCAGGCCCTTACTCATGGCGCGAAGCCGTCTGATGGTCGCGTCCAGCTCATCAGCCTTGGCCGCCAGCATGGACCGGTCAATGTTCGGCTTGCCATTGGGCGCGAACATCGCGCGAATTTCCTCGAGCGTGAAACCGGCCGACTGGCCGAGCGCTATCAGCGCCAGCTGATCGAGGATATGCGGCGCGAAACGGCGTCGTTCGCCCGGGCGACCGAGCGAGGCGATCAACCCCTTCTCTTCATAGAAGCGCAGCGTCGAGGCCGGTAAGCCCGAACGCCGGGCTACATCGGAAATATCCATGGGCGAGCCCTTGACCTCAAGTTCACTTGAACTTGTAGAGTCGCGCCGAAATACCATTCGGTCAACCCGCGGGAGGCTTCCATGACATCACTGACACATGCACTCATTCTGGCCGGTGGCCTCGGTATCGGTGCCACTGCGGTCATGGACCTGTGGCTGGTGGTGCTCAAGCGCCTGGGTGTGGCAACGCTCAATTTCGCCTTCATTGGGCGTTGGGGTGGCCATCTGTTACGCGGTCGGCTGAGGCACGAGGCGATCGCCAGATCGCAGCCGGTCAGAGGCGAATTGGCGCTCGGCTGGCTGTTGCACTACGCCACCGGCGTCGTCTTCGCCGCGCTGCTGCTCGCGTTCCAAGGCAGCGCATGGGCCTACGAGCCGACGCTGTTGCCCGCACTGGCGATGGGGCTCGGCACCGTCATCGTCCCCTTGTTCATCATCCAGCCTGCCATGGGCGCAGGCCTTGCCGCGCGCCGGACGCCGGCGCCATGGGGCAACTGTCTGCGCAGCCTGGCCAATCACGCCGTGTTCGGCATCGGGCTATATTTGTCTGCGGTGGCGCTCGCCGGTTGGCTGGAATGGGGGCTGCCGTCTTATCTTGATCTTTCACACTGACCAGCCTTTTAAGCAGGAGACGACGAATGACCGGCACCGAGCTGACCGATCTCTACCACGGCTACATCACCTGCTTGAACAGCCAGAACTGGCCGGAGCTGAGCCGTTTTGTCGATGTCGAGGTGCATTACAACGGTCAGCGAGTCGGGTTGGAAGGCTATCGCCGGATGCTTGAGGAAGATTTTCGAGCGATTCCAGATCTCCGTTTCAATGTCGAGCTGCTGGTTGCCGAGCCGCCTCGTGTGGCATGCCGGTTACGGTTCGATTGCACGCCAGCAGGCATGTTGTTCGGTTTCCCAGTCAATGGAACAAGAGTCGCCTTCAGCGAGAACGTGTTTTACGAATTTCAGAACGGCAAGATTCGGCACGTTTGGTCAGTGATCGATAAGGCGGCGGTTGGCGCTCAGCTTCGGCACCCATGAAGGATCGACCGAAATGATCTAGCTAGCGTTCCGGATATAAGCCGGGCTTCGCCGCGCTTCCCATTGAAGCAGCCCTGCTTATCGGCCCGTCCGTGAGCAATCACTTCGATCTCGCCATTCTCTTCAGGTGCAGTCTGGTCCTTGGCTCCTGCCCCACAGAAAAGAGCCGTACCTCGCTGTTCCCGCAATTGCTGTTCCGTGCAGCGCCTCTGGGCTTCGTCGCGGCACTGATATTCAACGCGCTGCTGACGTTCGTTTACTGAGCCAGCACTGCAGCTCGGAGCCATGGTTCCGAGCTTTTTGCATGCATGGCGACACGGTTATCGAGGCTGCGAGAGCCGGTGACGCGGACGAGGATTTGCGGCGATAGCGTAGAAGGCTGTCGCCCAGCCGGCCGGAGCAAAGCAGCCCATCGGATCTTGACGCCAATACGCACTACACGCGGCGAGTTCCCTGCCCCATAGCGCAGACGAGCATCCAAGTGTCGAACCCAGACAATTGGCCAACGTACCACCGCTCTATGGTGAGCGACCTCGCCATCTCACCAGGAGCCTTCAATGGCCAACACCCCGATTACCGTGCTACGAGATACCCAACCGATGCCCGTCGTTGATGCCTGCAAATGGGAACGCATCGACGGCGACCCGCATACCGTCAATCTCAACGCCTATACCTCCGAGGATGGCAGCAAGATAATGGGCACCTGGATCTGCACGCCCGGCAAATGGCGAGTGGAATACGTCAAATGGGAGTACTGCCATTTCCAGGAAGGCTACTGCATCATCACGCCCGACGGCATGGAGCCCATCCATCTTAAGGCTGGCGACATCTTCGTGGTCGAGCCAGGTATGACAGGCACCTGGGAAGTCGTCGAGACAGTCCGCAAGTACTTCGTGTTCGCCTGATTGTCACGGCAGTTTGAACGCTCCCATCGCATGGGAGCGTTCGGCGGTGCTGCCCTGGCTTTTTACTTCCGAGTATCCGCACTGTGTTCGGTCGGTAAGCACCTCGCTGCCTCTCAACCGTCTGAATGACGCCGAAACTTTCTTCCTGCCGGCACAACAGTGCAAACGCATACGGCGCATCAAGCAAAGCCCTCGCACCCGGAAGCGTTGGGGCTCGATCGATCCATTGCGCAGGCTGGTACGCGAACGTGGGCGGTTGCAATCAGGCCGGCCAGACGATACGACTTTAGGTCACGCCGGCTTCATCGTTATCAGCACGAACCCCACCACGATTCCGGCCAGGGCAATCAGCCAGCCGATCCGGTGTGCACGGTTCTTTTCGGCTTGGCGTACAGGGTCCACGGGCTTTTTCTGTCTCACAATCCACCTGTTGCTGGTAAATACGACACACGCTGGAGACCGGCTAAACCTGCTCTCCAGCACAACGCGCGCCTTTGTAGGCCGTGAGGGCCGGATTGTCCAGCGAGTCGCTACCCTTCGCCGAGGAAATGCCTTGGATCATGCGCGTGGCTGGCCATTATCCGAGCGGGCTTTCTCCCGGATTTGGCTGGTTCTTCGGGTCGGTGTCGTCTTCCGGCTCGGCACTCTCTCCTGACTCGTCGCCGTACTCATCGTAGTCCGGCGGCGTCAGGCCATCCTTAAGCGGATCTTTTGGATCGGTCATGTCAACGGTCCTCGTCACGAGTAAAAAGACCAGAGCGGCCTGTCTGTAGGGACACGCGAGCTGCTTCATTGTTCGCGTTTAGCGGGCGGTGCTGGCGAGAGAGCAGGTCCGTTCTGTCTCGTTGCAATGGTTGCCGAGCGTCTCGTCCGGCCAAACCGTCCTGGGCCGTATGTCAACACTGAGCTCCAATGTGAACCAGTACCGGCGGCAGAACACTTGCGAGTACGCATGATGGCAATCTGACGCTAAACTCCGCCGCGCCCAAGGATGGCGACCACTCCACAGAGAGCACCCACGACCGTCCAAGGCAAGCCAAACGCTTTCTGCACGAACTCAAGGATGTCCTTCATGAACAAGCTTAATTATCTGGTCGCGGGGTTACTGAGCCTGGCGCTGACCGGTTGCGTCTCCTTCACTCCATCCGGGCCGATCGGCTTACCTGCGCGCGTTATGGAACACTCGGTGCCTGCCGGCGCGATGCTCAACGACGTTGAGGTTTCCGACTCTCGCCTGAATGAGACCCAGCGCAGAAACATCAGCAATGCGCTGACGGCGCAAATCGCCCAGCACGTCGAGCGCGGCGAGTACTTCGAACGCATGATCAGCTTCCCGGCCAAACTGGACGACCAAGACGTCCAGCTGCAATTCAACTTCACCTCGCTAAAGGGTAAGCGCACACCGCACCCCGGCTATTTTCCCGGTGCACTGCTGACTCTTACCGTCTGGATTTGGGTCAACGGCCCGATCTATGTAGACAAATACGACCTTGCCGCCGAGCTACAGATTATCGACGCGGCAGGTAAGCAGCTGGCGCTTTCGCAGAACACGTTAGTGCGCAATCAGAACACTGGCCTGTGGGACTACGATTATTTCAATACGTCGTTGGGCTCGCGGCAGCTCACTGAACTGGTTGAACAGCTGCTGCAAGACGGCACTCGCCAACTCGCACATTGACAAGGACGCCGAATATGAAACAGCTGATAGCCCTTCTCGCCATTGCCGCGTCCCTGACTCTGCAGGGTTGCATGACGTACTCGCACAACATGTTGCCGGAGGTCCAGCAATGGCCGCTTGCCGAGTCCATGCAGGCAAAGCCAACCGCATACATCAAGGTACAAACCGAGCATTCGGTGAACGGCACGCCGACGGCGAGCACCCCCAACATTGCCAAGCTGGAACAGCTCATTAAACAGAGCTTCGTCGACAGCGGCCGGTTCTCTCGGGTCAGCACCGAGCAGGAAGCGTCCGATCTCTATGTCACGGTTACTCTGCGCAATCAGGAAACCGGCAACCTCGGACTGGCTGTGGTCACAGGCGCACCTTCTTCCTGGTACCAGGCACCTTCGACAATACGCTGATCATGGACATGATGTTCCGCGACAGTGAAGGCAAGAAGCTGGGGCGGGTAGAGAAACAGGAAAAACTGACGACCTGGATGCACCTGCTTTTGATCTTCGCCTTGCCTTTCAACGAGTCGGCCGATCCGCTATTGACCGAACTCACGAAGAGTAACCTGGAAGAAGCCGCGGGCAAGGATCTGATCTGACCAGGCGACGCTCCCGATAGATGCACCGAGGGCTAAGGAGGTCCTCGGTGTATTGATGTCACAACGTTAACGAACCTAAATACCCTTGCGGGTCGCTTTGCCGATCACTGCCCGCCGAACATCCCCACCCAATAAATTCCCGCATCGCTCTGTGGATCCACTGGCGTAGGCAGCGCCGAGTTCGTTGAACTGCGGATTCACATCTCCAGCGAACCCGGTAATCAGAAGCAGTGAAGATGCACCGGGAGCACGAGCCAAGTCGAGCATGCGAGGCAAAACGCTTTCAGTCCCGGTGCGACTCCTGTTCATTAGTGCTTGTCATTCAGCGCTTGCCGTTTCAACTGGTCGACAATCTATAATCGTTCTTATTTGCACCGGACCTTCCATGGCTTCTTTCGCAGCCCGAACAATCCTGGCAATCGAGGACGATCCGATTCTCGGTAACCATCTGAAAACCTCCCTGGAAAGCCGCGGCTTTCAAGTCACTCTCGCTGATGACGGGCTCACCGGACTGACGTTGGCGCGCGAGTCGGCGTTCGACCTGATCCTGCTGGACGTGATGTTGCCGGCGCTCAGCGGCATGGAGCTGCTGACCCAGCTGCGCGAACAGCGTCGTACACCCGTGCTGATGATGTCTGCGCTGGGTAACGAGGCGCATCGCATCCAGGGCTTTGATAGCGGCGCCGATGATTACCTGCCCAAGCCGTTCAGCATCGAAGAACTGCAGGTACGCATCGCCGCCATTCTGCGGCGCGTCGCGTACGAGCGCAGCGTCCAGCCAGCGGCCAACGATGACACGATTCGCTTCGATGATCAGCGTTGCGATTTGCGTTACGAGGGCCGCTGGGTCGGTCTGACGGCGACTGAATACCGATTGATGAAGGTGCTGCACAACGCAGCTGGCGAAGTGCTGAGCAAACCGTTTCTCTACCAGCAAGCACTACACCGCGGCTATTCGCAGCATGATCGCAGCCTCGATATGCACATCAGCAACATCCGCCGCAAACTGGCCCGTGAACAGATCCTGGCGCTACGTCTGGAGTCGGTATGGGGCAAGGGCTACGTGCTGGAACTGCAGGCCAGCTGATGCCCAACCGTCATTCGTTGTTCTGGCGCCTGGTGGTGCTGGTCGCCGGGTTCTGTCTGTCGATGATCTGGGCCGGCGGCTACGTCGGTCGACAGATCGACCGGGCTAGCTCCTACCTGTCGCCGGAGGCGCATGAAGTCCTCGCCGACTATGCCGACCAGGCCCGTACTGCCCTGCATGAGGAGCCGGAAGCGCTGGAACAATGGCTTAAGAGCATGCGCCAGCGAGAGTCGAGCTGGCTGGTGGTAGTCGATGAGCAGCTGCAACCCCTCGGCGGGCAGACGCTTAACAACGAAGAGCGGCAAATGATCACCTTCGTGCGGCATTACGAGTGGCCAATGAGCCGGCGGAGTGAAAGCCTGCCGTTGGTATCCATGCCCATCGAGGGCAGCGGTGCGCGGCTGATCATGCGGTTGCCGGAACGCTTCCGGCCCTGGCGCCATCACGCATTACTTACCGCCGGTGCGGTGTATCTGCCACTGGTCTTGCTGTCAGTGCTGTTCTGCTGGATGCTCTACCGCCTGCTGGTCTCGCCGCTGGACAGCTTGCGTCGGCAGGCCAATGCGCTGCGCGGAAATCGCCTCGACTCGCTGCTGCCGCCGTCGATCGCCCGGCGTAACGATGAACTCGGCGAACTGGGCCGTTCGCTGGAGTACCTCACCCAGCGCCTGCGCGACTCCATTACGCAGCAGCAGCAACTGTTGCGCGATCTTTCCCACGAGCTGCGCACGCCGCTCAGCCGTTTGCGCGTCGCCTGTGAGAGTGAGCTGAGCGCCGAGGAAATGCGCAGTCGCACCGACCGCGAAATCACCAGCATGCAACACTTGGTCGACAGTACCCTGGAGTTCGCCTGGCTGGACAGCGAGCAGCCCCGCTTCGAATGCGAGCCGGTGGAAGTGGCGGCACTCTGGGATGTGCTCAGTGAGAACGCCTGCTTCGAATCCGGCTGGCCACGCGAGCGCATCCAGGCGCGGGTACCAGAGGATTGTCTGGTGCTTGGCAACCTCAACGCGCTAGCGCAAGCCATGGAAAACATTCTGCGCAACGCCATTCGCTATTCCCCCGCCGCGGGCACGGTCTGCCTGTGGGCGGAACCCGACGGCGATCATTGGCAGCTACACATTGAAGACCAGGGATCTGGTGTGCCGTCAGACCAATTGCCAGTAATCTTCCGGCCCTTCGCCCGGCTCAGCGCGGCCCGGCCTGGCGGCGACGGTTTCGGGCTGGGCCTGGCTATCGCTCGCAGCATGGTGCTGATGCAGGGCGGCGACATCTGGGCCGAGAACGGCAACCCCGGGCTGCGCATGACCATCCGCCTGCGAAGTGTATAGATTGTAAATGCGCTTTACTCTCAAATGAGAATACTTAGCATTGCGAACGGCGCGACCGCCGACGCGGGCGACGCGTCTGATTTGCGGCCTCTGGCGGCCGCGGACGATGAATGCTAAGGCTCAGGGAGAATGCGGGAATGGTCATTTTCAATCGACACCGGCTGGCTGGCGCCATCGCCATGGCAACCTGGATCAGCGCACCGGCCCATGCCGAAGAACCGCTCGAGCTCCAGCCGACCACAGTGGTGACCGCCGCCGGTTACGAACAGAACATTGCCAAGGCCCCGGCCAGTATTTCCGTGATTACCCGGGAGCAGCTGGAAAAGCAGTCCTACACCAACATCGTCGACGCGATGAAGAATATTCCCGGCGTCTACGTCACCGGTGGCGGCAATATGCAGGACATCAGCGTCCGCGGCATGACCTCAGCCTACACGCTCTATCTGGTCGATGGGCGCCCCGTTTCCGCCGGCCGCTCGGTCAATACCAACGGCAGCGACGGCGGCAAACAGATCGGCCTGCCACCGCTGGCAATGATCGAACGCATCGAAGTGATCCGCGGCCCGATGTCGTCGCTGTACGGCTCCGAGGCTATGGGCGGCGTGATCAACATCATTACCCGCAAAGGCGGCGACGCCTGGGCTGGCACCATTTCCACCGATTACAGCCATTCGCTGAACGACATCAACGAAGACGAAGCGACGACCAACTTCTATCTCGGAGGCGCGCTGATTCCGGGCCTGCTCGGCGCCAAGCTGAACGGCAGCTATACCCGTGCCGACGAAAGCGACCACATTGGCGCAGACGACGGCGCGGCCAGCACACCGGACAGCCAGCGCAAGCAGGGCGGCATCGAACTCTACCTGACACCCGACGAGCGCAATCGCTTCTCCGTCAGCTACCAGGCCGCACGCCTGAACGAAACCCATCATCCGGGCCAGAGCGTCGACATCACCGCGACGAAGAACACCACCGATTACGAGAAGGACATTTACGTACTGGCCCATGACGGCCAGTACGCCGATTGGCAAATCAGCAGTTACCTGCAGCATGACGAATCGGAGCGTGTTCAAGACCTCACCAAGCGCGAAGAGATCACCACGCTCAACACCCAGGCCAGCTACTTCTGGGGCTCGCATGTGTTCACATTCGGCGGTCAGTACAAGTACGAAGATTTCGTCGACGAATCCAATGGGCTGCTGGCGTCGAACGTGCCGGGTGCCGTAGCGAGCGTCGATCGCTGGCTGGCGGCGATCTTCGCCGAGGCCGAGTGGGGCGTAACCGAGGACCTGGCGATCACCACCGGTCTGCGTTACAACGACGACGAGCTGTTCGGCGGCTACCTGTCTCCGCGCCTGTATGGCGTCTACCAATCCACGCCGAACCTGACCCTCAAAGGTGGCGTCTCCACCGGCTACAAGCAGCCCGGCCTCGCCGACGCCACCGAAGGCTTCGGCCGCGGTACGGGCGGCGGCGGATCACCGGCGCCACATCCGCGCGCGCTGATTATCGGCAATCCGGAGCTGGACCCCGAAACCAGCACCAACTTCGAGCTGGGCTTCAATTACGACAATCCAGAACTGGGCTTTTCCACCAGCCTCATGGCCTTCCATACCAAGTACAAGGACAAGATCACCGAGGACCGCCTCTGCGAAACCGATACCGATGGCTCCAACACCAACCGCAACAATGTCGCTGCTTGGTCCTGCGACTTTGGCGGCACCGACTATTACTTCCTCAGCACGCGGATGAACGTTGACGAAGCCATCATGCAGGGCATCGAGTGGACCCTGGACTACAACTTCAGGCCCAATCTGCGCCTGAGCACCAGCTACACCTTCACCGACTCCGAGCAGAAGACTGGCGAGTTCAAAGGCGATCCGCTGAACAAGCAGCCCAAGCATATGGCCAACGCGCTGCTCGACTGGCAGGCAACGTCCCGCCTCAATGCCTGGTTGCAGGGTAACTACCGCAGCGAAACCAGCGATTACATCAGCCGTACCAGCATGTCCGACGGCACGCCGGGCTATGGCTTCTTCGATGCCGGCGTCGTCTATCAGCTGACGAGCAGCGTCGATGTGAAAGCCGGGCTGTACAACATCGCCAACAAGGAAATTACCAACGACGACTACGAAGTGGTGCTGGATGGCCGCCGGCTGGTCGTTGGCATGACTGTTGACTTCTAAGCGATCGCGACGCGGCGTGCTGCTTGCCTTCAAAGACGTGGCATACCGCCTCTAACCGACTGCCCGACCGGTCTGCTCCGCAGCCGTCGGGCTTTTTTGTCTGACTTCAGCCGTTTCCCACCGGGAGCCTGTCGTGACTCGTTCCGTATCGCAATCGCGTAACGCCTGGCCTGACATCGCCGCGCGCGCCGCCCTCGCCGTGCTTGGCGGCTACGCCTTCACCTACGCATTCACCGCCGCACTGGCGCGCCTGCTGCCAGTGGATCGCGTGGATGCGCTGACCACCGCGTCGCTGCTGTCGTTCGTGATCTATCTGGCATTCATTCTCTGGGCCTTCGCCGCGGCCTCGCTACGCCGGGTGCTGGTCGGGCTGGGTACCGCGGTGCCGTTGGCAGCCATCGGCTTCTGGCCACAGTTGCTGGAGGCCGTGCGATGAAAGGCAGCCTGACACAATCGATGTCCTGGCTGCATACCTGGTGCGGGCTCTTGCTCGGCTGGATGCTGTTCGCCATCTTCCTCACCGGCACGCTGGCGGTCTTCGATAAAGAGATCAGCTGGTGGATGCAGCCGGAATTGACCGACCGGGCGCAGTCGCCACCAGCCGCCGCCGACGTGGCGCAACGCTGGCTGACGGAGAATCATCCGGACGAATCGAACTGGAACATCAGCCTGCCTACCGAACGGTCGCCAGACCTCAGCGTCAGCGTAGGTGAACGACGCCGCGGCGCCGAGCGCACGCAGCTCGATCCGCAGACGGGTGAGATCGTCGAGGCGCGGGAAACCATCGGCGGCGATTTCTTCTTCCACTTCCACTATACCCTGCACCTGCCACGCATCCTCGGCATCTGGGTGGTCGGGTTCGCCGCCATGGCCATGCTGGTGGCGCTGATCAGCGGGATCATCATTCACAAGAAGATCTTCAAGGAATTCTTTACCTTCCGTCCGGCCAAGGGGCAACGTTCCTGGCTCGACGGCCACAACGCCAGCGCCGTCCTGCTGCTGCCGTTCCACCTGATGATTACCTACACAGGGCTCGCGATCTTCTTTCTGCTCTATATGCCGGCAGCAGTCGACGCACTGTATGACGGTGATCGGCAGGCCTACTTCAAGGAGGCGCAACCGGGCCGCGCCGCCGAGCAAGCGCCGCGCGGCGAAGGTCTTGGCGACAAGCCCATCCAAGCGCCGATCGCGCCGCTGCCGCCGCTCGGTGAAATCGTGTCCCGTGCCGAGGCGCACTATGGCGCCGGCATGATTGGTGGCCTGGCCGTGAGCAACCCAGGCCGAGCCAATGCTCAGGTCACGGCGCGTCCTGTCCTGGGTAATCGCATCGAACTGACCAAGGGCGAAGGCATGGTATTCAATGGCGTGACCGGCGAATTGATCCACGCACCGGAGCCGTCACGCACCAGTCAACTTACCCAACGGGTGATGGCTGGCCTGCATTTCGCGCAGTTTGGCGGTTATCCGATGCGCTGGCTGTACTTCATCTGTGGTTTGGTCAGCTGCGCCATGATCGCGACCGGGCTGGTGCTTTACACCGTCAAGCAGCGCAAGCAGGCCAAGGCCAACCAGTCCTTCCTCCGGTTCGTGGAAAGCACCAACGTGGCGATAGTGGCCGGGCTTTCGCTGGCCTGCATCGCGCTGTTTTGGGGCAATCGACTGCTGCCGGCAGAGTTGGCCGGTCGACAGGAGTGGGAGCTGCGGCTGTTCTTCAGTATCTGGGCCCTGAGCTGGTTGCACGGCTGGGTGCGCAAGCCCATGCACGCTTGGCGCGAGCAGCTATTCGCCGCTGCGGCACTGGCACTCGGCATGCCGTTGCTGGACCTGATGACCGGAAATCCGGCCTCGGACAGCATGCGCCTGTCTCTAACTGTCAGCGTATCGCTGATGGGCCTGTCGCTCGCCTGGACAGCCTGGAAAATACCCCAAGCCGTCGCTGCCAGAAAGGCACGTTCCGCCCCACTCAACCGCCCAGTTCCCGGAGCCTTGTCATGAACGGTTCAGCTCTGTTTTCCAGCTTCCTGCTGGCCTACGCCGGCATGCTGGGCTTCTGTCTCGGCAAGGAACGCCACTGGAAGCAACTGGTCAGCTCACGCGTGCCCGCTCGACTGCGCCGCCTCGGTGCCCCGCTCGGCAGTCTGCTGCTCGGATTGGCGGTCTACACGGCTGGCGACGTCTGGCCCGGCGGCATGGCACTGGTTGGCTGGTTTGGCCTGATCTCGCTTGCCGGCTTCGCCCTGCTCATGCTGATTCCTTACGCGCCGCGCGTAGCGACGAGCTTGCCCGTGATGGGTGGAATGATCTGGGTGGTATTGGCGGTGCTCTGAGCTGGAGTGGAAACCGCCTGGGGTCGCACGATGGACGCAACCTGACCGCTGTGCCACGTGTTCTGAAAACCCGAGCATTCCGATCCGAATAGCAGGGAGCCAAGCGACACCCAACAGAGCAGCCCATAGCGTTTATGGCATCACAGGCCTCGCCGAGTCCATGGCCTTAAGCGCCGCAGCTATCCGGTCACACAGGACCGAGACACTCCTAACGAAAAGCCCCGGCCTTGCGGTCGGGGCTTTTGCCGGTTCAACTGGTACGCCCATAGGGGCGACGATCCAACGAACCGCTTCGGTCAGAAGCGGTACTTCGCGGACGCGGTGAGACTGCGGGGAGCACCGTATGTCAGCGCGCCGTAGGCCTCGAACATGTCGAAGTACTTCTTGTCGGTCAGATTATCCACGTTCAGCTGAGCGGTAAGGTTTTCGGTCACATCGTAACGTGCCATCAAGTTGACCAGCGCAAACGCCTCCTGCTCGATCTTCTCCCGGTTGCCGGCTGGATTGTTGGCAAAGGTATGAACGCTGTCCTGCCAGTTCACCCCGCCGCCAATCGTCAGCTTATTGAACTCACCCGGCAGACGGTACGTAGTGAAGGTGCGCAGCAGCTTGGTTGGGTAACGGGTATTGACATCTTCGCCGTCGGCATCGCGAACCTTGAACTGGGTATAGCCTGCCGCGACGTTCCAGCCCTCTGCCACTTCGCCCGAAACCTCCAGCTCGAAGCCCTTGCTGGTGGCCCCTTCGGTAGCCTCATAGGCGAATTCCCCTGCCATCCCGCCAGGAACTTGAATACCCGTGCTCTGCGCCAGGTTGTCCTGTTTGATCTGGAAAACCGCCGCAGAGGCGTTCAGCCGGCCTTCGAAGAACTCGGCTTTGACGCCGGTTTCATAACTCTCACCTACGATCGGCTCCAGTTGCTGCCCGCTAATGTCGCGCTCGGACTGCGGAAGAAATATCTCGGTATAGCTTGCATAGGCCGATAGGTTGTCGGTGAGGTCGTAAACAATACCTGCATATGGCGTCAGCTCGTGATTCACCTCGACGTGAGACTCGGCGGAATAGATGTCGTCGCTGGTCTTCTCATAGTTACTGTCGCGAGCGCCGATAATCAGTTTGAGCGCATCGGTCACGTTGAGTCGCGTGACGCCGTACAACCCTTTCTGGGTCACCTCGCCGTAGCCATAGTCAGTCAGCGAGCCCCATACCGGTGCGGCGAAATCACCGTCGTAAACGTCAAAATTCGCGACACCTTGAAAGCCGGTCTGCGCGATGCGCGTATCGGCATCGAAGTCCTGTTTGCTGTAGATGTAACCAAACGCGGCTTCATGTTCGCGCCCAAACAGCCTGAACGGGCCGCTGAAACGAATGCTGTAGTCGTCCTGTACGGTCTCGGTCTTGTACGAGCCGGGAAAGGAAGACATAGGCGCACTACCGTCACGGCCAGGATTACCCGACAGGTAAAGTAGATAGGAGTCGGAATTACGCTCGCCGCGGTTATAGCTCAGGTTGACCTGCCAGTTATTGGCGAAGAAGTGGTCCAGGTTGGCGAAGTAAGTTTCGTAAGTACTGTCCCATTTGCTCCACTCTGCAGACGTTGTCGTAGAGCGACTCCAGTTCGTACGGCTACCGTCGGCATACCAGGTCGGCAGCCCGCCCCACATGGGCGAATCGGAATTGTTTTCCTGGCGACTCAGGCCGAACCACAACGTGGTGTCGGGCGTCAGGTCAATGTCCATGGTGCCGTAAAAGGTTTCGCGTTCCTTGGATTTCAGATCGATCCAGCTGTTACCTTCGTTGTACTCGCCAACCAGCCTCGCACGCACCGTGCCGGCTTCGTTCAGGGCCAAGGAAAGATCGCCCAGCGTGCCATAGGTATCCCAGCTTCCGGCGCTGACCTCGACTGAACCAGTCAGGACCCGGCTGCTGGCACGTTTGCGCACCAGGTTAAGTGAAGCGGACGGATCACCCGCTCCCGCCATCAGACCATTTGCGCCGCGGACAACTTCCACGCGGTCGTACATCGCGAGGCTGCTGAACATCTCGCCCGAACTCCACGGCTGCTCCCAGATCGTCGGCACACCATCAATCATCAGCGAGTTGATCTCGAAACCACGCGCGTTGAACTGTGCCCGATCGGTTTCGTAGCGATTGACCGACACGCCAGTCGTGTTGTTGACCACATCAAGGATGGTCTGCATGTCCTGGTCTTCCATCCGCTGCTGCGTTACTACGCTGACAGACTGCGGCGTCTCGCGAAGGGACATGCTGAGCGGTGTGGCAGTGCGCGCGGCACCGGTGGTATAGGCACCGGTCCCTTCCGTCACGTCTCGCACCACCTCACCGGTGACCGTGACAGCGTCAAGGGTAGTTGCATCGTCCGCTTCAGCTGGAGCGGTTACCTGCGCGTAAGCGGGCACGGCTGGAAGGACCGCGCCAGCAGCCAGTAAGTGAACGACCAGCGTGAGCGGTCGCAGGGCAAGCTTTGGGCGTTCAGCGACGGGGGCTAACTGGGTAAGCGTGTGGGTCGGCATTCTTGTCAGCTTCCTTGTAATGTTATTGATTCTACGAATCGTTCTCATTATATGCGCGTACTTGCGCTCGCAGAAAGCCCTTGATTACGGCAGACGAGCAAGCCGAAAACCGAACCGAAAGTTCTTACAATGTCGCAGTGAGAGTTTGATAGTTGACGAACGCAAGCCAAGCCGCTCGCAGTCGGCAAGGTAGGGAGACCGACTCTAATTACTGTCATTGCGCTTCAACTCATTGTATTCACGGTCCTTAGCCCTCTCGTCCAGCGCCCAGTCCCAAAAGGCCCGTAAGCCTTTACAATGCGCGACTTTCGATTCGCACCCGGTCCGCGCCCATGTCCTTGCCTCAACACCACCTCGAACTGCTCTCCCCTGCTCGGGATACCACCATTGCAAGAGAGGCCATCCTGCATGGCGCCGATGCGGTGTACATCGGCGGGCCGAGTTTCGGTGCGCGACACAACGCCGAGAACAGCGTGGCGGACATTGCCGAGCTGGTGAAATTCGCCCATCTGTTCCATGCGCGGGTGTTCGTCACCATCAACACCATCCTTCATGACGACGAGCTGGAAGCGGCGCGGGCGCTGATCTGGCAGCTTTATGAGATCGGCGTCGACGCGCTGATCGTGCAGGACATGGGCGTGATGGAGATGGACATTCCGCCGATCGAACTGCACGCCAGCACCCAGACCGATATCCGTACCCTCGAGCGCGCCAAGTTCCTCGACAAGGCCGGCTTCTCTCAGCTGGTGCTGGCCCGCGAGCTGAATCTGCAGGAAATACGTGCGATCAGCGATGCCACTGAGGCTGCCATCGAATTCTTCATTCACGGTGCCCTGTGCGTAGCGTTTTCCGGACAGTGCAACATTTCTCATGCGCAAAACGGCCGCAGCGCCAACCGTGGCGACTGCTCCCAGGCGTGCCGCCTGCCCTACACACTCAAGGATGATCAGGGCCGCGTCGTCGCGTTCGACAAGCACCTGCTGTCTATGAAGGACAACAACCAGAGCGCCAACCTGCGCGCACTGGTCGATGCCGGCGTACGCTCATTCAAGATCGAGGGTCGCTACAAGGATGTGAGCTACGTGAAAAACATCACCGCTTACTACCGCCAGCGTCTGGATGAGATTCTTGAAGACCGCACTGACCTGGCACGCGCTTCCAGCGGCCGTACCGATCACTTCTTCGTGCCGGACCCGGACAAGACCTTCCACCGCGGCAGCACTGATTACTTCGTTACAGACCGCAAAATTGACATCGGTGCCTTCGATTCGCCGACCTTCACCGGCCTCGCTGTAGGCGAAGTGCTCAAAGTCGGCAAGCACGATCTCACGGTGCAGACACGCGAGCCGCTGTCCAACGGCGACGGTCTGAACGTGCTGATCAAGCGTGAGGTGGTGGGCTTCCGCGCCAGCGTGGTCGAGCCGCTGGGGCAATCAGAAGAGGAAGGCCAGGCGCTCTGGCAGTACCGCGTCGAACCCAACGAGATGCCCGCCGCGATCCGCCAGCTGCGCCCGAACCATCCGCTCAATCGCAACCTGGACCACAACTGGCAGCAGGCATTACTGAAGACCTCTGCCGAGCGCCGCATTGGCGTGCGCTGGCTGGCCAGGCTGCGTGCGGATGAGCTTGAACTCCACGTGACCAGCGAGGAAGGCGCCTATGCCACCGCCTCGCTGGCCGGCCCCTTCGGCGAAGCCAAGAAGCCCGAGCAAGTGCCCGGTCAGATCGTCGACCTGCTGAGCCAGTTGGGCACCACGATCTACCACGCCGAAGAAGCCGAGATGGACGCACCCCAGGCCTTCTTCATTCCCAACTCACAACTCAAGGCATTGCGCCGCGAAGCCATCGAGGCGCTCACCGAAGCTCGCGAAGCCATTCGCCCGCTGGGCAGCCGCAAGGCAGTCAGCGTACCGCCGCCGGTCTACCCCGAATCGCATCTGACCTTCCTTGCCAACGTCTACAACGAAAAGGCGCGCACCTTCTACCAGCGTTACGGTGTTGAGCTGATCGATGCGGCCTTCGAGGCCCATGAGGAAACCGGCGAGGTGCCGGTGATGATCACCAAGCACTGCCTGCGCTTCTCCTTCAACCTCTGCCCGAAACAGGCCAAGGGCGTCACCGGCGTGCGCACGAAGGTCGCGCCGATGCAGCTGGTGCACGGCGACGAGGTGCTGACCCTGAAGTTCGACTGCAAGCCCTGCGAGATGCACGTGATCGGTAAGATCAAGGGCAATATTCTCAATCTGCCGCAGCCGGGCAGCGCCAGCAGCGTGGTCGGGCATATCACGCCGGACGACCTGATGAAGACCATACGGAACAAGCCGCACGCCTAAGCGGCATGCTGGGTCTGGACGCCGCCATGGCGTCCGCTCCTCAGCCACGAGAATTCCGATCCGTAAAACCTTGTGAGTCGAGGCCGCCGTCCGGTAGGTTCGATATTGCCCGCGCAACTGGCGGGCCAGAACAACAACCGCGGCCTTCCCAGGCATGCCTTGCAAGGACACACCATGAGATCTCTGATTGCGGCCAGCGTCTTGCTAGCCAGCGGCGCGAGTTTCGCCGCACCCTCGAATTCGCTGCTCGATGACGTCCAACAGCGCGGAACCCTTAAGGTCTGCACCACTGGCGATTACAAGCCCTACACCTTCCTGCGCGACGACAAGCAGTACGAAGGCATCGACATTGCACTGGCCGAGTCGTTGGCCAAAACCCTTAACGTCAAGATCGAGTGGGTGCCGACCACCTGGAAAACGCTGATGCCGGACTTCCTTGCCGGCAACTGCGACATGGGCGTGGGCGGCATCTCGATTTCTCTCGAGCGGCAGAAAAAGGCCTTCTTCAGCAACCCGATCACGGTGGACGGCAAGATTCCCTTCGTCCGTTGCGACGAGGTCGACAAGTACCAGACCATCGAACAGCTCAACCAACCGTCAGTGCGCCTGATCGAGCCGCCGGGCGGCACCAACGAGGCCTTCGTTCATCGCGAGTTGCCCAAGGCACAGCTGGAGTTGTTCCACGACAACACGGTGATCTTCAAATCCGTCGCTGATAACAAGGCCGACGTGATGATCACCGACTCGTCCGAGGCGCAGTACCAGCAGCGCAACTACCCAACGCTGTGCGCGGTGAACCCCGACAAGCCGCTGCAATACAGCGAAAAGGCGTTTCTGCTGCCGCGTGGCGACATGGCGTTCAAGGCCTACGTCGACCAGTGGCTGCATCTGACCAAGGCGACCGGCGAGTACCAGCGCATCGCCGATAGCTGGTTAGCCAAGCCCGACGAGTGACGAGCCGGGATGAGCCGCACGCTTAGTAGGTCAGGCTGGCGCTCAAACGTGCGGTTCTTGGCTGGCCGACATCGACCTGCAGCTCGCTGCCGGTGCTCGACGGGTAGTACTGCTTGTCGAACAGGTTGTCGACGCTGAGCTGCAGCGGGTCTACTGGCCCAGCACCGGGTACTCCCAACGCAGAATGGCATCGACCACGGTGTGGCTGCTCATTCAGTAGTCGTTGGCGTTGTTGCCGGCACGCTGCCCTTGCTGGCGCTGCTGACATCGCGGGCCTGGTAGCGCTGATCCGGCTCCACGCCCGCATCGACAATCTGAACTTCGGGCAATACTGTTGTCTGCTGTTCGACGGCGATCACGAGCGTCAGTGGGCTAGGCAAAACGGCAACAACAGGCAGCGCGATACGCGCTCTCAGAATGGCGCGAAACGAACATGTATGGACATCCCGACTCAATGAAAAAGGGGGAACCTTACTCGCGTTGAGAGTAATTCCTGTAAAAACCCTGATAGCTGCTGCTCAACACTCGGCGCTGGGGCCTCAACCGGCCGATATAGGCCCTTCCATAAGCAAACAAGGAACGAACATGCTCAATGGGTCAGCTCGCTGGATCATGGCGTTATCACTGGTCGCAACCCTCGTCGGATGCGCAACCCCCCCGCCCGAGCCGCCACAGCCAGACGCCGAACCCCAACCTTCGATAGAACAGGGCGAACTCATCGGCTCGGGCAAGGCCTCGTACTACGGCAGCCAGCACCACAACAAGTTGACCGCCAACGGAGAGCGCTTCGACCAGGGCGCGCTCACCGCAGCGCACCGCACCCTGCCCTTTGGCGCCAAGGTCCGGGTCATCAATACGCGCAACGGTAAAAGCGTGGTGGTGCGCATCAATGACCGTGGGCCGTTCGTGCGTGGGCGCGTCATTGATCTGTCGAAAGCGGCGTTCGAGCGAATCGCCAGCACCCGCTCGGGCGTCGTTCGGGTGCGTTTGGAACGCGTCGATTAAGCGTCATCACCATAAGCTAGCCCAGCATCAAGTAAGGGTGCGGCGTGCCGATAGATAATCACCCTCACTCAGCACCTGGTGCATCCATGTTCAACGGCCAACTCAAAAAACAACTCGAAGAACAAGCTGCAGAGCTGTTGCTGCTCCGTCAGCTGCGCGACCAGATGAACAGCGCGACGCTGTCGATCACCCTCGACGCCGAGTTTCGGATGATAGCGGTCAATCAGAAGTTCGCGAACATCCTCGGCTACGACGCCGAACAGCTGAAAGGCCGTCCGATGGCAGAGATCGTACCGGCCTATGTGAAGAATCTGCCCTGCTTCCACAACTTCCGCGCAGCGGTGTCCAAGCTTGTTCCAATCAGCGACAACTATCGCTTTCTGCGCACCGATGGCAGCCTCGCCTGGCTGTACATAGACTGGTACCCGATCCGGAACGCCCAAGGTGCTCTGCTGCACATGAGCGGCTATGCGCGTGAGGTGACGAAGGCGCTGCAGCTTGCGAAGGAGAATGAAGCCTTCATCGCTGCGTTGCTGCGTTCAACGGCGGTGATCCAGTTCAATCTGGACGGTACCGTGGTCTCGGCCAACGAACAGTTCCTGCAAGGCATGGGCTATTCGCTCAAACAGATCCAGGGCAAGCATCACAGTATGTTCTGCACCGCCGAGGAAGCCTCGTCGCCGCAGTACAAGACGTTCTGGCAGACGCTTAATCGCGGCGAGTTCGTCGCGGACCGCTTCAAGCGCATCGATAGCCAGGGCCGGGACGTCTGGCTCGAAGCATCCTACAACCCGGTCCACGATACCGAAGGCAAGCTCTGCAAAGTGGTGAAATTCGCCAGTGTCGTGTCCGAGCAGGTCGCTCGCGAAGAAGAAGTGCGGGAGGCGGCGAGCATCGCTTACGACGTGTCCATTAAGACCGACACCAGTGCCGAGCGCGGCGCGGTTGTGGTCAACGATACGGTTGCGACCATGCAGCGCATCGCCGAAGAGGTCGAATCGGCTACCCAAGGAATCGAGGCGCTGGGCCAGCAATCCCACCTGATCAGCTCGATTGTGCAGACTATTGGCGGTATCGCCGCACAGACCAACCTACTCGCGCTCAACGCCGCCATCGAAGCGGCACGCGCGGGCGAGCAAGGCCGTGGTTTCGCGGTGGTCGCCGACGAGGTACGCCAATTGGCTGGCCGAACCAGCACGGCCACTGACGAAATCGTCAGCGTGGTACAGAAGAACCAGGCTCTGGTCGACGAAGCGGTCCGAGAGATGGCCAACAGCCGTGAACAAGCGGCCCAAGGCCTGTCGCTGGCCAAACAGGCCGGCGCCGTGATCGTCGAGATTCAAGACGGTGCCAAGCAGGTGGTCAGCGCGATCGGCCGCTTTGCCAACGAATTGGACTAAGCGCTACAGCCCGATAGGCTGGAACGCGAGTGATCGCGTCCCGCGCATTCCAGCCTTGTTGCTATTTCATCCCTTGGGCCACATTGAGGACGGCTTCGCTGTTGTCACCACGCTGAGTCATCAGCCAGTGGCAGCAGCGCACCATCCATCCGGCTTCCAGCCCAACGAATATCGCAACGGGAACAGCTTGCGCCCGCCTCAGCTCACTGCCGATTCCACCGGCCGCGCAAAACGATAGGTGGCGAAACAACACAGCACCACGCCGCTCAACGCCAGCAACCCGCCCACGATGCCCACATCGCTCAGACCTAGATGAAGGGTAACCAGGCTGCCCAGCAATGCGCCGCCACCGATACCGACGTTGTAGATGCCGGAGAACAGGGCCATGGCGACATCGGTCGCATCCGAAGCGAGTTTCAGCACCTTCGACTGCAACGCCAGGCCGAAGCACATTCCGGCGATGCCCCACACCACCACCAGAGTGCCCAGCAGCGAAGTCTCACGTGCAGCCGGCAATAGCAGCAGCAAACACATCGCCATGGTCGATATCGCCGCGATCAGAAAGCCTCGCGGATAACGGCCGCTGTAGCGGCTGAACAGGAACGAACCAAGAATGCCGGCGCCGCCGAACAGCAGCAGCAACGCGGTTGTCATGCCACCGCTCAGGTGGGCGATGGTCTGTGCGACGGGCTCGATATAAGTGTAAGCGGTGAACTGCGCAGTGATCACCAGCGCCGTCAACACGTAAGCAGCAACCAGAGCAGGCCGTTTGAACAACACCGGCAAGCTGCGCAACGACCCTGAATTCTGGCTCGGTAACAGCGGTAAGGTGCGCGCCAGCACCAGTACGGCCAGTGCCGCGACTATGGCGATCGACAGAAAGGTCGTGCGCCAGCCCAGCAGCTCGCCGACGACCCTACCCAGCGGAATGCCCAGCACCATGGCCAGTGCGCTGCCCGTCGCCAACAAGCCTAGCGCCTGAGCCTGTTTGCCTTCGGGTGCGACCCGCACGGCCAGCGACGCGGTGATCGACCAGAACACGGCATGCGCCAGGGCGATACCGATACGGCTGACCATCAGCATGCCGAAGCTGGACGCCACGCTCGAGACCAGATGGCTGCCGATGAACACCACGAAGACGAAGATCAGCAAGGTGCGACGTTCGACGTTGCGCGTCAGCAGCATCATCGGCAGCGACATCAATGCCACCACCCAGGCATAGATGGTTAGCATCAGGCCGACCTGGGATGGCGGCATGTCGAACGAGCGTCCGATATCGCTGAGCAAGGCGACCGGGACGAACTCGGTCGTGTTGAAGATGAAAGCGGCAAGGGCCAGTGCAACGACACTGAGCCAACTGCCAGGGCGGGCATTTGATTCGTTCATGTAAGCAGGTCTGATTGCGGTGCACTCGTGAATAGGAGGCTGCATGGCACCCGGCACGAATGGCGATTGGAAGGTGACAAGCCGCTGAAAAACCACAACGCAGTCGCACCGCCACTTCGAAGAAGCGCGGAGGATCGTTCATAAAACAGAGGATGTGTTTCAGGCGGAAGGTCTGAGCGGCGCGGATTCTACGCCTGCGGCAGAACCCTGTCAGGTACCAGAGATAGCTGACGACCAATGGCAGCTGCGCCCGCAAACAGCGCCCCGGGATAAGGCAACGAAAGGCACGCTGAACCGGCGCAGCGCTTGTGAGCGATGCTGCCAGCGGGGCGTGATCTCAGCCTTTTGCTTCCTGTCGCAGCGCCTCGAGCAGCGTCTGCTCCGACTGCACGCCGGCAAACAGCCGTTCGCCAATCAGGATGGTCGGCACCGCCTGGACGCCCATACGCTCTGCAAGCAAGAGCGCCTGCTGGTGTTGAGTCCGGTAGCGTCGTTGCTCCAATGCCGACCTGAACGATGCCTGATCCAGCCCCACCTCGGTTGCCAGCTGCGTCAGAATCTCAAGGTCGCCAATGTCGCGGTCTTCCTGAAAGAAGGCCTTGAGTACCCGATCGTTGTAGGCGTTGCCGCTGCCCTGCTCCTGCGCGAATTGATAGCCCTCCCACGCGAGCCCGGTATGCGGCTGTGGTGAGATGGAGGGCAACTTGAGCCTGACACCGTGCCTCTCGGCTACCGGATATACCGATTGCGGCCAAATCGATTGCAGATAAGCGTCTTCTGGCCGCAAGGTCTCGGCGGGATAAGGACGCAGCTCGAACGGCATCCATTGCAGCTCCACCTCCGCGCCCGACGCTGCGATCGCATCCAGCAGGGGTTTCTCCGCGATCATGCAGAAAGGGCAGACGAAATCCGACCAGACCTTCACGTCAATCGCCATCGCTTCACTCCTCGTTATCTATGCTCTGGTTCGCTCCAGGGCGACAAGGCCGTGTCCAGTCAGACCTAGTCACAGTTGTCCCGCCAGCCGACCCGTCGTATTTGGCGCGCCTGTTGATGCGACCGCGTCTAGCCGGTGTTGACTCACGAAACGTGATCGGAGCGAACACCTTACGGAACCATTGAGCCCGGCCTCCGACCCAACAATCAGGACGGCTCGTATTCGCCCCCAAGCGATACGCACCCCTCACCCCGAGCTCGCGGCAGACAGCCGCGTTGCCACGTTCCTGTACCGCAGCCAGCCCTGCATGAAAACCAAGGTGAAGTCATGACGCAGATTCTCATAGCAGCCTTTGATCGCTACGCCGAAGCCGAGCAGGTCAAGGCCGAACTTCTGACCAAGGGTGTGGCCAGCGATGCCATCCAGCTATCCGCATCCTTCAACCCCGCCACCGTCGACAGCAGCCGGGTGGAAGTGATCGGGGAGGAACCTGATGACGACGCGACCGTCGCCGAAAAGCTCGGCAGCTTCTTTCACAAGGTCTTCGGCGACGATGCGAGCAAACACGCCGGTCGCTACCCAGAGGCGGCACGACGCGGTTCGACGGTGGTCACCGTCACCGTGAGTGATGAGGGGTTGGTGTCGATGGTCGAGCAAGTGATGGAGCGAAACGGTGCCATCGACGTCGACGAGCGCAGCGCCAGCTGGGGCGATACAGATGCAACGCCGGTAACGGCCAGCACCGAGACCCTGACCACCGGCTATCCGGACGCCACTTCCATCAGCGTCGACCAACGCCAGCTGGACGGCACCGCCACACCGGAGCGCGGCGCGGACGATGGCTCGATCCCGGGCCGCGCCGAAAACGACAAGGCTTCACAGCGTGACAACACGGCGGGTCGGGTCCGCATCATCCCGCGCTGACATATCGGCCAGCCGCTCGGCAGCACCGATCCATAACATGCCGAGCTGCTTCACTGTCTGGCAGCTCACTGTGAGGCGAACACCTCATCGAGCAGGTTGTTCATGGATTGGAATGCGCGTTTCGCCACCAACGGGTTGTACTCGTTGCGCCCCGGCACGTTCGCGTATGGGTCGGTAAACGAATGCACGGCGTTGCCATAGACGTTCATCTGCCAGTCGACATCGGTCGCTTGCATCTCGGCAATGAAGCCTTCGACTTGCTCCTTCGGCACCGCCGGATCATCGGCACCATGCAGCACCAGCACCGGTGCCTTGATCTGGCTGGCATCGTCCGGGTTGGGCGTGTCGAGGTTGCCGTGAAACGAGACGAATGCATCCAGGTCGGCGCCCGAGCGGGCCAGTTCCAGCACGGCGCCGCCGCCGAAGCAGAAGCCGATCGCTGCCATCTTGCCGGTGTCCAGTGCCACCGCATTCTGTGCCCTGAATGCATCGACCGCCGCCTGCCCGCGCGTACGCATCAGGCCTCGATCACTGCGCAACGTCGTGGCAGCGGCCTTGGCTTCGTCCGGATTGGATGGCCGTACGGTCTTGCCGTAAAGGTCCGCCATGAACACGACATACTCTTTCCCCGCCGCGCGGGCAGCTTTCTCGGCAGAACGTTCGGTCACGCCGAGCCAGTTGGGTACCATCACCAGCCCCGGTCGCGGCGTGCTGATCGCATCGTCATAAACCAGTAGACCTTCAAAGGCTTGGCCGTCGATCTCGTAGGCCAACGGCTTGACCACCACGGCGGCCTCGGCAAAGCCGACCATTGCCATCAGCGCCAAAGGAATGCACAGCGTATTCATCGCCCCGCTCCAATCCCGTAGTGAACCTAAGCAACAGTAGAGGAAAAACCCAACTGCGCAGGTTTTTCGCGCTGGCGTCGCCGGTGAAATTGCCCCACTGGAGGCTTGGTGTGGATGCGGTGTGTTGCTGCGCGGCCCAGCGGACAAGCCACCGGTTAGGTTGCTAGCTCGTCGATGTCCATGGGTCCTGCATCACCAAAGTCCGCCCACGCGCCTGCCAGGAGTGGCTTGTCGCATCGGCGATTCCAGCAGACCCGATGCCGAGAAAGCCACGCACGCTGCCCCGCTATTACTACACTCGACAGGCGTGCAAGCGCTACGACGGGCCGCTTCAGCAATGCTGATGCAGGCTTGCGCTCCCTTATTCACAAGAGAACCGCCCTATGAGAATCGCCCACAGGGTCTTCGCCCTGGCATCGCTCGCCGTACTGATCTCCGCATGCGGCACCCAGCAAACCATGACGACGGAGCCGGAGCTGGTGGGTCGCGCGCAGGATCTTTACGAGCTGCCTCCGGCCTACCAAGCCGGCACCTACCGCAACATGGATGAGCTGTTTTTTACTCGAGAAGTCGCGCGCGGCCCGCACGTTTATCCGTTGCCAAAGGGTATATCGCTGAATGTCGAGTACACCGTCGAAGGCAAGCAGCTAAGCACCGAAGACTTCATGCAGCGCAATCGGGTCGCCGGGATTCTGATCATCAAGGACGGCCAGGTAGTCCTTGAACGCTATGGTCAAGGCAACGATGAAACCACTCGTTGGACCTCGTTCAGCGTGGTGAAGTCGATCTCCTCCAGCCTGATCGGTGCCGCCTTGCAGCAAGGCAAGATCGGCAGCCTGCAGGATCCGGTCGTCCGCTACCTGCCCGAACTGAAAGGCAGCGCCTACGACGGCGTCACCATCGAACAACTGCTGCAGATGAGCTCAGGCGCAGGCTGGAACGAGACCTACCGAGACCCTGAATCAGACCGGCGCCAGCTGTTCGACCTGCAATTGGCGAACAACCCCGACGGGTTGCTCCGGCTGATGGCTGGTCTGGAGCGTGAACAGGCCCCGGGCACGACATTTAACTACAGCACCGGAGAATCTCACCTGCAGAGCGAGATCGTGCGCGCCGCAACGAACATGACCACGAGCGACTACCTTTCCGAGCGAGTCTGGGCGCGGATGGGCATGGAGCGTGACGCCTATTGGCAGCTCGATGCCAAGGCTGGTCAGGAAATCGGTAGCAGCGGTTTTTCCGCCACGCTGCGCGATTACGGCCGCTTCGGTCAGTTCATCCTCAACGACGGAGTGATCGACGGCGAACGCATCCTGCCGCGTGGTTGGGTCGAGCGGGCCAGTCGCGTCGACCCCGACTCGCACCTTGCCCCAGGCAAACTCTACGACGGTGAATACGCGCTGGGTTATGGCTATCAGTGGTGGACCTTTCCCGTGGGCGCGCAGGCATTGCCGAACCATGACGGGGCCTTCGAAGCCCAGGGCATCTTTGGACAATTTCTCTACGTCAACCGCAAGGAAAACGTAACGGCCGTGGTCTGGAGCACCTGGCCTGAGCCCGAGATGGACAGCCACGAGCAGGAAACCTATGCCTTTCTAGGGGCAGCGGTCCAGGCGCTTCGCCGTAAGTGAAAACCGGTGTGCCGGCCGCCTTACTGAGCAAACACGGCGGCACAAGCGGCAGGAAGTCGACGTTGTGGGCTAGCCATAGCCTCAGGGCGCGGCGTGGGGAGAATCGCCTTGCAACCCTCGCCTGGCGGCGGTGCCGGCTGATCAACGCATTCGGTGGAACCCACTGGGCAGCGCAAGCGCACGTGCAAATGCTCGTCATGGAAAGGCCAGGGGCGAATGCGTTGCAGCCAGGAGCGGTCGTCCCATTCACGCTCGCAAAGGTCGCGTTTGACCGCGCCATCAACGAATATCCGCGCCACGCGCGGATCCTGCGCGGCCATACGGATCAGCTCGGCTTGCTGGCTGGTCCATCTCGTGCTGTCGAGCTCGCCGGTCGCTTCGTCGACCAGAATCGGCTGTTCGATGCCTTCGCGCTCGCTGCGCTCGAGCGGTGGCAGATCCAGACGGAACCAGATGTCCACGTCCAGCCCGCTCTGATGACTCACATGCCCATAGGACATCGGCCCTCCGCGCGGCTGCGCCATATCGCCGACCAGCATAGGACCGATGCCGGCTTCCTCAAGCCGACGCCCCAGTCCCTCGATGTAATCGACGAGATCGGGGTGGCCGTAATGGCGATTGCGCTGCAGGTCCACGGCCTGATAGCCCACCCCCTCGGGCGGCAGCTGCACCGCGCCGACGAGACACGCCGCGCCATGCTCGCCGATGATTCGTGGCTCGCCGGGTAGCGGCCCGGTCACGCTGGACCAGTCGCCGCCTGCCGCGTCCGCGGTGGCGGCGAAGGTTGCGAGAATTCCGTAGGCGGCCCACGCCTGCAAGACGAGCCGATTCACTTTTCGATGGCAACAACACATAGCTAGCAAAAATCCTCGTTCCGATTCGAGTACCGCATCAGCGACGCTGCCGCGCCAGCCATTCCAGCCCCGGTCGGTAGAGCATGTCGTGCTCGCCTTCGAACAGCACCAGCTCGGCAGGACCGGACTTCAAATGCAGCAGCACATCGGCGTCTGCCTCAGCGAAATGTGGAAACTCATCGTTGTTCTGAGCCGAGCGCTCACGCAAGGCATCGGGGACCTGGCGGGTCTCCATGAGCTGGTCGATCTGCTCCTGCGGGATGCGGTCCTTTTCGTCAGCCAGATCGTTGAAGGCTCGCAGCGCCTGCTCCGGCGGGACCGTGGTGTCGCCGATGCCATGAGCAATCAACACCCGGATTTCGCCCGCTACATCCGGCAGGTGGGTGCTGGGGCTACGCTTGCGGCATTCATCAAACGCACTGGAGCCTTCGCTCGGCTCGCCGCCGCAGGCCTGTGCGATCTCGCCAGCGTATTTCTCGCCGCGCGCCTCGTTCCATTGATGCCAGGTAACCAGGTCATAGACCGGCACCCAGGCCGAAACGCCAGCAAATACATCCGGATGACGGCTCGCCAGATGCAAAGCGTTCATTGCCCCGCCCGAATACCCGAGCAGGTAGATCCGCGACTCGTCGATCTCGGCGTTCTCGCGCGCGTAGCGGAGGGCGTCCTCCATGTCGGAGATCGCTAGGTCCGAGGCGGTCGAATCAGGACGACCATCGTTCTGGCCACGGAAATTCGGATGCATGAACACCCAGTCGTTAGCGATGGCGAACTGACCAAGCGGGATATCAATGTTTTGCAGGTAGTCGGTGCTCCAGCTGTGCAGAACCAGCAGCAGCGGCTTTTTCTCGTCCGACTCCGAGTCGTAGAACAGCGCGGCCTGCTCGCCGTCATCAGTGCTGGATGGGATTTGGATGTCTTCTATATCGGGCGTCTCGTCACGCCAGCGGGAAAGCTCGGCATCGGCCAGGGTGCCAGGAAACTGGGTGACTCGCAGGTGCTCACTGGGATGCTCTAGTTCGGATTTTACCCGCCGCTCGCTGCCACTCGACCCAGCGCTATCCGCCGCCGCAGTGCTCTGGTCACCGGCAGCGGACTTCGCCTCGCTCGTCGAAACGGTATCGTCACCGCAGCCGCCGGCCAGCACCATCGCCCCGAGCAATGCGGCGATCCCGAATCGTTTGAATCGGCCCGCTGGGTATCCTGACCGCTCGATAGCAGGAGAGACAGTGCGAAGGCGTTGAGCGGCATTACTGGATCGCTTCATTGGCGTTATCTCCGCGGGCGAGTTCCAGGGGCGTATCTTTTTTGCGACCCTGGGGCACCTGAGACGTTCAGCCATCAAGCATCAATGTAGCGGCGCGGCGCTCTGTCGGCCCAATCGTGGCGGTCACGATCGGAACTCGCTATCAGGTTGTCCATAATGGGCAGCAGAACTGATCAGAGAGGCGTCGATCATGCGCAAGGCCGAAATCAAACATCGTCACGCTCGCAAGCTGGAGCGGTTGCAACGTTTCCTCGATTGGGCCACGGAGCGCCATCCGGATTTCGTGCCGAAGAAGAACCACCAGGAAAACTGGTTCAGCACCTACATCGGCCATCAGCCGCCCGAAATCGGCCGAGCCGCCCGGCTATTCTGGCTGGGGCTGGATGAACCAACCGTCAACGCCTCGCTCGAGCGTGTCGATCCCGAAAGCCTGATTGGCCGACTGCTCAACCGTGACCTGAACGACTACAGCTGCAACGTTGATGTCTTCGGGGTCGAAAAAACCTTCGACTGCGGCCCGGTTCAACATTTGCTCGAGCCTGACTTCGCCCTGCGCATCGGCGATAGCGCCTCGACCGATGCCTTCGAGGCGCATGTCCGCGACGCTATCGAGACGTTGGTGAGAGATCGCCTGCACGTACTGGAACGCCCCTTCGCCAGCATGACGGAGGAACAGAAGGAACGATGCCTGCAGCGCCTGCAACCGAAACTCTCCCGGCTCGATGACTTCGCCGCCAAGGCCGTCGATATCGTCAACGAGGTGAAGCACGAGTTGCGCTACGTGGTGGAGCTGCGCCACGGCGATATTGCGCTCGACATGCAGCGGCGCATTGCGGGCGGTCAAGGCCATGTGCTGAGCGAACAGGACGTGGCCGAGCTGAAGGCAGACGACCGTCAAGCGATGAACGCCAAATTCGAGATGATGGTCGAGGAAGCCGGCGACTTCGACCTGCAGGTGCTCGGCGAAAAGCGCCTGACCGAGATTTTCATGATGGAGCCGAAAAAGCTTCGGCGGACCATCCGCTTCGCCCGCCAGGACCATAAGGAAAAGATGGCCTTCGCGGTGCTGCTGGAAAACAACCCGCGTTTCGTCCACTACCACAAGCTCTACGCCGCGCGGCGCATCACCCGCACCTGGACGGCGCTGCTGGGTCCCACCAACAGCGGCAAGACCCACCAGGCGATCGAGGCGATGACGGGCGTCGAGCACGCGATCTACCTGTCACCGCTACGCCTGATGGCGCTGGAGAACCAGGAGCGCATCGAATCGATGGGGGTGCCCTGCTCGCTGGTCACTGGCGAGGAAGAGATCATTCGCGAGGGAGCGACACATTTCTGCTGCACGGTGGAGGAGTTCGCGCGTTTCCGCCATCAGCCCTGGGACGTGGTGGTGATCGACGAAGTGCAGATGATGGCCGACTCCCAACGCGGCTGGGCGTGGGTCGATGCACTGGTCAGCGCCTACACCCCCGATCTGATCATGACCGGTCCGGAACTGATCCGGCCATCGCTGAAGACACTGTGCGAGCTCTGTGAAGACGAGCTGGTGGTCAAGCGCACCAAGCGTTTGTCACCGGTCGAGGTGGCGCGGCGTGCAACGAGTCTCAAGCAGCTCGACGAAGGCTCGATGCTGGTGGCGTTCAGCCGCAAGACGGTGCTGGAATTGAAGGCGATGCTGGAGATGACCGGCAAGAACGTCTCGGTGGTCTACGGCGCGCTGTCGCCGGAAGTGCGCCGCGAACAGGCCCGGCGCTTTCGCGAAGGCGAGGCCGACATCATGGTGGCCACCGATGCGGTGGGCATGGGCCTCAATCTGCCGGCGCACACCCTGTGCTTCTACACCGATGAGAAATACGATGGCATCCAGAATCGTCAGCTCAGGGTCCAGGAGGTCAAGCAGATCGGTGGACGTGCCGGCCGTTTCGGTCACCATGACAGCGGCACCATCACCGCGCTGGATGCGCAGACGCTGCAGTCGATCAAGCGTTTGTTCCACAGCGAGGACCTGCCGGTGGACCTGTCGCAGTTCCAGGTGCGCCCGTCCATCGAGCACCTGCAGGCCATCGCCGAACTGATGGGCGACCCCGGCCTGCTGCGCGCCTGGCTGACGTTCAATCGCAACATCAACTATGGCGACGAATTCATCTCGGTGCTGCCCGACGAATTGGCCGACTGGATCAAGCTGATCGACGACCCCACCATCGACCTGCCGCTGCGCTGGATCTTCGCCTGCACCCCCATCCGTGGCGGTCTCGACAGCCCGGCGGCCATCTTCACCCAGCAATGGCTGAAGAAGGTTGCGCAAGACAAGGTCGTGGATCTGCCCCGACTGCTGATCGATGCCGATCTGGCCACCCTGGAAGGTTCGCTGCACATCATCGAGACCTACCTGCATCTGGCGCGTACCTTGCCCGCGCATTTCCCGTCGCTGGAGCAGGCCGAACAACACCGCAGCCTGCTTAACGAGGCCATCACCCGTGAACTGTCACGCCGCAAGAAGCCGCGCGGCAGCGACCGGCGCCGCCTGTCGGGCGAAACGCGCCACTGCCAGCAGTGCGGCAAGGCGATGCCGGTGTTGAGCCGGCAGTTCCGGCTGTGTCAGAGCTGTTTCCGCGATCAGCGATAGCGCGCAAAGGCGGGCTGACGAGCCCGCCTGAAGCCGCGTATAGCGCTATTGGCCACTCGGCACGGGTCTGCCGGGCTGGTCAGCGGGCGCGGAGGACTTTAGGATGCGGCGGGCTCACGGCAATCGGATCCCCCCATCGATACCGTCACGTTTCACTCGCCTGCCAAGGAGAACGGCCAATGTCGATCATGCTTCAGCTGCGCCAGCAGATGGCCGCACTAAGCCGAAGATTCGGCTGGGTCGGCCTGTTGCTGGCCTTGTGCATCCATGCCGGTGTGTCATACCTCGGCCTACGGCTATTCGAAGAGACAGCCCTCACTGAGCTGCGGACCTTCATCTACTTCTATTTCACCACTGCATTGACCGTCGGCTATGGCGACTTCTCGCCGCAAACGGCCGGCGGCCGTATTTTCGTCTCCACTTGGTTGATGATCGGTGGCATCGCTCTGCTCACCGCAGTGATCGGCAAAACCACCAACTCCGCAATCGAACTCTGGAGGAAAGGCATGAAAGGCAAAGGGACGTTCGCCACCTGCACGGGCCATACCGTCGTGGTGGGCTGGGAAGGCGCAATCAGCGAGCGCGTCGTCGAGCTGCTGCACGAAGACGAGACCTCCAACGATCACCTGATCGTGATCTGCGACACCGTGCTCGAGGAAAACCCGATGCCGGGAAAGGCCGAGTTCATTCGTGGCGAGAGCCTCTCCTCCGCAACACTGCTGCAGCGCGCGGGGGTACAGGGAGCGGAGCGGACATTGGTGCGCACCGGTTCGGACGATCTGACCCTGGCCGTGGTGCTGACCGTCAACCAGCTCAAGCCGATCGGCCATGTGGTCGCACATTTCAGCAGCAGCGAGACCGCGCAGCTCGCACGGACTTACGCCCCGAAGCTGGAATGCACATCGAGCATGGCCATCGAAATGCTGGTGCGATCCTCGCAGGATCCGGGCTCGTCGGTGATCATCAACGAGCTGCTCAGCGTAGGCCGTGGCGCGACGCAGTACCGCCTGCAATTGCCCGATAGCTTCGAGAGCACTATCGGCGCGCTGTACAAGCAGCTGAAGGACACGCACAACGCGACGCTGATAGGCTACCGCGCTGAGGGCCAAACCCTGCCGTCGATCAATCCTGCCAACGACACCCCGGTACGCGGTGGCGAGCTGTTCTACATCGCCGCCGCGCGTCTCGGCGGCCTGGACAGCGCCGGCTGAACGCCGCAACGCAAGAGCGGCGTTGATCCGTCGCTGGAGAACCCCAAAAAGCTCCGCCCCGGGGCGGGCCTCCCACCCAGATCAAGCAGACCTGCACTCACCGCCAAAGCGCTTCCCCCGAGGGCGGGCCTCCCACACAGACCGAGCAGGCCCGCGCCCACCGCCAAAGCGCTTCGCCTCGAGGGCAGGCCTCCCACACAGATCGAGCAGGCCCGCACCCACCGTGGGTAAGCTGCCAACGGTCTCTCGCACAGACGACCAGACCTGCACCGTCCAGTGGGAGGCGCGCCCCGCGGCGAAAAATCCTGACCGCCAACCAACGCGCCAAGCCTCACGCCAACCGCAGGCCGCCAATACAACCTGACGCCAAAGGCCAGAGCACACGAGCCGGGGAATCATTGGGCCGCCTGGCCGCTCTCAAGAAAACATCCTGAACCAGGGCCCTGACGCACCATGAACGATCGAGATGAACTCCAACGATTCGTCGTGGCCCAGGCGCCGGTGTATCACCGTGTACTGGGAGAGCTGCGCGCGGGCCAGAAGCGAAGCCACTGGATGTGGTTCATCTTTCCCCAGATCGCAGGACTGGGCAGCAGCGAAATGGCCCGGCGCTATGCGATCTCCGACCTGGACGAGGCGCGCGCCTACCTCGGCCACGACGTGCTGGGGCCACGACTGCATGAATGTGCCCAGGCGATGCTGCTGCATATAGAGCGCTCGGCCAGACAGATACTGGGCTCGCCGGACGACCTCAAGCTGCGCTCAAGCATGACCCTCTTCGCGGCTGCAGCGCCCGACCAGCCGGTCTTCCAGCAAGTGCTGGACGCTTTCTTCAATGGTGAAGCCGACCCGGCCACCCTGTCGCGTTTACGCCCCTAAGCGAAGTGTCGCGATGCGGCGGCTTGAGGCATGAAGCGCAGCGGCCTGCCCTTTCACCAGTAGGCGCGCCGCCTAACAGCCGGAAAACGAACTTGAACGAAATCCAGCCCTCTTACAGGCGCCGTAAATTACGGCCTTCCCGAGAAGGGCCTCGCATTCGGCCGCCACTTCGGCTGGCCGTTCGTCCTTCATCAGAGAAATGTTCATATTTTTACTTTGACAGCGACCCCGTTTGACCCTAAGTTTTCGATTCCGAACATTTCCGAACCTCTCGCAGTATTCGGGATTATAAAAACAACAGCCTTCAAGAGGTCCTGCGCATGAGTAACCCCACCACCCCGACGCTTCGGGGAAAATGCATTGCCGAATTCCTCGGCACGGCCCTGCTTATCTTCTTCGGTACCGGCTGCGTCGCCGCGCTCAAGCTCGGCGGTGCCGAGCTAGGTCTTTGGGAAATAAGCGTTATTTGGGGAATCGGAGTCAGCATGGGGGTGTACCTTGCCGCCGGTGTCTCGGGTGCTCACCTGAATCCTGCGGTATCCATCGCGTTCTGGCTATTTGGGACGTTCGAGCGCAACAAGGTGCCCGCCTACATCCTGTCGCAGACCGCCGGGGCCTTCTGTGCCGCCGCGTTGGTTTACGGACTTTACAGCAGTCTGTTTTTCGATTTCGAACAGGCACAACAGATGACTCGCGGCACGCTCGCGAGCCTCGAGCTGGCGTCAGTGTTCTCCACCTACCCTCACGCGTCGCTGTCCGTCAGCCAGGCGTTTCTGGTGGAAGTGGTGATTACCGCTATTCTGCTGGGGATGATCATGGCGCTGACCGATGACGGTAACGGCCTGCCGCGCGGCCCGCTGGCGCCCTTGCTGATCGGTTTGTTGATCGCCGTAATTGGCGGCGCGATGGGGCCGCTGACCGGCTTTGCGATGAACCCGGCGCGGGACTTCGGCCCGAAGCTGATGACCTTCTTCGCCGGCTGGGGCGAGATGGCCTTTACCGGCGGGCGGGACATCCCCTACTTCCTGGTCCCGCTGATCGCCCCGGTGCTAGGTGCGTGCATCGGTGCGGCCGGCTACAAGGCATTGATCTGCAAGCACCTGCCGGGCCTCGGCTCCGGCGCCTGCGCAGAAGACCCCGAGGCTGACGCCAAGGCCGAGCGCTACACCAAATCCGACGTCACTGCCCAAGAAGCTCGTTAAGGAATCGACACCATGAGCAACCAGAACAACAAGCAATTCATCGTCGCGCTCGATCAGGGCACCACCAGCTCCCGTGCCATCGTGCTGGACCGCAACGCCAATGTGGTAACCATCGCCCAGCGCGAATTCGCACAGATTTACCCGCAGCCGAGCTGGGTCGAGCATGACCCGATGGAAATCTGGGCCACTCAGAGTGGCGTGTTCGTCGAAGCCCTGGCCCAGGCCGGCATCACCAATGAGCAAGTCGCAGCCATCGGCATTACTAACCAGCGCGAAACCACCATCGTCTGGGACAAGCTGACCGCCGGCCGATTTACAACGCCATTGTCTGGCAGAGCCGCCAGAGCACGCCGATTTGCGACCAGCTCAAGCGTGACGGCATGCAGGAGCACATCCGCAAGACCACCGGCCTGGTCATCGACCCCTACTTCTCGGGCACCAAGATCAAGTGGATTCTCGACCACGTCGAAGGCAGCCGCGAACGCGCACGCCGTGGCGAGCTGCTGTTCGGCACCGTCGATTGCTGGCTGATCTGGAAGATGACCCAGGGCAAGGCCCACGTCACCGATTACACCAACGCCTCGCGCACCATGCTGTTCGACATCCACAAGCTGGACTGGGACCCCGTGATGCTGGAGACGCTGGATATCCCGCGCGAAATGCTGCCCGAAGTACGTTCCTCCTCCGAGGTCTACGGCCACGCCTATCTCGGTTCTGGCCAGAGCACCGGCATCCCCATTGCCGGTATCGCCGGCGATCAGCAGGCCGCGCTGTTCGGCCAGATGTGCGTCGAGCCGGGCCAGGCCAAGAACACCTACGGTACCGGCTGCTTTCTGTTGATGAACACCGGAACCAAGGCCGTGCAGTCCGAGCATGGCCTGCTCACCACCATCGCCTGCGGGCCCAAGGGCGAGGTCAATTACGCCCTCGAAGGCGCCATCTTCAATGGCGGTTCCACCGTTCAGTGGCTGCGTGACGAGCTGAAGGTGATCAACGACTCGCTGGATTCCGAATATTTCGCCACCAAGGTCAAGGACAGTAACGGCGTTTATCTCGTGCCGGCGTTCACCGGCCTCGGCGCGCCCTACTGGGACCCACGCGCCCGTGGCGCCCTGTTCGGCCTGACCCGCGGCGTGAAGGTCGACCACATCATCCGCGCCGCGCTGGAATCCATCGCCTATCAGACCCGCGACGTACTCGACGCGATGCAGCAGGACGCTGGCGAGCGCCTGCGTTCGCTACGCGTTGACGGCGGCGCGGTGGCCAACAACTTCCTCATGCAGTTCCAGGCCGACCTGCTCGGTACGCAGGTGGAGCGCCCGCAGATGAAAGAAACGACCGCCCTCGGCGCAGCCTACCTGGCAGGTTTGGCGACCGGCTTCTGGAGCAGCCTTGACGAATTGCGCAGCAAGGCCACCATCGAACGCATCTTCGAACCGGCCTGCGATAGCGAACAACGCGAAGCGCTCTACAAAGGCTGGAAGAAGGCGGTAAGTCGCACCCGGGACTGGGAAGAAGAATAAGCTCAGCCCCAAGCTGCCACGCACCATGGCGCCCGGCCCGGATTCGATTTCGCCGGGCGCTCGATTCGCAAACGAACAATTCTTTAATCACGGACCAGACTGCGGCATGCTTCCCGGCATATCGATAACAAGGAAGCCTCCATGAGTCTGGCCCCACGACAGCAGAGCATTCTCGAGTTGGTGCGCGAACGCGGCTACGTCAGCATCGAAGAGCTGGCGCAACAGTTCACGGTGACCCCTCAGACCATCCGCCGAGACATCAATCAACTCGGCGAAGCCGGCCTGCTGCGCCGTTACCACGGTGGCGCCGCCCACGATTCCAGCGTACAGAACACCGCCTACACCCAGCGCGCCCGACAGATGCGCGACGAAAAGCGCCGCATCGCCGACGCCATGGCCGCGCACATTCCCGATCAGGCATCGCTGTTCATCAACATCGGCACCACCACCGAAGCCATCGCGCACGCCCTGCTCAATCACCGTGACCTCAAAGTCATCACCAACAACCTGCACGTGGCGAGCATTCTCAGCCCCAAGGAAGACTTCGACGTACTGATCGCCGGCGGCAACGTGCGCAGCGACGGCGGCGTCGTCGGCCAGGCCACGGCGGACTTCATCAGCCAGTTCAAGGTGGATTTCGCGCTGATCGGCATCAGCGGTATCGACGAAGACGGCACCTTGCTGGATTTCGACTATCAGGAAGTGCGCGTCTCCCAGGCCATCATCAGCAATGCGCGAAAGATCTTTCTCGCCGCGGATTCGAGCAAGTTCGGCCGCAGCGCCATGACCCGACTCGGCTCGCTGGAGCAGATCGACATGCTCTTCACCGAAGCCCAGCCGCCCGAAGCCTTCCTCGGCTTGCTGGCACAGCACAACGTGAAGCTGGAAGTCACTGGCTGAACCGCTTCAGTGACCGCTTGTTCGGGGCACGCACAGCCTGCCCAATACCCGCCTCGACCAGATTTGTTCGGTGGGTGAACTCAAGGGCTACCAGGGCTGCCGTGTTCTGGTGGGCTGAAGCCCACCCTACTTTTCGCTTACCCATCCAATCTCGTCGCACGCCGTAGGGTGGGCTTCAGCCCACCACATGCAGACTGCACCCTTTCTACCTACTGAAGCCCAACTTAGTTTCTGCCCGAACAGCCCTAGACAACCGCTCAGCACCAATAAGCAGTTCATATCAGTTCGTTTATTTTCTTTTGATATAAAAAATGAACATCACCTCTAGAGACACGTTCGCTTGTGCGCTAGGATGTTCATATTCGAAAATAAATGTTCGTTCTTGAGGAGAAATCCGTGACTGAGACCGTCTCCGAGCTCTACGACATCGCCGTCATCGGCGGAGGCATCAATGGTGTGGGTATTGCGGCGGATGCGGCTGGTCGCGGCCTTTCGGTGTTCCTGTGCGAACGTGATGACCTAGCCAGCCATACCTCCTCGGCCAGCAGCAAGTTGATTCACGGCGGCCTGCGCTATCTCGAACACTACGAGTTCCGACTGGTGCGCGAAGCCTTGGCCGAGCGCGAGGTGCTGCTCGCCAAGGCGCCACATATCGTCAAACCGATGCGTTTCGTGCTGCCCCATCGCCCGCATCTGCGCCCTGCCTGGATGATTCGCGCCGGCCTGTTCCTGTATGACAACCTCGGCAAGCGGAAAAAACTTCCGGCTTCGCGCAGCCTGCGCTTCGGTGACGACAGCCCGTTGAAGCCGGCGATCAAGCGCGGTTTCGAATACTCCGATTGCTGGGTCGACGACGCGCGATTGGTGGTGCTCAACGCCATGGCTGCCCGCGAGAAGGGCGCGCACATCCATACCCGCACCCAGTGCCTGGGTGCCAAACGCGCCGGCGGTATCTGGCACGTCGAGCTGCAGCACGAAGACGGCACCCGGTTTTCCCTGCGCGCCAAGGCGCTGGTTAACGCCGCCGGGCCCTGGGTCGCTCAGTTTATCGGTGAGAACCTGCAGCAGCGTTCCCCGTACGGCATCCGCCTGATTCAGGGCAGCCACATCATCGTGCCCAAGCTGTACGAAGGCGAGCAGGCCTTCATCATGCAGAACGAGGATCGGCGCATCGTCTTCGCTATCCCTTACCTGGGTCGCTACACCATGATCGGCACGACGGATCGCGAGTATCACGGCGACCCGGCGCAAGTCAGCATCAGCGACGAAGAGATCGTCTATCTGCTCGGCGTGGCCAACAGCCATTTCCGCCAGCAACTTGAGCCCAAGGACATCCTGCATACCTTCGCGGGTGTACGGCCACTGTGTGATGACGAGTCTGATAACCCCTCGGCAGTGACCCGCGACTACACCTTGTCCCTATCGGCCGAGCTGAAGCAGGCCCCTCTGCTTTCAGTGTTCGGTGGCAAGCTCACCACCTACCGCAAGCTGGCCGAGTCGGCGATGGCGCAGCTCGCGCCATTCTTCCCGAACATGGGCGAGCGCTGGACGGCGAACGCCAGCTTGCCCGGTGGCGAGGGGATGGATTCGCCGGACATGTTGACCGAAGAACTGCTGGCGAAGATCAAGGGCATCGATCTCACCCTGGCCCGGCGCTGGGCGAGCCTCTACGGCAGTCGTGTCTGGAGCATGCTCGGAGACGTCCGTTCCGTCGCCGAACTGGGTGAGCCGCTGGGTCAGGGCCTGCATGCTCTGGAGGTGGATTATCTTCGCCGCCAGGAGTGGGCGACCCGTACAGACGACATTCTCTGGCGCCGTACCAAGCTCGGTCTTTCCTTCACCGCCCAGGAAACCGCCCAGCTGCAGCAATACCTGGATGCACAACCTGCAGCAGTCAAGACAACCGACGTACACGCCGCCTGATCAGGTTGTGTGAAAGCTGCTGCGCTCAGTCATGCTGCGTTGAACACAGGCTTGGTTGCGAGCTCAGTCAAACTGCTTATTTACAGCGCCCGTAAACTGCGCTTTTTCGCCTGTTTTTGTCTTGCCTGAGCTTCGCTCGCGACGTTTTCTCACGGCCTGCGATGGCGGCGTTTCGGATCGCATCCGATTGCGGTAGGCTCAGCGACTTCTCAAGACGGAGTAACTCCCCATGGCCCGAGCCACTGCCCGCCACATCCTGGTTCCCACCGAAGAAAAGTGCAACGAACTGAAAGCTGCCATCGAAGGCGGCGCCGACTTCGCTCAGGTTGCCAAAGACAACTCCACCTGCCCGTCCAGCCGTCAAGGCGGCGATCTGGGTTCGTTCGGCCCGGGCCAGATGGTCAAGGAGTTCGACACTGTGGTGTTCAGCGCGCCGATCAACGTCGTGCAGGGTCCGGTGAAGACCCAGTTCGGCTACCACCTGCTGGAAGTGACCAGCCGCCAGGATTGATCCCGGCCCCCGCGCTACGGCGCGGGGATGCTCCTCCCCGCTTTACCCCCGCTTTTTTCCCCTTCAGAAGCCCGCCTCTCAGCTGAACGGTGCGTTTGCCAGCCAACCGCGCGACGGCTCCGTCCGCGTTCATCACCAGGCCCTCGATACGGACTGGTTGCTATGGTTTTGCACCAGCGCCACCACACGGATCAACTCAAGAAATCGTCGTGCGATGCGTTTTTACAGACGAACGCGCTACAACGACTATCGTCAAAGTAAACCCGCCGTCATTGCACCTTTTTTCGAGGAGCGACGTGATGTTCCATGTAACGCGTATAGGCGACAACCGTATCGACGTGGATTTTTCCGGCAAGCTCGACAGCAGCGAAATGCGCTTCGCACTCGATGAGCTGATGAGAAAATCCGAAGGCATCAGCCATGGGCAGATGCTCTTTCACGTCGGAGATTTCGACATGCCCACGCTCGGCGCGGTCGGCGTCGAGCTGTCACGCGTACCGCAAATGTTTCGCTTCATGCGGCGCTTCGATCGATGTGCCGTAGTGTCGGCCAAGGAGTGGGTGAGAAAAGCCAGTGAGATCGAAGGTGCATTCATCCCCGGCCTGACGGTCAAGGCCTTCGACCAGCACCAGACCACCGAGGCGCATAATTGGCTGGAAAGTCTGGCGTAACCCTGGCCTAACGCGGTGTACCGAATACCTGTGTCCAGTAAACGGTGGCTGCGCTCTGAGGGTTGGTCGCGTAGGCGGCGCCCATCTCGGTAAAGTCAGGGTTCATGATGTTCTTGCAATGGCCTGGACTGACGAGCCAGCCAGATACCGCCTGCTCAGCCGACCCTTGGCCGGCGGCGATGTTTTCACCGATACGCTGCCAGCTGTAGCCCTGACGCCTGGCTCGGTCGCCAGCCTGGCTGCCGTCCCGGCCCTGGTGGCTGAAGTAATCCTTCTCGGCCATGTCCTGGCTGTGGGCGAGCGATGTTTCGCCCAATTGCTGATCCCAACTCAGCGGCGGCGCCGGCTCGAACGACTGATCGCCGCAACGACGTGGCTCGGCACGCGCCTGGTTGACCTCTTCGAGAATCGCTTTGCCCGCCTCTTGCCAGTCACCGAGGTCATCCGACAGCAGTGGCTTGGCCAGAATCACCTGCCAGGTATTGCCATCGCGCGAAACGCCCAGTTCGGCAAATTCCTCACTCAACAGCGCGCTGCAGTAACGTTGTTTGAACAGCCGCATCACACTGGCCGCATCGCCCGGCCCAGCTACCGCCATGGCTTGCAATTTGGCGGCCTGATAGCCCGACTCGCGTAGCGCCTGCTGCATCTGTGCGCCGGCGCCGGCAGGTATCGATGCCAACGCATCGACCGGTGCGAGCGGCCCGACCGGTTCTGCCTTTTCGCCCCCACAGCCCGCACCCGCAGCTCGAAAGTCGTTAATCAAACTCACCAGCTCATCCGCCTCTTCAGCGCTCGCTCCGCCGGCAAATGCGGCTGTCAGGAGCAGCGTCGAGCCGAACAAAAGGCATCGCAGTGGCGTTCTGGCGAGGGCGGTCGAATCGGCGAAGTTGGGTAATAGCATGCAGCACCCGTCTGGTTGATTTCGCGGAGGCAAGACCGGCGTCGTATGACGCCAGCTGTATTCATGCTGACCGCGGCCAGGCGCGACCGATCCCGAACGATGGGCACGCGGGGCGGCATATCTGAACGATCACCGCCCGCCCCAGTCGGATTTAAGGTACCCACTGCAACAGGAGTCATCCTCATGCTGAAGTTTCTGGGCAGCACAATTGGCATTATTTTCCTGATCGGTCTGCTGGTGGTGATCGGCCTGTTCATGTTGGTGTTCTGACACCGCTCCAGCCGCGCAACGCACGACCATGCCAATCATGGTCAGCCGCTGCGTCGGAACGATGAAAAGCGTTATCGACAGGCCGCCGAGGTTTTTTGGCGGCCTGTTTGTATGAGCCGTCGATCAGCCACTCGGGATCGTAGCCCTCCCATGCACAAGCCTATAACCGTTTCGCAGCCCTCTCGCATCATGTGGATGGTCCTGCTGATGCTCGTTTGCCAGGCGCTGACATCACCCTCATCAATAGCGCAGGAAAGCGTCGCCACGGTGCGTCTCGACGGCCGTACGCTTTTTCGCATCGGCGCTGATGCCGAGCTGGAAGCCCGACCTCGGGCGCGGCAGGTCGAGAAGCAGCTGACTGCCGTGCTGGAGACGCCCCAGGGCATCACCCGCGCGCGGATCGAGAAGGCCGGCGAAGACGGTGAGAATCGCCAGATCAGCGTCGCCGGCCGCCCGCTAGTGGAAGTCACGCCGATGGATGCAGAAGCCAATGGCGAGACGATCGAAACCCTGGCGCGGCAATGGGCGGCGCTGATCGACAGTGCGCTGGAAACAGCGGTGGAGCGCCGCGACTCGGAACGTGGGCGCTTCTTCACTTCGGTCCAGGCAAGCGTCGAGACGGCCTTCGCCCGCCTGCTCGAATCGGCGATCCAGACCATTCCGCGGATCCTCGCCGCGCTGCTGGTACTGCTGCTGTTCTGGGGGCTGGCGGTCGGCGTGCGAGCCCTGATGCGGTTGATCTTCAGTCGGCTGGGCGACGATCGAACCGTGGAAAATCTAGTCCGTCAGGTCAGCTACTACACGGTTTGGTTGATCGGCTTGATCGTGGCCGCGAGCGCCTTCGGCCTGGAACCCGCAACGCTCGCGACCGGCCTGGGCCTGACCAGCTTGGCGCTTGGCTTTGCCTTGAAGGACATTCTCTCCAACTTCGTAAGCGGGCTGCTGATACTGACGTTGCGACCCTTTGAACTGGGTGACCAGATCATCATCGGTGAAACCGAGGGCAGCGTGGAGCGCATCGAACTGCGGGCGACGCAGATTCGCACCTACGATGGCCGCCGCGTGCTGGTGCCGAACGCCGAAACCTTCACCTCCCGAGTGACCAACAATACCGCTGCACCGATCCGCCGCGGCAAGGTTGTCTGCACCCTCGGCTACGGCATCCACATCGACGCCACGAGCCAGGTCATGTGCCAGGCCGCGCAGGACACGCCCGGCGTGCTTGCTACGCCGCCCGCTTCGGTGCAGCTCAGCGAACTGGGCACGGCCGAGCTGGTGTTCGATGTGGAGTTCTGGTGCGATTCGCGGCGATCGGATTTCGTCGCTACTGCGTCAGAGGTGCGTAAGAGCCTGGTAGCAGCGCTGCGCGCGGCCAGGGTCAGGCTGCCTGACGAGGCGCGCCAGAACGTGGTGCTCCACACCCCGAAAGCCTGAGCCGGGCGTACTGCCTGGCAAATGATTGAACGCGCTCATTCGGTGGGCTAAAGCCCACCCCACGGAACTGACCGGCTGATGATCTGCAGCGCCGACACAAAGGTTTACCAAACCCCGATCCGTCGCCGGCATTCTCCGCGTGTATGTGTCGAGGCGCGCCAGCAGCGCAGCAGAGGCAAGCCGCCGGTCAGCGTCCGGCCGCGATCCGCAAGGGCCGACGGCCGCCAGCAGAAGTTTGCCGGAACCGCGTTCGCCCCACGGCGGTCGAGTATAAGTCCGCGCGGAATCGCGCAGCGAAGCCGTGCGAAAGCCCAACAAAGGCCAGACTGAATGAGGCAGTTACTGAGACACCCAGCGTTGATGGTGGCCACCGCGTTTCTGCTGGTTGCCTGCTCGGAAGACAAGAATGCCGACCAACCCACTCCCCCGCCGCCCGAGGTGGAGGTCATCACGGTCGATCCGCAGCCGATCGCAAATATCATCGAGCTGCCAGGACGCGTCCAGGCCGTACGCATGGCTGAAATTCGCGCTCGGGTCGACGGCATCATCCAGCAAAGGCTCTATGAGGAAGGCACCGACGTCGAAGTCGGCACGCCGTTGTTCCAGATCGACCCGCGAGAAATGCGCGCCAACCTCAAGGCCGCCAAGGCGGCATTGGAACGCGCCGAAGCCACCGCGCTGAATGCGGCGCAGGATGTCAGGCGCTACAAAGGTCTGGTCGCCAAGCAGGCGATCAGCCAGCAGGAATACGACACCGCGCTGGCCACGCTGCGCACGGCTAAAGCAGACGTGTCACAAGCCGAGGCCAACGTGCAATCAGCCGAACTCGACCTGGAATACACCACCGTCGAGTCGCCCATCGAAGGCCGTGCAGGGCGCGCCGAGGTCACCGAGGGCGCGCTGGTCAGCGGCAGCGAAGGCACCTTGTTGACGACCGTGGAGCAGTTCGCACCGGTCTACGTGAACTTTGCGCAATCGAGCTCAGACCTTCTGAAAATCCGCGCGCAGATCGCCTCCGGACACCTGAAGCTGCCGGACGACGGGCGTGTCGAGGTGAAACTGATTCTGGAGAACGGCAGCGAATACCCGCACCCGGGCTATGTCGATTTCTACGCCATGAGCATCGACCAGAACACCGGTACCGTGGCCGTGCGCGCCGAAGTTCCCAACCCTGACAGATTGCTGTTGCCCGGCCAGTTCGTACGCGCCCGGGTCAATGCCGGTACTCGCCCGAACGGCGTGCTGATTCCGCAGCGCGCGGTGATGGTCAACGACCAGGCGGCGCGAGTGCTGCTGGTCAACGGCGACGACAAGGTGACGCCACAGGAGATAGAGCCGGGCGAGCTACAAGGCAGCGACTGGATCATCCTAGACGGCCTGAAAGCCGGCGACGTGGTGATCGTCGAGGGCGGTAGCAACGTCCGTAGCGGCGCAACGGTACGAACCATAGCCTACGAGCGCAAGGAGCCGCCCGAACCGTCGTCGCCCTCCGGATCGGCCCAATGACTCCTGCCTTCTTCATTCGCCGCCCGGTCTTCGCCTGGGTCATCGCGCTGGGCATTCTGCTTGGCGGCCTGCTGGCCGTGCGCTCGCTGCCGATCGAGCAGTACCCGAGTATCGCGCCGCCGAGCCTGCGTATCAGCGTCACCTACCCCGGCGCGGACGCGTCGGTGCTGGAAACCAACGTCACCCAGGTGATCGAGCAGGAGCTCAACGGTGTAGAAGGCTTCCTCTACATGGACTCATCGAGTCGCTCCAACGGCAGCGCTTCCATCGAACTGACGTTCGAGGCCGGGACCGATATCGACGTCGCCCAGATGGAGGTTCAGAACCGCCTGAGCCGTGTCGAGCAGCGCCTGCCCGAGGAGGTTCGCCGCCAGGGTATTCAAGTGTTCCAGGCGTCACAGGACTTTCTGCTGATCATTTCGCTGTTTTCCGAGAACGGCACGATGAGCACGCTGGAACTGGGCCATTTCGCCACAACACGCGTGCTCGACGAGCTGCGTCGGGTTCAGGGTGTGGGCGACATTCGCGAGTTCTACACCGCCTACGCCATGCGCATCTGGCTCAATCCAGACCGCCTGGCAAGCTTTGGCCTGTCGGCCACCGACGTACTGGCGGCAGTACAGGAGCAGAACAGCCAATCCGCAGGCGGCGCGCTGGGTGATCTGCCGCTGGCCGAGAACATCGAGATCAACGCACCGCTGGAAACCCGCGATCGCTTCAGCACACCGGAGGAGTTCGCGGCAATCATCTTGCGTGCCGGCCCGGATGGTTCGGCCATACGGCTGCGCGACGTTGCCCGGGTCGAACTGGGCGCACAGAACTATACCTTTCGCAGTGAGCTCAACGGTCAACCAGCCGCGGGCCTTGCCGTACAGCTTTCGCCCGGCGCCAACGCGCTGGATACCGCCGCCGCCGTCAAACAGCGGATGCGCGAGCTGGCCGAAGGCTTTCCCGAGGACGTCGCCTGGAGCGTGCCGTTCGACTCGACGCCGTTCATTTCTTCATCGATCCAACAGGTCGTGGTGACCTTGTTGCAGGCAATGGCATTGGTGGTGCTGGTGATGTTGCTGTTCCTGCAGAACTGGCGCACCACGTTGATCCCCACCATTGTCATTCCCATCACACTGGCGGGTACCTGCCTCGGGCTGTGGATTGCCGGCTTCTCGATCAACCTGCTGAGCCTGTTCGGCATGGTGCTGGCGATCGGCACCCTGGTGGACGATGCCATCGTGGTGGTGGAGAACGTCAAACGGATCATGGACGAAGAACAGCTGCCGCCGTATCAGGCCACGGTCAAAGCCATGGAGCAGGTGACGGCGCCAATCATCGGTACGACGCTGGCGCTGATCGCGGTGTTCGTGCCGCTGGCGTTCTTTCCCGGTTCGACCGGCGGAATCTATCGCCAATTCGCAGCGACCCTGTCGATTGCCGTAGCCACTTCGACGGTACTGGCGCTCGTGCTCACGCCCGCTCTTTGCGCTGCGTTGCTCAAACCGAGGCCGCAAGAACAGAAGCCCGGTTTGAGTCAGCGTGTTTTCACGCCCTTCAACCGCTGGATGGAGCGCACCACTGATCGCTATCACCACGCTGTTGGCGGCATGCTCGCGCGACCGCTCTGGTTCCTGCTGGCGTTCGCCGGACTGCTGGCGCTGACGGCGTTTCTCTATTTGCGCATGCCCAGCGCCTTTCTCCCGGACGAAGACCAGGGCTCGCTCATGACGGTGATCCAGGCGCCCCCTGGCGCCACGGTCAAGCGCACCGAGGAAGCCATCGAGCAGGTCAAGGAGTTCTATGCCGATCATCCGCTGGTGGAAGATGCCATCACGGTTTACGGCTTCAGTTTCTTCGGCCAGGGACAGGCGCATGCAATGTCCTTCGTGAGGTTAATTCCCTGGGAGCAGCGCCCCGGAGACGACGGCTCGGCCCAGGCGCTGGTACGCGAGGCCATGGGACGTTTCTCGCAGATCAAGGAAGCGCGTGTGTTCGCCCTGAACCCGCCGTCGATTCCCGGCCTGGGCGTGGCTGGCGGTTTCACCTTCAAGCTCGAAGACCGCAGCGGTCGGGGCTACCAGGCGCTGCTCGATGCCCGCAACCAATTGCTGGCCAAGGCAGGTCAGAGCCCAGTGTTGCAGAGCGTGCGCCCCGAAGGCGCTGACGATGCGCCGCGCCTGCGGGTCGATATCGACCGCATCAAGGCGCGCGCACTGGGGCTCTCTATCAACGAGATCAATGCGACCCTCGCTATGGCTTTCGGCAGCGCCTACGCCAACGACTTCAACCGTGACGGACGGGTGCTGCAGGTGTTGCTTCAGGCCGATGCGCCCTATCGCATGACCCCGCAAGACGTACTGGACCTTAAGGTGATCAACGATCAGGGCGAGAGCGTGCCCTTCGGCGCTTTCACCACGGTGAACTGGACCGAAGGCCCGACCCAGCTGCAGCGCTACAACGGTTACCCGGCGCTGACACTCTCCGGTAGCGCCGCGCCAGGTTCGTCCACGGGTGAGGCAATGACCGAGATGGAGCGGTTGGCGACCGAGCTGCCAGGAGGCTTCAGCTACGAGTGGACCGGCGCCTCGCTGGAGGAGCAGCAGGCCTCCGGACAGGTCGGTTTGTTGCTGGGCCTGTCTCTGCTGGTAGTGCTGATGGTCCTCGCGGCGCTGTATGAAAGCTGGACGGTGCCCATCGCCGTGCTGCTGGTGGTGCCCTTCGGGGCGCTCGGCGCGGTGCTGTTCGCCATGATGCGCGACTTGTCGGCCGATGTGTATTTCAACGTCGGACTGGTCACGATCATTGGCCTGTCGGCGAAGAACGCGATCCTCATTGTCGAGTTCGCCATCGAGGAGGAAGGGCATGGGAAAAGTCTCACGGATGCGGTGATGAACGCGGTGCGTTTGCGCTTCCGACCTATCCTGATGACCTCATTAACCTTCATCCTCGGGATGCTGCCGCTGGTGCTGTCGACCGGTGCGGGCGCGGCCGGTCGAATCGCGGTCGGCACCGGGGTCATGGGTGGGATGATCGTCGCCACCGTGCTAGGGCTGTTCTACATCCCGCTGTTCTATCTCTCGGTGCGCCGCTGGCTGACCAAGCGCCGCCCGCCGACCGCCGAAGACAAGGCGCGCCCGGCCGATGCTCGAGAGGAGTCGAACAATGCATGACGGGCCGTTCAAAAACGCGGTCTTGCCAACGCGGGTCGTTTTCCAACGGCCTGTTCGGGTCGCGCCCCTGTTCATAGCCGCACTGCTTGCTGGTTGTCAGCTCGCCCCGCCACATGAACAACCACCCTCGCCCAGCGCAGCGCAGTATCCGGCCGAGTACCAACCGATGCACGGCGAAGCGAAGGCCAACGAAATTGCCTGGCGGGAATTTCTCAACGATCAGCGCCTGCACACCTACATGGATGCAGCATTGCGGCGCAACCGGGACCTGCAGATCGCCGTGGCGCGTATCGAAGAAGCCCGTGGGCAGTTCGGTGTGCAGGGCGCCGATCGTTACCCCACCCTGGCCACCAACGCCGACGCCAGCCGCGGCCGCTTCCCAACTGGCGGTACGGGTGCGGCCGGCACCGGCTCTTCTGGCAGCGGCTCGGCACCGGGCGGAACGAGCGGCCTCTCTACCGGCTCCAGCAGTCAAGTGACAGAGCGGTTCTCGGTGGGGCTCGGCATTACTGCGTTCGAGCTCGATTTCTGGGGTCGGGTGCGCAATCTCACCGAAGCCGCCCGCGCGCAATACCTGTCCACCATCGAGGCGCAGCGCGCCTTTCAGCTGTCCTTGATTGCCGACGTGGCCTCGACTTACCTGGCTATACGCGGCGCCGACGCGCGCATTGATCTTGCCGAGGCAACCTTGCAGAGCCGCCGCGATGGGTTACGCATCGCGCAGGTGCGCTTCGATGCCGGCATCACCTCGGCACTGGACCTGAATCAGGCGCAGGCGTTACTGACGCAGGCCAAAACCGAGCTGTCGAGCCTGCGCCTGCTGCGGGCCGAGCAAATAAACTATCTCACCCAGCTGGTAGGCGGCCCGCTGCAACAGCCTGTGCCAGGGCCGTTACCGCTAAGCGAACAGGTTGACCCGATGACATTGGACGCGGGGCTGCCCTCCGAACTGTTGCTGGTGCGCCCGGATATCATCGGCGCCGAGCGGTCCTTGCGCGCCGCGCGTGCCAATATTGGCGTGGCGCGCGCGGCGTTCTTTCCGCAGATTTCGCTGACCGGCAGCTTCGGTTACGTCTCCAATGAACTCGACAACTTGATCAGCCGGGACAACCGCACCTGGAGCATCGGACCTTCGATCAGCCTGCCGCTGTTCGATTTCGGCCGCAACCGCGGCAACCTGACGGTCGCCGAAGCGCGCGAGAACATTGCCGTCGCCGAATATGAACGCGCCATCGAAACCGCCTTTCGTGAAGTCGCCGACGCGCTTGCAGGGCGGCGCTATCTTGCTGAGCAGGTGGTCGCGCAAGAGGAGAATGTCGCCACGCTGAGGCGCATCGCCGATCTGGCGCGTGAGCGCTATGCCGAGGGGGCCGTGAATTACCTGCAGGTGCTCGATGCCGAACGCAATCTGTTCGATGCCGAACAGGCATTCATCGAGGTCAAACGCGCGCAGGTGCAGAATCTGGTCGCGCTCTATGTCTCTCTTGGTGGAGGTACATCGACCCAACCGCTTGCGGCTTCCGCCGGCCGGCAGACAGACGGCTGCGCCGATGCTTCTCTTCCGACATGCGGAGCTGAATGACCCGAACGCCGCGAAGGTCCAACGAAGACCTACATCATCCGAGGATCATGCAATGGGCCTGTTCGACACGATTAAAGAAAAACTGGGCATGGGCGGCGTAAGCAACGAAGCACACAAACCTGCCGCGCCAGATTCGGGCTCCAATCAGCACGCCACCGATACGGTTGTGGATTCCGAGCGACCCACCACGGCCAACAACGCCACCACCGCGCCCCCCGCTGCCGGCGGATCGGCAACTGGCATGACCGGCACGGTAGGCACCGCGGGCGGCACCACCAATGCCGTTGACGTACCGGCCAAACTCGACGGCATGGCGGCGAACCATCCGGAGCAGTTGAACTGGCGCACCTCCATCGTCGATCTGCTCAAGCTGCTGGGCCTCGATAGCAGCCTGGAATCACGCAAGGAGCTCGCCACCGAACTGGGTTGCCCGCCTGACAAGATGGCCGACTCGGCGCAAATGAACGTCTGGCTGCACCGCACCGTCATGCACAAGCTCGCCGAGCACGGCGGCACGGTTCCGCCGGAGCTACGCGCCTGAGCGAATGGTTGGATTGGCGGTCGGCGCTAAGCGGTAAGCCTGATCGCCAGCAAGCTGGCTTCTACGAATAAGCGCAACACCATGCCCGTAGGAGCGAGCTTGCTCGCGAACTGAAGCTGAACGTCGGCCTCAACCGTCTAGCGATGGTCCGATCATTCCGGCCAACTGGGGATAAACGCCCGGACAGGCGACCAGATAAGGATTGCCACGTAGCAAGCCGTCATTGCGGAAGAAGTCGTTGACCTGGCCACCCGCCTCTTTCACCAGCACCAGCCCTGCCATGCAATCCCAGCTTTTAAGCTCGGTCTCGTAATAGCCGAGCAGCGTCCGGCCGCCACGTAAGCGGTCATCAGTGCACCGGAGCCGTTGCGAAAGAACATCCCGCCTTCAGCCAGCAGCTTCTCGAGGAAGGGGATGAAATGCTCTTTGCCGCGCGGGTGAAAGGTGCCAGTGGCAGTCACGCCTTGGCCCACGTGGGTAGCGCCGCTCACCTTCAAAGGCATGTCGTTGACGAACGCGCCTTGGCCCAGACAGCCATGAAACAGCTCGTTGTGGTTGGGGTCGGCAATGGCGCCCAGATGCGGCTCGCCGTCGATCAGCAGGCCGATCGACACGCACCAGTTATGCAGCCCATTGACGAAACAGGCCGTGCCGTCGATGGGATCGATCACCCAGACACAGCGGGCGCCGAGGTCGGCCGAGCCGCTTTCTTCGCCGAGGAAACCGTCCTCGGGAAAGCGTTCGGCCAGCCGGGCGCGAATGAAATCTTCGATCTGCTTGTCCGCGATGCTCACCACGTCCTGCAAATCGTCGCCCTTGTGCTCGACCGCGAGCGCCTCGCGCTTGCGGTAGTAGTCCATGCCCAGCTGTGCCGCCTCGAGAGAGAGGGCTTTGGCACAGGCATAACGGGCAGCGATATCGAGATCGCTGGCGGCCGGTTGGTCGGAAGTCATGATGGTCCTTTTACAACGGAATGAAACGGATCTGGTACGGGCTGGCGCACGCGCGGGAACGGCGAATTCTAGTGAATTGCCACCAGCGGGCAAACACCAGGTGCGGCAGCGGACCGCCACTGCCGCACCTGACAGCTAGCGCTTCACACTGGGCTGGGTGGCGTTGTGCTTGTCGCTGCCTTCGGTCTCGCCGCTACTGTAGGTTGCCCCCGCCAAATCGTCCCCCGGTGCGGCACGCCCCTCCAAGGGCGGCAGCGCCTTGGCTTTTTCGATGTCCACGCCGACACCCTCAGCCAGGCGCTGTCCGTAATCCGGATCGCAATGCCAGAAATGCCAAATCATCCTCAGGCAGATTTCCTCAGGGCATTCCTTGAGGTCTGCGGTGATGTTGGCAATCAGGTCGTCACGCTCCCAATCCTCGAAACTGCGGTAACGCTCGCCGGTCTGGCGATAGTCCGCGGCCGTTTTAGTGGTCTGATAGCGCCCCAGGTGCCCTTCGACCCATTGGTGATAGTCAGGCTTGGGTTTGGGCGCTTCCTTGAGCCCACCCATCGAACTGGGCTCGTAGTTGACGTGTGGGTTTTCGCCGCCGGTGTCGACGAAGTGCGCCATGGCACCGTCGCGCTGATTGGTCGCAGCGGGCGTTCTTGGTGCGTTGATAGGCAGTTGCAGGTAATTGGCGCCGACGCGGTAACGCTGGGTGTCGGAATACGAGAGCGTCCGGCCCTGCAGCATCTTGTCATCGGAGAAGTCGATGCCGTCCACCAGTACGCCCGTGCCGAAGGCCGCCTGCTCGGTCTCGGCAAAGACGTTCGACGGGTTGCGGTCGAGCACCAACCGGCCTACCGGCAACAGCGGGAACTGATCTTCAGGCCAGCGTTTGGTGTCATCCAGCGGATCGAAGCCGAGCTCTTCGTGCGGATCATCGGACATGATCTGCACCGCCATCTCCCATTCCGGATACTCGCCGCGCTCGATGGCATCGTAAAGATCTCGGGTGGCATGCCCGACGTCCTTCATCTGAATGTCGGCGGCCTGCTGAGCGGTGAGGTTCTTCACGCCGAGCTTGGGCTCGAAGGAGAACTTGCAGAGCACCGCCTCACCCTTGTCGTTGACCAGCTTGTAGGTGTTCACGCTGGAACCCTGCATGTGACGGTAGTTGGCCGGAATGCCCCAGGGGCTCTTGACCCAGGTGACCATGTGCAACGCTTCGGGGTGGTGCTGGACGAAATCGTAGAAGCGCCAGGGCTCCTGGCGGTTGGAAACAGGATCAGGCTTGAACGCGTGGATCATGTCCGGAAATTTGATCGCGTCGCGAATGAAGAACACCTTGAGGTTGTTGCCCACCAGGTCCCAGTTGCCATCTTCGGTATAGAACTTGATAGCAAAGCCCCGTGGATCACGGGCCGTCTCCGGTGACTCCTTGCCGCCGATCACGGTGGAGAAGCGCAAGAACACCGGGGTGCGGACGCCAGCTTTGGTCAGCACCTTGGCACGGGTGTATTTGCTCGCCGGCTCATCGCCGATGGTGCCGTAGGGCTCGAACCACCCGTGCGCCGCCGTACCGCGTGCATGCACCACGCGCTCGGGAATGCGCTCGCGATCGAAGTGGGTAATCTTCTCGATGAACTGGTAGTTCTCCAGCGTCGCCGGACCGCGCTCGCCGACGCTGCGCAGGCTCTGGTTATCGCTGACGGGGTGGCCCTGTCGGGTCGTGAGAGTGTTTCGTTCCTCAGTCATGGCGGCTCCGGAAAAGTCGAGGCGGAGATTTTTAGGCGCCGCCACTCAGCGGGGGTTCTGCAAAAGATCGGTTATCGGTCCGATAGGTTTCTCACATCACCGGCAGGCGGCCCTCTTACCGGTCAGGGGGCCGCTTGTTCTTCATGAAGGCGGGCATTGAGTTCGTCGACAATCGGCACCCACTCGGCGTCCTCGATCCACTCGTCAGCCAGAAAGGCACGTTGCGCATCATTCCAGAATGGCGCTTCGGCAAGCTTGACGTGGTTGGGCATTGGGGCGTGGCTGGCGATGAATTCGTCGATACTGGCCGGGTCTGACGGCAGGCCCAGCTGCTCGAACAATGTGCTCATGTCTTTGTTGGAAAGCTCCATCAAGCGGCTCCTCGGGCTGATCAATCTGGCGTCCGCCGGGTGCGGGCGGGTACTTCCAGTAGAGGCTCCAAGGCCATCAACAGTTCAACGGAACGCTCAGGCCAGGGTAGCCGGAAGCTAAGAAGCGGGCCTCGCCAGAGGCGCGGCCCGCAACGAACTCAGGCCGCCTTGTCGAACAAATGTCTGCCTTGATCCAGATATTGATCCACCAGCCATTTGCCGTGGGCGATGGAAGCCCGCTGAGCCTGTTCGAGTTCCGCCATGAAGGCGTGCCCGACCGGAAGCGCCATACGCCGAGTGACCTGCCCTTGAGCGTTACTGATCCGGCAACCGCCGGCCCATGGAGTCGGTGTGCCGGGATGCTCCATTACTTCGGCGGTAATGACGTGATCGCGGTATTCGCATTGCATCATGGTCATGGTGTTACCTCTCTGCTAATGCCGCGGGCAGCTTTGAAGCGACGCCCACACGGCCAATTGAACCCCCTGTCGTCAGGGTCCGCACGGGCCTAGCACGCCAGCGATTGGCGTTCCCCGTCCAGTACCTCCAATGGGTATAGCACACCCGCCGGCGTCCGAAAGGCCCGGTGGTCGCTCAGCACAGCGTGATGAGGAACAGAGCGTTCGTGCGGGGATGGGATTTCGTTCGATAACAGCGCAGGCACCGCGGAGGTGCCTGCGCTGATTAACAACCGCGTTGCGGTGAGCCTGCCGAGCGTCCGTACGGCGAGGCTAGGAGGACGAACTGATCAGGAGGTACGCAGCTGCTCGTCAGCCAGGAAATCTGCCTCCAGCAGTGCATCCCGGTCTTCCACTTCCAGAATATCGCCTTCGATAGGCGTCGGCGCCGAGGCACGCTTGCTGCGCAGCTTGCCGAACTGATGCTTGAGGGCGTTGTTGAGCTTGTCGATGGCGCCATCTACGGCCAGCTCCACAGACGCCGCCTTGTGCGTCACGGAGACCGGTTGCTGGCCTTTGGGCCGAGCCTCGATCTGGCATCGTTTGTCTTGAGCGCCGGCCTTGACGCCGTTCTCGTCGTTCAGGTGCACCACGACACGGGTGACTTCGTCGTCGAAGCGATCCAGCTTGTCGGCAACATTTCCGCTAACCCAGTCTACGAGACGGGCGCTTCCTTCGATGTGGTTATCACTGTGTACTTGGATCTGCATATGCTCTTCCTTCTACGCGACCTAGGTAACCACCGTTCAGCCACAAACGGCCTGAGCTAGGAATGCCACTGTTGGCGAGATTAAGCAAGGCCAACGCAACGGCACGGCTTCAGGTGCAGACGATCAACCGGACAATTTCTTCTTCGGATAAATGTCGTAACGGCTGGATTTGCCCTCCAGGCTGTAGCCCGGCTTGAGGCCCTCAATGGCGGGTGCCTTGCGCGGCCGCTTCACCACCACGCGGTGACTGGCCAGCGCCAACGCCTGTTCGAGCAGGCTGCCTGCGTCCAGGTCGTCCCCGACGAAAGGTCGAAACAGGCGCATCTCCTTTTTGACCAGCGCACTCTTTTCACGGTGCGGAAACATCGGATCGAGATAAATGACCTGTGGTGGATCGCCCTGCCAGTGCTCCATCAGCTCGATGGCATTACCCTGCAGCAGGCACATGCGTTCGACAATAGGCCGCACATCGGCGTCTTCGCGACCCCGCCCCAGCCCGTCCTCCAACAGCGCGGCGATCAGCGGCTGACGCTCGAACAAGACCATCTCGCAGCCAAGCGTCGCCAGCACGAAGGCATCGCGACCAAGCCCGGCGGTGGCGTCCAGCACGCGGGGACGAATGCCAGGCTGGAGACCCACCGCCTTGGCAATCATCTGCCCACTGCCACCGCCGAACTGTCGACGATGCGCGGCACCGCCTTCCACGAAATCCACCCGTACCGGCCCTGGCGCCTGCGGACCGAGCAGTTGCAACTGCAGCCCGTTTTCACCCAGTTGCAGGGCGAACTCCGCCTCGTCCGCCTGCAGCGGCAAGCCCAATCGCGTCGCCCAGGTGCGCGCCACATCGGCGAACCGAGGAGCAAGGGCTTCGACACGGACCAGCGGAGATGAGGCAGTCATACGGAGCTCGCGAGCGGAAAACGCCGCATTCTGCCAGAGGCGAGGCCGGCATGCCTCAGCGGCACATGCCGAAACCGCCCATGTCGACATGGAAATGGTCATGATGGGCGGCGTTGTACTCGGGGCTCAGGGTGATCTTGAACGCATCGCAGGCCGCCGCCTTGACCTGGCGAAGAAAGCGCGCCTTGTCATCATCACCCTTCCAGTCGCGCGCGACGGTGATGCGCATGCCGTCCTGCAGACGAAACCCGGCCAGATCCAGCGCATTGGCCGAGGCATGCTGGCTGCGCCTGTTGCTGCGCGCGATGTTACGGCAGGCAAAGCTGCCAAAGTGATCGACGCGCGCCACCGGCTGACCGAATACTTCCTGCGCCGCAGGTTGCAGACCATGCCGCTCGAACAAGGCATAAGCGGCGGCCAACGGACAGGTCGCCAGAAACGCGCCGTTGAAGCGCACTGCCGAGCCGGTGACGCGCACGGCATTCTCGACCGGACAGCCGGGTTGCGGCGTGCTGTCTGGCACGGCCACATAGTCCAGATCCGAAGTCGTCAACGCCTGCTCGCACAGCGCGCGGTCGTCCTGCAAGCGCTGTAACTTGAAGGACGTGAGCAGGTTCGGCGCCTCGCGGATATCCAGCGGGGCCCAGGGGTTCCATTTCGGCGGGATGTCGACGTGACCGCGCCATACCGCGTAGACGAACCCGCCCAATGCGAGCAGTAGCAACAGGAAGAAACGGCCGAAAGTCATACCGCTTTCGGCAACGCTGGCGCTTCAAGGTTGCAGTGCGTCCGCTATCGGCCTGTCAGGTCAGCGATATCCAGCAGAGACAGCTGCGACTCGCTTTGCATGGCCGTTACCGGCAGCGGCGGCAAGCCTGGCAGGCGCTCACCGAGCTGCTCATGAAAACGCATGGCCAGATCGGGCGCCAGCCGATTGTCCGGCGTATGCAGGTAGACATGCGGGCGCTTGCCCGATTCGATCCAGGCCGCCACCTTGTCCAGCCAGGGCGCAAGAAAACGATCGTTCGCCTCCAGCTCGGGATGCCCGACGAAACGCAGCTGTGGAGCGTCGCTGAACGCCGCTGGCCGCACCGGCAGCCGCGGCTTCTTGCTCTGGGCATGCAGTACCGCCGGATTGCGCGACTGGCAGCTGAACAGCGCACGGGTATCCATGCAGATGCGCTCCACGCCTCGCTCGCGCAGCAATCGATTCAGCGCCCGCTCCTCCTCGCCCTTGGCGAAAAACGCGGTATGGCGCACTTCAACCGCCAGCGGCCGGTCCAGCGTATCGATCAGCTGCACCAGCTCAGCGAGGCGAGCCGGACCAAAGGTAGCGGGCAGCTGCAGCCAGAACGGACTGACCCGTCGCCCCAGCGGCGCCAGCAACGAACGAAACGACAGCACCAGGTCCAGGACGTCACGAAGATCCGATGCCTGACTGATCTCGCGCGGCAGCTTGGCGCAGAAGCGGAATCCGTCCGGCATCAACGCCGCCCAGCGCTCGATCTTCTGCTCCGACGGCCAGGCATAAAGCGTGGTGTTACCCTCCACGGTATTGAAGACCGAGCAATAGCGCACCAGATACTCGGTCGCCGGTAATCCTGGCGAATAGAGCGACCCGCGCCACGCGGCGTCGTTCCAGGAGGGACAACCGAGGAAATAGGGAAGACTCAAGCGCGGTTCGCCACGCCTCAGGCGTAGAGATCCAGACCAAGCACCTCGTGTGCATCGAGATCGGCACTGAAGCTGGCGGTGGTGCCATAGCTTTGCAGCGCTTGCGCCGCACGGCTGTTCAATGGTCGCTCCATCATGGCTTCGAAGCGCGCCGGCATGAAATCACCGGACATCGCCGAGGCGTAATCGATGGATTCGCTACGGTTGCGGTGGGAGAGGTGTTCGTAGGTGGAGTCGACCTGGCTCGATGGGGTGGCGATCGACTCGCGCGCCTGCTCTGCCGCCCTTTCACTTTCCCGATAGGGTACCGGCGCACCGCCACGCGGGGCAGGACGTTCGATGGGATAGGCTGAGGGGGCGAGACCGTTGAGGCGCATCATTCACCTGTTCAAGTTGGCCGACTCTAGCGAGCCGCCCGGTAATTGGCAATGCCGCTTGTCACCGAGGGGCCTTCGGCGTGGCGACGTTGTCACGCAAGTAGATCGGCTGGGCCTGATCGGCCTCCACCGCCTCCCCGCGTTGCCAGCCATAAGTCGCCAGCCGCAACAGGTCTTCGGCATGCGGCAGCAGCGTGGCGTCCACCGCGGCTGGCTGTACCGCTAGACGCTCGCCGTAGCGCCAGCCCGTGCCGGCAGCAAACCAGTTCTCCGAGGCGTCGCGCGGCAGGCTGACCTGTTCCGGCGGCAGAACGGTTTCGATGCCAGCCAGCTGCATCTCGCCCTCACGTACACGATAGCAACCCCAATAGACCTCATCCATGCGCGCGTCGATAGCGACCGCCACCTGCTCCGCAGCGTGCTCGCGGTGTGCCCGCTGGGCGATGGTCGCCAAGGTCGAGACTGGCAGCACCGGACGTTCCAGCGCAAATGCCAGGCCCTGTACCACACCAACGGCGATACGCACGCCGGTGAACGCACCGGGTCCACGACCGAACGCCAGCGCATCGACCGCCGACAGGGCAATGCCCGCCTCGGCCAAGAGCGTTTGGATCATCGGCAGCAGCCGTTGCGCATGCAGCCGCGGGATCACCTCGTAGTGGCTCAGCACGCGGCCGTCGTGCAGCAACGCGACCGAGCAGCCTTCAGTGGCGGTGTCCAGGGCCAGCAGCGTGGTCATCGGCGATTCCGGTCAGTGGAAAAAGGGGCGGCGATTGTAGCAGCTGCGCGCGTGCACGATCAGCTATGGACTGCCCTTCCGCCGACGGCCGAAACCCGAAAACGAAAACGAAAACGAAAACGGAAAACGAAAACGCCCGCAAGCGGGCCGTTTCCGTGTATCGGGGTAGATCAGCTGAGCGTAGCCATCACCTTCGCTGTGATGTCTTCTACCGAACCGACGCCTTCGACGCGGCTGCACTTGGGCGTGCCCTCAGTCGCTTCGAGGTTCTGGTAGAAGGCTACCAGCGGCTTGGTCTGCGAGTGGTAGACGGCCAGACGATGGCGAACGGTTTCTTCCAGGTCATCCTTGCGCTGAATCAGTTCCTCGCCGGTGAGATCGTCGACCCCGGCAACCTTCGGCGGGTTGTGTTCGGTGTGGTAGACGCGACCGGAAGCCGGATGCACACGGCGGCCGGACAGACGACCGACGATTTCCTCGTCGTCTACAGCGATTTCCAGCACGTGGTCCAGCTTTACGCCGGCATCACGCAGCGCTTCGGCTTGGGGAATGGTGCGAGGGAAGCCATCGAAAAGGAAACCATTGGAGCAATCGGCCTGCTGGAGCCGCTCCTGGATCAGCGCGATGATGATTTCATCGGAAACCAGACCACCGCTATCCATGACGTCCTTGACCTGCAGGCCCAGCGGCGAGCCGGCCTTGACCGCTGCACGCAACATGTCGCCAGTGGAAATTTGCGGAATGGCGAACTTCTCGGTAATGAAGCGAGCCTGTGTGCCTTTCCCGGCACCGGGCGCTCCCAGCAGAATTACGCGCATGGATGAGTCCTCAAGTTTGCAAAGGGATGCCGCCAGGATTGTCTGCAACCCCACCTCTGGCGAATCAAAAATTCTGGTTTGCCGCCATGCGACAAAAGGTTGAACACGATACACAGCGCACAGAATGCAGACAAGCGGCTCCCTTGGCCTGCGTTTGACCGGCCTGCAGCCGCACGCCGAGACAGGAAAATGCCGCCAGACAGCCGTAATGACGTCTACCTGGCGCAACGTGACGGCTTTCGCTCGGCCTCAACCGGTATTGCGCAGCCCCGCCGCGATACCCGCAACACTGACCAGCAGCGCCTGTTCCAGAGGGCTTTCGGCGGGATCCGGCTGCTGCCGTGAACGGGCCAGCAACTCAGTCTGCATCAGGTGCAGAGGGTCGAGATAGGTATTGCGCAGGCTGAATGCCTCGAGCGTTTCAGGACTGTGCGCGAGGAGCTCCGGTTGACCGGTCAGCCCGAGCACCGCCGCCACTGCCTGCGACAATCGGTCACGCAAATCGCGACCCAGCGGCTGCAGTTGTGCGGTGACCAGGCGCTCGTCGTAGCGACTGGCAATCTCGGCATCGGCCTTGGCCAGCACCATTTCGAGCATATCGATGCGGGTGCTGAAGAATGGCCAGCGCTGGCGCATCTGCTGTAGGCGATCGCCCTCGCCGCGGTCCAGCGCAGTCTGTAGCGCCCGCTCCCAGCCCAGCCAGGCGGGCAGCATCAGCCGTGTCTGGGTCCAGGCGAATATCCAGGGGATCGCCCGCAGACTTTCGACGCCACCTCGCGGCGCTTCGACGGCCGACTGCCCAACGGCAGGCGTCCGAGCTCCTGCTCGGGCGTGGCCTGGCGAAAGTATTCGACGAACTGCGGATGTTCGCGCACCACACTGCGGTATGCCTTGACGCCTTCAGCGGCCAGCTGTTCCATGGTCTCGCGCCAGTCCGGCTCAGGCATTGGCGGCGGCAGCAGGGTCGCTTCCAGTACCGCGGCCAGATACAGGCTGAGGTTCTGCTCGGCGATATCGGGCAGCCCAAACTTGAAGCGAATCATTTCGCCCTGTTCAGTGGTACGGAAGCGCCCCGTCACCGAGCCGGGTGGTTGCGAAAGGATCGCCGCATGGGCCGGACCGCCGCCCCGACCGACTGTGCCGCCACGACCATGGAACAAAAGCAGTTCGACCTGGTGCGCGCGGCAGATCTCGACGAGGCTTTCCTGCGCGCGGTACTGCGCCCAGGCGGCTGCCGTAGTGCCGGCATCCTTGGCCGAATCCGAATAGCCGATCATAACTTCCTGCGGGCCATGCAGGCGCTGGCGATAGCCGGGCAACCCCAGCAACTGATCGATGCTGGGGCCGGCGTTGTTCAGGTCGTCAAGGGTCTCGAACAGCGGCACGACGCGCATCGGTCGTTGCAGACCGGCCTCCTTCAGCAGCAGCTGAACTGCCAGCACGTCCGAGGCGCCCCGAGCCATGGAGATGACATACGAGCCAAGCGATGCACCCGGTGCCTGCGCCACCACGCGGCAGGTCGCCAGCACTTCGGCGGTTTCGGCCGATGGTTGAAAGTGCGGGGGCAAAAGCGGGCGGCGGTTGTTCAGCTCGCGCTGGAGAAATTCCAGGCGTTGCTGCTCGTCCCACTGATCATAGTGACCAACCCCTAGGTAATCGGTGATCTCCGCCAAGGCCGCGACATGCCGAGCCGAATCCTGACGAATATCGAGGCGTACGAGAAACAGACCGAACGCCGCAACCCGGCGCAACGTGTCGAGCAAGATGCCGTCGGCGATGACGCCCATGCCGCAAGCATGCAGCGAGTGGTAGCAGAGTTCCAGCGGTTCGCGTAGCTCACGGTTGTCCTGCAGCACCGCCAGTGGCGCCGGGTGGTCGTGCTCGACCGCGGCGCTGGCCCAGTCGCGCGTGGCCTGCAGGCGCTCACGGAGGCCCTTGAGCAACGCCCGGTAAGGTTCGGCTGACTCACCGCTGTGGCGCAGCAGTTCTTCGCTGGCGGTTTGCATCGACAGCGCGGTAATCAGCCCTTCGATGTCACGCAGAAACAAATCAGCCGCTACCCAGCGTGCCAGTAGCAACACTTCGCGGGTCACCTTCGCCGTCACGTTGGGATTACCGTCGCGATCGCCGCCCATCCAGGATGCAAAGCGGATTGGCGCCGCGTCCAGCGGCAAGTGCAGGGCGGTGCTGCGCTTGAGTGCCTGATCGGTCTGGCGCAGCACATTCGGCAGCGCCTGCCATAGCGAGTTCTCGATGACAGCGAACCCCCACTTCGCCTCTTCCACCGGCGTCGGCCGGCTGCGACGGATTTCCTCGGTGTGCCAAGCCTCGGCGATCAGGCGTTGCAAGCGCAGTTCGATCCCGGCCAGCTCCGCCGCACCGAGATCGGTGTGATCGCGTGCCGCCAGCTGAGCGGCGATAGCGTCGTATTTCTGGATCAGGGTACGCCGCGACACTTCGGTCGGGTGCGCCGTCAGCACCAGTTCGATCTCCAGACGACCTACTTGCCGGGCCAGGAATTCCTGGCCAAAGCCCTCCCCCTTTAGCCGCTCGAGCAGCCCACTCAGCACGCCGGATTCGAACGGAGCCGGCTCGCCGGGCCGGCGGCGACGCACCTGGTGATACTGCTCGGCGATGTTGGCCAGATTGAGGAATTGGTTGAAAGCACGGGTCATCGGCAGCAGCTCGTCATCAGCCAACCCATCAAGGGTCTCCTGCAACAGCCTGGCCCCGTCGGCCGACCCACGGCGCGCGCTCTTTGCGCCCTTGCGAATGCGTTCGATCTTGTCGAAGAAGGCATCGCCGTGCTGTTCACGGATGGTGTTGCCCAGCAGTTCGCCAAGCAGGTGAACGTTCTCGCGCAGTCGCGCGTCGATCTTCGCCATGTTCGTGTCTCCCCAGGCCGCGCTATTTAAGGCGCACAACCGATATGCAACCGATGCTGAACGGCTACGCTTCAAGAGCCCTCCAAACAGAGTGCCCAGCGTGTTCGTCGAAGACAAGGCATGGCAAGAAAAGTCTGTCCGACGGCCGCTCGCCTTACACGCCACTATTGCTCGCCACGGCGGGCTAAGGATGGAGCTACATGAAAATCTCAGAACTGGTCCGCGAATGGGAAGCTAGCGCTACCGGCCGGATGAGCACCCGGCAGTACAACATTCCATTGGACGTCGAAAGCGCCGCCCGGCTGGCTGCTCTGGCGGAGATGTATCCCAAGCGCAGCACAGAGGAGCTGCTGGGAGAACTGGTCGGCGCCGCGCTCGAGGCCATCGAAACCAGCTTGCCGTATCAGCGGGGCACCAAGGTGATTGCCAACGACGAGCAAGGCGATCCGGTCTACGAAGACGTCGGACCGACGCCGCGTTTTCTTGCCCTTTCGCGCAAGCATCTCGAGCGCCTGCTTGCCGAGCAATCGGAACAGTCCTGATCTGACAACCATCGATCCGAGGTGCCCCGCAGCGGCCACCTCGCCCTCCTCAGCGGCTCTAAAAAGCCGTGTCCAGGCGTTTCGTTTGCTTTCCCACTGGAACGATTGCGGCCCGATGCCCTCACAAAAATATGCCCGTCCGGATTGCCGGTCCTGCCCGTCAGGGCAGACACAAGCCTTGCGGGTACCGTTTTCCCGATCCTCCATTGGAGACTGGCCATGAAAATGAACACCATCGAAAGCCCCCTGTCGCGTTTTCAGTTACCCAAGCTGGCAGCCGTCGCGCTGGGCGGTCTGCTGCTGGTTGGTTGTGCCGGCAATCCTCCGAATGAACAGTTCGCCGTAACCGAATCAGCGGTGCGTAGCGCTGTCAGTGCTGGCGGCACCGAATACGCCGCGGTGGAAATGCGCACCGCGCAGGAGAAATGGAAGCAGGCCGAACTGGCCATGCAGAAGGAAAATTACGATGAGGCCCGCAAGCTGGCCGAACAGGCCGAGTGGGACGCACGCGTTGCCGAGCGCAAAGCCCAGGCAGCCAAGGCGCAGAAGGCCGTAGAGGACGCCAACCGGGGGATCCAGGAACTGCGCGAAGAAAGCATGCGCGGCATTCAGTGATCGCACCGTTCAACTCTCAATGCCTTCCCTTCCATACAGGATGATTCGTTATGAATAAATTACTGACTCTCCCTACCGCGCTGGCCATGACCATCGGGCTGGCAGCTTGTTCGTCGCAGCCCAACGACAACCTGGAGCAAGCACGCGGGCAATATTCGCAACTGCAGGCCGACGCCCGTTCCAGCCGCCTGGCCGCGCTGGAAACCGAAGACGCCGGCAAGATGCTGGAAAAAGCCAACCAGGCATATCTGAACGACGCGGACGAGGAAAAGGTGGATCAGTTGGCCTATCTGGCCAAGCGCCGAATAGAGCTGGCTGAGCAGACCATCGCCCTGCGTACCGCCGAGCAGGAAATCGAGAAGGCTTCAGCCAAACGCGCCGAAGCCCGACTTGAATCCCGCGAGCAGCAGCTCAAGCGCCAGCAGGACGAGATCCGCCAGTTGCAACAGGATCTGCAAGCCAAGCAGACCGAACGCGGCACGCTGGTGACCTTCGGTGATGTGTTGTTCGACCTCAACAAGGCGGAACTCAAGCCAAGCGGCATGCGCGGCGTGCACAAACTTGCCGAGTTCCTCAACGAGAATCCCGAGCGTAAGGTCGTGGTTGAAGGTTATACCGACAGCACCGGCTCGGACAGCTATAACCAGCAGCTCTCCGAACGCCGCGCCGAGTCCGTCAGACGCGCGTTGACCCACGCCGGCGTCGATCCACAGCGCATCCAGACGGTTGGCTACGGGGAAGAGTATCCAGTAGCGAGCAACGATTCGACCTCCGGTCGGGCGATGAACCGTCGCGTTGAGGTGACGATTTCCAACGACAATCAGCGCGTCGCGCCACGGTCCTCCATGGAGTGAAACGATGCCTAGCCGGGAAACCGGCGATAGCATCGATAACTGCCGAAAAACCGCGCATGGCGGGCTATGAAATGGTCACCCTCCACACCGTCTCGTGGGGTGGGGGGGATGACTAAAGAGAGGCAGTCAGGCGTGCCAAAGCGATAGGCGAGTCCTCAGTCAGGGCTTGCTTGTCGCCCCCTCAGCGGTCGGTACCTTCTGTCCCATGCAACGAATCGCACGCTTGCGGCTGTCGACCAGCACACCGGTCAGTCCTTTCTGCTCAGTGTCGAAAAGCACCAGTACGCCATCAATGCATTCGGCTACCTGCGGCGCGGGTTTGAGCGAGACGCGATAGTCTTCTCCGGGAACGGTCTTGAGCATCGTGTAATCGGCCAACAAAAGCGCGTCCTGCGGCTTGGCAACATGCAGGTAGCCATAATAGGACAGCACCGCAACGGTACCGATGACGCTGCCGATGGCTGTGAAGATCAGCGGAATGGGATTACGTTCGGACATGGACGGGCTCGCCTGATCAAAGAGCCGGCATTGTCGCAAAATTGACCCGCCGCGGGCCAAGGCTGTACCGAAAATCGCACACATCACGCTAGCTGGCGAGGTTACAGCAGCGCACAAGGCCACCCTAATGCCAGCAAGCTTTGCGTCTGCTGATTGACTGCCATCGCCGTCGCGAATAACGCTTCACGCCCATGCGTTTAGCACTGAAGGTTGATCCATCCGGTGTGCTGCCATCTCTGCTGCATGGCGCCGCGCGCCTTCACCGACAAGATGTTCATTCGACAGGACGAGCCCGCCATGGATATCTCCGCCCGCCCCGACGCCGTATCCCTCGATCGGCCCTTTGCAGCCGTTCCCGAGCTGATCGCGCACTGGGCAACGTATCGGCCCGATCATCCCGCCCTGATCCAGGACCAGCGCAGCTTGAGCTACGCCCAGCTTGACGCACGGATGAGCAGTATTGCTGCCGCACTGCAGCGCGACGGCCTGCAACCCGGCGACGCGCTGGCAATCTGTGCGTTCAATTCCATCGACTACGCGACAGTATTTCTCGGCGCGTTGCGCGCGGGTGTCGCGGTGGCGCCGCTGGCGCCCTCGGCCAGTGCCGAAAGCCTGCTGACCATGCTGACGGACGCCTCGCCGCGCCTGCTGTTCGTCGACGGGCCGTCGGCGCAGCATCTGGAGCCGGTGACCGCACAGCTGCCCTGCCCAACCCTGCGACTGGATCAGACCGTAGCGAACGGACTGTCCGCGTGGCTGAGTGATGCGAAGCCGGAACCGGAACCGGAACCGGTCGCGATCCAGCCGGATTGGGCGTTCAACATCATCTATTCCTCCGGCACAACCGGCGAGCCCAAGGGCATCGTGCAGTCCCATGCGATGCGTTGGGCACATGTGCGCCGCAGTGCCGCCTACGGATATGGCGAAAATGCCGCCACGCTGATCTCCACGCCGCTGTACTCCAACACCACGTTGGTGGCCTTCCTGCCGACCTTGGCGCTGGGCAGCACGGTGGTGCTGATGGGCAAGTTCGACGCCGGTCAATACCTGAGGCTGGCCCAGCAGCATCGCGTTACCCATACCATGCTGGTGCCGGTGCAGTACCAGCGGATCATGGCGCGCGACGACTTCGACCAGTACGACCTCAGCCACTTCCGGCAGAAGTTCTGCACCAGCGCACCGTTCAACGCTGCGCTCAAAGCCGAGGTGCTGGCACGCTGGCCGGGGGGCCTGGTCGACACCTATGGCATGACCGAAGGCGGCGGTACCTGCATCCTGGCCGCCCACGAGCACCCCGACAAGCTGCATACCGTCGGCAAACCCGCCGAGGGCCACGATATTCGCGTCATTGACGACGAGGGCAACGAACTACCCAAAGGGGAAATCGGCGAAATTGTCGGTCACTCCCCGGCCATGATGACCGGCTACCTGAACAAACCGGAGAAGACCGCCGAAGCTGAATGGTTCGACCCCAGCGGTAAGCGCTTCATCCGCACCGGCGACGTCGGTCGCTTCGATGAGCAAGGCTTTCTCACCCTGCTGGACCGCAAGAAGGACATGATCATCTCCGGCGGCTTCAACCTCTACCCGAGCGATCTCGAGGCCATCCTTCGCGAACACCCGGCCATCGCCGACGTGGCCGTGGTCGGCGTGCCGTCCACGCGCTGGGGCGAGACCCCGGTGGCCTTCGTCGTGCCCGCTCCCGGCGCGACGGACACGCCCGAGGCGCTGCTGGACTGGTTCAACGGTCGCGTCGGCAAGACCCAGCGCCTGGCACGCCTGGAGCTGACGGACGAGCTGCCGCGCAGCGCCATCGGCAAAGTGCTCAAGCGCGAGCTGCGGGATCGATACCTGGCGGAGCACGGCACGGCCGCTTGAAGGGGAACACCCGACGCATTGCGCCTTGGTGGGTCAAGGCAGGTCAGTGGCCTCATCCAGCGTCGGGCTTGAATTTAGAGCCTCATACTCCACCCACAAGCTACGCACACTTCCAACACACCAAGATGAGCATGATAATTATTTTTTTGCAGAGCACTTGTTAGCGCTCTTAGATTCTTAGCTTATCTAACCCTTTATAGCCTTATTGAAATAGCGATGGCCTGTGCATTTCACATATAGCCCAGCTCTTTGAACCTATGGTAACTGTCGTGTATAAAGCCGATCCAGACGATGGGTTTCTGAACATCTCTGCACGTCCAAACCCAACGGAGTTATACCGTCTGCATCGTATACAAAAAAAGCAATCGCGGTCCCGAGGTCTTGCGACGCAGCACCGTGCATTATAAGTGTCCTAGGAGTCGCTGAAATCAGATCATCAAGCGTGTCATAGCGCAATACGACATTAACCTCACCTATACTACCGACTGGAACATCGACAGGCTGGCTTGGTTCGCTTATCAACTTTTCGAAATTGACTATATTCGATTCGCCTATCCATTTGTCTGAGTAATGGAATATCAAATTTTGGTAATCACTGATAAGTGGATAATTCAGATCACAGACAGCCTTCCTGATAGAAACGCCATTCTGCGCGTTACGGATATTGCCGTAGATGCAGTCAACAACAGGGGTGTCATTTTCTATTTTTAGTGTGTAATACACTTCAAACGACGTGCTTGAGGCAGAATTCTCATAGTACAAAGCGGGCCCTTCGTTAAAGCTAACCAAGGCCCGATAAGTTTCGCCGCTGCTGCCCACGGCAGCGAGGAATTTATCTGAGGAGCCCTTCCACTCGATTTCCAGCAATCCGCTTTCATTGTCGGCAGTATAAATTTCCGCGTGGCTTCCTCGCTCGAACTTCATTACGCTTGATGCCGCCTGGATGGGCTCAGAGAGAGCAAGGAACGTAACGATGGCTGCAATCAGTGGGTAGTTCATGGGTTGAAGGTCTCTTTTGCGACGGAGGTTTCTCTCAGTATGGCTTCGAATTTTTTTGCATAGCTTGCAATCAGCTCCTGCTGGTCAGTACCGTTGATAATCCTTCTGGCATTTACATAGTCCACCGCTGATGCATTTATGTAGCTAGCAAGCTTGTGCCCGGTAAAAATACCTGCCTTCATTCCCCAGATCATAATTGGAACGGCATGCTGGTATTCGGCTGCTTTTTCGGGATTCTCAACAAAATTGATATTGAAGTGCCTCCCGGCCTTCCGATAATTAACTTTCCAAGTTAAATGAACCAGTCCACGTCCACGATATTTGAAGCCATCTCCTTTTTCAGTATTCTCATTGGTGATGGCTCGAGTTCTGTGCTCCGGCGTTTCCGCAAGCACCGGGTCGTACTTATTGAAATAAGCCAGATTGCCGATCTCCGGCTTTGCACTGAAGTACTCAGCGCTAAGAAAGTGCCATGCCTCATGGCGTGCCGTGGCTAACATATATGCCAGCTCGTACAGATTGGCGTCGTGATTCTTACCCCTATAGAACCTATTAATTTGTTCGACAACAGCGCGCAGGTTATTTTTTGAAGCCTGTGAGAAGGCTGGTATGCCGACATTAAATATCGAATGGGTACTGACATACTTTTCGACGAACAGATCAACATTAATTAATTGATCCGCCTGGATAAATAACGCCAGCATGGATACTGGATGAAAATGCCAAACCATCCCATCCGCATTGATTCCATGCTTCCCGCCCAACTCCTTCCACCACGACAGTTCTCGATCCGCTTCTTCTCTTCGGCCCAGTCCGGGTTCGGGTCGGCGGGGCTGTGTTCCATTAGTTCATCCAGCTCGTCCCACTTGTCCGGGTTCCAGAACCATTCACTCTCATGTTTGGTGATCAGCTGTGCGATGGATTGGGCGTGCCAAGGCTTGCCCAGAGCAGTGCGGATTTCCTCCGGAGTGATTTTTTGATCGCCGTTACCGTCGAGGATGGCGTATAGGCGTTGCTTGACCGGGCCCTTGTCGGATTGGTCGATCATGCTCTGGTAGCTGGCGCGTTCGCTGTCGATCAGGCGGCGCAGGGCTTCGAGGTGATACGCCAGAGCACCGGCAGGGCGTTCGCGGTCTTCGATGAAGTCGTAGCCTTCCCACTCCCAGGGGCTGTGGCGAGTGGTGATCATTTCCTGTTCGGCCAACCAGCCGCTGATCGGCTGGCCGTCCTTGTCGACCAGCAGGTTATCGAGACGCCACCAGCGGGTCTCGGGGCTGCATGACATGTCGCCAGTGCTGGCCGTCACCACCAGCTTGGCGTCTGCCGGCAGGCTGTCGAGCAGGCTCTGCGGCAGCACGAGGTCGACGCCGACCATCACGCCTTCGTCGCTGAGCCTGGGTGGATTGTCGGTATCGATACCCTCGCGATGCGGAATCAATTTGCTGGCGCCTTTGTAGACCTTCAGCAGGGTTTTCTGCGTCTCCGGCAGGCGGGAGGCATAAACCCTGCTCTGGGCAATGAATGCAGGCACATCATCGCAGCTGAATACCTCCAGATGCAGCAGGGGTTGGGGCATGGCTTCGTCGGGGCTCTGATAGCGGCCGAGGTGGCCGATAAGGTCGCCGGCCTTGATCGGCACGGGCTGGTCCAGTACCACGACGCTGCCTTTGGCTTTGGGTTCGCTTTGTGCCTTGAGGAACTTGAGGGCCAGGTAACCCGGCAAGGTCTCTTCGCCATCGGCAGGCGCGAGAGCAGGCCGCGCCGCTCCGCTGACGATGCTCAGCAACTTGCGAAATTCACCTTTACTGGCGCCAACCCTGACCCGCGTTCCCTTGGGTAAAGCGGCCAATACCTTAGCGCTCCGGCTGGGCTCGGCACGCACATTGAGGTCCGAGCCCTGTGTTTCGACGCAATAGATCCCTTCGCCCCAGAAATCAGGGCGTGGCAGGCTCGTTTGGGCTTGATATCCGGCCCAGTCCTGCAGATGCATGTAGAGGCTATAGAACGTCAAGGCCGGCTCTGGCGCGTCCGATGCAGATGTAGCGCGCAATGGCGGAAGCGCCAGTCGATGCCTGACCAACACGAACCCGGTGGAGAAAAGCGCGCGCTGGATCAGCGGGATTTCGCCAGTGTACTCGCTTATTGGATATTGCCCGTCGATGCGGTAGGCAATCACCTCACCATCAGCGATGCAACGCACGCTGGACTGATCGAAGGCGCCGGCGGTGCCTTGGTCAAAATGCACGCCGCCATGCCACAGGCCGTTGGCGCCCATCGGGTAGTAGCCGCCCCTCGCCTTGGCCAGATTGGTCAGGTTTGCCAACGGATTGCCTGCGCTGCCGGCAAAGGGATAGCTCCAATGGTTAACATTGCTCGTCATCGCTACTCACCCAAAGTCCTTTTCGTTGGTAACGTCGGCGTTCGTTGCCTGCGCTTGTTGTGGCCCTTCAACCGGGGAGGTTGAGCCTTTACCCCGCCACTCAACCTTGCGACAAAGCACCTGACGGGTGCAATTGAATAGAGCGGTTTTATGGTCTGGTTCGCGGTAAAAAACCAAGCTGCGCAATACGTTGCGCAGCTTGGTGGTGGGTCTCGGCGTATGGCCTGCAGTAAGTGGCGCCTGTTCTTCTCAGAGCTGCAAACAGGTTTTCTGCGCCAGGTAACCACCGCCAAGCAGGAGCACAAACGCTGACAAACCCGGCTGATGAAACCGATCTCGAAGTCCGGCACTGCACCCCGACGTGCAGGCATCGCGCTCGAAATCAGGTTGGTCCACAGCCAGCCGGCGTTGTCGTTATCAATCAGGCAGGTCAGGCCCTTGTCGGGGCCGGCTGGCAATCCTGCGTCCACTTGATCACCGCATCGCGCTGGTCGTCGTGGCTGGTCAGGTAACTGGCGAAGGGCTTAATCATCGGCTGCCCTCCTCCTGGCCTTGTCAACGAACGCGGCACAGCGCCACCACGTCGTTGAGCAAAAACGAACAATAGAGGGACGACCCAAAAGGGGGCAGAGGTCCGCCGCGGGATGAAGCGTTGGCTCTTGCTGGGCAGGCCTGCGGCCTGCATTCGCCGCGAGGCGCGCCTCCTACAGGGCCTGAGCGCATCTCACTGCTTTTTGTGGGAGGCCCGCCCCGGGGCGAAGCTTTTGGCTTGTGCGGCAACCGGTCGTTCGGGGCTGTTTCTACCCGAATTCAATAGCCGCGCTGGATATCGATGATGCCGCTGATGGTTTGCCCCTGCTCCAGTGAGACGATCTTGTCGGTGATCTGGGCAACAGTCGCCTCGCGCAAGGTGCGCGCCGAGACATGCGGAGTGATGCTCACCTGTGGGAGGCGCCAGAATGGATGCGTCGTCGGCAGCGGCTCCTCACGGAACACGTCGAGCACAGCGCGCGATACACGGCCCTCTTCGATGGCGCGACAAAGATCCTGATCCACCAGATGCTCGCCACGACCGACGTTGATGACTACGGCATCGGGCCTGAGTCGCGACAGCAACGAGTAGTTAATAAGATCACGTGTGCTGTCGGTCAGCGGCAGCGTATTGACCAGTACGCGCGTCTCACCAAGGAATCCGTCGAGTCCCGCCTCGCCGGCAAAACTGCGGACGCCGTCGATGGCGTAAGTGGAGCGCGCCCAGCCGCACACGGGATACTCCAGTCCCGCCAGGGTGCGCGCGACACGCTGGCCGATATGACCCAGCCCGAGCACGCCGACCGGCCACTCGCTGCGTTCAATCGGCCGGCGGAGTTTCCACTGGCCAGCGGCTTGCTGCTCACGATAGACGTCCATGTCGCGAGAGATGCCGATGACGTGATAAGCGACGTATTCGGCCATTTGCACCGCCATGCCCGCGTCCTCGAGACGCACCACCGGGATATTGCGCGGCAGGTTCGGTACCTGCACCAGCGCGTCCACGCCAGCGCCGAGGTTGAAGACGGCCTTGAGCTGCGGTTCCCTGTCGAACAGCGCCGCCGGTGGGTGCCAGACGATGGCGTAATCGGCATTGCAGCTCGGCATGTCCGAGTGCCAGACCTGAATTTGCGCCTCCGGCAGGTGCTGCTGAATTAGATTGGTCCAGCGCTCCGGTTTGGGATCGGCGGCAACGAAAAGGATTTTCATGGGCACTCTACTTCTGCTCTGTTGAAAAAAAGAGGCCACCTGCCCAGCAGACGGCTCATGGCGCCAGCCTAACGCTATATCGCATAGACGTGACCGTTGGCCTCCAACAGGCGCAACAAGGCCGGCCAGGTCAGCTTGGCCGCGCTGCCCAACTCGGCAGACTGCTGGCGCGTGGTCTCAATGGCCGCGGCGGATGGCAAGTGAGTCGGGCCGCAGGCCTGAGCGCGCACCTGAATCTCGCAGGCCTTCATCAGGAAGTAGAGGTAGGTGAAGGCTTCAGCGACGGTAGCACCGGCGGTGAGCACGCCATGGTTGCGCAGAATCATCATCTGCTTGTCGCCGAGATCACGTATCAGCCGCTCACGTTCGCTGAGATCCAACGCGACGCCTTCATACTCGTGATAACAGAGATGATCGAGGCAGAGCATCGCCGTCTGACTCAGCGGCAACAGCCCATCGCAGTGGGCGGACACTGCCACGCCATCAGCGGCATGTAGATGCATGACCGCACCGGCGTCCTCGCGTCCCATGTGAACGGCGCTGTGAATGGTGAAGCCGGCAGGGTTGACCCGGTGCAGACTGCCGCTCTGGACAATCTGCCCATCACGATCGACCTTCACCAGCGACGAGGCGGTGATTTCCTGGAACAGCAGGCCGTACGGATTGATCAGGAAGTGATGTTCAGGACCCGGCACACGGGCCGACAAATGAGTGAAAACCAGGTCGTCCCAGCCAAAGTGCGCCACCAGCCGATAGGCCGCGGCGAGGTCTTTGCGCACTTGCCATTCCGCGTCCCGATTCGTCGAACTTGAATCTTGCATAGCATCTTCTCCTTTGGTTTCGAAGGCGCCCGGTGGCGCATCGCTCGCAATTTGTCGGTGGCGTCAGGCCTTCTGGAGGTTGGTGGCGTGCTTGCGGTTCTCCTCTTCCTGCAAGGCGCGCCACATCAGCTTGCCGGTGGACGAACGCGGCAACGAGGTGACGAATTCCACATAGACCGGGGCCTTGTACGCTGCCATTTCCGCCTTGCACCAGTCGATGATGTCCTGCCCGCTTACCAACCCCGCCTGCCCATCACGCAGCACCACGCAGGCCTTGACCGTCTCCCCGCGCTTGGGATCGGGCCGCGAGATGACGCAACACTCCTGAATCGCCGGATGGCGGTACATCAGGCTTTCGACCTCCGATGGCCAGACCTTGAAGCCCGAAGCGTTGATCATGCGCTTGACCCGGTCGACGAGGAAGAAATAGCCCTCCTCATCGTAGTAGCCCATGTCCCCGGTGCGGAAAAAACGCTTGCCGTCCAGTTCGATGAACGCGCGCTCGGTCTCCTCTGGCCGGTTCCAGTAGCCGCGAAACAGCTGTGGACCGTAGCTGATGATCTCGCCCACTTCGTTGGGGCCGAGTTCGGCCTGAGTGTTCAGGTCGATGACGCGGCTGTCGACATCGAACACCGGAATGCCGAGGCATTGCGCCTTGGGCCGGTGAACCGGATTGATGTGGGTGGCCGCGATGGTTTCCGACAACCCGTAGCCCTCGATGTAGCGCAGGCCGGTGAGCCGGTGCAGCTTCTCCTCCACCGCCTTCGGCATCGCCGCCCCGCCACCGCCGACGCTGACCAGGCTGGACAGGTTGTACCGCTCCAGATCCGGATCGGAGAGAAAATCGATGGCCATCGTGGCAATATTGACCCAACCGGTCACGGCGTGCCGCTCGATCAGCTGGGCCGCGACCTTGCGGTCCCAACGGGTCATGATCACGGCCGTGCCGCCGTTGTAGATCGGGCCGCTCATGGCGCCCTGCATGCCGGTGACATGGAAGTACGGCAGCGTCGCGAGGGTCACCGATTCGCTGGTGCTGTTGGTCCAGACCACGCGATGAATGATGGTAGCCATGGCCGAGCGATGGGTATGCATGCAGCCCTTCGGTGCACCGGTGGTGCCGGAGCTATAGGGGAACACGCAGAGATCGTCCGGGCCGGCCGTATGCAGGCCCGGCGCATGGCCAGCGCTCAACGCCTCGGCCCAGCTAACGCCACCGGCAAAATCCGGCGGTATCGGAGCGGCCTGCACTTCGGCCGGCAACGCCAGATCGGTGGCCTGTCGAATATATTCCGAATAGGCCGCGACGATCACTTGCCGCAGCTGCGCGGCGCCTACCAGCGGCGAGATGAAGCCGGTCAGCTCCTGGCCACAGATGCACACCTCAGCACCGGTATCGTGCAGGTAGTGCTCCAGTTCGGCGCTGTGGTTCATCGGGTTGACCGGCACCACCACGGCGTCTGCACGCAGGATCGCGTAGTAGGCGACGGTGAACTGCGGTGAGTTCTGCATGTACAACAGGACCCGATCGCCCTTGGCGACGCCCAGGTGGCGCAGGTAGCCGGCCAGCGCCTCCACATCGCGCAATAGCTCGGTGTAGTTGATCAGGGTGTCGTAATAGACGATGGCCGTCTTGTCCGGGAAGCGCCGCGCGGAGATCTCAAGATTGGCGAACAGGCTGGTTTCCGGCACCGTCAGGTGTTTTGGCAGATCCTCGGGCCAGACCGCATGATGACGAGTGAACATTACAGAACTCCTGAATCGCTGTTAGAGGGCCAGTTCGGCCATGGCCCGTTCTTCGCCCCACTCGAGCCAGCCCCGGGTGTCGCGCAAGGGTGTGATGGCGATGCGTTTCTCGCGCAGCGCAGTGACGTCCGCTTCAGGCGCGACGATGTGCGCCGAGGAATGTTCGAAACCGAGCCACCAGTACGGCAGACCCCGACCGTCCCGGCCCGCCTGGAGCCGTGGTCGAGTAATAGAACCTCGTGATTGCTGGGTCATTCGCAGATGGCTGACTGCATCGGCCGAACAGGCGGGAAAGTTCACGTTCCAGCAACAACCGCCGTTCTCGCGACGCATCCACAGCGCGCGAATCATGCTTTCAGCATAGGTTTCGACGCAGGACCAATCGATCGTCGCGCGATCGAGAAAGGCCTGGCTCAGACCGATGGCTGGCAGCCCTAGCAAATCGGCGCTAAGCACCGCACCGAGGGTTCCCGAATAAGGCACCGAGTCGCCTATGTTCGCCCCGCTGTTGATGCCGGATAGCACCAGGTCGGGGGGCGATTCCTGCAGCCACTCGGCCATGGCGAACATCACGCAATCCGACGGCGTACCGGAGACGGCAAAGCGCCGCTCACCGTGGCGATACACACGCAGTGGCGAATGCACCGAGATGCCCTGGCCTGTGCCGCTCTGGTCGTGCTCGGGCGCGACCACCCAGACCTCCTCGGCCAGTTGCGCGGCGATGTGCTCGAGCAATGCCAGCCCCGGCGCAGCGATGCCGTCGTCGTTGGTCAGCAGGACGCGGCGAAGCAATGGACCGCTCATGCCGATGCTCCCCTGTCGCCACCCTGAGCGATGCGCCAGCCTGCTTCAGCGAGGAGTCCTGCACGCTGGCCGACCTGCAGCGCGTCGGCGTTGCTGGCGTTGCCCTGCAGCGCTCGCGCATAGACGCCCTGCAGTATCGCCGCCAGTCGGAACAGCGAAAACGCCACGAAGACATGCCAGTCCGCCACGTCTGCACGCCCGCTCTGCTGGCAATAGCGTTCCAGTACCTGTCGCTCGGAGGGAATGCCCTGCGCCTGCAGGTCGATGCCGATCAGTCCGCGCAGGCCGTCCACGCCCGCTGGCAAGTGATAGGGCAGGCAGAAGTAGGCGAGATCAGCCAGCGGATGGCCGAGGGTCGACAGTTCCCAATCGAGAATCGCCGCCACCCTCGCCTCCCCTGGCTCGAAGATCAGATTGCCAAGGCGGTAATCGCCGTGGGAGACGGCGCACTCGTCGCGCTGCGGCACCTGCTCCGGCAACCATTGCATCAGCTTTTCCATGGCGGGCATATCACCGGTCCGGGAAGCCTCATACTGACCGGACCAGCGCCTCACCTGACGGGCGAAATAGCCCTGGGCCTTGCCGAAGTCACCCAGCCCCACCGCCTCGACATCGACCTGATGCAGTTCGGCGAGGGTATCAACGGCAGCCAGGTGGATCGACTGACGATCCTCAACCGCCAGCGCTTCCAGTGCCGGATGGCTGAAGATGCGTCCCGCCACATGGTCCATCACATAGAAGGCCGTGCCAATGATCGCTTCGTCCTCGCACAGCAGATGCACGCGTGGCACCGGCACACGGGTGTGCTCGGACAGCGCTCGAATCACCTTGTATTCGCGCTCGACCATGTGCGCCGAGGGCAGCACCTTGCCCGGCGGCTTCTTGCGCAGCACATAGCGACGCCCGGCGCTTTCCAATAGATAGGTAGGGTTGGACTGGCCACCCTGGAACTGCCGGATGCTCAGATCATCTCCCAGCTCAGGCAGATGTCGACGCAGATACCGCGCCAGCGCAACCTCATCAAAGCGATGCGCCGGCAGGACGTCGATCAGCTCGGGTTCGTTCATCGCCGCGCCCTCAGCATGCGGTTTCGCCGCCATCGGCGACGATCACTTGGCCGGTAATGTAGGCACTGGCGGGCGCCGCCAGGAATACCGCAAGACCGGCGATATCCACCGGCTCGCCGATACGCCGCAGTGGCGTCTTCTCGGCCGCACGACGGACCCGCTCCGGATCGTCGAGCAGCGCCTTGGCGAAATCGGTACGCACCAGCCCCGGCGCGATGGCGTTGACGCGAATCCCCCTGGGGCCCCACTCCGCCGCCAGGTTGCGCGCCAGCGCGGCCTCGGCCGCTTTGGACACGCCATAGGTGCCGATTACGGTGTTGCCACGCAGCCCGGCGATGCTGGAAAGCATGATTACCGCGCCCTCGCCACGTTCGGCCATCTGTGGCAGGACCATGTTGGACAGCCAGAAGGTGCCCTTGACGTTGGTATCCATGATCTTGTCCCAGGCATCATCGGTCAGCTCGCTGGTCGGACCATAGACAGGATTGGTGGCCGCGTTGCAGACCAGCACGTCGATGCGCCCCCAGGTTTGCAGGGTGATGTCGACCAACCGCTGCAGGTCTTCCTTGCGGCCTACGTGGCAAGGCACCGCGATGGCCTCGTGGCCTGCAGCCTTGAGCTCGGCGGCCACCGCCTCGCAGGCGTCGGCCTTGCGGCTGGAAATGACGACACGCGCGCCGCACCGGGCCATTTCCTCTGCAATCGAGCGGCCGATGCCACGACTGGAACCGGTAATCAGTGCCACCTTGCCGGTCAGATCGAATAACGGATTGGTCATGTGACTGCGTCCTTATTGTTGATTTTGTCGGGAGCTCAGCGCTTGCTGGAGTAGTTTTTCAGTTCGAGCTTGGCGATGGTGTCCAGATGCACCTCGTCCGGGCCATCGGCCAGACGCAAGGTCCGCTGATGAGCCCAGGCCGCCGCCAGGAAGCTGTCCTGGCAGACACCTTTGGCGCCATGCACCTGAATCGCGCGATCCAGCACCCGCAACGCCATGCTCGGCGCAGCCGCCTTGATCATGGCGATCTCCTGCCGCGCTACCTTGTTGCCGACAGTGTCCATCATGCGCGCTGCCTTGAGGGTCAGCAGGCGGGTCTGCTCGATCTCGATGCGCGAGCGGGCGATGTCCTTGCGGATCGAGTCGAAGTCGGCCAGCGGCTTGCCGAACGCCACTCGCGAATGAACGCGCTCACACATGGCCTGCAGGGCCCGCTCGGCCACGCCGATGGTGCGCATGCAGTGATGGATGCGACCTGGGCCGAGACGCCCCTGGGCTATCTCGAAGCCGCGGCCTTCGCCAAGCAGCATGTTGCTGGCCGGCACGCGAACGTTGTTGTAGTTGATTTCGGCATGGCCATGGGGTGCGTGGTCGTAGCCGAACACATGGAGCGCGCGGACGATTTCCACACCCGGCGTGTCGAGCGGCACAAGGATCATCGACTGCTGCCGATGGCGCTCGGCGGTGGGGTCGGTCTTGCCCATCACAATCGCGATTTTGCAGGTAGTGGTCATCGCGCCGGACGACCACCACTTGCGCCCGTTGATCACATACTCGTCGCCTTCGCGACGGATCTCACAGGCGATGTTGGTGGCATCGGAAGACGCCACGTCTGGCTCGGTCATCGAAAAGCAGGAGCGTATTTCACCGTTGAGCAATGGCTTGAGCCACTGTTCCTGCTGCCCCGGCGTGCCGTAGCGTGCCAACACCTCCATGTTGCCGGTGTCCGGAGCCGAGCAGTTGAAGACCTCGGCGGCACCATGCGCGCGGCCCATGATTTCGCACAGGTGGGCGTATTCGAAGTTGGTCAGCCCCGCGCCGAACTCGCTCTCTGGAAGGAACAGATTCCATAGCCCCTGCGCCCTCGCCTTGGCTTTGAGTTCTTCGAGGATCGGCGGCGGTGCCCAACGATCTTCTGCGTTGGCAATCTGCTCATGAAGGATGTGTTCGTTGGGATAGATGTGTTCGTCCATGAACGCCGTGAGTTGTTCATGGAGCTGTAGCGCTTTACCGGTCAGTTCATACATCGCCGTTTTCCTTCTTATTGTTCTGTGCTGGGAATATCAGCGGCACCCCTTGTGGGTGCTCGCTACCGGAGCGCAGGCGGAACGTCGCCTCGCCGATCGCCAGTAAGCGATTGTCTTGGTCGCGCACTTCCCCAGAGCTGTTGAATATTCGGCTGCCGCCGGCACGTCGCTTGCCGATGGCACGGATAACGCCGCCCGAACATTGGCCGGTGAAGGTCGTGTTCAGCACCAGGGTGATGGCCTTGCGCACCCGCCCCGGATAGGGGCAGTAGGTACCGGCTTCGGCCAGTACAACGTCGAGCAGGGAAGTCAGTACGCCGCCATGGAGCACACCGGCCATGTTCAGATGGCAGGCCTGCACCTCCAGCTCGATCACCGCCTCGTCTTCCGTCCAGGAAACCTGGCGATAACCAAGCACCTGATGGAAGCCCGGCAGGTCCTTGCCACCGCTGATCGACAGGGCATTCGTTGGGATTTCGCTCGTAAGCGGGTCCACATCCTGCCCCGTCATCGCACTGGATTCGAGCGAGGCGCCAAGCTAGGCGCCGAGGCGGGTGTCGATTTCCACCCGATGTTTCCAATGTCGAGCCGCATAGCCAGTCCTCTCGATTGTTTTTATGGCGAGTCTGCTTCCTTTTGAAGCTGGCATGACCGAAACGATGCGTCAATTCGAAATCGAGTTCCATTAGGCAGAATTATGACGAGCCACAAACAGAACCGTCTAAGATCAATATCGAAGTGCCATAGAGCCAGTCAGCCAAGCGGTTCGACATATCGCAAAGATCAAAGGGGTGGCGATAGCGTTCTGCTAGTGCTTGAAAAAGCTGCACGCTATGTTAGCTTTCGGATACCTTTGTAAAAATCAGTTTTACTCTGCGAAACAAAAAGCGAATGTGAGTGCCTAGAGAAAAGCCCGTCAGCCAGACAATTACAACAAGAGGACGCGTTATGAAATCGATGCTCAAGAAGCTACTTGTTCCAGCCAGCCTGGTTGCCCTGGCAGTTTCTGCGGTTGTACCGCAGCTGGCTGCCGCGCAGGACGTGACCAAGTGGCGTGTCCAATCCCACTGGCCGAGCGCCAGCAGTTCATACGAAGACAGCCTTGGGCGCCTGAAGCGCGAGATCGAGCGACGCACCGAAGGCCGCCTACAGTTGCAGCTGTTCGAGTCCGGTGCGCTGTTCAAGCCACAGGAAACGTTCAACGCTGTCAGCCGTGGCATCATTCAGATGGGCACCATCTCCCCCGGCTACGCACAGGACAAGATTACGCTTGCGGGCATCGCCTCCGGTTTGCCGTTCGCCTTCCAGAACGTCTGGGAAACCGCCTACTTCCACAAACACATGGGCTTCGAGGACATGCTCAAGGAAGAAGCGGCGCAACACGGAGTGTATTGGTCGACCGACAAGGTCTACCCGACCGAGATGGTGGTGAAGAAGCCAATCAACAGCTGGGAAGACTTCACCAAGCTGAAAATCCGCTCATCGGGCGCCCTGCAGAAATTCCTCGACGAGGCGGGCGCCTCGACCACCTACCTACCGGGCGGCGAGCTCTACCCTGCACTCGATACCGGTGTGGTGGACGGCGCTCACTGGGGCGCAGTGCAAGGCGCGGCAAGCATGAGCTTCTACGAAGTGGCCAAACATCACGTCAGACCAGCGCTCAACATCGCAGGTACCGATGTGATCATCATCAGCCAGAAAGCCCTGGACAAGCTGTCCGAGCGCGACCAGGAAATCGTCAAACAGATCCTTGATGAGCAGTTCTGGTACCGCACCAACGAGTATCTGTACCAGGAGCAGATCGCCCTGCGTAAGGCCATCGACGAACAAGGCGTTCAGGTCAACACACTGCCGGACGACGTGCAGAAGCGTCTGCGGGAAGTCGCACAGAAGTCCTGGGAAGAAGAAGGCAAGCGCAGCGATAAGGCCGCCGAAGCCTTGCAGAAGCTCAAGACTTTCCTCAGCGATCTCGGTTACCTGTAACCCCTCGCCTGATCGGCCCGTCCGACGCGTTCATCCGCGCCGGGCGGCTGATCCGCTCAATCCTTGCTCGTGGGGCTCGTCATGCGCCTGATCCATGCCTACATCAATGGCATCACCCGGCTCAACGAATTCATCGGCCGCTGGGTGGCCTACCTGATTTTTCTGATCTTCGCGCTGCTGCTGCTCGAAGTGTTCATGCGCTATCTGTTTTCGAGCCCGACGTCCTGGACAAACGAGTTCGGACAGATGCTGTTCGGCGCTTACGTAGTGCTATCAGGTGGCTATGTGATGGCTCACCGCGACCACGTGAACGTGGATCTGCTGTATGCCTCGTTCGGCCCACGCACTCGCGCCTGGATCGATATTTTCACCTCGAGCATGTTCTTCCTGTTCATGGCCGCGCTGCTGTACTTCGGCAGTTCCATGGCCTGGGAGTCGATTCAAGGCATGGAAACGTCCTACTCGGCCTGGAATCCGCCAATCTGGCCGATCAAGGCGATGATTCCCCTCGGCACGCTCCTGCTGCTGTTGCAGGGCATCGCCAAGCTGCTGCAAGACATCCTCGTCGCCCTGGGCCATGAAAAAGCCAACGACGCCAAGCACGCGGAGGATGCGCAATGAGCATCGAAATCACCACGCTGCTGTTCTTCCTGACGCTGGTGTTCTTTCTGGTCCTCGGCTTGCCGCTGGCCTTCGTGCTGGGCGGCGTCTCGGTACTGTTCCTCTACTTCACCTGGGGCGTCGATGCCTTCTATATGGTGGCCTCGCAGATGTGGGGCACCATGGAAAGCTTCACCCTGGTAGCCATACCTCTATTCGTGTTCATGGCCATGCTGCTGGAACGAACGGGCGTGGCGCGCGACCTCTATCGCATGATGCACCTGTGGTGCGGCGGCATGCGCGGCGGGCTGGCGATCGGCACACTGGGTATCTGCGCGGTATTTGGTGCCATGGTCGGCATCAGCGGCGCCGCAGTAGTGGCGATGGGTACTATTGCGCTGCCGGCCATGCTCGAGCGCGGCTACGACAAGCGCATGGTGCTCGGTTGCATCAACACCGGCGGCGGTTGGGGCATTCTGATTCCGCCGAGCATCATGATGATCCTGTACGCGATGATCAGTGGGCAGTCGGTCGGCAAGATGTTCGCCGCAGGCGTTCTGCCGGGCCTGTTGCTGGTTACGCTGACGGTCACCTATGTGCTCGTGCGCTCCTACCTGCAGCCACACCTCGCGCCGGCATTGCCGAAGGAAGAACGCGGCACCTGGGCCGAAAAATTTCGGGCGGTCCGAGCCGTGCTGCTACCGATTGGCATCGTGGTGATGGTGCTCGGCTCGATCATTGGCGGGATGACGACACCCACCGAGGCCGCCGCCATGGGCGTATTCGGCGCGCTGATTTCCGCCGCCGTGTATCGCAAGCTGAACTGGCCGATTCTGCAGGAAGCGGCTATTCGCACCTTCAAGCTCACCGGCATGATCGCCTGGATCCTGTTCGCAGCCCACGCGTTCAGCTCCGCCTACCAGGGTATGGGCGCGCAGTCGCTGATCGAGGGGCTGATGATGGACCTGCCCGGCGGCCGCTGGGCAATCATCATCTTTATGATGTCCATCGTGTTCGTCATGGGCATGCTGCTCGACCCGGTCGGCATCATGCTGATCACGCTGCCGGTGTTCCTGCCGATCGTCGCCTCGCTCGGCTTCGATCCGATCTGGTTCGGCGTGCTGTTCGTGATCAACATGGAGATCGGCTACATGACGCCGCCCTTCGGGTTCAACCTGTTCTACCTCAAAGGTATCGTCCCGCCCGGCATCTCGATGAAAGACATCTACTGGTCAGTCATCCCCTTCGTGATCGTCAACATCATCGGCATGGGCATCATCATGGCCTTTCCCGAGATCGCGACCTACCTGCCGGACACCCTGTTCTGATTGCAGGCAGCATGAACGAAAAAGCCGGAGCAGATGCTCCGGCTTTTTCATACGCGCCTATCAAATGATATTGGCGTAATCCGCTTCGATCCGGTCCAGGCTCAGGTGATTGAGGAAGTTGGAGAAGCACATCCAGGCCGACAAGGCATTGAGGTCCTGGAATTGCTGCGGCAGGTATTTGGGCGGCACCACCATGCCTTCGTCGACCAGCTGGCGAAGGGTGCGCATGTCCTCCAGCGTAGTCTTGCCGCAGAACAGCAGCGGGATCTGTTCCAGCCGACCCTTGCGCACCGCGAGCTGGATATAGTTGTAAATCATGATGAAGCCCTTCAGGTAGGACAGGTCCTTGGTGAAAGGCAAACCACTTGGAATCGACCCGCGGAAGACCCGACTGGCGTTGCTGTAGCACTCGTCTTCGGCGTATCCCTGATCGCGGAAAAAACCGAATACATCGAGAAAGTCCGCGCCCTCCTCGGCCATGTGGATGGCACGGGTGCGTTGGTGAGTTTGCGTAGACGCGTCGGGTAAGAGGCGAAAGCGATGACTTCCATCAGGATCGCCAAGCCTTCCTGGGTCACCGTAGATGACGGCGGGCCCTTGGCGAGAAAGGTGCAGATGGGTTGGTTCTGTCCGTTGAGCGTGGTGCCGACATGCACCAGGCCCTCGTGAACCTCCAGCGCGCGCACATCGCGCTCGTTGAACATCGCATCGCTGCGAATCTTGATGTAGTCGGCGCCCGCGGCGGCATCGGCGAGGATGCCGTCGGACTCGAAGACGCGGATCACGCCTTCGCCTTCGCCGAACACCAAATCGAGCCGCGTCTGGAGCATGTTCACCGCTTGCGGCGCGCTGAGGGTCTTGGCTTCATCTTTCAAATCGCCACGGTCGGCGATGTTGTTCAGGTAATCGGAGAGCATCAAGCCGAGATCGGCCAGCGTCGGGTCACCGGCGTGGAAAGCATCCGATGCGGCGCCGTAAAGCTCTTGTGAGATCAGGCCGAAGTCGGCGGTGCCGCGTGCCTCGAGCATGCGGATCACCATCCGGTATTCCTTGCACATGCGCCGCATGATCTGCCCGACCGGGTTGAACTGCCCCAGCTGCCGGGTAATATCACGTTCGATGTTCTGGAACTCTTCTTTCTTCGCGCTGGAATCGAAGCCCAGCGGGCGGCCCTCGTAATAAGCGCGATCGACCTTGGGCAGCTCGCGACCGCCGGCGGCAAAAAAGCCCTGGCGGATATTGTCGTCCCACTTCACCGCGTCGAGCACCCGCACCGGGGTTTGCGCTTCGACGATGCGATCGGACAACGCACGAACCGTGCTCTGATACTCATCGAGATTGTTACGGGTATTCATCCGTACCTCGTCAGTGATGATCCGTAGCCTTCAAGTTATACATCAGTGGGCCATCGCCTTCCGTGTTCGGTTCACGAACAACTTGCGTCAGCCATACACACTGTCGGCAGGCGGGGCCCGATCTGAAGCCATCGAGCCGACAACGATGCGTACAGAGGCCATGCGGCAAGTACGCTGATACGGAGATTCTCTACTTGGCGCGGTGCATTTCCGGCGCGACCGCACATGCAAGCGGCGGGGACAGCCACCGCTCGGCACGGCGCCACCGAGCGGGTAGCCAGATGAGGTCAGACCTCGGGGCGCATATGCGGGAACAAGATTACGTCGCGGATCGACGGTGAATTAGTCAGCAGCATCACCAGACGATCGATGCCGATGCCCTCGCCTGCGGTCGGCGGCATGCCGTATTCCAGCGCGCGCACGAAGTCGGCATCGAAATGCATGGCTTCGTCGTCTCCGGCGTCCTTGTCGCGCACTTGCGCATGGAAGCGCTCGGCCTGGTCCTCGGCGTCGTTCAACTCGGAATACGCATTGGCGATTTCGCGGCCACCGATGAACAGCTCGAAACGGTCGGTGACACTCGGATCGTCGTTGCTACGACGCGCCAGCGGCGAAACTTCGAACGGGTAACGGGTAATAAAGGTCGGCTGCTCCAGCTTGTGCTCGACCAGCTCCTCGAAAATCATCACCTGCAGCTTGCCCAGCCCCTCGAAGCCGAGCACCTTGGCGCCGGCCTTCTTGGCGATGGCGCGGGCAGTGTCGACATCTTGCAGGTCGGCGGCGTTGATCTCCGGATTGAACTTGAGGATGGCGTCGAATACCGACAGCCGCGCGAAGGGCTCGCCGAAGTGGAACACCTTGTCGCCGTATGGCACGTCGGTGCTGCCGAGAACCAGCTGCGCCAGCTCGCGGAACAACTCCTCGGTCAGGTCCATGTTGTCTTCGTAATCGGCGTAGGCCTGGTAGAACTCGAGCATGGTGAATTCGGGGTTGTGCCGGGTCGAAACGCCTTCGTTACGGAAGTTGCGGTTGATCTCGAACACGCGCTCGAAACCACCGACCACCAGCCGCTTGAGGTAAAGCTCCGGCGCGATACGCAGGAACATCGGCAGGTCCAGGGCGTTGTGATGGGTCTCGAACGGCTTGGCCGCGGCACCGCCGGGGATGGTCTGCAGCATCGGCGTTTCGACTTCGAGAAAGTCGCGCTCGTTGAGAAACTTGCGGATGTGGCCGATCACCTGCGAACGCACGCGGAAGGTGTGGCGGGTTTCCTCGTTGACGATCAGATCGACGTAGCGCTGGCGGTAGCGCTGCTCGGTATCGGTCAGGCCGTGGTGCTTGTCCGGCAGCGGGCGCAGCGACTTGGTCAGCAGCCGCACGTCGGTCATTTCGACATAGAGGTCGCCCTTGCCCGAGCGCGCCAGGGTGCCCTCGGCGGCGATGATGTCGCCCAGGTCCCAGTGCTTGATGGCTTCCAGGGTCTCGGCCGGCAGTGTCTTGCGGTTGACGTAAACCTGGATGCGACCGCTCATGTCCTGCAGCACCATGAAGGCGCCGCGGTTGAGCATGATGCGACCGGCGACCTTCACCGGGATCGCCGCTTCGGCCAGCTCTTCCTTGGTCTTGTCCGCGTATTTCAGCTGCAGGTCGTTGCAGTAGCTGTCGCGGCGGAAGTCATTGGGGAAAACGTTGCCCTTGGCGCGCTCGGCGGCCAGTTTTTCCTTGCGCTGAAGGATCAGGCTGTTTTCTTCCTCTTGGATGGCATGCTGGTTCAGCGGTTGTTCGCTCATGGTCAATTATTCCGTCGCGTGGATCGTTTAGACCCATGGATTGGCTAGCTAATGTTCTGATGGCCGTGCAGGCTGAAACGACCTGTGGCGCGGGTTTCAACAGTAGGGTGAGCTTCAGCCCACCGAGGACCCGTGCCGTGTTCTGGTGGGCTGAAGCGGAACGCCGTCCGGCCCACCCTACGTCGTTCCGTGCTCGTGCCCGATGTGCCTTAAAGCCCCTGCTTTAGGCTGGCTTCGAGGTACTCGTCGATATCTCCATCCAGCACCTTGTCGCAGTCGCTGCGTTCCACGCTGGTGCGAAGATCCTTGATGCGGGACTGATCGAGTACGTAGGAGCGGATCTGGTGCCCCCAGCCGATATCCGACTTGGTGTCTTCCAGTGCCTGGGACGCCGCGTTGCGCTTCTGCATCTCCTGCTCGTACAACTTGGCCCGCAGCATTTTCATGGCGGTGTCCTTGTTGGCGTGCTGGGACCGTTCGTTCTGACAGCTGACCACGGTGTTGGTGGGCACGTGGGTGATTCGTACGGCCGAATCGGTGGTGTTGACGTGCTGACCGCCAGCGCCCGAGGAGCGGTAGGTGTCGATGCGCAGGTCGGCCGGATTGATCTCGATCTCGATGTTGTCATCGATTTCCGGCGAGACGAACACTGCAGTGAACGAGGTGTGGCGACGGTTGCCGGAGTCGAACGGACTCTTACGCACCAGGCGGTGCACACCAATTTCGGTGCGCAGCCAACCAAAGGCATATTCACCCTTGATGTGCAGCGTCGCACCCTTGATGCCGGCGACTTCGCCCTCGGACAGCTCCATGATGGTGGCGTCGAAGCCACGTTTATCAGCCCAGCGCAAGTACATGCGCAACAGCATGTTGGCCCAGTCCTGAGCCTCGGTGCCGCCGGAACCGGCCTGGATGTCGAGATAAGCGTTGTTGGGGTCCATCTCGCCACTGAACATGCGGCGGAATTCCAGCCCTTCGAGGATGCCGCGCAGACGGTCCAGCTCGGCAGCTACGTCGTCCACTGCGCTCTGGTCGTCTTCTTCAACAGCCATGTCGAGCAGGTCGCTGGAATCGGCCAGGCCTCCGTCGAGCTCGTCAATGGTTTCGACGATCTGCGCCAGGGTAGCGCGCTCGCGGCCCAGATTCTGGGCGTACTCAGGATTGTTCCAGACGTTGGGGTCTTCGAGTTCGCGGTTTACTTCGACGAGGCGATCATGCTTCTGATCGTAGTCAAAGATACCCCCGAATTGACAGGGTGCGCTCGGACAGATCCTTGATGCTGTTGAGGATCGGGTTGATTTCCATAGGTGGGCAGCTCTCAATCGGACGGTGCGAAAAGCCCGCGATTATAGCGCAGCAGGCTTCGCCTGACAGCCCGCGCGGGACCATCGGCAACCGCGACTTTAAAGATTGGCGACCCGCAAATGAAGGCTGCGCCGGGGTAACCACGCCCCGGCTCGAACATGAGCTTCAGGCGGATACGCCGCGGACCTGACTTTCCAGCTCGACCTTGAGCTGTGGATCTAGCTTGAGCTGACGAGCCAGCTCGTCCAGATACGCCCGTTCCATGTACTGCTCCTCGTCAACCATCAGCACGCTGGCGAGGTACATCTCCGAGGCCATCTCCGGCGTGGTCGCGGATGCAGCGACGTCGACCGGGTCCAGGGGCTTGTTCAGCTCCGCCTCGAGCCAGCGCTGCAGCTCACCGTCATCGGTCATCTGGCTGAGTTCGGCCTCGATCATCTTGCGCTCCTGATCGTCCACATGGCCGTCGGATTTGGCCGCCGCGACCAGCGCCTTGAGGATGCCGCGGCTGTGCTCTTCGACTTGATCAGGCGGCAGGCGATCTACCGTCTTTGGCTCCGCCGGGGCGGTATTTGGCTGCGTTACGCCGGCTCCGCCCTGCTGCCCCTGTTGTGCCTGCCAGTTACCGTAGGCTTTGTAGGCCAGCATGCCGAGCGCAGCCAGACCGCCATAGGTGATGGCCTTCCCGCCGAGGCGACGCCCGCTCCGGCTCCCCAGCAACATACCGAGCGCACCGGACGCCAATGCACCCTTTCCGATGCCTCCGCCACCGCCCCCCAGAATGGAACCGAGAGGGCCACCCGCGCCGGAGAGCACATCTCCGAGCGAACCCCCACTCTTCGAAGGCGTTGAGCGCGTCACGGAGCCTTGCTGCTTCTGCAACAGGTCCTGACCCGATTTGAGCAATTGGTCGAGCAAACCGCTGGTTTTCATGAGCGTACCTACCTGGATCTTATGAAGGGGTTAATCGAGCAAATCGGGTACTTGTCGGATCGACGTGTTTCGATGGGCGGCTCGAGCATATTGAGCCGGCCAGGGCACTGAGCTGTCCCGTAGATCCTCGGCAGCATGCAGCGGCCAGTATGGGTCGCGCAGCAGCTCGCGCGCCAGCAGGATCAGGTCCGCCTGCCCGGTGCGCAGGATATGCTCGGCCTGTACCGCCTCGGTGATCATGCCGACCGTACCGGTGGCGATACCGGCCTCGCGACGGACCTGCTCGGCAAACTGAGTCTGGTAGCCCGGGCCGACGGGTATTTCTGCGTTGACGGCCGTGCCGCCGGAAGACACGTCGATCAGATCGACGCCCAGTGGCTTCAACCGCCGCGCAAGTTCGACGGTTTCCTCTGCGTTCCAGCCGTCCTGCACCCAATCGGTCGCCGACAGGCGCACGAACAACGGCAGTTCATTCGGCCATACCGCCCGCACCGCCTGAGTGACTTCCAGGAGCAGCCGGATACGATTATCGAACGAGCCGCCGTAGGCGTCCTGGCGCTGATTGGATAACGGCGAAAGGAACTGGTGCAGCAGGTAGCCGTGCGCCGCGTGCACCTCGGCAACTTTGAATCCCGCCGCCAGCGAACGCTCGGCTGCGCGCACGAAGGCCTGGATGACCTCGGTGATACCGGCCTCATCCAGCGCCGTCGGAACCGCATGCTCCGGATCGAAGGCAATGGTGGACGGCCCCACCGGTGTCCAACCGCCGGCCGCAATCGGCACGCTGCCATGACGCCCCAGCCAGGGCTGCCAAGTACTCGCCTTGCGTCCGGCATGCGCCAGCTGGATACCGGCGACTGATCCTTGGGATTCGATGAAGCGCGTGATGCGTCGCAACGGTTCGACGTGCTCGTCGGACCAGATGCCTAGATCTTCGGGCGAAATGCGACCGTTGGCCGTCACCGCGGTGGCTTCGATGATGACCAGCCCCGCCCCGCCGACGGCACGGCTGCCCAGATGAACCAGATGCCAGTCGTTGGCCATCCCGGCCTTGGCCGAGTATTGGCACATGGGCGAAACAGCGATGCGGTTGGGCAGCGTCAGCTGACGCAAGGTAAGCGGCTGGAAAAGCTGTGTCATGGAAACCTCACTGCGATGGATGCGCATTGGACATCCTTCAGTACAGACTGTTTCGATGACTTTGCTCAGCGGCGGGAGTGCCTACTCCAATTCGGTGACTGTTTGTTGCGATGGCTCGCTGTGGTCGTTCCACCGAGGGCACTTGCTCCGCTTTGCTGCAAACTGTATGGGCCTCGCTTTATCTTGGCGAAGAGTTACAGCCCCATCCCGGCGCGGTCAGCACCCTGAGCGGCGCCAGGCACAACCTCGACACCTTGGACCCGTTGCTCCAATCCTCTCTTCCTAAAAGAGAAGGCTAATGTGAGGAGGCGAAAGCCCGCACACAAGCAACGGGCACTCACGAGCAGATTCGAGCGCTACGCCGCCTCCACCTGCACCGGCACGCCATTGAGCGCCGCATTGCCGGACAGCACGTCCAGCCGGCGCTCATCGGTCAGGTCATTAGCGCTGGCCCCGGGTTGGCTGCTGGCGATACCCATCTGCACACCGGGCCGTGCATGCCCCCAGCCGTGCGGCAGGCTAACCACGCCGGGCATCATTTCGTCACTGGCGGCCACTTCCACTTCGATCATGCCGACGCGAGAACGAACCCGCACGCGTTGGCCGTCAGCCAGACCGAGACGACTCAGGTCCACCGGGTTCATCAGCAACTGATGACGGGGCTTTCCCTTCACCAGGCGGTGATAGTTGTGCATCCAAGAGTTGTTGCTGCGCACATGACGACGCCCGATAAGCATCAGCTGGCCTTCCTGCGGCAGCGTTGTAGCCGCGAAACGCGCCAAGTCGCCGAGAAACAGCTCAGGTGCCGCCTGAATCTTTTGACTGGCGGTTTTCAGACGGCCGGTAAGGTTCGGCTGCAGTGGCCCTAGGTCCAGGCCGTGCGGAAAGTCACGCAGTTTGGCGAGGCTCAGGTCAGACGCGCTGCCATTCCCATGAGGACCTGCGCGCAGCCCCATGTCGATCATCTGCTCGGGCGCCATGGTCGGCTTCAGCTCAGCTCCGATACGCGCCGCGAAGGCCTTGGCCAGTCCGATGAAGATTTCCCAGTCGTGCAGCGCACCCGTTGGTTTGCCGAGCACGGCTTCGTTGAATCGGGTGACGTTGCGCACTGCAAACACGTTGAAGGTAGTGTCGTAGTGATTGTGCTCGAGCGGTGCCGTCGGCGGCAGGATCAGATCGGCGTAACGGGTGGTTTCGTTGATATAGAAATCCACGCTGACCATGAACTCCAGCCCGTCCAGCGCCTGCTCCAACTGGCGGCCGTTGGGTGTGGACAGCACGGGGTTTCCAGCAACGGTAACCAGCGCACGCACCTGTCCTTCCCCTTCGGTGAGCATTTCCTCGGCCAGCGCCGAGACCGGTAGTTCACCGCCATATTCTGGTAGTCCCGACACCCGGCTCTGCCAGCGGTTGAAATGTCCGCCGGATGTATTCGCTACCAGATCAACGGCCGGTTCGGTGCAGAGCGCACCGCCCACCCGATCCAGATTGCCGGTGACCAGATTGATCGACTGCACCAGCCACTGACAAAGCGTGCCAAAGGCTTGCGTAGACACCCCCATGCGCCCGTAGCAGACCGCTTTGTCAGCCGCTGCAAAGTCGCGCGCCAGCTGCCGGATCTGCTCGGCCGGCACACCGCAACGCACGCTCATGGCCTCTGCGGTGAAAGGCGCAGCCGCCGCGCGCAGTTCATCCAGCCCTTCAACCGGTAGATGACCGGAACGGGTCAAGCCTTCAGCGAACAGCGTATTCAACAAGCCGAACAGCAGCGCCGCATCCTCACCCGGACGTACGAATAGGTGCTGATCAGCAATGGCCGCCGTTTCGCTACGGCGCGGGTCCACCACTACCAGCTTACCGCCGCGCGCCCTCAAGGCTTTCAGGCGCTTTTCCACGTCCGGCACGGTCATGATGCTGCCATTGGACGCCAGCGGGTTGCCGCCGAGTATCAACATGAAATCGGTGTGATCAATGTCTGGAATCGGGATCAGCAGACCGTGGCCGTACATCATCAGGCTGGTCAGATGATGCGGAAGCTGATCCACCGAGGTGGCGGAAAAGCGGTTGCGCGTCTTGAGCTGGCCAAGGAAGTAGTTGCTGTGGGTCATCAACCCGTAGTTGTGCACGCTGGGGTTGCCCTGATAGACCGCCACCGCATTATTGCCATAGTGCTCACGAATGTCGGCCAGGCGCTCGGCTACCAGCGCGAAGGCCTCGTCCCATTCGATTGCCTGCCATTCGCTGCCGACCCGGCGCATGGGATGCCGCAGGCGATCCGGATCGTTCTGGATATCCTGCAGCGCGACAGCCTTGGGGCAGATGTGGCCGCGACTGAAGCTGTCCTGCGGATCGCCCTTGATCGAAACGATCTGCTCATCGCGAGTTTCGATGGTCAGGCCGCAGATGGCCTCGCACAGATGGCACGCACGGTGGTGCAGGGTCGATTCGCTCATTGCAGGCTCCGAAGATTGTTCTTGTAATGGGAACACTCTAGGCCGGAGCCGGGCGGTAGCCAATGAAAGACGTTGCGGCAAATAGGGACCGATTCAGATAACCGATCTTGCAACTGGCAGTGCCGAGTTCGGATACGCCGCCGCTCCTGTAGGAGCGAGCTTGCTCGCGAAAAGGATGTCCAGCTAGCGCCGGCTAGAGCCCGCGCCACCTTGGCTGCGACGTTACCGGTCGTGAACCTGTGGTCAGCGCGCCGCGATATGCGCAACCAGCAGCTGCACGCTTTCTCGACCGCGGAATTCGTTGACGTCCAGTTTGTAGGCCAAGTCGGCCCAACGCACAGTGGGGTTGGGCCAGAGGTCGCGGTCGATGTTGAACGCGATACCATCGAGGGTCAGCGAACCGCATTCGCTCTTGAGCACCATTTTCAGATGCTTCTCGCCGACCAGCCGCTGTTGCATCAGCTGGAATACGCCGTGAAACACCGGCTCGGGGAAGTGCTGCCCCCAGGGCCCGGCATTGCGCAGCGCCTTGGCCAGCTCCAAATGGAATTCCTCGATGCTCAACTGGCCATCGGTCAGCAGACGTCCGGTCAGGTCGTCCTCGCAGAGCTGCCGGCGAACCTCGGCATCGAAGGCGGCCGCGAAAGCGCCAAAGTTCTCTTGAGGCAGCGACAACCCCGCCGCCATCGCATGACCGCCGAACTTGCTGATCAATCCCGGATGGCGTGCTGCGACCGCATCCAGCGCATCACGAATATGGAAGCCCGGCACCGAGCGCGCCGAGCCCTTGAGCACTCCTTCGCCGGCGTCAGCGAAGGCGATGGTCGGACGGTGATAACGCTCTTTCAGCCGCGAAGCGAGAATGCCGATGACGCCCTGATGCCAGTCCGGCTCGAACAGGCAGAGTCCGAACGGCATGTCGTCCAACGGCAGGTCTTTCAGTTGAGCCAGCGCCTCACGCTGCATGCCCTGCTCAATGCCTTTGCGGTCCTGATTGAGTTGATCCAGCTGCACCGCCATGTCGCGCGCCAGCGCTTCGTCCTCGCAGAGCAGGCACTCGATGCCCAGTGCCATATCATCCAGGCGCCCCGCCGCGTTTAGCCGCGGGCCAAGAATGAAGCCGAGATCGGTCGAAGTGATCCGCCGATGATCACGTCCGGCGACCTCTAGGATCGCGCGCAGTCCCGGTCGCGCACGACCGGCCCGAATCCGTGCCAAGCCCTGATGCACCAGGATGCGGTTGTTGGCATCCAACGGCACTACGTCAGCGACGCTGCCCAGCGCGACCAGATCCAGCAGTTCGCCCAGGTTCGGCTCCGACCAGCCGCTTCGGGCGAACCAGCCCGACTCGCGTAACCGGGCCCGTAGCGCCAGCAGCACGTAGAAAATGACACCAACGCCAGCGATGCACTTGCTGGGGAAGGCGCACTCGGGCTGGTTGGGATTGACAATGGCGTCTGCCACCGGCAATTCGTGCCCGGGCAGATGGTGATCGGTTACGAGCACCTTGAGCCCGGCCGCCTTGGCCGCCGCCACGCCATCGACGCTGGAGATACCATTGTCGACCGTCACCAGCAGATCGGGCTGACGCTCCAGGGCGACGGCGACGATCTCAGGCGTCAACCCGTAGCCGTACTCGAAGCGGTTGGGCACCAGATAATCCACATGCGTAGCGCCCAACTGACGCAGGCCCAGGACGCCAACGGTACTGGCGGTGGCGCCGTCGGCATCGAAATCGCCGACGAAGAGGATGCGCTGACGCTTTTCCAGCGCCTCGACCAATAACGTCACCGCCGAATCGATTCCCTTAAGCTGGCCGTAGGGGATCAAGCGCGCCAATCCCTTGTCCAGCTCCGCCGCCGATTGCACGCCGCGCGCCGCGTAGAGGCGCGTCAGCAGTGGCGGCAAGTCGCCCAGGTCGGGCAGCACTTGAGGTAGCGGGCGGGGTTCTATGCGCATCTGATGGTTATCCGGTTTGTAGCATGAGGCAGTTCAGAGCGAAGTTGCAGCGCGCGCAGCCTGATCGTACAGCCCCGACATGGCGCGCAGCATCCCGGCGAGGCGGTGAATCTCCTCGGGGTCGATATTGAGATTTTCGAAGGAGGCGATCAGGCATTCGCGACGGATGTCAGCGTATTCCTGGCACAGCTCGCGGCCCTTGTCGGTGGTCCGGTAGTACATCTCTTTGCCCTGCTTCTCGCCCGCCACCAGCCCAAGCTTGCCGAGCTTCTTCAGCGCGTAGGTCACGGTGTGAGTGTCTTCGATATTCAGCAGGAGGCAGATGTCCGCCTGACGTTTGGCACGGCCACGGCTAGTCAGGTTATGCAGGACCATGACATCCAGCGCATTCATTTCCACTGCGCCGGAAGCCTTCATGCATCGCTCCATCCAGCGCATCAGCGCGGCGCTGGCGACGATGATGCCGTATTCCAGTTCTGAAAGTTCCTGCGACTGCTCGGCGAGATGCGCCGACGCCACGATGGACGATCGCAACGGACGAGGGGATTTGGCGTCAACCATCTTGCGGACCATTGGAAATGAGGGGCGACAGTGGGCTGCCACCCTGGTGAATCGGGTTCGCAAGCATACAGCAATGCGCACCGAAAAGACCGGTCGGAGCGGCTACGAAAAATATTTATTGATAAATCATCGATAATTTATCATCGTATTCCTTGCTCACCTGTCGCTCCGGTACGCCCGTCAAAGAGGACCTCCATGAACGCCCTGCTTCTGAACTGCGATATCGGCGAAAGCTTCGGTGCCTGGACCATGGGTATGGACGCCGAGGTCATGCCTTTCATCGATTGCGCCAATGTCGCTTGCGGTTTTCATGCATCGGATCCCCAGATCATGCGGCGCACCGTTGCGCTGGCGACGCTGCATGACGTGAAGATCGGCGCGCATCCGGCCTATCCCGATCTGGTCGGTTTCGGTCGTCGCTCCATGGTCTGTAGTCCGAAGGAAGTGGAAAACATGCTGCTCTACCAGATCGGCGCGCTGGAAGGCATCTGCCGCGCCGAAGGAACCCAGGTTCGCTACGTCAAACCTCATGGCGCGCTGTACAACGACATGATGCGTCAGCCGGAGTTGTTGCGCGCGTGATGACCGCCATAACCGCTTACGACTCATCCTTGCCGCTCATGTTGATGTCCACGCGTGACAACAGCGCCAGCCAGACCATGGCTGACGAGCTCGGCGTGACGCTGTGGTTCGAAGTATTCGCCGACCGCGCTTATGACGCGACGGGCATGCTGGTCTCCCGCGCGCTGCCCGGCGCGGTTCATCACGACGCCGACACCGTGGCTACCCAGGCACTCAGCCTGGCCAAAGGCGAACCATTGACCGCCAGCGACGGCAGCGCGCTGGTTCTGCGCGCCGACACCCTCTGCGTACACGGCGATAACGCGGGCTCGATCGCTGCGGTACAACGCATCCGCCAGGCGCTGCGGGGCCTGGCGGCATGACCCCGCGAATCGAAGTGGTCGGCATCGATAGCCTGATGCTGCGCCTGTTCGATGAAATCGACGAAGCCCATATGCCCTGGCTGCTCGCCGCGGCCAGGCGCCTGCATGACAACTTCGGTGCGGCGCTGATCGACCTGGTGCCGTCCTACACGACACTGCTGGTGCAGTACGACCTGGCACAACTTGACGACCGCCAGGCGCGCCAGCGTATTGCCGACGCTTTATATGAATTGCAGCCATATGCAGAAGGCCAGGGTCGCGAACTGAACATTCCGGTGTGGTACGACCCGAGTGTCGGCCCCGAACTCGAAGCCCTCGGCCAACGCAGCGGCCTTGGCACCCCGGGCGTGATTGCGCGGCACAGTGCGCGCATCTATCAAGTGTTCGCGCTGGGGTTCGCGCCAGGGTTCGCCTTTATGGGACTTGTCGATGAGATTCTCGCCAGCCCCCGTCTCAAGACGCCACGCAAACAGGTACCCGCCGGCAGCCTGGGAATCGCCGACCGCCAGACCGCCGTTTATCCACTCGTTTCTCCCGGCGGTTGGAATCTGATCGGTCGCAGTCCGATCAAGCTGTTCGATCGCGACATGGACGGCTACAGCATCTGGCAGCCCGGCGACCGGGTGCGTTTTCAACCGATCGAACGCGCCGAGTTCGTGCGCCTCGGTGGCGACGATCGCCCATTCGGGGTGACACCATGAGCTTGCTGATAGAACGAAGCGGCGCGCTGGCCAGCCTGCAGGACGGCGGCCGTTTCGGTGTTCGCCATCTGGGCGTTACCCAAGGCGGCGCCGCAGATTGGGTATCACAGGCGTGGGCCAATTGGCTGCTGGGCAACCCTTTACAGGCCACAACGGTGGAAATCACCCTGGGCAATTTCGCCCTGCTCGCCGAAAACGACAGTTGCCTTGCGCTATGCGGTGCCGACCTAGGCGCCACGCTGGACGAACAGCCCGTCGCGCCAGGTCGCAGCTTCAATATTCGCAAGGGCCAGCGGCTGAGCTTCGCTCAGCCTCGCCAGGGGGTACGCGCCTATCTTGCGGCGCCCGACGGTTTCACCGCGCCGCAACTGCTCGGTAGCTGCGCCACGGTGCGTCGTGAGGCACTGGGTGGCCTGCACGGAGACGGTCGACCACTGGCCTCAGGCGATCGGCTGCACTGGAATGGCACCGCACCACAGCCGCGCGCACTCGGTGCCACGCAGGCGCTGCCGCTATTCGCGCCCGATACATTGACCGTGGTATTGGGCGCGCAGATCTGCGATTTCAGCGGCCAAAGTCTGTTCGACGCATTCAATCGCGAATGGACTGTGGACCAGCGCGCCGACCGCATGGGCGTTCGCCTGGTCGGACCGATACTGCGCGGCGCGCGTCAATCGATGATTTCTGAAGGCGTACCGCTGGGCGCCATCCAGGTACCGCCGGATGGGCAGCCGATCGTGCTGCTCAATGATCGGCAGACCATCGGCGGCTATCCACGACTCGGCGCACTGACGCCGCTGTCGGTCGCTCGCCTGGCCCAATGCTTGCCGGGAACAACCCTGATGCTCAAACCAATATCCCTGGAACGCGCGCAGACCCAACAACGCGAGTTGCTTGGCAACTGGCAATAAGTCGGTCGCCCCTCGCTAACAGGGCGACTCTACGGATCTCACACCCTGCCGTCAGCTATCCGTTCATAGCTGCGTGGACAACGAGGATGATCGGACCCAGAGAAAACCACGCGACGACCAAAAAACAACAATTACAAGAGAGTTCGGATTACACCCGACTGCATTCCTACCTGCCCCAAAGCCAATAAAAGAAAGGTATTCCAATGCATCCCACACCCAGCGCCACCCCGGCGTCGCAACGCAACGTCTTGCGTGGCGCCATCTTCATTATGGCAACGTCGTCGATCGGCCCCGCCTTTCTGACCCAGACCTCGCTGTTCACCGAGAAATACCTCGCCAGCTTTGCCTTCGCCATCGTCATCTCGCTGCTGATCGACATCGGCGCCCAGCTCAACATCTGGCGGATCATCACCGTTGCCAACCTGCGCGGGCAAGATGTGGCAAACCGCGTCATTCCTGGCGTCGGCCATCTTATTTCCGCCTTCATCGTGCTCGGCGGCATTGCCTTCAATATTGGCAATATCGGTGGCGCCGGGCTGGCGATGAACGTGATTTTCGGCGTGCCGCCGGTGATCGGATCGCTGATCGCCGCAATCCTGATTATTGGCATCTTCCTGCTGCGCAACGCCAAGGGCGTCATGGACTCCGTGATGCAGGTGCTCGGGTTGGTGATGCTGTGCATGATCGGCTACGCCATGCTGCAGTCGAGCCCGCCGGTCATGGAGGCCTTGAGCCGCAGCTTCAACCCGGATGATCCGCTGATTCTGTTGCTGCCGATCGTGACACTGGTCGGCGGCACTGTGGGGGGCTATATCTCGTTCTCGGGCGGTCATCGCCTGGTGGAAGCTGGCATCACCGGTGTGCAGAACGTTGGCGTGGTAACGCGCGCCGCTGTAACCGGTATCGCAACGACGGGTGTCGTGCGGATCTGCCTGTTCCTCGCCGCGCTCGGCGTCGTCAGCCAGGGGCTCAGTCTGGACCCGGGCAACCCAGCCGCGTCGGTGTTTTCACACTCGATGGGCGCGGTTGGCTACAAAATATTCGGCGTGGTACTGCTGGCTGCTTCGGTGTCTTCGGTAATCGGCGCGGCCTATACCAGCGTGACGTTCATGTACTCGCTGCATGAAAGCGTCCAGCGCAACAACCAGTGGGTGGTAATCGCCTTCATTGCCTGCTCGACGCTGATCTACAGCCTTGTGGGACAGCCAGTCAAGGTACTGGTCATCGCCGGCTCGCTGAATGCGCTGGTATTGCCTTTGGCGCTGGGCTGCATTCTCTGGGCAGCGAAAAAGCCAAGCATCGTTGGCAGTGACTACCGCCACCCGACCTGGATGCTGGTGTTCGGCCTGTTGGCGATGATCGCCACGGCGGTGGGTGTGGTGCTGTCGTTTAGTGCGTTGCTGCAGTTCTGGCAATCCTGAGTCGGCGCCTGCCGGGGTAATCACATCCCGGCGGGTCCCATCTCTCGGCTGGCTTAGTCGCGTCCGCCGATCATCCATTCGAGAGGCACTTCATGCTGGCCGTGCTCGTCGGTAATGAAGAGCGATCCTTCACTGACCATCACACTCCAGTTGATCGAACGTGGCAGATCACGCGCAACTTGCTCCAAAGCTTCCTGCCCCACCGCTACCACGTTGATTTTCTTCAAGCTGCGCACGGAGTCGAGCACCTTGCTCTGCCAGACACGCAGGTTGCCGTAGGCCACCAGGCTGAACCGCTCGGTGCGACGCGAACACCAGGTGATGCGTTCGGCGTCGGGCTGCCCCACTTCAATCCAGTGCAGCACACGGTCGTCCAGACTCTTTTCCCACAGCGCCGGCTCATCAACATCCGACAGCCCGCGGCCGAACGCCAATTGCTCGCCATACCAGAGTATGTAGGCGATCAGCCGCGCCACCATCCGCTCTTCCGTCTCCGAAGGATGACGAGCGACGGTGAAGCGCAGATCTTGATAAACATGACGATCGAGATCGGTGAGATTGATTTCAACTTTGTAAGGGGTGGCTTGCAGCGCCATGGCGGGCATCCGGCGAACGAAAGGCGAAGAGTCTACAGAATTATGGCGCCGTGAGCCCGAGAGAGACCAGGTTGGCATTTGGCATGCCCCATCATTGCCCCTTCCCTGCCCGGCCCTTATAAAGCGCGGCCTGGCCTGCCACGGGTCTTTTCAGAAGCAGAGAGAACGGATTCTCATGGAAGCATTTGTCGTCGTACTGGTGGTACTCATCGGGGTTTTCTTGATTATCGCCATCACTGGCGCTGATCCGAAGCCACATCGGATTCCCGTTGCTGATAGCTCAGCCAGCCTCACGCTTGAGGAGGTGGTGTGGATCAATCGCATCTCAACCCTACGCATTTTGGCCCCCGAAATGGCCATTGATTTGGCTGCACGGCTACAGGGCGATGTCTGGCAGGTGGCGAATGCATCGCTGTGCGCGACCCTGCTCGAGCTGAACCGTGAGGAAGAAGCGCTGGGGCTATATTCATACCTCGACGCGCACCATCGCCGCGAAGCGCTAGCCACGATGCTTTACCAGCTGATCGACGCCGGTGAAGCCGAAAAGGCACTGGAGCTGCTAAAGCGCACTGGCGATGAGCGCCCTAGCGATCCGCTGCTACGCATCCCACTATTGCTTGCCGAGGGCGATCAGGACACAGCCAATAGCGAGCTCGAAACGTTCGCCACCACATCCAACCTGAGCGCACAGCAGTGGCTGAACGTTGCGCGTCTGCAACGCCAGAGCGGCAAAGAGGATGCCGCACGGCATAGCCTCGCGCAGTTCTGGGCACTGCAGCAGACCGTTCCGGCTGAAGACATTGTCGGGCTGGAAATTTTTGCTCGGGAGTTGGCTTCCCTTGGCGATCTCCAACAGCTTCTGGAAGTCTCCGATTCGCTTTCGCTGGAACGCGACAATCCCTTCATCGCCCCCATGATAGAAGCCGGCTGGCTCGCTCAAGCCCAGCAGCAGATCCAGCGACTGGATGCGAACTGGCGCGACGAACATTACGATCAATTGCTCGACGCCATGCTGCGACATCGCCAGCTTCGCGAGGCCGAGGCGTTGCTGGAGGAGGTCGAAGATGGCGTGCATGACGCGCTACTACTGAGGCTGGCCCAATGGTGGATCGACCAGGGCGCCGCGTCTGAAGCCGAGCGAGATGTACGGCGCTTGTCCAGGCACGAAACACAGCGCATCAGCCTGTACTTGTCGCTATGGTCTCTTTATGAACAAAGCCAGCCAGACCTAGCCACCTCGATGCTTGGCCAGGCCGAGCGCTGGATCGAGTACCTACCAGAGGACACCGATCGCGATCACCTACGGCTGCAGGTTCTGAACGCGCGCCTGACACTACAAAGCCGCCTACCGGAGCGCCAACGCACCAGTTACGAAATTCGCCGGGCTCTGGAACGGATTCAGCGCTTGGCAGAACGTCAGCCTCTCTTCGACCGTGCATTCACTGACACACGCCACGCCCTTCTGCTACAGCGCCTGGATCGGCCGGCAGATGCGCGAAGCCTGCTCGACAATGTGCGGGACAGGCTGGTCACCGCCAACGCCCCAGAGGAAATCGAAGCGTTCGACATGGCCTTGCTGCTCGATGACCTAGCCATCGCATACTTGCGTCTGGGAGATGTCGATGAAGCGGAGGGTCTAATCCGACAAATACCCGGAGATATCAGCTATCCGTCGGACTGGGTCGACGCATTACTTGAGCAGGACCTACTCGCCCACGCGGTCGATGGCCTTTGCTATCGAGACCTCTTCGACTCCCGCAATGGGCCTCAGCGCCTGCTGAAGAAACTCGACGCCGCCGCTACTGATGAAAGCCGCACGCTCAAGCATCGCTTACTCGACAAGGTGTTCAGCGACGATTTCTGGCGGCAGCCCAACGCGGCTTGAAGAAGCTGACCAACGATCAACAATTCTCCGCATAACGCGCCCAGAGGCTCTCGAATTCGCGCGTGTAATCGGCCAGCAATTGTGGGTGATCGATCACCAGCAGATTTTCTTCATTGCTGGTGGTCGCGCTACGGGTCCAGTTGAAACTGCCGTTGAGTAGCAGGCGCCCGTCAAATAGCGCGAACTTGTGATGCATGTGGTATGGGCCAGAGTCGATACGCAACGGCACGCCCTTATCGCGCAGCCACTGAATGTCGCTGCCCGCGTCATACTGTTTCTCGTTGTCGCTGATCACCCGCACAGTTACGCCACGTAGGTGGCAGGCCAGAATCTCCTCACTGAGTTGATCATCGGAGATGGTGTAAACACAGATATCCACGCTCTTGCGCGCCTGCCGACACAGATCGCGAATCTTGCGACGGCAGCTTTCGCCCGGACTGAAATGTGCGCTGGCCTGCTCTGCCCTGACTGGCGTGGAGCAGGAGTCGAGCGTCTTGATCACCTGCTCCAGCCATTTAAGCGCAGGCTCAACGTTCGCCGGCTCACGGCTAAGCTCGCGCACCAAAGCAAAAGCCCGATTGCGCAGGAAGCGTATCTGGTCAACTGTCAGCTCGCTGCCCAGCTGACGCAACTCGTCGCGCTCTTCGTTACTCAGGCGCAAATCGGCCAAGCTGTCGCGCAATTGTTGGTCAAGTCGATTGAAATCCACACAAAGTCCTTTTTGTCAGAGGCGCCGGTTACGCGACAGCACAGCGTAAAGCACGCCGCACGACGCACCGGCCAGATGGTACTCGAAGGAAACGCCGTCACGCGGCAATAGCCCGAACAGCCAGCCGCCATAAAACATGAAGACAAGCCCAGCGAGCGCCAGGTCAAGCAGACTGCGATCGAGCCAGGCACGGGCCAGCAATAACCCCCAAAATCCGAACAACCAGCCGCTTGCACCGATGTGCACGCCGATACGCCCAAAGCACCACACCAGCCCACCGCTGCCGACGATGATGAAGAGACTTGCCAGGACGAAATCGCGCCGCGAGCGGAGCAAAACCAGTGATCCGAGGATCATGAGGCCGCTTAGGTTGCCCAACAGGTGCGCCCAGCCGCCGTGCAGCCAGGGCGCGATCAGAATGCCAGGCAGGGCCTGCACCTGACGCGGCACCACCCCCCATACATTCAGCGCACCGCCGGTAAAGCTGTTAGCGAGTTGCACAAGCACCAGGCTGCCGGCCAACACAGCCAGCAAGCGCAGCTCTCCGAGCGCTCGCTTCACGGCACTCCATCGTGGGGTTCGACATTGCGCTGTTCCTGGCCGAGATGTTCGCCAAGCTCACGCAGTTGGGCGGATATCTCCAGCATCCGATTGTGGGTACGCAAGTCGATATCGATCTTCTTATCCATGGTTTTGATCAGCGGCAGAAAACTGTTCTGCAGGCTGTCGGCCAGATTCTCCAGCAGCTTCTGTACGGCTGGCTGAGGCGGTGCGACGACTTCTACCTGCGGTCTTAGCCGGCCAAGATTATCCAGCCCGCTAATCAGTTGCTCCCAGGGAATCCGCGCCTGATCACGGTCAGACTTGCCGATGCTCAGCCCGCGCACACTTTCGACCAGATCGTTGAGCTGCGCGACTACGCGGCCCCCAACATCGGTGTCACTGCCGCCCATGGCCTTGTTGCGCATGAAGTCACGTTTGATCTGCGCCCAGCGCTCGGCCTGAACGTCCGTCATATTGCCGCGCAGCTCAGCAAGCTTGAGCAGGTTTTCCTCGGCGCCGGTGGTAAGCAACTGCGATTCACCCTGGTAATGGTCAGCGATCAGCTGCAACAGCTCTGCCTGGTTCATCACCGAACTGATCTTCTCGGCCATCTTGTTCATGTTGCGGTAACTGCCCTGCAACTTGAACAGCGGCTCGCTACGGTACTGGTCGGCCTGCGCGGCGCTGACGATGTACTGCTGGTTGACTCTGCCTACGACATCGCGCACCTGCATCAAGCGTTCGAGCGTAGCGGTGATCTCGTTGATCTCGGCGGCGCTGTAGCTGTACGACAGCTCATTGGCGGAGAACGGCTTGCCCTGGGCCTTGTCAACCAGCCGGTAGACATCGGCCATGTCGCGGGTAGCCAGCGGCGCAAGGATCGGATTGGAGGTTAACGCATTCTCGATATAGCTGAGGCTGAATGCTTCCTGCATGCCTCCGAGCGTATCGCCGAGGTTGTAGATGTCCGCACGGTTGGCAAGCATGTCAGGGATTTTGAAGACGTCACCGGATTCGGTGTACGGGTTGCCGGACATGATCACGCAGAACTTCTTGCCGCGCATATCATAGGTTTTGGTCTTGCCCTTCCAGACGCCTTCGATACGCCGCGTACCGTCGCAAAGCGAGATGAATTTCTGCAGGAATTCTGGATGGGTGTGCTGGATGTCATCGACATACAGCATCACGTTGTTTCCCATCTCCAGAGCCAGATTGAGCTTCTCCAGCTCCTGGCGCGAAGTGGCATCGGGCGCTTGCGCAGGGTCCACCGAACGAACCTCGTGACCCAAAGCGGGGCCGTTGATCTTCATGAAGATCAGCCCCAATCGATGGGCGACATATTCCATCAGGGTTGTCTTGCCGTAACCAGGCGGAGAGATGAGCATCAAAAGCCCCATCAAATCGGTGCGTTTGTTCTCTCCCGCAGTGCCCATCTGCTTGGCCAGGTTGTCGCCAATGAACCCCAGATAAACGTCGTTGATCAGCTTGTTGCGCACGAAAGAACTCAGCGGCCGCGGCTTGAACTCGCTAAGGCGCAGCGCGTCGCGCTCGCGACCGATCACGCCCTGACGCAAGGCCTGGTAACGCCGAAGTTGTGGAAGGAAGCGTCGGCGATGGTTCTCGAGCCGCTCGAAATAGTCATCCAGCGACAGCATCAATCGCTGGCCGTCAATGCGTGGGTGGTCACCCATCAGCTCTTCAACAGCAAAGCGCAGATCCACTTCAGTGACACGCCTGCTCTGCCCCTCCGGCAAAAGAGCCAGCGCCACTGCTTCGGGGATGTAGCGAGCAAGGTCGGACAGCTCGCCCTGATTGCAGAGTCCTTGCAACCAATTGTCCACCAGCGCCCACCGTGCCGCTGGGCGCGCCTGCAGTCGCTCCAATGTCTGCACATAGCCATCCCAGACACGTGCGGCTTCCAGCTTTGCCTGCAGCGAGCCAAGCAGCTGGCGCGCGTATTTGCTAAAGACGAATTCGATGCGTTCGCCAGCGAGCTCCTGGACCAGATAGCGCGCCGCGTCTAGAGGCAGCCCGGACCGCAGCGTCATCGCTTCATCGGCCGCGAACCGCTCAATCGCCAAGGCGATTTCCGCCTCAAGTTGGTCGATCCCATCACGGCGACCAAAAAGCTGCTGAATATGCCGACTGGTGCGGGCGCGCTCCGGCCACTCCAACGCAATGGCCTCACCCACAACGCTGTTCCAGAAAAAACAGCCAGTGCCTCGCGCCATCGGTGTATGGCTAAGCAGCCCGGCGCTGTCGCGAAGCGGTAGCAGGCGCGTCAGGATCAGCGCCGCGTCGTGATCGTGGATACCCTTTTCGTAACCTTCCCGGTAACGAGGGGCGGCAAAATCTCGAATGCGCCTGGTCAGCGCCTCACGGTCGGCGAGTAGCTGCTTTAGGCTATTGATATCCAGGCCATCTTGTCCGGCGTCTGCGGCGGCGAGCACTTCGCCGGCCAGGTACTCGGCGCGGTACAACGCCTCCGATTCCGACTCCAGCGACACCTGCCAGAATTCGCGTAACGCTTCGAGCTCGGGATCACGCAGCGGCTCGAGAAAATCGGTCCCGGTCAGGTGCAGATACAGCTGATCACCACGGGGCAGCAGGGTCAGATCCAACTCCTGCGTGTTCACGCTAAAGCGGTGGCGCGGGCCCAGCCGGATGACATTGCCACCGGCCTCGAACAGCTCACTCTTGTCGCGCATCGCCCGCACCGCCTGGTCGCGGGCGCTCTTCAGGCGCGCCTCCACATCGTCTGCCTTAACGCTGTCCTTGAGGTCGCGCAGGCGACCCACCATCTCACGCAGTTTGAGGATTAGCGGGTCGGCGGCAAAGAAGGCGTTGAGCTCCTCGGTCTGGTTCAGCCGGGCAGTACGGCGACCGAGGCTGTCGAGAATGCGCGACGCAGCATCGAGAACGCCCTGGGCGCGGCGCTGGCGGTCATCAAGCAGGCTCTGCTTGTGCGCCTCGAAGGTCTCCAGCAACTCCTCACGCTTGCTCAGGATGTCGCCGAGGAACTGTTCGTGATCACCGAACTGGCTTTCAAGCTCCTCGAGCTGCACCAGCAGACGTGAGAGCTGCTCGTCGCAGCGCTCCGGGTCCGATGCCTGGGCCAAAGCGTTGGTGATGCCCTGGCTGAACAATTTGAACTGAGCACCGAACTGGGCGACTGTTTCCGCCGAACCGAGCCCCTTGCGACGCTGCTCCGCTCGCGCCTTGGCCTGGTTGAGACGTGCGTACACTTCCGAGATCGATTCAACGATGCGGGTGCGCTCGGTGGCATCATCGATCGACAACGACGCCATCAGGCCCGAAAGCATGTCCAGCCCTGCAGCCATCTCCTGCATGCCGGCCAAGGGCTCATTGAGCTGGGTGACGGTTTCCGCCTTCTGCGCCGCCGCATCGAGGTCACTGAGTTCCAGCAGGTAAGGCTCGAGCGCCGCACTGCTGGCGAGGAACCTCGAAGTCGCCAAACTGGCCCGTTCCTGCGCCTCGAGCAGTTCGGCCTCCATGGCATCGATGCGCGAGACATCGATATAGCGGTAGTCACGAATGGTCAGCAGCTGGCCACGATGTGAGTTGATTGCGTTTAACGCTTCGACGAACTGCTGCACCCTGTCCCAGCTGTCGGTCAGCAGCCCGGAGAGCAGTGCCTTCTGTTGAGTCTGAGCTTCGGCCATCGCGCGGGTCGATTGCTGACGAATGCTCTCGACCTTCTCGAATTCATCGAGCACCAGCTCGCCGGTCGCTGCAATCTCGCGCAGCAGCAGGGCAAGCCCCTGGCACTGGGCATCGCCCAGCCAGTGGTAAGCATCGAACAGACGGCGGGTGTTCTGGCAGAGTTGGGTATAACGCTGCACCGATATCTGCGGCGCATCGATCTCGCGACTCAGGTTGAACAGGTCGGATACGCCGCGCACCAACTCGGCGTTGCCGATGCGTCCGAAGAATCCGCTGCGCGCAGGCTGCCGTGCGGCGAAGTCATCGGTACAGAACGGCGTCTGCCATATCTGCATCGGGTGGATGCGTGTGGGCTCACTGCCTTCGGCGGAAAAGATCACCGTGCGCCCGTCTTCGAGCCGGGCATAGCCATGACCGAAGATCGGATTCTGTAGTTGGCGATCGATCATGTTGTAGGTAAATAACGCAGACCGCCCTTCTTCCGGATGGTAGAAGATGTACTGCACATCCTCACCGTTAGGCGAGCGCACCGCACGCTTGAAGCGCATGCCGTCCATCGATTGCTCGAACGCCTTGGACTCTCCGCTCTGCAGGTAGTAACCGCCGGGAAAGATTATTCCGTGGTCTTCTGGCAACTGAACGCAGGCCAGCCCGATTGCATCAAGGCGCTCAACCGTCCGCGTCAGGCTGTTGAAGACCAGGTATCGCCACTGTTCTTCCCTGTACGGCAGCACCTTGAGCAGGATCAGGCTACCAAGCCTGGCGTATTCGATCTGTGCATCGTCGAGGGACTGGGTCTTGTCCAGTACCGCCTCACGATAGATACCCAAGCCATCGTCGGTGTTGTTTTCCACCTTGACGGTCAGGTCTCCACCGATGGTCTCGACGAACAGAGTGTCGAGGATATTCAGATGTGGATGTCGTCCATTGACCACCATCTCACGAGAAGTCTTCTGCCATTCGAAATCGAATGGTGCCGGCAGCGCGATATCGCGCTCGCCACGGTTGTCGATGTATCGGACATCCTTGCCGTCATCTGAAATCGACCAACGGAATACTCGAATGTCCGTGACCCGCTCGCCAATCTGGAAGCTTGCCAGCAACTTGCTGTCGCGCACTATCAGCTGCAGCAAGCGGGTGTTCTTGTAGTAGGTGTAGAGCTCGTTGAAGTCGTTTACGAAACTGCTCTGAGCAAGGAAGCTGCCCTCAAGCGCCACGGCTTGGGCTTCGTAGCCCTCGGCCTGCTCGCACAAGCGGTAGAGCGAAAACACGTCCTCGACACGGGTTTCTTTCTTGAGCCCGAGAAAGACGTTGTAGCCAAACAGCAAAGTGTCGCCGACCTGAGCGATGTCACGTGCCGTGCAGTTGTTTTCAGTGCGGATGCGAACGCGTCCCACCACCTCCATTCGACTGCTGCCGAAGGCGTCCAGGCGCTCTTCGTTCAGGCTCTCGGTGATATGCCGGAGGCGTAATCCCTGCTCCTGCAGTCGCTTATGCAGCACCTCGTAAGCACCGCCTTGCGCAACGGCTTTATCGAGAATGTCCTGGGTATTTTCGGCTTGGACGTCCGACATCATGGTCTTCCTTGAATCTACGCGGTCTGCAAGCAACGAGCCCCCGGTTGCACGGGGGCTGCACTAAGTAGCGGGAGGTGCCGAATGGCTGCGCTGTGGAGGATGCTTCAAGCTCCGATTTTCTTGGCTACCTCGGCGAGCTTGTCGCGCATCGGTTGGTCGATTTCCTCGGGCCGGATGCGTTCGATGATCTTTGTCAGCACACGCACTTCGTTCTCATCGATATCACCGTCGCGTTCGGCGATGTCCAGCAGTGCGCCCAGCTCGCTCACGTCCAGGCGGCCATCATTGGCAAAGCACTGAATCGAGCGGAAGGACATTTCCAGATAATCCCTTGGTTCAGACATAAACACTCCTCGCTGCAGCGGCTCAAGTTGAGCCAGAACGGGCGCTCTGCTTTATAGATACAGGCGCCCTGGGGTCATCAAACTTCGCTGGCGTCGGCGCGCACCGGTTTGGCTTCGGCAGCGCGGCCATTGAGCAGGCGTGACAGCACGTCCTGAACGACTGGACTCTTGCCAACCACACCTTCGATCGCCTTGCCCACCGACAGCGACTTGGCGAACGAATTGAAGAAGTCGCCTTCGCCACCGACGATTTCGATTTTGGCCTTCGATAGCGCTGCCGACAGCACCTCTGCCTGGTCCTTGGCGATGTCCTTGTTCGCCGCGATCGAGGCCATCGCCTCTTCGAAGCTCTTCTCCAGCTGCATGCGGAACTCTTCGTGCTGACGGGCGCCATCGCTGAGCGAGTCCAGCGCACCGAACTTTTTGCCCAAGCCTTCGGCCTCAGCGTTCAGACGTTCCAAGAGCACGTGTGCCTCGGCCATACCCAGATCCTGGGCCGCCTTGGCCTTGGCACTACCCAACTGCTCCTCGCCACGCGCCTGAGCAGTGAGTTTTTCTTCCAGCACCTTGGCCTCGGCCAAGCCGTCCTTTTCCTTGGCGCCTGCTTTGGCCTCAATTACCCGTGCCTCTGCCAGGCCCTTCTCCTGCTCGCCCTTGGCGGCTGCGATCAGTTGCTCCGCTTGCACACGCGCTTCGGCCAGCCCTTCCTTCTCCTTCGCTGCCGCGGTGACTTCACGCACGCGCGCATCAGCCAGGCCCGGTGCTGCACGCTCGGCTTCGACGCCTTCGGCAAGCTTCTTCTTCGCCTCAGCCTGCTTGGCGGCTGCCTCCAGCTCGGCCTGGGCCAGCGTATTGATTTCCACAGCCTTGTGCTTGGAGCGTGTTTCGTCCGCCTCGGCCTGCTTGACCTGACGTACCAGCTCCTGCTCTGCCTCAGCCTGGGCATTGAGCACCACGACCTGCTTCATTCGCTCAGCCTCGGAAACCTCGCGAACTTCCTTGATGCGCTCCTCTTCCTGGGCAACGGTTTTCTCGACCGCCACACGCTCACGAATGACTGAAGCAATATTCTTGCGCTCTTCTTCCAGCGCCTTTTCCTTTTCGATTCGCTGCAGTTCGACTTCACGCTCGCGAGCCACGATCTCCAGATCCTTGGCACGCGTCACCTTCTCGACTTCGATGACCACGGCACGCTGGCGGTTCTGTTGCGCCACCTCGACTTCACGCTGGTGGTTCTCGGCGCGGATATCCAGCTCCTGCTGGGTTTGAATGCGGGCCTGCTCGGCCTTCAACCGCTCCTCTTCCTGCACCTTGAGCGTTTCAGCATGCTCGCGCGCACGAATGGTCTCGATCTCCCGCATCTGCCTAGCCACCGCATCAGCCTCCTGACGCTCAAGCGCCAGAGTAGCCTCACGGGTTTCGACGTTCTTCTTCTTGATAGCCAACTCTTCGTTGCGCTCGAAGTCGTTGGTGATGATGTTCTGCGCAGCCGTTAGCTGAGTGATCTTGCGAATACCTTCGGCATCGAGAATGTTATTCGGGTCCAGGGAGCTTTTGGGCGTTTGCTCCAGGTAATCGATTGCGACGTCTTCGAGCACATAGCCATTCAGATCGTTGCCGATTACCTCGACGATACGGTCACGAAAGCTCTGGCGTTCTTCGAACAGCTGGACGAAATCGAAGCGCTTGCCCACCGTCTTCAGTGCTTCGGAGAACTTAGCGTTGAACAGCTCATTTACCGCCGCACGATCAGAGGCACGGTCTACGCCGATCGCCTTGGCGACCTTCAGCACGTCCTGCTGGGTCTCGTTTACCCGCAGGTAAAAGGCGACGGTGATATCGGCGCGCAGGTTGTCCTGGCAGATCAGGCCATCTTTGCCGCGACGATCGACTTCCAGCGTCAGCAAGGAGATCTTCATGAACTCCTTTTTGTAGATCACCGGATAGACCAGGGCGCCAGTGAAGTGGACCTTGGGCATCGACGACATGTCGTTGACGATCAGCGCCGTCCCCTGTGGGACTTTTATATAAAAGGCTTTGAACAGGACAAAAAAGCCCATGATCAATAGGAAGAACACGCCCAACCCAATCAGGAAAGGCATCACCAGTTCGAGGCTCATTACATCAACTCCCTTTAAAAAGCGGGCTTAGACGCCCTTGAATTCACTTTCGGTAATGACCCGGTAGGCATTCTCGGCCTCCAGGTACTCCAGCAAAACCACGCGATCACCGCGCTTGAACCCGGCCTTCTCCTCCGCTCTGACACGCAGGATCAGCCCAGCACCGCCATCCTCCAGCGTGGCCTCGCCAAAAATCGACGTGACCGTACCGCTGCGCACAACAGCGACCTGGCCGAGCAACGAACGATGATTGGGTGCATGAAGCTTCAGAAACAACGGGCGAAGTGGACGGACCAGCGCGCCGCAAATCGGCACCGCCAGCAGCAGCGCAACCACAGTCAGCACCAGGCCAAGTGGGTAACGCAAAATGCCGAGCGGCAGGAAGCGCAGCACCAGCAGCTGAGAGAAATAACAGAACAGCCAGGAAAAGAAGAACAGCAGGGTCAGCACCAGCGTGACTGGAACCCCGGACAGACCGAATTTGAGCAACAGGCCAGCCAGGCCTTCCGGCTGAAACGACGTATCTTCGAGAGAAGACTCCATCTCGACGTCGAGTACGTCCACGTCGATCATGCCGAGCGCTGCCACGCTCCAGTACAGAATGGCTATACCCAGCACGAAGCTGAGCAGCACCACCGGAAAGCTCAAAGCGGTCTGTATGAACAAATCCATGGATCACTTCCTTGTGTTGTGGCGCCTGCCCCGCCAACTCCGCGAGACCGGCTCCACCGGCGTCGGGGTCAACCCTTAGCCTTGTTCTTCAGGCGCGCGAGCACACTGTCTGCACTGGCAGTGTCGGCAACAATCCCCGCGGCGCGCAATTTGGCATCAAGTGATTCGTCGACGTGGGACGCCTGTGCGAGCTCGGCCGTTGCCTCCATCTTCGCTGCGCGCTCGGCTTGTTGCTGCTTGATCCGCTCGAGCGACTCAACCGCGGTGTGCAATTTGGCCTGGGAGCCGCCGTAGCGCTGGGCGACAGCCATCTGGGCCTTCTGCACACTCTCCGTAGCCTTGACCGTATCAACCTGCTGCTTGAGCCGCTTGATATGTGCTTCCGCCTGACTGACGGCCTTGCGCAGTTGCGCCACGCTCTCAGCGTAATTATCGGCCTGTTCGCGCTCGGCGATCTGCTCAGTCTCAAGATTGGCAATCTTTGCGGCCACTTCCTTGGCCAACGGCTCATCACCGGCCTGAAGTGCCTTCAACACATATTGTTCGTATTCGCTGATTGCTTTAGCTGCCTTGTTGACGCGCTCAGCGGCCAACTTCTGCTTGGCCATTATTTCAGCCAGCGACTCCTTGGCTTTGCGCAACTCGGAATCGGCATCGCGAATTTCCTGATCAAGAATACGCAGCGCTTGGCTATCCACTACCGCCTCGCCCGCCTCATTGACGCCCCCGCGCAGGGCGGTGAGCAGCTTGCTCCATACATTCATCTCAAATCTCCTTTAGAGCTCAAACGCCGGCCTTGAGAAAGCCTTCGTACGCCTCGGTAGCCTTGATCACGTTATCGCCAAGCAACTCGATCTCCAGCACCACATCTGAAAGCGTGGACGCCGAACTCAATGCACCGAACATGGTGTAGCAAGGCTGGCCATCCGGAAGCGACTCGATGCCAATGCACGAAAGCGGAAACAACTTGTGGGTGCGCAATATCTGCTCATTGAATGCGTTCGGATCCTGCACATCAGTAACAGGCCAAAGCAGAGCCTCGACGATGATTTGCTCGCCAATCACTGCGACGTAGATCGGCAAATCACCATACTCACGCATCGTGACGCGCAAACTGGCATCAGCGCCTTCGATCAGCTCGATTGCGATCTGACCGCTTTTGCAGAGATCAGAGGTTTCAATAGCGTCATGCAACGCCTGGGCGGTCCATAGCTGCGGCATATCCATACCTTCTTCCATTTCACATGAAGCCAGCCCCTGAAGCGGCTGGCGCATTCTCTTCTCAATCGCCGCAAGCCGCGCTGAATGTTCGGGCAAGATCCAAACTTCCTTCTTCACCAACCCCTGATCACGAAGGCGTTGCCGGAAGAGGCGCTGATAATGTGCGGACGTTTTCGTTTCCATAGCGCCGAAAGGTAGCAGCACATGTAATAAGAACAACGGCATTACATGAAAGATTTCGCGGAAATGTGACGCGCCACTTACAACCTGCATTTCACGGCAATGGTTGGGCCAGGTGGCATTGTCGCTCAGGCCTTCTTACGCCGCGGCCAACTGCGACACGCGAATGAAATCGAGCGAGGCGACGAACGAGCTTTGACAATCATTATCATTCTGTTTAGCATCTCAACCATCACAGACCCAACGGGTAGTTCATATGTACGTCTGTCTTTGCCAGGGTGTTACCGACGGTCAGATTCGTGAAGCGATTTATGAAGGCTGCTGCAGCTATCGTGAGGTGCGTGAAGCTACCGGTGTTGCCAGCCAGTGCGGCAAGTGCGCATGCGTGGCAAAGCAGGTCGTTCGTGAAACCTTGAGCAATGTACAAGGGGCCCAGGCCTCCCTTGCCTACCCCGTCAGTTTTGCTCCCGCCTGAAATACCAAGATGCTTCCGAAGCCGGGCCTTATGCCCGGCTTTTTTCTGTCTGCAAATCAACGTGTTGCTTCCGAGTCGCGGAACAGACGTATTCTTATTCGGTTTTACCCTTTTGTATTCAAGGGCTTAGGTTTGACAGCCTAATGGTTCGTGGCCAGACTGATCGCATCAGACGCATTCGAATTCGAATCAGGACACCGACATGAAAGGCGACAAGCTAGTCATCCAGCACCTCAACAAAATCCTCGCCAATGAACTGGTCGCCATCAACCAGTACTTCCTGCATGCACGCATGTACGAAGATTGGGGGCTCGGCAAGCTCGGCAAGCACGAGTACGAGGAATCCATCGACGAGATGAAGCATGCCGATAAGCTGATCAAGCGGATTCTCTTTCTCGAGGGTCTTCCCAACCTTCAGGATCTCGGTAAGCTGCTGATCGGCGAGAACACGCGGGAAATGCTCGATTGCGACCTCAAGCTCGAGCAGGGTGGCGTCCAGGACCTAAAGGTGGCCATCGCCTATTGCGAGAGCGTCGGTGACTACGGAAGCCGTGAGCTACTGGAAGACATCCTCGAGTCGGAGGAAGAACACATCGACTGGCTGGAAACCCAGCTGAGCCTGATAGACAAGGTGGGCATGGAAAACTATCTGCAGTCGCAGATGGATGATTGACCGCCTGCCTGCGCGAAGCACTAACGGGAGCCGCTGGCTCCCGTTTTCATTTCTGGTTGCATGCCTAAGAGAACGGAACTCGGCATAAAAAAACCCGCCAATTGGCGGGTTTGGAACACTCTTTGATCAGGCGCCGGCTTTTTGCACGGCTTCCTTGATTAATGGCTGCAGCTCACCTTTCTCGAACATCTCCAGAATGATGTCGCTGCCACCGACCAGCTCGCCGCTGACCCACAATTGCGGGAAAGTCGGCCAATTGGCATATTTCGGCAGGTTGGTGCGAATCTCGGGATTCTGCAGGATGTCGACGTAGGCGAACTTCTCGCCGCAGCCCATCACAGCCTGTGTCGCGCGGGCGGAGAAGCCGCACTGCGGCGCATTGGGCGAACCTTTCATATACAGCAGCACCGGGTTCTTTTCGATCTGCTCTTTAATGGTTTCGATGATATCCATGGGGCACCTCGGCTAGTCACGGTTGGCGCGCATTGTACAGGAACAGCGTTGTAAAAGCCGAGTCGGGGGCTCGGGTTTTCTCAGCAGTCGGCAAAGAATGCACCTTCACAGGGCATTTTCTGGCACCCGGCGGCCGATTTGCGCCCACTAAGGCTTTCTGGATAAGATCTCGCCTTTCCCGTTTCGTCGCTTCCCGTGCGACCCCCTGTCGTAGGCCCTCCTTTTTCTCAAAAAACCGCCGGCCTCGATTGCGGCAATAAAGGTAGTTGATATGAGCGCAAGGCATTTTCTCTCACTGATGGACTGCACGCCCCAGGAGCTACTCGGCCTGGTTCGTCGCGGCATCGAGCTGAAGGATCTGCGCGAGCGCGGAATTCTGTTCGAGCCGCTGAAGAACCGGGTTCTGGGGATGATTTTCGAAAAGGCCTCAACGCGGACCCGGTTGTCCTTCGAGGCCGGCATGATTCAGCTCGGCGGCCAGGCGATCTTTCTCTCGCCCCGCGACACGCAATTGGGCCGCGGCGAGCCGATCAGCGACTCGGCCATCGTCATGTCCAGCATGCTCGATGCGGTCATGATCCGCACCTTTGCCCACGCGACACTCACCGGGTTCGCCGCTCACTCGTCGGTGCCGGTTATTAACGGTTTGTCCGACGATCTGCACCCCTGCCAGCTGATGGCCGACATGCAGACTTTCCATGAGCACCGCGGCAATATCGCGGGCAAGACGGTGGCCTGGGTCGGTGACGGCAACAACATGTGCAACTCTTATATGGAGGCGGCGATCCAGTTCGACTTCCAGCTGCGCATCGCCTGCCCTGAAGGCTACGAGCCCAAGGGCCAGCTACTGGCTAAGGCTGGTGATCGGGTGCAGATATTCCGTGACCCGCGCGAAGCGGTAAACGGGGCTCACCTCGTCAGCACTGACGTCTGGGCTTCGATGGGCCAGGAAGATGAGGTGGCGGCACGTATTGCCACCTTCCGGCCTTACCAGGTCGACCGGGCCTTACTCGACGAGGCGACCGACGAAGTGCTCTTCATGCATTGCCTGCCAGCTCACCGCGGCGAGGAGATCAGTCACGATCTGCTCGATGATCCGCGCGCAGTGGCTTGGCAGCAGGCCGAGAACCGATTGCACGCACAGAAGGCATTGCTTGAGTTTCTGGTCGAGCCGGCTTACCACCACGCATGAGCCACCAAGCACTCCTGCAGCTGCGTAATCTCGATTGCGGCTATGGTGGCCAGAGCATCGTGCAGAACCTCAATCTGCACCTGAATCGTGGTGACATCGGCTGCCTGCTGGGGCCATCCGGCTGTGGCAAGACCACAACGCTCCGGGCCATCGCCGGTTTCGAGCACGTCAACGAAGGCGAGATCCAGCTGGGTGACGCCGTATTGTCGCGGCGCGGCTTTACCCTCGCGCCAGAGAAGCGCCGAGTCGGCATGGTGTTCCAGGACTATGCCCTGTTCCCTCACCTGACCGTGGCGGAAAACATCGGCTTTGGGGTACGCAAGCATCCGCAGTGCCAACGCATCGTCCGCGAGATGCTTGAGCTGGTCCATCTATCGACACTGGGCAAGCGTTACCCGCACGAGCTCTCAGGCGGTCAACAGCAGCGCGTCGCCCTCGCCCGCGCGCTCGCGCCCGAACCGGAGCTGTTGCTACTCGACGAGCCCTTTTCCAACCTCGATGGGGATTTGCGGCGTCGCCTGAGTCACGAGGTGCGTGAGATTCTCAAGAAGCGCGGCACCAGCGCCATCCTCGTCACCCATGATCAGGAAGAGGCCTTCGCCGTCAGCGATCAGGTCGGTGTGTTCAAGGATGGGCGGTTGGAACAGTGGGATACGCCGTTCAATCTCTATCACGAGCCGCTTACGCCATTCGTGGCGAGTTTCATCGGTCAAGGGTATTTCATTCGCGGCCAGCTGATCGATCCGGAAACGGTACAGACGAGCTCGGGGTCATTCGCGGTAACCGCGCCTACACCATGCCAGCCGGCAGCTCAGTGGATGTTCTGCTGCGTCCGGATGACATCGTCTATTCGCCACAGAGCGCGCTCAAGGCGCTTATCGTCGGCAAGACTTTTCTCGGTGCCTCGACCTTGTATCGCCTGCAATTGCCGACCGGCAATCTGCTCGAAGGCATATTTCCCAGCCATGCTGACTACCCGACTGGACAGGAAGTTGGCATCGGCATCGCCGCCGACCATTTGGTGGTGTTTCCTGCGCAGGGCAGCGTTGCCGCCCACGAAAAGCTACCTGAAGCAGGCGTGCGTCGCTATAGCGGCAGCGTTTGATCTTCAGAGCGCCGCTCGCTCAGCTGTCCACTGAACCTTGCTCAACATCGCCGCCGCGGGCCTTGAGGCGTCGCATGCGAAAGAATTCGCTCAGCATCTCGCTGCACGCTTGCGTCATCACACCGCCCTCTATCAGCACGCGGTGGTTGAGAAATTCCTGGGAAAAGAACTGGCCACGGCTGATCGCAACGCCAGCCTTGGGCTCCGTAGCGCCGTACACCACACGCTGAATGCGTGAGTGCACGATCAAGCCCGCGCACATGCTGCAGGGCTCCAGCGTCACGTACAGCGTGCAGCCCGGCAACCGGTAGTTCTCCATTCGCAACGCGGCATCGCGGATCGCTACCATCTCGGCGTGAGCGCTGGGATCGTGGCGGGATATCGGGCAATTGAAGCCGCTGCCGATGATGACGCCGTTCTGCACCACGACCGCGCCCACCGGAACCTCGCCCAGCCGCGCGCCTTCGGCGGCCAGCCCCAGCGCTGCGCGCATGAATTTCTCATCACCGGAACGATCAATAATCACGGGGCGTTTCATTTCCAATCCAGCTTCTGCTGCTCCATTGCTCGCTTTTCTCTCCTGCTTAACTTCGGCTTCCAGCTGCGACTGCCCTACACCACTTCGATTGCCGCCATCAGACCGGTTTCCATATGGTCGATGACGTGGCAGTGGAACATCCACACGCCTGGATTATCCGCCACCAAGGCGATTCTGGCGGTTTCATTTTTGCCTAGCAGATAAGTATCGGTGAACCAGGGCTCGATTTTCCTGCGATTGGACGAAATCACCTTGAAGGTCATGCCGTGCAAGTGAATCGGGTGCTGATATTGGCTAAGGTTGCGCAGCTCGAAGATGTAGTGGCCGTTCTTCTTCAACGTCGCGATCGGTCGCTCCGCACAGGTCTTGTCGTTGATATCCCAGGCCTGGCCGTTGACCTGCCAGAAGGTGAATCCGTCGCCCTGCCCCGCGTCGCTGGATAAAATACCCGCCCACTCGAAGTTAAAGCGCAGGGTTTCAGCCTGCTGCAAATCTGGCTCGGCAACCGGGTTGGGGGGAAGCGGTGCCGGCCAATCGCCCTCATCCTGGTGATTGCCCACCGAAGCGAGCGTCGCCAGTCGCAACGGCCCGTTACGCAAGGACAGTTCTTGCCCCGCTGGCGGTACCTTCAATGCGAGATCGATGCGCATGCCCGGCCCCAGCCAGTAACTCTTGCCGAGTGGGCGCGGCGTGATCGGATTGCCATCGAGCGCGTAAATGCGTGCCTCACCATCCGAAAGATTGAGCCGATATGTCAGCGTGTTATCGAGATTGATGATTCGCAAGCGCACGATGTGCCCGGCTGGCAGTTCCAACGTTGGCGCATGCTCACCGTTGACTGTCGACAGCACGCCCGGCGTACCGCCTCGCGCGGCCTCGCGCGGCACGCTGAAATCGGTGAAGGCGCCTTGTTTGTCGACGTGCCAACTCTTCAGGCTTAGCGTTCGCTCATGGCGGAAACCGCTCGGCTCGCGTTCCTCGACGATCAGCGGACCAACCAATCCGCGACCCAGCTGCTCGGCGCTGGTCGTGTGCGGGTGATACCAGAAGCTGCCCGCATCAGGCACCTGGAAAAGATAGTCGAAGGACTCCCCTGGCAGCACCGGCAGCTGCGACACATAGGGCACCCCGTCCATATTCAAAGGCAGACGGATGCCATGCCAATGAATGGTGGTTGGTTCCGGCAGATGATTGATGAAGCGCACCCGCAGCCAATCACCCTGTCGTGCACGCAGCTCGAAGCCGGGCGCCTGCCCACCGTAGCACCAGGCGGGCGTCTGATGCCCGGCGATGAGCTCGACATCGTGCGGTGCGGCAATCAGCTCGTAATCATGGGTGGTCGCATCGGCCGGGCGTCCGAGCCAGTAGCGCGCGCCACCACCGATCACGCCCAGCACACCCAAACCAGCCAGGCCTGTCAGTATTTCTCTTCGGCTAAATATCATCGTGAATCCCATAAAAACGGCTACGAGCCGGTCTTCGGCTAAAAAGGAATAGCTCGCATTTGCGACATGCTACAGCTTCCCGGCAGATCCAACATCTCTGCTGCGCCTGCCATCCGTAAATCGGAACGAACCCTCCTGAACGGCACCCGTCTACTGAAGAGACACCCATACGAATCAACAGGAGGCCTCCATGCAGACCACTGCAGCCCACGCCAAAGGCGAAGTCAGCAGAGGCATCGTCTGGCTCGCCCGCAGCGGCTACGCCGCGCGAGGTGTCGTTTATGTGATAGTCGGTGCGTTCGCGTTCCTGGCCGGTATCGGCAGCGGTGACACCGTTGGAACCAAGGGCGCTATCCAGCAATTGTTGGGGCAACCCTTCGGTGAAACCTTGCTCTGGATCATGGTCGTTGGTCTGGTGGCTTATGTGGCGTGGCGCCTGACGCAGGCGATTACCGATCCAGAGGGGCACGGCACCGTAAGCGTACGCCGAACTCACCTTGCGCGACTCAGGCCGGCGCCCACTGATGCGGCAGCAGTTGGCCGATCTCACTCGCCCGCTGCGTCGGCAGCCGT
>NZ_QORI02000007.1 GCF_003325755.1 Pseudomonas sp. SST3 | reverse complement strand
GTGTAGCTGTTCCTGAACGTTCGCCTGAACCCAGTTGCCGATGTCATCGGCGGTCATCGATGCCGTCTGCGTATGCAACGCAGGCCGCATCCAACGCTCCAGCTCTTTATCGAAACAGGCCAGGGTGCCGGCGAAAATGATCACGGACAGTAACCAGCTGGGCAATAAGCCGCCCCAGGTATGCAGCCCGGCCATTGATTGGCGAAGAGTCATGGACGGGTCCTCCACTCGACGGGCAGGTAAGCACCCAGGCAGAAGAGGGCGGCCAGTCCGGCAATCAGTAACCAGGCGTGCAAGGCGCTTTTAGCCGCGAAGGCGTAAATGACCGCCCCCACCCAGACGGCGAAACAGAGCAGACTGGCTGTCACTACCCGGTCAGGTCTAGGCATTGGCAAGTACACAGAGAAAAAAGCTGTGAAACCAAAGGCCAATGCATAGCCGCCCAACAGGGCGGCAGAAACACGTCCGGCCAGATTGGCGAGGCGGGAAGATACGAAGGTGGTCATCGGTGTGGTCTCCAGAGCCAGCCCATCAGAAGCTGTAGCTGTAGCTGTAGCTGACGGTGCCGATCACCGTCCTGCGATTGCGGACGAAGCGGACACCATGCGACAGACAGGTGGCGTAATAACCTCCGTCTTTCAGGTTGGTGGCGTTGTGGGGTACAGCCGGTATGGCGAGGCTCGCAGTGCGTAATGCCACGAAAAGCGGGTGCAAGGCTGTGCGGCAGAACATATGCATTTCCATTCGCTGTTGTTGAAGATGCGGATGTTAATGCGAATGCTTAGTATTTGTAAGGTGTGAGTGCATAACTCATCCGCCGTCCCACCATTTCTCTAACGATGAAAATCGGGCTGATGCGATACGGGTAGTGCTAGACGACAGCTAACCGGCGATCAGAAGCGAGGCTGGATAAGCGGTTGCCGAACTGTTGAGGATTCAGTACTGCGGCGGCGCTTCGCTGCTCCGACTGGTGGTTCAGCACCAATCGCAGCTTCGCCGTTCGATATTCGCAGAGGCCATTGGGGGCCTCGCTGCGAGGTGAAGCATGCAAGATGAATCCATGGTGTTCACTAGGCTGATGGCGGCGAATGATTCTGATGCCGATGCACCCCTGCCTGGAGATCCAGACGGTGCCAGTATCAACGATGCTCCGATGTCTGACCCCGAGGAGACGGAGGTCACTGATGAAGACATCGACATGTTCGAAGATGATCCGACAATTCCAACTGAGTAGCCAGTTAGAAGCCCCGTGATCTGTGGGGTTTGATTGCCGGCCCCTTCACGGCGGTGGCTTGCGTGGCGGTAACCAGTCCAGCAAGCAATAAAAAACCGCAGCCGCCCGGTGGGCTAGCTGCGGTTCTGTACATCAGGCCAGGGCCGGCCTGATGTCTGTTACGCCATCAACGGTTGAATGCGGCACCGGTTCCGACGAATGCAGCCGATGGTAGCAGCTGGCTGATGAAGCGGTTCCAACGGGTGATGCCTGCCGGCCCCACGAATACGACGTCCTGCGGTTGGAGCGGGAAGCTCTTGGCCAGGGCGAAGGCGGTCGGAGACTTGGCGTTCAGCTGGAAGACCGTGGCTTGCTCGGTGGCGATGTTCTCCGCGCCACGAATGACATATACCGCTTCGCCATCCGCGGTTTCCTGGCGAATCCCGCCAGCAGTACCGATCGCATCCATCAGGTTATAGCTCGTTGCCTTGAAGCTGAGGGCCTGAGGCTCGGTGACTTCACCCAATACGTAGATCTTCTTCTGATCGTTGTAGGGCAGGTGCAGCTGGTCGCCGTCCTTCAGGTATACCTGATGCAGCCAGGAGTCGGGTCGGTTCAGGTCGTCGAGGTTGAGCATGTACTCGCGGCCGTCGCGCTTGAGCATCAGGCCGGAAAGGTCAGCGGTTTCGGTGTCGACTCCGGCTTGGCTGATCGCTTGAACGATGGTCATCGGGGCGGTTGTTACCGGTACTTCACCGGCGGTAGTGAACGCGCCGGATAACACGATGCGCTGGCTGCCGTAGCGCAGCAGGCTGACATCAACCTGTGGGCTATCAATGTAATTGGCGAGGCGGCGCGCGATGTGTGAGCGTAGCTCTTCGATGGTGCGACCTGCCGCATCGACGTTACCGATATAAGGATAGAAGAGGGTTCCGTCAGGGCGGACCAGACGGCCGTTGGCATCAAGCTGCTGTTGTGGGCCGGATGGCGCGGTCAGTTCGGGATGATCCCAGACGGTGATGTAGAGAAGGTCGTTTGGGCCGATGCGGTACGCCTCGGGTTTGTAGTCGAGCAGCTCCTGCTTGCTGGATGTGCCCTGGTCGGAAGACAGTTCGCCCTTGAGCATGTCGGGCGTGATGCGAATAAGCTGTACGGTGCCATCTTCCGATTCCGCGCCGTCCTTGAACTCGTCTGGGTCAAGGTATTGGCCGGGCGAAAAAACACATCCTTGGAGCGCCAGCGCGGAAGAGAAAGCAAGAGCAAATAATGGTTTCATGGTTCTTCATCCTTGACGGAATAGTTGTTTTTACGAAGTGAAAACAGCGGGATTCACTTTTACTTAAGGAACGAGCGCAATTGATTCGTCTATCGAAATCTGGCGGTGATCGCCTCGAAAGCGCAAGAACGAACTCAATATCTGCTTCTCCTGGTGTCGCTACTGCAAAGCCCTGGAAGGAGTACTTCTTCGACTCAAGCGTGAGACGTGTTCCGGATGAGCTACCGGCAGGTTCCGCTCAACCCTGTCTGGTAGTTTCACCAGACTGGAACAGGCGCTTTGCTGCTCACAGTAGCCATAGACCGCTCCGTTTCTATTGGGTTCAAGACGGCATGCAGAAATGAATTGGTCGCGCTGAGAGCACTGCGATGCGATGCGATAGAGGCCGTCTAGAACGGACAATAGGCATATTTGAAGTTCTGAATTCCGACAATCGAGTATGTCTGGACGGCAAGTGGCGCTTCGATTTAACACCTTGAATTGCAATAAGCGTCATCGGTCTGGCCGGCGCTCGTCAGCCAAAAAAGAAGCGGCTTGCGTTAAACAATCGCCGCTCGGCTGATGCATTACCACACCAGGGAATGAGCTTTAACGGATCACGCGTCAACGCGCGGGCTGATATTCGATCATCCAGCGCAGCGTGTCGCGTAGTTCAACTCGGGGCAGGTCGCCAATAAGTGAATCCAGTTTTGCCCTGGAGCCGAACAGGTTCTTCACATCAGCGCTACGTACGAAGGCCGGATTCACCCTGACTTCCATTCGGTGGCCGGATATAGCCGCAGCTTGTTCAAGCACATATTCAAGGGTATACGCCGAGCCTGAACAGATGTTGACCGTTTCGCCAATTGCCTCGGGGCTCTCCAGTAGTCGCCGATAGGCTTGGACAACCTGGCGGACATCGCAGAAGTCGCGGGCGATATCCAGGTTCCCCAGTTCGATCACGTCTGCGTGGCGACGTGTATGCGCGACAATTTTCGGTATTAGAAATTGCTCAGCCTGGCCGACACCGGTGTAGTTGAAGGGCCGGCTGATAATCAGCGGCAAGCTTCCGTGATACAACCTCGCAAGAAATTCCATTGCGGCCTTGCTCACCGCGTAATCATTGGCGGGGGCAAAGGGAGCGGACTCGTCGAGGACGCCTTCGGTCGTGTTTCCATAGACATTCGCACTACTGGCGAGCAGTACGCCTTCGACGTCGATTGCTGTCGCACGTAGTGCTTCGAGCAGATGACGAGTGCCGAGCAGGTTTGCCTGGTAGATGGCATCCGCATCGGTGTGCGCAACGAAAGACACGGCAGCCAGATGGACGACATAGGTCGGGCGTATTTCTATCAGCAGGGTTCGCAGCGTCTCTGCGTCATTCAATGAGCAGCAGTGGATGGCTGAGACAGCCGTAGGCAGTGTGCCCACGGGTTGGCGATAGCTAAGGCCGTGGACCTCATAGCCCCGGCCTGCTAACTCTGCTGCCATGTAGCGACCGGTAAAACCGGTGACGCCGGTAATCAGCACTTTACGCATGATCTTCCCGATAGGATGAAATTCCAGTTTCAGTGAAGCGATTTATCCCTGGTTTAGCCTTGGGATGTTGCGTCCCGGTTACGGTCGGCTGGACGGGGCCCCTGAAGCCGAACCGCCGAGCTTTGGCCCGGCGTAACGCCTCAGTCGGTCATATGAACCCGGCAGCTGGAGGAGCGAGTGCGCACAGGATAGTGGTTGGCCCGCGCGGCTCCCACGACAGCACGCTCTTGGTTCGGCACCTCCAGCCAGGTCGATACCTTAGAACGAAAAGCCCTGCTGATTGCGGCGCAAGTCGGCGTCGACCATCATGCGGCACAGCTGCTCCAGCGAAGTCTTGGGTTCCCAGCCGAGCACGTCCTTGGCTTTTTGCGGATCGCCGATCAGCAGGTCGACCTCTGCTGGGCGGTAGAACTTTGGATTGACCCGAACAACGACCTTGCCCGTCGCGGCATCAATCGCTTGCTCCTGCTCACCGGAGCCTTCCCATTGCAGTTCGACATCGACCGCCTTGAAAGCCAGTGTCACGAAATCGCGAACAGTTTCGGTACGGTTGGTTGCCAGTACGAAAACGTCGGGCTCGTCGGCCTGCAGCATGCGCCACATGCCCTCGACGTACTCCTTGGCATAACCCCAGTCACGTTTCGCGTCGATGTTGCCAAGCTCAAGTACATCCAGTTGGCCGAGTTTGATCTTCGCCACCGAATCGGTGATTTTCCGAGTCACGAACTCCCGGCCGCGCAGAGGCGACTCGTGATTGAACAGGATGCCGCTGCAGCCGAAGATGCCGTAAGACTCCCGGTAGTTGATTGTCATCCAGTGTGCATAAAGCTTGGCAACGCCGTACGGGCTGCGCGGGTAGAAGGGCGTGGTTTCCACTTGTGGAATGGCCTGGACCTTACCGAACATTTCGGAGGTCGACGCCTGGTAATAGCGGATTTTCGGATTGACGATGCGGATCGCCTCCAGCAGGTTCACGGCGCCCGCACCGGTAATGTCGAGGGTGGTCAACGGCTGCTCGAAGGAAACGCCCACGAAACTTTGAGCCGCGAGGTTGTACACCTCGGTTGCGCCGGTGTTCTGCAACAGACGAATGCTGGACGACAGATCGGTCAGGTCATACTCAACGAGATGCAGGTCGGGATGTTTATCGATGCCCAGCTCTTCGATACGCCAGAAGTTTACCGAACTGGTACGACGGAAGGTGCCGTATACGGTGTAGCCTTTTTCCAACAGGAGCTCTGCCAGGTAAGCGCCGTCTTGTCCCGTAATACCCGTGATGATCGCTTTCATTGTCTTCCCTGTATGAGGTTAGGTTTTCAGTGATGTTTCTGAGTTGCTATACCGAGGTGCAGGACCTGGAATAGCAGCGCATTGTTCATGGCGCGTGGATTCGGTTATTCGAGCTAACCAGCGTAACGGAGTGACCCGCATGCGATGGCCAATTGATCGATATCCGTTCAAGACTCCTGTTTCGCAGGACTGGCTTTTAATCGGGCGCTTTTTTCTCGTAGATAAGCGGGCACGATGTACACCGCGTCGGCGAAGTAACGTTTGGCCAGACGGCGAGGTTCCATGCACATGCGATGGAGCCATTCGAGCTTGTACTCGCGCATCCATTTCGGTGCTCGCTTGATCGTGCCTGTTGCGAAGGAAATCGAGGCGCCGATGCAAAATCCCATACCCGACCGCTCATGGGGTTGAGTCGCCGCGGCCAGAACTTCTCCGCGCGGCGTGCCCACGGCGTACAGAACCAGGTCCGACGGATTCTCGCGAACGAACTGCAGGCAGCGCTCCACTTCTTCCGGGTTTTTGATAAACCCCATTGGCGGGTTGTAGTGATAAAGATCGATGCCGGGGTAGATCGCTCGAAGCTTGTCGGCTTCGGTCTGCAATGAACCGATCAGAACCACCCGCAAGCGCTCATCGTTCGCCCACTTGAGCAGATCCAGGGTGAGATCACTGCCCGGAATGGCTTCGTCGAGATGAACACCCAGGCGGCCCAGTAGTGACAGAAGGATGCGGCTGTCGCAGAGCCTCCAGCGCGCTTTGGCATATGCATCACGCAGCTGTGGGTCATCCTCCAGTTGCACGAGATGATCAACGTTTGGCGTCACCACAAACGAGTAGGGCTGCTTGATGCCCTCACGGATGCAAGTCAATAAAGTTTTCTTATTGCCGGAATAGAAGTTGATTCCGAATGCATTAGTATCACTTGACACTCATTGCTACTCCCTTGAAGGCGCCCTTGATACCCGACCAGGCGAGGGTGGGATTCCTGTATTCCTTGATAGTTGTAACGGCCGAGAGAAAGAATGCGGAAGTTACTGCGAAGATCGACCCGTAAAAACGCTTGTTGAAACGGGTGGCCGCGCGGTTGCGGTAATAGTGATAAAACGCCGAGCGGCTACCCAGGCTGAGGGAGCCGTAGTGAAACAGGCGGCTTTCAGGGATGACCTTGATGGAAATACCGAAGCGCCTGGCGCGGTATTGCCAATCCACCTCTTCGAAATACATGAAGTAATCTTCATCCATCAGGCCGATTTCTTCGGTCAGCGCAGCGGAAAACGCAAGGCTGCAGCCCATTATGTAATCCGGGGCGTGCTGAAGATTCTGCTGCTGCAGTGCTTCGATGCTCTGGTTCTTTCCAAGCAGCCGAGCCTTGCCTAGGATCGGATACAGTTTGCCGCCGCCATAGCATTCGAGACGTCCGGTGTCGGCACTGAGTACGAGCGAGCCGACGAACTGTCGATCATTGCGCTGCAGCGCCTCGAGCAACGGCGAAAAGGCGTCACTGTCTACGTAGGTGTCGTTATTGACGACCCAGAAGTACGTTGGCTGTAGATTTTCCATCGCCCAGCGAAGGCCATAATTATTGCCACCGGCATATCCGTTGTTTTCCGGATTGCAGAGCAAGGTCACGGTCGGGTACGCCTTTTCGTCCAGCCATTGCTGAAAGGCAAGGGCGGATCCATCCTGCGAATCGTTATCGACGATGACGATGTGATCGATCGTCGTGCAATGAGCGAGCAAGCTTTCAGCGCAGCTGATGGTTTCAGTAGCAGCTTTGTAGTTGAGAATAAGTGCGACGTTCATGTACTCGTTCCTTGCTGCGAAGATGGCGTGCTCTCAGAGCATGAATAACGAAAAGCATACAAACTACAGGTTGCGCATATTCGAAGAGACCGGAGAGCGGCCATATCACGAACATTGCGAGCATCACCGGATAGATGAAACTCATATCAGCACTGATGTTTCTAGCGATGCGCTGGTAGATGTACAGCGATAGTGGGACCAGCAAAAAGGTCAAAAAGCCGAAGCGAAAAAGCGTGCCGATAATTCCGATATCGGAGAGGAAGAAGTGTTCGCCGAAATAGGGGATAAAACCGTCCTGCCACATCAGGGACAGCGAACCGCTTGGTAACCAGTTGACCAGATCCAAATGCCTGAATACCGACGCGATCGTATGGGGCCGTACGCCATCCTCCACATCACCATCCAGGCTGCTTTCATAGAACTCTACGTTCAGTCCGAGGACCTCAAGCAGCTCAGGATAAAAATAGAGCGGCGAAAGCAAGACGCAAAACGAGGCTGCCCAAATGACGGCTTTGGCTCTCAGCGAGAACATCGTGAAGGCCAGGCACAGGACAATAAGCTGACGGGTCTGCGTGGCGAAGACCAGGGTGAGCAACAGCACCGCGGCGACGATGAGGTAGAAATTTCGCTGGCGCTGCTCGTCGTTGATGAGCGACTTGCCCTTCGCCCAAACCTGGATGCAATAGAAATAGGCGAAGCAGATCAAAAAGGGACCGATGGATGAGCGATCCGGGCGGTCCCAGGATGTCTGCTCTTCACGCAAGTCCGGGATCAGCCCGAATTTGAAACACCACGAGAGGAATACGGCGATGAGTGCGGAATAGATCAGCGCGCGCTCAAACTGGAGGGTGCTGATGTGCTTGGCAAGCAAAAGCAGCGGTACGAAACCAAATGTGAAAAGTATTCGACGTTCCTCGATCAGCCCGTAGATGATCGGTTGACCAAAGGTATAAAAAGAAAATATAGCTGGTAGCACCGTAAATACGAAAACGCTGTAAAACGCGTAGTACATGAGGATGCGGAATTCTCTGGACGCTTCGTCTGTACTGGCAAGTAGCAAAAGAAACGACGCACCCAGGCAGATCGCCAGATAGGCTTCGTTGAGATACTTGAAGCCGATAGGGTTATGCGTGCTGTCACCAAACACCGAAAAGTGCAAGACGATCATCAGAACGGTCAATGGCAAATAAAAGAATTTTGAGCTGATGTTTGTCATCACCTGGGTCCTTAGGTGCATTTCCATTTATCCAGACTAACTACACCGCAACAAACTCAAGCCATCTAACATTGCCAGGCGGTGCTTTCGATGCGTCGTTGCGCTGTGTGTCGCTGGATTCAATGAGTCAATCCAAGCCTGACAGCGCGTCAGTAACCGAACGCGTTCGATAGCTACCGAGTCATGGAGTTCCGCTCGCGCTAAATCCGCTGATGCTCGGTCCAAAAATTGGACAATCATTTGGAGGCTGGGTTGCGTCGAAATTCGAGGGTCGCCAAAGATTTCTGACCGACAACCGCATTTACCTGACTACTGTCTGGCGGGCGGTAGATGCGGTAACAAGCGAGTTATTGCTGCGGTGTCGGCCCGAACTCCGTGCAGTTATTTGAGATGTGTTTTTGCAGCACCGGCATTTGCGGCCGGTCCTTGCCGTCGATGGGCTCAACCGCAAGGACATATTTCCCCCAGCCTGGGCCTCCGGCCCAATAGGCGCTGGGCATGCAATTTTCATTGAGGTAGCCGAGCAGGTTGTCCATGGCGGCCAGCATCGACTCAGAATTCCCGGGTACGCCGTATTCGCCGAGAAAGCCTTTCAGGTTGTTTTCCTTCAGCCACTCGACGAACGGGCGTGCACGTTCCACTCCCAGCATGGGGTCAACGGTTTCGTCGTTTGCATAGCGTCCAGAGAAATCCTTGTCGAGGTACAGGTGGCCTTCGTAGATGATCTTCTCGGCGGGATCCTCGATCAGGAAGTCCTCATTCACCATGCGCCAGTGAAAGGTGCTGGCCCAGCGGTCACCTTCGACGAAAATCAAAGTCTTCATGTCCACCTGGCGGATGGCATCGACGGCGGCTTGAGCAGCTGCTGGCCATAGCCCTTTGGTCGAATGAGGCTCGTTCATAATGTCGTAGCCCAACAACGCGGGATGATCCTTGAACTCCTCCGCGAGTTTCCGCCAGACGCTGGCGTAGGCTTCGTACGGCACTTCAGGAGAGCCGATCAGCTTGCCCTTGTATCGGCCATAGTTATGCATGTCCAGAATGATTTTCTGGTTGTGCTCAGCAGCGAAATCAAGCGTTCTTCTGAGCAGGCGGATCTGGTCGAAGTTCACGCCTTTGTACAGTTCATGCTGCAGGCGCTCCCAGAGGAAGGGAAAGCGGATCAAACGGATATCCTTGTCCGCGTAGTACTTGAAGTACTTCTTTTCCGGATAGAAGTAGTTAGTGCCAACTTTGCCGGGTGTTATATGCGGGGCGAAGTTGGCGCCAGACATGTTGATGCCGACCAGGTCGATGCCGGCGTTCTTTTCGCTGGCTTGTGCCTGCGCAAGTGATACACAGCTCATCAGTGCCAGGCTGGCAATCAACCGTATCGTAGTGAGCAGAGGGGGAAGAGAGCGACGTTCCATATTTACCTGGACCTCCCATGGCGCGTGGCGCGTGGCGCCTGGACTGGCTGTGATGGCGCGATCAAATACACCGCGAGCCGTTCGCCTGATGAGCGCGGGCGAACGGGACGGGTGATCGGCGAATCAGTTAATGGCAGAGCGCTGTTTGATCGCTCGACATCGAGGATGCCGAGCACGTTTTATTTGCTCTGGTAGTCGTACTGGTAGTAGCCGTACTCGCTGTATGTCGACGCCTTGCGGACCACGGCGTTGAAGATAACGCCCTTGACCAGCAGACCATTTTGCTCGAGACGGCGCTTGGCAAACTCGATTTCCTTGACTCCGTTAAGGCCGTAGCGGGTCACCATTAGCGTAGTACCCGCCTGGCTACCAACGAGAGCCGCGTCGGTTACGGCAAGGATCGGCGGCGTATCGAAGATCACCATGTCATACATAGTGCTGATCTCCTTGACGAAGCGAGAGAAGTTCTCGTGCATCAACAACTCGGATGGGTTCGGCGGCAGCTGACCGTGCGTAATGACGTGCAGGTTGTTGAGTTGAGTCTTCTGGATGGCGTCAAAGAGCGTGATGCGACCGGACAGGATATCCGAGAGACCTTTTTCACTCTGGCAACGCATGACTTTGTGCAGGTAGCCCTTGCGCATGTCGGCATCGACCAGCAGTACTCTTTTGCCGGACTGTGCGATTACTGCCGCCAGGTTGCTGGTCACGAATGACTTGCCGACTGCCGGGCTGGGGCCGGTGATCATGAGGATGTTGTTCTTGGCCTCGATCATGGCGAAATGCAGGCTGGTACGCAGGCTGCGCATGGCCTCGGTCGCCAGATCAGCCGGGTCATTGATGGTCAACAGGTAAGAGGCGCTGCTCTTGTCACGCTTGAAGTTGGCCAGCCGCTTTTCCAGCGCCCCTTGCTTCTCGCTGAAGGGAATCGCGGCATACACCGGAATGCCGACACGCTCGATTTCCTCGGGGTTCTCGACGCCGCGCTTGAGCGCTTCGCGAACATAGACGAAGGCGACCGCGAGAATGCCGCCAAGCAGAGTGGCAACGATAACGATCAGCGGCTTGTTCGGCTTGATCGGCTGGTCGATATCGGCTGCGGCGTGGTCAACGATACGCACGTTACCCACGGTACCTGCGCGAATGATGTCCAGCTCCTGAGTCTTGTTCAGCAGCATCGAGTAGGTTTCGGACGATACCTCGACGTCGCGGTTCAGGCGCAGCAATTCCTGCTGGGTAGAGGGTAGGGTGCCAATCTGCTTTTCCAGCTCAGCCTTCTGCGACTCCAGTTGGTTGATCTGGTTGATCAACGACTGGAAGTTCGGATGCTGACGGGTAAAGCGCGTCTCCATTTCAGTGCGCTTGAGGTTCTGCTCTGAAATCTGGCTCTCGAGGTCGACGATACGGTCCAGCACAGACTGGGTTTCTGCAGAAATATCCACCGAGCGGTTGCCGGTCTGGAATTCGTTCAAGGCTGTTTGAGCAGCATCGAGCTTCTTGCGGACTTCCGGAACCTGCTCGCTGAGAAATTCCAGACTTTGCGTTGCTTCTGCCGCGTTGCGCGCAATGTTCTGATCAACGTAGCGCTGGGCCACTTTCTCCAGGACCTGAACAGCCTTGTCCGGGTCGGTGTCCTCGAGCGTCACGTTGAGAATGCCTGACTGCTTGCCTCGCTCACCCGCAGTCAGACGTTCCTGGTAGGACTCGGTGGTGGCGTAAGTACGGTTCTTGATTACGGTGAAGGTCGTGCCTGGCCGTGCGTTCAGCTCCGCTACACTGATTCCATAATCCGGCGTCTCGATATGATCGCCAACAATACCCTGCACAACCACTTCGCCTTCGGTGTCGCGCAGGATAAAGCCGTTGTTTTCAGCCGCTTCCAGCGTCAGCTCTTCGCCATGCATCTTGTCTGGCACGATCAGATGGGTGATGCGCAACGACTCGCCGCCCCAGGCATACGACTCGAAACCATCCGGGTACCAACCGAGCTCACCCTCTTCGCTCGGTTCGAAGCGGCGGAACACATAGCCGCCTATCACTGGAAAATGGTGCGGTTCAATGATGATATCCAGGTTCAGCGCTTCCACCGCGCCGCCGACAACGGAGCGCGACTTGAGCAGTGCGATTTCCGTCTGCGCCGGCGAGACCGCCGGTGCAGTGCCCACGACGTCGGTGAGGCTTGGCAGCCCGCCTTTCGGCTGGATCTGGATCATTGCGCTGGCGAGATATACCGGGGTTGCCAACAATGCGTAGGCCACACCCAGTGCCGCGAAGAACCCGGTTATGGTGAGAATGAGGGCCCGGTTGTTGATGAACGTGTCAAAGAGGTGGGCCAGATCAATGTCCTTGTCCTCTTTGGTCTCATAGATGGGGCGGGGCATAGTGGTCATTGAAGTTCCTTCTTCTTATTTCAGGTAAGGAAGCCAGCTTTCGACGGACTGCGTCAGAAGGCTGTGAACATGTTCGAATGCGGGCTTGGATTGACGAAAAGGATCGGGGATTTCCATGTCGTCTAGCCATTTGCCCATCAGGAAGGTCTTGCCATGTACTTCGGGCGCGATCTGGCGGATGTGCTGAATGTGGCTCTGCTCCATGGCGAGGATAAGGTCCGCCTGGTGAAGCATCTCGCTATCGACCTGCCGAGCACGGTGGGACCTGTGTTCCAATCCGTGATCGCTAAGCACCTCATGTGCCGTCTTGTCCATTGGGTTGCCTACTAGTGCACCTATGCCTGCTGAACTGATCGTCAGGCCTTTCCCTTGGAGTCTGTGAGCCAGCAATGCTTCGCCCGCCGGGCTTCTGCAGATGTTGCCGACGCAGACGATCAATATGTTCTGAAACATCTCGCTTAGCCTCGCAGCCCTGAATTCATGGGCTGGTGAGCATGCGTGTCACAGAACGCAAATCTGATAATGGCTTGCTTCATTAGTTCAATCTTCCTGCTGCGCTTGCGCATGAAATGTGGCGTTTTGCCGTGGTGGTGCTTATCGATGCGTGCGGCAGTCAGTAGACGTCCCTGTTGAACAGCAGGGCGGGGATGGTTCGGGCGAGGATGTAAATGTCGAACCAGACCGACCAGCGCTCGATGTAGTCCAGATCGAACTCGACGCGCTTTTCGATCTTTTCGAGGGTGTCGGTCTCGCCGCGGTAGCCATTGATCTGGGCCCAGCCGGTGATGCCCGGCTTAACGCGATGGCGGGCGGAATATTCCGACACGGCGTCTTCGAACAGCACGCCGGCGGCCTTGGTGGCGGTTGCATGGGGACGCGGACCGACCATGGACATGCTGCCCAGGAAGACGTTGAGTAGCTGGGGCAGCTCGTCAAGGCTGGTCTTACGGATGAAGCGGCCCACACGGGTAATGCGGTCGTCGTCACGTGTGGTCTGCCGCTCGGCATTGGCATCGGACTTGGCGTGGTACATCGAACGGAACTTGAAGACTTCGATCAAGCGGTTGTTGTAGCCGTAGCGCTTCTGCTTGAACAGCACCGGGCCGGGGGAGTCCAGTTTGATCGCCAGGGCCAACAGCAGCATCACGGGCGCCGCGGCCAGCAGAGCGAGGCTGGAGAGGATGATGTCCTCGATGCGCTTGAACATCGGCGACCAGCCGCGTAGTGGCAGGTCGGAGGCGATCAGTGTCGGCAGCCCACCGACTTCGGTGATGCGCTTGTTGGCATGACGGAAGGCAACCATATCCGGTACCAACAGCACGTTGACCGGCAGCTTGCGCAGCTCGCTGATGACCTGACCGATGCGGCTGTCGGCGAACCATGGCAGGGCGACCAACACCTGAGTGACCTTTTCTTCACGAATCATCTGCTCCAGGTCACGGGTGTTACCCAGCAGCGGAAGATCGGCGAGCGTCTTGGGCAAGCGCTCCAGGCGGTCGTCGATAAAACCGAGAACGCCGGTGCGGATGTCGCGGTGATGAGCCAGGTACTCGGCGACACGTACGCCGTTGTCGGTCCCCCCGAGGATGACTGCGTTCTGCAGATAGACGCCCTTGGCCATCAGGCGGCGGAACAAGGCAAGCATCATCAGCCGCTCGGCGCCGAACAGAACGCCGCTGGTGACGAACCAGAAGGTCAGGTGTTTGGCTTCCAGGTAGCTGAACATGCCCAGACCCTGGTGCATGAAAATCAACAGGCTGAACGCCGCGGCCCAGGCCACCAGCATGGTGCGAAAGCGCAGCAGTGTGCTGAACACCTCCTCACTGTAGATGCCGACCGATTGAAAGATCACCACGCTGATCACGCCGAAGAACATCAGGAAGGTGCTGAAGGTTCCGCCGCCAGCCGGCAGCTCAAGTGGCAGAAACAGCAACAACAGAACGCCCGGCAACACGGCCGTCAGCCCATGAATCAGGCGGACGCTGGCGAGAAAATAATCAACAAAACTGGGGTGGGCGTACTCAAGGGTTCCAACGGACTGTAAGCGCATACAAGGCTCCTTCCTACGGCTATTGCTAGCTCAATACTCGTTTTGATCGCCGCGATCCGCGGTTCTGATGGCAGGCAGCTATCGCAACCTTCAACTGGACAAGTGCTCCGACCGCCTTCCAGGTCATGAGTTCACCGACAGGCTGCAAAGTGTTGAGTAATCAGTAAGTATTAACTGTGTCACCTAAGCTATTGATAATTAAGAGATAAAAAATGAAATGTATTTGGCGAATGGGATTTCGGAGCGCCGGCTGCTGACCAGTGGTCGGTGCTGTTTTTGGCTCGGCTTAAGCCCTGTCGCTATTCAGAAGCACAACTTTCGTAGGTTGCCGTGTGTCCTATCTGACGGATATCGAGATGGAAGTGATTGGCATGAATGAACCCAAGGCAATGCTCATCCTTCACGGGAAGCAGGGGCTCAATGAGGACGTGCGCACGGCTGTCAACGAATGGCGCCAACTTGGAAACGAGCTGGCCGTGAGGGTGACGTGGGAGCCGGGAGACACGGCGCGCCTGGTGAACGAGGCGCTCGCTGCGGGCTACCAGACGCTGGTGGCTGGCGGTGGAGATGGCACCGTGCGCGAGATGGTGCAGGCGCTGCTCGATAGCGGCTCCGAGGCCAGCCTCGCCGTGCTGCCACTGGGAACCGCCAATGATTTCGCGCATGCCGCCGAGATCCCGCTTGAACCCTTCGACGCCCTGACGTTGCTCAATCGCCAGCCAATCCGGGTCGACGTTGGAGAAATGAACGGTGAGCCGTTTATCAACATGGCGACCGGGGGCTTCGGCTCCAAAGTGACCGCTACGACCCCCAACGAATTGAAGCGGGTCCTGGGCGGTAGTGCCTATCTGCTGACTGGCCTGTCACGCTTCAGCGAGCTGCGTACTGCCTGGGGGCGTTTTGAAGGGCCTGATTTCACCTGGGAGGGTGAGTTTCTCGCTTTGGGCATCGGTAACGGGCGCCAGTCCGGTGGCGGTCAGCAGCTTTGCCCGCAGGCATCGGTGGATGATGGTTTGCTCGATATCTGCATCGTTCCGGCGCCGGCCGATACGGTGGGAACGCTAGGCACCTTGCTGAGCGGCGGACTGCTTGGAATCGATACCGTTTCGGTAACCGCGCGCGTGCCATGGCTAGAGGTCGAGGCGCCGGACGAGATCGATATCAATCTCGATGGCGAGCCCTTCGCAGCAAAGCGCATGCGTTTCTCGGTGAGGCGCCGGGCGTTGCGGCTGCATCTACCTGCCGATAGCCCGTTGTTACGTGATGAACCGCTGCTTCGCGAAGATCACCAGCCCGCCTGACAGCGGTATTGACTGGTGCCCCGCCTGTTTTGGCGAAGCAGGACGATAAATACTTGCTCCGATGGATAAAGCATGGACGCTTGCGGCCGATAGACCTTTAGTCCCGTATTCACCAAGGAGCCCGCAATGGCCGGCATTCTCGAGTCAGTCGATCAACGCACCCGATTGGTGGGGCAGAATCGTCTGGAGATCCTCATGTTTCGGCTCTCCGGCCGCCAGCAGTTCGCGATCAACGTGTTCAAAGTGCAGGAAGTGGTGCAGCTACCGAAGATGACTCTCATGCCGCATCGCCATGGCTCGGTGTGCGGCGTGGTCAGCCTGCGCGGCCAGACGTTGCCGGTCATCGATCTGTCCCGTGCCATTGGCCTGCGCCCGCTGGTTCCGGATGAGCGCAGCACCATCATCGTGACGGAGTACAATCGCTCGACTCAGGCCTTCCTGGTCGGCGGTGTGGATCGCATTCTCAACCTCAACTGGGAAGAGGTTCTGCCTCCGCCGAGCACAGCCGGCCGTCAGCACTACCTCACGGCGATCACCAAAGTCGATGAACAGCTGGTCGAAGTCATTGACGTCGAAAAGGTGCTTGCCGAGATCGTCCCTTATGACACCAGCATCGCGCCGGAACGTCTGGCGGATCCGCTGCTCGAGCGCGCGAAGGGCCGTGAGGTGCTCTGTGTCGATGACTCGACCGTTGCACTGGCCCAACTGCGCGAGACCCTGAGTCAGCTAGGCATCACGGTGCACTCCGCCAGCGACGGCTTGAAGGGTTTGAACAAGCTCAAGGCCTGGGCTGATGCTGGGGAGGTGCTTACCGATCGTCTGTTAATGGTGTTCACCGATGCCGAAATGCCGGAGATGGACGGCTATCGACTCACCACCGAAATTCGCAACGACCCCCGCCTGCGTGACCTGCATGTCGTGCTGCATACATCGCTTTCGGGAAGTTTCAATCTGGCAATGGTGAAGAAAGTCGGTTGTGACAACTTCCTTTCCAAGTTCCAGCCGGAGAAACTGGTGGACGTTGTCCGCGAACGCCTGTTGCTGGACGAACCTAACTGACCTGCCCATCCGCCCGAGGAGTTCGAATGCACCTCTGCTCGTTGTACCGCTTTCCGCTCAAGTCCGGCTCCGCTGAGTTGCTTGACCAAGGGTGGTGTGACGAGCTCGGCTTGTACGGCGATCGGCGCTGGATGGTGGTGGATGCCGCAACCGGGAAGTTCCTGACACAGAGGCTGCTGCCGCGAATGGCATTGCTGGCAGCGCGATGGCAGGGTGACGGGGGACTGCTGCTCAGTGCCCCTGGCATGGATGATCTGCCAGTGCCTGTTCCTGGCCCGGAGAGCATTGCGCGCGGCGTGCTGATCTGGCGCGAGAGTCTGCAAACGCCCGATGCCGGTGATGCTGCGGCTGCTTGGCTGACTCAGCTGCTCAATCGTCCGTGTCGCCTGGTATATCTGCCAAATGCCAATGGCATCCAGATCGACCTGGACTATGCGCGGGTTGGCGAGCGGACGGCCTTCAGCGATGGCTTTCCGTTCCTGCTGATCGGCCAGGGATCGCTCGACGACCTCTCGGCCAGAGTGGGTCAGTCGCTGGATATGCGACGGTTCCGGCCGAACCTTGTCATCGCCGGCTCGGCCCCCTACGCCGAGGATAGCTGGCGCCGCATCCGCATCGGTGACATGGAGTTTCGCGTGGTCAAGCCCTGTTCACGCTGCATCATCCCTACCATAGATCCGCTCAACGCCGAGAAAGATGCCAGCCGAGAGCCACTCGCGACCTTGATGAACTACCGCAAGGGCGATGGCGGCGTGTTTTTCGGCCAGAATCTCATCGCTGAAGGCACCGGCACGCTGAAAGTGGGCATGCCAGTCGAAGTATTGGAGTAGCTCCGGCTGGCTGCGTCAAGCCGCTTGACGAGTGGCCGAACGCAGACTAGCTCCGGCCAGTAGATCGTCTTGCTCGTATATGAAGCCAAGCCCGCCGCAAGGCCTGAGGGGCCCGCTGTCCATCTGCGTCGCTCTTACTCCGTAGTACGGCTGGCGGGGCTTGCGAACGGCGGACAGAGTGACGGACGCCGTATCGATGCCCTGCCGGAATGGGCAGCTCACAGAGCAGGATGGGTACGTCTTTGCTCGAAAACTACCCGTTGCTTTCGCTTACTCTTGCCGCTCGGGACATCACTGGTTGTCGAAGTAACGCTCATGCCATTCGACCAGTGGCTGCGGAGCGTTGAGCTTCTGGCCATAGATAACCGAATAGGTCAGCACATTCTGTACGTACTGGCGGGTTTCATCGAACGGAATGTTTTCAACCCATACGTCGAACGGTAGATGCTCGGCATTCTTCAGCCACTGGCGAACCCGGCCTGGGCCGGCATTGTAGGCCGCGGATGCGAGCACCCTGTTGCCGTTGAATTGACCATAGATCTGACTGAGGTAAGCGGCACCCAACTGGATATTGACGTTGGGGTTGAGCACCTGCCGGGGTGAGGACAACGGAATGCCGAAGCGTCTGGCCGTTTCCTTCGCGGTGGCCGGCATCAATTGCATCAGGCCGGTGGCCCCGACATGGGAGCGTGCGTCGGCCATGAACGCGCTTTCCTGACGGGTAATGGCGAATACCCAGCTCGGATGGAGTTCGCGAGACTTGGCCGCGTTGATCAGGCTGCTGCGATGGGCCATAGGGAAGCGAATATCCAGATCGTCCCAATACTTCGCCTGGCTGATGGTGCGGATCGCCGGGAAGTACCATTCCATCTCGTAGGCCAGGCGCGCCTGGGCGACCAGTTCGTCGCGGCTGAACAGCCGACTGACGTGGTACCACTCGCGTCGTCCATCGACGATCTGCCCGCGGTGATGGAATTCCATGGCGCGACGGATGCCCGCGGTGTTGCGGACCTTCTGGATAACCTTCGGATCCAGCGCGAGCGGCTGATGGTTGAACTTGTAAGGCGCCTGGATGCGGTCAGCCGAGAGGAAACCGTAGAAGTCGCGCTCGCCGGCAACCGGCTGGTAGAGCAGGGCGGCCCGTTCATCGTTGGGTTTGGCGAGTTCAAGGCTGCGCGCCTTCCAGTAACGCCAGCGGTTGCTGTTGGCGAGCTCTTCGGGGAAGCGTTGAGTCAGCGCATGGGCGTCCTCCCAGCGCCCCAGACGGAGCAGCAGACGGGCGCGCCATTCGCTGACGGTATCGTCACGTAGTTCGGGATCATATTCGGCCATGACCTGCAGCGCGCGGGCGTCGAAACGCTTGGCCAGGGTAAGACCGATCTGGCGAGCGATCGCAACCTTCTCCTCCGGCGAGAAGGACAGGCGCTTGGCGTAGCTGTCGAGTAGTCCGAGCGCCTTTTCCGGGTCCTTGCGCGCCAAACGGCGCAGGCCGATCGAGACGATATCGCCCATGGCCTGGGTAGGCGGCAGGAAACGATCGGTCTGATCAAGCAGCTGTGGTTTCTGCGCGACGTCGACCAACAGCTCGCCTTGTTTGCTCATCGTAGGCAGGCTTTTGATCAGGAAGTTGGCGAGGCCATAGTTTCCGCTCTCGACCGCCAGTTTGGTGCGCTTCCAGCGCAACGCCTCGGTGAGCTGCCCGGCATTTTCCCAGCGCTCGAACAGCGGATCGCAAGCGTCGTGCTGCGACTTGCCGACCAGCCAAAGCCGCTCGGCGGTCTCGTAGCCCTGTTTCGTCTGGCCACTGGCAAGCTGGTACTGGCCGAACAGGCAGTCCAATTCGGTGAAGTTCATCTTCTGATCATAGTGCGCCACAAATGGCTGCCAATCGCCACGGGCCGCCAGCAACCGCAGCCAGCGCAACTTCATCCAGCTGGCCTGAGGGAGGTCGCCATGCTCGGCCAGAAACTTCTCGACCTCGTCATTGCTGGCGGTCTTCAGTCGTGCCGTCAGTTCGTCGTAGGCCAGGTATGGCTCGAGCGGATAGTCCTGCAGTGCGCTTGCGTAGCGCCGGTACGGCCCACTGTCCCCTTTGGCCAGGGCACGCTTGGCTTCGTCGTAATACTGCCGTTGCTGCTGAAGGCTGGCGGCATGAGAGGTCTGGAGGGTAACGGCAGCGAACAAGAGGCAAAAACAGATACTGGAGAGTCGACCGCGCATGAGACTTCCGAAGACGGGGGCATGGAGATTGCTGCGGCTAGCTTAGCTCGGCAAGCCAAGCAGTTAAACGCGGATTAAGCGCTTCAAACCCACAAAGTAGAACGTTCCGACGAACGTACGGGTGGGGCGACGCGGTGCCCCTGGGTCGCCCGGTTGGATTGCGCTGGCCGGTTGTGTAGAGCCTGAGCGAGGGGGCCGTATTGACGGACTTAACGCGCTCGATGGTGACCGTCTGACAAGGCGCGTTCTGCTAGACTGCGCGCCCTGTTTTCCGGAGGTAGTCATGACCCTGCTCAAGTTGACCAATGTGTCCCTCGCCTATGGCAACAATCCATTGCTCGACGGCGTGTCCTGGCAGATTGCGCGGGGTGAGCGGGTCTGCATCATCGGCCGCAACGGGACGGGCAAATCCAGCATGCTCAGCCTGGTCAAGGGTAGCCAGCTACCGGACGACGGCGATATCTGGCGCGCGCCGGGCCTGAAGATCGGTGAACTGCCTCAAGAGTTGCCGCTTGCAGACGAACGCACCGTATTCGACGTGGTAGCGGAAGGCCTGGCCGGCGTCGGTCAGCTGTTGGCCGACTATCATCACCTCAGTCAGAACATCCAGAACGAAGCTGATCTGGACAAGCTGATGCATGTCCAGCAAGAACTCGAAGCGAAGGACGGCTGGCGCCTGCAGCAGTTGGTCGACAGCACCCTGAGCCGTTTGCAACTACCGGCTGACAAGACCCTGGCCGAACTTTCCGGCGGCTGGAGACGGCGTGTCCTGTTGGCTCAGGCCCTGGTGTCCGAGCCCGATCTGCTGCTGCTGGACGAGCCTACCAACCACCTGGATATCGGCGCGATCGCCTGGCTGGAAGAAGCGCTCACCGGTTTCAACGGCGCCGTGCTGTTCATCACCCACGACCGGGCATTCCTGCAGAACCTGGCGACCCGGATCCTGGAGCTGGATCGGGGCCATATGATCGACTGGAATGGCGACTACGCCAGCTTCCTGGTTCACAAGGAGCAGCAGATGGCGGCCGAAGAGACCGCCAATGCACTGTTCGACAAGAAGCTCGCCCAGGAAGAGGTCTGGATCCGCCAGGGCATCAAAGCCCGTCGTACCCGCAACGAAGGCCGCGTACGTGCGCTCAAGGCACTGCGTGCCGAACGCAGCGAACGCCGGGAGCATCAGGGCAAGGCCAATATCCAGATCGATGCAGCGGAAAAATCTGGCAAGCAGGTCATCGTCGTTGAGCATGCAAGCTTCGCCCATCCCGGCGGTGAGCCGCTCATTCGTGATTTCTCGATGGTTCTACAACGCGGCGATCGCATCGGATTACTTGGTGCCAACGGAACCGGCAAGACCACGCTGCTTAAGCTGTTGCTTGGTGACCTGCAACCTACCAGCGGTAAGGTGGAAGCCGGAACCCGCCTGGAAGTGGCGTATTTCGACCAGTTGCGTCACCAGCTGGAACTGGAAAAAACCGTTATCGACAACGTTGCGGAGGGCCGTGATTTCATCACTATCGATGGCCAGAACCGCCACGTGCTCAGCTATCTCGGCGACTTTCTGTTCAGTCCGCAGCGCGCCCGCACGCCGGTAAAGGCCCTGTCTGGCGGAGAACGGGCACGGCTCTTGCTGGCCAAGCTGTTCAGCAAGCCGGCCAACCTGCTGGTACTCGACGAGCCGACCAACGATCTGGATGTGGAAACCCTCGAGCTGTTGGAAGAGGTCCTGCTCGCCTTCCAGGGCACGGTGTTGATGGTCAGTCACGATCGGGCATTTCTCGACAATGTGGTTACCAGCACATTGGTATTTGAGGGTAACGGTGTTGTTCGTGAATACGTCGGTGGTTATCAGGACTGGCTGCGTCAGGGCGGGTCGCCCAGGCTGCTCGGGGTAGCGGAGGCCAAGGAAACGAAGGAGCCGAAGGTCGAAACGTCGCAAGGCCAACCCACGGCATCGGCCGTCGAACCCGCCCCGACCAAGAAGAAGCTCAGCTACAAAGTGCAGCGCGAGTTAGAGGCACTGCCGGGAAAAATAGACGCAGTCGAAAAAAGCATCGCTGCGTTGCAGACGGAAATTGCGCAACCTTCGTTCTATCAGCAGACTGCCGAGCGCACCGCCGAAACCCTCGCTCGCCTAGAGACGTTGCAGAAAGAACTCGACGAGTTGCTAGAGCGTTGGGCCGAGCTGGAAGGTTGAGGCGAATACGCCGGCTGGAATCGCCATGGTTGCAATTCACAGGTTCCGCCCGGCGGGACGCGGACTGTCACTGAACACACCAACGACATCTGTCAGCACTGGACGGAGCATAGATGGCAATTGATTACCGCATCGTCCTGGACGACGAACATGAGTTCAGCTATCGGATCGAACTGGACCGTGGCTACGATCACGAGGCAGCCGCACAGGCGCCTAAATGGACGCGCCTGGATCACCAGCAATGCAACAATTGCCCACTGAGCCGGGAGAATTTCACGCATTGTCCCGCTGCGGTGGATCTGCATCGGGTCATTGAAGACTTCCAAGGCCTGCCGGCTGTGAAAAAAGCGCAAGTGCGGGTACGCACACCGGAGCGCGAGTACAACAAGCTGGTGGGGCTGGATGAGGGGCTGCGGGCGCTACTCGGCGTGATCATGGCCACCAGTGCTTGCCCGGTCCTGGGCCGGCTCAAGCCGATGGCCCATCAGCATCTGCCGTTCGCCAGCAATCAGGAGTTCGTGCTGCGGGCAGTCTCGCTTTACCTGGCTCGGCAGTATTTCAATTTGCGCGAAGGCCGTCATGCCGACTGGGAGCTGCGTGGGCTGGTGCGGTCCTTTCAGCAGTTGCAGCTGGTCAACCAGGCGTTCTGGCAGCGTATCCACGACACCTGTCACGGCGACTCGAATCTGAAAGCCTTCCTTACCTTCTTCTCCATGGCGTCCAGCCTGACCTACTCGCTGGAAACCCAGCTGAAGAAGATCAGGCCGATGGTCATGAGTGCCGGTGAGGGCGTAGAGATGGCCTGAGCCCGGAGGGCTCAGGCACTCGATCCAGTTGGTTATTCAGGTTTCTTCAGCCGGACCGCCAGGACATCACAGGGCGCTCCGTGGAGGATGTCGTTGGCGGTAGATCCGAGCAGCAGCGCCAAGCCGTGGCGGCCATGGCTGCCGACTACTACTAGATCACAGCCTTGCTCCTTGGCCAAACGGTGGACTTCCTGGCGCGGTTGGCCATAGGCCAGGTGCCGTTGTTCAGTGGTCAGGCTGGGGTAACGGTCGGCGAAACCGGCCATGCGCTCACGGGCTTGATCGAATTGCTGTTGCTGAAGCATGGACAAGTCCATTGGAACATCGCCGCCAAAGGCCATGGCCATGGGCTCGATGACGTGCACCAATGCGAGCCTGGCGCCACTCGCTGTCGCCAGGGCCTGGGCTCGTGCGACGACCGGGTGACATTCGTCGGTCAGGTCGACAGCGACCAGAATATGCTGGTAGGTCATGATGGCTCTCCTGATTTATCCGTGTGACAAGTATGGCTGCTTGGCACGCTATTGGGGGCGCTGGGCCTTTATTGTTTTCAGCGTTTATACGGCGTTAGATGCATCATGACCAGCGCCATTACATCGCAAGCTGGCTGCCGGCGGGCTCGTGACTGGTATCATGCGCGCCGCCACGCGCCGGTATGTGTATCCGGCCCACACAAGAGACTGTCATGTACCTATTCGCCAACGATTATTTGCTCGCCTGGACAGCCTACGGAATTGCAGCGCTGGGTTGTCTACTGGTGTGGTTTCGCATCACGCGGCCTATGTGGCGCTGGCTGCGCGAGCCGCTGCGATTGATCGTCGCCGTGCTGCTGCTGACGCCAACCATCGTCGATCCTGCCCGGGAGCTGTTCGCTCCGGCAGTGGCGATTACTGCGTTGGATGTGCTGTTCAACGTCGGCAATAACGCCTGGCGCGCCGTTGCGGATCTGGCGCTCTACGGCCTGATCGCATTTGTGCTGTACGGCGCGCTGGTGGCGCTGCGCTGGCCGATCGAGCGTCGCCTGAAACAGCGACGCGCAGCGTCCGCAGCCGACGACGACCCGCGTACGCTGCGCGAGCGTCTCGAGGACGAGGACGAGGACGACTACCGCCCCGCCAGTCGCTACCAGACACGAACCGAACCCAGGCTGTAACGGCATCGACCCGGCAGACAGGCATGGGCAAGACGTAACGGGAGACACCTGCATGTGTGAACTGCTCGGCATGAGCGCCAACGTACCGACCGACATCCATTTCAGTTTTACCGGTCTGATGCAGCGCGGCGGGCGTACCGGGCCGCACAAGGATGGCTGGGGTATCGCGTTCTATGAAGGCCGCGGTTTACGCTTGTTTCAGGACCCCGTGGCCAGCTGCGACTCGGAAGTGGCGAAGATGGTCCAGCACTATCTGATCAAGAGCGAGGTGGTGATCGGCCATATCCGCCACGCCAACGTCGGTAAGGTCGCCCTGGTCAATACTCATCCTTTTGTACGTGAGCTGTGGGGGCAACATTGGTGCTTCGCCCACAACGGCCAGCTCACTGATTTCGACCCCGCACGGGGTTTCTATCAGCCGGTTGGGGATACAGACAGTGAAGCGTCGTTCTGCGACCTGCTTAACCGGGTGCGCACCGATTTTCCTGAGCGCGTCGCGGCCGAAGATCTCCTGCCGCGTCTGCTCGAAGCCTGCGCCGATTATCGTGCCAAGGGCGTATTCAATTGCCTGCTGAGCAACGGAGAGTGGTTGTTCAGTTTCTGCACCACCAAGCTCGCGCAAATCACGCGTCGCGCGCCCTTCGGGCCAGCCCAGCTGAAGGATGCAGAATTGACCGTGGATTTCACCGCTGAAACCACGCCGAATGACGTCGTCACCGTGCTGGCGACCGAACCGTTGACTGACAACGAGCAATGGGATGTTCATCAGCCGGGCGAGTGGACGCTCTGGCGGCTGGGCGAATGCGTTGCGCGCGGGCAGGTGCAGTGATGATCCGGAGCTATCTGCGGTTGACCCTGTTTGCCCTTGGCTTGTTGGTCGGGATTCAGGTGCCGGCCTTCATCGAGGCATACGAGCGGCACGTCGAGGCGCGCCGGATCGAGGCGCAGCAGGGCCTGCTGGGTTTTCAGGACACGGCAGGACGCTTCTTCGAGGGCAACCTGAACGCGTTGGTGGAGCATTATCGTGCCAGCGACGACCCGGTCATCCAGAGCGATGCGCGCAGCGTTGCTGCGCTTGTGGAGCGCGCGCGTTTGTTGGATAGGGAATGGCGGATCATGCAAGGGCCTTGGTTTGCCCAGGCCTGGCATGTATTGATCGGCGCTGATCGGGACTTGCGGCGCCAGGTCTGGAACAGCTATCGCTTCCAGGTTCTGCTGGCGCCTGAAGCGATTGCCTGGGGGCTTTGCTCTGCGTTGCTGCTGGCCTGGGTGATTGAGAGTATCTATCTGCTGTTGCGCCGGGCATTTTTTCCGGAGCGTCATCGACGCCGGCGGCGTACCGCTAAGCCGCTTCCGCCTGCGAAATAGTCGAACTCATCTGGCGTTGGGCTGATGATTGGCCAGAGCGATATGCCCATTCGCCCAAGATAAGCTGAAGGGCAGGTATGCAGAACGTCAAAGGTATCAACCAGCTGAGTTCGGTGCCCTTTATGATCGTAAGGGTACCGCCTCCGGTGAGCCCATCGGACAGACCGGACACCTGATACAGCACGCCAAGCACGGCGGCCCATACCGTCACAGTCTCTATCGCCAGCCAGCCACTGAACGCGACGTTGGCCAGTCTGAGGCGAGGGCGGCGAGTTGGCCTGATTGTCGCGGCTAGCCACCAGAGCAGCATTAGAGTAGACACGATCAGTTTTGCCGTGTTGATGAGTCGTTGATGTTCAAGTAGCCAGTTGGTGAATGCTGATGCCCTGACGGCGGTGTTTTGCGTGGCGGCCTCGCCTGACAGCTCGACCGTTAGTAACAGATCTCCTGCTGCGATGAATGCCGTCAACGCTACAACGGCGCACAGCGCCCATCGATTTCTCATCCCCGCGCATCCTTGCAGTCGTTAGGAACGGCTTATTTCGACAGAAACTTCATGCCTTCCTCAAGCCCGTTGAGCGTCAGCGGATACATACGATCCTCAACGAGATCACGGATGATGCCGGTCGATGCGGTATACCCCCAGGTGTCCTTGGGGTAGGGATTGATCCAAATGAGCTTCTTGTATTTCTCCATGAAGCGCTGCATCCAGACGTAGCCCGCTTCCTCGTTCCAGTGCTCGACACTGCCACCGGGCTGAGTCACTTCGTAGGGCGCCATGGCGGCATCGCCCACGAACACCACTTTGTAATCGGCGCCATACTTGTGCAGCAGATCGAGCGTAGAGGTGCGCTCGGAGGTACGGCGGAAGTTGTTCTTCCAGACCGATTCGTAGATGAAGTTGTGGAAGTAGAAGTACTCCAGGTGCTTGAACTCGGTCTTGCAGGCGGAGAACAACTCCTCGCAAACCTTCACATGGGCGTCCATCGAGCCGCCGATGTCGAACAGGATCAGCAGCTTCACGGCGTTACGCCGCTCCGGGCGCATCTGGATGTTGAGCAGTCCGCCGTCGCGGGCGGTGTGGTCGATGGTGCCATCGAGGTCCAGCTCGTCCTGCGCGCCCTGGCGAGCGAACTTGCGCAGGCGGCGCAGGGCTACCTTGATGTTGCGGGTGCCGAGCTCAACCTGATCGTCGAGGTTCTTATACTCGCGCTGATCCCAGACCTTCACTGCTTTGCCCTGACGCTTGCCGGCGTCACCGATGCGGATGCCCTCCGGGTTGTAACCGCCCGAACCGAAGGGGCTGGTGCCGCCGGTACCGATCCACTTATTGCCCCCGGCGTGCTTTTTCTTCTGCTCCTCCAGGCGCTTCTTGAACTCCTCGATCAGCTTATCCAGCCCGCCGAGTGATTCAATCTTGGCGCGCTCTTCATCGCTCAGCGAACGTTCGAACTCCTTGCGCAGCCATTCCTCTGGAATCAGCGCCTCTATGTGCTGATCGAGATTTTCCAGCCCCTTGAAGTAGGCGCCGAAAGCACGGTCGAACTTGTCGAAATGGCGCTCATCCTTGACCAGGATGGCCCTCGACAAATAATAGAACTCGTCCATATCGGCAAAAATCACGTTGTGTTTCAACGCGTTGATCAGATCGAGCAGCTCGCGTACCGACACCGGTACCTTGGCGGCACGCATCTCATTGAACAGGCCAAGCAGCATGGCAGAACCTCGGGTATACCGTCGTAACGGCACCTTGCGTTTGATGGGTCAGAGGTCTTCGTCGTGTTCCGCGAGCCCGTCGCTGATCTCGTACCAGTCCGCCTTGGAGCCGACGAAGATATGCTCCTGGGGCGGGACCGGCAGCGAGGAGTCGAGCGTGCCGGCCGCAACGCCGAGTTCATGCTCACGATTATCGACGAATTGCAGGTTGGATCCGCAGCGAATGCAGAACGTACGCGTCACATGTTCGGAGGAGTGGAAGACCCCCAACTGATCCTTGCCAGACAGGAAGTGGAACGCTTCCAACGGCACGCTTGCGTAGGTCGCAAATGCAGCGCCATGTGCCTTGCGACACATCTTGCAGTGGCAGTGGGTCAGCTCGTTGATCGGTGCGTCGATGCGGTACCGCACGACACCGCAGAGGCAACTACCGGTATGCGTTTGCATGGCTCTTCCTCCAGTAAGTGAGGCGGCCGGCTCCGCTTGGAACCGCCGTCGTTCAGCGGCTGGCGCGACGACTCATGAACGCCAGGCGCTCAAGTAATTGCACGTCCTGTTCGTTTTTCACCAGAGCGCCGGCCAGTGGCGGAATCGCTCGGGTCGGATCGCGCTCGCGTAGCACGGCTTCGCCGATGTTGTCGGCCATCAGCAACTTCAGCCAGTCGACCAGTTCGCTGGTGGATGGCTTCTTCTTCAGCCCCGGTACCTTGCGGACATCGAAGAACACGTCGAGGGCCTCGGCGACCAGATCCCTTTTGATATTCGGGTAGTGCACATCGACGATCCTCTGCAGCGTTTCGCGATCGGGGAACGCGATGTAATGGAAGAAGCATCGGCGCAGGAAGGCGTCGGGCAGCTCCTTTTCGTTGTTCGAGGTAATGATGATGATCGGCCGCTGTATGGCCTTGATGGTTTCATTGGTCTCGTAGACGTAGAACTCCATCTTGTCGAGTTCTTGCAACAGGTCGTTGGGAAACTCGATGTCGGCCTTATCAATTTCGTCGATCAGTAGAATGACCCGCTGTTCGGCCTCGAAGGCTTCCCACAACTTGCCCTTCTTGATGTAGTTGCGCACATCGTGCACCCGATCGGAATCCAGCTGCGAATCGCGCAGACGGCTCACGGCATCGTATTCGTACAAGCCCTGATGCGCCTTGGTGGTGGATTTGACGTGCCAGGTGATCAGCTTCGCACCGAAGGACTCAGCCAGTTGCTCGGCGAGCATGGTTTTGCCGGTGCCCGGCTCACCCTTCACCAGCAGCGGACGCTCCAGCGTAATGGCAGCGTTAACCGCCAGTTTCAAGTCATCGGTGGCGACGTAAGACTGGGTGCCTTCAAACTTCATCGGGGTTTCCTTGATCGGGCCTGGCACGCAGGCGCTTCATGTTTTGGTTAGACGATCGACTATAAGGGATGGGCTCCTCAGTGTGAACGCGAGCGGATCATTCAGTCACTGAATGGGCGCGGACATTTTGCCTGTTCCCGTTTATTCATCGTCTTCGCTCAATGAACGCTCGAAGCGGGCCGAGAACGCCTCGACGAAGGCATTTCGCAGGATCGCGATGAATGTTTGAAAGGGGCTGACATCGGCATTCTTCGTGCTGCCGGAGAGCTCCACCCGCGTCGCGAACTGATCCTTGCTCTGATTCTGCAGAACTTCCTCACCGCCACCGACCACTGCTTCCCAGATGCCACGGAAGAACCCCTTGTCTTCGTTTTCAACGTCCTGCTCGAAATTGAAAACGTCGACGTTGTGCAACAGAGGCTTGATATAGCCCGACAGCTCGCTGTCGTTGGCCTCGACCTCCATGACCAGATCGCCGGTGCCGCCTGCAAAATCGAAATTGCCGTAGGCGTTGCTGAAGTCGTTCAGCTTCGTCAGATCCACGCCGGTCACGCGCAGGTTCACTTCAAAATCTTCCCAATTGGTATAGGGATCGAAGTTCGCGGTGGCTTCCATCGGGGCGTGGTTGAGAAACTTGGCGGTGCCTTCGAATGTGGCGACGCGGCCCTGTCCATCGGCCGTGTTGGTCAGGTTGTAAAGGCTTGCGTTGATCGCATTGGCGTAGAGATGTACCTGCGGATCGGACTCGAAGTTGCGAAACGACAGTTGACCGTCGACCACGCGGAGTTCGTTCAGGGTAAAGGGCGTCAGCTCTTCCAGCCGCTCACGCCAATCGACACCTTCGCCGGTCTGCGAGTCGCCGGTGTCCTCGCCATCGACGAAATTCAGCTGTGGCTGTTCCAGCGTCACCTCGCCGACCAAAGCTTGCTCTTCCCAAAGAGCGCGCCAGCTCAAGCCGATATCGATCGTGGGTGCGGTGAACAGCGGTGCCTGGACTTCTTCGTTCTTCTTTTCGATGAGTACGCCGTCGGCTCGGTAAGCGCCACGCCACCAGGCCAGATCAACATCATCGACATGACCTCGGTATTCGCCCATGTCTGCCAGCTTATCGTTCAGATAATTGAGCACCAGGTAAGGTAGGGCGAGGTGAACGATCAGCAGTAGCAGGGCGATTGACAGCAGTATCCAAAACGGAATCCGGTAGCGTTTCTTCATGATGGGCCTGGTCTGGTCGAGGGAGTCATCGCTGAATGGCTTACCTCTGGGTGGACCCCCACACGCATCGGTGAGTTCGGCTGGACGAGTCATCAGACTGGGCATAGGCTCATCAGTCCGTTTTTCCAATTGCAGGGACACTGTCATGAGTCGCATCTTCGCTGACAATGCGCAGGCCATCGGGAATACCCCGTTGGTCATGATCAATCGGCTGGGCCCGAAGGGCGTCACCATCATGGCCAAAATCGAAGGCCGCAACCCGGCACACTCAGTGAAATGCCGGATCGGCGCCGCGATGATCTGGGATGCCGAGAAAAATGGCCTTCTCAAACCGGGCATGACCATCATTGAGCCGACGTCGGGGAATACCGGCATTGGCCTGGCTTTCGTCGCGGCGGCACGTGGTTACAAGCTGATGCTGACCATGCCGGCGTCCATGAGCCTGGAGCGACGCAAGGTACTGAAGGCGCTCGGAGCGGAGCTGGTGCTTACGGAACCGGCAAAAGGCATGAAGGGCGCCATCGAGAAAGCGGCAGAAATCGCTGCGTCGGACCCAGAGCTTTATTACCTGCCACAGCAGTTCGAAAACCCATCCAACCCGGCGATCCACGAGAAGACCACCGGGATGGAGATCTGGAACGACACCGAAGGCAACATCGACGTGCTGGTCTCCGGCGTCGGTACAGGCGGCACCATCACCGGTGTGTCGCGCTACATCAAAAACACCAAGGGCAAGAAGATACTCAGCGTGGCGGTCGAACCGATCAGTTCGCCTGTGATCAGCCAGACGCTCGCTGGGGAGGAAGTCAAACCCAGCCCACACAAGATTCAGGGCATCGGTGCTGGCTTTGTGCCGAAGAACCTAGATCTGTCCATGGTCGATCAGGTCGAACAGGTGAGCGACGAGGAGTCCAAGGCCATGGCGCTGCGCCTGATGCGCGAAGAAGGCATCCTCTGTGGCATCTCTTGCGGCGCGGCCATGGCTGCGGCGGTGCGCATGGCTGAACGTCCTGAAATGCAAGGTAAGAATATCGTGGTGATCCTCCCTGACTCCGGCGAGCGTTATCTGTCCACCATGCTGTTCGCCGATATGTTCGGTGAGCAGGAACTGCAACAGTGATTCTCGCTGCGCCGGCCTGCTTTTGCGGCGCCGGCGCAGTGTCTGATTCCTCGGTGTTCTGTTTGCCACGCGGTTCCGTAGCGCCTGCGCCACCGGCTAGTCCCTCCTGCCGCTTTACGAACCGGCGCACATAGCGACGCTTGACGAGCGATCGAATAGGCGTTGGTACCGTCACCCTCAATCGGCAGTCATCGGCTGCGCCTGCTTGTCTGCCTGATTGCCGAGACGCCACCCGAGATAACCCCACAGCATCGCGCAGATGGCGCCGACCACCGCCACGAGCCCCGTGCCCTGGCCAAGCATGTCCAGCGCGCTCTTGACCCAGCCGCTCATGGCATCGCCGGCGCGATAGACGACGGTATCAATGAAGTTCTTGGCCTTGTACTTGCTCTCGGCGTCGAGGGGCGCGAACAGCATTTCCCGGCCCGGTCTGACGAAGGCGTACTCACCGATACGTCGCACGATCATCAGGGCTGCGAGCATGGCGAAGCTGGGCGCCAGGGCAAGTCCGAGAAAGCCGATGCTCACGATCAAGGGCACGATCATCAGGAGCATGCGGACCCCCAGCTTCTGCGCGACGCGCCCCGCGATGAATACTTGCGACAGCAAGGCGCCGGCCTGGACGATCAGATCTATGGTGCCGAACACGCGGATCTGTGCGTTGCGGTCCGGAAACAGCTCGGCCACCAGGCGCGCCTGCTCGAAATAGAGGAACGTATTGGCGGTTGCCAGCAGTACGACGAAACCGGCGATACCCATCAGATAGGGTGACTGCAAAACCCGGGTCATGCCGCTAAAAGGGTTGCCGGGTAACGGCCTGCGCGTGCTTTCAGCTGGCGCCGCGCCCGGGCGACCGGCTCCGCCTACCTCACGCCAGCGCATCAGCAGGAATTTGAGTGCGAGCGCTACCCCGAGCAGCAGACTGGCGAGCAGCATGAGTCCCGCTTCGCCCAGGCTGGCAACCAAGAGCGCGCTGAGCGCCGGTCCCACCAGTCCGCCAACGCTTGCTCCGGCGGCAATGAAGGCGAACAGGCGTTTGGCCTGATGCGCATCGAACACGTCCGCCATCAGGCTCCAGGCAACTGACACGACGAACAGGTTGTAGACCGATATCCAGACAAAGAAGACCCGGGCCATCCAGGCGTTGTCTCCGTGATGCTGGAACAGAACGCTGAATATCAGCAGGTTCACGCTGAAGAAACCGAACACCCAGTCGATGAAATGCAGACGCGGTACTCGAGAACTGAGCCAGGCGAACAGCGGTACCGCGACGAGCATGGCGACGAAGGTGGCGGTGAACAGCCATTGCAGGTTGTCTACGCCCGCCGCGACGCCCATCGACTCGCGGATGGGGCGCAGCATGAAGTACCCGGCGAACAGGCAGAAAAACAATAGAAAACCAGACAGTGCGGCGTGCAGTTCATGGTCTTCTGCATTGATTGCGACACTCAGGCGATGTGAGACGGATACCGTGCTCATGGAGCAGCTCCTGCAAGGCGAAGGGCGGCGGGACGGGAAATAGATTCTTGCGTGTTCAGGGGTAGGCCACGCCAGTGAGACGTTCGGACAGTTGCCATAGCTTGTCAGCGTCTGCACGCGTCGTGGCGGTCTCAGGCGTTTGGGCAAAGCCCAGCGGTCCGCGCTTTTCTTCCTCACCGGTTGGACCGTAATAGGCGCCACCTATCGCCTCTGGCGCGGTCGCGGCATACAGCGTGGAGAGTGCACCTTGAGCGGCGGAGTGGTACTCGTCCCGATCCTCTGCCCACCTCATGCCAAACTGGCTGTCCAGCCCCGGGCCGCGTTCGACCAGTTCGGTAACGGCAACGCCCGGATGCGCCGCAATACTGCGGACACCCCAGCCGGATGCTTCGCTGCGCCGTTGCAACTCGAATGCCCACTGGAGTACGGCCAGCTTGGATTGCGCATAAGTGGCGTAGGGGTTGTATGTCTGTTCGGCCTGCAGGTCGTTGAAGTTTATCGTGCCGCGGCTGGCGGCGATACTCGACAGGCTGATGACGCGACCATCATCGCTCTCGCGCAACAATGGCATCAGCAGTCCGGTCAGCGCGAAGTGCCCGAGATAGTTGGTCGCCAGCTGCAACTCGTAGCCATCGGCAGAGATCTTGCGTTGCGGCGGTGCCATGATGGCGGCGTTGTTGATCAGCACATCCAGCCGCGCCAGGCGCTCGTTGAGGCGCGTAGCCAGGTTGCGTACCGAGGCCAGGTTGGCCAGATCCACCGCTTCGAATCGTACGTCCGCATCCGGTACTTGTTGGCGTATCCGCTCGATCGTCTGCTGTCCTCGCTCGGCGTTGCGGGCCGCAATGATGACCTCAGCGCCGGCACGGGAAAGGGCGAGGGCGTCCTCGTAACCCATGCCGCTGGTGCCGCCGGTAATCAGGACGATACGGCCTTCCTGCGATGGCATGTCGCTGACCGTCCAGTCCGGCTTCGGCGGCACGCGATTAGCGGCTTCGGTTGTAAAAGCGGCTGCTAGCGCAACACTGGCGAACACGGACCTGGTTATCTTCATAAGATGGCGGGCGCGGCTGATGCCACTCGGTTCAGGCGTGGTTGTTCTTCCCCACATAATTGCGTCCTCATCGTCGTTCAACGGGAATGACCATGGCTCTGGCTGAGCGGGTGGTCGACGCGGGCAGTATCACCGTCCGAGAACGCCGTGATAATCGGGGTGTCTGTGGACGGGCTGTGCGGTGAGTCGTACAGTTGGGCGCGGCCAGGAGAAACCCGATGCGTCAACCCAATCTGACTGATGTTGCGCTTTTCGCCGCGGTGGTCGAGGCGGGAGGCTTTCGTTCCGCTGCGCAGAAACGCGGCATGTCGGCGTCTTCGCTGAGCGATTGCATGCGCCGCCTGGAACGCGATGTAGGCCTTCGCCTGCTCAATCGCACCACTCGCAGCGTCACGCCAACCAGTGCTGGGGCGCGTTTGCTCGAACGTCTGCGCCCGGCGCTTGAGGAAATCAGTGCTGCATTCAACGATCTTGATGATGAAGCCCAGCGTCCGGTTGGTACATTGAAGCTGAACGTGCCCGTACCGGTGGCACGTTACGTTCTGCCTGACATGCTGAGCCGCTTCCTCGCGCTCTATCCCGGCGTTAACGTCGAGGTGGTCATGGAGAACACGTTCATTGATGTCATCGGGGCCGGTTATGACGCGGGGGTGCGCTACGAGGAGAGTCTGGCCAAGGACATGATTGCTGTCCCCATCGGACCTAGGCGACAGCGCTTCGTCGCGGCTGCAGCGCCAGCTTACTTGAAGGCTCACGGCACGCCTCAGCATCCCGATCAGCTGACCGACCATCAGCTGATCGGTCATCGTTTCGAGAACGGCAAGATTGGCATTTTTGAATTTGAGAACGACGGCCGAATCCTGCGGGTTCCACCTCGGGGACAGCTAGTGACGTCTTCACATGACCTCAGGATCAGCTCCGCCATCAAGGGGCTTGGCATCGTTTATATCTTCGAAGACTTCCTCCGCGAGCCGCTTGAGGATGGTCGGCTGAGCCCTATCCTTCAGCAGTGGTGGCAATCCTTCGACGGACCCTATTTGTATTACCACGGGCGTCGTCATATGCCGTCACCGCTCAGGGCCTTCGTCGATTTCGTTAAATCCGAGGCGCAGCAGTAAAGCCAGCTTGCATTGGTAACGGGACTGGCTGATACGGTTCTCGGCCGGGCGTACGACGGGGCGCCAGAAAGAGTTACCCGTTTGGAATGATTGAAATCTTCCCGTCCTTTTCCAGAATGGCGAACTTGATCTGGTCAAGCCGCTCCAGGCCCTGCGAATTCCGTGCAGCTTCCAGAATATCGCTTTCATCTATCCGAGCCTTCTTGGCTCGATAACCCAGCATCTGGCCATGTTCGACGATTATGATTGGCTCGCCATCAATGATTTTGGCGAACCATAGCGACCTGCGTTTGGTTAGGGACAAGGCGATATCAAACCCTACCAGCGATACGATAACAATGGCTGCGTTGGTAACTGAAAAGTCGTCACCTAGCAGCGCCTGTTGTGTTGCCTCACCAATGATAAGAAGTAACACGAAATCAAAGGTGGTCAGGTCCGAGAGTGTTCTTCTACCCGCTATTCGAAAAACAATCAAAACTATTAAGTAGATCGCGGCGGCGCGGAGTACAGAGTCCATGGCAGCACCTTATGGGTAGATGAACTGAGTAAATGCAATGTGCTCTCCATCAGCATGTACCGCGCTTTCGGTTAAACCCAGCCCGCTCGGACGCAAGCTGAAATAAGCCGTGGTTCGGCCTTCAGGACCTGATTGAAATCTCAGTCGAAGTCCACGACCGAAGCTTTCTGAGCTGATCGGCTCAGGTTGTATGCTTTCAATGGTGAAACTCTCAAGCATGTCGCCATCCAGCGTCAGCCATACTTGCCCATCCTTACCGGCCCGGGTATTGATCTTTATTTCCGTGGATGCGCCGTGTCGCTCGAAACGTTGGTATTGGACTTGTATATCTCCGGCTGCAGTTTGCGCGATAACTCTGCTTAAGGGGCCGGTGCTAAACACGCCCGTAAATGTGATCAGTATTATTCCAATCAATATGGTCCAGCCGATCCGCTCTGTTTTCCACATTCTTGACTGCAGCACCATATCTTCTTGGATGGGATAGTTTCGGCTGCTGAGCTCATCTGTTCTAGAAGACATCCGAGGCCCCCTGACGATCGTTGAAGGACGGTAATCAGTAGAGATGGCAAGCGAAGCATAAGTTCGCCGGTCATCCCGGTGGACTTGTACGCTGTGGTTATGGGCTTTTTAGCTTAGTAAAAGAGAAAGGACTTGCTTGCTTGAGAGTTAAACTGCTATTTCGAAACGGTTTAACTGCGGGGCAGCCTTGCCTTCCGATCCGGTGCACCAATTGGAAAATTCTTTAAAAATTTTTGCGGCGTGAACGGCAAAAACACAGGCGCCGCGAACGCCCGTTGGCATGTCGATGCGAACGTATGTCGGCGTTGCGGCTGGCTGATGACTACAGCGCCGGGGAGCTGGAGGAGCGCCGGCGATAATCCGCTGATCCGAATGGGTTCTCCGTGATCAAAGCGGCCTGGCTGGTAGCGGCTGGCGAGCGGGGCCATGGATGACTTCGCCATTTGCCTCGAATATCGAACCGTGGCACGGGCAGTCCCAGGTGCGGTCGGCGTTGTTCCAGGTCACGGTGCAGCCCATGTGTGTGCAGGCCGCGGCGACGCCGTGCAGCATGCCGGAGTCGTCTCGCCACACCGCAATCTTCTCATCGCCACGGGTGATAACGCCGCCCTCGCCGTGACCGATGGTTTCCGTTCCTTCTACCAGGGACTGGCTGTCGCCGCTCTGGTTGTAGTCGTCCGGGGCCGGTCGTTTGAGATCGAAGAGGTCCTTCCATGGCCGGCGACCGGTAATAATCTGACGAGCGATGCCCAGCCCGGCGGCGGTGCCGTTGCTGATTCCCCAGGCGTTGAAGCCGGTGGCGACGAAGAGTCCTGGCGATTGCTCCGGATCCGGCTCGCCGACGTAGGCCATGCGATCAGCGGTGTCGTAATCCTCGTTGCACCAGCGCCATACCGCTTCGCCGACCGGAAGATTGCTCCGTGCCCACTGTTCCAGGTCAACGAAGCGTCGCGCTACGTCGCCGTCCTGGCCGGTGTTGAAACGCGGGCCGAGCACAACCAGCAGCGGGCCTTCAGCATCGCGACCCATACGTATCGAATGGGTGGGCTCTTCGATCCCGATGAACATCCCCTCAAGATGCGCGTTCTCTTGCTGACGGAAGGCCATCGCTACGTGGCAGCGCGGCTGGGTAGGGCCGACGAGATCGACCGGCGTCTGGACCGGCATGTGTGTGGCGAGAATCACCTGGTCGGCATCGACGCTTCCACCCTCGAAGCCGACCTGCCAACGGCCATTGTGCTCGAAGCTCTGCGCGCGGGTCCGTTGGTGGATGCGTCCACCGCGCGCCTGTACCACACCGGCCAGCCCTACCAGGTAGCGGGTCGGATTGAATTGCGCCTGGTCCGGAAACTCCAGGGCGCAGGCGGTCTGGAAGGGTAGCGGCGCTTGCTCCAATACCCGCGCGGCGAAGCCGAGACAGCGCGCTGCTTCGGCTTCCTGCTCGATGGCCGTTCGCGATTGCGACGAGCAGGCGTAGGCAAAGGCGGACTGACGCTGATAGTCGCAATCGATCTGGTGGGTTTCGACCCAATCACGAATCCGCTGCACGGCTTCACGATTGGCATCGGCATAGCATTGCGCCAACTCCTGGCCGAAGGTGTCGATCAGGTGCCGGTAGATGAGTGCGTGCTGGGTCGTGACTTTTGCCGTAGAACGTCCGGTGACCTGCCTGCCAATTTCCCGTGCCTCCAGCACCATGACGGACTTGCCTGCTTCGCACAGAGCCATGGCGGCGCTCAGTCCGACGATGCCGGCGCCGACCACTACGACGTCACTTTCGGCGTGCCCGGTCAGGCGGGGAAAGTCGCTGCGTGGCGCGTTAGCGTTCCAGCAGCAATCGGGGGTGGCGGAGAGCGCGGGCATGGTAGGTCCTCGTTGGCTGAATCCGTCTGCAGTAGAACGACCTTGCTCGGCCAGGTTCCGACCACTAGGCGGGAGGGCTGCCGAGGGCAGGCGTTTGCCTGCACTGTCGCATGCGCCTGCGTGATGTCGCGCTCACTGGCGGGGCAGGGGCTTTCGTGGGGCCGCGCCCGAGAAGCGGCGGTGGGCCGGCACCAAGGTACTGCTGCGTTTCGCCACGGCGTTGTTGGCCCTCTCGTCGGTTCCAGGGCGAACGACAAAACCGGGACCGATTATTCCGGTCATTCCCTTTGAACCCCATGCGGATTTGACCGATGAAGCTCTATTACTACGAACACTGTCCCTTCAGCGCCCGGGTGCGCATGGCATTGAACCTGAAGGGGATCGAAGTCGACGGTGTGGTGCTGCCGGCCGACGACGAGCAGACCATCACTCAACTGATCGGTAAGCACCAGATACCGGTGCTCGTGCGTGATGACGGCACGCCAATGGCCGACAGCATGGATATCGTCAGATACCTTGATGGGCTCGACGGCCAACCCATTATTCAGGAGCCGGACACTGCCGCGTTAAAACAGTGGCTCGAGCCCTTTGTGCCTAACCTGCAGTATCTCGGTTATCCGCGCTGGACGCAGATCGGTCTGGAGGAGTTTGCCAGCCCCTCGGCCTACGAGCATTTTCGCAAGAAGAAAACCGAAACCATCGGCGACTTCGACGCGGCCTTGGCGAATACCGAGGCCAAGGCGCGCGAGGTCGATGCACAGCTGGGGCGGCTGCAGGAGATCGTCGACCTGACGCCGCCGCATCAACAACCGCGCTGGGATGACATCACACTGTTTCCCATGCTGCGCAGCTTGAGCGTGGTGAAGGCCGTCGAGTGGCCTGAGGACGTGCGCGCCTACACCGTGACCCAGGCGCGGTGGTGCGGACTGGACACCTTTTTCGATCGCGCGCTCTGAACGCTTCGAACCCTCAAGCCGCTACGAACCTGAGCACCGCGGCGGCGTGCTTCACTGCTCCGTTTGCTTGCCGCTGAATTCGGTGATCGGCTTGTCGACCTCCTTGTCCAGTCCGCTGGCGAACGTCTTGAGCCCTTCGATGATCGGCATCAGTGCGGCCCATAGCTCGTCGTCATGCAGCATCTTGTAGGCGCCGGTTACACCGGGCGCTTCGTCGTGCTTGTCGTCCGGCTTGTATCGTCCGACGGCACCAAAGGCGGCCTGGAAGGCAAACACCATCTTGTAGAACTGCGCCGGCTCGATCCGCGACAGCGCCATGCCGAGGATCGACAAGTTCTGAATGGCATTGAGTGAGCCTTCCTTGCTCACACCGTCGATCAATACCTTGAGCAGGCGGTCGTGTGAGCCGGCCAGGTCGTTTGCCAAGCGCAGCACGCCGCGCTGATGCAGCGTTTCCAACAGGGTGTCGAGTTCTTCCTGTGCGCTGGGGCCAATCGGGGTCGGCTTGACCTCGTAGTTCAATCGTTGGGCCATCAGAATCTCTCCGGGTGCGGGGCTTGGGCGGGCGGCGCGATGTAATCGTCGCGGTACCACTTCACCTCGACAGGCACACCATCGGTCGGCGTGCGCTTGGCATGGCGGAAATTGTTCGGCGGCAGGGGTGGCTCGCCCTTCTTCGGCAACACTTCGAGCTTGACTGCGGTCTCCTTGTAGGCCGGAGTGTTTACGTCGGGGTCGTGGTGCTCTCCGGTGAGCAGGTTGAGGCCCGGCTTGCCCTGGTGAATCGGCATGAACAAGGTTTTGCCAGCGACCCGGTCGGTCACGGTGGCACGCACCTCCACCGAGTCGCGACGCGAGGTGATCTTCACCCATGTGCCGTCCTCGATTCCGCGTTCGGCAGCCAGCTCCGGGCTCACTTCGACGAACCAATTCGGCGCCTGCGACCAGATGCGTGGGCCGCGCCCGGTCTGGTTGGTGCCTTGGAACTGCTCAAGCATGCGGCCGTTGTCGAGCATGATGTCGTATTCGCTGTCGGCGGCTTCCGCCGGTTGTTTCCATTCCAGCGGGAAGAGTACGGCCTTGCCATCGTCGGTGTGGAAGCGCTCGGTATAGAGCAGCGGCGTGGTGCTGCCATCGGTTTGCATCGGCCAGAACAGCGACTGCCAGCCCTCCAGCCGTTCATAGCTGACGCCTTGGAACATGGTGGCGATGCCGGCTACCTCGTCCATGATCTGGCTCGGGTGGGTGTAGCCCCAATCGTGGCCCATTCTGGCGGCGAGGTCGGTGAGAATCTGCCAGTCCGGCCGGCTGTTCCCCAGCGGCGGCAGCACTTGGTAGAAGCGCTGGATACGCCGTTCGGTATTGGTGAAGGTGCCGTCCTTTTCGACCGAGGGTGCGGCCGGCAGCACGACGTCGGCGAACTCGGCGGTGCGGCTCATGAAGATATCCTGCACGACCATGAAATCGAGGCTTTCAAAACCGCTGTGCACGTTCTTGCTATTGGCGTCGGAGAAGGCGGTCTCCTCGCCGATGATGTACATCGCTTTGACGGAGCCCTCGTCGGCGCCTTGGACCATGGTGAAGTTGTCGTTGCCCTTTTCCAGCGGCAGACGGTCCTTCGGCACGCCCCAGGCCTCGGCCCACTTGTCGCGGTTCTTTTCCTCGGTGACCTTCTCGTAACCCGGGTACATGTTCTTCAGGCAGCCGAAGTCACTGGCACCCTGCACGTTGTTGTGGCCGCGCATGGGGTAGCCGCCGGTGCCGGGACGGCCGTAGTTGCCGGTGACCAGCAAGAGATTCGAGAGCGCCGTGCTGGTATCCGAGCCGTGGCTATGCTGGGTGATGCCCATGGCCCAGAGCAGGCAGACCGACTTGGCTTGGCCGATCAGCTCGGCGGCCTCGATCAGCTTGTCCTTGGCAATGCCGGTTACCTCGGCGGCGAAGTCCATGGTGAAGGGCTCGAGCGACTTCTTGTATTCCTCGACCTGATTGACCCGGGCGTCGAGGAACGCCTGGTCCGCGTAACCGTGCTCGAACATATAGCGCGACAGCGCCGAGGCCCAAACCATGTCGGTGCTAGAGTTCGGCCGCAGATGGATGTCGGCGCGCTCGGCCATCTCGTGCTTGCGTGGGTCGAATACCACCCACATCTGTCCACGGTGCTTTTTCTGCGCCTTGAGCTTGGACGCGATTACCGGGTGGTTTTCAGCCAGATTGCTGCCGACGATGACGATCAGCTCGGCCTTTTCCATGTCCTCGATGGTGCCCGAATCGCCCCCGTAGCCGACCGTGCGGAACAGGCCCTTGGTGGCCGGGTTCTGACAGTAGCGCGAGGAGTTATCGACGCTATTGGTACCGATGATCGCGCGGGCAATCTTCTGCGTCAGATAGGCCTCCTCGTTGCTCGCCTTGCTCGAACCGATAAAGCCGATGGCGTCCGGGCCATGGATGTCGCGAATCTGCAGCAGGCGATGCGCGACCAGGTTCAGTGCCTCGTCCCAACTGGCCTCGCGGAACTTACCGTTTTCACGGATCAGTGGAGTGGTCAGGCGTTTTGGGTCGTTGACGAAGTCCCAGGCGAACTTGCCCTTGATACACGTGGAGATCCCGTTGGCCGGTGCGTCGACCACGGGCTGTACCTTGAGGATGTGCCGGCCGCGGGTCCACATCTCGAAGGAGCAGCCGACTCCGCAATAGGTGCACACGGTCTTGGTGCGCTTGATCTCAGGCTGGCGCCAGTGCAGGTCCATTTTCGAGATGGCGGTGATCGGCCGCGCGCCGATGGTCTCCTCGAGCTTTTTGACCATGTCGATCATAGGCCGCTTGATGTCCTGCGGCAGTGCCGTGAAAGGTCCGGCGTCGGGTTGCATGGTCTTTTCCAGTAACGCGTTGCATGGGCAGACGGTGACGCAGTGGCCGCAGCTTACGCAGCTGGAATCGTCGATCGGCTTGCCGCCGTCCCAGAGCACGCGCGGATGCTCCATGCTGAAGTCGATCGATAGCGTCTCGTTGACCTCAACGTTCTGGCACGCCTCGACGCAGCGGCCGCAGAGGATGCACTGGTCGGGATCGTAGGTGTAGAAGGGGTTGGAGTGGTCCTTCTCGTAGGGCTTGCGCTTGAACTCGTAACGCTGGATCGGCGGATTGATCTGCGCATAGGTGTTATGCAGCGTGCAGTCGCCGGTGTTGTGCTCGCATAGGGTGCAATACAGCTCATGCTTGGCTACCAGCCGGTCCATGCCTTCTTCACGCGCGGCACGGGCTTCGGCGATCTGGCTGGTGATCTCCAACCCGTCGCGGGCCTCCAGCGTGCAGCCGCGCACCAGCTCGCCGCCGACCTGTACCCAACAGACGTCGCAGGTTTGCGGCGAGCCGAGTGCCCGGTGATAGCAGACGTGGGGCAGGTCGATGTCATGGCTGGCGAGGAAGTCGACCAGCGGAGTGCCAGCTTCCCCGGTCAGGGCTTTGCCATCGAAATGGATCGTGCAGTCGGTCATCAGGCCTCCGTCGTTGTTATCGGATGGATACGTTCGGCGTCCTGGCCTGGTGCCGGCACGGTCCGGCGTTAGCTTCGGTCCTTTTACCCTTCGCCTGGGAGAGAGGCGGCGGGCGGACCTGTTGTCTTAAGGTGACTGGCTCGGGCCGGAAAACGTTCCCGTACCTCTGTGGACTGGCATGGGCAGGGAATCATCTGATGCTGGGGCGGCGCGGTGTTCTGGCTGGTACTGATGTTTACGCTTTTGCTGACCGATCTGATAACCCGTTCTGGCGTGGACGGCGGTATCTTCGCGCCCGTTCCCTCGCCAATCAGCAGGCAATCAAGGCGAACCCGGCGTTATGTCGAACCGGTGCGAAAAGCGTTCGGCGTCTTCTTCATCTGTCGCTGTTTTGGTTATTGAAGCGAGGAAAGCGCTCATCTCACTGATAGCGCAAAAATATTGATATCAATAGGCATCAGGTTTCATTTTCGGTGAACGCAGCGACGCCATAGGATGCGTGTCGCTGTTGCGGCTTCCAGCTCGCGATTGTTGTGAACACACCTTGGTGGCCGTCTCGAGTTGATTGACCGCAGGCAGAGATGGGTGATTCGAAGGATCGAGGCGTTGGTCGCATCATTCAGCCGACCCGAGATTCGCCAGCCATGAAGCTGTGCTGAACCCGCCAAATCAACAGCAATGATTACGTCGTAAACGCTGAGTCGTTGCATTAGCGATGGTATGAACCGATGCTCAAATCCTGCACTGATCGAAACCTGCCTGGAGCGGGAAGCCGTTGATTAAATTCCCGACGGTCCCTCGATGCCAGCGGTGCGTGAGAGCCAATCAGTGTTTTCCGGCGGCCTTGAATCGCATGGATCTCATCGCTGTGGATCGACTCATAACGCAGGGCCCGGTCCTGGACAAGGGCGATGTGCTAGTCAGTTCCGGCCAGGCAGCCCGATCCCTATACATGGTACGAACCGGCTCCGTGCGCAGTTCGAACGTCGATAGTGATGGTAACGAACGGATATTCGGCTTCGTTCTGGCAGGTGATTTCGTCGGTGCCTCTGCACTGTATGACGGTAATTTCAGCGACACAGTGACTGCGATGCAAACCACTACCGTCTGCGACATTTCCATCGATGCACTGAAGCAAATCAGCGCGAGCAGCCCTGCGCTGAACCATTTCTTGCTGCGGATTCTCAGCCGGGAATTGCTGTATAGCCGGCAAGCTCGGCTGCGGTTGGCGGCTCCCCGATCGAGAACACGAGTCGCTCGATTCATCGTGCATCTCATGGCGCAACTGACGGCGCGAAACCTATCCGCAACTCGCATACGGCTGCCAATGGCGAGGCGGGAATTGGCCAATCACCTGGGGTTGGCGGTCGAGTCCGTATCGCGAGCGCTCTCGGGCTTCCGGTCTAAAGGGATTCTCGAGGTCAGCGGACGGGAAATGATCATCCGCTCACCTGAGCGTCTTTACCGTATAGCGGACGAGAGCCTTTTCAACCGAGCACCCGATAGCGACGAAACCCTTTGTGGGCAAGGCTTACCGGACGCGCATCGCCACGGAGAGCTCGAAAACAGAGGCATTCGAATGGCGGCGAACGGATAAACACCCGACTGTCTATTCGTATCGAATGACGCGACTGGGTCAGGCCGCTGAGTGCAACTGGCATCCACAGTCTCAGCGATGTCATCACCGTTCTTCCGGCGTGTCCTCACCGGTTGCTTCGCTGCTCGGTGTGTTTTTTCCGGTGTACAGCCGCGCAAGTGTGAAGGGGGAAATGTTGAGCATGAAACCCAAGGCCAGCAGGCGGTTGCGCCAAGTGCGACGCCACCAGCCATCGCGCTTCCAGCGGCGCGAGCTGACCCGCAGCCCGTGCTCGATTCGGTAAAACTGCCCATGGCCCCGCAACCCCCGCACCAGCGGCACCTCCTCGAAGAGCGGCCAAGGTGCGTGCTGCCCGACAGCGAAGTAGGCCGCGCGCCTGGCGAAAATGCCTTGGTCGCCGTAGGGCACACCCACCTGATTGCGCCAGGCCACCAGCCGCTCGATCATTCGAGCTTGCCAGTCGTGCGTGTCGCTGAAGCGGAAGGCGAAATAGCCACCGCTGGCGCCACCCTCGATGGCGCATCGAACCGCGGCCAATGGCTGGCCTTCCAGATGGGCATCGGCATGCAGAAACCAGAGCACGTTGTGCTCAGCCAGCGCGGCGCCCTGACGCAGCTGCTCGCCGCGCGACGGCGCTGCGGGTGACCAGAGCGCGTCGAGGTGCTGGCATAACCTATGGCAATGCTCGCTGGTGGCCGCATCGACAACGATGATTTGCAGCGGGACACCATCCTCTGCTTCCGCCCGGCGCAGTTGCAGAAGCAAACGTTCGAGGTGGGATTCGTCCTTCCAGCAAGGGATGATCACGCTGATCTGAAAAGAATGAGTCATAGCGGCGTTACACCGCGTCGGCTCAGCGCCTGCAAGAAGTGGCGGCGGGCGACGCGGGGATCGCCCGCCAGTTGCAGCTGGGCAAGTGATAAGTCCGCTTGCTCATCAATGTCGAACGACTCTCCACAGCAAGCGACCGAGTGACCTGCGCTGCGGCAGATATCCGCAAGCGCCGGGCCAAGGCTGGCGGTGCTCCAGGGTAGCGCGGCCAGATTTGGCCAGGGCCGGTTCGAGGCCATCAGCACCACGCCGCCGTCCCGCGCACCGAGCAGTACCGTATCGATTTCGTCCAATGCTGCACGCACACGTTGATAGTCTCTGGGCGTCAGGGCTGGCGCGTCACTGCCGATGAACACCAGTCGTTGATGACCTTGCTCGCGCAAGGCCTTGTCCAGCGCATTCAACCGTTCACCGAGGTTGCCGGTGCCTTGCGCTATACAGATGGCTTGTGGCGCCTGCGCATGGGCCCAATCACAGGCCCCACCGTGATCCGGCGAGATGATGGTCGCGCCGGGCCATGCATCGAGATCTTCCAGCGCGCAATCAAGGAGTCGCTCGGCAATACGCAATGCCTGTTCCGCACCAATCTGGGCCGCCAGACGCTGCTTACCGTGACCGAGGGCGGGTCGTTTGCACACCAGCACCAGAGTGGGATGATTCGATACGTTCTGTTCGATAGTCATTGAGCAGGCTCAGTAAGATCGAGGCGAGGTTAGAACAAGGTGCGGCACGGTTCGATGGCGGCATCCGCTGGCGCCCGTCTTTAGCTTGGCACCGTTCTATCGAGGCGCAGATCGGAGTCGCCAGCGATGGAAGCGGGCCAGCCAGCGCAGCGCCCTGGCTGGCGCATGAGCGCGCTTCCATTCTCCTGCGGCATATTTGTTGGCCTCGGCGAGGGTCGGGTAAATGTGGATGGTGCCCAGGATTTTGTTGAGACCCAGGCCGTACTTCATGGCGGTAACGTATTCGGTGATCAGGTCGCCGGCATGGGCGCCGACGATCGTGGCGCCGAGGATGCGGTCTTTGCCCGGTACGGTCAGCACCTTGACGAAGCCATGCGCGGTCTCGTCGGCGATGGCTCGATCGAGCTCATCCATGCCGAAGCGGGTGACTTCATAGGCGATGCCCTGAGTCGTGGCTTCCTGCTCGTTGAGACCCACATGCGCGACCTCTGGATCGGTAAAGGTGGCCCAGGGGATAACCCTGTAATCCACCTTGAAGCGTTTGAAACCGCCGAACAACCCGTTCACCGCGCCATACCAGGCCTGGTGTGCGGAAACATGGGTGAATTGGAAGGGGCCGGTCACATCACCCACGGCGAAGATGTTGGGGAAGCGCGTTGCCAGGTATTCATCGGACGCCAGGGTGCCATCGTCTCGGACCTCCAGATTCAGCTCCTGCGCACCGAAACCTGTGGCGTTAGCGGCGCGCCCCAAGGCCAGCAACACCTGGTCGAAAGGCAAGGCAACTTCGGTATCGCCGGCAAGATCGGCGCAGATGAGCTGCCGCTGACCGTCGATCAGCTCGAAACGCACCGCGTTGTGTTGAAGCCGTACGTCCACGCCATCGGCGCGCAAACCAGCCAGGACGGCGGCACTGGCGTCAGCGTCCTCCCTGGGTAACAGACGCTCATTGCGTTGAACCAGAGTGACTGCGCACCCGAGACGCTGGAACGCCTGTGCCAGCTCGCAGCCGATCGGGCCGCCGCCGAGTACCAGCAGGTGTTTCGGCTGCTCGCGCAGTGCCCAGACGGTATCGGAGGTCAGCGGTTCGACCTGCTCGATACCCGGAATTTTCGGTATTTTCGGACGGGCGCCGGTGGCGACCACAATGGCGCGGGTGCTGAGGCGCTGGCCATTGACCTCGACCGTCCATGGGGAGGTGATCCGGGCCTCGCCCTCGATGATTTCTACCCCTAGCTTGGTGTATCGCTCGATCGAGTCGTGTGGCTCCACCGTGGCCACCACACGCTGGATACGCTCCATGACTGCGGCGAAATCCACCGCGCCGCCGACTGGCGCGAAGCCAAGTTGGTCGGCTTTCTTCAACTCCTGGGCGAATTTGGCGGAGCGGATCAGGGCCTTGGACGGGACGCAGCCGGTGTTCAGGCAATCGCCACCCATCTTGTGCTTCTCGATCAGGGTGACCTTGGCGTTTACTGCCGCGGCGATATAGGCACTGACTAACCCGCCGGAACCGGCGCCGATAACGATCAGGTTGCGGTCGAAGTGACGAGGTTTGCTCCAGCCGGCGTAAACCTTCCGCGCCTTGAACCAGCCCAGCGCCTTGCGCGACAACAAGGGCAGCAGGCCCAGCAGAACGAAGGCGCCGATCAGCCCCGGCGAAAATATTCCGCCTAACGAATTCAGCTGCCCGAGTTCGCGCCCGGCATTCACATACACCAGCGTGCCAGGCAGCATGCCAAGTTGGCTGACCCACCAGAACGTGCGCACCGGCAGTTTCGTCAGGCCCATGGCTAGGTTGATAAGGAAAAACGGAAACACCGGCACCAGACGCAATGCAAACAGGTAGGTGGCGCCTTCACGAGCGATACCCGTGTTGATCCCGGCCAGGCGCTGCTTGAAGCGCGCCTGCACCCAATCGCGCAACAAATAGCGGCTGATCAGCATGGCGAGGGTGGCACCCAACGTAGACGCAAAAGACGCGAGCAGGGTGCCGCTAATCAGGCCAAACAATGCGCCACCCACGAGCGTCATCAGGGCCGCGCCTGGCAGAGAAAGCGCGGTGACCAGGACATAGATAGCAAAGAAGGTACTGCCCGCGAGCCACGGATGGGCCGTCACCTGGGCGTCAAGGGCCGCTTGCTGCGCTTTCAGGTTGGTGAGGCTGAGATATTGACTGATGTCGAAGACAAAGAAGCCGGCAAGCAGCACGATCATCAAGACCAGCAATGCGAGTTTACGGCTATTCATCCGAATCGATCTCCAGTGGCACATCGCTCGAAGCCACCAAGCATGGCCTGTTCGAGCTGATCGGCGCAGGCAAAGCAAATGCGTGCGCGATAGGCCCGTAGACGACCAGAAACCCCCAGAAGAAAAGCCCGGTCGCATCGCTGGTATGCATGTGAATATCCCTATTCGACCAGACTGCCGCCGCAACTTGATCCTTGCCCGGCGGTGCAGGCATAGCAGTGGTCACGAGTCGCGATAGGGTTGCCCACCAGATTCGTCGTCTCGAGCAGGTTGCGTAGATGTGCCCGGTCGCGGCCAATCAGGCCATCAAGCGCCATAGGTAGTTCGAGCATGTGATTGAAATCGCAGTCGTACAGGTAGCCCTGCCAGTCAACGCTGATCAGGCTGCGGCACATCACTGCGTCGAGGTTCGCCGGTCGATAGCTGTCGCGCAGCAACTGCATGTAGGTGCTGAACTGGCCCTTGCTGACCAGGGTACTGCCGAAGCGGGCGATGGGTTGGTTGGTAATGGTCAGCAAATGGTTGAAGCGGATGCCGAAGTCCTGCGCAAGATGCGCTTTGTAATCCGCTTCGAGTTGGGCTTGGGCTGGTGGCAGGCTGGGCCCCTGCGGGTTGTACACAAGGTTAAGGACCAATCCGCTGTCGTCTGCGCCGTAGCCGAGCCGGTTGAGTTGGCGCAGCCCCGAGATACTGGCCTCGAACACGCCATCGCCACGCTGTTTGTCGACGTTTTCCTGTGAATAGCAGGGCAATGAGGCAGTGACCTCAACGCCCTGATCGGCGAGAAATACCGCTAGGTCCTCGTATCCCGGCTCGCTCAATATCGTCAGATTGCAGCGATCGATTACCCGCAGCCTTTCACGCCGTGCGTGGGCGACGATCTCACGAAAGCGCGGATGCATTTCCGGCGCGCCGCCGGTCAGATCCAGCGTGCGCACCGGATGCGCATCAATCACCCGATGCAGCAGGGCCAGACTGTCATCGGTCATGGCCTCGGTGCGCGTGGGGCCGGCGTTCACGTGGCAATGCAGACAACGCTGATTGCAGCGGTAAGTCAGATTGACCTGCAGGGCCTCGAGTGTGCCCCGGCGGATCGGAGGAAACTCCAGAGCATTCAGGAGGGGAAGCATGGCATGCATGGCGATGATGCTCTTCGGATAGATGTTTGTTGGAGTCGTTATCCGGGCCGCTGTTACAGACTGAATTCGCGCAGGTGACTTGCGAGTCCGTTGAGGCTTTCCAGCGTGACATCCGGCTCGATCCCCCAAGGGTCGAACTGAACGCTTGGATCGCGGCGTAGCCATGCGGTCTTCATGCCAGCGTGCGCTGCTCCCAGCACGTCGAATGGATTCCCCGAGACCAGGCAGATCCGTTCGGCAGGTTCCTCGCAGACCTTTGACAGATGAGCATAAACCTCTGGTGCTGGCTTGAAGGAGCGCACGGCTTCGACACTCACGACCGCCGTGAAGGCATCGGCAATACCGGCCTGTTGCAGTAGACGGTCCACTGCGTCCTGACTGCCGTTGGAGAAGGCATAGAGGGCGAATCCGCTACCGCTTAGCTGCTGCAGGCTGGCCTGGACATCCGGGAAGGCATCCAGCTCGCTGTAGGCGAGCATCAACTGCTCGATAGTTGTCTGGTCCAATGTGTGCCCGTGCTCCCGGCATGCGTAAACCAACGCGTCCCGAGTGCAGACAGAAAAATCGCGGTAATCGCGCATCAGGCCCCTGCGGAAACTGTATTCCAGCTGCTTTTGACGCCACAGCCGCGATATAGCAGGCGCCGGTTCACCGAACAGCTTAGTCAACTTGCCCAACACCGCCTGGGTGTCGATGAGTGTTCCATAGACGTCAAACGCCAGCGCATTAATCATGGGTCGAACTCCTTTTGGTCATAGTCGAGGGGAGGTGGAAGGGTTCCTTGCGGCCGGGTACGGCGAGCGGCAAATCCTTGAAATAGTGCTTAGGCTCGCGGTCAAGACATTCAGCAACTATTCCAACCATCTGTTCCACACGCCTGTGGATGACATGTTCGCTGATCGAGCCTGGAAGCAGGGCTGATCGATCTGTTGAAGCAGCATCAGGGCAGGGCTCGGGACACGGCAGCGTAGGAACGGCAGCCTTGCCTGGACCGGAGCGTTCAGGCATGTGCTGCGTCAGTTGCGTTTGGTCTCGGTAGACGGCAGGAAGATCGTGAGCATGCCCAGCAGCGGCATGAACGAGCACAGTAGGTAGACGTATTCAATTCCGCGCAGGTCAGCCAAATGACCCAGTGCTGCTGCTGCGATCCCGCTGAAACCGAACATCAATCCGAAGAACACACCGGCGATCATCCCGACGTTGCCGGGTACGAGTTCCTGTGCGTAGACAACGATGGCCGAGAAGGCAGAGGCCAGGATGAAGCCGATAATCACGCTGAATACGCTCGTCCAGAACAGGTCGAGATAAGGCATTGCCAACGTGAAAGGTGCCGCACCAAGGATCGAAAACCAGATCACGGCCTTGCGTCCGATTCTGTCGCCGATCGGCCCGCCGAAAAAGGTTCCGGCTGCCACGGCGCCTAAGAACAGAAACAGGTGCAGTTGAGAACTGGCAACGGAAAGGTCGAACTTCTCGATCAGGTAGAACGTGAAATAGTTGGTGATACTCGCCATGTAGATGTATTTGGAGAGCACCAGCAGAGCGAGGACGCTCAGCGCTGCTGTGACTTGCCGGCGGGAAAGCCCGTGGGTGGGTTGGGCTCCCGCCTTTTTCTTGTAAGTGTTCAAGTGGCCGCGATACCACTGACTCAGCCTGTATTGCACACCGATGGCAAACAGCCCGAACAGGCCAAACCACAAGATGTTGCTCTGACCAAAGGGCACGATGATGGCGGCTGCCAGTAAGGGTCCGATAGCCGTGCCTGCGTTTCCGCCGACTTGGAATGTCGATTGAGCCAAGCCAAAGCGCCCCCCGAAGCCAGGCGAGCCACACGCGATGTTTCGGGGTGGAAGGTGGATGAGCCAATGCCGATCAGCGCCGCTGCCATGAGTATGGACGGGAACGTGTCCACGGCACTTAGCAGCAGGATGCCGATCAAGGTACAAACCGCACCGGTTGGCAACAGAAAGGGTTTGGGGTGCCGGTCGGTATAGAGGCCAATCCAGGGTTGCAGCAGCGAGGCGGTCGCCTGGAACGTCAAGGTGATCAAGCCTACCTGGGTGAAGGTCAGGCCATACTCGGCCTTGATCAGCGGATAGATCGCCGGCAGGACAGCCTGAATCAGGTCATTGATCAGGTGGGCGAGAGCGCAGGAAAGGATGATGCCCATCGCCAATGGACTGGCTGTAGCGTCGCCGGAAAGTGGTGCTGCAGCCTGGACACTGGATGTCGCCATTGATAGACACCTGATCTGTGTGAGTTTGAAGCCTGGGTACCAGTACGACCAAAATCCATAGGATATGAGACGCAGCGTTCTACCGATATTGGCGTTTTCTATATTGGGAGAACAGCAGTAATCAACTACCCGAGTGATTGCGGATTCAGCAGGCTGTATCGCCCTCGATCGTGCGTGCGGGATTTATTGGAAGTCCCGACTGCGTATATCCAGCCCGGTCAGCAGAGGCGTGAGGTCGTTCAGGCGCCCGGCGATGACGTGACGTACGCCGTTCGCTGATTCCAGATGGCCGTCGATCCGCAGCAGCTGCGATTGAATCAGCACCCTTCGCTGGCGCTCGGCCAGATCGCGCCAGACCACTACGTTAATCATGCCGAACTCATCTTCCAGGGTAACGAAAATCACACCGCTGGCGGTCTGTGGGCGCTGGCGACCGATCACCAGGCCGGCAACGCTGACTGGGCGGCCATGCTCTAACTCGGTCAGGTTGCGCGAGCTGCGACAGCGCAGGCCCCTGAGATGATCGCGTAGCAGGGCCAGCGGGTGCGGACCAAGTGTGGTGCCGAGGATCGCGTAGTCGGTCAGGAGATCTTCACCTGCTGAGGGAAGGGGCAGGGGCACAGGTGCTTCCTGTGGTGCAAGTTGCTCAGCGAACAACGGCAACTGTGGCTCGACCCCGGCCACTGCCCAGCGTGCCTGATGACGATGCCCGGCGAGGCCGTGCAGCGCGCCGGCATCGGCCAGCCGTTCGCGGGCACGGGTATCCAGCCCGGCGCGGAGACACAGGTCATCGACGGCAACGAATGGTTGAATCTGACGTGCTGCTTCGATGCGCCGCGCATCCTCTTCGCGAAAGCCGCGTACCAGGCGTAGGCCCAGGCGGATCGAAGGTTGCTCGTTGCCGGTCGGCTCAAGGCTGCAATCCCAGTCGCTGTGGTGGACATCCACGGGACGGATTTCCAAGCCATGGCGGCGGGCGTCCTGGAGAATTTGATCGGGATTGTAGAAACCCATCGGCCAACTATTGATCAATGCGCAGGCGTAGGCGGCTGGTTCGTGGCATTTCAGCCAGCAACTGGCATAGGTGAGCAAGGCGAAGCTGGCGGCGTGGGATTCGGGAAAGCCATAGCTGCCGAACCCTTTGATCTGCTCGAAGATGCGTGCGATGAAGTCCGCCTCATAACCCTTGGCGAGCATGCGCTCGGTCAGGCGCTTGCGATGGTGCTCCAGGCCGCCATGACGCTTCCAGGCGGCCATGGACCGGCGCAGTTCGTCGGCTTCGCCGGGGGTGTATTCGGCGGCAATGATGGCCAGTTCCATCACTTGCTCCTGAAACAAAGGCACACCAAGGGTGCGTTCGAAGACGGGTATCAGTTCGTCGGATGGGTAATCCACGGGTTCTTCTTTATTACGTCGGCGCAAGTAGGGATGAACCATGTCGCCCTGAATCGGCCCCGGCCGCACGATGGCGACCTGTATCACCAAATCGTAAAAGGTCTTGGGGCGCAACCGCGGAAGCATGGCCATCTGCGCCCGCGACTCGATCTGGAACACGCCAACCGTATCGGCGCGGCTGATCATGTCGTAGGTCGGGCGGTCTTCCTGCGGCAGCGTGGCGATGGTCCAGCGTGTACCGCGATAGCGTTCGATCAGGTTGAAACAGCGGCGCAGAGCGCTGAGCATGCCAAGTGCGAGGACATCGACCTTGAGCAGACCGACCAGGTCGAGGTCGTCCTTGTCCCACTGAATCACTGTGCGCTCGGCCATGCTGGCATTTTCCACCGGCACCAAGGTTTCCAGGGAGTGCTCGGAGATGACGAAGCCACCGGGATGCTGTGAAAGGTGACGAGGAAAGCCAATCAGCTCGCCGGTCAACACCAACACCCGGCGCAGCACGGGGCTGCTCGGGTCGAAACCGGCTTCACGCAAGCGCTCGTCGTCGGGAATCCGGTCGCTCCAGCGTCCGCAACAATCGGCCAGTGCATTGACCTGGTCTGGCGGCAGGCCGAGTGCCTTGGCTACGTCGCGCAAGGCACCCGTGGCGTGGTAAGTGCTGGCCACGGCAGTCAGTGCGGCGCGAGTGCGGCCATAACGGCGAAACACATACTGAATGACTTCCTCGCGGCGTTCGTGCTCGAAGTCGACATCGATGTCCGGTGGCTCGTTGCGTTCGCGGGAGAGAAAGCGTTCGAACAACAGCCGGCTGCCTGTACGCATGGGATCGAGTTCGGTGATGCCCAGTACGAAGCACACCGTGGAGTTGGCAGCCGAGCCGCGACCCTGGCAGAGAATCCCCTGCTTACGGGCCCAGCGGACGAGGTCATGAACGGTAAGAAAGTAACTTTCGTACTTTAATTCGGCGATCAGTTGCAGCTCATGTTCGATCTGTGTACGAACCTTTACCGTTACGCCTGCTGGCCAGCGCCAGCGAGCACCTTCCTCGACCCGTTCGCGCAGCCAGGAGGTGGCGCTGTGGCCCGCAGGTACCAGTTCATGCGGGTAGTGGTATTCCAACTGGCTGAGATCGAACCGACAGCGCTCGGCGATGCGCAGCGTTTCGGCGAGCAGTTCGGGTGGGTACAGCTGGGTCAGTTCCTCGTTTCGGCGCAGATGGCGTTCGCCGTTAGGGAATAGATAGCGTCCGGCCTCCGCCACCGGCAGGTGATGCCGGATCGCGGTCATGCAGTCTTGCAGGGCACGGCGTCCGCGAGCATGCATATGCACATCGCCGCAGGCCACTGCGGGTATGTTCAGGCGTGTGGCCAATGTCTGGCATTGGCGCAGGCGCAGCGTATCGTCCGGTCCTCGATGCAGCTCGATGCCCAACCAGAGGCGCTCTGGAAAGCGCTCGCGTAGCCAGCGGCCCTCGTCGTCGGCATCAGGCTGGTGGGTAATCCAGATGGCTAGCAGTCCATCCAGCGGCTCGCTCAGGTCTTCAGTGAGAAGCTGATAGCGACCTTTCTCGGCGCGGCGTCGGGCGCGGGTGATCAGCCGGCACAGGGTCTGATAGCCAGCGAGGTCTTCTACCAGCAGGACCAGTTTTGGTCCGTCTTCGATCTGGATTTCGCTACCGATAATCAGTGGCAGGCCAATATCCTTCGAGGCCTGCCAGGCCCGTACGATGCCGGCCAGCGTGCATTCATCGGTAATGGCCAGAGCCTGATAGCCGAGGCGTGCGGCGCGCTCGAAGAGTTCGCGGGCACTGGAGGCGCCCCGCTGGAAACTGAAGTTGGACAGGCAATGCAGTTCGGCGTAGCCGGCCATCATGCGAACCAGCCGTGCAACAACAGCGGGCCTCCATCCGTGATCTGACGAAAAGCCCAGCCGCGCTGGCCATTGCGGGTTTCCACCAGGTAATAGTCACGGCGCACATCGCGACCGTCCCACCACCCGGATTCGATTCGCTCGGGGCCGGCGAGAACGCGAAGGGAGGCTTCGTGCAGTGGTTTCGACTCGGCCAGAAGCCACCCGGGGCGAGGACCGGCACCCGTAGGAAGCTCATTCTGAGCTGCATGCTGCGTCTGCCATGCGCACTCGGGACGGTGATCGGCTCGAGCGCCGAGCCCTTGCACGGCGTCGTCACCCAGGCGGGCCCGCAAGCGCTCGCGCAGTTGTTCCCAAGGCAATGATTGCTGTGGGCGCTCGTCGAACAGTTCACGATGCTCTGGGACGAAGGCCGGCAGCTCGCGCGCGACCAGGCGCACCGCCAGTACCGGTGCCGGCAGCTGCAGTTGCTCCAGGCGGCCACGGGTCAGCTCGAACAGCATGGCCGGATCCCGTTCGGCGCTGAGCAGGCCGACCGGCATCTGGCTGTCGGCCAGGTTGCGGTGCTCCAGAAGCAAAGTGAAGCGCTGCACACCGCTGTCACGGCCGGCCAGGTATGCGGCGAGATCGGCGGTCAGGCGGCGCAGCGGAAACAGCAGTGCCTGATTCGACTCGACCTCGAAATTCAACTCAATTCGAGCATCGAAGCGGTCTGGCGGCCGATAGAAATCCAATGCCAAAGGACGATGCTCAAACAGAGTGTCGAGGTGTCTCAATACTTCTGCGGGGAAGCGCCGCGCCAAGCCATCGCGGGGCAGGGCGAGGACCTGCTTCAGTGTTCGCAGACCCATGCGGACAAAAGCGGTCGCCACTTCACGCGGCAGCCCGATGCGTTCTATCGGCAGTGGACCCAGCACGCACCGCAATGTCTCGGAATCCATCACCGCCAGGCCGTCATGTACGTTAGCCAGGATACGCGCGGCGGCCGGGTTGGGCGCCAGGGTGATGCGATGGCCAAAGCCCAGCGTGGTGAGTTCCTCGCGCAGACGCGCCTCCAGGCGAGGCCAGGGGCCGAACAGGCCGAGGCTGGATTGCACTTCCAGTAGCAGACAACGCGGGTAATGCAGGCTGACTTGCGAACTGAAACCGTAGGCCCAGGCCGCGAGGAATTGCTGCCAGCGCTCGATCGAGGCCAGGTCATAGTCGGCAGTGGCGAAGCCGCGAGTCAGCGCCTGGGCGGCGATCAAAGATTGCCCCGGCCTGAGGCCGAGAGACCGTGCGGCCGGATTAACCGCCTGCAACACGCGACGTTGTGGTGTTCCACTCAAGAGCGCCAGTGGCGCCCCGGCATTGGTGCGGTTGCGCAGCACACCATCCATGGCCAGTTGCGGTAGCAGGATGCAGACCCAGAGCATGGCCATCTCAATGGCACGCCGCAGTGGGAATCGGGCGCGCCGGCGCCAGGCCGCCGCGGCACTTGAGCACACGCAATTGTGCCGGTTGGGCTTCGACAGCCAGGCGCAATGCCGCCGGCGAAGGGTTGATCGCCTCACTCAGTGGGCGATAGGCAAAAGCCAGCGTTTGACCGGTTTCGGCGGCGACCTGCAGGCGACGCAGGGCGCGATCATCGGCTTGCTGCGGCCAGCACAGCACCGCCCCGCAACTGCCTGAGCGCAGGCATTGCTCGGCGGCCCACAAGGCGTCGCGGCCCTGAGCGCTGATAATCGTCAACTGACGAAGATCGACACCAGCAGCCAGCCAGGCATGGGGATAGGGCCTATGAGGTGGCGCCACCAACACCACGCGTTCGTTGGCCGTGGTCAGTCGCGCCAGGGTCGGCCAGAGCAGGCGCAGTTCGCCGATGCCGGTACTGGCGAAGAGAATTTCGCTCAATGCCGATCTCGGCCAACCACCGCCGGGCAACGCTGCATCCAGCACGGCATGCCCAGTTGGCTGGGTGTCGGGCAATATGATTCTGGCCTGGCCGCGCCACAAACGGCGCGCATCGAGCAGATGGTTAAGTGCGACCTCGGATGACATGACGATGGATATCCGGACTACTGTATATGGATACAGTATTGTGCTGCCGGGATGATGGTCAAGCTGGAGCGATAAAAACGCCTGCAATCGAGCTGAGTTACTTTCCTTGAGAGTTGGTCTCGCCAAGGAAAATCCATCAGCCATCGCTGATAGTTGCTATGAGTATTTCAAATTTGTATCAAAATTATCTTATTTAAAGCTCATCAATATTCGTTATCTTTATTTTATTTTTCACCACACACTTTCCGAACTCCGCTCAATTGCTATCACGCCGATTTGACCAGCTGGCCAGTAACGGCGTTCAGCTATCACTCATCTGTTTGGGAATGCTATGACCGCTGCACCTTTTATTGAGACGACCCCGATATACAACTACGAGGTTGTCCGTCGCTTTACTCTGATGACGCTGTTCTGGGGCGTGCTCGGGATGGGCATGGGAGCTATCCTCGCGGCTCAGCTGGTCTGGCCGCAGCTCAACCTTGGCTTGCCATGGACCAGTTTCGGGCGCCTGCGTCCGGTCCACACCAATCTTGTGATTTTCGCGTTCGGCGGTGGAGCGCTGTTCGCGACCTCGTTCTATGTCGTCCAGCGCACCTGCAAGGTGAGGTTGATTTCGGACTGGTTGGCTAATTTCGTGTTCTGGGGCTGGCAGGCGGCGATTGTCGCCATGCTGCTCAGCTACCCGCTCGGCCTCACATCCTCCAAGGAATATGCCGAGATGGAGTGGCCCATCGCGCTCTGGATGACACTGGTATGGGCGGCGTATGCCTATCTATTCATCGGCACGATCGCGCGGCGCCGGACTCAGCACATCTATGTCGCCAACTGGTTCTACGGTGCCTTTATCGTCGTGACGGCGATGGTGCACGTCATCAATCACGTCGCCATTCCGGTGACCCTGTTCAAGTCCTACTCGGTCTATTCCGGCGCCACGGACGCGATGATTCAGTGGTGGTACGGCCACAGCGTGGTGGGTTTCATTCTCTCGGTGGGCTTTCTCGGGATGATGTACTACTTCGTGCCGAAGCAGGCCGGGCGGCCGGTGTATTCCTATCGCCTGTCCATCGTGCATTTCTGGGCAATCATCAGCCTGTACATCTGGGCCGGTCCGCATCACCTGCACTACACGGCGCTGCCGGATTGGGCGCAGAGCTTGGGGATGGCGATGTCAGTGGTACTGTTGGCTCCGAGCTGGGGCGGCATGATCAACGGAATGATGACGCTGTCGGGCGCCTGGCATAAATTGCGCACCGACCCGATCCTGCGCTTTCTGGTGGTATCCCTGGCGTTCTACGGTATGTCCACCTTCGAGGGACCGATGATGGCCATCAAGACCGTCAATGCGCTATCCCATTACACCGACTGGACTATCGGCCACGTTCACGCCGGCGCCCTCGGCTGGGTCGCGATGATTTCCATCGGCACGCTCTATCACATGATTCCCAAACTCTGGGGACGCGAGCAGATGTACAGCGTGGGGCTGATCAACACCCACTTCTGGTTGGCGACTATCGGCACCGTGCTCTACATCGCTTCGATGTGGGTCAACGGCATCACCCAAGGGCTGATGTGGCGTGCGATCAACGACGACGGCACGCTGACCTATTCCTTTGTCGAAGCGCTTGAAGCCAGCCATCCCGGCTATCTGGTGCGCCTGATTGGCGGCGGCACCTTTGTTCTGGGCATGCTGCTGATGGCATACAACGCCTGGCGTACTGTTCGCTTGGCGGATAGAACTGCCATCGAGTCTGGGGCTGTGCAGCTAGCCTGAGCAAAGACGAGTCGTTCGGCTGTCTTTTTTGAATAAGTTATAAGTAAATAATTTCTTATTCTTTTTCGGGCTGTTGTGCTTGTGTCTAGACTGGCTTCCATTACTTCGGAGGCACACCGCGATGCGCAGCGAATCGATCCGTTATGTGATAGTGCCCGGTTGGCAAGGTTCGCCTGATGACCACTGGCAAAGCCATTGGCAGCGCAGCCTTCCTAACAGCGCGAGGGTAGAGCAGTCCGATTGGTTGGGCCCTCGCCGCGAGCAATGGGTTGCCGAGCTGGATCGCAGCATCGCTATGAGCGCCCATCCAGTAATCCTTGTCGCGCACAGCCTGGGCTGCATCACCGTCGCACATTGGGTTGAGCATGCCTCGGTCGACACGCTGCAGCGGGTTCGTGGTGCACTGCTGGTCGCTCCGGCCGACGTGCAGCGTACCGGCTGCCCTGACGCCCTGCGTAATTTCGCACCGATTCCACGCCAGGTTCTGCCCTTTCCAAGCCTGTTGATCGGCTCCGACAACGATGCCGCCGCTACAGCGGATCGGGCTATCGAGCTGGGCCTCGATTGGGGGAGCGACACCGTCATTCTGGGTGGCGCCGGCCATATCAACACCCAGTCGGGGCATACCCGTTGGGAGCAGGGCTTCGCCTACCTGTATCGCCTGCAAAATCGTATCGCCCAGCAGGCCCGTAAGACGGCCTGAGATAAAGGATCAGGACCGACCGCCTCAATGCGGTCGTTATCAGCGCAACTGCATGAGGAGAGAGAAGACATGAGCATCCGTCTCGGTGACATCGCACCCGATTTCGAACAGGACTCCAATGAAGGCCGCATCCGCTTTCACGAATGGCTCGGTAACAGCTGGGGCGTGCTGTTCTCTCACCCGGCAGACTTCACGCCGGTCTGCACCACCGAGCTCGGCTTAACCGCCAAGCTGAAAGATGAGTTCGCCAAGCGCAACGTCAAGGCCATCGCGCTGTCAGTGGACCCGGTTGATTCGCATGTGAAATGGATTGATGACATCAACGAGACCCAGAGTACGCGGGTCAACTTCCCGATCCTGGCTGACGCCGATCGCAAGGTGTCCGAGCTGTACGACCTGATTCACCCCAATGCCAACGACACGCTAACGGTACGCTCGCTGTTCGTCATCGATCCGAACAAGAAAGTGCGTCTGATCATTACCTATCCGGCGAGCACCGGGCGCAACTTCAATGAAATCCTTCGCGTGATCGATTCACTGCAGTTGACCGACAACCATAAGGTCGCGACGCCGGCTAACTGGCAGGACGGCGACGAGGTGGTGATCGTGCCTTCGCTTCAGGATGAAGAGGAGCTCAAGCAGCGCTTCCCGAAGGGCTATCGCGCAGTGAAGCCGTATCTGCGCCTCACTCCGCAGCCGAATCGCGAATAGGTCGCAGGTCGACGCAGTTCGCGTCTGCCGATCGCGCGAACGGCCTTTGCTTGTGCTGGAAAAATCAGTCGATTAGGATTCGCGCCCGGGTATGGAGGCGCGAGTGTTCTTATCACTCCGCATGACCCTATCGAATGTTGAAGCCCGGTTCGGAGACGACCGGGCTTTTTCATGCGCCGGCTCGCCGTTGTGAACGGACCGGTTACGTCCCTGATGGTCAGGGGCGCCAGTAAAAAAGAGAGAGGATTGCCATGCGCGAACGCTTGTTGGCCGCGGAAAAAGTGAAGGCTATCGAGTGGCAGGACGGGCAGCTGCGTTTGCTCGACCAGCGCAAACTGCCGCTAGAAGAGGTGTGGCACACCTACGATTCTGCGGCAGCTGTTGCCACGGCTATCCGCGAGATGGTTGTACGCGGCGCTCCGGCAATCGGTATCAGCGCGGCCTATGGGCTGGCACTGGGGCTCAGGGCTCGGCTCGCCGAAGGCAGCGACTGGCGTGCGGCGCTGGAAGCAGACTTCAAGGTGCTTGCCGATTCACGCCCGACCGCCGTCAACCTGTTTTGGGCGCTGAATCAGATGCGTGAGCGGCTCGACCGTCTGAAGCCAGGTGAAGATCCGTTGGCAGCTGCTGAGGCCCAGGCTATATCCATTCATGCCAGTGATCGCGAAGCCAACCTGACCATGGCGCAGTTCGGTGTCGATCTGATTCGCAAGCACCAGGGCAATCCGCAGAACCTGCTCACTCACTGCAATACCGGTGCGTTGGCTACCGGTGGTTTCGGAACCGCGCTTGGCGTGATCCGCGCGGCGCACCTGGAAGGGCTTGTCGAGTGCGTTTACGCCGACGAGACCCGCCCCTGGCTGCAGGGCTCGCGGCTGACCGCATGGGAACTGGCAGGCGAGGGCGTGCCGGTCACGCTGAATGCCGACTCGGCTGCGGCGCATTTAATGAAGACACGCGGCATCACCTGGGTGATTGTCGGGGCCGATCGAATTACCGCCAATGGTGACGTTGCCAACAAGATCGGCACCTACCAGCTCGCCGTCCTGGCCATGCACCATGGCGTGCGGTTCATGGTGGTGGCGCCAAGCTCGACCATCGACATGGAGCTGGAAACCGGCGACGACATACCGATTGAGGAGCGTACCGGTAGCGAGTTGCTGGAGGTCAACGGCCAGCGGTTCGCGGCGGAGGTCGATGCGTTCAATCCGGTATTCGATGTGACGCCAGCAGATCTCATCGATGCCATCGTGACCGAAAAGGGCATAGTCGAGCGACCGAGCGCGGCCAAGCTCGCCGCCTTGATGAGCCGCAAGCGACTCCATTGAGCACCTGGCCACGCCCGGGACATCTCTTCCCGGGTGTGCATCCTGGAGCCTCCGGCTCGCCAGCTGTGATACTATCCCGCGCTTAATCGCAGGACCCTGCTGACTATAAGGAACCAGGCTTCCATGGGCGAACTGGCCAAAGAAATCCTCCCGGTCAATATCGAAGACGAACTCAAGCAGTCCTACCTCGACTACGCCATGAGCGTAATTGTCGGGCGGGCGCTGCCGGATGCGCGCGACGGATTGAAGCCCGTGCATCGTCGTGTGCTTTTTGCCATGAGCGAGCTGGGTAACGACTGGAACAAGCCATACAAGAAATCCGCCCGTGTGGTCGGTGACGTGATCGGTAAATACCACCCTCACGGTGACTCGGCGGTATACGACACCATCGTGCGGATGGCGCAGCCTTTCTCGTTGCGTTACATGCTGGTCGATGGCCAAGGTAACTTCGGCTCGGTCGATGGCGATAATGCCGCCGCCATGCGTTACACCGAAGTGCGGATGGCCAAGCTGGCCCACGAGCTGCTGGCCGACCTGGACAAGGAAACCGTCGACTGGGTGCCCAACTACGATGGCACCGAGCAGATTCCGGCGGTCATGCCGACCAAGATTCCGAACCTGCTGGTCAACGGCTCCAGCGGTATCGCCGTGGGCATGGCGACCAACATTCCGCCGCACAACCTCAGTGAAGTCATCGACGGTTGCCTGGCGCTGATCGAAAACGCCGATATCACCATTGATGAACTCATGCAGTTCATTCCGGGGCCGGACTTCCCGACCGCGGGCATTATCAACGGTCGCGCCGGCATCGTAGAGGCCTACCGCACCGGTCGCGGACGCATCTATATGCGTGCCCGCTCGACCATCGAAGACATCGACAAGGTCGGTGGCCGTCAGCAGATCGTCATCACCGAACTGCCTTATCAGCTGAACAAAGCGCGGCTGATCGAGAAGATCGCCGAGCTGGTCAAGGAAAAGAAGCTCGAAGGTATCACCGAGCTGCGCGATGAGTCCGACAAGGACGGCATGCGCGTAGTGATCGAGCTGCGCCGCGGTGAAGTGCCAGAGGTTGTCCTCAACAACCTCTACGCTCAGACCCAGCTGCAGAGCGTGTTCGGCATCAACGTGGTGGCGCTTATCGACGGCCAGCCGCGCACGTTGAATCTGAAGGAGTTGCTTGAGGCCTTCGTGCGTCATCGCCGTGAGGTCGTCACCCGCCGGACTGTTTATGAGCTGCGCAAGGCGCGTGAGCGTGGGCATATTCTCGAAGGGCAGGCGGTTGCGCTTTCCAATATCGACCCGGTTATCGCCTTGATCAAGGCGTCGCCGACGCCGGCTGAAGCCAAAGAGGCGTTGATTGCCGAGGCGTGGGAGTCCAGTGCTGTCGAGTCGATGGTGGAGCGTGCCGGTGCTGACTCCTGCCGTCCTGAAGGCCTCGATCCGCAATACGGCCTGCGCGACGGAAAATACTACCTCTCACCGGAGCAGGCCCAGGCCATTCTGGACCTGCGCCTGCATCGCCTGACTGGTCTCGAGCATGAGAAGCTGCTCAGCGAATATCAGGAAATCCTGACCCAGATCGGCGAACTGATCCGCATCCTGACCGACCCGGTACGCCTGATGGAAGTCATCCGTGAGGAGCTCGAAGGCGTCAAGCGCGACTTCGGCGACGCACGTCGTACCGAGATTCTTGAAGCGCGTCTGGACCTGACACTGGCGGACCTGATCACCGAAGAAGAGCGCGTCGTCACCATCTCCCATGGCGGCTATGCCAAATCGCAGCCGCTGGCGGCCTATCAGGCGCAGCGTCGCGGTGGACGAGGCAAGGCGGCCACAGGCGTCAAGGAAGAGGATTACGTCGAGCACCTGCTGGTTGCCAACAGCCACACCACGCTGTTGCTGTTCTCCAGCAAGGGCAAGGTGTATTGGCTCAAGACGTATGAGATTCCCGAGGCCTCGCGCGCATCGCGCGGTCGGCCGCTGGTCAACCTGCTGCCGCTGACCGAAGGCGAATACATCACCGCCATGCTGCAAGTGGATATCGAGGCCGCGCGTCAGCAACAGCTGAACGGCGACGACGATGTCGAAGATGCGGAAATCATCAGCGAAACCGATGAAGCTGAAGAGCTCCTCGAAGGTGACGAAACCGACGAGTCGGTAGACGAGCCGACCGGCACCTACATCTTCATGGCGACCGCCAAGGGCACCGTGAAGAAGACCCCGCTGTCTCAGTTCAGCCGCCCACGCAGTGTCGGTCTGATCGCGCTCGGCTTGGAAGAGGGCGATACACTGATCGCCGCTGCGGTGACCGATGGCGCCCGTGAAGTCATGCTGTTTTCCGATGGCGGTAAAGTAATCCGCTTCAAGGAGAAGCATGTGCGCACCATGGGTCGCACCGCCCGTGGCGTTCGCGGCATGCGCCTGCCCGAAGGCCAGCGTCTGATCTCCATGCTGATTCCCGAGCCCGATGCGCAGATTCTCACCGCGAGCCTCAATGGCTACGGCAAGCGCACCGTGATCGACGAGTTCCCACGTCGCGGTCGTGGTGGCCAGGGTGTTATTGCCATGGTGACCAACGAGCGCAACGGCCCCTTGGTCGGTGCTGTCCAGGTGCAGCAGGGCGAGGAAATCATGTTGATTTCCGATCAAGGCACGCTAGTTCGGACCCGTGTCGATGAGGTTTCATCGCTGGGTCGTAACACTCAGGGTGTCACGTTGATCAAGCTGGGCAAGAACGAACATCTGGTTGGCCTCGAGCGGGTTCAGGAACCCTCTGAGGAGGACGTCCTGGACGATATCGAAGCGGTTATCGACGAGGATGCCCTGGATAAGGAAATGCCCGTTGTCAGCACCGAGCCAAGCGAAGATGACTTGCTCGGCGGCGGGGGGGACGTTCCGCCAGACGTAGTGCCTACCGACGACGACAACTGATCAAGCGACGGCGCAGCCCCTAAAGGCTTCGCCGTCGTTTCGTTGCAGACCCTGCTGCATGAAGGAATGGCAAGCTCTGAGATGACCTTAGGTCGCGAACAGAGCGAGCAAGTATCGACCGTTTTGAGAGAACGAAGATGAGCAAACGCGCCTTTAACTTCTGCGCCGGCCCGGCCGCGCTTCCTGAGGCGGTGCTGCAGCGCGCCCAGGCTGAACTCCTCGATTGGCAGGGCCGCGGTTTGTCCGTGATGGAAATGAGCCATCGCAGCGACGAATACACGGCGATCGCTGAGAAGGCTGAGCAGGATTTACGCGATCTGCTGAGCATTCCCTCGAATTACAAGGTGCTGTTTCTGCAGGGTGGTGCCAGCCAGCAGTTTGCCGAGATCCCGTTGAATCTGCTGCCCGAGGGCGGCGTCGCGGATTACATCGACACGGGTATTTGGTCACGCAAGAGCATTGAAGAGGCTAAGCGTTTCGGCCATATCAATGTTGCTGCCAGCGCCAAGCCTTACGATTACTTCGCGATTCCCGGCCAGAACGAGTGGGCGCTCAGCGACAATGCGGCCTATCTGCACTACGCCAGCAACGAAACCATCGGCGGTTTGCAGTTCGATTGGATACCGGAGCTTGGCGACACGCCGCTGGTAGTCGACATGTCTTCTGACATCCTCTCGCGTCAGCTGGATGTTTCCCGGTTCGGCCTGATCTATGCGGGCGCGCAGAAGAACATCGGCCCATCGGGTTTGGTGGTAGTGATCATTCGCGAGGACCTGCTCGGTCGTGCGCGTTCCAGCTGCCCGACCATGCTGGATTACAAGGTCGCCGCCGACAACGGCTCCATGTACAACACGCCTGCGACCTTCTCCTGGTATCTCTCCGGCCTGGTATTCGAATGGCTGAAAGAGCAGGGTGGCGTTGAAGCGATGGAGCAGCGCAATCGCGCCAAGAAGGAGCTGCTCTACGGGGTAATCGATTCCAGCGACTTCTATTCCAACCCGATCTCCAGCAATGCCCGCTCCTGGATGAACGTGCCGTTCAGGCTGGCCGACGAGCAATTGGACAAGGCATTTCTGGTTGGGGCTGAGGCCCGCGGACTGCTCAACCTGAAAGGTCATCGCTCGGTCGGCGGCATGCGTGCCTCCATCTATAACGCGGTGGGCCTGGATGCCGTCGAGGCGCTGGTGGCCTATATGCGCGAATTCGAGAAGGAGCGCGGCTGATGAGTGATGTCGACCGGCTGAAGGCGCTGCGTGTACGCATCGACAGTCTCGACGAGAAAATTCTCGAGCTGATCAGCGAGCGTGCCCGTTGTGCTCAGGACGTCGCGCGGGTCAAGACCGCATCACTGGCCGAAGGCGAGGAGGCGGTGTTCTATCGTCCCGAGCGTGAAGCCTGGGTGCTCAAGCACATCATGGAGCTGAACAAGGGGCCGCTGGACAACGAAGAAATGGCGCGCCTTTTTCGGGAGATCATGTCGTCCTGCCTGGCTCTGGAGCAGCCACTGCGAGTTGCCTATCTCGGGCCGGAAGGTACCTTCTCACAGGCCGCAGCGCTCAAGCATTTCGGGCACTCTGTAATCAGCAAGCCTATGGCTGCCATCGACGAGGTGTTTCGTGAGGTGGTCGCCGGTGCGGTCAACTTCGGCGTGGTGCCGGTGGAAAACTCCACTGAGGGTGCGGTCAACCACACCCTCGACAGTTTTCTGGAGCACGACATCGTCATCTGCGGTGAAGTCGAGTTGCGTATCCATCATCATCTGTTGATCGGCGAAACGACCAAGACCGACCGCATCACTCGCATCTATTCCCATGCACAATCGCTGGCGCAGTGTCGCAAGTGGCTGGACGCGCATTATCCGAACGTTGAACGCGTGGCGGTTTCCAGCAATGCCGATGCAGCCAAACGGGTGAAAAGTGAATGGAACTCCGCTGCGATCGCAGGCGACATGGCCGCCCAGCTTTATGGCCTTAGCAAGATTGCCGAAAAGATCGAGGACCGCCCGGATAACTCCACGCGCTTTCTCATCATTGGCAGCCAGGAAGTTCCGCCTACTGGCGATGACAAGACCTCGATCATCGTTTCTATGCGCAACAAACCGGGCGCGCTGCATGAATTGCTGATGCCGTTTCATTCCAATGGTATCGATCTCACACGGATCGAAACTCGTCCTTCTCGCAGCGGTAAATGGACCTACGTTTTTTTCATCGACTGCATCGGTCATCACCAGGAGCCGCTAATAAAGGATGTTCTGGAGAAGATCGGGCGAGAGGCGGTGGCACTCAAGGTGCTGGGGTCCTATCCGAAAGCGGTACTTTAAAAACAGCCGCAAGCGTCGAGCTACGAGCCACAAGCACTGGCTTTTTCTTGCCGCTTGCCGCTTGAGCTTGAGGCTTAATGTATGAGCTGTGATTTCCTCGCCCTGGCTCAGCCAGGCGTGCAAAAACTGTCGCCCTACGTGCCGGGCAAGCCGGTGGACGAACTGGCTCGTGAACTCGATCTCGATCCCGCTACGATCGTAAAACTGGCCAGCAACGAAAACCCGCTGGGCCCCAGCCCGAAAGTCATCGAGGCGATCCGGGCACAGCTCGACGAGCTGACCCGGTATCCCGATGGCAACGGCTTCGAACTCAAGCAAAAGCTGGCCGAGCGGTATGGCGTCGCCATCGAACAGGTGACGCTCGGCAACGGCTCCAACGATATCCTTGAACTGGTCGCGCGTGCCTACCTTGCCCCAGGCCTGAATGCGGTATTCAGTGAGCATGCGTTCGCGGTCTATCCCATCGTCACCCAGGCTGTCGGTGCGCAAGTGAAGGCGGTCCCGGCCCGGCAATGGGGCCACGATCTGAAGGCCATGCTGGCGGCTATCGACGAGAACACTCGTGTCGTGTTCATCGCCAACCCCAACAATCCCACTGGCACTTGGTTCGGCGCCGAGGCGCTGCAACGCTTTCTCTCCGGTGTGCCGAACCATGTATTGGTCGTGCTGGACGAGGCCTATATCGAGTATGCCGATGGAGGAGAGCTGCCGGATGGATTGAGTTTCCTGGCTTCGCATCCCAATCTGCTGGTTTCCAGGACGTTCTCCAAAGCGTACGGGTTGGCTGCGTTGCGTGTGGGTTATGCGATCTGTTCGGCAGAGATTGCCGACGTGCTGAATCGGGTGCGTCAGCCATTCAATGTCAACAGCCTCGCGCTTGCGGCGGCTTGTGCCGCGTTGGACGACATTCGGTATCTGACCGAGAGCCGGGCTTGCAACGCGGCCGGTATGCTTCAACTCGAGGCTGGTTTCAAGCAGATGGGATTGGATTGGATTCCCTCGAAAGGCAACTTCATTGCGGTCGACTTCGGTTGTGATGCGGCTCCCGTGAATCAGGCATTGCTGCGCGACGGCGTTATCGTTCGGCCGGTCGCCAGCTATGGGATGCCGACTTTCCTACGGGTTTCCATCGGCACTGAAGCGGAAAATATCCGTTTTCTGGATGTCTTGCGCAAGGCGCTCGGACGTTGAGCAGAAACGTGGAACCGCTTCCAGATGTGCCAATGGTGCGGCGACTGGTCGTTGTCGGTCTGGGGCTGATTGGTGGCTCGTTCGCGAAGGGGCTGAGGGAAGGCGGGCTCTGTGGCGAGGTGGTCGGTTTCGATCTGGACGCTCGCTCTCGCGAACTAGCCGTCGAGCTTGGTGTAGTGGATCGCTGTGCTGATAGCCTTGCGGAAGCGTGCCTGGGGGCGGATGTCATTCAGCTGGCCGTTCCGATCCTGGCGATGGAGCGCGTGCTGGCGGAGCTTGCGTCCCTTGACCTCGGGAGCGCTGTGCTGACCGATGTTGGCAGCGCCAAGGGCAACGTGGTGCGTTGTGCCGAAAAACAGTTCAGAAGAATGCCACCGCGTTTCGTGCCCGGGCATCCGATAGCCGGCTCGGAACAGAGCGGTGTAACGGCTGCCGAAAGCACGCTCTTCCGGCGACACAAGGTGATCCTGACGCCGTTGGAAGGCACTGATCCAGCCGCACTGGCGCTTGTCGACGGGCTTTGGCGCGCGCTGGGTGCGGATGTCGAGCACATGGGCGTTCAGCATCATGACGGCGTCTTGGCGGCTACCAGCCATCTTCCCCATCTGCTGGCTTTCGGTTTGGTGGACTCGTTGGCGAAGCGGAACGAGAATCTCGAGATATTCCGTTATGCCGCCGGCGGGTTTCGCGACTTCACCCGCATTGCGGGCAGCGATCCGGTGATGTGGCACGACATTTTTCTCGCCAACCGCGAGGCGGTGCTGCATACCTTGGACGATTTTCGTGCCGACCTCGACGCGCTACGCGCCGCGGTCGATGAAGGAGACGGGCATACGTTGTTGGGCGTGTTCACGCGCGCCAAGGCTGCCCGCGAACATTTCAGCAAAATACTGGCTCGCAGAGCCTATGTGGACGTTATGCATTCCAAAGATCTGATCTTCCTCGCCAGCCCTGGCGGCAGCCTCAACGGTCAACTTCGTGTGCCAGGCGACAAATCCATCTCCCACCGTTCGATCATGCTCGGCTCGCTTGCCGAAGGTACCACCGAGGTGGACGGTTTCCTCGAGGGCGAGGATGCCCTCGCGACCATTCAGGCATTCCGCGACATGGGTGTGGTCATCGAAGGGCCGAATCAAGGGCGCGTTACCGTCCATGGCGTTGGCCTGCACGGCCTGAAGCCGCCGCCAGGCCCGATCTACCTCGGCAATTCCGGTACCTCGATGCGCCTGCTGTCCGGGCTGCTGGCCGCTCAGCCCTTCGATACCACTCTGACGGGGGACGCTTCGCTGTCCAAGCGACCGATGAATCGCGTGGCCAAGCCACTGCGCGACATGGGAGCGGTGATCGAGACAGCGGCCGAAGGGCGCCCGCCATTGACCATTCGCGGCGGTCAGAAGCTGTCCGGCATGCATTACGAGATGCCGATGGCCAGCGCACAGGTCAAATCCTGCCTGCTCCTTGCCGGTCTTTACGCCGCAGAGAAAACATCGGTGACCGAGCCTGCACCGACGCGGGATCACACCGAGCGGATGCTGCAGGGCTTCGGCTACCCGGTGAAGGTCGAGGGAAGTACTGCCACGGTCGAGCCCGGTCATAAGCTGCGTTCGACGCAGATTGAAGTGCCCGCCGATATCTCTTCGTCCGCATTCTTCATGGTTGCGGCCAGTATCGCGCCAGGCTCCGACGTTACGCTTGAGCACGTCGGGGTCAACCCGACCCGTACCGGTATCATCGATATCCTCAAGCTGATGGGGGGCGATATCGAACTGACCAACTTGCGTGAAGTGGGTGGCGAGCCGGTTGCGGATATCCGTGTTCGCGCTGCTCAGCTCCGGGGTATCGATATACCTGAAGACCTCGTCCCGCTCGCAATCGACGAGTTCCCGGTGCTGTTCGTCGCGGCGGCCTGTGCGGAAGGGCGAACGACATTGCGCGGTGCCGAGGAACTGCGGGTCAAGGAGTCCGACCGTATCCAGGTGATGGCCGATGGTCTGCAAACACTCGGCGTCAAGGCCACTCCGACCCCGGACGGGATTATCATTGAGGGCGATGCGGCCTTTGGCGGCGGCGAGGTCTGGGCCCACGGTGATCATCGCATCGCGATGTCCTTCAGTGTCGCTGCGCTTCGAGCCAGTGCGCCGATCCGCATCCACGACTGCGCCAACGTCGCCACGTCGTTCCCGAACTTTCTTGCACTGGCCGAGCGGGCTGGGATGCGTGTAAGTGTGGAGGGTAATTCATGATCAGCCAGGTCCCGGTCATAACCATTGACGGCCCGAGCGGCTCCGGCAAGGGCACAGTTGCGGCGCTGCTGGCGGCCAAGCTGGGATGGAATTTTCTCGATTCCGGTGCACTTTACCGTTTGCTTGCCTTCGCTGCGCGCAACCATGGCGTCGACCTGACCAACGAGGAATCGCTCAAGGTTCTGGCCGCTCATCTGGATGTGCAATTCGGTGCGGATAAAAACGGTCATGGGATGCGGATCGTTCTCGAAGGCGAGGAGGTCACCCAGGCGATTCGTAACGAACAGGTTGGGGCCGGGGCTTCGCAGGTTGCGGCGTTGCCTGCTGTGCGCGAGGCGTTGTTGCAGCGTCAGAAGGCATTCCGCGAACCGCCTGGACTCGTCGCGGATGGTCGTGACATGGGAACTGTGGTTTTTCCTGACGCGCCCTTGAAGATATTCCTCACCGCCAGCGCGGAGGAAAGGGCGCGCCGGCGCTTCCTGCAGTTGAAGGCCAAGGGTGATGATGTTAATCTCGCGAGTCTTCTCGATGAGATACGGGCGCGTGATGAGCGTGATACCCAGCGTGAAGTGGCTCCGCTGAAGCCGGCAGACGATGCCGTACAGCTGGATTCGACCGAGCTATCCATCGAGCAGGTGTTAGGACAGATTCTGAGCGAAGTCGCCAAGCGCGATTTCGCCTGATGACTGGCTGCCACAGGGCGGCTCGACGGTTCCTGAGGTTCAGGACTGTTAACAAGGAGGCATGTGGGAGACCAGAGCTAGTCCCACAGGCCTTTTTTTATATGAATGAACCCACGTTATCTGGGATGTGGAGATTGGGCGGATCCTCGCCCGAAAAACAGCAGGAATACACATGAGCGAAAGCTTTGCAGAACTTTTTGAAGAAAGCCTAAAAACCCTCGACATGCAGCCGGGTGCGATCATCACCGGCATCGTGGTCGACATCGATGGTGACTGGGTCACCGTCCATGCCGGTCTGAAGTCCGAGGGCGTCATCCCGGTCGAGCAGTTCTACAACGAGCAGGGCGAGCTGACCATCAGCGTGGGTGACGAAGTTCACGTTGCGCTGGACGCGGTTGAAGATGGCTTCGGTGAAACCAAGCTGTCCCGCGAAAAAGCCAAGCGTGCCGAGTGCTGGATTGTTCTGGAAGCGGCTTTCGCAGCTGAGGAAGTGGTCAAGGGCGTTATCAACGGTAAGGTTAAGGGCGGCTTCACGGTCGACGTTAACGGCATCCGTGCGTTCCTGCCAGGTTCCCTGGTTGATGTCCGTCCAGTGCGTGATACCACTCACCTGGAAGGCAAGGAACTCGAGTTCAAGGTCATCAAGCTGGACCAGAAGCGCAACAACGTTGTCGTTTCCCGTCGTAGCGTCCTGGAAGCCGAGAACAGCGCCGAGCGCGAAGCGCTGCTGGAATCGCTGCAGGAAGGCCAGCAGGTCAAGGGTATCGTCAAGAACCTCACCGACTACGGCGCATTCGTCGACCTGGGTGGCGTGGACGGCCTGCTGCACATCACCGACATGGCCTGGAAGCGCATCAAGCATCCTTCCGAGATCGTTAATGTTGGCGACGAGATCGACGTCAAGGTGCTGAAGTTCGACCGCGAGCGCAACCGCGTCTCCCTGGGTCTGAAGCAGCTGGGCGAAGACCCATGGGTTGCCATCAAGGCCCGTTACCCGGAGAACACTCGCGTAATGGCGCGTGTTACCAACCTCACCGACTACGGCTGCTTCGCCGAGCTGGAAGAGGGTGTCGAAGGCCTGGTGCACGTTTCCGAAATGGACTGGACCAACAAGAACATCCACCCGTCGAAGGTCGTACAGGTCGGCGACGAAGTGGAAGTCATGGTTCTGGACATCGACGAAGAGCGTCGTCGTATCTCCTTGGGCATCAAGCAGTGCAAGTCCAACCCATGGGAAGACTTCTCCGGCCAGTTCAACAAGGGCGACCGCATCTCCGGCACCATCAAGTCGATCACCGATTTCGGTATCTTCATTGGTCTGGACGGCGGCATCGACGGTCTGGTTCACCTGTCCGACATCTCCTGGAACGAAGCCGGCGAAGAAGCTGTGCGTCGCTTCAAGAAGGGCGACGAGCTGGACACCGTCATTCTGTCGGTTGATCCGGAGCGTGAGCGCATCTCCCTGGGCATCAAGCAGCTGGAAGACGATCCGTTCTCCAACTACGCGGCCGTCAATGACAAGGGCAGCATCGTTCGCGGTACCGTGAAAGAAGTTGACGCCAAAGGCGCCATCATCGATCTGGGTAACGATATCGAAGCCACACTGAAAGCCTCTGAAATCAGCCGTGATCGCGTTGAAGATGCGCGTAACGTCCTGAAAGAAGGCGAAGAAGTCGAAGCCAAGATCATTAGCATCGACCGCAAGAGCCGCGTTATCAGCCTCTCCATCAAGTCGAAAGACGTTGAGGACGAGAAGGACGCGATGAAGGAACTGCGTACCAAGCAGGACGTAGAACCAGCTGCCGGTCCGACCACCATTGGTGATCTGATCCGCGCGCAAATGGAAAACCAGAACTAAGTTCTGTAATCCAGTTGAAAAAGGGCGACTTCGGTCGCCCTTTTTTGTGCCCGTGTCCCGGTCCTGAATAAGGTTTTACACTTTCGTCTTATCCATCGATAGAACGCTCATGGCAGAAGGTGCGCGGCGCAGTCAGCGGGCCGTAGCTGCCTGTCAGGTCCTGAGCAGGCAACCGTTTTGTATCAAAAGATGGCGTCTCGCCTGGAAGTGCGATTCCGCTGGCTCGTATCTATGCAGGCTTCGCTTGATATGCGCCGAGCGTGGTTAATCTTGTGTCGCACCGCCCGCTAGCGCTTGGTTCACCTCTAGCCAGCCGGCTACTGCCTCGTCTCCTATTTGCTTGAATACCCGTTCGAGTAGGCGTACCTGCTCCCGTCTAAGTGCCTGCTCCAGCTTGGCGCCTTCAGGCGTGAAACGCAGCATGCGCTTGCGCTTGTCGTCTTCCGCCGTTCGGCTTTCTACCAGATGCATCTCGATGAGCTGCCGCAGCGGTATGTTCAGTGCCTGCTTGCTTACACCGAGATAGCCGAGCAACTCTTTCACGCTGAGGTCAGGATAGCTGGCGATAAAGAACAGAATGCGATGATGAACTCGAGACAGTCCGCGGCGGGCAAGCATCTCGTCCGGCTTGGCTGTGAAAGCCTGATACCCAAGGAAGAAGCTCTCCATGATCTGGCGCTGAATTGTGCTTTTTTTTAGGTCAGTCATATTGACGTATTCGCGGTCGTAGGCGTAATTTAAGTCAAGTAGTTTGACTCATTTTATTCCACTCTGCATCTGGTGCCCCATGGCCTTCTCCGAACGCGTCGACCGCCTGAAAAGCTCGCTGATCCGTGAAATTCTTGCCGCTGCGCAGCGCCCCGAGGTGATGTCGTTTGCCGGAGGCCTTCCCGCCGAATCGATGTTGCCAAGGGTCGAGTGGGCACAGATGCCGGCGAGCATGGGTCAGTACGGTATGAGCGAAGGGGAGCCTGCATTGCGCGAAGCCATCGCCGCTGAAGCGCGTGCGCTCGGCGTCGCCTGTTCGGCCAGCCAGGTGCTGATTGTCAGCGGCTCCCAGCAAACCCTGGATCTGGCGTCGAAGCTGTTCATTGATCGCGGCACCGAGGTGTTACTTGAGGCGCCGACTTATCTGGCCGCGCTACAGGCATTTCAGTTGTTCGGTGCCGATTGTCTGGCGGTACCGCAGGAAGCCGATGGGCCGTCGCTGGTCGCGCTGCGTCAACGGCTGGAACAGCACAAGCCTGCCTTTGCCTACCTGATCCCGACGTTCCAGAACCCTTCAGCGGTTCGCTATAGCGAAGAAAAACGTGACGCGGTAGCGGCGCTCCTCGATGAGTTCAATGTGACTCTGATCGAAGATGAGCCCTATCGCGAGCTGGTTTTCGACGACGGCAGCGCCCGGCCCATCGTCAGTCGAATGCGTAAGGCAAGTTGGATATACACCGGTACGATCTCCAAGACGCTGCTGCCGGGCCTACGGGTCGGCTATTTGATCGCGACTCCGGATCTGTTTCCGTATCTGCTGCGGCTGAAGCAATCGGCCGACCTGCATACCAACCGCATTGGCCAGTGGCAGGCGCTGCAATGGCTGGGAAGTGAGCAGTACCTTTCGCACCTGAACGAGCTGCGCCGCTTCTATCGCCTGCGCCGCGATGCGATGCAGGCGGCGCTGGAGGAGCATTTTAGCGACCTTGCCGATTGGCAGCTTCCTCAGGGTGGGCTGTTCTTCTGGTTGCAGGTGAAGCGGCCGGTGGATACGCGCACCTTATTGAAGCCGGCACTGGCACAGGACGTGGTGTTCATGCCTGGCGAACCGTTTTTCATCGATCCCGAGCGTAATCCTGGATATTTACGGCTTAACTTCAGCCATGTTGCGCCAGAACGCCTGGGAGAAGGCATACGGCGGCTAGCCGGCGTGGTGCGCGAGGCCGATGTGATCGAGGCGGCTTAACCAATATCAGGACGCTGCGTTGCCCCAGGGGGAAGAAATGGCGTACAGGGTTTATGGCGATCATCGGTCCGGCAATTGCTACAAGGTGAAGCTGATGCTGCATTTGCTCGGTAGGGATTATGAATGGGTTCCGGTGGATATCCTCCGCGGTGAAAGCCGTGAAGAGTCCTTTCTGAAAAAGAACCCCAATGGCAAGATTCCTGTGCTCGAACTTGAGGACGGCGTCTGCCTGTGGGAGTCGAATGCGATCCTCAATTTCCTTGCGGAGGGGTCGGAATTTCTCCCTTCGGATCCGCGTCTGCGCACTCAGGTTCTGCAATGGCAGTTCTTCGAGCAGTACAGCCACGAGCCGTTTATCGCAGTGGCGAGGTTCATCAAGGTTTATCTAGGGCTGCCAGACGATCGTCTTGATGACTATGCGGCCAAACAGCTGGACGGCTACCACGCACTGGACGTCATGGAGCAGCAGCTGGTGCGCACGCCGTATCTAGTGGGTGACCATTACTCGATTGCGGATGTCGCGTTGTATGCCTATACGCATGTGGCCGAGGAGGGCGGTTTCCGGCTGGACAGCTACCCGGCAATTTGTGGGTGGCTACAGCGCGTTGCCAGTCATCCGCGGCATGCGGGTATGTTCGATTAGGCGGGAAGGCGTAACGCAGCGATAAGCTGTGGGAATGGGCTGAGAGGACCGTGCCGTCCTCCCAGCCTGCCCGGCTACCTGACCAGGCCGAGAAACTCGCTGCGGGTCGCGGCGTTTTCGCGGAACTGTCCAAGCATGACCGAAGTGACCATCGACGAGTTCTGCTTCTCGACGCCGCGCATCATCATGCACATGTGCTGCGCCTCGATGACAACCGCCACGCCCCAGGCGCCAGTAACCGTCTGAATCGCCTCGGCGATTTCTCGCGTGAGGTTCTCCTGAATCTGCAGGCGACGGGCATACATCTCGACGATCCGTGCGACTTTCGAAAGCCCGAGTACCTTGCCGTTGGGCAGGTAGGCGACGTGAGCCTTGCCGATGAACGGCAGCATGTGATGCTCGCACAGAGAGTACAGCTCAATGTTCTTCACCAGCACCATTTCGCTGTTGTCAGAGCTGAACAACGCTCCGTTGGTGACTTCTTCCAGTGTCTGCTGGTAGCCCTTGCACAGGTACTGCATGGCTTTGGCGGCGCGCTTGGGCGTATCGAGTAGGCCCTCGCGGTTGACGTCCTCGCCCAGTTGGCCAAGGATCGCGGTGTAGTGTGTTTCCAGGGACATGTGACTACCTGTCAGGCTTGCGAAAAAGCGCGAATGCGAAGGTTAGGGGGTCGGCCGCTGGGCTGCAAGCGTCACGCATCATGAATAATGAGCAGATCGAGGCGCCTGAGGCGACGATCACTCGTCGCGGCCTTCGAGCATGGTGCGCTTGAGGATCACATAGACCGCACCGGTGCCGCCATGTCTCGGCAGGCAGGAAGTGAAACCGAGAACCTGCGGATGCTGGCGGAGCCAGGTGTTGACATGACTCTTGATCAGCGGACGCTTGCCATCGATTCGTGCGGCCTTGCCGTGCGTGACCCGTACGCAGCGAATCTCGAATTTGCATGCTTCGGCGAGAAAGTCCCAGAGCAACTCGCGGGCCTTCTCGACGCTCAGTCCATGCAGGTCCAAACTACCCTCGAATGGGATCTGGCCGGCTTTTAGCTTGCGCATCTGGCTGTCCTGAACGCCGTCTCGTACCCAATTCAATTCATCTTCTGCCGCGACATCGATGACGAATTGGTCGGATAGCCCATCGATGCGGGTTTCGCCGTCACTGATAACGGCATTGGCTCGCCGCGTCGCTATCTGCGCTTTGTTGCTGCGTGGTTTGCCTGTGTCGGCGCGATCATGTTCGATCGGCTTGACGCCGCGAACCGCCGATTTGAACAGGGAAAAATCGTCTTCTTGCATGGGGCCTCCGCGTTTGCCGGCGATTTTACCCCAAAGCTTTTGCCGCTTGCCTGTACGGTGTAGGGCAGTCGTTGCTGCTTGATCAGCGCTTCTTTTTCAGGCCGGGGGACATGCTCAAGCCGCTGGGTTCACGCAAGCGGCGGCGTACGCGACGCCTGATGAACATGCCGAACAGCAGCAGGATCAGGCCCGTTATCAGCAGCGTCACCGCAGCCTCGCGATCGAGGGCCATGCTGACAACGGCTTCGTGATTGCTGAACAGCGATGCTGCGCCAGAGCCGGCCAGAAGTACACCGACGATAATCAGCAGCAGGCCGAGCGCTGCAGCGAGTCGCGCCCCCCAGCTTCGCTGTTGGCGAGGGCGAAGGCGGCGTGCATCGAATCCATCGGTTCGTTTCATTGCAGTTACCTCGTCAGAACAGGCGGAGACCGGGACCTGCCCGGTCAGGTTCATTCAGTATCAGGTAACGCTTTACCGCTCGGTGGCTTACGCCAGGGCTGCTGCGTCGCTCACGCAAACGGCGAAATTGTCTGCAAGAATGGTCATCTCCATCCGATGCACCTGTGCGGCGTCAATTGCACCGTCTCCCATCGGTAGATCACGGGTGGCGCAGGCCTTGTCCACCAGCGTACAGCGGTATCCGTAGTCTTTCGCAGCGCGCACCGTGGTGCTCACACTGGAGTGAGTCATGAATCCACAAACGATCAGATCAAGACGGCCGTGCTGCTGCAGCAACTCGTGCAGCTTGGTGCCGGCGAACGCGTTGGGTAGCGTTTTGCCAATCACGGTTTCGCCAGGAAGCGGCGCCGCCTCCGGCATGATCTGCCCGCGTAGGCCCTGTGGATCGAACAGCCCGCCCGGGATTCCAAGGTGATGAACGTGCACGACGGGCGCGCCAGCTGCGCGAGCGGCGGCGAGCACGCCGCCGATTTCTGCGAGCGCCGAGTTCAGGTTCGGCAGTGCAAGGGTCCCCGTCCGGTATTCTTCCTGAGCGTCTATGACCACAAGGGTCGCGTTAGCCAGAGTCGCCGGTGCATAGCTGCGGCCACTGAGCTGTAGCATGGTCTGTGGCTTGGACATGACTGACTCCTTGTTTTGAGAGGGGCATGATTGTGGCGCCAGATGACCAATATGTGAACTGCCCAAGGTAATGAATTCGCCATTTGAATTGTGGGTATTAGGCAATACGCCACCATATCGGGTGATATGCGCTGAGAAAGTCGAGCGGGCATCGGCTAAACTTTCGCGCTTTTGACAGGAGATGCCGCCGTGACTGCTTCGCCTTCCCGCTTGCGTACCTTGCGCGATCACATTCGCTGGGCCGTCAGTCGCTTCCAAGCCGAGCAATTGTTCTTCGGTCATGGTACGGATAATGCCTGGGACGAGGCGCGCCAACTGGTGCTTGGCGCTCTGCATTTGCCATGGGAAATGGCCGACAGCTATCTCGATTGCCGTCTGGAAGATGATGAGCGAGATCATCTCCAGGGCCTGCTGCGCCGAAGAATCGAGGAGCGCGTGCCCACCGCTTATCTGCTCGGGCAGTCCTGGTTCTGCGGGCTTCCGTTTATCGTCGACGAACGGGTACTGATCCCGCGTTCGCCAATCGGACAATTGATCGACCGCCGTTTCGAGCCATGGCTGGCGGGCAATCCCGCGCGGATTCTCGATCTGTGTACGGGCTCAGGTTGCATCGGTATTGCCTGCGCCTACGAGTTCCTCGAGGCCGAGGTGGTGCTGGCTGATCTGTCTTTCGAGGCACTTGAAGTGGCCAACCGAAATATCGAGCTGCACGGCCTGGAAGATCGTATCTATACCGTGCAGAGCGATGGGTTCGATGGGTTACCCAAGCAACGTTTTGACCTGATCGTATCCAATCCGCCGTACGTGGACGCAGAAGACTTCGCTGACATGCCAGACGAATACCACCATGAGCCAGCCTTGGGGCTGGCCTGCGGCGATGATGGCCTGGATCTCGTACGGCGCCTGCTGGCCGAAGCGGCAGATCACCTGACCGAAACCGGCACGCTGATCATCGAAGTCGGTAACAGCCAGGTGCATGTCGAGGCGCTGTACCCCGAAGTGGACTTTACCTGGTTGGAGTTCTCAGACGGGGGGCATGGGGTGTTTCTGCTCTCTGCAAGCCAATGCCGTGAGCATCAGGCGTTGTTTCGTGAGCGAATCGCGCGGTAGGGAAATGCGCCGGCATCAGCGCATCGCGATCCACATCAACAGCCCCGCTTGAAATAGCGCGAATGCAATGAGGCAGGCGATAGTGAACCTGAGCGTGCCGTCTTCGCGGCGAAACCGGCTCAGACGCTCCTGGATATCGCTGTTCTTGGTTTCCAGTTCCAAGAGGTTGCGATCGGCCTGTTCAAGCATCGCCGCGGCATTTTGAAGGTCGATGATCTGCACTTTCTCGGTATTCCAGTCGGGTCGCAGCGAGCTGACACGAGGCGCGCCGTACGTTGCCTTGAGCTGCTGAGGCTCGGGATAGAGCACATCGAAGCCTTGGCTCAGCAGGCAATGATCGCGTCGGATGCGCATTTCTTCGCCAGTTATATCCTTAGCCGGGAGCGCTCCCCCCTCAACCAGATAGTGCGCCCAACGCTTCTGCGCCCAGAGCGCCCCCTGCGCCAGCAGAAAACGCCCGAGTCCACGGTTGACCGGCGCTATATGTAGACCGCTATCGGGGCCGAAGCGCAGCTCTTTAGCGCGATGATCCGCCCAGACTTCCAGTACATTGTGCTTCTTCGACAAGACCTGACCCGGTAGCCGCACGAACAGCTTCAACAGGCTCTGCTGTGGCGTATGCCGTTCGACTTGAGCCAGCTCAACGAACCTAAGCGGCCGTGGACCGGTATCTCGGTCGGTCGGCAATGGCGCCAGGCGCAGCAACCGAAACCGATCCGGGGTTAGCGCTGCCCAGGGATGCGGCGGCGGTGTGTCAGGCGCGGGGGCCTCGCTGTTGGGTAATGGTGAGTTGTCAGTCATGTCGGCGTCCTGGGCCTGCTCCGGTCGAGTCGTTGCGGCAGGCAAGAAGCGTATCGGCCGACGAGCGGCTAACTGGAGGCTGGCGATATGCGGTGTTTGTGCAGGAATTGACTAATCCGTTCCGTCAGTGCGTGAGCGATAGGCAGCTCGGGCCGATCGTAGGACGCGGTTTGCCCTGCAGGATCCATCGGGACGATGCGCAGCACGTGATTCATCCCTTTTATGAGCGTCAACTCGGCGTCTTTTCGGGCTCGCTGCAGCGCTTCGGCATCCTCGCGTCCGACCTGAATGTCGTGCGTGCCCTGAATGATCAGCGCAGGCGCGGTCGTGTTGCCAAAGGCTCTCGCCGGATCCTGGCGAAACAGTGAGATCAGATAGGGCTGCACGCTGGGGCGAAACAGCACCTGTAGTGCATCCGGCACCTGCTCGTGGATGCGCTCCGCCTTGAGTTCATCGATCAGGTAATGCGCGGTCGCCAGCAGTGGCGGCGGCAGTCGGCCCTGGAGCTGCTCACGCAGCACCAGGTCGATGGGCCGACCGCTGCCTGCAATGCTGATCAATGCGGCGGGATCGACAGCCGCCGCAGCCAGGCTGGCAAATAATGCGCCTTCGCTGTGGCCGATCAGCACCACATTGGAGAAGCGTGAATCCGAGTTCAACAGCCGTGCCCAGGCCACTGCGTCAGTGACGTAGCTATCCACGCTCAATTGGCTTTCATCGGGCGCTGCAGCGCGGCTCTGGCCAACGCCGCGTTTGTCATAGCGCAGACTGGCTATGCCGTGCTTGGCAAGCGCTTGCGCCAGTCGCTTGAGGCTATCGTTGCGGCCCATCGGGTTGTTGCCGTCCCGGTCGGTGGGGCCCGATCCCGCGATCAGCAGCGCAACCGGAACGGGCTCGCCGGTCTTCGGTAGTAGTAGGCTGCCATGCAAAGTGCCATCCGGCACCTGCACGGCCATGGTCTGGTTGAGCAGCGTTCGTGACTGTGCGTGCGGGACGAGCATGGCGAGGAGGGCAAGCAGTAAGAAGAAACGCATGAGCTGAATTCAATCATCAGTGATCGGGTTGGACGCGAGGCGAACCGCTTGGTTCGCCGAAGCAGTGCGCGTCGCCACCAGAGACGGTGAAACCTGCAGCGGCTCGGGTATACTTCCGGCCCCTGTTTAGGTCGATCGCGGAGCGCCCTGCATGTCCGGCAACACATACGGCAAGCTGTTCACCGTCACCACCGCTGGTGAAAGCCATGGTCCAGCGCTGGTCGCCATCGTTGATGGTTGCCCGCCGGGGCTGGAGCTGACCGTTGCAGACCTGCAGCGAGACCTCGATCGGCGCAAGCCCGGTACAAGCCGGCACACCACCCAGCGTCAGGAAGCGGACGAGGTCGAGATTCTTTCCGGCGTGTTCGAGGGGCGCACCACCGGCTGCCCGATTGGTTTGTTGATTCGCAACACTGACCAGAAGTCCAAGGACTACTCGGCGATCAAGGACCAGTTTCGTCCTGCCCACGCCGACTACACCTATCACCACAAGTACGGTCTGCGTGACTACCGAGGCGGCGGCCGCAGCTCTGCACGCGAAACTGCCATGCGAGTCGCCGCCGGTGCCATCGCCAAGAAGTACCTGGCGTCGCTGGGGATTCAAGTGCGTGGCTACATGAGCCAGCTGGGACCGATCGAAATTCCGTTCAAAACCTGGGACAGCGTCGAGCAGAACGCCTTCTTCAGTCCTGACCCAGACAAGGTGCCGGAACTGGAAGCCTACATGGACCAGTTACGCCGTGATCAGAACTCAGTCGGCGCCAAGATTTCGGTGGTCGCCGAAGGCGTGCCACCCGGTCTTGGTGAGCCGATTTTCGATCGCCTGGATGCAGACCTGGCTCACGCCCTGATGAGTATCAATGCGGTCAAGGGCGTGGAGATCGGCGCCGGTTTCGCCAGTGTCGCTCAGCGCGGCACCGAGCATCGTGACGAGATGGCCCCAGACGGCTTCCTGTCGAACAATGCCGGTGGTGTGCTCGGCGGCATTTCCTCCGGCCAGCCGATCATCGCGCACCTGGCGCTCAAACCGACGTCCAGCATCACTACGCCGGGCCGCTCGATCGATGTCGACGGTAATTCGGTGGATGTCGTTACCAAGGGCCGGCACGACCCCTGCGTCGGCATCCGTGCCACGCCGATTGCCGAAGCGATGATGGCCATCGTGCTTCTGGACCATCTGCTGCGTCATCGGGGGCAGAATGCCGATGTGTTGGTGCGCACCCCGGTGCTAGGGCAACGATGAGCGTGAAGCTGGAAGCCTGAAGCCGGAGTTTCACTTTATGCGGCGGCTTCGCTTCCAGCTTCTGGCTTTCAGCTTATGACTGCTTCTCTTCCCTACTGGCGCCTGTCCGGCTTCTATTTCTTTTATTTTGCGCTGCTCGGTTCTGCCGCGCCGTTTCTTGGTCTGTACTTCGATCACCTCGGTTTTTCCGCCGAACGCATTGGCGAACTGGTCGCCATTCCGATGCTGATGCGCTGCCTGGCTCCGAACCTATGGGGCTGGCTCGGGGATGCTACCGGCCAGCGCCTGGTGATCGTGCGGCTTGGTGCGCTTTGTACGCTGCTTTCGTTTAGCCTGATCTTTTACAGCAAAAGCTACGCCTGGCTGGCGCTAGTGATGGCATTGCATGCGTTTTTTTGGCACGCGGTGCTGCCGCAGTTCGAGGTGATCACCCTGGCGCATTTGCGCGAGCAGGCTTCACGCTACAGTCAGATCCGCCTGTGGGGCAGCATTGGCTTCATCGTTGCGGTGGTGGGGCTTGGTACCCTGTTCGAACGTTTGAGTCTGGATATCTATCCCGTGGCAATGATGGTGGTCATGGCCGGTATCGTCATCAGCAGCGCATGGGTACCCAATGCGGCGCCGGAGCAGAGGCCGGAGCTGGATGGGCAGGGTGGCTTTCTCCGCCAGTTGTGCCGCCCCGGCGTGCTGGCATTCTTCGTCTGCGTCGGTCTGATGCAAGTCAGCCACGGTCCTTACTATACCTTCTTCACGATTCATCTCGAAGCGCTTGGCTATGGTCGCGGCATCATCGGCTTGCTTTGGGCGCTGGGCGTGGTCGCCGAGATCCTGCTTTTTCTGGTGATGGCTGCGCTGATGGCGCGCTTTTCGTTACGCCAGGTCCTGGTGGCGAGTTTCGTGCTTGCGGCGATACGCTGGCTGTTGCTGGGCACGCTGGCCAATCATCTGGGTGTGCTACTGATTGCGCAGTTGATGCATGCGGCCACGTTCGGCAGTTTTCATGCGGCGGCGATCCATTTCGTCCAGCGCAGCTTCGGCCATCGGCAGCAGGGGCAGGGGCAGGCTCTGTACGCGACCCTCGCGGGTGTTGGCGGGGCGCTAGGTGCGCTCTACTCCGGCTACAGCTGGGCCAGCCTTGGTCCGCTATGGACCTTCGCCATTGCCAGTCTGGCAGCGTTGGCCGCAGCCGTTATCATTGCCATCCCCAAGCAGGAGAACCGGGCATGACCGCTACTCGCCAACACTTGTCCCAGGCCATTATCGATGCGGGTCGTTTTCTCTACGGCCGCGGTTGGTCGCCAGCCACCAGTAGCAACTACTCGGCGCGCCTGACCAGTTCCGAGGCGCTGCTGACCGTGTCGGGTAAGCACAAGGGGCAGCTGACAATGAATGATTTGTTGGCAGTCGACATGGAGGGACGCAGCCTGGAAGAAGGCAAGAAGCCGTCCGCCGAAACCCTGCTGCACACCCAGCTTTATCGCTGGCAGCCCGAGATTGGCGCCGTGTTGCATACCCATTCCGTAAATGCCACCGTGCTTTCACGTGCCTGTCTCAGCGATTCGCTGGTGTTCGCTGACTACGAGCTACAAAAGGCGTTCGGTGGGATAGCGACACATGAATCGCAGGTGCTGGTGCCGATTTTCGACAATGATCAGGATATCGAGCGGCTCGCCTCAAACGTCCAACCCTGGCTGGATGCACATCCCGATTGCATCGGCTATCTCATCCGCGGGCATGGCCTCTATACCTGGGGCGCCCAGATGAGTGATGCGCTACGCCAGATCGAGGCGTTCGAGTTCCTGTTCGAATGCGAGCTGAAGATGCGCATGCTGCAGCAGGTGTAGCCAGTTTTTTAACGCACGTTCTGCGTGCCCAAATAACCGAAGAGAGGCCCGGGCAGCCACCCCCCGGCCGGAGACCATCACCATGAGTATCCTTAGCGTTTATCAGGACACTGCTCCCGAACAGCCACTCAAGGTTCTCACTCATGTCGACGACATCGCCGCCACCTTGGCCGACGTCGGCGTGCATCTTGAGCGCTGGCAGGCGAGCGCACCCATCGCTGCGGGAGCCAGCTCGGAAGAGGTGACTGCCGCCTATCGTCCCCAGATCGACCGGCTGATGAGTGAGCGTGGTTACGTCACCGTCGATGTGATCAGTCTCGCCAGCGACCACCCGCAAAAGGCCGAACTGCGCGCCAAGTTCCTAGAGGAGCACCGCCATGCTGAAGACGAAGTGCGCTTCTTCGTTGCCGGCCGCGGGTTGTTCACGCTGCACATCGAGGACAAGGTATACGCCGTACTGTGCGAGAAAAATGATCTGATCTCAGTGCCGGCAGGAACCAAGCACTGGTTTGATATGGGTGAAAACCCCCACTTCGTCGCCATTCGCCTGTTCAATAATCCTGAAGGCTGGGTCGCGCAATTTACCGGCGAAGATATCGCTGGTCGCTTTCCGCGGCTGGAGGATTGCTGATGCCGATCAAAGCCATTCTTACCGACATCGAAGGCACCACCAGTGCGGTGAGCTTCGTCTTTGACGTGCTGTTTCCCTATGCCCGAAAGCATCTGCCTGCGTTCGTGCGCAATCGTGCGACAGAGCCGGCGGTGGCGGAACAGATCGAGGCGGTACGCCGCGAGAGTGGCGAGCCGGATGCGAGTATCGAGCGTGTCGTCGAGATTTTGCTGGAGTGGATCGCCGCGGATCGAAAGGCTACATCTCTCAAAGCACTGCAGGGCATGGTCTGGGCCGATGGGTATCGTGCTGGCCAGCTCAAGGGCCATGTCTATCCGGATGCGGTCGCCGCACTGCGACGTTGGCAAGAGCAGGGTTACGCCCTGTATGTCTATTCGTCGGGGTCGGTTCAGGCTCAGAAACTGATTTTCGGCTGCGCCGAGGCGGGTGATCTGACACCGCTGTTCTCCGGCTATTTCGATACCGGCAGCGGCCACAAGCGCGAAGTGGATTCGTACGTACGAATCGCCGCTTCGATCGGCTCGCAAGCTGGTGAAATCCTGTTTCTTTCCGATGTGGTGGAAGAGTTGGACGCCGCGCGCCAGGCTGGCATGCAGACCTGCGGGCTGGTTCGCGAGGGCGGCTCGCTGGCAGGTCATGAGGTGGTTGACAGCTTCGATGCGATCGATCCCGCTCGTTACTGAGCGGATCGCCTACTGAACCCTCAAACCGCCCGGGCATCCTAATTACGAACCCACCGTAAATTGGAGCCTTGCCATGACCGATGCCTTCGGCGGTATTTTCGGCCTGCTTATCCTGGCGCTGGATATCTGGGCCATCGTCAGCGTGATCCGTAGTGATAGCACCACCGGGAAAAAAGCCCTCTGGGTGCTGTTGATCGTCATTCTGCCGGTCCTGGGGCTAATCATCTGGGGCATCATGGGCCCGCGCGGCAATCGTCCTGATGATCGGAACCTGAGGCCCTGACGCGTGGAAACCTGGAGTGCGCTGCTAGCCCTGATCGTGCTGGTGTCTGACGTAGTCGCCATCGTTCAGGTCTGGCGTACTCGCATCGAGGTGGGGCGCAAAATCATCTGGAGCCTCGTCATCGTGCTATTGCCGGTGGTGGGATTGATCATGTGGTTCATCGCCGCCGGGCATTTCGCCAAAGTCAGGTTGTAGCGACGGTCTCAAGCTGGGGCTGGCGATTGACGGCCCAACGCTGGTGCTCGCGAAGATCCCACCGCTTTCGGCTGTTTTGGTTTGGTTATCGCGGCGGCTTCGCCATAGTTCTGCCAGATATGCACGGCGGCGTAGGCCCGCCACGGTCGCCAGGCCTGCGAACGCGCCAGCAGCTCTCTAGCTGAAATGCCCCCGCTTCCCCACAACGGCGCCTTCAGCAGTCCGAGGTCGGCGGCCGGAAAGGCGTCTGCCTCGCCAAAGCCGCGCAAGGCGATGTACTCGGCGGTCCAAGAGCCGATGCCGGGCAGCTCGCAGAGCCGGCTGACCAGCTCATCGGCGCCGTTTCGTATATGGAGTTCAAGCGCGCCCTCGGCCACCGCAGCTGCCAGACGCTGCAACGTCTCGACGCGCTTGCCGGGCATGCCGATATTGTCCAACCGAGCGTCAGCTATCGCCTCCGGGCTGGGAAATAGCCGGTGCAGGCCATCAGCTTCGGCTGGTGGTGCGTGAGGCAGCTCTTCGCCTAGCCGCTCCACCAGGCGCCGAGTGATGGTCACAGCAGCCTTAACAGTTACCTGCTGGCCGACGACGGCTCGCACGGCTTGTTCGAACGGATCGAAGGCGCTCGGCAAGCGCAATCCGGGCGCGGCACTGACTAGTGGCCCGAGCAGAAGATCGTCCGCGAAATGCCGGGCTATGGCTGCCGGATCGGTATCCAGATCGAACATCTTGCGGACCCGCAACGCCAGCAGGGCCGCATGATCCTGCAGCGAATCGCAAAGCGTCAGCTCTAAACAGGCCTCTCCAGGCAGCGGTCGAACGCTGATCCAGCCGGCATGCTCGCCGATGCGCACAGTACGGCTGTAGCCCTCGGTGCTGAGCGACTCAACACCAGGCAGCAGACGTAGCGAGAAGTGCTGGTCAAATTGCAACCAGCTCCAAGGGGCTGTGTAGCGAAGGCGAATTGGCGTCATGAATCGACGATAGCCAGGATTTATAGCCATGTCTTCACCGCAATGCGCTTTCAAAGTGGATGGTTCCACCTGTCATGAGACCAAAGTAGAATGCGCCCTTTGCAAACGGACAACCCGCGCGGCCTGCGGGGCGGTCTGTCACGCCATCCATCAGGGAGACACCCCATGAGCGATTATCAGGAAACTCTCTACGAGGGATACGGCCAGCGTTTCAAGATCGACAAGATGCTGCATGAAGTGCGCACCGAGCATCAGCATCTGGTGATCTTTGAAAATGCCCGCATGGGGCGCGTCATGGCGCTCGACGGAGTCATTCAGACCACTGAAGCGGATGAGTTCATCTATCACGAGATGCTCACCCATGTGCCGATTCTGGCCCACGGTCTGGCGCGGCGTGTGCTGATCATCGGCGGCGGTGACGGTGGCATGCTGCGCGAAGTCGCCAAGCACCGCGACGTGGAAAGCATCACCATGGTCGAGATCGACGGTACCGTAGTAGAGATGTGCAAGGAGTTTCTGCCGGAGCATTCGAAGGGGGCATTCGATGATCCGCGGCTGAATCTGGTAATCGATGACGGCATGCGCTTCGTGGCGACCACCGAAGAAAAATTCGACGTGATCATTTCCGATTCGACCGACCCCATCGGGCCTGGTGAGGTGCTGTTTTCGGAAAACTTCTATCAGGCGTGCCGCCGTTGCCTCAACGATGGCGGCATTCTGGTCACGCAAAACGGCACGCCGTTCATGCAGCTGGCCGAAGTACAAACCACCGCCAAGCGCATGACCGGGTTGTTCCCTGATTGGCATTTCTATCAGGCGGCAGTGCCTACCTATATCGGCGGCGCCATGACCTTCGCCTGGGGCGCCTGCGATTCTGCCAGCCGCAAAGTGTCGCTGGAAATTCTCTGCCAGCGTTTCGCTGGCAGTGGAATTGTCACCCGTTACTACAATCCACACGTCCATCTTGGCGCGTTCGCGCTGCCTCAGTACGTGCTCCAGGCTATCAGCAAGCCGAGTAACGACTAGGTCGCTCATCGCCGCGGCCCTTGCTGCGGGGCGCTGACCCGCTCGCTGAAAACCAGACCGGACGATTGCATCGACCGGTCGGTTGCGTCTGATACAGCTCCGCACCTTCTGTATCCACCGTCCCCATTGCGGCGGCGATGCATACGCCGTATGTTCGAAGGGCAACCTATGCTGTTGTATGCGTAGCGCCGGTAGGGAAGGCTGAGTCATAAGGCTCATCAGCGCTGCGGTCGGCGTGATCCCGGATCAACCGAACTACCTGGCGTCGTCGAGGCCATATTGGTATGGCGCGCCTCTTTTACGCACGCGGGGTTTCCGCGTCTTCAGGCAACCCACGGCTGGCACTGTCCGGTCGATATCCGCAACGAGGCTGATTAAAAGCTTTTCCATTCCTGACATCGTTCATCCATGAGTGCGAGGAGGTTGTTTTATGAGTACCACCTTCCATGAGGATGTGAGCAGCAACGTACTGATGAGGATGAAAGAAGGCGGTTTCGATTTCGCCCGCGTGCATCCCATCGAGTTCTATGCCGTATTCCCTGATCGAGAGCGTGCGTGCGCCGCGGCGAGTAATTTCCGCGGTGAGTGCGTCAATGCGCAGATTGCTCCCCGTGATGACGGAGCCTGGGATCTGCAGGTCAGCAAGGTAATGTATGCCACCTTCGACGGTATTGGTGACTTTGAACAGGATCTGGAAGATCTGATCGAGCCGTTGGGTGGTGTGGTCGATGGCTGGGGGGTGACACAGGAACTCTCCGGCTGCGCTGTTTGATCAAACTCCCTTCAACCAAAGCCGAGTCCGCTCTGCAGTGCCTGGTCCCAAGGAGGGACCGGGCCGAAGCGATTCCGCAGAAACTCCAGCAGTAGCCGGCTGCGCGAGTCCGCTTCGCGGGTCAGGCGCAAGGCGTAAATCCCGCTAGGTTCCGGTTTTGGTAGTCCCTGTTCGCAGAACAACGGCAGCAGTTCTCCACGCAACAGGTGATCGCTGACCAGCCAGGTCGGTAGATGTGCAATTCCCAGACCCGCCAAGGTACCGCAAAGCAGCGCTTCGGCATTGTTCGCGATCATCCGCAGACGCCCCGGGCGCAGCAGTTGTTGTCTGCCTTCGTGCTCGAATCGCCATGCATGCGGCGGTGCCAGGGCCTCCCAGTCCAACCCATCGTGTTCCGGTAGATCGGCGACCGTCTGGGGAACGCCTCGCTTCTGTAGATAATTCGGGCTGGCACAGACGATGCGCATCATCGGCGCCAACGGTGTAGCAACCAGGCGCGTATCTACCAGCGGGCCAATGCGTAGCACCAGATCGACTTCGCCGAGGTGCTCGCCATGTAGATCAACAAAGCTGTCTATCAGGCGCAGCTGGATATCGACCCCCGGATAGGCCTGCAGGAATTCCGCAAGCGCGGGCGCCAGATGTCGGCGTCCGAACGGCGCCGGCGCATCGATGCGAATACGGCCTTCCGGTGTGTTGTGCAGAGACGCCATCTCGGCCCGTGCCAGATGCAGTTCGTGAACGATGCGGCTGGCGCGCTCGGCGAAGGCCTGGCCGGCGGTGGTCGGTTTGATCGAATGAGTGCTACGGCTGACCAGCCGACAATCGAGCGAACGTTCCAATGAATCGATGCGCCGCGCAACGGAGGACGGCGTAAGGCCATGCAGGCGGGCCGCGGCCGAAAAGCTGCCAGCGGCGATGACATCGAGAAACAGCTTGAGCTGATCGGTGAGGACATTCGCATCCATGGGTTCCACTCGCCTTTGCAATAATCGCAAAGCCATTGTGCATGCTTATGCGTATGCCTGCCAGGAAGCGCTGGGTAGCATGACGGTTTTGCTCAGGAAGCGAACATGGACCTCCTCGGATTCGGGCTGAATGTTGTGCTGGGTTTGGCGTTGGGAACGCTCGGCGGCCTGTTCGGCATCGGCGGCGGGCTGATTGCGATTCCAGTGTTGGGTGTGCTGTTCAATCTTGATCAGCAGGTTGCGCAGGGCACCGCACTGGTGATGGTTGTGCCCAATGTGTTGCTTGCCATCTGGCGCTACCACCAGCGCAACCGCATCGACCCACGTCATGCCGCGGCGTTGGGCATCGCCAGTTTCTGTTTTGCCATTGTCGGCGCCGCGGTTGCGGTGTCGCTGGATGCCGGGCGAATGCGGATCGCCTTTGTCGGTTTTCTCGTCGCCTTGGCTATCTATACGCTATCGCGGGTCTTCTTCCGTCCTCAGCCCGGCGGGACCGAGCTGCGCCACGCCTGGCCGTGGCTGGGAATGCTGGGCGCCGGTGCCGGAGCGCTGGGTGGGCTTTTCGGTGTTGGCGGCGCGGTACTCGCTACGCCGGTGCTTACCGCCGTATTCGGTACCTCGCAAGTGGTGGCGCAGGGGCTTTCATTGTCACTGGCGGCACCCAGCACGGCTGTCACCTTGTTCACCTATGCCACCCATGGGCAGGTGGACTGGTCGTTGGGGGTGCCACTCGCCATCGGTGGCCTGCTCAGCATCAGTCTTGGCGTGAAGCTGGCGCATGCGTTGCCGGAGCGTCTGCTTCGTATTCTGTTCAGCGGCTTTCTGCTGCTAAGTGCGGTCATGCTGGCGCTCGAGGTTTGAATATGCCGAACTAAGCCAGTGTTACGCTACGGCTTGATTCGGCTGTCGGCGAATTTCACGCCGGGCGCTGCGTACCAGGCGGATGGTCAGCAATATCGCTGCGCAACTCAATCCGGCGATCAGCCCCTGCCAGAGCCCGGCCGGGCCGCTCGCCTCCCCGAATCTATCGGTAAGACCGAGCAGGTAGCCCACCGGAAGGCCGATCCCCCAATAGGCGAACAAGGTGAAGATCATCGTCATGCGCGTGTCCTGGTAGCCGCGTAGTGCGCCTGCTGCGGTGACCTGTACCACGTCGGAGAACTGGAATAGCGCGGCATAGAAGAACAGGCCGGCCGCGACCGCGATTACCGCCGGGTCTGTAGTGTAGATGCGGGCGATCTGCTCGCTGAATAGCAGCATGGAGCCTGCTGAGAAGCAGGCATAAACCAGACTCGAGACGATCCCCACCCCTGCAGCGAAGCGTGCGTCCCGCGGTGCGCCGCGTCCCAGCGCCTGACCGATGCGGATGGTGATGGCCATGCCCAGCGACAGCGGAATCATGAAAATCAGCGAGGTGAAGTTAAGCGCGATCTGGTGCCCGGCTACAACGGTGGCGCCCAGGCCGCCAATCAACAATGCAATGACCGAGAAGATGCTGGCCTCGGCGAAAACTGCGACGCCGATCGGTACGCCAATCGACAGCAGGCGGCTCAGGACCGACCAATCTGGCCAATCGAAACGGGCGAACAGCCGGCTTGGTTGGTAATACTTGGCCCGCCGTACCCAGAACAGCATTGCCAGCAACATGAAGCTCATGACCAGTGCGGTCGACCAGCCGCAGCCGACGCCGCCCATGGCCGGCAGGCCCAGCTTGCCGTAGATGAATATGTAGTTCAGCGGGATGTTCAACGTCAGCGCGAGGATACCCACCACCATGCTCGGTCGGGTGTGGCCAAGCCCGTCGCTGAAACAGCGCAGCACCTGATACAGAGCCACCGCGGGAAATCCGCAGGCGACCGCGCGCAGATAGGCCATGGTGGGATCGATCAGAATCGGTTCAACCTGCATGAGATGCAGCACCGGCTCGGCATTCCACATCAGGAAGGCGAACAACGACCCGATGCCTAAGCCCATCCACAGCGCTTGCCGTACCAGCGGACCAATCTCTTCGTGCTGATCACTGCCGAAGCGCTGAGCAACATTGGGGGTCGTCGCCAGAATGATCCCGGTCACTAGCAGAAACACCGGAACCCAGATGGAATTGCCGAGGGCGACGGCGGCAAGGTCATGTGGGCTAACGCGTCCGGCCATCAGGGTATCGACGAAGCCCATGGCGGTGTTCGCCAGCTGGGCAATCATCATTGGTAGGGCGAGGGCGAAGAGGGTGCGCAGTTCAACGCGAACCCGTCTGAGTTTCAACTCAGTGGGCATTGCGGCTTTCCGGATTGTATACAGTAAGCAGCCTAGTCTACGCCGCGAGAGAGACTCTCGGGAAGACAGCATTGCGGCGCGACGCGGTCTAGAATGGGCGTACTAATGACGGAGCCCGCCAATGCGCATCCTTGCCGACGAAAATATCCCACTGGTCGACGCCTTTTTTGCCGAGCATGGCGACATTCGCCGCATGCCGGGGCGGAGTATCAATAAAGCGGCGCTTGAACAGTCTGAGGTGCTTTTGGTTCGCTCTGTCACCCGAGTCGATCGCGAACTGCTCGAAGGGAGCGCGGTACGCTTCGTCGGCACCTGCACCATAGGCACGGATCACCTCGACCTCGACTATTTTGAAGAAGCGGGTATCGATTGGGCGAGTGCCCCGGGCTGTAATGCCCGTGGCGTTGTCGACTACGTACTCGGCAGCTTGCTGGCGCTGGCCGAGGGACAGGGCGTCGGTCTGAAAGACCGGCGCTATGGGGTGGTGGGCGCGGGGGAAGTGGGTGGCAGATTGGTGGAAGTGCTGCGTGGCCTGGGCTGGGATGTACGTGTCTGCGATCCACCGCGCCAAGCGCGCGAAGTAGGCGAATTCGTCGGTCTGGACGAAATCCTCGCGGAGTGCGATGTCATCAGCCTGCATACGCCGCTGACCTTGGATGGCGACCATCCCACATTTCATTTGCTGGATAGGGCTCGCCTGGAACAGCTGCGTCCGGGTGCTTGGTTGATTAACGCGTCTCGTGGTGCGGTCGTCGATAACGCAGCCCTGCGTGAAGAGTTGGCCCGGCGACCTGACATCCAGGCAGTACTCGACGTCTGGGAGGGCGAGCCGCAGGTGGCCGTGGCGCTGGCTGAACTGTGCTGGATCGCAACGCCGCACATCGCCGGCTACAGCCTGGATGGCAAGTTGCGCGGCACCGCGCAGATCTATCAAGCGTTCTGCGCCAGCAAAGGATTGGAACCGACCATCGAGCTGGCCGCACTGATGCCGGTTGCGCCGCTGCGCGGGCTCTCTTTCGATGCCTCAGCCAAGCCTGCGGATATGCTGGCGACCATCTGCCGGGCTGTCTATGACCCCCGTAGCGACGACGCCGCGTTCCGTCGCACCCTGAGTGAAAGCGAGGAGCAGCGGCGTATCGATTTCGATCGGTTGCGTAAACAGTACCCGCCGCGTCGGGAAATAGACGGGCTGCACATCGACATCAGTTCTGCGCAGCCGCAGCTGGAGCAGCTCGTGCAGGCCCTGGGTGCGACCTTGAAGCGCTGATCTGGTGGCGAGTCCGATTGTGAGGCGCATTCAGGTTGCGAGCGACAGGTCGGATGCAATTTGCGGCCTGCTCCGCTAGCATTACCCGTCCTGTGCGACACGTGTGCACGTGTCGCGCTTGGTTTGGTTAACTGCACCATGGCTCCAAACCCTTTGTTTCAAGGGGTTAATGCTTAAAACAGCAGCTAATGTACCCGGCTCAGCCTGGTAATCCTACGCTTCGGACGCTCTGCGTTTTTACGAGGCTAGGCAATGAATCTGCATCAATTCGCACCCAAAATGGGTCCGCAATAGGGTGCAGAAACCAGAAAGTTGCAATCTAGCCTAGCTCGATTGTTACAAATAATGTCTAACCCAGAGGGTGAATTCCGCCCTCTGGGCAGATTTCGTCCCTCACGTTGGGCATCGAGCCTTTATCACCGTCGTGAGACGTTGGGGGACGTTAAACCAAGCGCGGAGCGTCAAGCTCCGAATCGCATTGCTCAGCTCTGCTTGTTCAGGGAGTACCGAGCCTGGCGTGTACCCGCCAGTTCATTAGATCGGCATGCGTCAGGGGCCAACCCTGGGGTGTGAAGCCCGATTAACAATGTCTCGCTCGCAAGAGGGTGTTATCCGGTGACGGAGAACGCTTCGCGTCCGAATTGCACGGACGTGTCGAGGCTAATGACCCAACCCGCATGGCTAACACATGTGAATCGTCGCCAGAACCCTCGTCATAATGGACGGGCCTACTGCAATTATTGGCCTCAGCCAAAACGGCAATGCAGTCGGTCATCACCGTGGGATGAGGTGATGCGGTACCGCAGACTGCCGGGGGAGAGACGAAGCCTAAACGGGGAATTGATGCGACTCGGGGAACGTGGCAATCCCGACCACTCGCCTGGCCAGCAACATCGGTCAGGCAGGCAAACCGCAAGGCGCGCTGATGGGTGTGGGGAATGGGAGGATGCAAAAAGCGAAGGGCTGCCTGTAATGGGTGGCATACCGGTTGAGACATTACCGGCAGGGGCAACCCTGGCTGACGTGCATCTGGTTTACGAGCGCAAAACATAGCCGCTGATTCCAGCGATAACAAACGACCCTATGGGCGACTACTGCCCATAGGGGAGTAGTCCGTCCTGAATGTCGTGCATATCAGGAGGTCTGTATGAAAACGCAACCAGCAACACCGGTCGCGTCTGCGTCCTTCGACGGGATGACGAACTGGCACGATCTGGATTGGGCCAGGATTCAACAAACCGTTCGGAAAGCGCAGCTAAAGATTGCGCAGGCAACTCGGGAAGGCGACTGGCGCAGGGTTAAACGCCTGCAACGACTGCTGACCCACTCGTTCTATGGTCGCTGTATGGCCGTAAGACGAGTCACGGAGAACCGGGGTCGCAAGACGCCGGGTGTCGATGGAGAAACCTGGGGAACGCCTCAGGCCAAGCTCCATGCCGTGGGACGTCTGTCGAAAAAGCGAGGCTATCGGCCCAAGCCGCTACGGCGGGTATGGATACCGAAGCCCGGCAAGCCAGAGAAACGCCCACTGGGTATCCCGACGATGTTGGATCGGGCCATGCAGGCGCTGTATCTGCAAGCGTTGGAACCTGTAATCGAAAGCACCAGCGATCCGAAATCCTATGGATTTCGCCCGGATCGTTCGACTGCTGACGCAATGGTCGAGCTTTTCCACCTGCTGTCGCCGCAAACGGCGCCGGTCTGGATTCTGGAAGGGGACATCAAAGGTTTCTTCGACAACATTAACCATGAATGGCTGTGCCGGAATGTCCCGATGGATAGGAAGGTGCTGCGCAAATGGTTGAAGGCCGGGGTTATCGACCGGCGACAACTCATGGCTACGGAGGCCGGGACGCCGCAGGGAGGAATTATTTCGCCCTGTCTGGCTAACGCTACCTTGAATGGCTTGGAGACTCAGCTAAAGCGCCATCTGGTGAAGAAGTTGGGGGCTCGGAAGGCCAAGAGCGCCAAGGTGCAGTGTGTGCGCTACGCGGATGACTTCGTCGTAACTGCAGCCTCGAAAGAACTGCTGGAGGAAGAAGTCAAACCCTGGGTAGAGCAATTCCTGTCGGTACGAGGGGTTGCGCTGTCACGGGCAAAAACGCAGATCACGCACATCCACCAAGGCTTCGATTTTCTGGGGTGGAATTTCAGGAAGTACGTGCCGAAATCGCTTTATAGGAAAGCCAAGCTGCTGATCAAGCCCTCGAAGAAGAATGCCTCGGCGTTCTATCGGAAAGTGCGAGATATCATCAAAGGCAGCGGAGCACTGACGCAGGACGCGTTGATCGGCCAGCTGAACCCGGTACTGAAGGGGTGGGCGCAATACCACTCCCCGGTCGTGGCAAAACAGACCTTCAGCAAGCTGGATAATCTTATTTTCTGGCGGCTCTGGAGGTGGGCGAAACGTAGGCATCCGAAGAAGTCGGCTGACTGGATCAGGAATAAATACTTCCGATCCATAGGCAGGCGGAACTGGGTGTTTGCGTATCCCTACAAGAATGGCAAGGGAGAAAGGCAGTTCCGACGGCTGTACGGGCTGGCGGAAACCGCCATCGTGCGTCACAAGCGTCTGCCGGGTGAGTATCAGCCCTACGACGCGACGCAGGAACTGAGGTGGGAAGCGCTGAGGGTTCAACGGATGCAGCTCAAGCTGCGTTATCGGGGACAGGTGCTCAGCATCTTCCGCAGACAGAAGGGGCTCTGCGCCCTGTGCGGGCATGCGATCAGCAGGGAAACCGGTTGGCACGACCACCACGTCATCAGGCGTGTGGACGGCGGGCCGGATACTTTGAGGAACCGCGTGCTGCTTCATCCCAACTGCCATGCACTGGTGCATAGCCAGCGTGAAAAGGTAACTCTGCGATACGGTGGCCAGAGATGCTAATATCTCGCGCCATATAATGTCGGTTAGCCTCTTGGCTGGCTTTTCGTAAACTTGAGCCGTATGCGGTGAAAGCCGCACGTACGGTTCTTAGGGGGGGACGGGCCAGTAATGGCCTGTCCCTACCCGACCTGCTTTATCCCGCGATGGTGTTATGAGTTATCAGGTACTAGCCCGTAAATGGCGTCCGCGCTCGTTCCGCGAAATGGTCGGGCAGACGCATGTGCTCAAGGCCCTGATCAACGCGCTGGACAGCCAGCGCCTGCACCACGCCTACCTGTTCACGGGGACGCGTGGGGTCGGCAAGACCACCATCGCGCGGATCATCGCCAAGTGCCTGAACTGCGAGACCGGCATCAGCTCTACACCCTGCGGCGAGTGCTCGGTCTGCCGTGAGATTGACGAGGGCCGTTTCGTCGATCTGATCGAGGTCGACGCCGCGAGCCGAACCAAGGTCGAGGACACCCGCGAGCTGCTGGACAATGTGCAGTACGCGCCCAGCCGCGGCCGTTACAAGGTTTACCTGATCGACGAAGTTCACATGCTCTCGTCGCACTCGTTCAATGCGCTGCTCAAGACCCTTGAGGAGCCGCCACCACACGTCAAATTCCTGCTGGCCACGACGGACCCGCAGAAACTACCGGTGACTATACTTTCGCGCTGCCTGCAATTCTCGTTGAAGAACATGCCGCCCGAACGCGTGGTCGAACACCTGACCCACGTGCTTGGCGTCGAACAGGTGCCCTTCGAGGAGGATGCGCTCTGGCTGCTCGGCCGCGCCGCCGATGGCTCGATGCGCGATGCCATGAGCCTGACCGACCAGGCGATTGCCTTTGGTGAGGGTAAGGTGCTCGCGGCCGATGTGCGCAGCATGCTCGGCACCCTCGATCACGGGCAGGTTTATGGCGTGCTGCAGGCGCTGCTCGAAGGCGATGCGCGGGCGCTGCTTGAAGCGGTTCGTCACCTTGCCGAGCAGGGCCCCGATTGGGGGGGAGTGCTGGCTGAAATGCTCAATGTTCTGCATCGTGTCGCAGTTGCCCAGGCATTGCCGGATGCAGTGGATAACGGGCAGGGCGATCGCGACCGGGTATTGGCGCTGGCGCAGGCATTACCAGCCGAAGACGTACAGTTCTACTACCAGATGGGCCTGATTGGGCGGCGTGATCTGCCACTGGCACCTGATCCGCGTAGTGGCTTTGAAATGGTCCTGCTGCGCATGCTCGCGTTTCGACCTGCCGACAGCGAAGGCGCACCGCGAACATCACTAAAGAGCTTGGGGATCAGTCCGGCCACGACTGATTCCACAACAGCGGACGTGGCCGGTACAGCAACATCGGCTGCGCCGGTTCATGATCCGGTTGCGGTATCGGTGATGCCGACGCAGCCCGCTGTCATTACCCCTCCCACCATGCAACAAGTGGAACCGATTCCCGTTCCGGTAGATGTCGTTCCCGCACCGAAACCGGTGCCCGCGAATGCCGTGGTGGTGGAGACTTTGCCCGAGCCTGCAACGCCGGAACCCGTGCCCCTTGTTGTCGACGTGCCTTGGAACGAGCCGCCGGACACCGCACCAATCGCGATAGAGCGCGAGGCATTGGAGCAGCGGGCCACGCCGGTTGCCGAGCCTGAGCATGTCACTGCAGTCGTCGAGGTAATCGAGCAGGACGATGACGAGCCGCCGTTGACCGACGAGGATTACTTCGAAGCCGAAACGCAGGCCGAAGCCTATCTCGATGGGTTGGATGATTTCACGCCGGAGCCGCAGGTCGCCGAGCCCGCCCCGGCGGTCGAGCCCGCGACGGGATTGGCTGCAAAATGGCTCGATATTTATCTCAAACTCGGTCTGGGCGGCTTGACCGGCAGCATCGCGGCCAATTGCACATTGATTTCCGTAGACGGCGATCGCTGGCTCATGCACCTGGATCCAGCGCAGAGTGCGCTGTTCAATGCAACACAGCATCGCCGCTTGAACGATGCGCTGAATCAGTACCACGGACGCACATTACAGCTGGATATCGAGCTGCAGGCGCCGCAGCAGGAAACACCTGCCCAGGCGGCTGCGCGTCGCCGCGGTGAGCGTCAACGGGCGGCAGAGCTGTCGATCCAGGCCGATCCCGTGGTGCAGCAACTGATGCAGCAGTTCGCCGCCGTCATTCGCGACGGTACCATCGAACCCGTAGAACACTCCGAACCCTGATCGAGGTAGATTCCCATGATGAAAGGTGGCATGGCCGGCCTGATGAAGCAGGCACAGCAGATGCAAGAAAAAATGCAGAAGATGCAGGAAGAACTGGCCAACGCAGAGGTAACCGGCCAGTCCGGCGCGGGCTTGGTGAGTGTCGTGATGAACGGTCGGCACGACGTCAAGCGCGTTAGCCTGGACGACAGTCTGATGCAGGAAGATAAAGAGATCCTCGAAGACTTGATCGCCGCTGCGGTGAACGACGCCGTACGCAAGATCGAGCAGAACAGCAAAGAGAAAATGGCCGGCATGACCGATGGCATGCAGTTGCCGCCGGGTTTCAAAATGCCGTTCTGAGCACCATGAGCTGCAAGTGAAGCGCTAAGGTTTGCTGAAGCGGTGGAATCAGTCGCGACCTTGCAGCTTGCAGCTTCAATGTTCAGTTTCACCGAGTTCACCGAGACCTTCATGTCCTTCAGTCCACTGATTCGTCAACTCATCGATGCACTGCGCATTCTTCCCGGCGTGGGCCAGAAGACCGCTCAGCGCATGGCGTTGCAGATGCTTGAGCGTGACCGCAGCGGCGGGCTTCGATTGGCTCAGGCGTTGACCCGAGCCATGGAAGAGGTGGGTTATTGCCGGCAATGCCGGACATTGAGTGAGGATGAGGTCTGTCCCCAATGTGCCGACCCACGGCGGGACGATTCACTGCTGTGCATCGTTCAGAGCCCTGTGGATGTATTCGCTGTAGAGCAGACAGGCTTCCGTGGCCGCTACTTCGTGCTCAAGGGCCATCTGTCTCCGCTCGATGGCCTTGGCCCCGAGGCCATCGGGATTCCCGAACTGCTCGTACGGGTGGCCGAAGGCAATTTCAGCGAGGCGATATTGGCAACCAATCCCACCGTCGAAGGTGAGGCTACCGCTCACTACATCGCCCAGTTACTGATTCCGAAGGGCCTGACGCTCAGCCGTATTGCCCACGGGGTGCCGCTGGGCGGCGAGCTTGACCTGGTGGACGGGGGCACGCTCGCGCACGCACTGGCCGGACGAAAAACCATCACGCTTTGAATCTGAAGCTGTAGAACAACTACGGCGGAGCGATGATCACGGTACTTAACAGCTGCTGATTTATAACCACATGTTTGTGGCTTATGGCTATTAGGCAGTGCCGGTTAGCAAAAACTTCGTGTAAAGTTCTAAGCCAGAAATGAGTTATAACTCCAAGCTATTACATGCTTTCTTTTAGTTATATAACCTGGCAATGACGACAAATTCGAGGTCGATGATGAAGGCAAAACTCTGGCTGGTACCCGCCCTGTTGTTGCTCAGTGCTTTTGCTCAAGCACAGGAAAAATTCAAAGTCGGTTACATCCGTGTCATGGATGACGCGCAGGCAATGGTGGCCTACGAGGGCGAGTTCTATAAGAAACACGGCCTGGATGTGGAGCTGGTTGAGTTCAGTTCCGGTACTGATCTGATCAAGGCCATCATCGGTGGTCAGCTGGATACCGGCGTCCTCGGCTTCACCAATGCGGTGGCCTGGGCCTCCAAGGGCGCTGACCTCAAGGTCGTTGGCGGCGCCCAGCAGGGTTATCACTCCATCGTGGCTCGCGAAGGAACCGGCATCGAGAAGATTGCCGACCTGAAAGGCAAAATACTCGCGTCTCAGAAAGAGGGCAGCACGGCTGATGCGGTGCTGCGTGGCGTCACGTTGAAGGCCGCCGGGTTGTCACCCAGCGAAGTGAACATCATGGGTACCAGCCCGGCGGTTGCGGTGCAGTCTCTCGTCTCGGGCCGCGCCGATGCAGCGTTTCTCTTCGAGCCTTATGACCGGATTGCCCAGCTGGTGGCGCCAGTGGAGCAGATATACGAAATCGGCGAGGTCTGGCCATTCCCTTGCATGGTGGTGATCACCTCCGGCGAAACCCTGGAAAAGCGAAAGGAAGAAGTCTGGAAATCCTTGGATGCCCAGCGCGACGCAATTGCGCTGCTGGAAGACCAGCCGGGCGAAGCAGCCAAGCTCATTGCTGATTACTTCATTGCCGAGCCGACGCTGAAGACACTTCATCGTGGCGAGCTACCTCGCGAAGTCGTCATCGAAGAAGCCATTGCCACTCAGACCTTCAGCGCCAAGCTTGGGGATGCCGACCTGGCACGTATTCAGGAGCTGGCAGATATCCTTCAGGAACTCGGCTCGCTTAAGACCCGCGATGGCAAGCCGTTCGATACAGGTGCGATTCTCGATCTGTCCTGGCAGCAGGCGCGTGAACTCTAACGCTACGGCAGATCGTTCCACACACTGCCCGGCCCTAGCGCCGGGCAGTGTCATTCAGCCCGCCAGTGGGCAAGATTCTTGAGGTCTTCAAAGCGTTATGCAGCTCAGGTTTGAAGAAGTAGACAAACATTTCGGGCAGCTCGAAGTCATCAAGGGCTTCAGCGGCGAATTTGCCCAAGGCGAGTTGGTCGCGCTGGTGGGACCATCAGGTTGTGGTAAGTCGACATTGTTGCACCTGGTCGCCGGATTGGAGAATCCGACTGCCGGGCGCGTGCTTGCCGACGGCAAGAAGATCCCTGGTCCGAGCCCTCGGCGTACCCTGGTTTTTCAGGAGCACGCTCTGTATCCATGGCTTTCGCTACAGGCCAATGTTGCCATGGCGTTAGAGCTTCAAGGGGTCGCCAAGGCTGATGCGTTCGAGCAGGCGAAGGCCTGGCTCGCCCGGGTAAGTCTGGATGGTTTCGAGCATTACTACCCGCATCAGGTGTCTGGCGGTATGCGCCAACGTACCGCACTGGCGCGAGCTTTCATCGCCAAGCCGGAAGTGCTGCTGCTCGATGAACCCTTCGGTGCGCTGGATGCGCTGACGCGTATGGCTCTGCAGGATGTGTTGCGTGAGCTGATCGATGAGCATCAACCCACAGTACTGTTGGTCACCCATGACGTTGACGAGGCGTTGTACCTGGCCGATCACGTACTGGTATTCAGCGCACGTCCGGCGCGAGTGCTTAAGACCTTCAATTTCACCCACTGCGAAAAAAGCCACGATCTTTCCGAATTTGCAGCCGAGCGGCGCGAGATTCTTCGGTTGTTGGGCATCAAGACGGAGGTAGGGCACCAATGAGCCAGGGACGTCGTCTTACCGGCCCGAAGAAGTATCTCGCTGTGGTATTGGCGATTCTTTTCATTTTGTTGATATGGCAGATCGCGGCATGGAGCCTGCCAGCGTTTTTGATGCCAGGTATTCCGGTAGTTTTTGAACGGCTGTTCGCCACTGTTCAGGAACCTGCGTTCCGTGACGGATTGTACGGCAGCATGAGCCGGCTGGGCAGCGGCTACAGCTTCGCGTTGCTGTTTGGTATCGGTTTTGGTTTGGTGGGAGGGGTGCTGTTCTTCTTCCGTGAAATTCTGCGCTCGGCCATCGTGATCCTTCAATCGATTCCGTCGATCGCTTGGGTACCGCTGTTTCTTATCGTGATGGGTTTCGGCAATCTGCCCATCATAGTCGTGGTTGCATTGGCCGCTTTCTTTCCGATGGCGCTGTCTGTGATGAACGCGACCGAAAGCGTACAGCCGGTCCATGTATCTGCGGCCCGGGTGATGGGTGCATCGCGTTGGCAGCTGCTGCGGCGCGTCTATCTGCCAGCCGTCATGCCGGAGCTGATCACCGGTGCACAGCTGGCCTTCGGTAACGCTTGGCGCGCGCTGATTTCGGCGGAAATGCTGATCGGTTTCGGTCAGGGCCTGGGACGTTCTCTGGCCTATTCCGGCGAGATTGCGGACATGGTTGGGGTGATGATGAACATCCTCGTGATTGCCATCCTCGCAACTCTGATCGATCAGGTGGTGCTGGAGAAATTCAAGCAACGGATGCTTCGCTACCAATACATCTGAGAGGTACGCGCTGATGACCTTTCTGCTGCGGCTGATGCTTGTGCTGACAATCCCGGTCAGTGCGCTGGCAGCGCCTCTGAACGCAGTGCCGGTCGGCGATTATCGACCGCTGAAAGCGGCGGAAGCGGGGTCGGTTACCGAGGGATTCGAAGCCTCTTGGCTGGCCGGTCTGGCTGAGGCGCTGGGGCGCGATATTGCGTTGGTCGACAGGCCCACACAAACTGATCTGCGTATCGGTGCGGTTGCATCGGGCCCTGCCTATTACTCCAGCGATATCGGGGCGCTAACAGCAGCTGAAGCGGGCCCTGCTGACTGGGCGGACCTAGCGGGCAAGCCATTCTGCGTCACGGCGGAAAGCTCTCATTCAGTTATCGTCGTGTCTCGCTTTGGCGGCATTGCTCGCGTCTATCCCAGTGCAGCACAAGCGCTGATCGGACTGAAACTCGGCGAATGCCAGGCGGTGGTGGATGATCGCCTGCTGCTGGAGCAGATCGCCGCTCTGCCCGAGTGGCGTCGCTACAACCGGCTGCTGCCCGTGTTGGAACAAGCCACTGTTACGCTGCGAATCAAGGCGGAAGACGCGGTACTGCAGCAGCAAATCGAGCAGATCATGGCCAGTGATCAGGGCCAGAGGACGCGGGCTGAAATCACTCAGTATTGGATCGATGAAGTCGCCTTCCAGGCCTATGTGCTCGCTGATACCTTGGATTGTCATTAGCGATTGTCTGGAAGGATCTCACTCGGCTTCGATTAACTGAGGCAAGGCCAGGCGCAACCCATCGAGTTTGAGCGGGGCGCGGATATGGCCGCGAAGACTTCCATCGGGACCGATGATCGCCAGATTTCCGCTGTGGCTGACGCTGTATTCGCCCTCGGTTTCCATTGCCGGGACGAAAGGAAGGCCCAGCGCTCTGGACAGTTTTTGCAGTTGCGCCATATCGCCCGTTAATCCCTTGAAGCCCGCTCGGTAATAACCCAGGTAAGTGCGCAGCGCTTCGGGCGTGTCGCGCGCCGGATCGGCGCTGACCAGCACCAGCTGGAGTTGGTCGCGAGCCTCCTGTGGTAACTGGCCGAACAGCCGGCGCATATCGCTCAGGGTGGTAGGGCAAACGTCCGGGCACGCCGTGAATCCGAAGAACAGGAGATGCCAGCGGCCGCGCAGAGCATCGGTACTGGTGACCTCACCCTGCTCATTTACCAGTTCCACATTCGGTAACTGCCGCTCGCGCGGCAGAAGCAGCAGATTAGCTTCATCAAGCAGGGCGTTGCGATCGAGCGCATGCGAAATCGAGCTGCAAACAAGCAGGCCCAGTAGCGCTGCACAGCGGGTGGCTATCGAAGTCTTGCGGAACACGACTAGCGCTCGTTCAGCTCGAACGCCGTGAGCGTGAAGGTGGGGATTCCCATGTCTTGCAGTTTGCGTGAACCCCCCAGCTCGGGCAGATCGATGATCGCAGCGGCTTCATGAATCTGCGCGCCCATGCGGCGAACCAGCTGCGCGGCGGCCACCAATGTGCCACCGGTTGCGATCAGGTCGTCCAGCAGCAGTACCGAATCGCCTTCGCAAAGGCTGTCTGCGTGGACTTCAAGAAAGGCTTCGCCGTACTCGGTGTTATAAGAGGCGGCCAGCACGTCGGCTGGAAGTTTTCCTTTCTTGCGGAACAGAATCAGCGGTCTGTTCAGTTCGTAGGCGATTATCGAGCCGATTATGAAACCACGAGCATCCAGCGCGCCAACGTGGCTGAAATTGGTCTCGACATAGCGCTGGATCAGGCTGTCCGCCACCATGCGCAGGGCTTTTGGCGATTGCAGCAGTGGCGTGATGTCTCGGAACACTACGCCTGGCTTGGGAAAGTCCGGGACCGGGCGAATCAGCTTCTTGATGGAAAACTCATCGAAAATCATACGGGCTCCGGGCGCGTCAGGCGTCCATGTTTCCGCCCGCAAGGGCGCATAGGCGAATGGAATCGAGGATGCGCACTTCCTTACCCTCGGCTTCTAGCAGGCCGTTCGCCTGGCAGCGAGTAAATACACGGGACACTGTCTCGACCGCGAGGCCCAGATAGCTGCCGATTTCATTGCGAGACATGGGTAGGCGAAACTGGTTGGCAGAGAAGCCGCGCGCGCTGAAGCGCGCCGAAAGGTTAACCAGAAAAGTCGCGATGCGCTCATCGGCTGTCTTCTTCGAGAGCAGCATCATCATTTGCTGATCATCACGGATTTCGCGACTCATGATGCGCATCAGCTGGCGGCGCAATTGAGGCAGCAGTACGCTGAGCTCATCTAGGCGATCGAAGGGTATTTCGCAGACCGAAGTGGTTTCCAGCGCTTGTGCGGATACCGGATAGGTTTCGGTGTCCATGCCGGAAAGCCCGACCAGCTCGCTGGGCAGATGGAAGCCCGTGATCTGCTCTTCTCCAGCATCGGTAACGCTGAAAGTGCGCAAGGCCCCCGAGCGGATGGCAAACACGGAGCTGAATACGTCACCTTGACGGAACAGCATTTCCCCCTTCTTCAGAGGACGACCCCGCTTGACGATCTCATCCAGCGCTTCCATGTCCTGCAGGTTCAACGAAAGCGGCAGACAAAGGCCAGACAGGCTGCAGTCCTTGCAATGCGCTTGCGGCTGCTTGCGGACCTTGATCGACTCGGACATAGGTGGTTCCTGAAAAACCTTACGGGACGTGCAAGATTACCTCAGGGAGCCTTCATAGGCCAATTGGCACACACGGTCGCAGGTCGGGTTGACCAGCGCCTTGCTCAGTTTGCGCAGGATGAGTACGGATTGGAGTGCTCGGGTATGTAGCGGTCGAACGACATGCAGACCAGATGTGCCAACAGGCGTCCGGCCGGCAGGATGCTGATGAGATTTTCCTTCAGTTGGATAACCCCCTCGGCAGCCAACTGTTCCAAGGCAGGCCAGCTCTGTTCGAAATAGCTCCTGAAACGGATCCCGTACTCTTTTTCGAGTTCATCGAAACGTAGCTCGAAATCACATGTCAGGGCCTGAATTATCCTGCGTCTGATCTGATCATCTTCGTTGCATCGCATCCCGCGAACCGTAGCAAGCTGGTCCTGACCCAGCGACTGCTGATAGGCGGTGACGTCGCTGCTGTTCTGGCAGTACAGGTCGCCGACCTGACTGGTCGCCGAAACACCCAGGCCGATCAGGTCGCAATGGCCATGAGTGGTATAGCCTTGAAAGTTGCGCTGCAGCCGTCCGTCTTCCTGTGCCATTGCCAGCTCGTCGTCAGGCAGGGCGAAGTCATCCATGCCGATATAACGGTAGCCGGAGCGGGTCAGTTGCTCCACGCCGTGTTGCAGCATTGCGAGTCTGTCGGCTGGAGTGGGGAGATCGGCTTGCCTGATACGTCGTTGTGCCATGTGCCGCTCAGGTAAGTGGTCATAGCCCGAAACGGATATTCGGTCCGGTTGCAGGGCTATGATTGCGTCTAACGTCCGTGCGAAAGCTTCGGGAGTCTGCAGCGGTAGTCCATAAAGCAGATCGACGTCGATCGTACGGTACTGCAGGGTGCGGGCGGCCTCGATGACCGTCTGGGTCTGTTCAAGCGTCTGCACTCGATTGATCGCCCGTTGCACGCCCGGATCCAGGTCCGGCAGGCAGATACTGACTTGGTTGAAGCCAAGCTCGCGCAACAGACCCATCGTCGGCCAGTCTGCCTCGCGAGGATCGATCTCGATGCTGAAGTCAGCGTGATCGTCGTCTTGAAGCGTGAAATGCTTGCGCAAATGAGCCATTAGCCTTCGCAGCTCGTCATGACCAAGAAAGGTCGGTGTGCCGCCACCGAAGTGCAACTGCTCGACCACCTGGTCAGCTCCGAGATGGCAGGCAGTCAGCTCGATCTCCCTCGCCAGACGCTCCAGGTAGGGCTGTGCGCGCCCCCGATTCTCGGTAATGACCTTGTTGCGACGGCAGTGATAGCAGGCACTCGCGCAGAATGGCAGATGAACATACAGCGAAAGCGGACGACTGGCCTGCCGGCTTCGACGCAGTGCATGCAGCAGATCGAAGGAACCCAGGCTGCCGAACTGGAGAGCCGTCGGATAGGACCAATAGCGTGGCTCAGCCTGATCGTAGCGACGGATCAGGTCGGCATCCCAGCGAATGGCGTCGAGCATCGTACGTTCTCGGGTTAAGTGCAGTGACGGGATTCTAGGGGGGGGAGGACCGACTAGACTTGACCTGTATCAAGTGAGTCTTGACGCTGCGACCAACGCGGGCATCGGTGTCAGGAAAGGGAGATTTATTCGCGGAAGTGTGGTCGGATTAGTCAAACTGGGAGCCCCAGCCGAATCGTTCCTTCCGCACAGGAGAAGTTCATGCACAGCCGCCAGCTAGAGATCGCTGCCGCACTCCATGTTTGCCAGCCCTTCGACGATCCTGCCGCTGTACAGGCGGAGATAGACCGGCGAGTCGCCTTTATCCAGGCGTGTCTGCGCGAATCCGGCCTGAAAACCCTCGTTTTGGGCATCAGCGGTGGTGTCGACTCGACCACTGCCGGCTTGCTCGCACAGCGAGCGGTCGAAGGGATGCGCGCAGCCGGAGAGGGCGACGACTACCGCTTCATTGCAGTTCGTCTGCCGTATCAGGTGCAGCATGACGAGGACGAGGCCCAGTTGGCGGTCGATACGATCAAGCCGGATGAATGCCATACCGTCAATATAGGTGCCGCCGTGCAAGGGCTGTCACGTGCTACCGAGGCGCTGGAAGCATTGACACCAGCGAAACGGGATTTCGTGCTTGGAAACACCAAGGCGCGGATGCGTATGGTGGCTCAGTACACCATTGCCAACGCTCGGCAGGGGCTGGTTATCGGCACCGATCATGCGGCCGAAGCGGTAATGGGGTTCTTTACCAAATTCGGCGACGGCGCCTGCGATCTGACACCCCTGGCTGGCCTGGTCAAGCATCAGGTGCGTGAGCTGGCCGCCGCGTTGGGGGCACCCGATCAGCTGGTGAAGAAGATTCCAACGGCCGATCTCGAGGAGCTTTCTCCAGGCAAGCCGGACGAGGAGGCGCATGGCGTGACCTACCAGAATATCGATGCCTTCCTGCAGGGTCGGTCGATACCTGATGAAGCGGCCCGCATCATCGTCGAAACCTACGACAAATCAGCGCATAAGCGTCAATTGCCGAAAGAGCCCTGACAAACACATGGTGTTAAAGCCGGAGCTTGCCGGGAGCTGCTACCTGCTTGCGGTTTTTCAGTGGTGAAGATGCGCCGGTTGCTGCTGAGCTGGACCACTGCCATGCCCCATCAGCCACTGCTGATGGGGCCCAGGGAGCGTCCAGACACCGAACAGGATGACTGTCACCCCGCCAAGTACCCGTACGCCGCGTTTACGCAGCACGGCGGTTAGCCGCTCGGCCGCCAGGCCGGTTGCCAGCAGTACGGGCCAGGTGCCAATACCGAACGCTAGCATCAGCAGCGCGCTGTCGAGCGCGTCGCCCTGGCTCGCAGCCCAGAGCAGGGTGCTGTAGACCAGACCGCAGGGAAGCCAGCCCCAGAGCGCGCCGAGCAACAGAGCGCGGGGTACGCTCCGGACCGGCATGAGCCGGCTGGCGAATGGCTGAATATGACGCCACAGTCCCCGTCCCAACGCCTCGACTCGTGTCAAGCCGCTCCACCAGCCGGCCAGATAAAGTCCCATGCTGATCAGCAGCAGCGCCGCTACGACACGCAGCGCCATAGCTGCTGGGCTGTTGGCGACCGCCCAACCGGCTAGCCCGATGAGTAGGCCCGCGCTGGCATAACTGAGCACCCGACCGAGGTTATAGGCGATCAGCAATCGCAACCGTTTGCCGCGCTGGTCCTGCGGAATCGCCATCGTCAGCGCGCCCATCAAGCCGCCGCACATGCCCAGGCAGTGCCCGCCGCCCAGCAGGCCGAGTACCAGCGCAGAGACCATCAGCGGAAGCAAGTCAGCCACGATCGGATTTTCCGTCGCCGTTGCTCTTTTCCGCTTGCTCGATGCCAGCGCGATGCTTGGGATCTTCCTCGTCGAACAGGATGCTATGAGCAGGGCCATCCAGATCGTCGTACTGGCCGCTATCGACCGCCCAGAAAAATACCCAGATGGCCAATGCAACCAGAACCACGGCGACGGGAATCAGAATGTAAAGCGCGGCCATAAGGGCCTCCAGAAACGGTACGGCAAGCACGGCAGAAGTGGTGGAGTTATCCTACGCCAGGCAAAGCCGATTGTCGGGTTGGGGGCTGATCGGGCAGGTGAATCAGCCGCATGGCGTTGAGCACTACCAACAGCGAAATCGCCGACATACCCAGCGCCGCCCATAGTGGCGTCACCCAACCAATGGCGGCGAATGGCAGGATCAGACCGTTGTAAAGGCTCGCCCAAGCAAGGTTCTCGATAATGATTCGGCGGCTGCGGCGCGCCACGGTGAAAGCCTGTACCAAGCTGCCGAGACGATTGCTGAGCAGGACAGCATCTGCGCTGGTCTTGGCCAGATCGGTCGCCGTCCCCATGGCCACGCTTATGTCTGCAGCAGCCAGGACCGGGGCATCATTGACGCCGTCGCCCAACATCAGTACCCGACAGCCTTCGGCTTGTAATCGCTGCAGATGAGCCAGCTTATCGGTTGGAGTCATTCCACCGTGCGCGTCCTCGATATTCAGCTCTCGGGCGATCTCGCCGACCATGGGTGAACTGTCGCCAGACAGTAGTACGGTTTTCCAGCCGCGCTGCTTGCAGGCACGCAGCAGCTCAGGTGCGTCCTCGCGCAGACGATCATTTAGCACCAGCCACGCCAGTGGTCCGTGGGTGTCGCCCAGCAGCAGCCATTGCCCTTGGCCTCCCGGAATGGCGGGAGCGGTGCCTGCGTAACCGGTCGCAACGAATTCGGGCTGACCAATACGCAGCGTACGTCCCGCGACCGTTCCTTGCAGGCCCAGGCCGGGAATGCTTTCCACCGTCTCAGCAGCTTGAGGTGCCCGGCCGAACGCTCTGGCAATCGGGTGCTCGGAGCGGTTTTCCAGCGCGGCGGCCAGCTCCAGACAGACATTGGCGTCCAGCCCGGCCAGCGGGCGAACCTCGCGCAAGGTCAGACGTCCTTCGGTCAGCGTGCCGGTTTTGTCGAAGATCACCGTGTCAATGTGGTTGAGCCCCTCCAAGACGTGCCCGCGGGTAAGCAATAGCCCAAGTTTATGCAGCGTTCCGGTGGCTGTGGTCAGGGCGGTCGGAGTCGCCAGTGACAGGGCACAGGGGCAGGTGGCGACCAGCAAGGCAAGAACGATCCAGAACGCGCGTTGCGGGTCGATCTGCCACCAGACGAGGCCGATGACAGCGGCCGTCAACAGCACGATCAGCAAGAACCATTGCGCGACCCGGTCTGCCAGTTCGGCGAGGCGTGGTTTGTCCGACTGGGCGCGCTCCAGCAGGGCGACAATGGCCGACAGACGAGTGTTGTCACCCAGCGCTTTGACTTCGATGGTCAGGGCGCCTTCGACGTTGAGTGTTCCGGCGGTGACGGCGTCACCAACGCTTCGTGCCTGCGGCAGATATTCGCCGGTGAGTACTGACTCGTCGATGCTCGACTGTCCGCTGAGGATACGGCCATCCGCCGGGATCAGTGCGCCTGGATGCACCAGTACCTCATCGCCGAGTTGCAGCTCGCTGAGCAGAATGCGCACCGTTTGGCCGTCTTCGGCAAGTTTCAGGCAGGACGCCGGTAACAGATTGACCAGCTGTGCGGTGGCTGCGGCGGTGCGTTCCCGGGCGCGACGCTCGAGAAAGCGTCCGGCAAGCAGAAACAGTGCAAACATGCCCACGGCGTCGAAATACAGTTCGCCCTGACCGGTAACGGTCGACCAGATGCCGGCTACATAGGCACCGCCGATCGCTAATGAAACCGAAACGTCCATGGTCAGGTGACGGGTGCGTAAATCGCGCAGTGCCCCCTTGAAGAAATCGGTGCAGCAATAGAAAACGATAGGGGTGGTCAGCAGCAGGGCGGTCCAGCGCAGGATGCTGGCCATCCCTGGCGAAAGGTCGATATTGAATTCCGGCCAGGTCGCCATGGTCGCCATCATCACCTGCATCCATAGCAACCCGGTCACACCCAGTTGGCGCATGCTGCGTCGATTTTCCTGGGCAAGACGCTCGGCTGCCTGATCGGCCTGGTAGGGATGTGCGGCGTAACCGATGCGCCGCAGCTCGGCGAGCAGTTCGCTGAGCGGCAGGGTCGCATCGTTCCAGCGCACCCGCAAACGGTGGCTGGAAAGGTTCAGGCTGGCCTCGGTGATGCTGTCGAGTCCGCGCAGGTGTTTTTCGATCAACCAACCACAGGCGGCACAGCTGATGCCTTCGATCATCAGGGAGGTGGTGGCCAGCTCGCCTTCGTGTTGCACGAATGGCTGTTGCACGTCCTTACGGTCGTACAGCGCCAGCTCTTCGGTAAGTGCCTGCGGTAAAACGCCGGGATTGATGGAGGCATCGCTGCGATGCAGGTAGTAGCTCTCCAGCCCGCCCTGAACGATCGCCTCTGCGACCGCCTGGCAGCCCGGACAGCACATTGCCCGCTGCTCGTTGAGCACGCGGGCCTGATAAGCGCTGCCGACAAGGACCGGCAGGCCGCAGTGATAGCAGGGGGTTGGACTCGCCATTGATTGATCAGTAGCTCAGTTCGAGTGTCTGGCCGCTTACGATTTCCTTTTCCTCGAACAGGCGCCAGTCCTGATCACCCTCGCGACCGAGCAGTTCAACGAAGCGCCTACCGGTGACCGGCTCCTGCATCTGTCCCTGATAGAAGCCGTTGCCCTGAGGCTGGAGAACAATGCGGCGATCGCGTTCGGGCTGAGTCGGGGAGAGCAGGTTCAGCACTAATTGCTGCGGTCCGCTGTGACCGCTCAGCTGTACTTCGGCCAGTCCGCGCTCGTCGTTGAGCGTCAGCTGAGCTTGTAGTTGCAGACGCTCGGCGAGTTTCTCGCGCTCCAGTGACTGGTTGATGCCCTTGCCGGCGTCGTAATAGTTGTCTGACACCAGCGTGTCGGCATTGCGGATCGCGATGGTAAGCATCGAGGTGCCGAGAATTACCGATATCAGCAAGATGCCAATGACGAACCAGGCCCAGAACTGGGTGTACCAACGGGTGTTCTCTTGGTCTGAATTACTCATGTACTACCTGTCAGCGAATGCTTGGGCCGATGAAACGGCTTTCCGCTTCGTCTTCGATTGAGGAATCATCCGCCGACTTGACGTGGAAGACGATGTCGTTGGTGCTCGAGGGAAGCTGCTCGGGGGCAACCGAAAGCTCCACCGGAACGGTGACCAGTTCACCGGCCTCGGCGCGGATCTCGTTGCGTCCTTCGTATTGCAGACCATCCAGGCCAGTGGCCTCGATCACGAAGGTCTGCCCGTTTTGGGCCTTGTTCATCACTTTCAGCGTGTAGACGTTTTCGATCCTGCCTTGCTCGTTTTCACGGTAGAGCACGCGATCCTTGAGAACGTCTAGCTTGACCAGAGAGCGATCGGTGACTGCGTAGACGAACACGCCCATCATGGCGACCAGCGCAACGGCATAGCCCATCAGGCGGGGCCGGGCCAGGTGGGTTTTCTGCCCCGACAGGTTGTGCTCGGTGGTGTAGCTGATCAGCCCGCGAGGGTAGTTCATCTTGTCCATGATGGTGTCGCAGGCATCGATGCAAGCCGCGCAGCCAATGCATTCGATCTGTAGGCCGTCGCGGATGTCGATGCCGGTGGGGCAAACCTGTACGCACATGGTGCAATCGATGCAATCACCGAGTCCCATGGCCTTGTAATCAGTCTCCTTCTTCCGTGGCCCGCGGCGCTCGCCGCGACGCGGGTCGTAAGAGACGATCAACGTATCCTGGTCGAACATCACACTCTGGAAGCGTGCGTAGGGGCACATGTAGATGCACACCTGCTCACGCAGATAACCGGCGTTGCCGTAGGTCGCCAGGGTAAAGAAACCCACCCAAAACAATGCCCAGCCGCCCACTTGGAAGTTCAGCAGATCAGGCACCAGATCTCGGATCGGGGTGAAGTAGCCAACAAAGGTGACAGCAGTAGCCAGCGAGACGCCTAGCCAAATCGAATGCTTGGCCAATTTGCGTAGAAACTTGTTGGCACTCATGGGCGCCTTGTCGAGCTTCATGCGCTGGTTGCGATCACCTTCGGTGACCTTTTCAGCCCACATGAAAACCCAGGTGAACACGCTTTGCGGGCACGTATAGCCACACCAGACGCGGCCGGCGAACACAGTGATGAAGAACAGCCCGAACGCGCAGATGATCAGCAGCGCCGACAGCAGAATGAAATCCTGGGGCCAGAATGTGGCGCCAAATATGTAGAACTTGCGCTCGGGCAGGTCCCACCAGACAGCCTGGCGGCCGTTCCAGTTCAGCCACACGGTGCCGAAATAGAGCAGGAAGAGCAGCGCACCGCCTGCGAGTCGCAGATTACGGAACAGGCCGGTGAAGGAGCGGGTATAGATTTTTTCGCGAGCGGCATAGAGGTCGGATGATGCGTTGACCTTGGCCGGGGGGGTTACATCATGAACGGGGATTTGCTCGGACATCGAATACGTACCACGGCGGAGGGTGAGTGTCCCGGTCGATACATGCCGACCGGGATCCTTAACTGACCTGCTGCGAATGGTACGCCTCGATGGCTGACATCAGGTGCGACCGTGGGTCGCGCCTGGATTGCCTGTCAGTCCTCCGACTGTTGCGAGAGGCTGTACACATAGGCCGCCAGCAGGTGCACCTTGTCGTTACCAAGGATGTGCTCCTGGGCTGGCATGCGGCCGTTACGGCCGTAGCGCAGGGTCTGTTGAATCTGTCCGAAGCTCGAGCCGTAGAGCCAGACGTTATCGGTCAGGTCCGGTGCGCCCATGGCTTCCGTGCCTTTACCTTCAGATCCATGACAGGCTACACAGTTGGCGGCAAAGATCTTTTGACCCTGCTCAATGTCAGCGTTGATGCCTTCGGGTATCTCCCGGCCGGCCAGGGTGCGGACATACCCGGCAACGTTGCGAATGCCTTCCTCGCCGATGACATCGCGCCATGCAGGCATTGCAGCCTGACGCCCGCCCATGATGGTGGTCTTGATGGTCTCGGGGGCGCCGCCCCACAGCCAATCGTTGTCCGTCAGGTTGGGGAAGCCGTAAGCGCCCTTAGCGTCCGAGCCGTGGCAGACGGAGCAGTTGGATGCGAACAGGCGACCGCCCATCTTCAGGGCTTGCGGATCTTGAGCGACTTCTTCGACGGGCATCGATGCGAACTTGGCGTAGAGCGGGCCGTATTGCTCGTTCGCCTTGTCCATTTCGCGCTGCCATTCCTTCACTTGGGTCCAGCCACCTTCGTAACCCGGCATCACGCCTTTCCAGTTACCCAGGCCCGGGTACAGCACCAGATAACCGAGGGCGAAGATCACCGTGGCGACAAACAGCATGAACCACCAGCGCGGGAGCGGGTTGTCGTATTCCTCGATGCCGTCATAGGAATGGCCGACGGTTTCTTCGGTGCTGTCGTGGCGTTGTCCCTTGCGAGTCGCGAGCAGCAGCCAGACCAGTGCGGCAATGGTCCCCAGGCTCAGCAGGGTGATGTACCAACTCCAAAACGAGGTCATTTATTTCTTACTCCTGGAAGCTTCTTCATCACGCTTCTTGGCGTCGGGCTCGTCTGCGAAGGGCAGGTTGGCAGCTTCATCGAAGCTTTTCTTGCGCTTGCTGCTATAAGCCCAGAGCACGACGCCAATGAAGGCGACGAAAACAAGAATGGTGCCCAGACCGCGAAGAGTCCCGATTTCCATGGTGCGTTACCGTTTGTTGGTGAGTGCAGTGCCGAGTACTTGCAGGTAGGCGACGAGGGCATCCATTTCGGTTTTGCCCTTGACCGCGTCCTTTGCACCGGCGATGTCTTCCTCGGTGTAAGGCACGCCTACGCTGCGCAAGGCTTCCATCTTCTTGGCGGTGTCCTTGCCATCGAGGCTCTGCTCGACCAGCCAGGGGTAAGAAGGCATCTTCGATTCAGGCACGACGTTGCGCGGGTTGTAGAGGTGCGCACGATGCCAATCATCGGAGTAGCGGCCGCCAACGCGGGCCAGATCCGGGCCGGTACGCTTGGAGCCCCACAGGAACGGGTGGTCGTATACGCTTTCGCCGGCAACCGAGTAGTGACCGTAGCGCTCGGTCTCGGCGCGGAACGGACGGACCATCTGCGAATGGCAACCGACGCAGCCTTCGCGGATGTACAGGTCACGACCTTCGAGCTGCAGCGCGGTGTAGGGCTTCATCCCCTCAACCGGCTCGTTGACCACGTCTTGGAAGAACAGCGGAACGATCTGGGTCAGACCGCCGATGCTCACGGCCAGGACCATGAACAGCGTGAGCAGACCGATGTTTTTTTCAACTAATTCATGATTCTTCATTTATCGGTTCCTCAAGCGATCTGCGCAGCGGCTTCGTACTCGGCCGGCTTGGCGGCACGCACGGTGCGCCAGGTGTTGTAGGCCATCAGCAGCATGCCGGTGACGAAGAAGACACCGCCGACCCAGCGAACAACAAAGCCGGGGTGGCTGGCTTCCAGTGCTTCAACGAAGGAGTAGGTCAGCGTGCCGTCTTCATTGATCGCACGCCACATCAGGCCCTGGGTGATGCCGTTGACCCACATCGAGGCGATATAGAGCACGGTGCCGATGGTGGCCAGCCAGAAGTGGGCGTTGATCAAGCCGATGCTGTGCATCTGCCCGCGCGCGAACACCTTCGGAATCAGGTGGTATATGGCGCCGATGCTGATCATCGCAACCCAGCCGAGCGCACCGGCGTGAACGTGACCAATAGTCCAGTCGGTGTAATGGGACAGCGCGTTGACGGTCTTGATGGCCATCATCGGACCTTCGAAGGTCGACATGCCATAGAACGCCAGGGAGACCACGAGGAAGCGCAGGATCGGGTCGGTGCGCAGCTTATGCCAGGCGCCCGACAGGGTCATCATGCCGTTGATCATGCCGCCCCAGCTCGGGGCCAGCAGGATGATCGACATCACCATGCCCAGGCTCTGTGCCCATTCAGGCAGCGCGGTGTAGTGCAGGTGATGTGGGCCGGCCCAGATGTACAGGGTGATCAGCGCCCAAAAATGAACGATCGACAGGCGGTACGAGTAGACCGGACGGCCCGCCTGCTTCGGAACGAAGTAGTACATCATGCCCAGGAATCCGGTGGTCAGGAAGAAGCCCACGGCATTGTGGCCGTACCACCACTGAACCATCGCATCGGTCGCACCCGCGTAAATCGAGTAAGACTTGAACCAGGTCACCGGCACTTCTAGGTTGTTGACGATGTGCAGCATCGCCGTCACCAGAATGAAGGCGCCGAAGAACCAGTTGCCAACATAAATATGGCTGACCTTCCGTTTCATGATGGTGCCGAAGAACACCAGCGCATAGCTGATCCAGACGATAGCCAGCAAGATATCGATCGGCCACTCCAGCTCGGCGTATTCCTTGGAGCTGGTGAAGCCCTGCGGCAGCGTAATTACCGCGAGCACGATTACCGCTTGCCAACCCCAGAAGGTGAACGCTGCCAGGCCATCGGAGAACAGCCGTACTTGGGAGGTGCGCTGAACCACGTAGAGGGACGTGGCCATCAGAGCACAGCCGCCAAAGGCGAAAATGACAAGGTTGGTATGCAAGGGGCGCAGGCGGCCGAAGCTGGCCCACGGCAGGTCGAAGTTCAGCTGAGGCCACACGAGCTGTGCGGCAATGAACACGCCCATTCCCATCCCGATAATTCCCCATACCACCGTCATGATGGCTAATTGGCGAACCACCTTATAGTTGTATGCAGTCTCACTTATTGCTGTGCTCATGCAAGGCTTCCACGCTAAATGGCATATCAAGGGGGCAAAAACGGCGGCAAGTATGGAGAAAGGAGGGGGGCAATGCAATCAACGCCCAGGCCATCTCGTACCGTTCGGACCCTGATTCCAAGCGTTTTCCATGCTTTTTGCAGGGTCGTTTTCACATCAGGCCGATGTGTTGAATCGACGGCTTCGCCTTGTAGTTCTGCGGGGGGCGGCGAGTGGGGAAGGAATATAGAAGCAGCCAGGCTGAAGGGCAAACAGCGAAGGGATTGGGTGGTCTGCGACAGAGCGTCGCACTGTGGCTTTTTCGGACGAAACTTGTCTTAAAAACAGGGCGGTACGGTGATACCGCCCTGTAGTGATTTACTGCTTCGCCAGATGTTCTGGCTGTTGCGACAGGCTATACACGTAGGCGGCAAGCAAGTGCACCTTGTCGTTGCCCAGGTATTGTTCCTGCGCCGGCATTTGGCCGTTGCGCCCGTGACGAATGGTCTGTTGCAGCTGCGGCAGGCTCGAACCATAGATCCATCCGGCGGGGTTGGTCAGGTTGGGCGCGCCCAGCGCAGCCATGCCCTCGCCATTCGCGCCGTGACAGACCGAACAGGTCTGCGCGTAGACCTGGCCACCGACGGTTGTATCCGCTTCGACGCCTTCTGGCAGAGGGAGACCGGCCAGATCGCCGCGCACGAAGGCCGCGACGTTCTTGACGCCTTCTTCGCCGATAACCTGACCCCAGGCCGGCATCGCTGCAACGCGGCCGTGAAGAATGGAGGCCTTGATGGTCTCTGCATCACCACCCCAGCGCCAGTCGCTGTCCGCCAGGTTGGGGAAGCCGTTCGCGCCCTTGGCGTCCGATCCATGGCAGACCGAACAATAGTTGGCGAAGAGCCGGCCACCGATCTTCAACGCATGCTCGTCCTGAGCAAGTTGGGCGACATCCATGGCCGAATACCTGGCGAAGATAGGGCCAAACTTGGCGTCCGCTTGCTCGACCTCTCGCTGCCACTGCTTGTCCTGGGTCCAGCCGCCTTCGTAACCGGGCATTACGCCTTTCCAGTTACCCAGGCCCGGATATAGCACCAGATAGAGAATGCCGAACACCAAGGTGCCGATGAACAGCATGAACCACCACTTGGGCAGCGGGTTGTCGTATTCCTCAATGCCGTCGAAGGAATGCCCCATGGTCTTGTCGGTCGTGCCCTCGGACTCGCCCTTGCGAGTGGCAAAAATCAGCCAGAACAGAGCGACGATGGTGCCCAGCGTAAGCAGGGCGATGTATCCACTCCAGAAAGCGTTCATCTGTTACTCCTGGACAGCCCGAACGCTCGAGCTATCCGCGATGTTGAATCTCTGACGGCTGCCGCTGCAGCACATCGTTTTCGATATTTTGCAGCCCATCTCAGCGCTTGTTCTGCAAGGCGGTTCCGAGCACCTGCAGGTACGCCACCAGAGCATCCATCTCGGTCTTGCCCTTGACCGCGTCGTCGGCAGCCGCGATGTCCTCATCGCTATAGGGCACGCCCAGAGCACGCAGCGCTTTCATCTTCGTGGCGGTGTCCTTGCCGTCCAGAGTGTCTTCTACCAACCAGGGGTAGGACGGCATCTTCGACTCAGGCACGACGTTGCGCGGGTTGTAGAGATGCGCACGGTGCCAGTCGTCCGAGTAGCGACCACCGACGCGAGCCAGGTCCGGGCCAGTACGCTTGGAGCCCCACAGAAACGGGTGGTCATAAACGCTTTCGCCGGCGACCGAATAATGCCCATAGCGCTCGGTTTCGGCGCGGAACGGACGGATCATCTGCGAATGGCAACCCACGCAGCCTTCCTTGATATAGATGTCGCGGCCTTCCAGTTGCAGTGCGGTGTAAGGCTTCATGCCCTCGACCGGCTCGTTGACCACGTCCTGGAAGAACAGCGGAACGATCTGGGTCAGGCCCCCGATGCTCACTGCAAGGATCATGAAGAGGGTCAGCAGGCCGACATTCTTTTCGAGTATTTCGTGCTTCTTCATAGTCGGCTCCTTAGGCGATCTGCGCGGCGGCTACATATTCGGCCGGCTTGGAGGCGCTTACAGTGCGCCAGGTGTTGTAGGCCATCAGCAGCATGCCGGCGAAAAAGATCGCGCCACCGATCATCCGCACCACGAAACCTGGATGGCTGGCTTCGAGCGCTTCGACGAAGGAGTAAGTCAGGGTGCCGTCTTCGTTGATTGCACGCCACATCAGGCCCTGTGCGATACCGTTGACCCACATCGAAGCGATGTAGAGCACGGTGCCGATGGTGGCCAGCCAGAAGTGGGCGTTGATCAGCCCGATGCTGTGCATATGCGGACGGCCGAAGACTTTCGGGATCAGGTGATACAGTGCGCCGATCGAAACCATGGCGACCCAGCCGAGCGCGCCGGCATGCACGTGGCCGATGGTCCAGTCGGTGTAGTGGGAGAGGGCGTTGACGGTCTTGATGGCCATCATCGGACCTTCGAAGGTCGACATGCCATAGAACGCCAGTGACACGACCAGGAAGCGCAGGATCGGGTCGCTGCGCAACTTATGCCAGGCGCCCGACAGGGTCATCATGCCGTTGATCATGCCACCCCAGCTTGGCGCCAGCAGGATCAGCGACATCACCATGCCCAGGCTCTGCGCCCAGTCTGGCAGCGCGGTGTAGTGCAGGTGGTGTGGCCGGCCCAGATGTAGACGGTGATCAGCGCCCAGAAGTGAACGATCGACAGGCGATAGGAATACACCGGACGCTCGGCCTGCTTCGGCACGAAGTAGTACATGATCCCGAGGAAGCCAGCGGTAAGGAAGAAGCCCACGGCGTTGTGGCCGTACCACCACTGGACCATCGCGTCGGTCGCACCCGAATACAGCGAATAGGATTTCATCGCCGTAACCGGTATCTCCAGGTTGTTGACCACATGGAGCAGGGCGACGGTGAGGATGAATCCGCCGAAGAACCAGTTGCCGACATAGATGTGCTTGACCTTGCGGGTCGCCAGGGTGCCGAAGAACACGATTGCGTAGGACACCCAGACGATGGTGATCAGGATATCGATCGGCCATTCGAGCTCGGCGTATTCCTTGGAGCTGGTGAAGCCCAGCGGCAGGCTGATTGCCGCCAGCAGTATCACCAGTTGCCAGCCCCAGAACGTGAACGCCGCCAGCTTGGGTGCAAACAACGTGGTCTGACAGGTGCGCTGGACGGAATAATAAGAGGTTGCAAACAATGCACAGCCACCAAAGGCGAAAATCACCGCGTTGGTGTGCAAGGGGCGCAAGCGGCCGAAGCTGGTCCAGGGCAGGTCGAAGTTGAGAAACGGCCAGGCCAACTGCGCTGCGATGAAAACGCCGAGCCCCATCCCGACGATTCCCCACACCACCGTCATGATGGCGAATTGGCGGACCACCTTGTAGTCATAGGCGGTACTGGTTGCTGTGTTCATGTATGGGCTTCCATCCACGGTAATGAGCATGTTTTGTTGTTGCGGTGAGCAGACATTTCTTTCACGGGTAAGCGGGGGCAAGGATGGGGAAAGGGCATATGGCCGGTATTGACGCTGATCAATACTCGCAAGGCGGTGAAATTCCGTTCATGAGGGCTGATCAGCCGCCGGGCGGGGCTTTCGCCAGCTTGATCCTGGCCCATGGCGCGGGTGCGCCGATGGACAGTGATTTCATGCAGAAGATGGTCGAGGGGCTTCTGGCATGCGGTATTGCGGTCTTTCGCTTCGAGTTCGCATATATGGCCGAACGGCGAGCGACCGGACGCAAGCGTCCACCGAATCCGCAGGCGCAGCTGTTGCAGCAATGGCGTGAGGTGTATCAGTCGGTGCGACAGCAAACCGCAGGACGTTTGGCTATCGGAGGCAAGTCCATGGGCGGTCGAATGGCGAGCCTGCTGGCCGATGAGCTGGCGGTCGATGCGCTGGTCTGTCTGGGTTACCCGTTTTACGCCGCGGGCAAGCCGGAAAAGCCACGTGTAGCGCATCTCGCCGAGCTGCGCACGCCGACATTGATCGTTCAGGGGGAGCGGGATGCACTGGGCGATAGGAATACCGTTGCCGGCTATTCCCTATCGCCGACAATTCGTCTCAACTGGATGGCTGCCGCGGACCATGACCTCAAGCCGCTGAAGCGCTCGGGGCTGACTCACGAGCAGCACCTTCAGAGCGCCGCGCAGGTCGTTGCCGCGTTCTTGCGTCAGCCTTGATTTGCCCTGCCTGCTACAAAGCAAACGCCCGCTGCAGCGGCGCTGCGAGCGGGCGTTGTCTGAGCGTTGCCAAGCCGGTTCAGCGGTTGAAGCGCTCCACCAGGGTGTACTGCGATTGTGCGGTTGCGGCCAGGTCCTCAGAGAGCAGCGCTGAGCTCTGGGCGTCTCCGGAGGTCTGATCGGCGAGGCGGGCGATATTGCTGACGTTGTGGCTGATTTCCTCTGCGACCGCACTCTGCTGCTCGGTCGCAGAAGCAATCTGCGAGGTCATATCGATGATGCGTCCCACTGCCGTGCTGATGCCTCCCAGTGCCTTGTCCGCATCGATCACCCGTTCCACGCCACGGCTCGCCTGTGCACGACCCTGCTCGGTCGTTTCGACCGCCTGGCGCGCCTGCAGCTGGAGCTTTTCGATCAGCTGATGGATCTGGCCTGTTGCGGCACCGGTACGTTGGGCCAGTTGACGGACCTCGTCGGCTACGACCGCGAAGCCGCGACCGCTCTCCCCGGCGCGGGCCGCTTCGATCGCCGCATTGAGCGCGAGCAGATTGGTCTGGTCGGCAATGCTCTTGATCACGTCGACGACGGTACCGATTTCGTCACTGTTCTGCGCCAGTGCGGATACCGCATCGCCGGTTTCCGTGACCGCGTGAGCTAGCAGTTCGATGGCTTTGCGCGTTTGGGCGCTGATTTCCTGGCCCTGCGCGGTCAACTGGCTGGCTTGCTCGGTCGCCTCGGCTGCCAGCGTGACGTTGCCTGCAACCTCCTGAGTCGTCGCGGCCATCTGGTTGATGGCCGTGGCGACCTGCTCGGTTTCGTGATGTTGACGAGCCAGCCCGTCCGAGCAGCTGTGCGCGAGCTCATCGGCCCGCTTGGCCTGCTGCTGCAATTGCACGGCGCTGTCCTGCAGACGAGTGAGGCAGGTTTTCAGACGGGCATGCTCGCTGAGCATCGCCATTTCCAGGCGCGCTTCGACGCCCTGGCTGTCGGTATACATGCGAGCAATCAGCGGATCGCTCATCGATTGCTCGGCCAGGCGCACTAAGCGGTTCACTCCGCGCATCTGCCAATGGCGGCCGGCGAGGCCCAGCGGTACGGAGAGCAGCGCAGCCAAGGCGAAGCCCCACATGTGGTTGAGCCAGTAACCGACCATGAACCCGATCTGGCTGGTGAGAATGAAGGGCAGCCAGTTGGCCGCCAGGGGGAGCCATTTCTCCCGACGAGGCACGCCGCTCTTGCCCGCGTTGAGACGCGCATAGAGCGCTTCCGCACGCTGGATCTGCTCGCGGGTGGGTTTGGTGCGGACCGATTCATAGCCGATGACCTGGCGTTGCATGTCGACCACCGGCGTTACATAGGCGTTGACCCAGTAGTGGTCCCCATCCTTGCGTCGGTTCTTGACGATTCCCATCCAGGGTTTTCCGTCCTTGAGCGTTGCCCACATGTGAGCGAACACGGCGGACGGCACGTCCGGGTGGCGGATCAGGTTGTGCGGAGAGCCGATAAGCTCGCTATGCTCGAAGCCGCTGACTTCCGCGAAAATGTCGTTGCAGTAGTTGATCTGGCCTTTCAGGTCCGTAGTGGAAATCAGCCGCTGCTGGTCGGGGAACGCATATTCGCGCTGGGTGATGGGCTGGTTGTTTCGCATGAGATACGCCTGCAGTTCGAGGGGCTTGGTGCGTGTTTTCAAGACGTGGTGTGGTCAGGTGACCGGTATGTTTTGCTTAACGGCAGGCATTCCGATTAGTTGATTATCGACCGACAGATGGACGTCCGTTGCAAAGCAAAACGCCCGCCGCCGCAGCGCTGCGAGCGAGCGTTTTGGTGATGTGAGGCGCACGCTTCAGGCTGTGATCAGCTGCCGCAACACGTAATGCAGGATGCCGCCGGCCTTGAAGTATTGAACTTCGTTTAGGGTATCGATGCGGCAGAGCACCTGGAAGTTGTCCCTCGAGCCGTCTGCGCGCTCCACATCCACGGTCAATAGCTGACGTGGCTTGATATCCTCGCCCAGGCCGCGGATCGAGAGTTTCTCGTTGCCGGTCAGGCCCAGCGATCGCCGGGTCTGATCGCCCACGAACTGCAGCGCCAACACGCCCATGCCGATCAGATTGGAACGGTGGATGCGCTCGAAGCTTTCGGCGATCACCGCCTTCACGCCGAGTAGGTTGGTACCCTTGGCCGCCCAGTCGCGGCTGGACCCGGTGCCGTATTCCTTGCCGGCGATCACCACCAGCGGCACGCCTTCAGCCTGGTAGCGCATCGCCGCGTCGTAGATCGACATGCGCTCTGCGCTGGGTTGATGGAGGGTCTCACCGCCTTCTTCGCCGCCGAGCATCTCGTTTTTGATACGGATGTTGGCGAAGGTGCCGCGCATCATCACTTCGTGGTTGCCCCGGCGCGAGCCGTAGGAGTTGAAGTCTTCGGGCTTCACGCTCAGTTGCTGCAGATACAGTCCGGCTGGCGAACTGGCCTTGATGTTGCCGGCTGGCGAAATATGGTCGGTGGTAATCGAGTCGCCAAACAGCGCCAGGATACGTGCATTCTCGACATCCTTGGGCGGCGCGGGCGGTTGGCCGATGTCTTCGAAGAATGGCGGGTTCTGCACGTAGCTGGAGTTGTTGTTCCACTTGTAGGTATCGCCAGCGGTCACGGCAATCGACTGCCAGTGCTCGTCGCCGCTGAAGACATCTGCATAACGGGTACGGAACATCTGCCCATCGATCTTGGCGACCGCTTCGTTCACCTCGGCGCTGGTCGGCCAGATGTCTTTGAGATAGACGGGCTGATTCTGTTCGTCGTAGCCGAGCGGTTCCTTGTCCATGTTGATCCGGGTCGTCCCTGCCAGGGCGAAGGCGACTACCAGCGGCGGCGATGCCAGCCAGTTGGCCTTGACCAGTGGATGCACGCGCCCTTCGAAGTTGCGGTTGCCGGACAGCACCGAGGAAACGATCAGGTCGTTGTCGGTGATGGCCTGGCTGATGGCCTCGGGCAGCGGGCCGGAGTTGCCGATGCAGGTGGTGCAGCCATAGCCGACCAGGTTGAAGCCGAGTTGATCCAGGTAGGTGGTCAGGCCGGCGCGTTCCAAGTAGTCGGTGACCACCTTGGAGCCGGGTGCGAGCGAAGACTTCACCCAGGGCGCACGCTTCAGGCCCCGCTCGAGCGCCTTCTTCGCGACTAACCCGGCGGCCATAAGCACGTTCGGATTGGAAGTGTTGGTGCAGGAGGTGATCGCCGCAATGACCACCGCGCCATGCTTGAGGCCAAAATCCTCGCCTGCCACGGGTACAGAGCTGCCGGCCTGCTGGGTCTTGCCGCTGGTTTCTAGCAGCAGGTCGAAGCTGGCGCCGATATCGCCCAGCGATACCCGGTCTTGCGGGCGCTTGGGACCGGCGAGGGATGGCTGTACCTGGCTCAGGTCGAGCTCCAGGGTGGCGGTGAAGACCGGGTCCGGCGAGTTGGTGTCGCGCCACATGCCCTGGGCCTTGCTGTAGGCCTCGACCAGGGCGATGCGGTCCTCGTCGCGCCCGGTCAGGCGCAGGTAATCGATGGTGATTTGATCAACCGGGAAGAAGCCGCAAGTGGCGCCATATTCCGGTGCCATATTGCCGATCGTGGCGCGGTCGGCGAGCGGCAGGTGGTCAAGGCCGGGGCCGAAGAACTCGACGAACTTGCCCACCACGCCATGCTTGCGCAGCATCTGCGTGACGGTGAGCACCAGGTCGGTCGCAGTCACGCCTTCATTGAGCTTGCCCGTCAAACGCATGCCGATCACTTCCGGGATCAGCATCGACACGGGTTGGCCGAGCATGGCCGCCTCCGCCTCGATACCGCCCACGCCCCAGCCGAGCACGCCGAGGCCGTTAATCATCGTGGTATGCGAGTCGGTGCCGACCAAGGTGTCCGGATAGGCGGTGGTTTCGCCGTTTTCTTCCTTGGTCCATACCACCTGGCCCAAGTATTCCAGGTTCACCTGGTGACAGATGCCGGTGCCCGGCGGTACCACGCGGAAGTTGTCGAAGGCCTGCTGACCCCAGCGCAGAAACTCATAGCGCTCGCCGTTGCGCTGCATTTCGATATCGACGTTCTGCTCGAAGGCCTTATCGCTGCCGAAACGGTCAACCATTACCGAGTGGTCGATCACCAGGTCGACCGGCGACAGCGGATTGATGCGCTGAGGGTCGGCACCGGCACGGGACACCGCATCGCGCATGGCGGTCAGGTCGACGACTGCCGGCACGCCCGTGAAGTCCTGCATCAGCACCCGCGCGGGGCGGTACTGGATTTCGCGTTCGGAGGTGTGGGTCTTCAGCCATACCGCCAGCGAGTTGAAATCATCGGCTCGCACCGTGACGTCATCCTCCCAGCGCAGCAGATTTTCCAGCAGCACCTTGAGCGAGGTCGGCAAGCGAGTGATGTCGCCCAGCTGCTTGGCCGCTTCCGGCAGGCTGTAGTAATGATAGGTCTTGCCGTTTACGTCTAGGCTTCGACGGCAATTCAGGCTGTCCAGGGATGGCATTCGTCTCTCCTTGTGCCCGCACGGTCGGGCTGATTGGGATGGGGAGCGTTATGTTGAAACTAGCCCCTGGCGGCGTGTTTCGCCACGAAACACGCCGCGGTCGTTGCCAGCGGCTATGGAACCGTACCCGGTATCTTGCAAGCGTCTGATAGGGCTATATCGGGCCGATTGATTTCCGAGTTGACTGTTCACTGGACCGGAGCACGGAGCCCGGGGTTCCCCACTCGGCTATCATGTCCGGCTTTGGTCGCAGGGCGCTTCGGCGCCATGCGCCTCGCGCCGACGATAAGGTTTATTCATGAATACATTGCTGCTGCATTGCCGCCCGGGCTTCGAAAACGAAGTCTGTGCCGAGATCAGCGATCAGGCTGCCTGCCTGGACGTGGTCGGTTACGCCAAAGCGAAACCGAACAGCGCATGCGCCGAGTTCATCTGCAGTGACGTGGGTGGCGCCGAGCGAATGATGCGCAACTTGCGTTTCTCCCGGCTGATCTTTGCGCGGCAATGGGCGAGAGGCGAGTACCTGGCCCTGCCGGAAACCGACCGCATCGGCGTGTTGCTCGAACAACTCAGTGCCTATCCGGTCTGCAGCAGCCTCTGGCTGGAAGTGCTGGACACCAATGATGGTAAGGAGCTGTCGACCTTCTGCCGCAAATTCGAGGCGCCGCTGCGCAAGGCATTGACGCAGGCCGGGCGGCTCAAGGAAGGGGCCGATGGTCCCCGCTTGCTACTTACCTTCAAGAGCGGCCGTGAGGTCTTCCTCGGCATTGCCGAAGCCGATAACAGCGCGATGTGGCCGATGGGCATTCCTCGGCTCAAGTTCCCCCGGCAAGCGCCGAGCCGCTCGACGCTGAAGCTGGAAGAGGCCTGGCATCACTTCATTCCTCGTGAACAATGGGATCAACGCCTGGCGGCCGGTATGACCGCGGTGGATCTGGGTGCTTCGCCGGGCGGCTGGACCTGGCAGCTTGTCAATCGAGATATAGAAGTGATGGCGGTGGATAACGGCCCGATGAACGAGGAACTGCTCGAATCCGGCCTGGTTGGTCATTACCGTGCCGACGGTTTTGCCTTCCGCCCGAAGCGGGCGGTGGATTGGATGGTTTGCGATATCGTTGAGAAGCCGGCGAAAAACGCCGCCTTGCTGGAGACGTGGATCGGTGAGGGCCTGTGTCGCGAGGCGGTGGTCAACCTCAAACTGCCCATGAAACAGCGCTACGCCGAGGTGAAGCGTCTGCTGGAACGCATCGCCGATGGGCTTGCCGAACGAGGGGTGAAGGCGAGTATCGGCTGCAAGCAGCTTTACCATGATCGTGAGGAAGTGACCTGCCATCTGCGTCGGCTGTGATGCGCAAGCGGGTGACCGCGCGATCTGTCTGGGCGACAATGCCGTCCTGTTTTAGGAGCCTGTTATGTCTCAATCTGCTGAACTGTCCGCCGACGCGGTGCTCGATGCCAGCGGTCTGAATTGCCCCGAGCCGGTGATGATGCTGCACAACAAGGTTCGCGGACTCGGCGGCGGCGAATTGCTCAAGGTGATCGCAACCGATCCATCTACCCAGCGCGATATTCCCAAATTCTGCGTATTTCTCGGCCATGAACTGGTGGAGCAGCAGACCGCAGAGGGGACCTACCTCTACTGGATTCGTAAGAAAACCGATTGATAGCGCCGCTCGAGTCGGGCACCTGCTGGATAGGTGCAGCCCCTCGAACCAGGCTGGAAGGTCGCGATCAGCGATGCTGTCGCAACGCGCTGCCTGCTCGGGACCTGATCGAGCGATCGCTCAAACGCAGGGCGGCAGAAACGCCAGCTGCAGCCCGACGAACACCGTCGCCAGCGCGGCGATGAAATGAATTCCCGAAGCGACTTTAGTGACGAACACCTGACGCTCGTTCAGGTCATGCGGTGGCCGTGACAGTTTCCACGAGCGATGGCCCAGCCATAGCAACAGGGCGACCACCATCAGGGTGAACACGCCGAAACTCGCGTTCAGCCAATTGAAGATTCCCTGATTGGGATCGGGCGGCGCGATGGAGCAGACTACAGCGTGCGAGCCGTACATCGTGGCGAACCAGAGGCTCCAGATGGTCAGCCCGAACGGGATCTGCATCGGATGAAAGACTGATGTGCGGCGGTACTTCATCAGGCACCTCCCCAAGCCGCCGGGAACAGAACGATCGCCGCGTAGGCACTCCAGACCACGCCCAGGTTGTAATACCAGAGCTGCTCGACCACCACCGGCTCGTAGGGCGCCTTTTTCCCCACATAGCCGTAATGCACCCGTAGCACCTGCAGCAGGGTGCAAATCGTCGCCAGGCCGCAGTGAATCAGGCTGTAGGCCAGAATCACGAAAATCACCGCGTCGTGGGCGGTTTCGGTGATCTGCAGATCGGCGCCAAGCAGCACCCACAACAACGTGCCGAATTGCACCATGCCGATGGCTGAAACCACACTCATGTTGCCGAGCAGTCCGCTGCAGTTGCCACGGCGAAGCCTCGCCGGAATCACTCGCATCCACAGCGTGCCGATCGTCAGCAGGATGGCGCTGGCCAGCATCAGCCAGCCATTGATGTCGGACTGTTCCGGTACTTGCCATTCCGGCGAAACGGTCCATAGATAGAACCAGCCGAACAGCAGCGACAGATACAGAGTACCGTTGGCCAGCAGGGTGACGCCCATGCCCCACAAGCCGGGGCCGTCGAAGGTCCGTGAATGCAGCGGCGGTTCACCCGGTTGGGTGCGCGCATCCGGCGCGGCGACGGGATGCGCGCCGTTCTCCCAAGACCAGCGGAATAGAACGATCAGCGTCGCCACGGTGGCGGCGAGGGCCAGCCAGTACGCCTTGCTCAACAGGCTCAGGCAGAGCACCGCGAGAAATACTGAGGCCACGAATGGCCACCAGCTGTTGCCGGGTAGGTGGATTACCTCCCGTACTTTGCCCGTCAAGGGGTCGGAGCCCCAGGTTTCGCGGCGCCCATGATCAATCGTCGTCAGTGCATGCTCGCCTCGGGCTATGCTGTGTGGCAGATCCGGGTCCTTCCAGAGGGGATGTCGGTCCGTGACGTCCGGCAGGCTGACGAAGTTGTACGGGCTTGGCGGCAAGCTCGTAGCCCATTCCAGTGTATCGGCGTTCCACGGGTTGGTCTTGGCCGGCTGGCCGAAGCGGAAGTGCAGCACGATATCCAGCAGGATGGTGCCGATGCCGATGGCCATGATGAAACTGCCGATGGACGAGATCAGGTTGGGAATGTCCCAGCCCAGGCCCGTGTCGTAGGTATAGACCCGGCGCGGCATGCCCAGCAGGCCGGTCCAGTGCATGATCAGGAAGGTGGTATTGAAACCGATGAAAACCAGCCAGAACCCCCAGCGACCCAGGCGCACCGAGGGCATGCGACCCGAGAAATGCGGTAGCCAGTAATACAGCCCGGCCATCAACGGAAAGAACATCCCGCCGACCAGCACGTAATGCATGTGCGCGACGACGAAGTGGGTGTCGTGTACCTGCCAGTCGAAGGGCACCAGGGCGACCATCACGCCGGTCAATCCGCCGCAGACGAAGACGATCAGGAAACCCACCAACCAGAGCATCGGCACGTGATACACCGGCTTGCCCAGCCACAAGGTCGCGATCCAGGCGAAGATCTGCACCCCGGTGGGGATCGCCACCAGCATGCTCGCTGCCGAGAAGAAGCCCAGTGCCAACGCCGGAATGCCCACCGTGAACATGTGATGGACCCAGAGGCCGAAACTCAGGAAGCCGGTGGTCAGCACGCCGAGCACTACCCAGCGATAGCCCACCAGCGGTCGCTGGCAGAACACCGGCAGCAGCGTCGAGACAATGCCTGCGCCGGGCAGGAAGATGATGTACACCTCAGGGTGACCGAACAGCCAGAACAGATGCTGCCAGAGCACCGGGTCGCCGCCCTTGGCGGTGTCGAAGAAGGGCAGGCCGGCGGCGCGTTCCAGTTCAAGCAAAATGCTGCCGAGGATCAGCGGCGGGAAGCCGAACACGATCATCAGCGCCATCACCAGAATGTACCAGGCGTAAAGCGGCATCTGATGCAGCGCCATGCCATTGGTGCGGGTGCGCAGGATCGACACCACCAGTTCGACCCCGGCGCTCACGGCGGAAATCTCAACGAAGGTGATGCCCAGCAGCCAGAAATCCGAATTGACTCCGGGCATGTGCGATGAGCTGGACAATGGCGTGTACATGAACCAACCGGCTTTTGGCGCAACGCCAAGAAACACGCTGGATAACAGGATGATGCCGCCGAACAGGTAGCAGAAATACCCCAACGAGGAGAGGCGCGGGAAAATCAGATCGCGCGCGCCGATCATTTTCGGGATGAGATAGACCGCCAACCCTTCCATCATTGGCACCGCAAACAGGAACATCATCACCGAGCCGTGCATGGTGAAGACCTGGTTGTAGACCTCCGGCTCCATCAGCACGTAGCCGGGCATCGCCAGCTGAGTGCGGATCAGCATCGCCATCAGCCCGCCGATCAGGAAGAACACACCGCCGGTGATAAGGAAGCGCAGGCCAATGCTGGTGTGGTTGACGATGGTCAGCGCGCGCCAGCCGCGCGGGTTGCCCCAGACATCGTTGAATTGGTCGTGAAGCTGATCCGGATCGGTAGACGGGGCGCTGCCCCTGAACGAAGCATTCATGGCGCGAGCGTCTCCAGCCAAGCAGCAATCTGGTCGAGGGTTTCAGGCGGTACGTCGTCATGCGCCGGCATACCATTGCCGAACTTGAGCGTCTTGTGTTCACGCAGCCAGCGTCGTAGCCCCTCGCTATCGTTTTCTATCACGCCGGCGCCCAGGCTGGGGCGACTCGCCAAGTCGGTCAGGTCCGGCGCGCGATCGCCACTACTGACGCCTGCGACGCGATGACATTGACCGCAGCGGTCGTTGAAGACCTGGCCGGCCTCACCGGGGGCGCGCTGCGTGATGCTGAGGTTCCCTCTCGCGGCGATCCATTCGCCAAAGCCGCCTTCATCGAGCGCTTCAACATGGAGTTTCATGTGCGTGTGCTGAAGCCCGCAGAACTCCGAGCATTGACCGTGAAAGATTCCTGTATGTCCGGCTTCGATGCGAATGACATTGGTTCGTCCCGGCAGCATGTCCATCTTTCCACCGAGCCGTGGTATCCAGAACGAGTGGATGACATCGGCGCTGGTGACATGCACATCCACCAGGCGGCCGGCCGGAATAATCAGCTGATTGGCCGTAGTGACACCGCTGTCGGGGTAGTGCACTTCCCACCACCACTGATGGCCGGTGACTTCAACCTTCAGCGGCTGCTCGCCTTCCACCGGTAGTGGCATCATGCTGCGGCCGGTCGGAATGCCGAATATCAGCAGCACGATAATGCTCAGGCTGGGCAGCACGATGCCGCCACCGATGACCCAGCGGCGGTTCAGCCGTATCGCTTGTTCCTCGCTGGTCTGGCGCGGCTTACGGGCCAGGGCATAGACCCAGAGCACGCTGACTGCCACCAGCACAAGGGTGGCGAAGGCGAACATGCCCCACCAGACATTCGCCACCTGGCGCGCCATGGGGCTGGCCGGGTCGAGCGTGGATAGCGGCCCGGCACAGGCGGTCAGTAAAGGAACTGACAGCGCCAGTGTGGTCCATTTCAAGAGGCTGCCGGCTCGTTCTGGTGATCGCGTGGCCCGTTCCCCTTTCTGCCGCTGGAGTGCCGGATGGCCAATTCCCATGATTCCATTCACAGCCGCGCCGCGATCGCCGGGCATCCCCTGCATCCGATGCTGATCCATTTCCCGGTTGCGGCACTGATCGGCCTGCTGCCGGTTGATCTGGCCCATATCTGGACACTGGATGATTTCTGGTGGCGTGCCGGGCTCTGGCTGGCTGGCGTTGGTGCGCTCGGGGGATGGGTGGCGAGCATTTTCGGCCTGATCGATCTGCTCAGCGTGCGTGAGATCCGCCAGAAGATCACTGCCTGGTGCCACGCGATACTGGCAGTGATGATGCTCTCGCTGGCTTCGCTCAACTGGTTGCTGCGCTACCAGAACGAGGGGGACAACATGCACCTCTGGGCCTTGTATTTGTCTGCGATCACGGCCGCCCTGATCTCGCTGGCGGCTTATCTCGGAGGGCGGCTGGTATACGAGCATGCCGTTGGGGTCGATCTGGACAAGATCTGATGCGGACTGCGGATGGGGTTTGAGTCGTTCGGTCATGTGCGCCATTCGGGTTGATCGAGCGGTTGTCAGAACGGCTTGGCCAGTACCAGCCAGAGCGTTGCCGTAATCAATGTCGCGATAGTTGCGCCGAGAACGCGGCAGCGAACGCTCACGCTCTGCTCAGGCGAGCGCTCGATGTGCAGGACCAGCACGCCACAGAGGGCGTGACACAACACCATGCCGGCGACGGTGCTGAGCTTGACGATCAGCCACCCGGCCATGATGCCGTCTCGTAGAAACAGGGCGGTGCCGGAGCCGATCGCGATCAGCGCAGCTGGCGTGCCGACGAGGTTGAACACCATGCGCGTAAGGTGGGCATGGTCCCGGTAAAAAAGCGGATCTGTGCGTCGGGTACCCGCGGCAATGAGCGCCGGCAGATACAGAAGAGTGCCGCACCAGCACAGCAGGCCCGCGAAGTGCAGCAGTTTGAGCAAGGGCATTCGCGTCTCCATCCGGCCCGCAGCAAGTCAGAGGTTGTGACAACCCTCGGACGAGGCGGTTCGGATGCTTTGACGCCGGCGAGCGGCCCCTAAATGGGTGAGGCGGGCACGATGACCGTCGACCAGCGCGCGTGGACGGGAGGCATGACCTTAGCTATCAGCCCCGTGTTCTGCCTGCTTGAAAAGCTGGCTACCGCAGCGACTGCAGAACGCTGCGTTGGGCTCGTGACTGAGCTTCTCGCAGGTCGGACAGCGGCGCTGCAAGGTATCGGCTCGCATGGCGGTCGCCAATTCCGCAGTAAAGATGCCGGTGGGCACGGCAATGATCGAATAGCCGGTGATCATTACCAACGTGGCCACAGCCTTGCCCAGCGGCGTATGCGGGACGATATCGCCGAAGCCGACGGTGGTAATGGTCACCACAGCCCAGTAGATGCTCATCGGGATGCTGGTGAAGCCGTTCTCCGGCCCTTCGATGACGTACATGAGCGTGCCGTAAATGAGCACCAGGGTCGTCACGCTGAGCAGGAAAACGATGATTTTCTGCTTGCTGCCTCGCAGTGCGACCAGCAGGAAGTTGGCCTGGCTCAGATACTGCGTCAGCTTTAGCACACGGAACACACGCAACATGCGAATGGCGCGTACCACCAGCAAGTATTCGGCGTCGGGTAGCAGCAGTGCGATGAACGCCGGAACCACCGAGAGCAGATCGATTGCGCCGTAGAAACTGAAGATGTATTTACGGGGCTCAGGGTGGCAATAGATGCGCACCAGGTATTCGATCAGGAAAATGCCCGTAAATAACCATTCGAGCCCATCCAGAACAACGCCGTGTCGCTCGCTGTAAATTGCCACACTATCGAACATCACCACGACGAGGCTGGCAAAGATGACGACCAGCAGCCAGGTGTCGAAACGTTTTCCCGCCGGCGTATTGGTAAAGAAGATGATCACGTACAGGCGCTCGCGCCAGCCCATCGATCGGAGGGCGTCGTTGTCCATCTACGTAAGCTCCGGTATCGGTAAAAGCGAAATTATCCCAGTGTTCGAACCGTAGTCGCAAAACTCGTTGCGGCCGGGGTTAGCAAACCGGACAGTTATCGTCCTGCCTCGGACCAGACGCGGAGGGTCGCAACCGCTCATTGGCGACGCGCCGGTAGAGACCATTCGGCTCCGCACCTTTGCCTCGCGCCACGTTCCGACATAGTCTTAGACATGCGCATCACGCCTTGGAGAGCGACATGCCAGATTCTCAGTTGGTCGATCCGTTCGGCCGACGCATCACCTACCTCAGACTGTCGGTTACCGACCGCTGCGATTTTCGCTGCACCTATTGCATGAGTGAAGACATGGTCTTCGCACCGCGTGCACAGATCCTCACGTTGGAAGAGCTCTACGCTGTGGCTGACGCGTTCATCAGTCTGGGCGTCAAGCGCATCCGAGTGACGGGTGGCGAACCGCTGGTGCGCAAGGGGCTGCCGAGTCTGCTGAGCCGCCTGGGCGCGCGTGAGGAGCTGGAAGATCTGGCCATCACCACCAATGGCTCGCAACTGCCAACGCTCGCACCGGTGCTGCGCGATGCGGGTGTGAAGCGCCTGAATATCAGTCTCGACTCGCTCAAGCGCGAGCGTTTCGCCGAACTTACCCGCCGTGACAAGCTCGATCAGGTCATCGAAGGCATCGACGCCGCGCGCAACGCCGGTTTCCGTCGGATCAAGCTCAACAGCGTGATCCAGAAAGGCCGCAATGATGACGAAGTGCTCGATCTGGTGAACTTCGCTGTCGAACGCGGCCTAGATATCAGCTTCATCGAAGAAATGCCCCTGGGCAACATCTCCAGCCATGAGCGCGAAATCACCTTCTGCTCCAGCGAGGAGGTGCGTGAGCGTATCGAGGTAGGCCATCAGCTGATACGCAGCAGTCACGTCACTGGCGGCCCGTCGCGCTATTGGCAGGTTGCCGGCAGCGAAACCCAAGTCGGCTTCATCTCGCCGCATAGCAACAATTTCTGCGGAAGCTGCAACCGCGTCCGTGTCACCGCCGAAGGCAAGCTGGTGCTCTGCCTCGGACATGAAGGCGCGCTGGATCTCAAAACATTGATGCGTCGCTATCCGGGCGACAGCGAGCGTCTGCGTCAGGCGCTGGTCGATGCGCTGCAGCTCAAGCCGGAAAAGCATGAGTTCCGTACCGATGAGCAGGTTCAGGTGGTGCGTTTCATGAGCATGACCGGGGGTTGAAACGCCGTAGGATGGCCGGACAGTCCCGTAGGGTGGGTCGGGCGGCGTTCCGCTTCAGTCCACCAGAAGCTGCCACACACGCGACCGTGCCTCGACCATCGGTGGGCTGAAGCCCACCCTACGTATGATGCCGACCTAGCCCCACCCAGTGTTTTTACAGTCCCTTAGCATGCGTGGGGGCGATTCCGTAGGGCGGGCCGGGCGGCGTTCCGCTTCAGCCCACGAGTCCGTCGCCGCATACACAGCGCCTTGCCGTCATAGCCGGCGGATCAGCGGGTCCTACACGAATATCGTGTCGGTTCATCTGTCGTCCATGCAAATTCGACGACGGCTTAGAAATACTGCGTATCCGTCCCCGCGATGGCTGCAGGACGGCGTGATAAACTCCGCCGTTTTCGCGCAGCAACCATTTGATGCCAGGAATCTCGATGTCCTCCGGCGACCTGCTTGTACATCCTCACGCCGACCGCCACGGATAGGCCTCCATGCGACTGAAAAGCATCAAGCTTGCCGGCTTCAAATCTTTCGTCGATCCGACCACCGTCAGCTTCCCAAGCAACATGGCCGCGGTCGTTGGGCCGAATGGTTGCGGCAAGTCCAATATCATCGACGCCGTGCGTTGGGTGATGGGCGAGAGCTCGGCAAAGAATTTGCGCGGCGAGTCGATGACGGACGTCATCTTCAACGGCTCCAACACGCGCAAACCGGTGACCCAAGCCAGCATCGAGCTGATCTTCGATAATTCGGACGGCACCCTGACCGGTGAATATGCGGCGTTTGCCGAGATATCCATCCGCCGTCGGGTCACTCGAGACTCGCAGAACACTTATTTCCTCAATGGTGTGAAGTGTCGTCGCCGTGATATCACCGACATCTTCCTTGGCACCGGTCTTGGCCCTCGTAGCTACTCGATCATCGAACAGGGAATGATCTCCAAGCTGATCGAAGCCAAGCCGGAAGACCTGCGCAATTTCATCGAAGAGGCGGCGGGCATCTCCAAGTACAAGGAGCGTCGTCGCGAAACCGAAAATCGCATTCGACGAACCCACGAGAACCTGGCGCGCCTGACGGACTTGCGTGAGGAGCTCGAGCGCCAGCTCGAGCGTTTGCACCGCCAAGCCCAGTCGGCGGAAAAGTATCAGGAGTACAAGGCCGAGGAGCGTCAGTTGAAGGCGCAACTGTCATCGCTGCGCTGGCAGGCGTTGAATGAGCAGGTCGGGCAGCGCGAGCAGGTAATCGGCGATCAAGAGGTCGGCTTCGAGGCGCTGGTCGCGGATCAGCGCAACGCAGACGCCAGTATCGAGCGGCTGCGTGACGGTCATCACGAACTGTCCGAGCGCTTCAATTTGGTCCAGGGACGCTTTTATTCGGTCGGCGGCGACATCGCGCGGGTCGAGCAGAGCATCCAGCACGGCCAGCAGCGCTTGCGTCAGTTGCAGGATGACCTGCGCGAGGCCGAACAGGCACGCCTGGAAACCGAATCGCACCTGGGCCATGACCGCACCTTGCTCGCTACCCTCGGTGAGGAGCTGGCGATGCTCGAGCCGGAGCAAGACATCGCGGGTGCGGCAGCCGAGGAAACCGCGGCGCAACTTGAAGAAGCCGAATCCGCCATGCAGGGCTGGCAGGAACAGTGGGAGCGCTTCAATCAGCAGAGCGCCGAGCCGCGTCGCGCATCCGAGGTGCAGCAGTCGCGTATCCAGCAGCTGGAGCAGAGCCTCGAGCGGCTTGCCGAGCGCCAGCGCCGCCTGGAAGAGGAACGCGCCTCGCTCGCCGGCGATCCGGAGGATGCCGCAGTAGCCGAGATGAGCGAACAGCTCGCAATCGGCGAACTGAGCCTCGAAGAACTAGCTGCTGCCCAGGAGCAGACCGATCAACAACTCGAGCAGCTGCGGGGACAATTGCAGGATTCCAGCCAGGCCGAGCAGAGCGCACGGGGCGAGCTGCAGCGACTGAACGGTCGCATCGCTTCGCTGGAGGCGTTGCAGCAGGCTGCGATGGACCCGGGTAAGGGCGTTTCGGAATGGCTTCATGAACGAGGGCTCGATCAGCGGCCGCGCCTGGCTGACGGGCTGCGCGTTGAGCCAGGCTGGGAACTGGCGGTCGAAACCGTACTGGGCGCGGATTTGCAGGCAGTGCAGCTGGACAGCTTCGACGACGTCGACATGAGCGGCTTCGAGCAGGGTGACTTGCGTCTCGTCAGCCCGGCGCAGGCGGCTAAGGCCATTAACGGCAGCCTGCTGGACAAGGTGGAGTCGGCCGCGGACCTTTCGCCCTGGTTGGGTCGGGTGCGACCGGTGAATGATCTCAATCTGGCCTTGGCTGGGCGTGATTCGCTGGGCGACGGCGAAAGCCTGATCAGCCGTGACGGTTACTGGGTGAGCCGACATTTTCTTCGGGTCCGGCGAGCCGGGGAGGCCGAGTCGGGATTACTCGCGCGCGGTCAGGAACTGGAGCGACTGCAAGGCGAACGCGATGACCATGAAGCGAGCCTTGATTCGCTGGGGGAACAGCTCGCCCAGCTCCGCGGGGTTCAGCGCGAGCAGGAAGAGCGCCGTGAACAGCAACGCCGTCATCATCAGGATCTGTCCCGCCAGCAAGGCGAATTGAACGCTCGACTCTCGGCCAGCCAGGCCAAATTGGAGCAGCTGAGCCTACGCCGTCGCCGTCTGGATGAAGAGTTGATCGAACTATCCGAACAGCGCGCTCTGGAAACCGAACAGCTGGGCGAGGCGCGGCTGCATTTGCAGGATGCGCTCGATGCGATGGCGCTGGATACCGAACAGCGCGAAACGCTGTTGGCGAGTCGTGATGGCATTCGCGAACAGCTGGATCGCGTCCGCCAGGAGGCCCGGCAGCAAAAAGACCATGCGCACCAGCTGGCCGTGCGAATCGGATCGCTGAAAGCGCAGCATGATTCGACGCGCCAAGCGCTTGAGCGGTTGGAACAGCAATTCGAGCGAGCGGTGGAGCGGCGCGAGCAGCTCAATCTGAATCTGGAGGAGGGCGAGGCGCCACTCGAAGAGTTGCGTATGAAGCTCGAAGAGTTGCTGGAGCGGCGCATGGGCGTCGAAGACGAGCTCAAATTGGCGCGTCTGGCGCTCGAAGATGCCGATCGCGAGCTGCGCGATGCAGAGAAGCGTCGTACCCAGGCCGAGCAGCAGGCGCAACTGTTGCGCGGCCAGCTCGAACAACAGCGCATGGAGTGGCAAGCGCTCAGCGTGCGCCGAAAGGCATTGCAGGATCAGCTGCATGAAGAGGGATTCGATCTGCACGGCGTGCTCGCGACGCTGCCTGCCGGGGCCAGCGAGTCTGAATGGGAAGCCGAACTTGAGCGCCTGGCGGCGCGCATCCAGCGTCTTGGGCCGATCAACCTGGCGGCGATCGATGAGTATCAGCAGCAATCGGAGCGCAAGCGCTATCTCGACGCTCAGAACGATGATCTCGCAGAGGCGCTGGATACGCTGGAAAACGTCATCCGCAAGATCGACAAGGAGACCCGCAATCGCTTCAAAGAGACGTTTGACCAGATCAATGGCGGTCTGCAGGCGCTTTTTCCGAAGGTTTTCGGCGGCGGCAACGCTTATCTGGAACTTACCGGTGAAGATTTACTCGATACCGGGGTGGCGATCATGGCGCGTCCGCCGGGCAAGAAGAACAGCACCATCCACTTGCTGTCGGGTGGAGAGAAGGCACTGACCGCACTGGCGTTGGTATTTGCGATCTTCCAGCTCAATCCAGCGCCGTTCTGCATGCTCGATGAGGTGGATGCGCCACTGGATGACGCCAACGTTGGCCGCTATGCGCGTCTGGTCAAGGAGATGTCGGAAAAGGTGCAATTCATCTACATCACACACAACAAGATCGCGATGGAAATGGCCGACCAGCTGATGGGAGTGACCATGCATGAGCCGGGTTGCTCAAGGCTGGTAACGGTCGACGTGGAACAGGCTGTTGCGCTCGCGGAGGCTTGAACTGCGCGTGTTGCTGGCAACGCTGGCATAAACGGAGACCCATAAAAGAGCCGCGCCGGGCGGTGCACATCTACCGTTCGTCGTGCTAGTTTAGAGCGCAATTTTTACGATGCGCAGATCAGCCTGTTCAGCGGCCGTGAATCTGCGTCTTTATCATCGATTTCAGGGGTTTAAGCATTAATGGATATCGGTCTGCGCGAGTGGCTGATCGTCATCGGCATCATTGTCATCGCCGGCATTCTTTTCGACGGCTGGCGGCGGATGCGAGGCAGCAAGGGCAAGTTGAAGTTCAAGCTGGACCGCAATATCGCGAGCAATCTTCCAGATGAAGACGATTCCAACGAGCTGCTAGGCCCTCCGCGGGTCGTGAGCCGCAGCAACGAGCCATCGCTGGACGAAGCGGATCTTCCATCGATGAGCGCGCGCGAGCCGAGCAAGCGTCGCTCCAGCGAACCTCAGCAAGGCGACCTGCGTTTCTCCAACGATGATGCGCCGGTGCCGACATTGCTGGATCCGGTGGCCAATGATGATGACGACAAAGCGAGCGACTCTGATCAGGACCTGCCTCCGGTCGAAGAAGTGCTGGTCATCAACGTGATCTCCCGTGATCCCCATGGCTTCCGCGGGCCAGCGCTGCTGCAGAACATCCTGGAAAGCGGCCTGCGATTCGGTGAGATGGATATCTTCCATCGCCACGAGAGCATGGCGGGCAACGGCGAAGTGCTGTTCTCCATGGCCAATGCGGTCAAGCCCGGGACGTTCGATCTGGATGACATTGACCACTTCACCACCCCGGCCGTGAGTTTCTTCCTCGGCCTGCCTGGCCCGCGTCATCCCAAGCAGGCCTTCGACGTGATGGTAGCCGCTGCCCGCAAGCTCTCTCAGGAGCTGAATGGCGAGCTCAAGGATGATCAGCGCAGCGTGTTGACCGCACAAACCATCGAGCATTATCGCCAGCGCATCGTCGATTACGAACGTCGGCAGATGACCACCAGACGCTAAACCCAAACCGCTCTTCGGAGCGGTTTTTTGTGCCTGACCGGGTGCACCCGTCCTACAAACTTCCAGCCTTCGCAGGGGCCACAGCGCCGACGCCCATCTGTAGAGTGTGCTTCAGCCCACCGGGCCACACTGCGCGGCTCGCCAGGTCATATGAGTCCCTGAGGTTGCAAACGGCCCAACCACACCTAATGCGGACGGCCCCACACCCAAAATCAAAAGCGGCCGTCTCTTTCTCGTAGCGTGGGCTTCAGCCCACCAGAACTTGCCTTCATCAACGCGTTTCTATCGAAAGCTCTCATCCCGATGGCCGAACTGACTGGCTCCCATCCCTCTCCTCGATACCCATGCCACTCAAACAGGCTAAAATCCCGGCCAGAACATCAACTTAAGGCACTCCGGCGTGCTGACACGCGCGCTCGGTCCGGCCTGCTGATATGGCCTTGCATACCATGACGTCCGCCCAGACCGCTGCAGAGCGTATCGCCGACCTGCGCAGCGAAATCGACGCCCACAACTATCGCTACTATGTGCTCGACGAGCCCAGCGTCCCGGACGCCGAGTACGATCGCCTGTTTAACGAGCTCAAGGCCCTTGAGTCCGAGCATCCCGAGCTGGTCACGCCGGACTCGCCCACGCAGCGCGTCGGTGGCGCGGCGTTGGCGGCTTTCGGTCAAGTGCGCCATGAAGTGCCGATGCTGAGTCTGGGCAACGCCTTTGAAGAACAGGACTTGATTGATTTCGACCGCCGCGCCCGTGAAGGGCTGGATCTTCCGGTTGGTGATCTTTTTGGTGATGGCGCTGAGTTGGAATACAGCTGCGAACCGAAGCTCGACGGTCTTGCCGTAAGCCTGCTCTACGAAAACGGCCAGCTGGTACGCGGTGCTACCCGCGGGGATGGCAGCACTGGCGAAGACATCAGCGCCAACGTACGCACCGTGCGCAACATTCCACTGAAGCTGCACGGCACGGGCTGGCCGACGGTACTGGAAGTGCGCGGTGAAATCTACATGCCCAAGGCGGGCTTCGAGGCGCTCAATGCGCGTCAGCTGGAGGCGGGCGGCAAGCCCTTCGCCAACCCGCGCAATGCCGCCGCCGGCAGCCTGCGCCAGCTGGATTCGAAGATCACCGCCAGCCGTCCGCTGGAACTCTGTGCCTACGGCGTCGGCCGCAGCGACGGTGATCTGCCAGGCACTCACATCGGAATCCTCGAAGCGCTTAAAACGTGGGGGCTACCGATCAGTCGCGAACTGAAACTGGCCAAGGGCGTACAGGAATGCCGCGATTACTATCACGCGATTGGCGAAAAGCGCGACACGCTGCCTTACGAAATCGACGGCGTCGTGTTCAAGGTCAACTCGACCGCCCAGCAGCGCGAGCTGGGCTTCCGCGCCCGTGAGCCGCGCTGGGCCATCGCACACAAGTTTCCCGCCCGAGAGGAAGTCACCGAACTGCTCGATGTGGAATTTCAGGTTGGCCGCACCGGTGCCATTACTCCAGTCGCACGGCTGAAACCGGTACAGGTTGCCGGTGTGACGGTCTCGAATGCCACGCTGCACAACATGGATGAGGTCGCGCGCCTGGGTGTGATGATCGGCGACACGGTTATCGTTCGCCGCGCCGGTGACGTCATCCCTCAGATTCTTGGCGTTATCCCGGAGCGCCGACCTGAGAGCGCACGTGAGGTCCATGTACCCGAGCAATGCCCCGTGTGTGGCTCCGCCGTTGAGCGCACCCAACTGATCAAACGCAGTAAGGGCAGGGAGTCGATCAGCGAGGGCTCAATCTACCGCTGTGTGGGCCGCCTGGCCTGCCAGGCACAACTCAAACAGGCGATTATCCATTTCGTCTCTCGACGGGCCATGGACATCGATGGCTTGGGCGACAAGATTGTCGAGCAATTGGTCGATACCGGATTGGCCAGCTCCCCGGCCGATCTGTATTGCCTGACCTTCGAGCAGGTGTTGGCATTGGAAGGCTTCGCCGAAGTATCCAGCCGCAACCTGCTCAAATCCATCGACGCCAGCCGCACACCGTCCTTGGCGCGCTTCATCTATGCGCTGGGCATTCCTGATGTCGGCGAGGGCACTGCGAAGCTGCTCGCGCGTGCGCTAGGTTCACTGGATCGCATTAGCCGGGCTTTGCCAGATGTGCTGGTTTACCTGCCTGATATCGGATTGGAGGTCGCTCACGAAATCCATAGCTTCTTCGAGGATGACCATAATCGACTCGTCATCAAGCGGCTGCGCGAGCGTGGCGTGCAGCTGCAAGAGGAGGGCGAGGTTCATCCCGAGTTCGCCGCCTGCGCAACATTGGCTGAGCTGCTCGACAAGCTGAACATTCCCTTCATCGCCACCACCGGTGCCCAACGCCTCGCCGATCGCTTCGGTAGCCTTGACGCCATTATTGAAGCCGACTGGTTGGATTTGCGTCAGGTCGAACGCCTTAACGAAAAAGCGGCCCGCGCACTGCGGGATTATTTCGACGAGTCATCCAACGCGGACCGAGCTCGCGCCATCGAGGCCCAGCTGCGCGAATTCGGCATGCACTGGCAAAGCGAACGGAAAGCGGCGAAAGGCCTTCCCTTGGCAGGCCAGACCTGGGTACTCACTGGCACGCTGGAAAGCATGAGCCGCGATGAGGCCAAAGCAAGACTGGAGGCGTTAGGGGCAAAGGTTTCGGGTTCCGTTTCAGCCAAGACCAGCGTAGTGGTAGCTGGACCAGGAGCTGGATCGAAGCTGGCAAAGGCCAACGAGCTGGGCTTGGCGGTCAACGACGAGGATGCCTTCCTGGAGCGGCTCGCTGAACTTGAGCATTAACTCGACCATCAGCTAGTCCACTTATCGCCGAAGGCGATTCACCTACCCCAGATCACGGCCGGCTCCGGCCCGCTTCTCGTGGGCGGCGCGCCCCGCGGCGAAATGGACTTTCCTGCCAGCGCAAAGCAAAGCTTCGCGCCGAGAGTAGCCCTCCTACAACAGCAGCGGCGTGACTCCGGTCCTGTGGGAGGCGCGCCCTCGCGGCGAAAAGGGCTTCTAGGCACTCTTAAAACAAGCACTCCCGCATGGGCCTGCCGTCCACCTCGCGGCCTTCGGTTCATACATTAAAGATTTCCACCCAACGTCCGAAAACCTTGCAGGCGGGCTCGCTTGTTTGCGGATTCGCCGGTGTCGTACAGGTTGTTTTCGGGGCTTGCAAAAATATTTTCGATTGCCTCCTAAAGCTCACCGAAACGATGCCGATAAGCTAATCGAATGCGAACTCAATGGGTGCCTGGGCAACAGCCGGCCCGGAGTCGCAAGCTCAGGCAACCAAAGTAACTAGCGCCCTTGGAGGCACATCATGGCTCTTACAGTCAATACAAACATTGCATCGCTCAATACCCAGCGTAACCTGCAGTCTTCATCCAATGCTCTGACAACCTCCATGCAGCGCCTGTCTACCGGTAGCCGCATCAACAGCGCTAAAGATGATGCAGCCGGTCTGCAGATTGCCAACCGTCTGACTAGCCAGGTAAATGGCTTGGGGGTAGCTGTTCGTAACGCCAATGATGGAATTTCGCTGTCTCAGACCGCTGAGGGCGCGCTGCAGCAGTCCACCAATATCCTTCAGCGTATGCGGGATCTGTCCTTGCAATCTGCTAATGGATCGAACAGCGGGTCTGAGCGAGATGCTCTTAATTCTGAGGTGACCCAACTAAAAAAAGAACTAGATCGTATCAGCAACACTACTACCTTCGGCGGTCGTAAGCTTCTAGATGGTTCATTTGGCACAACCACATTCCAGGTTGGCAGTAGCGCTAATGAAATGATTAGCGTGAAAATCGGAGAGATGAGCACTGATTCACTGACTGGAACAAGCAATATCACCGCTGTAGCGGCTGCTGCTACGCCGGCGAATCCTGCTGTTGAGGCCCAGGATATCACTTACACGTTTGCATTTACCGCAGAAGACGGTACTACAAGCAACAAGGATGTGGTGGTGGCCAAAGGGGCTGACCTTGATGATACGATCACCGCAATCAACGATGCGAACATCGGGGTCGGTGCTTTTAAAAATGCTGCAGGTACAGGTATGACTCTTGTGTCGAAAGACGAAGTCTCACTGACTACCGACGTGGCTAGTTCGATACTTGCAGATGCCGCCGCCACGGCCGTAACCTCTACAGCATCGAGCATGACTAAAGTTGCGGATGTCGATGTCAGCACGGCTCAGAAAGCGCAAGAATCCATCTTGTTGATCGACGATGCGATTAAAGCCATTGACTCTCAGCGTGCTGACCTTGGTGCCGTTCAAAATCGCTTCGACAATACAATTGCTAACTTGCAGAGTATCTCCGAGAACGTATCTGCCGCCCGCGGTCGTATCGAAGACACCGACTTCGCTGCCGAAACCGCGAATCTGAGCAAAAACCAGATCCTGCAACAGGCTGGTACTGCGATCCTTGCCCAGGCCAAGCAGCTACCGCAGGCTGTTCTGAGTCTGCTGCAGTAAGCAGAAGGCGTTAATGATGAGGGTAGGGCTGCGCTCTACCCTCCTTGATTCATGAGAGGTGAATCAATGGACGTCGGAAAAATACCTGGCGGAACCGCACCGCAAACGCAAATGACAGCTGGATCGACACCCAGTCTCCTGAAAGGGGCTGGGTTTTCTGCGTCCGATAAAATTCACCCAGCGACATCTCCAGCAGAAGCGAAAGACCAGGAAAACACCGCTGACCTTGTCGAAAAGTTTCGGTCGCAGATGCAGCGTATCCAACGGGATCTAAGCTTCAGTGTCGACGATTCCACCGGCGACGTGGTTGTTCGTGTGATCGATGGCGAATCAGGCAGAATCGTTCGGCAGATACCGTCGGAGGAAATCCTTCGCCTTACCGAGCGGCTGGATGAAATGCGTAGTTTGTTATTTGAAGCCAAAGCGTGACGGTACGATTATTGTATCGGGCGTTCCGGCTAACAATTTTTTGACGAGGTAAGGCTATGGCTAGCGTAACAGGCATCGGTTCCGGTATTGACATCGACAGTATCGTGTCCAGCATGGTCGCGGCTGAGCGTGCGCCCAAGGAGACGCAGCTCGCGAACCTCGAAAAGAAGACCACCACCCAAATTACTGCCGTTGGTGCATTGAAAAGCGCCATCAGCGACTTCCAAACGGCGCTCGGCGGGTTGAACAAGCCGGAGCTGTTCCAGGCTCGCGCAGCTACGTCCTCTAATGCTGATCTACTCTCAGTAACTGCTGGCGTGACTGCTGGCGCCGGCAGCTATCAGATCAATGTTACTCAGCTTGCTGCTGGCAGTAAGGTGGCGCTTCAAGCAATCAAAGATGATCCCGCGGCTCCTGTCACGCTCGGCAGCGGAACGTTGACGGTCAGTGTGGGCGATGAGTCGTTGCCGGCGATCACTGTGGATGAAAGCAATAACACGCTGGCTGGTATCCGCGATGCGATCAACAAGGCCGGCGCTGAAAAGGGGTTGAGTGCAACCATCGTCACCGATACGTCGGGCTCGCGGTTAGTGCTCAGCAGCTCGAAAACGGGTGCTGGTAACGATATTACCGTTGCGGTAGGCAGCGGTTCGACGGGCGATCTCTCCAAGCTTGCCTTCGCGGGTGGGACGGCTGCCCCTGGCGCTGATGGTTCAGCCGGGGTCGTTACCAAGGCTGCCAACGCCGAACTTACTATCGATGGCCTCAATATCAGCAGCGCGACGAATAAAATCGATACCGCCATCGAGGGTGTCACGCTCGACCTCAAAGGCCTGACGGATGCAGGAAAGCCAATTACGGTCGGGGTCACGCTGGATGAGGCGGGGGTCAAGAAACAGGTTCAATCATTCGTCGACGGGTATAACAAACTCATCGGCGTCATCAATGCACAGACTAACGTTACTTCGGTGGGCGATGGCAAGGCGCCGGTAACCGGGGCTCTGGTCGGGGACGCAACCGCACGCACTCTGCTTGGTACTATCCGAAACGAGCTCGTGAATGTTCAGGGTTCAGGTGCCATCCGGGCGCTAACAGATATTGGGGTAACCACGCAGAAAGACGGCACCCTGAAAGTTGACACCGATAAGCTCGACACCGCGATGGAAAGCGGCTTCGAGGAATTGGCAGGGCTATTTGCTGGCGACACAGGTCTCGCGTCGCGCCTCGATGCCAAGCTCAAGCCCTATACCGAAACTGGCGGTATTCTCGAACAGCGCAACAAGCAGATGACGGAGACTATCTCCGGTATCGACAAGCAGAAAGAAGATCTCACCCGGCGCATCACCTCACTGCAGGACCGGCTCTACAAGCAGTTCAATGCGATGGATCTGCTGGTTGGGCAGTTGGCCAACACGTCAAGCAGCCTTATTGCTTCGCTGGAAAACCTACCGTCGGCGGCGAGTAATTCCAAAAGATAAATTGCTTTGGCCGGCCAATGTGGTGGGCTGAAGCCCACCCTACGTTTTGACGACACCCCTAGTAGGGTGGGCCTCAGCCCACGCGTTGAGCGCCGCGAGGCCTATCTCAATCGGCAAAAGCTGGCCCGATAGCGAACTCCTTCAAGCGTGACGCTTACCGTTCTGGTTCTCTGTGCGCATGCCTCGGAAACGCAGCCAAAGGCGCACGGGCTGCCACGCCTTATTTGGTGATCTGCAAGTCATTGAAACTCTTCATCAATCTCGATCCGCCGCCGAGGCGTTTTTTTACTGTATTTATCCAGCTGCTATCAAGCTTGAGCGACCTCGACCGATAAGCTGTACATGCAAACTTGATGTGGCAAGGGGCTTATCCAAATGAACGCTATGGCAGCAATGAAACAGTATCAGCAGGTAGGTGTTAAGGCTCAGGTTACCGAGGCCGATCCGCACCGCTTGATTCAGATGCTGATGCAAGGTGGTCTGGATCGCATCGCTCAAGCGAAAGGTGCTATGGAACGTGAGGCCTATGCTGAGAAGGGTGTGCTTGTTGGCAAGGCTATCAATATCATCGGCGGTCTTCGCGACGCGCTCGATAAGAGTATCGGGGGCGAGTTGGCGGACAATCTCGACCGGCTCTATGAATACATGACGATGCGCCTGTTCGAGGCGAGCCGGCATAACGATATCGACAAGCTGAACGAAGTAGGTAAGCTGTTGGGCGAGATCAAGCTGGCCTGGGATCAGATCGCGCCGAAGGTATAAGTCGACTGGCCCGGCGGGCATAGTCAGTTCGACGTTTTCGCACTATTCGAATAATTTTTGAGGGTACTAATGCAGTCACGAAAACAGTCGTTCGCTACGCTGGCTGGCAAGCTGCGCGATGCGTTGGCGGCAGGTGACTGGGAAGCCATCGTGGCTCTGGATGAAGAGTGCCGCGCCCTCGTAGCCACCTTGCGCGACGAAGATGCGCTTGACGCTGGCCTGCGCGAGCAACTCGCGGAGCTGTCGCGTTTGTATGCTGAACTTCAGCAAGCCGGCCGCGCGGAACGAGAGCGTTTGGCGGGTGAGTTGACTCGATTGAACCAGTCGAAGCAGGTTAACCAAGCCTATAAACCGTTGGGGTGAGGCGGAGTTACTGTGACATCCTCAATTGGACGTTTAAGCACGCCTCGGTCGGAAGCGCTTCTCGGCTCAAGCGCCGGAGCCATGGCTGAGGGGGTTGCTGGGTAGATTGGTGGGCTGAAGCCCACCCTTCGGGTGACGTTGTAACGTAGGGTGGATGACGCTTTATCCATCCACCATAACAACGGTTCGGATTGCCAGGTATCAAACCGCTTAGCGATACTCACAGAGGTAGGCAGTCGCCTCCGCCACCTTCAGCTGGAACTTGCTATTCGCCGGCACGGTGAACTGGGTGCCAGCGCCGAACGTTTCGTAATTTTCGTTTCCCGGCAGTTTCACGTCCAGGCTGCCGGCGACAACGTGCATGACTTCCAGCTGATTAGTACCGAACTCATATTCGCCTGGAGCCATGACGCCAATGGTCGCCGGACCGGCTGCCATGTCGAACGCGATGGATTTGACGGTGCCGTCGAAGTACTCGTTAACCTTGAACATTCGAAATCTCTAAGGTGCGGAAAAGGGCGGCCAGTATGCCGAAGCGGTGTGGTGGCGTCATTAGGTCGATGACGTTTCGAATATGGCTGCTGGCTCTGCGCTCACGAGCGAAAAATAAAATAGACAGCACCTAGCAGATACAGCCCGGCCCACAGGTAGTCGAGTTTCAATGGCTGCTGCATATACAGCACGCTGAACGGCACGAATGTGGCGAGGGCGATCTTGCCCGATCGACAGCTCGGTGTAACCGATGCGGTTGGCTGGCAGCATGATCAGATACTCGAAAATGCGATGCACCAGCTGATCAAAGCGGCGATTAGTCAGGGCTTGCCATTGAGCGTCTTGAGAAGCCCATACCAAGCGAAGGTCATGAACAGGTTAGAGATGCAGAGCAGAGCGGCAGACTGAAGCCAGATGGGCACGCGGTGTTACTCCGGGCGGTGGCGGATCCTATTGGTTCATCGCATGGTCTCGCAAGTGGCCCGATGGGCGTCTGGTAGCGCTAGTGCCTTTTGGTCGAGCTGCCATTATTATCGCCGCCCCGTTTTTTTTCATTTCGGATGATTGGAATGAATTGCCGTCCCGGTTGCGGTGCCTGTTGTATTGCTCCCTCTATCAGTTCACCGATTCCTGGCATGCCATTTGGAAAGCCAGCTGGAGAGCGTTGTCTGCATCTTTCCGAGCGTAACCTCTGTGGGTTATTTGGCCAGCCGTCCCGGCCTGCTGTCTGTGCTGCGTTCCAAGCGGACACTCTGGTCTGCGGTGATAACCGACAGGATGCGATTCGATTGCTCGGCTGGCTGGAGCAGGCGACTGGGTGATGGTGATTGGGGACATGCGCGCTGGAGCGGTACTACGCGTGCAAGCGTTGTGATCGTCCGCAGCAGGGAGAGCTGCGCGCCGAGAGGGTCTCCACAAAAGCGAGGCGCTTCGTGCTGATCCGGATGGGTGCGTATCTAACGGCGAGAGCGGTTGGGTGCACTGATATAGCTCTCTGGGTCACACAGACAAAAAAGGCCGCCAAGTCGGCGGCCTTTCTCGTAATCCGGCTAAGCCTCAGCGTTGCAGATCGCGCTGGGGATGACCGGTGTATAGCTGACGCGGGCGGCCGATCTTCTGGCCCATTGCGATCATTTCTTTCCAGTGCGAGATCCAGCCGACCGTGCGGGCCAGGGCGAAGATCACGGTGAACATGCTGGTCGGAATGCCGATCGCCTTAAGGATGATTCCCGAGTAGAAGTCAACGTTCGGGTACAGGTTGCGCTCGGCGAAGTAGGGATCGTTCAGTGCGATCTCTTCCAGCTTCATTGCCAACTCGAGTTGCGGATCGTTGATGCCCAGCTCGCCCAGGACTTCGTCGCAGGTCTGCTTCATGACCTTCGCCCGAGGGTCGAAGTTCTTGTAGACGCGGTGACCGAAGCCCATCAGCTTGAACGGATCGTTCTTGTCCTTGGCCTTGGCCAGGAATTTTTCGATGTTCGATACATCGCCGATTTCGTCCAGCATAGTGAGAACGGCTTCGTTCGCACCGCCGTGTGCCGGACCCCAGAGCGCCGCGATACCAGCAGCGATACAAGCGAAGGGGTTGGCGCCGGTGGAGCCGGCCAGGCGAACAGTGGAAGTGGAAGCGTTCTGCTCATGGTCCGCGTGGAGGATGAAGATGCGGTCCATCGCTTTGGCCAGAACGGGGCTGATCGGCTTCACTTCACAGGGTGTGTTGAACATCATGTGCAGGAAGTTTTCAGCGTAGTTCAGGTCGTTGCGCGGATACATCATCGGCTGACCCATGGAGTATTTGTAAACCATCGCCGCCAGGGTTGGCATCTTCGCGACCAGGCGCACGGCGGAAATTTCGCGGTGGTGCGGGTCGTTGATGTCCAGGGAGTCGTGATAGAAGGCGGACAGTGCGCCAACAACACCGCACATGATGGCCATCGGGTGCGCATCGCGGCGGAAACCGTTGAGGAACGACTTGAGCTGCTCGTGAACCATGGTGTGGTTTTTCACGGTACTGATGAATTTCGCCTTTTCTTCGGCGGTTGGCAGTTCGCCATTCAGCAGAAGATAGCAAGTCTCGAGATAGTCGGACTTTTCAGCGAGCTGTTCGATCGGGTAGCCGCGGTGCAGCAGAATGCCTTTATCACCATCGATATAGGTGATCTTGGATTCGCAAGAGGCGGTGGACATGAAGCCGGGGTCGAAAGTGAAGCGACCCGTGGAGGTCAAGCCTCGTACATCAATTACGTCAGGCCCTACGGTGCCGGTTAAAACGGGCAGTTCGATGGCGTCTGCGCCTTCGATGATCAACTGCGCTTTGTTGTCAGCCATGTATGGCCTCCTGTCTTATGCTTGGAATCATCATGGCCCCCCACGCAGGGCCCGCATCACTATAGTGAGATAAATCTCAAAGTCAATTTGCGCGGGCTGCCTGCAGCAGAGGGGATTTACGGGTGAATTCGCAACAAAGAAAAGCCTATTTACGGCATTTGTAATCAGGGGCGCCATGCGCCTTTAGTGGCACTTCACCACATTGTCATTAGCGACCTAACTGTTTATAATCGGCGACCGACCGGCAGGGGCCTAACAGGCAGTTTCCTGTGGGTTGTCACTCGTGGGTGGCGGGTACCGCTGCGTGCTCTTCCCAACAACTTGCCCTGCGTTTTTGGGGCTCTCAAGTGTGAAAAAAAGCCGTGAAAAGCCAACGACCTGTAAACCTAGATCTTAGGACAATAAAACTCCCTATCACTGCTTACACCTCGATCCTCCACCGCGTTTCCGGCGTGGTTCTGTTTGTAGGTGTGGCCATTCTGCTGCTTGCGCTGGATGCATCGCTTTCTTCTGCCGAAGGCTTTGAAGAAGTAAAGGCGTATATCAGTAGTCCGTTGGCTAAGTTGGTGGTCTGGGTTTTGCTGTCTGCACTGTTGTATCACCTGGTGGCCGGCGTGCGTCACCTGATCATGGACACGGGGCATGGTGAGACGCTGGAAGGCGGCAAGCTGGGCTCGAAAATTGTTCTGGCCGTTTCGGCGGTGCTGATCGTGCTGGCGGGAGTGTGGATATGGTAACCAACGTCACGAACTTTTCCCGTTCGGGCCTTTACGACTGGATGGCTCAGCGCGTTTCTGCAGTGGTTCTCGCGGCTTATTTTCTTTTCCTGATCGGATACCTGGTTGTGAACCCAGGGCTGGAATACGCCCAGTGGCAGGAGCTGTTCTCGGCTACCTGGATGCGCATTTTCAGCCTTCTAGCGCTGGTCGCTCTGAGTGTGCATGCATGGGTTGGTATGTGGACGATTTCCACTGACTACCTGACCAACATGGCAATCGGTAAGTGGGCTACCGGTGTGCGTTTCCTCTTCCAGGCAGTGTGTGGCATCGCCATGTTCACGTTCTTCGTCTGGGGTGTGCAGATTCTTTGGGGTATCTGATCCATGGCTAGCATTCGTACTCTTTCTTATGACGCCATCATTATTGGTGGCGGCGGCGCGGGCATGCGTGCTGCGTTGCAGTTGGCCCAGGGCGGCCATAAAACTGCGGTAGTGACCAAGGTGTTCCCGACGCGCTCACATACCGTATCCGCTCAGGGTGGCATCACCTGCGCCATCGCTTCGGCCGATCCGAACGATGATTGGCGCTGGCATATGTACGATACCGTCAAGGGTTCCGATTACATCGGTGACCAGGACGCTATCGAATACATGTGTTCCGTTGGTCCTGAGGCCGTGTTCGAGCTGGAGCATATGGGCTTGCCCTTTTCCCGTACCGAGCAGGGTCGCATCTACCAGCGTCCGTTCGGCGGTCAGTCGAAGGACTACGGTAAAGGTGGTCAGGCGGCTCGTACCTGTGCTGCCGCAGACCGTACCGGTCATGCGCTGCTGCACACCCTTTACCAGGCGAACCTGAAGGCGGGTACCTCCTTCCTTAATGAATGGTATGGCGTGGATCTGGTGAAGAACCAGGATGGCGCCATCGTTGGCATCATTGCGATCTGCATTGAGAATGGCGAAACAGTCTATATCCGTTCCAAGGCAGTGGTTCTGGCTACCGGTGGTGCGGGTCGTATCTACGCATCGACGACCAACGCCCTGATCAATACCGGCGACGGTATCGGTATGGCGCTGCGTGCTGGTGTGCCGGTTCAGGACATCGAAATGTGGCAGTTCCACCCAACCGGTATCGCCGGTGCCGGAGTGCTGGTAACCGAAGGTTGCCGTGGCGAGGGTGGTTACCTGATCAACAAGCATGGCGAGCGTTTCATGGAGCGTTATGCTCCGAACGCGAAGGATCTGGCTGGCCGTGACGTTGTCGCCCGCTCCATGGTCAAGGAAATCCTGGCCGGCAATGGCTGCGGTCCGGATGGCGATCATGTGATGCTGAAGCTCGATCATCTCGGTGAGGAAGTGCTGCACAGCCGCCTGCCAGGCATCTGCGAGCTGTCCAAGACATTTGCTCACGTTGATCCAGTTACTGCTCCGGTGCCTGTGGTTCCGACCTGCCATTACATGATGGGTGGTATCGCCACCAACATCCATGGCCAGGCCATGACTCAGGATGCCAACGGCAACGACAAGATCATCGACGGGCTGTTCGCGGTTGGTGAAGTAGCTTGTGTATCCGTGCATGGCGCCAACCGTCTCGGCGGCAACTCGCTGCTGGATCTGGTTGTATTCGGTCGCGCGGCCGGTCTGCATCTGGAAAAGGCACTCAAGGACGGTATCGAGCATCGCGGTGCTACCGAAACCGATCTGGACGTAGCCCTGAACCGCCTGGCCTCGCTGAACGAGCGTACTGCTGGTGAAGACGTTGCCTCGCTGCGCAAAGAGCTGCAGAGCTGCATGCAGAACTACTTCGGTGTGTTCCGTACTGGCGAATACATGCAGAAGGGCATCGCTCAGCTTGCTGATCTGCGTCAGCGCATCGCTACCGTGAAGATCTCTGACAAGAGCCAGGCCTTCAACACGGCGCGTATCGAAGCGCTGGAGTTGCAGAACCTGCTCGAAGTGGCTGAGGCGACTGCGATTGCGGCCGAGAACCGCAAGGAGTCCCGCGGTGCCCATGCCCGTGAAGATTTCGAAGAGCGTGATGATGAAAACTGGCTGTGCCACACCCTGTACTTCCCAGGTGAAAAGCGTGTAGCCAAGCGGGCCGTGAACTTCTCTCCGAAGACAGTTCCGACTTTCGAACCCAAGGTCCGGACTTACTGAGGTCGCCGATATGTTGCAAGTGAGCGTTTATCGCTACAACCCGGATAAAGACGAAAAGCCGTATATGCAGGACTTTCAGGTCAATACCGATGGGAAAGACCTGATGGTGCTGGACGTGCTGGCTTTGATCAAAGAGCAGGACGAAGGTTTCTCCTATCGTCGCTCTTGCCGCGAAGGGGTTTGCGGCTCCGATGGCATGAACCTGAACGGTAAGAATGGTCTTGCCTGCATTACACCGCTGTCCTCCGTGGTCAAAGGCAACAAGCTGGTGGTGCGTCCGCTACCTGGTTTGCCAGTTATTCGTGACTTGGCGGTTGATATGGGCATCTTCTATAAGCAGTACGAGAAGGTTCGCCCTTATTTGATGAACGATACGCCGGCTCCGGCTATCGAACGTCTGCAAAGCCCGGAAGATCGCGAGAAGCTTGATGGTCTGTACGAGTGCATTCTGTGCGCTTGCTGCTCGACCAGCTGCCCGTCCTTCTGGTGGAACCCGGACAAGTTCCTTGGCCCCGCTGCGCTGCTTCAGGCCTACCGTTTCCTGGCCGATAGCCGCGATACCGAGACTGAGAACCGTCTGGCTGCGCTGGACGATCCGTTCAGCGTGTTCCGCTGCCGCGGCATCATGAACTGCGTGAGCGTTTGCCCGAAAGGGTTGAACCCGACCAAAGCGATTGGCCACGTGCGCAACATGCTGCTGCAGAGCGCAACCTGATGCGCCCTGAGTGCCTGTGATTATTCGCGTAATCGTGGGCCGGTAATGCTTCACCGCGACACCTACGGCGCCGTAGTTCAAGCTCGGCGCCGTAGTCTTAGTAGGAGTCCCAGCTCACAAAGCCGGGGTTTCGCTCTGAAAATTTGATGACCAGCAGGAGCATCCGGGGTGGTTCTCGGAAACTATCTGCGCGGTCCGTAGTGGCTTTACCTGGGTCGCTGCTTCAGAACTTGGGAAGTCATGCTGCGGTCTCCACGCTGGTGGTGTCTCCTTATCGAAGGTGACCAGACATGCAAGAAAGCGTAATGCAGCGCATGTGGGACAGTGCCCACCTATCCGGTGGTAACGCTGCCTATGTGGAAGAGCTTTATGAGCTCTACCTGCACGATCCCAACGCTGTGCCCGAAGAGTGGCGCACCTACTTCCAGAAGCTGCCCGTCAGTGGCGGGGCTGCGGCCGACGTATCGCATTCGACAATCCGCGATCACTTCGTCCTGCTGGCCAAGAACCAGCGTCGTGCCCAGCCTGTTTCGGCAGGCAGCGTCAGTAGCGAGCACGAGAAGAAGCAGGTCGAGGTTCTGCGTCTGATCCAGGCGTACCGGATGCGCGGCCATCAGGCTGCTCAGCTCGATCCGCTCGGCTTGCAACAGCGCCCAGCGCCGGCTGATCTGTCAATCAACAACTACGGTTTGACCGAGGCCGATCTGGATACGGTTTTCCGTACTGGCGATCTCGCCATGGGCAAGGATCAGGCCACCTTGCGAGAAATCCACCAGGCGCTGCAAGAGACTTATTGCCGCACCATCGGTGCTGAATTTACTCATATTGTCGATTCGGATCAGCGCAACTGGTTTATCCAACGCCTGGAAAGCGTTCGCGGGCGTCCTGTCTTCTCGTCGGAGATCAAATGCCATTTGCTCGAGCGTCTTACTGCAGCCGAAGGGCTTGAGAAGTACCTGGGCACCAAGTATCCGGGGACGAAGCGCTTCGGTCTGGAAGGTGGCGAGAGTCTGATCCCGCTGCTCGACGAAATCATCCAGCGCTCCGGCTCGTACGGTACCAAGGAAATCGTGATCGGCATGGCCCATCGCGGCCGCCTCAACGTGCTGGTCAACACCTTCGGCAAGAATCCGCGCGACCTCTTCGACGAATTCGAAGGCAAGAAGGTCGAAGGGCTCAGCTCCGGTGATGTCAAGTATCACCAAGGTTTCTCCTCGAATGTGATGAGCCCGGGTGGCGAGATCCATCTGGCGATGGCGTTCAACCCGTCCCACCTGGAAATCGTTTCTCCAGTGGTCGAAGGCTCCGTTCGTGCGCGTCAGGATCGCCGTAGCGACCCGGTTGGCGATAAGGTCCTTCCGGTGACCATTCATGGCGACGCCGCGGTTGCGGGGCAGGGCGTGGTGATGGAAACCTTCCAGATGTCCCAGACCCGGGCCTATCGGACTGGCGGCACCATCCGTATCGTGATCAACAATCAGGTCGGCTTCACCACCAACAAGCAGGAAGATGCGCGCTCCACCGAGTACGCGACCGACGTTGCGAAGATGATCCAGGCGCCGATCTTCCACGTGAACGCGGACGACCCGGAAGCTGTGCTGTTCATTACGCAGCTGGCTGTCGATTACCGCATGCAGTTCAAGCGCGACATTGTCATCGACCTGATCTGCTACCGCCGTCGTGGCCACAACGAAGCTGATGAGCCGAGCGGCACCCAGCCGCTCATGTATCAGAAGATCGCCAAGCAGCGCACCACCCGCGAGCTGTACGCCGATTCGTTGATCCAGTCGAAAGTGCTGGAAGAGGCTCAGGTCCAAGGCAAGGTCGATGAATATCGAACCGCCCTGGACAATGGCCTGCATGTGGTCAAGAGCTTGGTCAAGGAGCCGAACAAGGAGCTCTTCGTTGACTGGCGCCCGTACCTGGGCCATGCCTGGACTGCCCGCCACGATACGCGTTTCGACCTGAAAGCCCTCCAGGAACTGTCCAGCAAGATGCTGGCGATCCCGGAAGGCTTCGTGGTACAGCGTCAGGTTTCGAAGATTCTCGAAGATCGCCAGAAGATGGGAGCTGGTGCCCTGGCAATCAACTGGGGTTATGCCGAGACACTGGCCTACGCGACCCTGTTGTTCGAAGGTCATCCGGTGCGCATCAGTGGTCAGGATGTGGGGCGCGGCACCTTCTCGCATCGCCATGCCGCGCTGCACAATCAGAAAGACGGCAGCACCTATATTCCGCTGCAGCATCTATACGAGGGGCAGCCGCGCTTCGATCTGTACGATTCCTTCCTGTCGGAAGAAGCCGTGCTTGCGTTCGAATACGGTTATGCCACCACGATGCCCAACGCGCTTGTGGTCTGGGAAGCTCAGTTCGGTGACTTCGCCAACGGTGCACAGGTCGTCATCGACCAGTTCATCACCAGCGGTGAGCACAAGTGGGGTCGCCTTTGCGGTCTGACGATGCTGCTGCCGCACGGCTACGAAGGGCAGGGTCCGGAGCATTCCTCCGCTCGTCTGGAACGCTACCTGCAGCTGTGCGCCGAGCACAACATTCAGGTCTGCGTACCGACCACGCCGGCACAGGTCTACCACATGCTGCGCCGGCAGGCGATCCGCCCGCTGCGCAAGCCGCTGGTGGCGCTGACGCCGAAGTCTTTGCTTCGTCACAAGTTGGCGACTTCGACGCTGGAAGAGCTGACTCAGGGCTCGTTCCTGACCGTGATCCCGGAAATCGATCAGATCGAGCCGGGCAAGGTCGAGCGCTTGATCATGTGCAGTGGCAAGGTCTACTACGATCTGCTGGACAAGCGCCGCAACGAAGGCCGCGAAGATATCGCGATCATTCGTCTCGAGCAGCTTTACCCGTTCCCGGAAGAGGATCTGGCCGAAGTGCTTGCTCCGTACCAGAACCTCAAGAGCATCGTCTGGTGTCAAGAAGAGCCGATGAACCAGGGGGCATGGTATTGCAGCCAGCATCACATGCGTCGTGTCGCCGTCGCGCACAAGAAGGAGCTGTTCCTGCAATACGCGGGTCGTGAAGCTTCTGCTGCGCCTGCTGTCGGCTACGCCTCCATGCATGCCGAGCAGCAGGAAAAGCTGCTGCAGGACGCGTTCACCATTTAAGTCGCTCCCGCAAGAGGTCGCGATAATGCGGCCTCGATGTAGAAACCGAATCAAATAGGACCCAGCTAATGGCTATCGAGATTAAAGCCCCCCAATTCCCGGAATCGGTTGCTGACGGCACCGTTGCCACCTGGCACAAGCAGCCGGGCGAAGCGGTCAAGCGTGACGAGCTGATCGTCGACATCGAAACCGACAAAGTCGTAATGGAAGTACTGGCCGAAGCGGACGGCGTTCTGACTGAAATCGTCAAGAACGAAGGCGACACCGTGCTTAGCGGCGAGCTGCTCGGCAAGCTGGAAGCCGGCGCAACCGCCAGCGCTGCCCCAGCCGCTGCCCCGGCCGAAACTGCTGCCGCGCCTGCCGCTGCGACAGCCGCGCCCGCTGCTGGTGGTGAAGACGCCATCCTCGCTCCCGCCGCGCGCAAGCTCGCCGAAGAGAACGGTATCGACCCCAACAGCGTCAAAGGCACCGGTAAAGACGGTCGCGTCACCAAGGAAGATCTGGTTGCCGCCATCGAAGCCAAGAAATCCGCGCCCGCTGCGGCCAAGCCGGCGGCTAGCGCTGCCGCTGCACCCGTTGCTGCTGCCGGTGATCGCACCGAGAAGCGCGTGCCAATGACCCGCCTGCGTGCCAAAGTGGCCGAGCGTCTGGTCGAAGCACAGTCGAACATGGCGATGCTGACTACCTTCAACGAAGTCGACATGACCGAAGTCATGGCCCTGCGTTCGAAGTACAAGGAGCTGTTCGAGAAGACTCACAACGGCGTGCGTCTGGGCTTCATGTCCTTCTTCGTCAAGGCGTCGGTCGAGGCGCTGAAGCGCTTCCCAGCGGTCAACGCTTCTATCGACGGCACGGACATCGTTTACCACGGCTATCAGGACATCGGCGTCGCCGTCTCCAGCGATCGTGGTCTGGTTGTACCGGTGCTGCGTAATGCGGAGCTGATGAACCTGGCCGAAGTTGAAAGCGGCATCGCCACCTTCGGTAAGAAGGCGCGTGATGGCAAGCTGTCGATCGACGAAATGACCGGTGGCACGTTCACCATCACCAACGGCGGTACTTTCGGCTCGATGATGTCGACCCCGATCGTCAACCCGCCGCAGGCCGCCATTCTGGGCATGCACAACATTCTGCAACGCCCAATGGCCGTCAACGGTCAGGTGGTCATCCGGCCAATGATGTACTTGGCGCTGTCCTACGATCACCGCCTGATCGATGGCAAGGAAGCGGTCAGCTTCCTGGTGACCATCAAGAACCTGCTGGAAGATCCGGCCCGCCTGCTGCTGGATATCTAACAAGCCTCACGGGCTGCAGTTGACAGGCCTGGCGCAAGCCGGGCTTGCCGATTGCGGCCTTTTGACTTTTGCTGCACGTAATCAAGAGGATTTGCAATGAGCCAGAAATTCGACGTCGTCGTCATCGGTGCCGGCCCCGGCGGCTATGTAGCAGCCATTCGCGCAGCCCAGCTGGGTCTGAAGACCGCTTGCATCGAGAAATATCAGGGCAAAGAAGGCAAGACCGCGCTGGGCGGCACTTGCCTGAACGTCGGTTGCATTCCATCCAAGGCGCTGCTGGATAGCTCCTACAAGTTCCACGAAGCCCACGAGAGCTTCAAGGTGCATGGCATCAGCACCGGGGAAGTGGCCATGGACGTTCCGACGATGGTTGCGCGCAAGGACCAGATCGTCAAAAACCTCACTGGCGGTGTCGCGGGACTGATGAAGGCCAACGGTGTGACGGTTTTTGAAGGTCACGGCAAGCTGCTCAGTGGCAAGCAGGTCGAAGTCACTGGGCTCGACGGCAATACTCAGGTGCTGGGCGCCGACAATGTGATTCTCGCTTCCGGCTCTAAGCCGGTGGACATCCCGCCGGCGCCAGTCGATCAGAACATCATCGTCGACTCCACCGGTGCGTTGGATTTTCAGACCGTTCCGGCCAAGCTGGGCGTTATCGGCGCTGGTGTGATCGGTTTGGAACTGGGTTCGGTATGGGCGCGCCTGGGCGCTGAAGTTACCGTGCTGGAAGCAATGGACAAGTTCCTGCCGGCCGCTGACGAGCAGATTTCCAAGGAAGCGTTCAAGGTGCTCAGCAAGCAGGGCCTAAAGATTCTTCTGGGCGCGCGCGTTACCGGTTCCGAAGTCAAGGGCGACCAGGTCACTGTTAACTTCACCAATGCCGAGGGCGAGCAGCAGCAGACCTTCGACAAGCTGATCGTTGCAGTTGGCCGTCGCCCGGTGACCACCGATCTGCTGGCGGCTGATGCCGGTGTCGACATGGACGAGCGCGGCTTCATCTTCGTTGACGATTATTGCGCTACCAGCGTCCCGGGCGTCTATGCCATCGGTGACGTGGTACGTGGTGCCATGCTGGCCCACAAGGCCTCGGAAGAGGGTGTGATGGTTGCCGAGCGTATCGCTGGCCACAAATCGCAAATGAACTACGACCTGGTTCCGTCTGTCATCTATACCCACCCGGAAATCGCGTGGGTCGGCAAGACCGAGCAGGCGCTGAAAGGCGAGGGCGTTGAAATCAACGTCGGTACTTTCCCGTTCGCCGCTAGTGGTCGTGCCATGGCTGCTAACGACACCGCCGGTCTGGTCAAGGTGATTGCCGATGCCAAGACCGACCGTGTGTTGGGCGTTCATGTGATGGGGCCGGCTGCAGCTGAACTGGTCCAGCAAGGCGCGATCGGCATGGAGTTCGGCACCAGTGCCGAAGACCTGGGCATGATGGTGTTCTCGCACCCGACCATGTCCGAAGCGCTGCATGAAGCAGCACTGGCAGTGAATGGCCATGCTATTCACATTGCCAACCGCAAGAAGCGCTAACAGCGCTGCGGTAGAAAGGGCGGCTTGCCTCGTTTCTCTGGGAACGTCGCAAGCCGTCGATACCTTCAAGACAAGGTATGACAGGTCTCTGAAAGGTGTTTTCGATAGTTTTCAGCGACTTGAGGCGACGCGGCATACATGCAACGTCTGATGCACATCAAACCGAACGGTAGCTAAGATGAATCTTCACGAATATCAAGGTAAGCAACTGTTTGCCGAATACGGATTGCCGGTTTCCAAAGGCTACGCGGTCGATAGCCCCAAGGAAGCGGCTGAGGCTTGTGACCACATTGGTGGCACCGAGTGGGTGGTCAAGGCTCAGGTTCACGCTGGCGGTCGCGGCAAAGCAGGTGGTGTCAAACTGGTTCGTAGCAAGGACGAAGCCCGTGCGTTCGCCGAGCAGTGGCTGGACAAGCGTCTGGTGACCTACCAGACCGACGCAAACGGCCAGCCGGTCAGCAAGATTCTGGTCGAAGCCTGCACCGACATCGACAAGGAGCTCTATCTGGGCGCCGTAGTCGATCGTGCCACTCGCCGAGTCGTGTTCATGGCATCCACCGAAGGTGGCGTGGATATCGAGAAGGTCGCTCACGATACCCCTGAGAAAATCCTCAAGGCCACGATCGATCCGCTGGTTGGCGCTCAGCCGTTCCAAGGTCGTGAACTGGCGTTCAAACTGGGTCTGAAAGGCGATCAGGTTAAGCAGTTCACCCATATCTTCGTAAATCTGGGCAAGCTTTTTGTCGATTACGATCTTGCACTGCTGGAAGTCAATCCGCTGGTGATCAAGAAAGACGGCAACCTGCACTGCCTGGATGCCAAGCTGAATATCGACAGCAACGCCATCTACCGTCAGCCCAAGCTGCGCGGCATGCAGGATCCTTCCCAAGACGACCCGCGCGAGGCGCACGCGGCCAAGTGGGAACTGAACTACGTGGCGCTCGATGGCAACATCGGCTGCATGGTCAACGGTGCAGGCCTGGCCATGGGCACCATGGACATCGTCAACCTGCACGGCGGCAAGCCAGCCAACTTCCTTGACGTCGGCGGCGGCGCTACCGAAGAGCGCGTGACCGAGGCGTTCAAGATCATTCTCTCCGATGAAAATGTCGCTGCTGTTCTGGTCAACATTTTCGGTGGCATCGTGCGTTGCGACATGATCGCTGAAGGCATCATTGGCGCGGTCAAGGAAGTCGGTGTGAAAGTGCCGGTGGTCGTCCGCCTGGAAGGTAACAACGCCGCACTTGGCGCGAAGATGCTGGGTGAAAGTGGTCTGAACATCATCGGTGCGACCAGCCTGACCGATGCGGCCATTCAAGTCGTCAAAGCCGCGGAGGGCAAATAATGAGCGTCCTGATCAATAAAGACACCAAGGTCATCTGCCAGGGCTTTACCGGCTCGCAGGGTACCTTCCACTCCGAACAGGCGATCGAGTACGGCACCAAGATGGTTGGCGGCGTGACGCCGGGCAAGGGCGGCACCACTCACCTCGGTCTGCCGGTGTTCAACACCGTCAAGGAAGCCGTCGAGGCGACCGGCGCTGATGCATCGGTCATTTACGTGCCGGCACCGTTCTGCAAGGATTCGATCCTTGAGGCCGCGTTCAGTGGCATCAAACTGATCGTCTGCATCACCGAGGGTATCCCGACCCTCGACATGCTGGAAGTGAAGATCAAGTGCGACGAGCTCGGTGTGCGTCTGATCGGTCCGAACTGTCCCGGTGTGATCACGCCCGGCGAGTGCAAGATCGGTATCCAGCCTGGCCACATTCACCTGCCAGGTAAGGTCGGTATCGTATCGCGTTCCGGTACGCTGACTTATGAAGCCGTCAAGCAGACCACTGATGCCGGTTTCGGTCAGTCCACCTGCGTCGGCATCGGTGGCGACCCGATCCCCGGTTCGACCTTCATCGACATCCTCAAGCTGTTCCAGGAAGACCCGCAGACCGAAGCGATCGTAATGATCGGTGAAATCGGCGGCTCCGCTGAGGAAGAAGCCGCGGCCTATATCAAGGCCAACGTGACCAAGCCGGTTGTTTCCTACATTGCTGGCGTGACTGCGCCTGCCGGCAAGCGCATGGGGCATGCTGGTGCGATCATTTCCGGTGGCAAGGGTACGGCTGACGAGAAGTTCGCCGCTCTGCAGGACGCTGGTGTGAAGACCGTGCGTTCGCTTGCCGATATTGGCAAGGCACTCGCGGAACTGACCGGCTGGGAAGTCAAGCAGGGCTGATTCTCCCACCTGCGACAAAAATGCCAGTCAGGCTGCCTGACTGGCATTTTTTGTTTTTACGGTAGATTTTTTCGTCTGGCCTCGGCAGCGCCGGGCTAGCTTCGATGCAGCGTCTTCATGCCGTCGTTCCTCCAAAAAGACCGCTAACCCTCGCTCCGAAGGGGGAATTCCATTAAGGTGCGTCCTTTTTTCTCGGGCGGCTTGAGAGTGTCGCGCCGGGAAGCACGCCTGGGTGCGTTCGCCGTACCAGAACCCCTCTTGCAGTGGTGACTAACCAAATGACTCGATTGAAAGGCCTGGATTTGCTGGCGCTTGGATTCATGACATTCGCGCTATTCCTTGGCGCCGGTAATATCATTTTCCCGCCCAGCGCGGGGCTGGCCGCAGGGCAATCCATCTGGCTCGCGGCGGTGGGCTTCCTGCTGACAGGTGTCGGCCTGCCGCTGCTGACAGTGGTAGCGCTGGCACGAGTGGGCGGTGGGATGGACAGGCTGACTGCACCGCTGGGGCGTGTCGCCGGAACACTGCTGGCGGTCGCGGTTTATCTTGCAATCGGCCCTCTATTCGCGACACCGCGCACTGCCGTGGTCTCGTTCGAAATGGGCGTCGCACCCTTTACCGGAGATTCGGCCACGCCGTTGTTCGTGTATACGGTCTTGTTTTTCGCGGCCACATTGTTTCTCGTGCTTAACCCCGGCCAGTTGGTCAACCGGATCGGCAAGTTCATCACGCCGGTACTTCTCGCGGCGTTGCTGGTACTGGGCGGCGCCGCTTTATTCGCCCCGGCCGGCGAGATTGGCAGTACTGCCGAAAGCTACCGCAATGGCCCATTGCTCAAAGGCTTTCTCGAAGGCTATCTGACGATGGATACGCTGGGTGCACTGGTGTTCGGTATCGTGATCGCCACGGCCATCCGTGATCGCGGTGTATCGGAGCCGGCGTTGGTAACCCGCTATTCCATGATTGCCGGAGCCATCGCGGCCGTCGGGCTTTCGCTCGTTTACCTGGCGCTTTTCTATCTCGGCGCTACCAGCCAGGGTATTGCGGGTGATGCGCAGAACGGCGTTCAGATCCTGACCACTTATGTACAGCACACATTCGGTACCACCGGCAGCCTGTTGCTGGCCGTGGTGATCACCTTGGCATGCTTGACCACCGCGGTCGGGCTGACGACCGCCTGTGGCGAGTTTTTCAGCAGCCTACTTCCAGTCAGCTATCGCGCCGTGGTGATCGTATTCACGCTATTCAGTCTGGCGGTATCGAACCAGGGGCTTACTCAATTGATCAGTGTTTCGGTGCCGGTGCTGGTCGGGCTTTATCCGCTGGCGATCATGCTGGTGGCGCTGAGCCTGCTCGACCGCTGGTGGATCTCGCCAAGCCGTGTATTCATTCCGGTGATGGCGGTGACACTCGTGTTCGGTGTAGTAGACGGTTTCTCTGCAGCAGGTTTCACTGAGCTGGTACCCGAACCATTTACGGTCCTGCCGCTGGCGGCTCAGAGCATGGGCTGGCTGGTGCCCGTGCTGGTGACGCTGACGGTCGCCTTTGTAGTGGATCGGTTGCTTGGCATCGCCCGGGCCCGCCGTGCAACGGACGCACGCTGAGCTCCGTCCCGCTGAAACGCTGGGCAGGTGCATTGTCTGGCTATAATCAGGTGCGAGTATTCCGGGGGCTTTTATGTCGATTCCGAGTCATCTTCTACCGCACCTGATTGCTGTCGTCTGGTTCATTCTTTGCTGGGTCGGGTATACGCGGTACGCCAGTTGGCGCGGCAGGGATACTGCCTGCCTGGCCAGCGTGCTGCACTTGTACCGTCAGGACTGGATGCGCCGCATGCTGTTACGTGACAACCGGATCGCCGACGCCAACGTGATCGGCAATCTCGAACGCAATGCCAGCTTCTTCGCGTCCAGCACGTTGATCATTCTGGCGGGTGTTCTTACCGCACTGGGCGCTTCCGACCGGGCAGTCTCGCTATTGGCTGATCTGCCGTTCGCCCAGCCGGTGAGCCGGGGCCTTTCCGAGATCAAGCTGCTCGCTTTGGCTGTCGTCTTTGTTTATGCCTTCTTTACCTTCAGCTGGTGCATGCGGCAATACAACTTTGCCGCTGTGCTGGTCGCCTCGGCGCCCATGGCTGGCGAGCGCAATGTCAGCGACCAAGAACGCAAGTTCTTCGCCGAACGCGCCGCACGGGTCATTTCGATGGCCGCCAACCAGTTTAACTTCGGCCTGCGTGCCTACTATTTCGGCATGGCTACACTGGCGTGGTTCGTTCATCCCTGGTTCTTCATGGGCGTAACGGCGGGCGTAGTACTGATACTGTATCGCCGCGAATTCCATTCCGATGTGCTTGAGGTGATGGTGTTTACGCCAACCTTGCCTATCGACAGCCCCAAGGAATAGGGCCCTCCATCGACGCAGGTTAAACTGCCCGGCTTCATTCCGATTCGAGAGTTCGCATGAGCGATAGTCTGATACTGGAGCGTACCCAGCGCTTTCTTTCTCTGTTACGCCACTGCCAGGTGCTCGGCATGAGCGTCGAACACGCCGATGCCAATGGGCTCACGCTGCGCCTTCCTTACAGTGAGAAGATCGTCAGTAATCCAGACAGCGGGCGCATCCACGGCGGCGCGATCACCACGCTGATGGATACCACCTGTGGCATTTCAACGGCATGTGCACTGCCCGAATTGGAAATCTGCCCGACGCTGGATCTACGCATTGACTACATGCACCCGGCGGAACCGAACCATGATGTATTCGGCTTTGCCGAATGCTACCGAGTTACGCCGACTGTGATTTTCACACGTGGCGTGGCATACCAACGCGATATCAACGAGCCGATTGCGCACGTCGTGGGGGCGTTTATGCGCATGGGCAAGAGCGCCCAGGTATCGGAGTTGGGGGTGTCTCAGTGAGCAGTCTGGATCTTGATACGCTGGTCAGCGAGGCCCACGCCAGCAACAACTACGATGCGCTTTTACAGATGGTGCCGTATGCCAGACTCATTGGCATCGAATGCTTGAGGCTGGGCGACGACATGGTGTTCCGGCTACCGAAAAACCAGGACAATATCGGAAATCCCACGCTCCCGGCTATCCATGGAGGGGTGATTGCGGGCTTCATGGAGCACGCAGCGATGCTCCATTTATTGATGTTCATGGGGGCGCCACATTTGCCCAAAATCATCGACTTCTCGATAGATTATCTTCGGGCAGGTCACTATCGTGACACCTTTGCCGCCTGTCAGGTCTGGCGCCAGGGGCGTCGCGTAGCGAACGTCGCTGTTACGGCCTGGCAGACGAATCAGGCCGAGCCTATCGCCACTGCCCGTTGTCACTTCAAGGTCAACGAGCCCTGATACGTCTGGCGGCTGCCTCTACAGACGTCTCAAGGGTGTTGAATGGATGCGTTGCTGATACTGGGCGGGCTGCTTCTGATAGTGGCCGGGCTCGTCTGGTTGATCGTTCTGGCCTTCGGTACTGGCCTGTTGTGGGGCGTGGGAAGCCTGCTCCCTCCGGTTACATTGTTGTATGTGATCCGACACTGGCATACGGCTCGAAAGGCTATCGGCCTGGCAGGGCTGGGGTTCATTCCACTGGTCGTCGGATTCACGCTGCTCGCCAACCATGACCCGGAGCGCATGGCGGCGATCGCCAGCCTGAAATGGCTCGAACCGGATGAGCAGGCTCGGAACCGCCACTTGGCTATCCGGCTACACGGCCAGCTCGATGGCCGCCCATTCAATCCTCAGGTCGGTAAGCTCACGGATGGCATGCTGACGCTGCGGGAAGGTGACGGCCTGTTTGCCAGACAGGAAGTGCGCATCCGCCTCGGGGCGACACCGCCTGGCGCTTTGCAGGCCGATGTGCTTCCCCAGGATGTTAATCCAGTCCCAGAGATCGAGATCAACTGGATGCGACCGGAGCAGGAGCTCCCTGAAGCGCGCAGAATCCAGAGCGGGTACACCCTGCATCTGGATTTGCAGCCGGTGCCACCGAACAAGCTGGTCGGCGACTTTCACCTGGTCCTGCCGATGCGCTACCACACGAGTCTTAGCGGCCATGTCGAGCTGTTCACTGACGACCTGCGCTACCGCGAAGGGCAGGTGGATCTGACCCACGACTCGGCGGATACGCTTATGTATCTGGCCAAAGATCATCTGCAGCGACGTTTCGAGACGCGAGCGGTATCCATCGAGACGCTGGCTCCGGTCAGCTTCCCTGCCGTGGCGATGACGGTATCGGTGCAAGCCAGGGTGAAGGGTGCGCCCAGCCATTTCGAACTGAACATCCACAAGGGCGATCAAGGCTGGGCGGTAAATGACGACACCTACCCGCCATTGCCTGCCGAGATCGAAAAACAGCCAAAAGTAGCCTCCCTCCAACCAGAAGCGTTCCCGGACGGTACCTCATCACCTCGCATCGATCGTCGGCAGCGCTTTTCGCTGGCACGGTTGCTGCGCAATCCGGCACGTTACGAGCATTTGCAGATGCGAGCGTATACAGGGAGTGGCGGGGTGGCAGAAGGCCGGTTTGCCGGCATTGATCGTGACGGCAACGTGGCGATCCGGCGAATGCTGAAAGGCCCGGGAGAAGCCATCTACAATCTCGCCCCGGGCGATATCGCCCTGCTTGAATTGCTCGAGCCATAGCGCCAGGCGAATCGGATGAGGCGCTCGAAGTGTCAGGCGAGCGCCCCTTGAATTCGTGCATTCAACCCCCATCTGCTTGTCATTACCGCAATCGCGGTCCGTGCCATTGACGATGTGGAGTTTGCAAGACGATGAGTGTGGAGACTCAAAACAAAGAAACCCTGGGCTTCCAGACCGAAGTGAAGCAACTGCTTCACCTGATGATTCACTCCTTGTATTCGAACAAGGAGATCTTTCTTCGCGAGCTGATTTCAAACGCCTCGGATGCGGCTGACAAACTGCGTTTCGAAGCGCTGGCCAAACCCGAGCTGCTCGAGGGTGGTGCCGAGCTGCGGATCCGCGTCAGCTTCGACAAGGATGCCAAGACCGTCACGCTCGACGACAACGGCATCGGCATGAACCGGGAGGATGTCATTACGCATCTCGGTACCATCGCCAAGTCCGGTACCGCCGAGTTCATGAAGCACCTCACGGGCGACCAGAAGAAGGATTCGCACCTGATCGGCCAGTTCGGTGTCGGCTTCTACTCCGCATTCATTGTCGCCGATCAGGTGGAAGTGTTCAGCCGTCGTGCCGGCACAGCTGTCGAAGAAGGCGTGTACTGGTCATCGAAAGGCGAGGGCGAGTTCGAAGTTGCCAACATTGACAAGCCGGAGCGCGGCACCCGCATCGTGCTGCACTTGAAGTCGGGCGAAGAAGAATTTGCTGATGGCTGGCGCCTGCGCAACATCATCAAGAAGTACTCCGACCATATTGCCCTGCCGATTGAACTGCCGAAGGAGAGTCATGGCGAGGAGCAGGACGAACCGGCGGAACTCGAGTGGGAAACCGTCAACCGCGCCAGCGCGCTCTGGACGCGTCCTCGTACCGAGATCAAGGACGAGGAATATCAGGAGTTCTACAAGCACGTCGGCCACGATTTCGAGAACCCGCTTGCCTGGAGCCACAACAAGGTCGAAGGCAAGCTCGAATACACCTCGCTGCTTTATGTGCCGGGCCGCGCACCGTTCGATCTGTACCAGCGTGAGGCGCCCAAGGGTCTCAAGTTGTACGTGCAGCGTGTGTTCATCATGGATCAGGCGGACGAGTTCCTGCCGCTGTACCTGCGCTTCATCAAGGGCGTGATCGACTCCAACGACCTGTCGCTGAACGTTTCGCGCGAAATCCTGCAAAAGGATCCGGTCATCGATTCGATGAAGTCGGCGCTTACCAAACGTGTTCTGGACATGCTGGACAAGTTGGCCAAGGACAAGCCCGAGGACTACAAGAACTTCTGGAAACAGTTCGGTCAGGTACTCAAGGAAGGCCCGGCGGAAGATTTCGCCAACAAGGAGAAGATCGCCGGTCTCCTGCGCTTCGCCTCCACCCAGGATGCTTCAGGCGAGCAGAGCGTTTCGCTGGCCGATTATCTCGGGCGCGTCAAGGAAGGTCAGGACAAGATCTACTACCTCACCGGCGAGTCCTATGCACAGGTCAAGAACAGCCCGCACCTGGAAGTCTTCCGCAAGAAGAGCATCGAGGTGCTGTTGCTCACCGACCGCATCGACGAATGGTTGATGAGTTATCTCACGGAGTTCGATAGCAAGCAGTTCGTGGACGTCGCACGCGGTGATCTGGATCTCGGCAAGCTGGACTCGGAAGAGGACAAGAAGGCCCAAGAAGAAATCGCCAAGACCAAGGAAGGCCTGGTCGAGCGCCTCAAGACCGCGCTGGGTGACGCGGTGGCTGAAGTGCGGGTATCGCACCGCCTGACCGACTCTCCGGCGATTCTCGCAATCGGTGAGCAGGACCTGGGGCTGCAGATGCGCCAGATTCTAGAAGCTAGCGGGCAGAAGGTACCGGACTCCAAGCCGATCTTCGAGATCAACCCTCAGCATCCTTTGATCGAGAAGCTGGACGCCGAGCCGGACGAGGATCGCTTCGCTGACCTGTCGCACATCCTCTTCGATCAGGCCGCGCTGGCCGCCGGCGACAGCCTCAAGGATCCGGCAGCCTATGTGCAGCGTCTGAACAAGCTGCTGGTTGAGCTTTCCGCGTAACCCAGCAGCGCGTACAAAAGGCCCGTCAGTGACGGGCCTTCTACGTTCGATCCGGCGTGGTTTGGCCCCGTCACGCCATGATGATCTCCGCGGCTCCGTTTACCGGCGATCGGTTCCCTCAGTTTCGGGGCCGCCGATACAAGGGGAACGACAGCCTGCTACTGAACCGCCATGCCCCAGGGCGGTCTATCCGCTTGGCTATCAGGAGGTCATTGGTTGTTCAACTTACGAAACTGCTTTACCGCGCTGTGTCTGGTCGCGTCGATCGCGCCGGTTCATGCACGCGACTATCACTACAGCGACGCTCATCTGCATTTCGTTGATTTCTTTCAGGAAAGCGATGGCATGAGCAAGCTGCGCAAGGCGATGGACGCTGGCGATATCGACCATGTGATGATTAGCGGGATCCCGGTCGCCAAGAAGTGGCATGAGAACGAGCCTAAGCGACCCCGCTACTATGCGGGCGATGACGCGCCCGTCTACTGGTACAGCGCGACCGATGTGGTGGTTGCCGCAGCCTTGAAGGAGCTGGATGACGAGCAGCGGCGGCGCTTCCATCCGTTTCTCTCAGGTTTCAATCCCAACGACAAGAATGCCGACGCGCATATTCGGCGGATGCTCGATCTCGATCCTGGACTTTGGCAGGGGCTGGGCGAGATATTCACCCGGCACGATGACGTCACCGCACTGACGGAAGGCGATACGCCGCGTGCCAACAACGAGGCGCTGACACGCGTCTATCACCTGGCCGCTGAGTTCGATTTACCGGTGATGCTGCATTCCAATATCACCTCCAAGCGTGAGCGTAATCCGCTGTACCTGGCTGAGCTGGAAGAGTCGCTGCGTAACCATCCGCATACTCGTTTCATCTGGGCGCATGCGGGGACGAGCATGGAGCTGCATCGTCATCAGGAAAAACTCGAATTTCTGCTGCCAACGGTCAGCCGTTTGCTAGATGACTATCCCAATCTCCATATCGACCTGTCCTGGACGATGCTCAGGCCCTATCTCCTGAATGAGGCCGGGCAGCCAGACCAGGAGTGGCTGGCGCTAATCGAGCGTCATCCTACGCGCTTCATGCTTGGCTCAGATGTGGTCGGTCGGTTTGATAACTTGGCGGAGGGCATGCGTGCGTTCGACCCGTTTCTTGATGCGTTGCCCGAATCGATTGCCCGCAAGGTTGCGCGTGACAACTTCCTTGACGTGCTGCCGCGCAAGCAGCGGCCGAATGCAGATTGAGCGGTACTGTTGATCCTGCGGCTGGATGGGTTGCTGGCAGTTTAATAGCCATCTTTAACCGTATCGCCGCTCGTCGCAATCTTCCCTGATGGGCCCGTTTTCAGATGCCGGCACTTCAAGCTTTTCGCCCGAATTCCGATACCTGAGTAGTTATCGCTGTGGTCATGCAGCGCATCCTTTGGAGTAGGAATTCCCATGTCGCTTCGACAATTGAATATTTCGGCCCGTTCTGCTGCCGGTTTCGGTCTGATTGGCTTGCTGGTTCTGGCCCTCGGCGTGTTTGCGCTGAAGCAAATGGCCGAGATGCGCGAGGCCTCCAGCGAGGTGGATCAAAACTGGTTGCCTAGTCTCGTCAGTCTCGCGGATTTGAACGCCGGCATGCAGCGTACGCGTGCGCTTACGATGCGCATGACCATGCTGAGCAATGACGAAGCGCGTACCGCGACCGCGCAGACGCTTACCACGCTGGGCGACGACGTCAGTGCGATGAAAGCCGAGTACGAACAGAGGCTGACGACCGCAGAGGAGAAGGCCGCCTATGGCCGCTTCGAAACCGCTCAGGCGCTATATATGGCCGAACAGCGCAAGGTGGTCGAATTTGCGAGCGAGGGTCTGCGCGAGCAAGCTCTGGATGTCATGAACGGCAATATCAATCAGCACGCTGACGCGATGACCAAGGCGTTGTTTGATCTTCAGCGTATCAACGCCGACGAGGCGAGCCGCGCTGCGGACCGCGCGCTGGCCGCGTATGAAACGGCTTTCGTCTGGGTGATTATCACTATCGCCATGGCTGCGCTTGTCACAGTGACCCTGGCCGTGCTGTTCACCAAGAGCATCGTTCGGCCTTTAGGTCAGGCGGTCGAAATGGCCGAGGCGGTAGCTTCCGGAGATCTTACTCGGGACTTCATTATCGAAGGCAAAGACGAGCCGGCGCGCTTGCTGGCAGCGCTCAAGGCCATGCAGATGAATTTGCGAAACACCATTCAAGGCATTTCCGATTCGTCCAATCAGCTCGCTTCGGCGGCTGAAGAGCTTAATGTGGTGACTGAGGACTCGACCCGCGGCCTGCACCAGCAGAACCACGAGATCGAGCAGGCTGCCACCGCTGTTAACGAGATGACGGCGGCCGTGGATGAGGTTGCTCGTAATGCCGTGGCGACCTCCGAAGCGTCGCGCGAATCGGACAGCACCGCACAGCATGGCCGTCAGCAGGTAATGAAAACCGTCGAGTCGATAGGCCTGTTGGCCGGTGATGTGACTACTACCGCGACACAGGTCGAACACCTGGCCGGCCAGGTGCGGGATATCAGCAAGGTGCTCGATGTGATTCGCTCGATTGCCGAGCAGACCAACCTGTTGGCACTCAACGCCGCCATTGAAGCTGCACGTGCGGGGGAAGCAGGCCGTGGTTTTGCGGTCGTGGCTGACGAGGTGAGGGCGCTGGCACACCGTACCCAGCAGTCTACTCAGGAAATCGAGCAGATGATCGGCGATGTGCACCAGGGCACCGACAAGGCCGTGCAGGCTATGCAGGCGAGCAACGAGCGCGCACGCAGCACGCTTGACGTTGCGCGGACTGCCGGTGAAGCGCTCGACAACATCACTCGCGCGATCAGCCAGATCAGTGAGCGCAACCTTGTCATTGCCAGCGCCTCGGAAGAGCAGGCTCAGGTGGCTCGTGAAGTCGACCGCAACCTGATCAACATCCGCGACTTGTCGCTGCAGTCTTCGGCGGGAGCCAACCAGACCAGCTCAGCCAGCCAGGAGTTGGCAAGGCTGGCGATCAGCTTGAACGAATTGGTGGCACGCTTTCGTATCTGATCGTAGCCGCGATGCCCGTTCCGCGCGGGCGTCGCTGCCACAGCGACATCGTGGCTTACGGCAAGGCTGGGCATATCGGACTGAGATGCGTACCATCCGGCGTTTTTAATCGGGTCATCATCGCGACGGTGCTCATCAGCTCCAAAGGCGTTATGCCCGGTCCTGCCTCTTACGCCGAGACTCAGCAATGTCCAACCTCTCAAGCCAGCTTTTCAGAGCCTATAACCGTGTCAGCCTAGTGACGCAGATTGTCGTCGGGCTTCTTGCCGGTTGCTTGCTGGCATGGCTTGCGCCACAAGCGGCGGCTTCGGTCAGTTTGCTGGGCGACCTGTTCGTGGGCGGATTGAAGGCCGTGGCGCCGATCCTGGTCTTCGTGCTGGTAACCGCGTCACTGGCCAACCATAAACGAGGGCAACCGACGCATATCCGGCCCATTCTGGTTCTTTATGCCCTGGGCACCTTGAGTGCCGCTGTCGTCGCGGTCATTGCCAGCACGTTGTTTGCTACGAATCTGACTTTGATCAGTCAGGCGAACGACGTTGTGCCGCCGTCGGGCGTCGGTGCTGTCCTGCAGACGTTGTTGTTCAATGTTGTCGATAATCCGGTGCACGCACTTATCGAGGGTAACTTCATTGGCATTCTGGCGTGGGCCATTGGGCTGGGGATTGCGTTCCGCCATGCGCGTGAAAGCACACGTAACCTGATCGCTGATGTATCCGAGGGTGTAACGCTCATCGTCAAGGTGGTGATTCGCTTCGCTCCGCTGGGCATCTTCGGTCTCGTCGCCGGAACACTTGCGGAGTCTGGTTTCGCTGCGCTGGCCGGTTACCTGCGCTTGCTGCTGGTGCTGGTCGGCAGCATGCTCTTTATGGCGCTGGTGGTGAATCCGTTGATCGTGTTCTGGCAGATTCGCCGGAATCCATACCCGCTCGTTTTCACCTGCCTGCGCGAAAGCGGGATCACCGCATTTTTCACCCGCAGCTCGGCGGCGAATATTCCAGTTAACATGCAGCTCTGTGAGCGTCTCGGATTGCATAAAGACACTTACTCGGTATCGATTCCTCTGGGTGCGACCATCAACATGGGTGGGGCGGCAATCACCATCACAGTGCTCACCCTGGCGGCGGTTAACACGTTGGGCATCGTCGTGGATATTCCGACTGCCATTCTGCTCAGCCTGCTCGCGGCCATCTGTGCCTGTGGTGCGTCCGGTGTGGCAGGCGGTTCGCTGCTGCTGATCCCGCTGGCTTGCAGTCTGTTCGGTATTTCCAACGATCTTGCCATGCAGGTCGTGGCGGTCGGATTCATCATCGGTGTGGTGCAGGATTCGACTGAGACTGCGCTTAACTCATCGACTGACGCGCTGTTCACGGCGGCCTCGTGTATCGCTCATGGCGATGTAGGTGAAGAGGGTGTGCGACCCTGAGCGGGCGGGTCGTTGCATCAGCGCCGCGCGCGTAGTTATGGGGGTGTGCTGCAATACGTTGTAAGCAGAACTCGACGCAATTCGATAGAGCTCACAAACAACAACGGCGCCCTGAGGCGCCGTTGTTGTTACACGCTATCGATCAGCCTTTCCAGCGCTTGAGCACCAGGGTGGCGTTGGTACCGCCGAAGCCGAAGCTGTTGCTCATTACGGTATCGATCTTGGCATCCTCGCGGGTTTCGCGAACGATCGGCATGTCCGCGACTTCCGGGTCCAGCTCTTCGATGTTCGCCGAGCCGGCGATGAAGTTGCCCTGCATCATCAGCATGCAGTAGATCGCTTCGTGAACGCCAGCGGCGCCCAGCGAGTGACCGGACAGGCTCTTGGTTGAGCTGATGGCCGGGATCTTGTCGCCGAACATGTTGCGTACGGCCTTGCTCTCCGCGACATCACCGACTGGTGTGGAAGTGCCATGGGTGTTCAGGTAATCGATGTCGCCATCGACGGTCGCCATCGCCTGCTGCATGCAGCGAAGCGCGCCTTCACCGCTCGGCGCAACCATGTCGTAGCCATCGGAAGTGGCACCGTAGCCGACGATTTCCGCGTAAATCTTCGCGCCGCGCTTGAGCGCATGCTCCAGCTCTTCGACGACTACCATGCCGCCGCCACCGGCAATGACAAAACCGTCACGCTTGGCATCGTAGGCGCGCGAGGCTTTTTCCGGGGTGTCGTTGTACTGGCTGGAGAGGGCGCCCATGGCGTCGAACAGGCAGCTCTGGCTGTAGTGTTCTTCTTCACCGCCGCCTGCGAACACCACGTCCTGCTTGCCCATCTGGATCTGTTCCATGGCATGGCCGATGCAATGCGCGCTGGTGGCGCAGGCCGAGGCGATGGAGTAGTTGATGCCCTTGATGCGGAACGGTGTGGCCAGGCAGGCGGAGACCGTGCTGCTCATGGTGCGCGGTACCCGATATGGGCCGATGCGCTTGACGCCCTTGTCACGCAGGATGTCGATGGCTTCCATCTGGTTGATGGTCGAGGCGCCTCCGGAACCGGCGATCAGGCCGATACGCGGGTTGGAAATTTCCTCGGCGCTGAGGCCGGAGTCTTCCAGGGCCTGCTGCATGGCCAGATAGGCATAAGCCGCTGCATCGCCCATGAAACGCAGGACTTTGCGGTCAATCAGCTCTTCGAGGTTCAGGTCGACTGAACCCGAAACCTGGCTGCGCAGACCCATGTCCGCATAGGCCTGGTTGAAGCGAATGCCAGGGCGGCTGGCGCGCAGGTTGGCGGAAACGGTGTCTTTGTCATTGCCGAGGCAGGAAACGATACCCAGGCCGGTGATCACGACGCGACGCATGCGGAAGTCCTTCAGAAGCTATCGGTAGATGTAAACAGCCCGACACGTAAACCTTCGGCGCTGTAGATCTCGCGACCATCTACGCTGACGGTACCGTCGGCAATGCCGAGAACCAGCGAGCGATTGATGGTGCGTTTGATATGAATGTTATAGGTGACTTTCTTGGCGGTCGGCAGGACCTGGCCGAAGAACTTCACTTCGCCAGAACCCAGCGCACGACCACGGCCCGGATTGCCCTGCCAGCCGAGATAGAAGCCAACCAGCTGCCACATGGCATCAAGCCCCAGGCAGCCGGGCATGACCGGATCACCTTCAAAATGGCAGGCAAAGAACCAGAGATCCGGATTGATATCCAGCTCGGCGACCAACTCGCCCTTGCCGTACTTGCCGCCCACTTCGCTGATATGAACGATGCGATCGACCATCAGCATGTTCGGCGCGGGCAGTTGCGCATTACCGGGCCCGAAAAGCTCACCGCGGCTGCAGCGGAGCAGATCTTCCCGAGTAAAGGCCTGTTGTTTGGTCATGCGTATTCCTCAATGGTCCCTTTACGGAGGGCTTGCTGCTTTCTATCTGACTCGCAAATCGAGAGTCTGATCATAAAGTCTAATCGTAGACTGCGACCTTGCGCCGAAAGTCACAGCGCAAGGACATGGATACCACCCGTTTCGACCAATCGCGAGAACATCAGGGTAGAAACGGGCCGATACTTTAACACTCCTGAACTGTGACAACGACCATGTGACATCCGGTCTCTTATAGACCATAGGGGAAAGTGTCGCGTCGGCTCCCGCTGGGCAGGGCCAGACGAAGGGATCTTTTACAGCGGCAGGCGCCACCGGAAACTGTAACCTGATGATTCCACTGGCAACTGGCTTCGCACTGGCTGTGCGCCGAGCGCTACGTATAATGCCGATCATTGCCACTGGTTGGCTCAAACGGATCCCCCATGACTGAACAGCAACCCATTGCGGTGCTAGGCGGCGGTAGCTTCGGTACCGCCATCGCGAATCTGCTTGCTGAAAACGGCCACCGCGTACGATTGTGGATGCGTGATGCCGCACAGGCCGAGAGCATTCGCACCCTGCGCCAGAACCCTCGCTATCTAAAAGGTGTGACAGTGCTTGCCGAGGTCAGCCCGGTCACAAACCTGGGGCAGGCGCTGGCTGACTGCGAGCTGGTGTTCGTGGCGCTGCCTTCCAGTGCGCTACGCCAGGCGCTATCGCCTTTCGCCGCTCAGCTGTCGGGCAAGATGCTGGTCAGCACGACCAAGGGCATCGAAGCGCAGGGATTCATGCTGATGAGCCAGATTCTGGAGGAGATCGCGCCAGAGGCCCGCATCGGTGTGATCTCAGGCCCGAACCTGGCGCGCGAAGTGGCCGAACATGCATTGACGGCAACGGTAGTGGCCAGCGACGATGAGGCGCTTTGTCGGTCTGTGCAGCACGCTCTGCACGGACGAACCTTTCGCGTCTATGCCAGTGCCGATCGTTTCGGCGTCGAGCTCGGCGGCGCGCTGAAAAACGTCTACGCGATCATGGCCGGTATGGCTGCGGCCTTGGGGATGGGCGAAAACACACGCAGCATGCTGATCACGCGTGCGCTTGCCGAAATGACCCGTTTTGCCGTCAGGTTGGGCGCCAACCCCATGACATTCTTAGGGCTGGCAGGTGTGGGGGATTTGATCGTCACGTGCACTTCCTCCAAAAGTCGCAATTTCCAGGTGGGCTACGCACTTGGCGAAGGCCTGAGCCTCGACCAGGCGGTGTCACGCTTGGGGGAAGTGGCCGAGGGCGTCAATACTATCAAGGTGCTGAAGACCAAGGCCGAGGAGCTGCAGGTCTACATGCCACTGGTCGCAGGGCTACATGCCATCCTGTTCGAGGGGCGTACGCTGGAACAGGTGATCGCGCTGCTGATGCGTGGTGAACCGAAGACCGACGTGGATTTCATTTCCACCGACGGCTTCTGAAACGATAGCGGAGATACTGATGAGCACATCACAACGCAGCGCCGATCGTGAATCGCTGATTCTGCGCGCAATATGGATGCTGGTTTTCTTCTTTGTCTGGCAAGTCGCCGAGCTGGTGCTGCTGGTCGTCGTGGTCGCGCAGCTGGTCCTGCATGCGGTAAACGGCAAGGCGAACGAGAGCCTGCAGGGGCTTGGCGATAGCCTCAGCCAGTACGTCGCTCAGATCGGCCGATTTGGCACGTTCAACACGGATCGCAAACCTTGGCCGATGTCCGACTGGCCCAAACCCCGGCCGGCCGATCGGGAAACGTCGCCGCCCGTCACCCCGGTATCGCCGGAGCAGGAGCCGCAGCCATGAGGCTGTGGCTCCTGCGTCATGGCGAGGCCGAGCCCAAGGCTCGTGCCGATGCGGAGCGCAATCTGACCGACGCCGGGCGACTCGAAGTGGAGCGCGCTGCCGCTCATCTGCAAGGCCTGCCTCTGCAGGCGATCCTCGTCAGCCCGTACCAACGGGCTAAGCAGACCGCCGAAATAGTCCGTCAGACGCTTGGTTTTACTGGGCCAGTGGAAACCGTACCCTGGCTGACACCTGAGACTGACCCAGCGGATGCGATGCTCTACCTTGACCGCCGTGCCGAGCAGCAGTTGTTGCTTGTGACCCACCAACCCTTCGTTGGGGCATTGGGGGGATGGCTGGTTAGTGGCCATCGTGAATCACCGCTGCCCATGGCAACTGCGAGTCTGGCGGAACTAGACGGAGAATATCTGGCGGCGGGTCTGATGCAGCTCGCCGGGCTGCACCACCCGGACTAGCGCGCGGACTGGTTGAAGAAATCACTGAAGCGCAGCGTGCGGGAAGCCCCGAGCCACCAATAAAAATCAGAAATCAAGGAGAGCGACACTTGAGCATTTGGCAACGTCCCCCCGAACTCGAACAACTCAACGCAAACCGCCAGAACACCATCCTCAGTCTGCTCGATATTCGTTTCGAAGCGGTAGACGATGACTCCCTCACCGCAAGCATGGTCGTCGACTCCCGCACCCACCAGCCCTACGGTTTGCTGCATGGCGGCGCGTCGGTCGTGCTCGCCGAAACCGTGGGTTCCGTGGCTAGCTACCAGTGCATCGATTCGAGCCGGTTTTATTGTGTAGGCCTCGAAGTGAACGCCAACCATATCCGCGCGTTGCGCAGTGGTCGCGTTACCGCGGTATGCCGACCGGTTCATCTCGGACGCTCCAGCCACGTATGGGACATCCGTTTGAGTGGCGACGACGGTAAGCTCAGCTGCATTTCCCGCCTAACGGTCGCCGTCATGCCCGTAGGCGAAAACAGCCCGCGGCGTATAGAGGCGTCGTAGACCCCTTGTTTGGCAGGACTGCCTTGGGTTCTGCCGCTCACGCCAATTGCTGTGAAGTGGGAGGGGCCAGACAATGGCTACTTCTCCTCTTTCGCATCGAGCCCATGACGCAACGCATCTTCTTCGCTCACGCCAACGGTTTTCCCTCCGCGACTTACCGCAAGCTGTTCGGTGAACTGGCGCCTGAGTATGCCGTGACCCACCTCGACCAACACGGCCACAATCCTCGCTTCCCAGTGGACGACAACTGGCAGAATCTGGTGCAGGAACTCCTTGAGCAGCTCGCGGTGCTGGGAGAGCCAGTCTGGGGTGTCGGTCATTCGCTGGGTGGCATGCTGCATTATCACGCGGCACTACAGCGACCAGAGCTTTATCGTGGTGTGGTCATGCTCGATTCGCCGATGACTACATGGTTCGACCAGACGCTGATTTGGGCGGCCAAGCGCTTCGGCTTCATCGATCGGCTCACGCCCGCCGGACGCACTCTGGGCCGTCGCGAGGAATTCAGTTGCCCAGACGAAGCGCGGCGATACTTCGCCAGCAAGGCGTTGTTTCGCTCGTTTGACCCTGACTGCCTGGATGCCTACATCGAGCATGGGCTGGAAACGACCGCTCAAGGCGTGCGCCTGCGCTTCGATCCGGAAACCGAAATCCGGATCTACCGCAGTGTGCCGCACATGACCCCAGGCTGGCCGCATGCGCTGAAGATTCCGCTTGCGGTGGTGCGCGGCCGCGAGAGTCGGGTGGTGCTTCCCCATCATGCGTATCTGCTGCGGTTGGTTGCACACGGCGAGACGCATAGCGTGCCCGGTGGGCATATGTTTCCGCTTGAGCATCCGAGCGGCACTGCTGTCTTGCTCAGACAATTGTTCAGTCGCTGGAGCGAACTGGACCGAAGAGGTGCGGCATGAGTATTCCGTTCGAAGAAATCCGCCTGCGTCTGCCGCATATCGAAGTTGCGGCTCATCTTTACGGGCCAGAGGATGGCCAGCCGGTTATCGCACTGCACGGCTGGCTGGACAATGCCGCCACCTTTTCCCGTCTGGCGCCGCTGCTCCAGGGGATCCGTATCGTCGCGCTGGATCTGCCGGGGCATGGTCATTCGGATCATCGACCAGCCGGTGCTTCCTATAACATCTGGGACTACGCCTACGACGTCCTGCAAACCGCGGAGCAGTTCGGCTGGAAGCGATTTTCTCTGCTGGGCCACTCCATGGGTGCCATCGTTTCGGTCATGCTGGCCGGCGCCATGCCAGAGCGCATTGATCGTCTGGCTCTGATTGACGGGGTGATCCCCTATACCGGAGAGGCCGACACCGCACCACAGAAACTCGGCGACTCATTGCAGGCGCTGCTCGCCGTAGACGGCAAGCGCAAACCGGTCTACCCCACGTTCGAGCAGGCCGTCTCGGCACGTATGAAAGGCGTCGGGGCGGTCAGCCACGACGCTGCCGAACGGCTGGCCCAACGAGGCTTGATGCCGGTCCCGGGTGGCTATACCTGGCGCACTGACGCGCGTTTGATGTTGCCGTCGCCGATGCGGCTGAGTCGTGCGCATGCTCTGGCGTTCGTGCACCGGGTGGCCTGCCCTGCGAGCCTGGTTTTGGCGCATCAAGGCCTGATGACCCAACCGGCCATGGTCGAACTGTCCGAGGCCTTGCCATTCCAGCTGCACCGACTGCCGGGTGGGCATCATTTGCACCTGGACGACCAAGCGGGAGCCGAGACGGTGGCGGCCGTTTTTAATCCGTTCTTTGCGGTTTGAGCCAGACGGCAGCGGTTGCGCAAAAATCTGTCGCAAAGCCCCGCTTGACTTGCTTTTGCCAACTGGTGAGGCTGGGCTCTCGCCTCAACAGGAACACCCCGATGACCCAACGCCATACCGCCGCCACGCCCAACGGTCAGACCGCACAGTGGATGGTGTCCCGTTGAGGTGCCGTATACGCGCCGTGTGGATAGCCACGCTCGTCATGCTCGCCAATGCGGCGAGCGCGGCTGATCTGCCTGGCAGCCGAGATTTCGACTCGCTACCGCGATATCCGCAGTCGCGAATCGTCGCCTTCAAGGAGCAACAAGTACTGGAGCGAACTTATCCGCTGGACTCGATTCGTCGCATCAGTGGGCGGCTGCGGATGAGTGATCAGATAAGCGCGAGCGGCCAGCTGACAGCCGTCACCTATCTGCTGCCGGAGGTCCATACCGGTATCGAAGCATTCGAGCGGGCACGCAGTCGGCTGTTGGAGAATGGCGCAGAACTGCTCTTCTGGTGCGAGGGCCGCGAGTGTGGATCGAGCAGTCTATGGGCGAACGAGATCTTTCAGCGTTCGACGCTCTACGGTCCTGACGCCAGGCAGGCCTACTTGCTGGCGCGCCTGCCCGGCGATTCCGATCAGCTCATGGCACTCTACGGCGTCACGCGTGGCAATGGCCGTCCTTACCTACATGTGGAGCAGTTCAATCCCGATACAGCGCTCGGCATCATCTTGCCGAATCCGGCTACCTTGTTGCGTCAGTTGAAACATACCGGCGAGCTTTGGCTGCCTCGATTGCCGCAAGAGCCTACGGCGGAGTGGGGTGCGCTGCTGGCGAATGTGCTGCGGCTCGATAGCACCATCCGGGTGGTTCTGGAAGGCAGGGGTGCAGCTGCCTGGCATGAAGCCCTTACGCAGGAGCGGATCAAGGCGCGGCGACTGGAGGCCGAGGTGTCTGATGAGGAAGGCCTGCGTATCAAACTGTTGCAATGAGGGCGCGTTTCAGACTGCAATAGAGCCCCCTCTCGTGCATCTAGCTCAAATGCGCACCCTGTTTTCATAGGTACATCGATGCTTAACAACGATCGTCTGCTGGTGCAGATTCTGCTCCTGGTGCTGCTCGGTGCCTGTGTGTGGGTCTTGGCTCCTTTTGCCTCCGCGCTGTTCTGGGCGGCGGTGCTGGCGTTCGCGAGCTGGCCGGTCATGCGGACACTGACGCGCTGGTTGAAAGGGAATTCGACCCTCGCCGCGACACTGTTGACGTTCGGCTGGATGGTCTCGGTAGCGGTACCGCTGGTGTGGCTGGGGTTCAACATAGCCGACCAGATACGCGAGGTTAACGTGCTGGTGCATAACCTGCAGGTGCAGGGCCTGCCGGCGCCGCCTGGCTGGCTGGGTGAACTACCGCTGGTCGGGGGCCGCCTGCTGGCACTCTGGTACGCCCTGGACGAGCAGGGCACGGCATTCTTCGCGACCATTCGCCCCTATATCGGCCAAGTCGGCAACTGGCTGCTGGTGCGCAGCGCTCGAATTGGCGGCGGTATGCTGGAACTGGCGCTCAGTCTGGTGCTGGTGTTCTTCTTCTATCGCGACGGGCCGAAACTGGCGGCATTCGTTCACAGCCTGCTGCATCGGCTGATCGGTGATCGCGCTGATCATTACCTGGAGCTGGTGGCTGGTACGGTACAACGAGTCGTCAACGGAGTGATCGGTACGGCCGCTGCCCAAGCGATTCTCGCGTATGTGGGATTCACCATTGCTGGCATACCGGGGGCGCTGATTCTCGGCCTGCTGACGTTCGCCTTCAGCTTTCTTATGGTTCCGCCGCTGATCTGGGGGCCGGCAGTCGCCTGGCTGGTCTGGCAAGGCCAGTACGGCATGGCGGTATTTCTCGGTGCCTGGGGCATGTTCATCATCAGCGGCGTCGACAACGTACTCAAGCCCTATCTGATCAGCCGCGGCGGCAACCTGCCGTTGGTTGTGGTGCTGCTGGGTGTGTTTGGCGGTGTGCTGGCGTTCGGTTTCATGGGGCTGTTTCTCGGCCCGACGCTGCTGGCGGTCGCCTATAGCCTTCTGGGCGATTGGCTGATCAAGGAAGTACCGGAAGTCGCCCATCCGGAGCGACTACCGGGTGGGCACCTGGACCAGAATCCGCCCCGATAAGGGCAGCAGTCGCTGTGGTTAGAGCTGCTCTTCCTCGTACTTATCGAGCGCATCTCTAGCGATGATCTGACCCAGCCTGATCAGTTCGGGCGCTTTGTAGAACTCGTAGAACCGGCAGGCGCGCTTGGGGATGTTGACGAGAACGTTTGGCGGATAGCCGGCAATCTTGTATTGGGTCAGCGACGACTGCATCACCTCGAAGCTCTGGTTGATCAATTCCAGTAGCGATGCTGGCCCGCCGACATCCACCACCATGGAGCCCTCCGCCGATTTCGGCGCGCTCTGCCCGGTAGGAGCTGCTGGCGGTTGGTTGTCGCCCGACCCGTCAGCGCCCTGAAGTTCAGCGATATGCTCCTCCAGCCCCTTGCTGCGCCAGAATGGTATGTGCGAGCTGATCGAACTGACCATGGCGTCGAAACGACCGGGGCGGATCACCTCGGGCAGTGGATATTGTCGGTGGTTATTGGCGTTAAGGTTTACCGCGATGATGATGTCGCTGTGGCTGGAGACCACCGGGACTATCGGCAAAGGATTTAGGATCCCGCCATCCACCAGCATCCGGTTACCCTGCATCACAGGTGTGAACAGACTTGGGATGGCGGCCGAGGCGCGCATCGCCAGTTCCAGGTTGCCTTCCTGAAACCATATTTCCTGCTGGTTGGTCAGGTCGGTCGCGACGGCCGTGAAGGGGATCGGCAAATCCTCGATATTGATCGAGCCCAGCATGTCGCGGATACGGCCGAAGATCTTCTCGCCTCGTATCGCCCCGAGACTGAAACTCGGATCGACCAGGCGCAGCAGGTCGAAGTAATCGAGGCTCTCGATCCACTCACGGTACTCGTCCAGCTTGCCCGCTGCGTAGATCCCGCCGACCACCGCGCCCATCGAGCAGCCGGCAATGCAATTGATCTCATAGCCTCGGGCCACGAGTTCCTCGATGACGCCGATGTGCGCATAACCGCGCGCGCCACCTGAACCCAGTACCAATGCCACCTTGTTGCCCATTCGATTCTCCCTTTGCAGAGCGATAGCTTCAAGCCTCAAACGCTAGGCTTCAAGCGTTCTGATACATCAGCTGAAACATTCGAAGCTCGCAGGCACTCCTGCCGCGGTATTGCTTTGGCGAAGCGTCGGCGCGATCCGGGATGCCGCCAGGCGCCGGCCTTCTTGCTACAATCGGCGCCCGTTTTGCCAGTGTCACGAGAGTCTTACTAGATGAGCGAACCCGTCCGCCTCACCCAATACAGCCACGGTGCCGGCTGCGGCTGCAAGATTTCGCCCAAGGTGCTGGATGTGATCCTCGCCGGCAGTGGCGCGCAGAATATCGATCCGCGCCTGTGGGTCGGCAATGCCTCGCGTGACGATGCCGCGGTATACGGTATCGATGATGAGCGTGGCGTGGTCTCGACCACCGACTTCTTCATGCCCATCGTCGACGACCCGTTCGACTTCGGACGCATCGCTGCGACCAACGCCATCAGCGACATCTACGCCATGGGTGGTGACCCGTTGATGGCCATCGCGATTCTCGGCTGGCCGGTCAACCTATTGCCGCCGGAAGTGGCACGCGAGGTGATTGCTGGCGGCCGGGCCGTCTGCGATGCAGCGGGCATTCCGCTCGCGGGCGGCCATTCGATCGATGCTCCTGAGCCAATCTTCGGCCTGGCGGTGACAGGCCTGGTGAATAAGGCCCAGATGAAGCGAAATGATACGGCGGCGGTGGGCTGCAAGCTCTACCTGACCAAACCGCTGGGCATCGGCATTTTCACAACCGCCGAAAAGAAGGCCAAGCTGCGCGCTGAAGACGTCGGTCGAGCGCGTGACTGGATGTGCACGCTGAATACACCCGGCAGCCGCTTCGGCAAGCTTGCCTGCGTTCAGGCGATGACCGACGTCACCGGCTTCGGATTGCTTGGACATCTGGTGGAGATGGCCGACGGCAGCGGAGTCACCGCGCGCATCGATTACTGCCGCGTGCCACGCCTGGATGGGGTTGAATATTACTTGGAGCAGGGCTGTGTGCCTGGCGGTACCGGACGCAACTTCGAAAGCTATGGCGAGCGTATTGCCGCACTCGACGAGGCACACAAGCAGCTGCTCTGCGACCCACAAACCAGTGGCGGCTTGCTGGTTGCGGTCGCGCCGGAAGGCGAGGCGGAATTTCTCAGGGTCGCGGCTGAATTGGGTATGACGCTTGAGCCGATCGGCGAGTTGATCGAAGCCGGCGCCTTTGCCGTCGAGGTCCGTTGATGCGCGGCGATACTGATAACTACCGCGAGCTGTTTCTCAACGATGTCCCGATGATGGATGCCCGCGCGCCCGTGGAGTTTTCCAAGGGCGCATTTCCGGGCGTGGTCAACCTGCCATTGATGAACGACCTTGAGCGACAGAAGGTGGGTACCTGCTACAAGCAGCACGGCCAACAGGCAGCGATCGAGCTCGGCCACCGGCTGGTCAGCGGCCAGATCAAGGCCGAGCGCATTCAGGCCTGGGCCGACTTTGCTCGGAATAACCCGCAGGGCTACATTTACTGTTTTCGTGGTGGCTTGCGATCGCAGCTGGTTCAGCAGTGGCTGAGAACCGAGGCGAGCATCGACTATCCGCGCGTGACTGGCGGTTACAAGGCGATGCGTCATTTCCTGCTGGAAACCATTGAGCACGCGGCGGCCCAGGATGACTTCGTACTGGTCGGGGGCATGACTGGCACCGGCAAGACTGAAGTGCTGGCGCGCCTGGATGACGGCGTCGATCTGGAGGGCATCGCCAACCATCGGGGCTCGAGCTTCGGCAAGCGCGCCACGCCGCAACCTGTGCAGATCGATTTCGAGAATGCGCTGGCGATTCGTCTGCTGAAGATGCAGCACGCCGGAGCCAGGCAGTTCGTGCTCGAAGACGAAGCGCGGCTGGTGGGCCGCTGCTCGATCCCGCTGCCATTGTTCCAGGGCATGCAGCGCTATCCGCTGGTGTGGCTGGATGACAGCTTCGAAGGTCGAGTCGATCGCATCCTCAAGGACTATGTGACCGATCTCTGTGCCGAATTCATCGCCGAGCAGGGCGAGGAGGGCTTCACGGCGTTCGCCGAGCGTTTGCGGCAAAGTCTGGTCAATATCAGCAAGCGGCTCGGTGGCGAATGCTACACGCGTCTGGCCGCGATCATGGATCAGGCACTCGCCGAACAGAAAAATACCGGAGCGGTCGATCTGCACCGTGCATGGATCGAGGCGTTGCTGCAGCAGTACTACGATCCAATGTATGCCTATCAGCGGGAGAGCAAGGCCTCCCGTATCGAGTTCGCGGGTGAGCAGGACGCTGTGGTCGAATTCCTGCGCGAACGTGCTGCAGGCAAGCAAAACTGAGCAGGTTTTTGAGAACGAGGGATGTATCGATGAAAAGTCTGATCTGTTTGTCCGTGTTGGCGCTGGTCCTGACAGGCTGCGCTGGAAAAACCGCCTATCGCGATAGCTGTGCATCTCAACTGAACGCGGCCTGGGAAGAGCAGAGCATTGCCGAAGCGGAGGGTTTCGCTGGCACCGTGAGTTATTCCAAAGCGATGGCTCTGCTGACCGGTGCCAAGACTCAGCAGCAATTCGAGGCCTACCAGGGCTGCGTAGAAAAGGCCAAGAAAGCCCGCTTCTACCTGCGCGAGTCGCGCGCCGGGCGCTGACAGCGCTCCAAGTGGCGCCTTTGGCGGGTGCCACCTCTTTTTCCGCTCGCGTCAGATTGGCCGATCGGTTCCGCCGGGAATATTCATGCAGCTCGATTTCTCCGCACTGACGCCGGCCGAGAGCTATCGTTGGCTTACGTCGACCGTTACGCCGCGCCCGATCGCCTGGGTATCGACCCGCTCGGCAGATGGCATCAGTAACCTTGCGCCTTTCAGTTTCTTTCAGGTCATCAGCAGCGAGCCCCCGACATTACTGATCAATGTCGGTCTGAAAGAAGGCGTGCCGAAGGATACCGCTCGAAATGCACAAGATACCGGGGAGCTAGTCGTCCAGTTGGTCGGCGCCGAACAGGCCGAAGCAATGAATGCATCCGCTGCAGCGTTACCCCATGGCATCAGCGAATTTGAGCACTGCGGCATCGCCAGTGAACCGGCGAAACGTGTGAACGTGCCGCGGGTGCAGGCGGCACCGGTTGCCTTCGAATGTCGGGTGACGCAGATCCTGCCGTACCCGACGGAGTCACCCAACTGCCACCTGATTTTCGCTGAGGTGCTGCTGGCACATATTGATGACGAAGTGCTCGATGAGCGGGGGCGCATCGATCCGGCCAGACTGGACCTGGTCGGCCGGCTCGGCGGCGTCAGCTACACCTACACGCGTGAGCGTTTCGAGATGCTCCGATCTTAGTTGGCGAGATACGCAGGCCATCCAATGGCCGGCGCCTTTCATCAAGCCAAACTTCATCGTCGTCCCGTTGCAGCACCGCTTACTGCTGATCGAACTGCAGGGCTATCGCATTGCGCGAGATTGACGCCGTCGAGATCCATAGGCGTGAGCGTGATCAAGCGCCGGGTCACAACTTTGCCAACAAAGGTCTGCGCCGGCTTTGCCTGGGCGCGCCGGGTCAGTAGCATCACTTGGACGAATCGAAGGAGAGTGGCATGCGCGCTAGATTGGATGTCTGTCTGCGAGCGGTAAACGAGGTACTGCTCGGCAAGCAATCACAGGTGCGGTTGGCCATGGCCTGCCTGCTGGCGCGAGGACATCTGCTCATCGAGGACCTGCCTGGCATGGGCAAGACCACCCTGAGCCATGCGCTCGCCAAGGTCATGGGGCTGGAATTCCAGCGGATCCAGTTCACGTCGGATCTCCTCCCAGGCGATATTCTCGGTACCTCGGTGTTCGACAAGGACAGCGGTCAGTTCGTGTTCCATCCGGGGCCCATTTTCGCCGAGTTGGTTCTTGCGGATGAGATCAACCGGGCCACGCCCAAAAGCCAGAGTGCCCTGCTTGAAGCCATGGAGGAGGGGCAGGTGACCATCGAGGGTGCCACGCGGCCATTGCCCGATCCCTTCTTCGTTGTGGCCACGCAGAATCCGGTCAGCTCCGGCGGTACCTTCTCACTACCCGAATCGCAGCTCGACCGCTTCCTCATGCGGCTGTCATTGGGCTATCCCGCGAAAGCCGCCGAGAAGGCCCTGCTGATGGGGGACGCGCGTCGCGATCTGCTAGTTCGGCTGGAGCCTTTGCTCGACCGCACGGCGCTGGTGGAAATCCAGGAGGCGGTGGCGCAGGTCCGGGTCAGCGATGCGCTGGTCGATTACGTGCTGCGGCTAGTAGAGGCGACCCGCACGCAGCCGCAATTTGCCTGGGGGCTATCGCCGCGCGGCAGTCTTGCAATGCTGGCCTCGGCACGCGCCTGGGCATTCCTGGATGGACGTGATTACGTCATCCCTGAAGATGTCCAGGCGGTGCTGCCTTCGGTGGTTGGCCATCGCCTGCGTGAGCGTGCCGATGCCACCGGTCACGGCGGGGGGGCGCTGGTGCAGTGGCTGTTGCGTGAAGTGCCCGCGCTCTGATGCGCAACTTCCAACACTGCCGAGAGGACACGCATGCGACTGCTACCACGGGTTCGTGATCGCTGGCTTTTGAAGCGCATACCGCCTGGCCCGAGCATGCGGCTCGATCAGCGAAGGATATTCATCATGCCGACCCCGGTGGGCATGACCTTTTTGCTGGCGCTGCTGTTGATGTTGATCGCGGCGATCAATTACCAGAACAGCCTTGCGTATGCCCTGACGTTCCTGCTCGGCTCGGTCTATATGGTCGCGATCCTTCACACCTGGCGCAATCTCGCCGGGTTGACGCTACAGGCGGGTGGCTCGCAGGCAGTCTTTCTCGATGAGCAGGCGCGGCTGCAGGTCCGGCTGGAAAGCCGCGGTCGTCTCTATCAGGCTGTCGCGCTGGGTTGGCCCAGCAGCGGTCTGCAGACAGTCGACGTGCCGGCAGGGGGCACCTGCGAAATCGAGTTAAGCCTGCCGACCGAACGCCGCGGCTGGCTACGGCCGGGGCGTCTGCGCGTCGAGAGCCGCTTTCCACTGGGCATTTTGGTGGCCTGGAGTTGGGTCGATTTGCAGCTGGCTGCACTGGTCTATCCTCGCCCGATAGCAGGGACGTTGCCAGAAACCGATGGATCGGCTGAACAGGAGCGCGAGGGCACCCGGGCTTCGGGCGCCGGCATCGATGATTATCAAGGCCTGAAACCTTGGCAGCCGGGCGACTCGAGGCGACGCCTCAACTGGAAGGCTTATTCCCGGGGCCAAGGCCTGTTGGTCAAGGATTTCACCGCGCTGCTCGGGCAGGAACCCCTGCTTGATCTCGAAGCGCTGGATGGCGATATCGAAGCTCGTCTTTCGCTGCTTTGCCATTGGGTCGTCGAGCTGTCCGCACGGCAGCAACCGTTCGCCTTGCGTGTTGATGAGAGCGTTATCGGCCCGGATATCGGCGTCGATCACCGTAACCGCTGCCTGCGTGAACTCGCGGTATTTGGTCTGGAGCGGGAGGGCAGTCGATGAGCGCTGTCCCGATGATTCCTCGCAACGGGCTGATCTGGCTGCTGATAGCGCAGGTATTGGTGATCCTGCCGCATCTTGGCCACTTGCCGTTGTGGATTATCGGCCTCTGGCTGGTCTGCGCCATCTGGCGGGTACAGATCTTTCGAATGCACGCCCGCTACCCACGCAGCTGGTTGAAGGCATTGATGATGATCGGTGTGGGGTGCGGCGTGTACCTGTCGCGCGGCAGCCTGATCGGACTCGACGCCGGCGTTGTGCTGCTGATCGCCGCGTTCATTCTGAAACTGGTGGAGATGCGCAGTCGCCGCGATGCCTGGGTGCTGATTTTCCTCGGTTTTTTCGCCGTGACCACGAGCTACCTGTTCTACGACAGCCTGCCGGCCGGGCTTTACAGCCTTCTGCCAGTCACCGCTTTGCTGGCGGCAATGATCGGCTTGCAGCAGAGTGCCGCCGGCACCCACCCCTGGCCAACGCTGCGTTTGGCGGGCTCGCTGTTAATGCAGGCGATCCCGCTGATGCTCGTTCTGTTCGTACTGTTTCCGCGGCTGGGGCCGCTCTGGTCGTTGCCACAGCCAAGCGACCGCGGCGTTACCGGTCTGTCTGACAGCATGTCTCCCGGTGATATTGCCGAGTTGAGCCGGTCCTCCCAATTGGCATTCAGAGCGAGTTTCGAAGGCCCGATTCCCGAGCGGGATCGGCTGTACTGGCGGGCTGTAACCTTCGAACGCTTCGATGGTCGGCGCTGGTCACAATCGCTTGCCTCACAGGTTCCGCAGGCGCCTGATTGGACGCCGAGAGGCACACCGGTGCAGTACAGTGTGGTCATGCAGCCCAGTGGTCGCCCGTGGTTGTACGCCCTGGATGTGCCGCAGGTCGAAGCGAGTGACGTGCGGCTGATGACCGATTTCCATCTGCAGCGTACCCGCCCGATCGATCAGGCTTTGCTGTATCAGGCGACCTCCTGGCCTGAATCGTTGCGCGAACCAGGCGCTCCGCCTGCCACGCTGGAGCGCGCCTTGCAGCTTCCCGCGCAGGGCAACCCTCGCAGCCGCGCCTGGGCAGAAACGTTGCGCCGCGAATATCCGAATCCGGCAAATCTCGTGCAGGCGCTTTTGCGGCATTTCAACCAGCAGCCATACCGCTACACGCTGAAACCATCATCGGTGGGGGCCGATATCGTCGATGGCTTTCTGTTCGATACGCTGAACGGCTTCTGTATTCACTACGCGGGCGCGATGACGTTCATGCTGCGTGCCGCCGGCATACCTGCCCGGGTGGTTGCGGGCTATCAGGGCGGGGAGATCAATCCATCGGGTAATTATCTGTCCGTTCGTCAGCTCGACGCCCACGCCTGGGTCGAATACTGGCGCGCGGATCAAGGTTGGATCGCAATCGACCCGACGTTTCAGGTTGCGCCCGAGCGCATCGAGCAGGGACTGGAGGAAGCGCTTTCCGACGAAGATGAGCTTCTTGACGATTCTCCGCTGGCGTTGCGGCGTTATCGTGACATCGGCTGGCTGAATCAGCTGCGATTCGGCTGGGATAATCTGAACTACGGCTGGCAGCGTTGGGTACTTGGCTATCAGGGCGAGCGCCAGCTGGATGTATTGAAAGAGCTGTTTGGCAAGCTCGACGCGCGCAAGCTTGGATTGCTGACAGTCCTGACTGGGGCGCTGCTGATGGCAGTATTGGCCGTCATCGTGTTGAAGCCATGGCGACGCGAACGAGATCCACTGGTACGTTTATTCCGGCGCTTCGAGCGATTGCTTGCACGTCAGGGCATCGAGCGCCAGGCGAGCGAAGGTGCACGGGACTTCGCCGAACGGGCGGCGGCTCTGCTCCCGGCAAGCGCTGAATCGATTCGTGAGTTTGCGCGTCTCTACGAACTGGCGCGTTACGCTGATCGGCCGTCGGGCAAGGGCGAACTGCAAGCGTCGTTTGCCAGGCTGCGGCGCCAGCTGCCATGGCGATCCGGTGCTCGCTGGGAGCCGAAAGCTGTTCCCGATGAGCGATAGCTATATGCGATGGTGCGCTATCACCGAAGCCCAGTTGCGCCCCCTAACGATGCGCCGACGCTAAGATGGCAAACCATAAAAACAATCCGAGGTGGGCATGACTTTCTCCGAACTGATCAACGCCGTTCGTGACAATCCTGCGAACGTTACCGTGCCTGCCACCTGGGGCCAGGGCCGTGCCGGCTTTGGCGGGGTGGTTGCAGCGCTTGTACACGAGGCCATGCAGGCTCAGGTGCCAGACGGCCGTCCGGTGCGTTCTCTGGCCATAACCTTCGTCGGTCCCTTGCTGGTCGATACCCCGGTCAGTTTCGAGGCTGAAGTGCTGCGCGAGGGGAAGGCCGTGAGCCAGGTACTCGGGCGGGCTGTGCAGAATGGTCAGGTGGTGACCATCATCCAAGGCAGTTTCGGTGCAGCCAGGGACTCGGCGATTCGGGTGGCCGCGGAACCGGCTCCGGTAATGCCATCCGTGGAAGAGTGCCAGGAGCTACCCTATGTGCCGGGCGTAGCGCCGGAGTTCACACGTTATCTGGCGATGCGTTGGGGGATCGGTGGAATGCCGTTTTCCGGCAATACTTCACGCGAGATGGGCGGCTGGGTACGGTTGCGCGGCGAGGTCGAGCGCGAGCCTGTGACCGTCTCGCATCTGCTGGCGCTGGTAGACGCCTGGCCGCCAGCGGTGCTGTCGCATCTGAAGAGTTTCGCGCCGGGCAGCTCGCTGACATGGACCATCGAGTTCATCCAGCCGGTACCGCAGATCGATACCCATGATTGGTGCCGGTACCGAGCGGTGATCGAGCACGCCCAGGATGGCTACGGCCATTGCGCTGCCGCGCTCTGGAGCGCCGAGGGTGAGCTGGTGGCCTTGAGCCGCCAGACTGTGACGGTCTTCGGCTGAACGGCGATTTGCAGCTCGAGTTCGTCTAAGACCGCCGGCACGTAGAGCGCAAGTGGTCAAGCCGGCCCAGCGCCCGTCGACGTGCTCGACTCACAGCTTGAACTGTTGAATCGCTTTGCTCAGTTCAGCCGAGAGCGCAGCCAGCTCCGTACTTGTGGTCGCGGATGCTTCGGTCTGTGTGACCGTCTGTTCGGTGACGTCACGAATGCCCGTGACCGAGCGGTTGAGTTCTTCGGCCACGCCGCTTTGCTGTTCGGCGGCAACGGCGATCTGCGTATTGCTCTCGCGCATCTGCGCTACTGCTGCGGTGATCGCCTCCAATGCCTGCCCGGCCTCGCGGGCCTCGCTTACGCAATCGTCGGCCTTCAGCGAGCTTTCCTGCATGAACTCCACTGCGTCACGGGTCATGGCCTGCAGGCCGCCAATCATCTGGGTGATTTCGTCCGTTGAAACCTGAACACGTTTAGCGAGGTTGCGTACCTCATCGGCAACGACCGCGAAGCCGCGCCCCATCTCCCCTGCGCGGGCCGCTTCGATGGCTGCGTTCAACGCCAGCAGGTTGGTCTGCTCGGCGATGCTGTGAATGACACTGACGACACCGTTAATCTTCTGGCTGTCGGCCGCGAGCTGGCCGATCGTCTCAGCGGTTTGCTGCACGCCTTGAGACAGGTTGGATATGGAACGTTCCACCCGCGCTACGACGCTGTGGCCGTCTCCGGCGAGACGGTCGGCATGCTGCGACTGGTCGCGTGTTTCGCGTGCGTGGTCGGCGATGTGGTGGACGGTCGCGGTCATCTCATTGATCGCCGTAGCGGCCTGATCGGTTTCGCTTTTCTGCTCGAGCATGCCTTGGCGAACGCCACCAAGGCTCGCAGCCAGCGCACTGGCGCCGCTGTCCAGGCGTGTCGCAGCCTGGGTTACGGTACTGACGATGCGCTGGTAACCGGCCTGCATTGCGTTAAAGGCGCCGGCCATCTGTCCGACTTCGTCGCGACTGTCCAGCGGCACGCGGGCGGACAGATCACCACTGCGCTCCACATGCAGCATGACGTCCTTGAGTGTATTAAGGTGGCTTAACAGGAAACGAATCATCACTTGCGAGGCTGCCAGCAGCGCCACCATCAGCACCGCTACAGCCAGCGCATAGCTGAAGAAGTGCTCAATCAGTAGCTGCCGGACACTGGGCGCTCGCGCCAGAACGGCAAGCTTTTTTCCGCCTGGCCGGGTGATCCACTGCACACCCACAACCGGTGTGGTGGCCAGAAAACGGTCATGATCGACCTCAGTCCAACCGTCGCCAGCAGTAATGCTGCGGTGGTCGATAGTCAGCTTCTGACCCGGCGAGAGCGCCACCAGGGAAGAGCTTTGCGGAAGTGCGCCGCCCTCCGGCCAGCTCTGCAGCACGCTGGCAAGCGCCTGAGCTTCAGTTTGTGCATCCAGGCTGCGCGACTGCTGTTCCAGCTGCAAGGCGAAAAGCACCAGCAGCAGGGTGGTGACAAAGGTCACCATGTTCAGCGCCCAGAATTTGTACTTCAGGGAAAGGTCTCGAATCCAGAGGACCATGAGTGCACTTCTTGTGTGAATGGCTAAGAGGACCGGCGCGGATAGGCATCGGTGCTTTCCGTGATCCAGTTCTATTAACGGCAGGGATCTGCAAGGCTTTAGCGCTGTTCCGGTTGTTCCAGCGGTGCGATGCCGAAGAACCGCTGGGCACAGGCGGTGGTGGAAGCAGCCAACTCCTCCTCGTTCACGCCGCGATGGCGCGCCACCTCGCGCAAGATCTCAGGGAGGAAGGCCGGCTCGTTCTGACCGCCTTTGGGCTTGGGCCGTAATGTACGGGGAAGCAGGTAGGGCGCGTCGCTCTCGAGCATCAATCGCGAGGCAGAAATCTCGCGCACCAGCGGATGCAGGTGCGTGCCACGTCGCTCATCGCAGATCCAGCCGGTGATGCCGATATGCAGGTCAAGATCCATAAAGGCGTATAGAGCTCGTTTCTCCCCGGTAAAACAGTGCACCACCGCGGCGCTGAGCTGGTCACGGAAAGGCCGAAGGATCGCCGCCAGGCGCTGGTCGGCGTCGCGCTCGTGAAGGAACAGTGGCAGGCCGGTTTCCACCGCCAGTTGCAGGTGCTCCTCCAGCACCCGTTCCTGCTGTGAGCGAGGGGATAGGTCCCGATTGAAGTCCAGCCCGCACTCGCCGACGGCGCGCACCTCGGGTTCGGCGAGCAGACCTTTCAGCTGGGATGCGGTTTCCGACGTCCATTGACTCGCGTCATGGGGGTGGATCCCCGCCGTGCAAAACAGGCGCTGCCGACTTTCATCCAGCTCCCGGCAGAGGCCCAATGCTGCCTCGCTCTCGGCGAGGCTGGTACCCGTCAGCACCAGCTGCGTCACGCCCGCCGCATAGGCTCGATTCAACACGACTCGCGGATCGCGGGCGAAGGTCGGGTGGGTCAGATTGACGCCGATGTCGACAAGCTGCATGGAACTGCCTCGCTTATAAATCAAAACAATATAACTATATTAATCAATCAGTTGAAACAGATAGCTCATGTTTTTAGACAGGTGACGCTGGCGACTAAGCCTCCGCTGTGAGAATCTTCGCCGCCGCGCGGTAGCCTGCCGCGCTGTATACTGCCCCGTTCGAGTCGATACGCTGTAATGATCCGACTATTACCACTGCTGTTGTGTCTGTTGGTGCTCGCGCCGTGGCCGGTGGTCGCGCGAGTAATGGGCCCCCAGGCATGGCAGCCGGTGGATACGGTACGCGATCTCGCGGAGATTCGCCGCAGTGGGGTGCTTCGCGTGCTGATCAACCAGAGCCGCAATAGCTCAGGCGAGGTCAAGGGTGAAGCCATCGGCGTGGAATATGTGCGTCTGCGTGCGTTCGAGCAGTTTCTCAATCGGGGTTCGAAAGGACCTCAGATCACGTTGGAAATCATTCCCAAGGCCAAAGATCAGCTGCTTGGCGCGCTGCAACGAGGCGAGGGTGATCTGGTGGCGCCGGGAGAGCTTTTGGAGTTGGGTGCGATGCGCCGAGTCAGTCGCAGCCGGGCCGTCGTCGATAAGGTGCCGATGGTGCTGGTCAGCCGCCAGGGCAACCATCGTTACAAAAGCTTCGAGCAATTATCGGGGCGTAGTTTGGCGTTGTCGGCTGGCAGTGCGGCAGGGCCTGCTCTGGAAGGCATTAATCAGCAGTTGATGCAGGCCGGGCGTGCTCCGATTTCCATCGAGTGGGTGGATCCGACGCTTGCAGTGGAGGATGTGCTGGAAATGGTGCAGGCCGGAGTTTATCCGGCTACGGTTGTTGAGCAGACCATTGCCGAACGCTGGGCGAAGGTGTTGCCCAAGCTGCGTATCGAATCCCAGCTGACGCTGGGCAAGCGGGCCGACATGCATTGGTTTCTGCGAAAGGAGGCGAGCATGTTGCGTGCCAGCGTTGATCGCTTTCTTCACGGCTACAATTCGCCGGACAACCAAGACGCTGCGTTCGTTCGAGTCTATCGGCGGCTCTATCGAGTGCAGTATCCGCTCGACCGGATCGGACGCCAGCGGCTTGAAAACGTACGGCCAACCCTACAGCGGCATGCTAAGCAGCAGGATATCGATTGGCTGAACCTAGCCGCGTTGGCGTTCAAGGAGTCGACCCTCAATCCGGCGGCTCGCGGCGCTTCCGGGGCCACCGGACTGATGCAGGTAACTCCCGCCACTGCTCGCAGCTTGGGCGTAACTGACATCGGCAAGCTGGACAACAATGTGCAGGCCAGCGCGATGTATCTGGCCAGCATCCGTCGCAAATTCTTTTCCAGTCCCAGACTGAATGAGCGTGAACGCATGGCGTTCGTCCTCGCTGCCTACAACATGGGCCCGCAGCGGGTTCAGAGTATGCGTGCGGAGGCCCGTCGCCTCGGTCTCAATCCGGATCAGTGGTTTTTCCAGGTTGAACGTGTCGCCATGGCGACCATGGGCATGGGCGTGGTCAGCTACGTTAATGCGGTCAACAAGTATTACCTGGCCTACACCCGTGAACGCTACTTGCTGGAAGGCGGGCCGCAGAGCGCGGCCAATTGACCGCTTAGCCGTTCTCCATGATGAGTCGCCGTTCGGCTGCATCCAGGCGCCAGCGCTCGTTCTCGTCGAAGTGTTCCGCCGCCAATCGAGCGATAGCCGCACGCTTGTCAGCGTCGCCAAGACCCCGGCTGCTTTCGATGCGTTTCTTTTCCTGGCGATAGACCGCCAGCCGCTTCTGCCATTCCTGTCGTTTCAGATCGAGCCGTTCCAGGCGAGCGGTGGCAGCGTTGCCAACCAGTTGCTGGCGTAGCTGACGCAAGTCGGTCGGCGAGCCGCCGCTGGACTGCAGCACCTGTGTCTGCTCGCGTAGTTGGGACTGCAGCTGTATCACAATTCCGTCCCGCAGTTCGGGCGGCAGGCTGTCCTGCAGCCTGTCGATAGCTGCCCCCTTCGCCGCTGCATTGAGGGTTGGGTTGCGTCGAATCGCCAATCTTTCCAGCGTGAAGCTGTCGGCCGCTTCCTCCAGCGCAAAGAATGCCTCGTGTGTCTCTTCATCAAATGTCCCGGCGCGCAGCTGCCGAGCTGCGCGCAGCCGCTCGCGCATGGCATCCAGATCGGCCCGCTGCGCGTGTTGCTCTTCGAGTACCAGTAGCTGACGTTTGTAATCCAGATACTGGCCCAGCAGCCGCAATGCCTGGTCCGCTCCGGGCTGAGGAAGTTGCGCCTGGATATAGCGGCGCAGGCGGGTGACGCTTGCCTCGATCGGCTCCTCGCCAATCGAGGCCAGGAAGTAATCGAAGACGCGACGGATGTCGCGCTCGATGATTAGCCTGCCCAGGGAGTCGGCGCGAAGCTGACCGTCGACCTGGGTGCCGGTGAAAGAGGGCGGCAGGCGCCGGATCGTCTCGGTGGGCGAGGGTTGTACGGCTAAAGGACGAACCGGCGTCTGATCTACAGGCAGTTCCGTAGTGAACGTCGGGGCTATGGTCGTATGCGCGCGGGGCTGTACCGGTCCGAATGGCTCACGCCAGTGAATAGCGACGCCAACGGTAACGCTCAGCAGAAGCAGGGCAGCGAGTTTTTTCATCGATATGCCTTGTGGTCAGGGCCGGGGCCGGTTGGCCCCCGGCGCGTCTCAGAGGCCTGCGTTCTTCAGGCGGTTGGCATGCTGGCGGTAAACGGTCAGTGGATCGGTTTCGAACAGGCTGGTCAGCCCGAGCACCTGGTTGACCTCGTCCAGGTGGTTCATCCGGTAGTTGTCGCGGATAACCATGCCGAGGTGCGAACTGCAGCGGCCCACCAGTCCATCATTCGCCTCGTCGAACGCGAGCGAGCCTGCGCCCATCATCGCGTCACTAATATCCAGCGGGTTGGTCAATGGGCTGGTACCGCTCCAGGAGTAATAGCGCACGCCGTTGACCTGGTATGCCCCTTCGCCGCATGTAGAGGTCGGAATGCCCTGCGGGTACTTGGCGTTGAAGCGTGCGGCGCCTTCGCTGTTGAGCGACTCGAGCGCCCCGAGCGAGTCCTGCGGTTCGGTACTCGGGCTGCCGGACAGGAAGTGAATCAATGCGCCCATACCGTTGACCAGGCCGGCGGCGATGGCTTCGCCGCCGGATCCCTCGGGGATCTTGCGGAGCAGGTCCGCGACATCCGATCCCTTGTGCGGGGCGCCTACAGTCGTGACTGAAGCGACCAGGTCGGGACGTACGGCGGCAACGTAGCGCACCGTCGGCCCACCGTGACTATGGCCTATCAGGTTCACCTTGGGTTTTCCGCTGATCGCGACGATCTCTTCGATCTGTTCCAGGAGTTCTTCGCCGCGCAGTTCTGAGGTGTTGAGCTGGCTGACTTCGGTCACGTAGACCTGCGCTCCATCACGCCGAAGCGCATGCGGGATGCCGTACCAATAGTCGATGCCGAGCATGCTGTCGAAGCCCAGCATGCCGTGAGTGAGGACGATCGGATAACGCGTCTGGGTGTAGCCGCTGGAGCTGAACAGGCCTGCCTGCACCTGACTGGAAAGGGCCAGGGCGGTGCCGAGGCATAGAGCGATCAAGGTCTTCTTGTTGTTCATGAATGCACTCATCGGTGGGTGAGTCGGGCATTGGCAGTCCCTCGCCATTCACCGCGCGCTGCGCGTACTGCCGCAGGATAAGCGCAGCAATCATGCCAGGTACTGGCAAGCGAAGCGTATCCGCTCTGGTACGGTGGATAGGTGATAGTTGATAGCAATCAGCCTCTAGCGTCGTATCGGCTGTCTGTTACCAGGCGGAACGCCTTGATGGGTAGGAAGGTTATGTTCTAATGATCGAAGCCCAATCGATGAAGTTTGTCGCAAATAGCGACCATTTAGTCGCTTTAGAACTGACCGGTCACGGATAGTCGATGGCAACGATATACCAGAGCTTGGCGCCGGTAGGCGTTTGAACCTGTACCTCAGCGTCAAGCGGTTTGCCCACCAACGCTCTGGCGAGTGGCGAATCGATGCTGATCAGGCCTTGGCGCAAATCCAGCTCGTCCGGCCCGACGATGCGATAGCGGGCTTGCTCGCCATCCTCGTCTTCCACCGTCACCCAGGCGCCAAAGTAAACCTTGCCCGGATCGCTCGGTTTGTCGCTGACGACCTTCAGCTTCTCCAGACGCTTGGTAAGAAAGCGCACTCGGCTGTCGATTTCCCGCAGCATTTTCTTGCCGTAGGTGTATTCGGCATTTTCGGAGCGATCGCCTTGCGCTGCTGCTTCGCTGACCGATTGCGTGACCTGCGGCCGCCTGACATGCCAAAGCTCGTGCAGCTCGGTGCGCAGCCGCGCTTCGCCCTCAGGGGTGATCAAGGGAGTACCGGCGGGGCGTGGGGGGCGATAGCGGCTCATGGATGATCCGGGTCAGACAAGGAGTCGCACATTCTAGAAGCTCTCGTCTCCATTTGTTGTCAGTTCTCACGAAGCACATTAAGCGGGCTGGCGTTCAAGGCGCGGCGGGTGCCGATCACGCCGGCAGCCCCGACCAGCAACGCACCAATCACTGGTAGGATCAGCAGCCAGGGGTGCGGCTGCCAGCGCAAGTCGAACGCGAAGTGATAGAGCAGGGCGCTGACCAGTTCGCAGCCTAGAGTGGCCAGCAAGCCGCTGGTCGCACCGAGCACGCCGAACTCGGCGCGCCTGGCCTTGAGCAGCAGGCTGCGCTTCGCGCCCAGCGCCCGCAACAGAGCGCCTTGGCGGATGCGCTCGTCGAGCGTGGCCTGAAGCCCGGCGAACAGCACGGCCAGGCCAGCGGCGAGGATGAACATCAGCACGTATTCCACCGCCAGAGAGACCTGCGCGAGGATGCTGCGTAACTGACTGAGCAAGGCCTCGACCTGGAGGATCGTCGCGGAGGGGAAATCCCGGGCCAGCTGCACCAGTTCGCGATCCTTTCCGGCCGATAGGTGGAAGCTGGTCATATAGGTGGTGGGCACGTCACGTAGCGTTTCCGGCTCGAAAATCATGTAGAAATTCGGCTGGAAATTGTCCCAGTTCACTTCGCGCAGGCTGGTTACGCTGACATCGCGGGTGAGCCCGCCGACCGTGAAGCTGAGCCGATCGCCCAGCTCGACCTGAAGGCTCTCGGCCAGTTCGGCTTCCACCGACACGCCGGGTAGCTCGCTCCGTTCGCCGTCCCACCAATGACCGGCGCTCAGGCGATTATCGGAAGGCAGATCGCGTGCCCAGGTCAGGCTAAGATCGCGGCGTATTGCGCGCTCGCCCTGGCTGTCCTTGCTTACCAACTGACGCACCGGCTCGCCGTTGATTGCCACCAGGCGACCCGGTACGACCGGGTACAGCGGCGCGGCATGATCCGACAGCGCCTCGATACGTTGGGCGAACGCATCCCTATCAGCGGGCAAAACGTTGAGCACGAAATGGTTGGGCGCATCGTCCGGCAGCTGATTCTGCCAGGTATCGAGCAGCTCGCCGCGCAGCAGTGCGATCAGCGCCATCGCCAGCAATATCAGACCGAAGGCCAGTGATTGGCCAGCCGCGGCCAGCGGGTGACGGAGTAGCTGCCCGAGGCCCAGGCGCCATGCTAGAGACGCGCCAGAAAGCGCCCGACGCAGTCCGCTTAGCGCCAGCAATAACAAGCCACCGAGGACGACGGTGGCAAGCAGACCGCCACCCAGCAACGCGAGGGTTATTTTCAAGTCCAGGCTCAGGCGCCACATGATCAGGCCAAGCGCGCCGATCGCTGCGCCGTACACCAGCCAGGTGCTCGGTGGGACCGGCAGAATATCTCGGCGCAGCACCCGCAGTGGCGGCACACGACCCAGAGCGGCCAGCGGCGGCAAGGCGAAACCGGCCAACGCGACCATCCCAGTGGCGATGCCTGCCAGGGCGGGCCAGAGGGTCGCGGGCGGGACTTCGCTGACCACTAGATCGCGCAGCAGAAAAAACAATCCATGTTGCGCGGCCCAGCCCAGCAAAGCGCCTGCTGCACTGGCCGCTACGCCAAGATAGCCGAGCTGCAAGGCATAGAGCGTCAACGCCTCGCGTCGTGACAGCCCAAGACAGCGCAGCAGGGCGCTGGCGTCGAAGCGGCGCGCGGCAAAACGTGCCGCCGAAAGCGCTACCGCGACGCCCGCAAGGAGTACCGCCGCCAGGCTGGCCAGGTTGAGATAGCGCTCGGCACGCCCAAGGGCACCGCCGATCTGACGGTTACCATCTTTAGCGGTTTCGATGCGCTGATGCGGTTGCAGGTCGGGTTTGATGGTCTCTTCGTAGGCTTGCAGCTGTTCGGTCGAGCCACGCCAGAGTTCGCGATAGCGCACGCGGCTGCCGGGCTGCACCACGCCAGTGGCATCAAGGTCGTCGAGGTGCATCAGTACGCGTGGCGTCAGGCTGTAAAAATCGCCTACACGATCGGGTTCGTAAGTCAGCACGCGGGTCAACTGCAGCTGCTTGTTGCCCACCTCGATGTGATCGCCTATTTGCAGGTCGAGTGCGGCGAACAGGCGCGCTTCGGCCCAGGCTTCACCGGGTTGCGGGCCTGGACCGGGCTGCTCGGGCTGATATGGCGCGGCCGCGCTGCGCAACTCACCGCGCAGCGGGTATTGGTCGTCGGCTGCCTTGACACTGGTCAGCTGGAGATTGTCGTCGGTCGCGACGACACTGGAGAATTCCACCACCCGAGCATGGTCGAGTTGCAGTCGAGAGCCTGCCTCGATCTGTTCGGACGCAGCAGGTGCGCTGCCACGTAATACCAGATCGGCACCGAGGAACTCCGTGGCACGCAGCAACATGGCATCGTTCAGGCGTGCACCGAAATAGCCAATGGCCGTGCTTGCCGCGACGGCGATCAGCAGCGCGCCGAACAGTACGCGAAGCTCGCCGCCTCGGGCGTCCCGCAATAGCTGACGTAGCGCCAGCGCAGCCAGGCGGCAGAAGGGCACGCGCTTCATCGGGTCTGCTCATCACGAAGTTGGCGTCCACCTTCCAGGCGAAGCAGGTGCTGGCAGCGCTGCGCCAATCGCTCATCGTGTGTGACCAGCACCAGGGTGGTGCCGCGCTCCCGGTTCAGTTCGAAGAGCAGCTCGGTGATGTTCGCGCCGGTGTGGCTATCGAGATTGCCGGTGGGCTCATCGGCGAACAATACTTCGGGTTCGGCGGCGAACGCGCGGGCGACGGCGACGCGTTGTTGCTCGCCGCCCGATAGTTGTCTCGGATAGTGATGCAGGCGAGCGCCCAGACCGACTCGTCCGAGCAGCTCGGTGGCTTTCGCCTGAGCGTCACGGCGACCATGCAACTCGAGGGGCAGCATGACGTTCTCCAGGGCGTTGAGGCTGTCGAGCAGTTGGAACGATTGAAAGACGAAGCCGACATGCTCGGCCCGCACCCTGGCGCGCTGGTCTTCGTCCAGATCTCCGAGCAGATGGCCGGCGAGGTGCACCTCGCCCGAGCTGGGCAGATCCAGGCCGGCCAACAGGCCGAGCAGTGTCGATTTTCCGGAACCGGACGTTCCGATGATCGCTAGGCTCTCGCCCTTGTTCACGCTAAGGGACACATCGTCGAGTATCGCCAGCTCGCCTTCCGCGCTGGGTACCGCTTTGCTAAGGTTCCGGGCGTAGAGAATGCTGGCGCTCATGGAGATTCCGATGCGAAATTGGCTGAGAAGTGGAGTCCTGGTACTGCTGTGCTGGGCTCAGGGAGCCTTGGCGGGAACGGTGCTGGTGGTCGGGGATAGTATCAGTGCCGCTTTTGGGCTGGAAACCAGCCAGGGGTGGGTACACATGCTTCAGCAACGCCTTGATACAGAAGCGGCGGATTATCGTGTGGTGAATGCCTCGATCAGCGGTGACACCAGCGCCGGCGGGCTCGCCAGGCTACCCACTTTGCTTGCGGAGCATGAGCCGGAGGTGGTGATACTTGAGCTGGGGGGCAATGACGGTCTGCGTGGCCAGCCGCCTGCTCACTTGAAGCAGAATCTTGCTGCGATGGTTGAACAGTCACGGGAGGCAGGCGCTGAGGTCCTGTTGCTTGGCATGCGGTTGCCACCCAACCTGGGGCAGCGCTACACCACGGCTTTTGCCCAGGTGTTCGACTCCCTCGCTGAGGAGAAGGAACTACCTTATGTACCGTTTTTCCTCGACGGTGTAGGTGGGGTCGAGGGCATGATGCAGTCTGATCGTATACATCCTACAGCCGGTGCCCAGCAAAGGCTGCTGGATAACGTCTGGCCGGTGCTCGAGCCCTTGCTTTGAGGCGTGCGCGCGGCTACTGTCGCGCCCCTCGATCGGAGCCTCAGATGCCGCGCCCAGCCTGGACCCTATTTGCCTATCGTCTTATCGTGCCGGACGAACAGTTCGACCTGTTCGCCTGCCGCGAAAATCGTCTGCATCTGGCGCTGCGACAACTGGAGCTGAACGGTCAGGTCGATCGCACGCTTTGCGGTGGTTTTCTACCTGCGCGGCCACGCTGGCAGGATCTGGAGCGACCGATGCTCAAGGACCGCCGGCTCTGTTCAATATGCCGTGAGGCGCTCAGGGCGCAACGCAAGGGCCTTCCGTCTGCCGCCAGTGGCTGGTAGCTCGGCGGCTGCTGTCGCTTCGAGTACAATCGCCGGCAATACGATTCACCATTCTCCAAGGAACCCCTGAATGCTCTCGCGTGCGTCTGCAGTCGCCTCCTGTGTGTCATTCGCTGCTCTGTTGTTGGCTGGGCCGTCCGCTGCTCTCGAGTTGCCGCTCCCGCCGGAGGGCGAGGATGTAGTCGGGCAGATTCAGGTCATCAAGGCTAAATACGAAGACACTTTCGCGGCGCTGGGCGAAACGTACGACCTGGGTTATCTGGAACTCATCGCGGCAAACCCGGGTGTGGATCCCTGGTTGCCGGGCGAGGGCACCGACATCATTCTGCCAACTCGCTATATCCTGCCGCCTGGACCGCGTGAGGGTATTGTGATCAACCTGGCCGAGTACCGGCTGTACTACTACCCGGAGGGCAAAGATGTAGTGCATACCTTCCCCCTCGGAATCGGCCGCGAAGGCTGGGGGTCACCGGTAGGGAATACACGTATCACGGCCATGACCGACAATCCGGCGTGGTATCCACCACAGTCGATTCGAGATGAGCACGCTGCCGAGGGGGACCCTTTGCCAAAGGTCGTGCCGCCCGGACCGGATAACCCGCTCGGTCCTTATAAGATGACCTTGGCGTTGCCCGGCTACCTGATCCACGGATCGAACAAAAAGTTCGGCATTGGCATGCGTGTCAGCCACGGTTGTTTCCGCATGCTCAATCACAACGTTTTGGAATTGTCAGGGTTGGTTAAAGTCGGAACCGCGGTGCGAATTATCGACGAGCCATACAAGTTCGGCGTAAGTCAGGGCAGAATCTACTTGGAAGCGCACACGCCGCTGCAGGACGAGGACAAGCATATGACGCTGATGGATAAGCATGCAGTGGTGGTCAATACGCTGTTGAAGCGTGACGAAACGGCTGGCGTGCTGCAACTGGACTGGGAAATGGTGCGTGAGATCATCGCAGGTGAAGACGGCCTGCCGATCCAGATCGCCGAGCAGGGTCAGGCACTAGCCAACCAGGAAGAGCCGATTTTCTGAAGAGCCCCCGGAAGGGGCGAGGCGGCTGTTCCGCCGCCCACAAAAAAGCCGACCTGGTTGCAGGTCGGCTTTTTTATCGCCTGAAGCTTACTTGCGGCTGGCGCGTTCCAGCATACGCAGTGCGCGCTCGTTGGCTTCGTCAGCAGTTTGCTGAGCCTTCTGAGCAGCCTGCAGAGCCTCGTCGGCCTTGCTGTAGGCTTCGTCGGCGCGTGCCTGAGCACGGGCGGCGGAGTCTTCGGTCGCAGTCAGGCGGGCTTCGCTTTCCTTGGTCATGCTGTTGCTGCAACCAGTAGCCAGAACTGCGGCGAAAGCCAGAGCAGAAAATTTCAGAACGTTGTTCATCTTGTTCCCCTTAAGGATGAAATCCATGGCAACTTCCGTTATGGAAAGTTGGCGCGCACATACTACCGATAAGTTGCGCTAAGTAAACTGAGGCAAGCAGCCGCTACCACAATTTTTCTGCAGCCTCATTCGTTTCATGGCTGCGACTGGACAAGCTGATTGAAAAACAATCAGAGCAAGCCGCTGCACTCGTTACATGGACCGGCGGAAAGCTTGAAAAGTTGCACTTTGCGAAGCGTTTGCAAGCGGTCAATGTATCGATTGCCCAGCGCTAGCATCACCAACTTTTAAGCAATTGAAGCGGAGTCTTACATGGCGGTAGCATGCATCGTCCAACTAACAAGAAAAAATGGGAATGTGCGGGCTCCGCATAGGCCCTCCAAGTCAAAGGCAGGGCAAGCCTGCAGAGGAGGCGAGATGACCGACAAGCTAACCATCAACCATGATCGAGCGGGCCATCAGTTCGAGACGATCGTGGATGGCTATCGCGCCTATCTGGCTTATGTAGACCTTGGCAAGCAGACCCTGGATTTCTATCGGACCTTCGTGCCCGATGCGTTGCGCGGTCGCGGTGTCGCCGCCGTGCTGGCTCAGCATGCGCTGGATTACGCCGCGCGCGAGGGCTATACGGTGATTCCGTCCTGTTCCTATGTCGAGTGGTATATCGAACGGCAGGGCAACCCAGCGGGCGACATTGACGGCGAGTAAAAAGAAAAACGCCGGTAACCGGCGTTCTCGTCTGTTCAGCCCACCGCTAGCCGCGAGCGCGTTTGGGCAGTACCTCCCTCAGTTTTCCATGCATGCCGAGGATGGCTTTCTCGGTGGCGTCCCAATCGATACAGGCGTCTGTGATAGACACGCCGTATTTCAGGTCTGCCAGATCTTTCGGAATCGACTGGCTGCCCCAGCCCAGGTGGCTTTCCACCATCAGCCCGACGATCGAATTGTTGCCCTCGAGGATCTGGTTGGCCACGTTGTCCATTACCAGTGGCTGCAGGGCCGGATCCTTGTTGGAGTTGGCGTGGCTGCAATCGACCATGATGTTCGGCGTGATGCCAGCCTTGTTCAATTCCTGCTCGCACACCGCCACGCTGACCGAATCGTAGTTGGGCTTCCCATTGCCGCCACGCAGCACAACGTGGCCATAGGCATTGCCCTTGGTGGTGACGATGGAGACTCCGCCCGCTTGGTTGATACCGAGGAAGCGATGCGGGCTGGAAACGGACTGCAGCGCATTGATCGCAACGGTCAGACTTCCATCGGTGCCGTTCTTGAATCCCACTGCAGACGACAGGCCCGACGCCATCTCGCGATGTGTCTGGGATTCGGTGGTGCGTGCGCCGATGGCCGACCAGCTGATCAAGTCCTGCAAGTACTGCGGTGATATCGGGTCAAGTGCTTCGGTTGCAGTCGGCAGGCCCATCTCGGCGAGGTCGAGCAGCAGTTGACGGCCGATGTGCAGGCCGTCCTGAATCTTGAACGAGTCATCCATGTATGGATCGTTGATCAGGCCCTTCCAGCCAACGGTTGTGCGTGGCTTCTCGAAGTACACCCGCATGACCAGAAACAGACTGTCCGATACTTTTTCGGCCAGTACCTTGAGGCGCTCGGCATATTCATGCGCAGCCTTGAGGTCGTGGATCGAGCAGGGGCCTATCACGACGAACAGGCGATGATCCTTGCCGTCGAGAATGTTGCGTATCACCTGGCGTCCTTCGGAGACGGTTTTCAGCGCGGAGGAGGTCAGCGGTATTTCACGCTTCAACTGTTCCGGCGTGATAAGTGTCTCGTTGGAGGAAACGTTAAGGTCATCGATCGGTAAATCAGCCATCGTGTTCTCATCAGGGTCACGGGTGCCGTCCGCCAGCGAATCCCGGTGCGGCGGAGCAGGGCTTGAGGGCGCAGCGGGGAAGCGGAACCTTATCGCGTATTGCGTCGCCTCGACAATGTTCTTGAGGCCGGACAGGCGCCTCGCTGTGTTCAATATCGGTACGCGCTCCGAAAGCAACCGAATCACAGCGGCTGGGCTCTGCTTCGGGACGCTGATAAGGTGGGAATTTGATCGCTAAATCCGCGTTCCAATGACCTGTTGCTGGAGTCCTGCATGACCGCTCTTAAACCTCGAATCGGAATTATCGGAACTGGCGCCATTGGCGGCTTCTACGGTGTGATGCTCGCCCGAGCCGGCTATGACGTGCACTTTCTGCTGCGCAGCGAATATGACGTAGTCAGGCAGAACGGGCTGCAGGTAAACAGCGCGGTGCATGGCGCGTTGCATCTGGATGCGGTGCAGGCCTACCGCAGCGCCAACGACATGCCCAAGTGCGATTGGCTGTTGGTCGGCGCGAAAAGCACCAGCAATCCAGAGCTGGCTCCGCTGATCGTGGAGGCAGCGGGGGACGATGCCAAGGTCGTGGTGTTGCAGAACGGTCTGGGAATCGAGGAGGACCTACGTCAGGTTTTGCCGGGCAATATCCACCTGATGGGAGGCCTCTGCTTCATCTGTGCACACCGCTCGGCTCTGGGCGTCGTCGAGCATCAGGCACTTGGCGGGGTCAACCTCGGTTATCACTCGGGGCCGGCAGAAACCCAAGAGCAACAACAGGCCCTGGTTGAAGCGGGCGTGGTGATGTTCCGGGCGGCGGGTGTCGATTCCAGTGCAGCCGCCAACCTGGCTCAGGCACGCTGGCAGAAGTTGGTCTGGAACATGCCCTACAACGGTCTTTCGGTGCTGCTGGACGCAGGCACAGCACCCTTGATGTCGAATCCGGACAGCCGGGCGCTGGTAAGATCGATCATGTTGGAAACCTGTGGGGCGTCGGCGGCATGTGGCTACCCAGTTCCGGAAATGCTGGTGGACCGGATGATGAAGGCGACGGATCTCATGCCCAATTACCTGCCAAGCATGTACCACGATCACGCACACGGGCGCCCGCTGGAGCTTGATGCAATCTATGCCGCTCCGCTGGCTGCGGCAGCAGCAGCCGGGTTCGCTATGCCGAAGACCGAGGCGCTTTACCAGGCCTTGCGTTTTATTTCGGCGCGTGCGGATCGCTAGGTCTGTCAGTCCGTTGGACTCAGCCGCCCGCCGGGTGACGCGCGCGGGGCAGTAGTGGATTTTGTTCCGGCTGCTAAGCTCAACCGAGGCCGCGAGATTCCGGTGAATGCTCGCGGCGTTGGCGTTCCGGTAATGCGATCGGGCCGGCAGACCCGGCAATGGTTCCCGGATACCCTCATATTTCTACCCTGGAAAGATTGCAATGCGGCTATCGGTGCGCGAGTCGTTACAGGCGGTACATACGGAAATGACCTAGAATCCCAACGTTCCGGTGCACGAAGTTATAAAAAGTGGTGGCGTTCAGACGCCATTGGCCTTTGAGGGATCTCTATGAAGCTTCAGCAACTGCGTTACATCTGGGAGGTAGCGCATCATGACCTCAATGTCTCGGCAACGGCGCAGAGCCTGTTCACTTCACAACCCGGCATCAGCAAGCAGATTCGGTTGCTTGAGGACGAGCTGGGCGTGGAAGTCTTCGCGCGTAGTGGAAAGCACCTGACCAGAGTGACTCCTGCGGGCGAACGGATCATCACCACGGCCGGCGAAATTCTTCGCAAATGCGACAGCATCAAACAGATCGCTCAGGAATTTTCCAACGAAAAGCGTGGCACCTTGAGTATCGCGACGACCCACACGCAGGCTCGCTATGCCTTGCCGCAGGTGATCAGCGCTTTCATCAAGCAGTACCCTGACGTCTCTCTGCATATGCATCAGGGGACGCCTATGCAGATTGCGGAAATGGCTGCCGACGGTACCGTGGATTTTGCTATCGCCACCGAGGGCTTGGAGCTGTTCGGTGATCTGGTGATGATGCCGTGTTACCGCTGGAACCGCTGCGTGGTGGTGCCGCAGGGCCACCCGCTGACGAAGCTGGAAAAGCTCACGCTCGAAGCCTTGGCGGAACATCCCATCGTGACCTATGTGTTCGGTTTCACCGGGCGTTCCAAGCTCGACGAGGCCTTCAGCCACAAGGGTCTGTCACCGAAAGTGGTGTTCACCGCAGCCGATGCCGACGTCATCAAGACCTATGTGCGCCTGGGATTGGGTGTTGGCATCGTTGCGCGGATGGCAGTCGATGCCAAGCTCGATCCGGACCTCGTGGTGCTCGATGCCAGCGAATTGTTCGAGCCCAGTGTGACCAAAATCGGTTTCCGTCGCGGTACTTTCCTGCGCGGTTTCATGTGCGATTTCATCGAAACCTTCGCACCGCACCTTGTTCGAGAGATGCTCGAAAAGGCTGTGCAATGCCGAAACAAGGTCGAGCTGGACGAGCTGTTTGCGGATGTCGATCTGCCCACCTTCTAGTCGGCTTGGCAGTCGCTGTGGTGTGTCTGACGTCGCTCGAATAGCCTATCGAAGCAAGCCCCAGCCCCGATGGCCGCTTGATCTTTCTGGGCGCCAATGCAGTAGAACCGGCACCCAGAATCGTTTAAGCGAAGCAGCTTAAGTTTTTGCGATCAGGTTGCCGGCATGAAGGCCGCACTCTTTTTGTGTGGATTCTTCCCACCACCAACGACCCTCGCGCTCGTGCTGGTTCGGCAATACCGGGCGTGTGCACGGCTCGCAACCGATGCTGATGAATCCACGCTCGTGCAGGCTGTTATACGGCAACTCCAGCATGCGGATATAGCCCCAGACTTCCTCGCTGGTCATCTGCGCCAACGGGTTGAACTTATACAGCGTGTGCTCCGCCGTCGAGAAGGCACTGTCGATTTCCAGCACCGACACCTGGCTGCGCGTGCCAGGGCTCTGGTCCCGGCGCTGACCGGTGGCCCAGGCGCGGACGCCCGATAGCTTGCGTCGCAGAGGCTCGATCTTGCGAATGCCGCAGCATTCGCCGTGGCCGTCGCGGTAGAAACTGAACAGTCCTTTCTCGTTGACCATCGGCTGCAGCAGGGCCGGGTCCGGGGTCATGATCTCGATAGGAATACCGTAGTGCTCACGGACTTGCTCGATAAAGCGATAGGTTTCGCTGTGCAGCCGACCAGTATCGAGGCTGAAAACCTTTACGTTCTTGTTCAGTTTCCAGGCCATGTCTACTAGCACGACGTCCTCAGCGCCGCTAAACGAGATCCACAGATCGTCGCCGAACAGGTCGAAGGCAAGCTTGAGTATGTCTTGCGGAGATCTGCCGGCATAGGCGGCTGCTAGCTCGGCTACATCAATTGTTTGGCTCATCAGGCGGCTTCCTTGGTTGGCGCTGGGCGCGCTCTGCTGGCCGCGGATGTTATCAAATAGGTTTTATGACACTAAATAACGTTGAGCCGTCCAAGCCTAACTTTAATGCATAAGGCGTCGCGTTGCGTCACTCAGCCCTTGCCGTTAGAGTGCCGCTTCAATTTTTCTGCTTTGAGGAGTGGCCCGTGGAAATAGCCTGTCTAGACCTGGAGGGTGTGCTGGTTCCGGAAATCTGGATCGCCTTTGCCGAGGCCACCGGAATCGAATCACTCCGGGCGACAACGCGGGACATTCCTGATTACGATGTGTTGATGAAGCAGCGCCTGCGCATTCTCGACGAGCATGGGCTGAAGCTGTCGGATATTCAGGCGGTCATAGCCACACTGAAGCCACTCGACGGTGCTGTCGAGTTCGTCGACTGGCTGCGTGAGCGTTTTCAGGTCGTCATCCTGTCGGATACCTTCTATGAGTTTTCGCAACCGTTGATGCGTCAGCTGGGCTTCCCGACGCTGCTTTGCCATCGCCTGATCACTGATGAGTCAGGACGCGTCGTCAACTACGAGCTACGGCAGAAGGATCCCAAGCGGCAGTCGGTGATCGCGCTCAAGAGCCTGTACTATCGGGTCATTGCCGCCGGCGATTCGTATAACGACACAACCATGCTCTCCGAGGCGCATGCCGGCATTCTCTTCCACGCGCCGGATAACGTCATTCGCGAATTCCCGCAGTTCCCGGCGGTGCACACGTTCGCGGAGCTCAAGCAAGAATTTCTCAAGGCATCGAATCGCAAACTCGAGCTTTAATATCACCCGAAAACCACTTGGAACACTTATGGTGGATCGCTTTATCGATCCACCATGACGCAGTAGGGATGCTGTGGCTGTATACAAGGCGCCATCAACCCATGCGGCGTAGGTCAGGTGCTTCCAGTTGCCAGCCTTTCCAGCGTCTCCATCAGCACCTTCACCTTGTCGAAGGTTTCCTGATATTCAGCCTGCCAGTCGGAATCCGCGACTATCCCTCCACCGCCCCAGCAGGTGGCCTGATCATCTTGAATCAGCAGCGTGCGGATGGCTATGGAACTGTCCATCTCACCTCGTACGTCCAGATAGAGCAACGAGCCGCAGTAGATTGAACGGCGGGTGGGTTCCAGCTCATCGATCACCTGCATGGCGCGGATCTTCGGCGCGCCGGTTATCGATCCGCCAGGGAAGCTGCCCGCCAGAAGATCCAGTGCGTCCTTGCCTGCGGCCAGCGTGCCACTGACGCTGCTCACTAGATGGTGCACATTCGGATAGCTCTCCAGCGAGAACAGTTCCGGCACCCTGACGCTGCCGATCTCGCAGCTTCGGCCGAGATCGTTGCGTAGTAGGTCGACGATCATTAGGTTCTCCGCGCGATCCTTCGTGCTGGCCAATAGCGCCTGGGCCTCGGCCAGATCGGCTTGTGGTTCGTCCCGACGAGGGCGTGTGCCTTTGATCGGACGCGTGTCGACGGTCCCGTTGCTAAGACGCAGGAAGCGCTCCGGGGACAGGCTGACGATGGCGCCGCCCTTGATGGTCATGAAACCTGAGTAAGGTGTCGGGCATGCGGCGCGCAGGGCTCGATAGGCTTGCCATGGATCGCCCGAGCACGGGGCGCGGAAGCGTTGCGCGAAGTTCACCTGATAACAATCACCAGCCTGGATATAGCGCTGAATGTGCTCGACGGCGCTCTGGTACTCGGAGCGCTGCAGATCGGGCGTGAACGGTGATTCAAGGCTGAACGATGTGTGCTCAGGCTGATAGTCCGACTGGAACAATTCGACCAGGCGGACCCGGTCTTCACTGCCTAGCTTCGGATGAAAAACCAGTTGAGCGGTCTGGCGCTGGTGGTCGCTTATCAATGCCCAGGCATACAGACCGAATCGTGCCGGCGGTAGCTCCAGGTCCTGCGCAGCGGCGGTAGGGAGCCGTTCGAGCCGCGAGCCGAAATCGTAGCCAAGAAAGCCCAGCAGACCACCGGCGAAAGGCAATTCAAGGTTTTTCGGAAGTCCTGCCTCGCCGAGGGCTTGCAGCGCGCTACGAAGGCGCGTGAAGAAACTGATGCCGGCTTCTGTTAGGCCTGGCTCCAGCGTCTGAATCGGCCAGGCGCTCAACAGGTCGTAACGCCCGCGTTCAGCGACCGGGCGGCCGGAGTCGAGCAATACCGCTCCGGGTGCATGGCGAATGCGCTCGAACCGGTGGGCTGGATCGGGCTGATAGGGAAGCGGATGTACCGTGCAGAGAGGCATTCGAGGATAGGTCCAAGACTGGCCCAGCTGTTCGGCCGGGCCTTGGGTCACGCGTGGGTCGGTATATGGCCGAAAAGCTCCTGGGCGAATCGCACCCGTTCTTCAGCCGTCTCCTGGATACCCTTTTTCTTAAGTTCCTCGATCCGGTTCTCCACGGCGTGTGCGCGGTGGGTCAGGCCACAGTCATTGGCGATCTGGATGTTGAGACCGGGGCGTGCATTGAGCTCGAGAATCAGCGGTCCCTTATCCTGGTCCAGCACCATATCGACGCCGATATAGCCCAGCCCGCAAAGCTCATAGCAGCCAGCGGCGAGCTTCATGAATCCGTCCCAGTTCGGCAGCTGCACCCCATCCACTGCGTTGGTGGTGTCCGGGTGTTTGGATATTTTGTTGTTCAGCCAGGTGCCGCGCAGCGTGATACCCGTCGCGAGATCCACGCCGACGCCGATCGCGCCTTGGTGGAGGTTGGCCTTGCCGCCGGACTGCCGTGTTGGCAGCCGGAGCATCGCCATTACCGGGTAGCCCATGAGGACGATGATACGGATGTCCGGGACGCCTTCGTAACTGATGCTCTTGAAGATCGGGTCCGGCGTGACGCGGTATTCAATCAGTGCACGATCGCGGTGACCACCGAGCGAGTAAAGCCCGGTGAGGATGTTCGAGATCTGATGCTCGATCTCGTCGTGCGTGATGATCTTTCCGGACACGGTCCGGTAGCGGCCCTCGAAACGATCAGCGATGACCAAAATGCCATCGCCGCCCGCGCCCTGGGCTGGCTTAACCACGAAATCAACGTGATCCTTGACGATCTCCGATAGCTTTTCGATATCCCGTTCGGTCTCGATGACGCCGTACATCTCCGGGACATCGATCCCGGCTTCAATGGCGCGCAGCTTGGTGATGATCTTGTCATCAACGATCGGGTACAGGTTGCGCTTGTTGTATTTGAGTACATAGTCCGCGTTGCGGCGGTTGATACCCATGATGCCCTTGGCTTCCAGGGCCTTCCATGTCTTGATTAGACCGAACATGGCTCAATCCTTCAGAAAGGCTTTGAAACGGAACAGCTCGGTCAGGCGGTAGCCGCGGTAGCGACCCATCGCCAGCATGAAGCCCACCATGATCAGTAACACCGCTGGGAAGGTGAAGATGAAATAGGTCAGCTCCGGGATGTTCATCAACAGGAACGACAGGCTCGCTGCGATCAGCGTGCCGACCGCCACCTTGAAAGCATGGCCGCCGCCGCGCTCTTCCCAAGTGATGGACAAGCGTTCGATGGTCATGGTCAGAATCACCATCGGGAACAGCGACACGGACAGCCCGCGCTCGAGCCCGAGCTTGTGGCTGAACAGACTGATCACCGCAATCAGCACCACGACGAACGTGAGCACGACTGAGAGGCGCGGCAGCATCTGCAGCTTGAGATGCTCCAGATACGAACGCAGGGATAAGCCGAGCGCCGTAATGACCGTGAACAGAATGATGCCGAAACCGATCTGGGTTTCTCGGAAGGCCAGTGCAATCAGCACGGGAGTGAAGGTGCCTAGCGTCTGCAGCCCGCCCAGGTTGCGCAGAATCAGGATCACCAGCACGCCGATCGGGATCATGATCATGATCTGGTAGGTCTGCTGAGTTTGCAGCGGCAGGCCGTATAACGAATATTCGAGGAAGTCGGCGTCAGTGTTCTCGTCGGTCAGTTTCGCTAGGCGGATGGCATTCATCTCGCTGCTGTTGAGCGTGAACGTCACCTGCGGATTGCGCCCACCTTCAAGTGTCAGGAGCGGCTCGTCGCCGGTCCACCAGACCAGACGGTCTTTCGGCAGGCCCTGCTCGCCGGTTTCGGGGTTGAAGTACAGCCACTTGTCACCGTTGAAGCTGCGCAACCACAGCTCCGGTGTCTGCGCCATGTCGGCCAATAGCCGTATGGTGTGGACGCGCTCCATCGGGACGTGGGCGATGGAGAGCAGCAGCTCGATTACGCGCGCCTTGTTGGCGGTCGCAGAGTCACCACCGAGCAACAGTTTGACGTTGTCGTCTTCGACATTGTTGACACGCTTGATGGCCTCACTGATGAAGGTCTCGACATCCGCCGAGTGTTGGCGGATCGGCGAGAGCAGTGCTTCGGCGGCAATCTTCTCGGCGCCTTCGACCGGAATGCTGTCGCGAAATATCGGGCCGGTAGCCTTGGTTTGTTCGCCGCTATAGCGACGGGTCAGTACCAGGCGGTAGTACAGGGTCTGATTGCCATTAACGCGCCGCGCGGACCAGGTGACCCGACGGTTGCCATCGGCACGGTTGATGCTCACGCCGTAGTTGTTGGATATGAAGCTTTCGTTGAGGCTGACGAATTCCTGATTCAGAGGCGGAACATACATCTGCAGCTTCACCGGCTCGCGCGGATTGGCCTGAAATTCGACCTTGGCATCGATGTTCCACAGATCATCGGTTTCATCTTCAGTGATCGGAATGCCGAGAATGAAGATCTGGTACGCGGTGATCGCAATGCCCAGTGTGACGAGCAGAAGGATCAGAATTTTTAGATGCAGGGTAAGGGCGCGCATGGAATTACTCGTCAGCGTCGGATTCGATGATGCAGCCGGGCTTGCCAGCGGCGTACTTAAGACTTGGGTCGACCAGGGCTTCGAAGCGAGTAAGCGCATCGGAACCTATTAAAAGTGGGTATTGGAATGCACTTCGGTCCGTGAGGTTCACTTCAATGCTGCGTTTAGCCTTGCCCATACACAAAACAAGCTCTACGACGGGGCGCGGTGTGTAGGTCTTTTCTTCCTCCGGATCGAAGTCTCCGGCCCGGCGCTTGATCTTGCTGATGCGCTGCAAGGGCAGCTCGATCGGGCGGTGGTGGGCCTCGTCAATAGCGAGATAGAAGCGGACCCAAGGCTTCCCGTTGCGTTTGAATCGCTCGATGTCGCGCGCACTGAGTGACGCGGTTTGCGCGCCGGTGTCGAGTTTGGCGGGCACTTCGAGGCCGAACTCGGGCAGTGCAACATGTTCATTCAGGCCGTAGACGGTTTTTTCATCAGCCTGGACGGGGAGCGGAGAGACTAGGGCACAGAGCAGCAGGAGACGAGATTTGGCGCTCATAGATCCAGAATTAGTCGAGTCGAGGAGCATGGGCAGAACGACCGCCCATGGAAATGAGTGCGTGGCGAGGCGAACGCCAGCCGCGGTATATGGTGGCGCATTCTAGCATGGCCCTCCGCGCGCGCGACTAGGCTTGTATGGTTGGCTCGCGACTAGGGAGCGCCTCGCTTAATGGGGGATAACTGGAGAAGTGTAGACAATCTACTTTTGTATCATTGACCTTTTGGGTGCTTGAGGCTTAACTTCTGCCCAATGTCAGTAAAGGTGTCAACAATCATGCTCGATACCCTGGAAGCCCCCCGTCCTGATCAGCTCGACAGCGGAACCCTCTCCGAGCATGTCTTCCGGCTGATCCAGGCGGCGATCGTGAAAGGTGATATCGCCCCCGGCAGCAAGATCTCCGAGCCCGAGCTTGCGCGTACTTACGGCATCAGCCGCGGCCCGCTGCGCGAGGCAATACATCGCCTCGAAGGGCAGAAGCTGCTGGTTCGCGTGCCGCATGTGGGTGCTCGTGTGGTGTCGCTCAGCCATGCGGAGTTGATCGAGCTCTATGAAATTCGCGAATCACTGGAAGGCATGGCCTGCCGGCTCGCTGCCGAGCGCATGAGTGAGACCGAAATCGACGAGTTGCGTCGCGTATTAGACACCCATGAGCGAGACGAGGCGTTCAAGGCCGGCGTTGGGTACTACCAGCAGGAGGGAGACTTCGATTTCCACTACCGAATCATTCAGGGCAGCGGTAATCGCACGCTGAGTCAGATGCTGTGTGGCGAGTTGTATCAGCTGGTGCGGATGTACCGCATCCAGTTCTCCGCAACGCCGAACCGCCCGCACCAGGCTTTCGCTGAGCATCATCGGATTCTCGACGCCATTGCCGACCGTGACGGGGAGCTGGCCGAATTGTTGATGCGCCGGCATATCGGCGCATCCAAGCGCAATATCGAGCGGCACTATCAAACCGCTCAGGAACAGACACCACAACCAAGAGGTGAGGCATGACACTTCCCACTCCCGGCCAGCGTTTTCGTGATGCGGTGGCCAGCGAACACCCCCTGCAGGTGGTTGGCGCGATCAACGCCAATCACGCATTGCTGGCCAAACGTGCCGGTTTCAAGGCGATCTACCTGTCGGGCGGCGGCGTTGCAGCCGGTTCGCTCGGCTTGCCGGACCTCGGCATAAGCGGTCTGGATGATGTGCTGACAGACGTGCGTCGCATCACTGATGTCTGCGACCTGCCGCTGTTGGTGGATGTCGATACCGGTTTCGGGTCCTCGGCCTTCAATGTGGCGCGCACCGTCAAGTCGATGATCAAGTTCGGCGCCGCGGCGATCCACATCGAGGATCAGGTCGGTGCCAAGCGTTGCGGTCATCGTCCGAACAAGGAAATCGTCTCGCAGCAGGAAATGGTCGACCGGATCAAGGCAGCGGTCGACGCCCGTACTGATGACAGCTTCGTCATCATGGCGCGTACCGATGCGCTGGCGGTGGAAGGGCTGGAATCCGCGCTGGAGCGGGCGCAGGCCTGCGTCGAAGCGGGAGCCGATATGGTATTCCCCGAGGCGATCACCGAGCTGTCGATGTACAAGCTGTTTGCCGAAAAAGTCGGCGCGCCGATCCTGGCCAACATCACCGAGTTCGGCTCGACGCCGCTGTACACCACTGAAGAGCTGGCTGGCGCGGATGTTTCATTAGTGCTGTACCCGCTGTCGGCGTTCCGTGCGATGAACAAGGCTGCGGAAAATGTCTACACCGCGATTCGTCGCGACGGCACGCAGCAGAATGTGGTCGATACCATGCAGACGCGCATGGAGCTGTATGAGCGCATTAACTACCACGCCTTCGAGCAAAGCCTCGATGCGCTGTTCGCCCAGAAGAAAAGCTGAAACGAAGCGGGACGCCTGACGTTCCGACCGACCGAAAAGTATTTGCAGTATCCAGAACAAATCCAATAAGGAGAGAGCAATGGCCGAAGCTAAAGTATTGAGTGGTGCTGGCCTGCGCGGCCAGGTTGCCGGGCAGACCGCCCTGTGCACTGTCGGTAAGACTGGTGCGGGCCTGACTTACCGTGGTTACGATGTCAGAGATCTGGCGGCGCAATCCGAGTTCGAGGAGGTCGCCTACCTGCTCTTCTACGGTGAGTTGCCCGCTGCACAGCAACTGGCTGACTACAAGGCACGGCTGAAAGCCATGCGCGACCTTCCGGCTGCGCTGAAGGAAGTGCTGGAGCGGATTCCGGCCGATGCGCATCCGATGGATGTGATGCGTACCGGTGCGTCTGTGCTGGGTACGCTGGAGCCGGAGCTTTCGTTCGAGCAGCAGCGCGATGTGGCTGAGCGCTTGATGGCCGCGTTTCCGGCAATCATGTGTTACTGGTACCGCTTTACGCACCAGCAGACGCAAATCGAGTGCACCAGCGACGAAGACACCCTGGGCGGGCATTTCCTGGCGTTGCTGCATGGCAAGAAACCGAGCGAACTGCACGTCAAGGTGATGAACGTTTCCTTGATCCTTTACGCCGAGCACGAATTCAACGCATCGACCTTTACTGCACGCGTCTGCGCCTCGACCCTGTCGGATATGTACTCCTGCGTAACCGGTGCCATCGGCTCATTGCGTGGCCCGCTTCATGGCGGTGCCAACGAAGCGGCGATGGACATGATCGAGCAGTGGAAATCGCCGGACGATGCGGTACAGGGCATCCTCGGCATGCTCGAGCGCAAGGACAAAATCATGGGCTTCGGCCACGCGATCTATAAAGAATCCGATCCGCGTAACGAAGTCATCAAGGTCTGGGCCAAGAAACTGGCCGAGGAAGTCGGTGATACCGTTCTGTTCCCGGTTTCGGTCGCGGTCGACGAAACCATGTGGGCGCAGAAAAAGCTCTTCCCGAACGCCGACTTCTACCACGCTTCCGCCTACCACTTCATGGGCATTCCGACCAAGCTGTTTACGCCGATCTTCGTCTGTTCGCGCGTAACCGGCTGGGCGTCCCATGTCATCGAACAACGGGCCAATAATCGTATTATCCGGCCGAGTGCCGAATACGTTGGCCCGGAACAGCGCAAGGTTGTCCCGATCGCTGAACGCTGATCAAAAGGGGGGAGGCCGCACCAGCGGTTTCCCGACCTTGCCTCTGAATATCCACTGGATCGAGTCTTCCGGCATGAATACAGAACACCGCAAACCGTTGCCCGGCACACTGCTGGATTACTTCGACACCCGAGCCGCGGTCGAAGCCATCCAGCCGGGTTCCTACGACAAGCTGCCCTATACCTCGCGTGTACTGGCTGAACAGCTGGTGCGCCGCTGCGATCCGGCCGTGTTAGCTGATTCGCTCAAGCAAATCATCGAACGCCGGCGCGATCTGGATTTCCCGTGGTATCCGGCGCGCGTGGTCTGTCACGACATTCTCGGTCAGACCGCTCTGGTTGATCTTGCCGGTCTGCGCGATGCGATTGCTGAGCAGGGCGGTGATCCGTCCAAAGTTAATCCAGTGGTCCCGACCCAGTTGATCGTCGATCATTCGTTGGCTGTGGAATTCGCCGGCTTCGATCCGGAAGCGTTCGAAAAGAACCGCGCGATCGAAGAGCGCCGCAACGAAGATCGCTTCCATTTCATCGAATGGACCAAGACCGCATTCAAAAACGTCGATGTGATCCCGGCCGGCAACGGCATCATGCACCAGATCAACCTGGAGAAGATGTCTCCGGTGATTCAAGCACGGGGTGGCGTCGCCTTTCCTGATACGTGCGTAGGGACCGACAGCCACACCCCGCACGTCGATGCGCTGGGGGTGATCGCCGTCGGTGTCGGCGGTCTGGAGGCCGAAACCGTGATGCTCGGTCGTGCCTCGATGATGCGTCTGCCGGACATTGTCGGCGTTAAGCTGACTGGCAGACATCAGCCCGGTATCACCTGTACTGATATCGTCCTGGCTTTGACCGAGTTTCTGCGCAAGGAGCGGGTGGTCGGTGCGTACGTCGAGTTCTTCGGTGAAGGCGCGGCCAGCCTGACCATCGGGGATCGCGCCACGATATCCAATATGTGCCCGGAATACGGCGCCACGGCGGCGATGTTCTACATCGACCAGCAGACCATCGATTACCTGACGCTGACCGGCCGCGAGCCGGAACAGGTAGCGTTGGTCGAGAACTATGCAAAGACCACTGGCCTATGGGCCGATGCGCTGGTCGATGCCGAGTACGAGAGGGTGTTGGAATTCGATCTGTCCAGTGTCGAACGCACCATGGCCGGACCCTCGAACCCGCATCGCCGTCTGCCGACCTCGGCGCTGCATGAGCGCGGGATTGCCATGGACCTGGACAAGGCGCTCGCTGAAGAAGCGCAGGGGCTGATGCCGGATGGTGCGGTGATCATTGCCGCTATCACCAGCTGCACCAATACATCCAATCCACGAAATGTCGTGGCGGCTGGTTTGCTGGCTAAGAAGGCCAACGAACTCGGGCTGCTGCGCAAGCCCTGGGTGAAGACCTCCTTCGCGCCAGGCTCGAAAGTGGCCAAGCTGTATCTGGAGGATGCTGGGCTGCTGTCCGAACTGGAAAAGCTCGGTTTCGGCATCGTCGCCTACGCCTGCACCACCTGCAACGGCATGTCCGGCGCCCTGGACCCGAAGATTCAGCAGGAAATCATCGATCGCGACCTGTACGCGACCGCTGTGCTCTCGGGTAACCGCAACTTCGATGGCCGTATTCATCCGTACGCCAAACAGGCCTTCCTCGCTTCGCCGCCGCTGGTAGTCGCCTACGCCATCGCCGGTACCGTGCGTTTCGACATCGAAAAGGACGTGCTTGGCCATGACCTATCGGGTAACCCGGTTACCCTCAAAGACCTGTGGCCGAGCGATGAAGAGATTAACCGCATCGTCGCTGCGTCGGTGAAACCCGAGCAGTTCAAGCAGATTTACATCCCGATGTTTGATCTGGGGACTGTGGTCGAGGCTAAAAGCCCGCTGTACGACTGGCGGCCAATGTCGACTTATATTCGTCGTCCACCGTATTGGGAGGGCGCGCTCGCGGGTGAACGCTCGCTCAAGGGCATGCGTCCGCTGGCCGTGCTACCGGACAACATCACTACCGATCACCTGTCGCCGTCCAATGCGATTCTGCTGAACAGCGCAGCCGGAGAGTATCTGGCAAAAATGGGCCTGCCGGAAGAAGATTTCAACTCCTACGCCACCCACCGCGGCGACCATTTGACCGCCCAGCGCGCCACCTTCGCCAATCCGCAGCTGGTGAACGAGATGGCAGTGGTAGATGGCCAGGTGAAAAAGGGCTCGCTGACCCGCGTCGAGCCGGAAGGCAAAGTCATGCGCATGTGGGAGGCGATCGAAACCTACATGCAGCGCAAGCAGCCGCTGATTATCATCGCCGGCGCGGATTATGGGCAAGGCTCCTCCCGCGACTGGGCCGCCAAGGGTGTTCGGCTGGCAGGTGTCGAGGCAATCGTGGCCGAGGGCTTCGAGCGCATCCACCGTACTAACCTGGTTGGCATGGGCGTGCTGCCGCTGGAATTTCAGCCGGGTACCACCCGCAAGACCCTGGATATCGACGGTAGTGAGACCTTTGACGTGATCGGCGAGCGCACTCCGCGTGCCACGCTTACTCTGGTGATCACCCGCAAGACTGGCGAGCGGCTTGAAGTACCAGTGACTTGCCGTCTCGACACTGGCGAAGAGGTATCAATCTACGATGCCGGCGGCGTATTGCAGCGCTTTGCCAAGGACTTCCTCAATCAGTCCTGACGGCGGTAGGGCGCCTTTGCTGCGTTCAAGCAGCAAGGTTGTCCCGGGGCAATAGTGAATTCATGCGGCGATCAGTGGGTTGCTGCATCTGACGAGGCAAAGTTCTTCATGGCTCAAGCACCGCAACTGAAAATTCCGGCCACCTACATGCGCGGTGGCACCAGCAAGGGCGTGTTTTTTCGCCTTCAGGATCTGCCGCCCGCAGCACAGGTACCGGGCGAGGCGCGGGACAAGCTGTTCATGCGCGTGATCGGTAGTCCGGACCCTTACGGCAAGCACACCGACGGTATGGGGGGGGCGACGTCCAGCACCAGCAAATGCGTGATTCTTTCGAAAAGCGATCGCCCCGAACATGACGTCGAATACCTATATGGTCAGGTTTCGATCGACAGCGCTTTCGTCGACTGGAGTGGCAACTGCGGCAATCTCTCCACAGCAGCTGGCGCCTTCGCTCTGCATGCGGGGTTGGTCGATCCGGAACGGATACCTCGCGATGGCGTCTGCAGTGTGCGCATCTGGCAAGCCAATATAGGCAAGACAATCATCGCCCACGTGCCGGTCAGCAACGGCGAGGTGCAGGAAACCGGCGATTTCGAGCTGGATGGAGTGACCTTCCCGGCTGCGGAGATCGTGCTGGAGTTCATCGATCCAGCAGACGACGGGGAAGGCGAGGGCGGTGGCTCGATGTTCCCCACCGGGAATCTTGTCGATGACCTGGACGTGCCGGGTGTCGGTGTCCTGAAGGCGACCATGATCAATGCGGGCATCCCCACGGTTTTCATCAATGCTGGAGACATCGGCTTCACAGGCACGGAATTACAGGACGCGATCAATGGTGATCTGAAAACGTTGGCGATGTTCGAAGTCATCCGCGCCCATGGTGCCTTGCGCATGGGATTGATCAAGGAAATCGGTGAGGCCGCCAGCCGCCAACACACGCCCAAGGTGGCATTCGTCGCGCCGCCAGCAGACTATCTGTCTTCGAGCGGCAAGCAGGTTTCGGCCAGTGACGTTGATCTACTGGTGCGTGCGCTGTCGATGGGCAAGCTGCACCACGCCATGATGGGCACCGCAGCCGTCGCAATCGGCACGGCCGCCTCGATCCCGGGCACGCTGGTGAGCCTCGCCGCTGGAGGTGGTGACCGTACTGCTGTGGTGTTCGGGCATCCGTCCGGGACATTACGAGTCGGTGCCGAGGCCACGCAGGCCAACGGTGAGTGGATGGTACTCAAGGCCATCATGAGCCGCAGTGCACGCGTGATAATGGAAGGATGGGTCCGCGTACCAGGTGATTCGTTTTAACGAGCCGACTCTCTCCGCGACCCGGAATGCTGGCGGGGCGACTCGGGATGAGTCGCCGGTTAACCCTCCTGTTCCAGCGAAGGATCCATCGCGAAAAGCAAAAAGTCCGCACTAAGCGGACTTTTCGTTGTCTAGCGAAGCGGTGCTTATTTCAGTCTGCGCTCGACGCCTTTTTCCACGAGGATCTTGGCGGAGATCTCCTCAACCGAGAAATGCGTGGAGTTGATGTAGTTGATGTTCTCCCGGCGGAAAAGATTTTCCACCTCGCGAACCTCGAACTCGCACTGGGCGTAACTGGCGTAGCGGCTGTTGGGTTTGCGCTCGTTGCGAATCGCGGTGAGGCGATCCGGGTCGATAGTCAGCCCGAACAGCTTCTCGCGGTGGGTCTTGAGAGCAGCCGGCAATTGCAGGCGCTCCATGTCGTCTTCTGTCAATGGATAGTTGGCGGCGCGGATACCGTATTGCATTGCCATGTACAGACAGGTGGGGGTTTTGCCGCACCTGGAGACACCGACCAAAATCAGATCCGCCTTGTCGTAGTAATGCGTGCGGGCACCGTCATCGTTGTCCAGGGCGAAATTGACCGCGTCGATTCGCTCCATGTAATTGGCGTTATGGCTGATCGAGTGGGATTTGCCGACCGAATAGGAAGAACGTGACATCAATTCATGTTCCAGCGGAGCAAGGAAAGACGAAAAGATGTCGATCATGAAGCCATTGGACTCGGCCAGGATGTCGCGAATCTCCTGGTTTACCAGCGTATCGAATATGATCGGGCGTGCGCCGTCGCTTTCCGCCGCTTTATTGATTTGCTGTACCATTGCCCGCGCTTTTTCGGCTGTGTCTATATACGGCCGAGTCAGCTTGGTGAAACTGATGTTTTCGAACTGTGCCAGCAGGCTCTGGCCGAGTGTTTCGGCCGTGATTCCAGTACCGTCGGATATGAAAAATGCAGTTCGTTTCATTGCATCTGGGACCTTAAGTCAAGAAACGGTTCTCAGCTATAGTAGGCCCCTTCGCCGAGCCTCGATTGGCCGCATTGTACTTATTTTGCGGGGTCAGGCCACCGTACCGCGGATTGGCATGAACCGACTTCCCTGCACAACGTGGAGAGATCACCTTGTTCTATCCACGACTGGTCCCATCCCCAGATCCTCAAGGTCGATCAACTCCCGCAAAGTATCCTCAGCCAGCTCCGTAAGCGGAACCACAAGCTGTTCCCGTGTGTCTTCAGGGCGGTCCAGATGGAGACCTTCAAAGGTGAACTAAATTAAACGGCGGTAGCGCGTTGCGGTTTCTTGTGACCTGTGCGCAGAGACAACGTAATGGTTCGCTTTGAGACACCCGCTGGTCGGAGGTGCATGTTGTAGACTCCACCCCGGCGATACACCAGGGTGCAGCCATTGGACACGCGAGTTTGTTGCTTTTTTCTAACACTATTCTAACATTCTGGCCTTCATTCTGACGCAGAAGCGCGGATCTCATGTCTGATACCTCAAGCAAACAATAGGTTGAAGGGATCGAGAGGCCAAATCTGGAGGGTTCACCTTGGTAGAGTACGTAGTTTCCCTCGATAAGCTCGGCAATCATGATGTTGAGCGTGTAGGGGGCAAGAACGCCTCCCTGGGCGAGATGATCAGCAACCTCGCCGGTGCGGGCGTTTCGGTGCCTGGCGGTTTCGCCACCACGGCTCAGGCCTATCGTGACTTCATGGAGCTCAGCGGTCTCAATGAGCAGATTCACGCGCTTTTAGATGCATTGGATGTCGATGACGTCAATGCGCTGGCAAAAGCCGGCTCGCAGATCCGCGGCTGGGTGATGGAAGCTGAGTTTCCGCCGCAGCTGGACGCCGATATCCGTACCGCGTTTGCCGAAATGGCGGGCGGCAACGAGAACATGGCAGTAGCGGTTCGCTCGTCGGCCACCGCCGAAGACCTGCCTGATGCTTCCTTCGCCGGCCAGCAGGAAACCTTCCTCAATATACGCGGCGTGGACAATGTAATTCGTGCCGCCAAGGAAGTGTTCGCTTCACTCTTCAATGACCGTGCAATCGCCTACCGCGTGCATCAGGGCTTCGATCACAAGCTGGTCGCACTCTCCGCGGGCGTGCAGCGCATGGTGCGCTCGGAGACCGGTACCGCGGGCGTGATGTTCACGCTGGATACCGAATCGGGCTTCCGCGACGTGGTATTCATTACCGGCGCTTACGGCCTCGGCGAGACCGTCGTGCAGGGCGCAGTAAACCCCGATGAGTTTTATGTGCATAAGCACACCTTGGAAGCCGGACGTCCGGCGATTCTGCGCCGGAACCTTGGCAGCAAGGCAATCAAGATGATTTATGGCGAAGAAGCCAGCGCCGGCAAGTCGGTCAAGACCGTCGACGTCGATCAGGCCGAGCGCATGCGTTTCTGCTTGAGCGACGAAGAAGTCGCCAATCTTGCCCTGCAGGCCATGACCATCGAGAAACACTATGGCCGCCCGATGGACATCGAGTGGGCAAAGGACGGCGATGACAATCAGCTATATATCGTTCAAGCGCGTCCAGAAACCGTAAAGAGCCGCAGCAGCGCCAACGTCATGGAGCGTTACCTGCTAAAGGAAAAAGGCACGGTGCTGGTTGAAGGACGCGCTATCGGTCAGCGTATTGGCGCTGGCCCGGTGAAGATCATTCGCGACGTATCCGAGATGGATAAGGTGCAGCCCGGCGACGTTCTGGTGTCGGACATGACCGACCCGGATTGGGAGCCGGTGATGAAGCGCGCCAGCGCCATCGTTACCAACCGCGGCGGCCGTACCTGTCACGCAGCCATCATTGCCCGTGAACTGGGCATTCCCGCAGTTGTTGGTTGTGGTAACGCAACCGAGCTGCTGCAGGACGGCCAGCGCGTCACCGTCACATGCGCCGAGGGCGACACCGGCCTGATTTTCGAGGGTGAGCTGGGCTTCGACATCCGTCAGAATTCCATTGATGCCATGCCCGAACTGCCGTTCAAAATCATGATGAACGTCGGCAACCCGGACCGTGCATTCGACTTCGCCCAGTTACCGAACGCTGGTGTCGGCCTGGCACGGCTTGAGTTCATCATCAATCGCATGATCGGTGTGCATCCCAAGGCCTTGTTGAATTTTGACGGCTTGCCTGCTGACATCAAGGCCAGCGTCGAGAAGCGTATTGCCGGCTACGGCGATCCGGTCGACTTCTACGTTGAGAAGCTGGTCGAGGGCGTCAGCACGCTAGCCGCAGCGTTCTGGCCGAAGAAGGTCATAGTGCGTCTGTCTGACTTCAAGTCCAACGAGTACGCGAATCTGATCGGCGGCAAGCTCTACGAGCCGGAAGAAGAGAATCCGATGCTCGGCTTCCGTGGCGCTTCGCGCTACATCAGTGAATCATTCCGTGACTGTTTCGAACTTGAGTGCCGTGCCATGCGCAAGGTTCGCGACGAGATGGGCCTGACCAACGTAGAGCTGATGGTGCCGTTCGTGCGTACGCTCGGCGAGGCATCGCAAGTCATCGACATCCTCGGGCAGTTCGGTCTCAAGCGTGGCGAAAATGGCCTGCGTATCATCATGATGTGCGAGCTGCCGTCCAACGCTCTGCTGGCTGATGAGTTCCTCGAGTTCTTCGATGGTTTCTCCATCGGCTCCAACGACATGACGCAGCTTGCACTCGGATTGGATCGCGATTCCGGCATCATTGCTCACCTGTTCGACGAGCGTAACCCTGCCGTGAAAAAGTTGCTGGCCAGTGCAATTCAGGCGTGCAATAAAGCAGGAAAGTACATCGGCATCTGCGGTCAGGGCCCCTCGGATCATCCTGACCTGGCCAAGTGGCTGATGGAGCAGGGCATCGAGAGCGTGTCGCTGAACCCGGACTCCGTACTGGATACCTGGTTCTTCCTGGCGGACGCCGAGATCAACTGATCGCGAGTGTAAAAAGGGCGGTTTCCGCCCTTTTTTTCGTCGGTGCAAATAGGGGTCGGGCGAGTGTGATGCGTTTCGATCACTACGATTGTTGCTTATTTCGAATGCGATATCGTTGGTGGCGAACCCTGGACTGCGTCCTGCGGCGCGCTATGCGCTGGGCCAGATTGCGGCCTGCTGGCGCCCTACGTCTCACTTGAAGGAGCTTAATCATGCAATACGTCACTCCCGATCTATGCGACGCCTACCCTGAATTGGTGCAGGTAGTCGAGCCGATCTTCAGCAATTTTGGCGGCCGCGATTCGTTTGGCGGAGAGATCGTGACCATCAAATGCTTCGAGGACAATTCGTTGGTCAAGGAGCAGGTGGACGTCGACGGCACCGGCAAGGTGCTGGTGGTCGATGGCGGTGGTTCGCTACGACGTGCACTGTTGGGCGACATGCTTGCAGAAAAGGCGGCCCGTAATGGTTGGGAAGGGCTGGTCATCTACGGTTGCATCCGTGACGTTGACGTCATCGCGCAAACCGAACTTGGCGTTCAGGCGCTGGCTAGTCATCCTATGAAGACCGACAAGCGAGGCATTGGCGATCTTAACGTTCCAGTCACCTTCTGCGGGGTTACTTTCCGTCCCGGTGAGTACGTGTATGCCGACAATAACGGCATTGTGGTCTCGCCCGAGGCGCTGAAGATGCCCGGCTGAGTTGTAGCATCCGGTTACCGAAGCCCGGCTATGCCGGGCTTTTTGCGATCTAAGGGGAAAGCGATTTTGTCTGAGAAAAATGACCATTCGGGCCTTTTGCATGCGCTGGTTCTGGACGGGCAGGGTGGGGCACGCCAGCTTGCCTACGCAGATATTCCTTCGCTGGAGCTGACAGAGGCTGAAAGCCTTTGGCTTCATTGGGATCGCAGTCAGACGCAGGCTCAGGCCTGGCTGCGGGAGCGAAGTGGGCTGACTGAGTTCGTTTGCAACGTGTTGCTGGAGGAAAACACCCGGCCACGTCTGCTCGCCTTGCCCGCGGACGAGGTGCTGCTGTTCCTGCGTGGGGTCAATCTCAACCCTGATGCCGAGCCCGAGGATATGGTCTCGCTGCGGGTCTTCGCAGATGCTCGGCGGGTCATCTCGTTGCGCCTGCGTCCGCTGCGGTCCACTGAGGCGGTGCTACAGCAGCTGGAGGCTGGTGTCGGGCCGAAAACCTCATCCGAAATTCTGCTCAGCCTTGCCGATGCATTGACCGATCGGGTGGATGACCTGGTTGCCGTGTTGACGGAGAAGCTGGACGAGGAGGAGGACCGGGTCGAGACGGACGACCGTTACACGCCGCCTCAGGACAAGATGCTATCGCTGCGGCGGCAAGCCGCAAGCCTACGCAGGTTCCTGTTGCCGCAGCGTGAGATCTACGCGCAGCTAACGCGCAATCGTTTGCCCTGGTTCGTGGATGACGACACGGACTACTGGAACGAGCTGAACAATCGATTGATCCGCTACCTAGAGGAGCTGGAACTGGTTCGGGAGCGAGTCAACCTGGTACTTGAAGCCGAAGAACGACGAATGCGCGAAAGGATGAACAGGACCATGTACTTACTTGGCATCATCACTGGTTTTTTTCTGCCGATGAGTTTTCTTACCGGCTTGCTGGGCATCAACGTGGGCGGCATTCCGGGGTCCGAGAATCCGTACGGCTTCGTATTGGCGTGCATGGTCATCGGCGCGGTGGCGTGTTTTCAGTGGTGGATCTTCCGCCGGCTGAAGTGGGTATAAATGTGACCGCTCGTAAGGCTGGGCCGTCTAGATCAGACCGTTAATGAGGTAACCATGCGCGATCCTTTCGAAGAATCCCTGCGGGACATGCTCAACACGCAATCGGCGCGTGACGACGATGCTTGCCTCGACCGCGTTCTCAAGACCGCCAACCGTCAGGTTGGCGCAGGCGATCTTTTTTCTCTGATAGGGCATTGGTTGCAGGCCGTACTGATCGCCTTTAGCAATGGCGCACCGCATACCTCGGCAGTCACGCGTCGGCGATCCTCCTCCCATTCTTCTTTCGATAAGGCTGATTGATCATGGAACTCGATCCCTGGAGCCAGAGCTTGCTGGGTGCGATGAGCGCGCTTTGGGCTCCCATTGCGGCGTTCATACCGCGTTTGTTTGGCGCGCTGCTGGTCGTTGCCATCGGATTTGTCGTCGCAAAAGTGCTGGACACGTTGCTCTCGAAGGTCCTGGCGAAGATAGGCCTGGATCGGCTGGTTGCAGGCACGGGAGTGACCAAGCTGCTTGGTCGCGCCGGCATTCGTGTACCGATATCGACACTGATCGGCAAGATCGTCTATTGGTTCGTGTTGCTGATCTTCCTTGTCTCTGCGGCCGAGTCTCTGGGGCTCGCACGGGTGTCGGCGACGCTCGATATGCTTACGCTGTACGTACCGAAGGTGTTCGGGGCGGGGTTGATCCTGCTTGTCGGCGTGTTGCTGGCTCAGTTGGTTAACGGCCTGGTTCGAGGCGCTGCAGAAGGCGTTGGCCTTGAATATGCCAGCGGTTTAGGGCGGGTCGCTCAAGGCCTGGTAATCATCATCATTATCTCGGTGGCAATTGGTCAGCTCGAAGTCAAAACCGAGCTGCTCAATTATGTGGTCGCGATTGCGCTGATTTCCGTCGGGTTGGCAGTTGCGCTGGCGCTGGGGCTTGGTAGTCGTGACCTGGTCAGTCAGATTCTGGCGGGCATCTATGTGCGCGAGCTCTACGAAGTCGGGCAGCGGGTGAGCCTTGATGGATTGCAATTGGAAGGCGAAATCGAAGAGATCGGTACAGCGAAGACCCTGCTACTCACCGATGATGGTGAATTGGTCTCGATCGCTAATAGAGTGCTGCTAGAGCAGCGAGTGGGCAGCCGCTAGGTTCGGGAATCTGTTAAAGTGCGTCGCCCCTTTTTACGGTTAACGTGAATGGCGGCCACGACTTTTGCCGGTTCGAAGCGTCTTGACTAAAGCCCATCCGCCCACCATGAGCTATGACCCCCGCCAGCTTTCTGATGAAGAGCTGGTGCAGCGAGCCCATGCCGAGCTATTTCACATAACGCGTGCATATGAAGAGTTGATGCGCAGATATCAGCGAACTCTTTTCAATGTGTGTGCACGCTATTTGGGGAACGACCGAGACGCAGATGACGTCTGCCAAGAAGTGATGCTCAAAGTTTTATACGGCCTGAAGAACTTTGAAGGTAAGTCGAAGTTCAAGACATGGCTATACAGCATTACGTACAACGAATGTATTACCCAGTATCGAAAAGAACGCCGTAAACGCCGCTTACTTGATGCCTTGAGCCTCGATCCGATCGAAGAAGCGTCGGAGGAAAAGGCACCGAATCTTGAGGAAAGGGCGGGGCTAGACAAGTGGCTTACCCATGTGAATCAGATTGATCGAGAGATACTCGTTCTGCGTTTTGTTGCAGAGCTCGAGTTTCAGGAGATCGCTGACATTATGCATATGGGACTAAGCGCAACGAAAATGCGATACAAACGTGCGCTGGATAAACTACGCGAAAAATTTTCGGGGATTGCTGAAACTTAACGGCAACAAGTTGTCTTACTGGTAGCGAAACAGCTTGGCCTACAGACAGCCGGTTTCCTTAGATTGTTCTGATACTCACCACCAGATGGGGATTTACGGATGAAACTTAAAAACACCTTAGGCGTTGTAATTAGCTCCTTGGTTGCAGCCACTTCTTTCAGCGCGCTCGCCCAGGGTCAGGGCGCTGTAGAGGTGGAGGCGTTCGGCAAGCAATACTTCTCCGACAGCTCCCGTGGCTTCGAAGATGAAGGCGAGCTCTATGGCGCTGGCGCCAGCTATTTTCTCACCGACGACGTCTCCCTGGGTCTGTCCTATGGTGAATACCATGACGTCACTTCGGACGAGCCTGTAGCGGGCGGCGGACATAAGAACATCAAGGGTAACCTGACCTCACTTGATGCGGCCTACCACTTCGGTCAGCCGGGCGTAGGTCTGCGTCCATACGTTTCTGCCGGCATGGCTCATCAAAGCATCGGTCAGGCGGCACGTAGCGGCCGTGACCACAGCACCTTTGCGAACATTGGTGCGGGTCTGAAGTACTACTTCACCGAAAACTTCTTCGCTAAAGCCAGCGTTGATGGCATGCATAACATTGATGCCGGCGACAGCGAGTGGATGGCTGGTGTTGGTGTTGGTATGAATTTCGGTGGTGGCGCGCAGCAACAGGTCGCGCAGGTTGAGCCGACACCAGAGCCGGCACCGGCTCCGATCGTTGATACCGAGCCGGAACCAGAGCCGGAGCTGGTCCGTGTTGAGCTGGACGTCAAGTTCGATTTCGACAAGGCGCGCGTTCGCGAAGAAAGCTACAGCGACATCAAGAACCTGGCTGACTTCATGCAGCAATATCCTCAGACCAGCACCACTGTTGAAGGCCACACCGACTCGGTGGGTACTGATCAATACAACCAGCGTCTGTCCGAGCGTCGTGCTCAGGCTGTTCGTGAAGTACTGGTCAACCAGTATGGTGTTGAAAGCCAGCGTGTTGATTCGGTCGGTTACGGCGAAGCCCGTCCGGTTGCTGACAACAGCACCGAGGAAGGCCGTCAGGTCAACCGCCGCGTAGAAGCAGAGGTCGAGGCGCAGGTTCGTTAATTCGTACCGTGCTTCAAGAAAAAGCCCGGCAATGCCGGGCTTTTTTCGCCCTGCATTTCTTCCGACTGCAGTGCCTGGCGTTGGGCTTGGTGCTCAGAGACGACTATGAGCATGCGGCGATAGGGGCCGGCCCGCATGCATGAAAAGTCAGGCATAAGAAAGCCCGCCGAAGCGGGCTTTCTCATTGGAGCGCTAAAACATCAAACAGCAACCACGTCGATCTTCGCCTTGGCCGCGGACTCGCGGAACTCAGCAATCTGATCGAAGCTCAGGTAGCGGTAGACATCAGCTGCCATGGTGTCGATCTGAGCAGCGTAGACCATGTACTCCTCGACGGTCGGCAGGCGACCCAGGATTGAGGCAACTGCTGCCAGCTCGGCAGAGGCCAGGTACACATTGGTCGCATCGCCCAGGCGGTTCGGGAAGTTACGAGTCGAGGTGGAGACCACTGTCGACCCGGTTTCGACCCGAGCCTGGTTACCCATGCAGAGCGAGCAGCCCGGCATTTCCAAACGTGCCCCGGCGCGACCATAGATGCCGTAGTAGCCTTCTTCGGTCAGCTGATGCTGGTCCATCTTGGTCGGCGGCGACAGCCATAGACGGGTCGGCAGGGAACCTTCGACCTTGTCCAGCAGTTTGCCGGCGGCGCGGAAGTGACCGATGTTGGTCATGCAGGAACCGATGAACACTTCATCGATCTTCTCGCCCTGTACGCTCGAGAGAAGACGAGCATCGTCCGGGTCATTCGGTGCGCAGAGAACCGGCTCGGTGACTTCGGACAGATCGATTTCGATAACTTCTGCGTACTCGGCATCAGCATCGGCAGCCAGCAGCTCAGGCTTGGCCAGCCAGGCTTCCATGGCCTGAGCGCGGCGCTCCAGGGTGCGGGCATCGCCGTAGCCTTCGTTGATCATCCAGCGCAGCAGTGTGATGTTCGACTGCAGGTACTCGGCAATCGCCGCTTCCGGCAGCTTGATGGTGCAACCCGCAGCGGAACGCTCTGCGGAGGCGTCGGACAGCTCAAAGGCCTGTTCGACGGTCAGCTCGTTCAAGCCTTCGATTTCGAGAATGCGGCCGGAGAAGATGTTCTTCTTGCCTTTCTTCTCGACGGTCAGCAGGCCTTTCTGGATCGCGTAGTAAGGGATTGTATGAACCAGGTCGCGCAGGGTGATGCCAGGCTGCATCTTGCCCTTGAAGCGAACCAGTACCGACTCCGGCATATCCAGCGGCATTACACCGGTAGCGGCAGCGAAGGCAACCAGACCGGAACCAGCCGGGAACGAGATGCCCATCGGGAAGCGGGTATGCGAGTCACCACCGGTACCGACGGTATCCGGCAGCAGCATGCGGTTCAGCCAGCTGTGGATGATGCCGTCACCCGGACGCAGGGAAACGCCGCCGCGGGTCATGATGAAGTCCGGCAGGGTGTGATGCGTGGTGACGTCGATCGGCTTCGGATAAGCGGCCGTGTGGCAGAAGGACTGCATCACCAGATCGGCGGAGAAGCCGAGGCAAGCCAGGTCTTTCAGCTCGTCGCGGGTCATCGGGCCAGTGGTGTCCTGGGAGCCGACGGTAGTCATCTTCGGTTCGCAATAGGTGCCCGGACGGACGCCTTTGCCTTCCGGCAGACCGCAGGCGCGACCGACCATCTTCTGTGCCAGGGTAAAGCCCTTGTTGCTCTCGGCTGGCGCTTCGGGCTTCTTGAACAGATCCGACGGGCCCATACCCAGTTCAGCGCGTGCTTTTTCGGTCAGACCACGACCGATAATCAGCGGAATACGGCCGCCAGCGCGAACTTCGTCGAGCAAGACATCGGTCTTCAGCTGGAAAGTGGTGACGAGCTCATCGCTGCCATGGCGACGGACTTCACCCTTGTATGGGTAAACGTCGATCACATCACCCATGGCCAGATCGGAGCAGTCGAACTCGATCGGCAGGGCGCCGGCGTCTTCCATGGTGTTGTAGAAAATAGGTGCGATCTTGGTGCCGAAGCAGAAGCCGCCAGCGCGCTTGTTCGGTACGTTCGGGATGTCATCGCCGAAGAACCACAGCACCGAGTTGGTGGCGGACTTGCGCGACGAGCCGGTGCCGACCACATCACCAACGTAGGCAACCGGGAAGCCTTTGGTTTTTAGCTCTTCCATTTGCTTGAGCGGGCCAACCGAGCCAGGTACGTCGGGGTTGATGCCGTCGCGAGCCATCTTCAGCATGGCGAGGGCATGCAGTGGGATGTCCGGGCGCGACCAGGCATCAGGCGCGGGGGACAAGTCGTCGGTGTTGGTTTCGCCGGTGACCTTGAATACGGTCAGGGTCACCTTTTCGGCAACCGGGGCACGGTTCTTGAACCACTCGCCTTCAGCCCAGGACTGTAGGACGGCTTTGGCGTTCGAGTTGCCGGCCTTGGCTTTCTCAGCAACGTCGTGGAACGCGTCGAACATCAGCAGGGTGTGCTTCAGCTCTTCTGCGGTAGTGTCGGAAAGTTCGGTATCATCGAGCAGGTCGACCAGCGTGACGATATTGTAACCGCCCTGCATGGTGCCCAGCAGTTCGACGGCATGTTGCTTGCTGATCAGCGGCGAAGTGGTTTCGCCCTTGGCGATAGCGGCGAGGAAGCCGGCCTTGACATAGGCGGCTTCGTCCACGCCCGCTGGGACGCGGTTGGTGATCAGGTCAAGAAGGAATTGTTCTTCGCCGGCTGGCGGGTTCTTCAGAAGCTCGACCAGGCCTGCGGTCTGCTCGGCGTTCAGCGGCTGGGGCACGACGCCCTGGGCGGCACGCTCTTCTACGTGTTTGCGATAGGCTTCAAGCACAGTTTATACCCTCATCATTGGTCCCTTGGGTGTCTCGGGACGCGCATCCGGAAGCTGTTTTCAAAGTTTTACGCCGGTTGTCGGGTGCGCAGGTTAGAGGGATCTGCGCACCCGGTAGATAGCCGGTTAACTGTGCTCGTGACGCTTTGAAAACAGCTTCTTGCGGATTGTGGCGCCTAAAACGGCGGGCTGATTCTACTGGAACGGACCCGTAAAGTTAAGTGAAACGCCGTGGCAAGCGAGTTCGGCGGGTTCAGGCAAGCCCCCTCGAAAAGCCCTCGGTGCCCCGCGCGTCGCGGGCTGTGCGACCAGGAACGGACTTCTGGGACGGATTCTTCCGTGACCCGGCTTGGACAAAAGTCTAAGATGCGGCGCTGTTCTTCGATCCACCGCCCGTTATGTCCAATCAGCGCATCAAAACTCCTTGTGTAGGCCTCTGTTCTACCGTTTACGGTGATCTCGTCTGCCGCGGCTGCAAGCGTTTCCACCATGAAGTGGTGAACTGGAATGCTTATGACGAGCTGGGTAAGCGCTCCGTCTGGCTGAGGCTGGAGCTACTGCTGGCGCAGGTAATGGCTGCGAAGCTGGAAATCTTCGACGCGGAACTGTTGCGCCGCCAGCTGGAAAGCCGGCAAATTCGTTTCGTCGCGGATCAGTCGCCGTACTGCTGGGCCTACCACCTTATCGCTCGTGGCGCGCGGGTCATTCAACAGCTAGAGGCGTACGGCGTCGTTTTGCTTCCCGAATTCCGTGACTGGTCTCTACCCGAGCTTCGTGATGCCATCGACCGGGAATTCTTTCTTCTGTCAGAAGCGCATTACCAGCGCTACATCGCGCCAGGGTTTCCGAGCGAAACCAACGGCTAGCTTGGTACAAGCAGTAGCGGCATGCGTCCGGCTGCTGCTGGTGCCATCCATGCCGCTAACGGCGTGCCAGATCCTCCAGATGTTCGATAATGTCGTCCGGTTTCAATACCAAGACGTCGCTTTCCAGGGCATCGAGCACCACTTCGGCGGTATTGCCCATCAGTGCGCCTGAGAAGCCAGTGCGGGCGACCGTGCCGATGACCGTAACAACCGCCTGTAGTTGATGGCAGACGCGGGGGATCAGGGCATCTGCCGGACCCTCTTCGATGTGTAGATGGCTATCTGGAATATCGAAGTCGGTCTGGAACTGTTTGCAGGCATCTCGATAGCGCGCTTCGATGGTTTCCTTCAACTGGAAAGCCGGGTCTGCGGCTGAAAGCATGGCTGAAGGATGGGCGCTTATGACATGTAGGCTGCCCTCGGCTAGCGCGGCGATTTCGTAGCCACGATTGACTATGCTGGCGTGGAGCGAACGGTGTTCTAGATCTGCGTTGCCTACATCGACAGCTGCGAGCACTGTACCGCCGGTCCACGGCGCTTCGGTCTTGACCATCAGCACGGGGCAGGGGCAATAACGCAGTAGCTTCCAATCGTCCGAAGTCAGCAATGCGCGCCTCAGCGGGTTATCGGCGATGTGCTGTTTAATCACCAGCCCACAGCCTTCGGCTTGCTGTACCGCGATAATCGTCTGGTGAAGATTGTCGTGCCAGGCTTGTTGGGTGGCTACGGTATGCCCCTGGTCCTCCAGCTCCGCACGAAGCTTGGCGAGGTAGTCGCTGTGATCATGCTTGCCGTCGCAAACCAGCAGATGCAGTTGTGTCTGGCTGACGCTAGCGATCAGGCGTGCCCGCTTCAGTGCCAGATTTTCAGGCAGCTTTGGATCGATTACTACGAGAATACAGCGAATGGCTTGCATGATCGGCTCCGCTTGCGGTTTCGTATGACTTCACTATAGCCAAGGGAACCCCTTCTGGGTCTGACGCAGATCAACCAGCACTGGCCGTGTAGAACATGCTTCGTATAATGCGCCGTCCGCGGCACTGAGTCGGTATCCCTGCCGTTCACCTTATTTTGCGAAACGACCTCACCATGCTTCCCGAATTGAATGAATTTCTTGGCTGCGCCACACCCGCTGCATGGGTCGACGCTGCGCTGCAAAATCAGGACGTGATGCTCATCGATCACGGCAATTGTGAGAAAAAGGCTGCAGGCGCAGCCTTCCAGCTGATGTTCAGGTACGTCGACAAGCCCGACCTGCAGAACAAGATGTCGCGGTTGGCCAGGGAAGAGCTGCGGCATTTCGAGCAGGTGCTATCGATCATCCGCAAGCGTGAGATTGGCCTGCGTAACATCGGCTCATCACGTTACGCCGCTGGCTTGCGGGAATTGGTGCGTAATCACGAGCCCTATCGGCTCACCGATACGCTGGTGATTGGAGCCTTTATCGAGGCGCGTTCCTGCGAGCGTTTTGCGATGCTGGTGCCTCATCTGGACGAAGAGCTGAGCAAGTTCTACCACGGCCTGCTGAAATCCGAGGCGAGGCACTTCCAGGATTATCTGAAGCTGGCGTATCTCTATGGCGATGTGGCGGATATCGATGAGGCCATCGTTCGGGTGCGTGAACGTGAACGCGAACTGATCGAAAGCCCCGATAGCGAGTTTCGCTTTCACAGTGGCGTACCGAGCGCCGCCTGATCTGTCAGCTAAGGTCGAACGGCGCCTGATGGAAGCCAGCTTCGTCGACCTGCAAGGCCCAGCCTTGGCGATCCCAATCACCCAATACGATGCGCCTGGCGGGTTGCCCATCGATCAGCAGCGAATGCGTGGCGGGACGGTGGGTATGACCGTGAATCAGTGTACGGACGTTGTAGCGTTGCATGACGCGGGCCACTTCGTCGGGCGTAACGTCGACGATATCGCTGGCTTTCATCCGCGTCTCTTCCTTGCTGCTCGATCGCAGCTTCTGGGCCAACTTCTGACGCTTGGCGAGGGAAAGGTTGTGCAGGATGAACAGGCTGATCGGGTTGCGCAGCCAGCGCCGTAGCCGCATATAGCCTTCGTCTCGGGTGCACAAACTGTCGCCGTGCATCAGCAATACCCGCTCACCGGCTAGCTGTGCGATATGCGGATCGGCCAGAAGCGTGCATCCGGCCTCGCGGCAGAATGCCTTACCTATCATGAAGTCGCGGTTGCCATGCATCAGGTAGATTCGGGTTCCGCGCTGGCTCAACGTCTTCAGCGCTCCGGCTATTTCGTGCTGATAGGGTGTCATGCCGTCATCGCCGACCCAAACCTCGAAGAAATCGCCCAGGATGTAAAGCGCCTCGGCCTGGATCGCTCGAGTCTCGAGAAAACGAAGAAACGCCCGGGTAATGTCCGGGCGTTTTTCCTCTAGATGCAGATCAGAAATCAGCAGTATCAATACGGTTACTCGACGATCTCAGCTTTCTCGATAACTACATCTTCCACCGGCACGTCCTGATGGCCTGACTTCATAGTGGTGGGAACGCCCTTGATCTTTTCGACCACGTCCATGCCTTCGACCACTTCGCCGAACACGGCGTAGCCCCAGCCCTGGACGGTCGGCGCGGTGTGGTCGAGGAAATCGTTGTCCTTAACGTTGATAAAGAACTGGGCGGATGCCGAGTGCGGCTCCATGGTGCGTGCCATGGCCAGAGTACCGGTCTTGTTGGAAAGGCCGTTGTTGGCTTCGTTTTTGATCTGGGCGCGGGTGGCTTTCTGCTTCATGCCGGGCTCGAAGCCGCCGCCCTGGACCATGAAGTTGCTGATCACGCGATGGAAGATCGTGCCGTCGTAGTGGCCGCTCTTCACGTATTCCTTGAAGTTGGCGGTGGTTTCCGGGGCCTTGTCTTCGAACAACTTGACGGTAATGACGCCATGATTGGTATGCAGCTTGATCATTGAGGGCCTTCCTTATGAGAAAAGGTAGAAGTCGTGTCGCGACAGCGTGGCCGGCGCGATAGCGAGGATGAACGTCGCTGCCGCAGTGCGTTGCGCAGCCGGGCGCTTTGCTCTGTCAGGGGGTTGACGGGTCCGCTATGATAGGCGCTTTGATTTGGCCGGCCTACCCTGAGAGAGTGTTTACAAATTACTGCGCTCGGCCATGCTGCGTTGAAATCAGCCTCAAAATGCTCATGTACAACTTGTACATTCCGCTTTTTCGACTGATTTCGCCTTGCCTGACCATCGCTCGCTACTTTTGTAAACCTCTCTGAGCCGCACACTCGCAGATCGTTAAGGACACCATGAGCAAGCCTGAGACTACCGCAGCCACCAATTTTCTCCGCCCGATCGTCCAGGCCGACCTGGAATCCGGCAAGCATGCCAAGATCGTCACGCGCTTTCCGCCCGAGCCCAATGGTTACCTGCATATCGGCCATGCCAAGTCGATTTGCCTGAACTTCGGTCTGGCCCAAGAGTTCGGTGGCGAGTGCAACCTCCGCTTCGACGACACCAACCCGGCGAAAGAAGATCAGGAATACATCGACGCCATCAAGAGCGACGTCCAGTGGCTCGGTTTCCAGTGGGCGGGCGAGGAGCGCTACGCCTCCAACTATTTCGCGCAGCTGCACGACTGGGCCATCGAACTGATCAAGGCTGGGAAGGCCTACGTCTGCGACCTGACGTCCGAGCAGGCTCGGGAGTACCGTGGCAGTCTGACCGAGCCCGGCAGGAACAGCCCGTTCCGGGATCGTTCGGTGGAAGAAAACCTGGACCTGTTCGCTCGGATGAAGGCCGGCGAATTTCCTGACGGTGCCAAGGCGTTACGCGCGAAGATCGACATGTCCTCACCGAACATGAACCTGCGCGACCCGATTCTCTATCGAATCCGCCATGCGCATCATCATCAGACCGGCAATGACTGGTGCATCTACCCGAGTTACGATTTCACTCATGGCCAGTCGGATGCCATCGAAGGCATCACTCATTCGATTTGTACCCTGGAGTTTGAAGATCACCGTCCGCTCTACGAGTGGTTCCTCGAAAACCTGCCGGTTCCGGCGCGCCCGCGTCAGTATGAGTTTGCCCGCCTCAACTTGAACTACACCATCACCAGCAAGCGCAAGCTCAAGCAGCTGGTCGATGAAAAGCACGTCGGTGGCTGGGACGACCCGCGGATGTCGACGCTCAGCGGCTACCGTCGGCGCGGATACACGCCGGCGTCGATCCGTACCTTCTGCGACATGATCGGCGTGAACCGCGCCGGCGGCGTGGTTGATATCGGCATGCTCGAATTCGCGATTCGCGAGGACCTGGACGCGAATGCACCACGAGCCATGTGCGTTCTCAAGCCGCTGAAGGTCGTCATCACCAACTATCCCGAAGGCCAAATAGAAAACCTCGAACTGCCTCGCCATCCGAAGCAGGACATCGGCGTGCGCCAGCTGCCGTTCTCGCGGGAAATTTATATCGATGCCACCGATTTCGAAGAAGCACCACCAGCCGGGTTCAAGCGCCTGATTCCGGGTGGCGAAGTGCGCCTGCGTGGCAGCTATGTGATCCGTGCCGATGAAGCGATCAAGGACGAACAAGGCAACATCGTCGAACTGCGCTGCTCCTACGATGAAAACACGCTGGGCAAGAACCCCGAGGGCCGCAAGGTCAAGGGCGTTATTCACTGGGTCCCGGCCGCTGAGAGCGTCGAGTGTGAAGTGCGTCTGTACGATCGCCTGTTCCGCTCTGCCAATCCCGAGAAGGCGTCCGCTGAAAACGAAGAGCAGGGGGGTAGCTTCCTCGACAACATCAATCCCGAATCCCTGGTCGTGCTCAAAGGCTGCCGCGCCGAACCTTCATTGGCCTCGGCCGAAGCTGAAGATCGCTTCCAGTTCGAGCGCGAAGGCTATTTCTGCGTCGACCGCAAAGACAGCCGGCCGGGCGCCATGGTGTTCAACCGTACTGTGACGCTGCGTGATTCCTGGGGAGGCCAGTAAATGGCGTTGTCGATCTACAACACCCTGACCAAGGCCAAGGAGCCACTCAAGCCGCTGGTCGGCAATCAGGTGCGTATGTACGTCTGCGGCATGACGGTCTATGACTTCTGCCACATCGGCCACGCGCGGGTCATGGTGGCGTTCGATGTCGTCTCGCGCTGGTTGCGCCAGCGTGGTTACGATTTGACCTACGTGCGCAACATCACCGATATCGACGACAAGATCATCCGTCGCGCTCAGGAAAACGGCGAAACTTTCGAGGCGCTGACCACGCGCATGATCGCCGCCATGCATGAGGATGAGGCACGGCTCAACGTGTTGCGTCCCGATAATGAGCCGCGTGCCACCGAGTACATCGCTGGCATGCACAGCATGATCCAGACTCTGATCGACAAAGGCTTCGCTTACGCGCCGGGGAACGGCGATGTCTACTACCGGGTCGGCAAATTCGTCGGCTACGGCAAGCTGTCACGGCGCAAGATCGAGGATCTGAAAATCGGTGCGCGCATCGAAGTCGACGAAGCCAAGGAAGATCCGCTGGACTTCGTGCTCTGGAAGGCCGCCAAGCCGAGCGAGCCGAGCTGGGAGTCGCCCTGGGGCGCGGGCCGTCCGGGCTGGCATATCGAGTGCTCGGTCATGTCCACGTGCTGCTTGGGCGAGACCTTCGATATTCACGGCGGTGGTCCTGATCTGGTGTTTCCGCATCACGAGAACGAGATCGCGCAAAGCGAAGCGGCCACCGGCAAGCAGTACGCCAATGCCTGGATGCATGCCGGTGCGGTCCGCGTCGATGGCGAGAAGATGTCCAAGTCGTTGGGCAACTTCTTCACCATTCGCGATGTGTTGGATAAGTACCAGCCGGAAGTGGTGCGCTACCTGTTGGTTTCGAGCCATTACCGCAGTCCGATCAACTATTCCGAGGACAGCCTTAAAGAGGCTAAAGGTGCGCTGGAGCGGTTTTATACCGCGCTCAGGGGCCTTCCCGACGTGTCTGCCGAAGGCGGCGAGAGTTTCACCTCGCGGTTCGGCGAAGCCATGGATGATGACTTCAACTCTCCTGAAGCGTGCGCCGTGTTGTTCGAAATGGCTCGCGAGGTCAACCGTTTGCGCGAAACCGATCAGCAAGGCGCCGCGGCACTTGCGGCTCGCTTGAAAGAACTGGCGAGTGTGCTCGGCGTGTTGCAGATGGACCCAGACGCCTTTCTGCAGGCCGGCGCCGCAGGCAAGGTGGATGCGGCCCAGGTAGAGGCGCTGATTGCCGCTCGACTGCAAGCCCGGTTCGAGAAGAACTGGGCAGAGTCCGACCGTATCCGAGACCAGTTGACCGCCATGGGTGTGGTGCTGGAAGACGGCAAAGGCGGCACGACTTGGCGTCTGGGCGAATAACCCTGACTGTTGTGCTTGTTCTGAGGTGGTCGGGCCGGCCTTCGGCCTGCATTCGCCGTGGGGCGCGCCAGCGATGCGGTTAAGACGCTAAGCTTTTTGGCGCTTGGTGTGCGGGCCGACCGGCGGCTCGACGCCTTATCCTTTCCAGATTCCCTCGGCGCGCAGGCGCTTGTAGAGGGTGTTGCGGCTGACACCCAGGTGCCGGGCGAGGTGCGAAACGTTGCCGCGACAGGCCTCGAATTGCGAGCGCAACGGCTGATTTGAAGTAAATGGAAGCTGGGTGGTCTTGGGTGAGGGCTGGAGTAGCTCCGTTCGGCCATAGGTGTCGGTGTTTTTTTCAAGGTCGACGAAGAAGTCGTCCGGCAGATGCTCCGGGCGGATCGGCTGATCCTCGGCCAACGCCAGCGCAACCTGAATCACACTGCTCAGTTGACGTATGTTTCCTGGCCAGGGGTGGTTTTCGAACAGGCGCAGTACCTCGGTATGTAATCCCGCCCATTGCTGGGGTTCCCGGTGTTGCTCCCAGATTCGCTGGATCAGGGCCTGCTTGTCGCGGCGGGCTCGCAGCGGTGGCAGCTCCACGCTGAGACCGCTGACGCGATAAAACAAGTCTTGGCGAAAACGGCCGCTTTCGACGTCTTGGCGTAGGGAGCGATTCGTTGCGCAAATCAACCGAAAGTCGACCGGGGAGGGCTCTCCACCCCCGAGCGGTTGGACGCTACGATCTTGCAGCACACGCAACAGGCGTGCCTGCAGGTTCAGCGGCATATCGCCGATCTCGTCGAGAAACAATACGCCCCCGTCAGCCTTGCGGATCAGGCCGAGACTGCCTTTCTGATGCGCACCGGTGAAGGCGCCTTTTTCATAGCCGAACAGTTCCGACTCGATCAGCTCCTGGGGAATCGCCGCGCAATTCACCGCGATCAGCGGTGCCTTGGCTCGCGAACTGGCCGCGTGCAGCGCCTTGACCAGTATTTCCTTACCGACGCCCGTCTCACCGTGCACAAGGATCGGAACGTTCTTTTCCAGCATGAGCTGGGCCTGGTGAATCACTTTATGGACCTGCGGGTCGCCCTGGTCGATACCGGCCAAATCGATGGGCTGCTCCGGTCTGGGCGCCTTGCGAAAGTCGCGAGGCTGGATGCGTGGCTTCTGTGGGCGTCGAACGATGCCGTGAAAGCGATGGCGGCCCATGGCTCGCAATAGCAAGGGTTGATCTTCGGGTTGATTGACCAGCTGCAGCAGCGGAATGTCGAACAGCCTGTCGATGCGGGTACTCGCCAGCGCTACGCCGAGCAGATTGTCGGCGCGCCGGTTAGCCGAGACGATCAACCCGGACTCATCGAAGACAAGCAGGCCAGCCCACTGGCTGTCGAGGTTGTCCTGCCCGGTATTGAAGGTCAGCTGGAAACAGTCGTCATGAAACAGGTTGAGGATCAGCCGATTCTCCACCGACTGGCTCATCATCTTGACCATGCCGAGGGTGTGCGAAGGCGGAAGGTAGCTGTCGCTGGACACATCGAGCACTGCGATAAGCTGACGTTGCGCGTCGAAGATCGGTGACGCCGCACCGGATAGGTAGCGGTTGGCCTTGAGGAAGTGCTCGTCGCGCTGAATATGAACGGCCTGCCCACTGGCCAATGCAGTGCCGATCGCATTGGTCCCCGTGTCGCGCTCCATCCAGCTCGCGCCGGGCTTGAAGCCTCGTTGCTGCGCGGGCTCGACGAAGCGCCGATCCCCCCAGGATTGGAGCAACTGCCCGCCGCTGTCCGCCAGAAGAATCAGGCAGCTCGAGTTCGAAAGGATGTTCTCGTAGTACGGCAGCACTTCGCGTTGGGTGGTCTGCACCAGACTTCGCTGACGCTCCAACAGGGCGTTAACGTCCTGCTCTGCCGGCTGGCCGAAACTGGGGGTGCTAAGCGGATTCAACCCGTAGCGTTCGCAGCGGCTCCAGGAATCCTCTACCAGAGCCTGATGTGAGATGGACTGGGCTGGGTCGGCCATGTTGCCTCTCTGAGGGTGCAATTCTTGTTGTTATAAGACTGCTGCCGCGTCTGGCGGCTCTGAACAGTCTTGTTCATTTCTGTTCAGTGTCAATGTTCACAATTGTTCATTTTGAACACTTGAGAACACCGCTTTTGGCAGCAATTCTCACGCTAGAGCCGTTGGTGGGACCTGGCACGGATATCGCTCTGCATCTGGCCATAACAATTAGAAGGATGCGGCATGTCCCTCACCTTGGAACACGTCACCAAGACGGTCGATGGCCACCTGCATATCGACGACGCCAGCCTGGTTTTCGAACCCGGCTCGTTCAACGTATTGATCGGGCGAACCCTGTCGGGCAAGACCTCGCTGATGCGCCTGATGGCCGGGCTCGACAAACCGAACAAAGGACGAATCCTGATGAACAGCGCGGACGTGACCGGGGTTCCCGTACGCAAGCGCAACGTGTCGATGGTTTACCAGCAGTTCATCAACTACCCGACGCTGAGTGTCTTCGAGAACATTGCTTCGCCGCTGCGTCAGGCTGGCGTGAGCAAGGCGGATATCGAGCGCAAGGTGCGTGAAACTGCCGAGATGCTGCATATCGAAGAATTTCTTCAACGGTATCCACTGGAACTATCCGGTGGCCAGCAGCAGCGCACCGCGATGGCTAGAGCGCTGGTCAAGGATGCGGATCTGGTTCTGTTCGACGAGCCGCTGGTCAACCTCGACTACAAGTTGCGTGAAGAGCTCCGCCAGGAGATGCGCGAGCTCTTCAAGACTCGGCGTAGCATCGCCGTTTATGCCACCACCGAGCCCAATGAGGCGCTGGCGCTGGGCGGAACGGCAACCGTCCTGCATGAGGGCCGAGTGATACAGAGCGGGCCGACTTCCGAGGTTTATCACCGGCCCAGCCACATGCTCAGTGCCGAGCTGTTCTCCGAGCCGCCGATTAATCTGCTGCCGGGCAGGATTGGCGCCAACGAAGTCAGCTTTCAGGACAGCATGCATTTTCCTCTTAATGCGGGCCTGCGGACCTTGCGCGAGGGCGAGTACCAGTTCGGCATTCGTCCCAGCCATATTGGCCTCGTCCCCTCCAATGACGACGATCTGGAGGTGTCCGGAATCGTCGAGCTAGCGGAAATCAGTGGCTCGGAAACCTTCCTCCATGTGCGCAACGACCACTTCAGCCTCGTGCTGCACCTGCAGGGCCTGCACGACTACGCGGTGGATTCGCCAATCCGGGTGTATGTGCCGACCCACAAGCTGTTTGTGTTCGATGCCGCCGGCCAGTTGGCCCAGGCACCGGCTCGACGCCTCTGAGGAGAGCACCATGGCTGAGATTCGCTTGAAGAACCTTGCCCACAGCTACAACTCGCAGCCGCGCGGGGCGGAGGACTATGCGATTCGTGAGATGGACCATGTGTGGGAGCAGGGCGGTGCCTACGCTCTTTTGGGCCCCTCCGGATGCGGCAAGTCGACTTTGCTCAACATCATTTCCGGATTGCTCAGCCCATCCGAGGGCCAGGTGCTGTTCGACGCCCGCGAGGTGAGCAGGATGACGCCCGAGCAGCGCAATATCGCCCAGGTTTTCCAGTTTCCGGTGGTGTACGACACCATGACCGTGTTCGACAATCTGGCTTTCCCGCTGCGCAATCAGGGCGTCCCGGAAGCGCGGGTCACCAGTAAGGTGCACGAGATTGCCGAGGTGCTTGACCTGCATCCATTGCTCAAGCGCAAAGCCCGCAACCTGACCGCGGATGAGAAACAGAAGGTCTCCATGGGGCGCGGTCTGGTACGGGACGACGTGTCGGCGATTCTCTTCGACGAGCCGCTGACCGTGATCGATCCGCATCTGAAATGGAAGCTGCGCCGCAAGCTCAAGCAGATCCATGAGCAGTTCAATATCACCATGATTTACGTAACTCACGATCAGCTGGAGGCTTCGACGTTCGCCGACAAGATCGCGGTGATGCATGGCGGGCAGATCGTCCAGTTCGGTACGCCGCGGGAGCTCTTCGAGCGGCCACAGCACACCTTTGTCGGGTTCTTTGTCGGCAGTCCCGGCATGAATCTGATCGACGTTCGTGCCGAGGCGGGCGGTGTTGGTTTTGGCGATCAGCACCTACCGGTCTCCGGAGCGCTGGCGGCTCGGCTGGCCGACCTGGCTGAAAGTCGTCTGCAGATCGGCATCCGCCCGGAGTTCGTTCAGGTGACGGAAGAACCGACAACCGGAGGAATGCAGACCGAGGTCGTGCGGGTAGAAGACCTCGGTACCTACAAAATACTCACGCTCCGGCTGCAAGGCCATCTGCTCAAAGCGCGCCTGCCAGAGGATCAGCCCGTCCCAACAGGGCAGGCCTGGGTAGGCTTTCCTGCCCAGTGGCTGATGCTCTATGCCGATGATCGGCTGGTAGAGGAACGGCCATGACCAAGATCCAGAACAATCGCGCGTGGTGGCTGGTATTGCCTGTGTTTCTGCTGGTCGCCTTCAGCGCCATCCTACCGATGATGACCGTGGTGAATTACTCGGTTCAGGACATCTTTGATTCCTCGACGCGCTTTTTTGTCGGCGCAGACTGGTATCGCCAGATCCTTCATGACCCTCGCCTGCATGATTCGCTGTTGCGGCAGTTCATCTTTTCCGGCTGCGTCCTGCTGATCGAAATTCCGCTGGGCATCGCGGTCGCGCTGACGATGCCGACCCGTGGTCGCTGGGCCTCTCTCTGCCTGATCGTGATGGCGATTCCGCTATTGATACCTTGGAACGTTGTCGGGACGATTTGGCAGATCTTCGGACGCGCCGACATCGGCCTGCTGGGTTACAGCCTTCGCGAACTAGGCATTGACTACAACTACGCATCCAATACTCGGGATGCCTGGGTCACGGTGCTGGTGATGGATGTATGGCATTGGACTTCGTTGGTCGCGCTGCTGTGCTACTCCGGCTTGCGAGCGATCCCGGACGCCTACTATCAAGCCGCACGTATCGACAGGGCATCGGCCTGGGCGGTCTTCCGCTACATTCAATTGCCCAAGCTCAAGAGCGTTCTGTTGATCGCCGTGATGCTGCGCTTTATGGACAGCTTCATGATTTATACCGAGCCGTTCGTACTCACCGGCGGCGGGCCGGGCAATGCCACCACATTCCTCAGTCAGACGTTGACCAAAATGGCGGTGGGGCAGTTCGATCTGGGCCCGGCGGCGGCGTTCTCGTTGATCTACTTCCTGATCATTTTGCTGGTGTCATGGCTGTTTTATACGGCCATGACCCATGGCGACCAGAAATGAAGAGGGCACGCTGATGAACCTGCGCAAGCGAGTGGTACTGATCCTCTATATCGCCTTTCTGATGGTGCCGATCTACTGGCTCATCAACATGTCGTTCAAGAGCAATACTGAAATTCTCGGCGGACTGACGCTCTGGCCTCGGGACCTCACGTTTGACAACTACAAAGTGATCTTTACCGATCGCAGCTGGTACAGCGGCTATATCAACTCGCTGTACTACGTGTGCTTGAACACGATCATTTCGCTGGCCGTGGCATTGCCTGCCGCATACGCGTTTTCCCGCTTCCGCTTTCTCGGTGACAAGCACCTGTTTTTCTGGCTGCTGACCAACCGGATGGCTCCGCCGGCAGTGTTTCTGCTGCCTTTCTTTCAGCTTTACTCATCAATCGGCTTGTTCGATACGCATATCGCAGTGGCCTTGGCCCATTGCCTGTTCAACGTGCCCCTGGCGGTATGGATTCTCGAAGGTTTCATGTCGGGCGTGCCGAAGGAAATCGATGAGACGGCCTACATCGACGGCTACAGCTTTCCCAAGTTCTTCGTGAAAATTTTCATTCCGCTGACTGGCTCGGGCATTGGTGTGACGGCGTTCTTCTGCTTCATGTTTTCCTGGGTTGAGCTGTTGCTGGCCCGCACGCTGACCTCGGTCGACGCCAAACCCATTGTCTCGGTGATGACTCGTACCGTTTCGGCTTCTGGGATCGACTGGGGCGTGCTGGCGGCCGCCGGTGTGCTGACTATTCTTCCCGGCATGCTGGTGATCTGGTTCGTCCGCAATCACGTGGCCAAGGGCTTCGCCCTGGGTCGGGTATAGGAGATAGCACATGAACTGGATGGCCTGGACCACTCCGACCGCAGTGTTTTTCGCGGTCATCGGTCTGATGCTGACGCTGATGAGCGCATGGGAGCTGAGGCGGCCCTGTGTCCCACGCAAAGGCTTCCTGCCCATCGTCACCACGCGCGGCGATCGGTTGTTCATTGGACTTCTGGGCAGCGCCTATTGGCATCTTCTGCTGATAGGACTGACCGACTGGAGCATCTGGATAGCGTCCGCGCTATCTCTCGTCTGGTTGTTTGCAGTGATGCGCTGGGGTTGAGCTCGCAGCTCATCCCTCCGAAAAACCCAAAGGAGGTGTTTATGTTCGAGAATAAAAACAACACCCGACATGGCATGGCGCTCACGGCCCTGCTGACGTTGTCCGGCTTGGCAGGTACGGCGTGGGCCGATACCTATGAAGATGCGGCAAAGAAATGGATCGAATCGGAATTCAACCCATCGACGCTGTCGCCGGAACAACAGATGGAGGAGTTGCGCTGGTTCATCAAGGCTGCCGAGCCCTTCCGCGGAATGGAGATCAATGTCGCGTCGGAAACCATCACCACCCATGAATATGAGTCCAAGACCCTGGCCCGGGCGTTCAGCGAAATCACCGGCATTCGCCTGCGGCATGACCTGATGCAGGAGGGCGATGTTGTCGAAAAACTGCAGACGCAAATGCAGTCCGGCAAGAACATCTATGACGGCTATATCAATGATTCCGACTTGATTGGCACGCATTTCCGCTACGGAAAGGCAGTTGCGATCAGCGACATGATTGAGAGCGAAGCCAAGGATTACACGCTGCCAACGCTCGATCTGGATGACTTCATCGGAATCTCGTTCACCACCGGGCCTGACGGCAAGATCTATCAGCTGCCGGTACAGCAGTTCGCCAACTTGTATTGGTTCCGAGCTGACTGGTTCGAACGCCCCGAGCTGAAGCAGCAGTTCAAGGAACGCTATGGCTATGAGCTCGGTGTGCCAGTGAACTGGTCCGCTTATGAGGACATTGCCGAGTTCTTCAGCAAGCACGTCAAGGAGATCGACGGCGAGCGCGTCTATGGCCATATGGACTATGGCAAGAAAGACCCATCGCTAGGCTGGCGCTTCACAGATGCCTGGTTCTCCATGGCGGGTGCTGGCGACAAAGGGTTGCCAAATGGCTTACCCGTAGATGAGTGGGGCATTCGCGTCGAGGATTGCCATCCGGTCGGATCGAGCGTTGCCCGCGGCGGTGCAACCAATGGGCCAGCGGCGGTCTATGCGACACAGAAATATGTCGACTGGATGCGTGAGTACGCACCGCGTGAGGCTCAGGGTATGACGTTTTCTGAGTCCGGTCCGGTTCCAGCGCAGGGCAACATTGCCCAGCAGATATTCTGGTACACCGCCTTCACTGCCGATATGACCAAACCGGGCCTGCCGGTGGTCAACGAGGATGGCACACCTAAGTGGCGGATGGCGCCGTCGCCCAAAGGGCCGTACTGGGAGGAGGGCATGAAGCTCGGCTATCAGGATGCCGGTTCCTGGACCTTTCTGGAGTCCACACCTGAGAAACGTCGTCTGGCTGCGTGGCTTTATGCGCAGTTCACCGTCGCGAAAACCGTGTCGTTGAAGAAAACGCTGGTTGGGCTGACGCCAATTCGCGAGTCTGACATCAACTCCGATGCGATGACTGAAGCGGCGCCGAAACTCGGTGGGCTGGTCGAGTTCTACCGCAGCCCTGCCCGAGTTCAGTGGACACCTACCGGAACCAACGTCCCGGATTATCCGCGCCTGGCGCAGCTCTGGTGGCAATACATCGCCGAAGCGGCCAGCGGCGACAAGACGCCTCAGGAAGCGCTGGACGGTCTAGCCGAAGCGCAGGACACCATGATGGCGCGACTGGAGCGGGCCAATGTACAGCCCAAATGCGGACCTAAGCTCAACGAGCCACGTGATCCAGAATACTGGCTGAGCCAGCCCGGCTCGCCGAAACCCAAACCTGGAGAACGAAAAGCCTCAGGGCCAGACTGTCAGCTATGACGAGCTGATCAAGTCCTGGGAGCAGGACCGCTAAGTTCAGATGCTTTTGAAAGCGCTAAATAGAAACGGCACCTGAGGGTGCCGTTTCTATTAGCAATGAGTTGAGAGCATGGTGGCTATCCAGCCTCGACTCAGACTATTTGTGCAAATACTCCGCCGCGTGCAGCGTATTTTCCAGCAGACAGGCTCGGGTCATCGGGCCAACCCCGCCGGGTACTGGCGTAATCCAGCTGGCACGCTTGGCTGCTACGTCGAATTCGACATCGCCAACCAGCTTGCCATCGGCCTGCCTGTTGATTCCAACATCGATGACAATAGCGCCTTCCTTGATCCAGTCGCCTTTTACCAGGCCGGTAATCCCTGTTGCGACCACGATCAGGTCGGCACGCTTGACGTGATCGGCCAGGTCATTGGTGAATCGGTGGGTGACGGTGGTCGTGCAACCAGCTAGCAGCAGCTCCAGCGCCATCGGCCGTCCGACGATATTGGATGCACCGACAACCACCGCGTTAAGCCCGTGAAGGTCTACGCCAGTGCTTTCGAGCAGCGCCATGATGCCCTTCGGCGTGCAAGGGCGGAGCAAAGGCATACGCTGTGCAAGACGGCCAATGTTGTAGGGGTGAAAGCCATCCACATCCTTGTCCGGACGGATGCGCTCCAGCAGCTGCGAAGCGTCCAGATGCTTGGGTAAGGGAAGCTGCACAAGGATGCCGTCGATAAGCGGATCATCATTGAGCTGATCGATAAGGGCCAACAGCTCCGTCTGGCTGGTCGCCGCCGGCAAATCATGGGCAATGGACTTGAACCCGACTTCCTCGCAGTCCTTGCGCTTGTGTGCCACATAGACTTGAGAGGCCGGGTCCTTGCCCACTAGGATCACTGCCAGCCCCGGCACCCGAAGACCTTGCCGAGATCGCTCGGCAACCCGGCCGGCTATCTGCTGGCGGATATTGGCGGCAATCTGTTTACCGTCGATCAGTTTTGCGGTCATGACGCGTGATTAACCATGGAGAAGGATTGAAAAAGGACGCGCATTCTCGCACGGTGGCAGCGTCTGGCAAAGGCGATGCGACGATCGATTCCCGTAACTCCTTTACCTGGCTGAATTTTTTTCGGTTTTGGTGTTGACGACATGCGGGCAGGCCATTAAGATTCGCCCCGCTTGTCGAGCACAGCTTGCTGCTGGGTAAGACGGCTTTTGAAGGTCAAGATCTTCATTGGCTGGAGCTTGAAGTCTGCGCTCAGATAGGATGCAGATAAAAGCGCCCGTAGCTCAGCTGGATAGAGCATCCGCCTTCTAAGCGGATGGTCGCAGGTTCGAGTCCTGCCGGGTGCGCCATTAAGGGCTCTGGCATAAGCAAGGCAATATGGTGGGCGTAGCTCAGTTGGTAGAGCACAGGATTGTGGCTCCTGCGGTCGTGGGTTCGAACCCCATCGTCCACCCCATATTCCGAAACGCCAGGCAGTGCCTGGCGTTTTCGTTTAAAAGTTTGCGGACGTGGTGAAATTGGTAGACACACCAGATTTAGGTTCTGGCGCCGCAAGGTGTGAGAGTTCGAGTCTCTCCGTCCGCACCATCACATGATTTCGAGACCTCTCTGGAGGAATCGGAAATCCCTGAAAGCCCCGTAATAGGGGCTTTTTTGTGCCTGAAGATTATCAGCCGGACTCACAACGCCTTGTACCAGCGCCGATATTTAGGTACATAAATGTGTACATCACGAATTCGAGTTTCGGGAGATGTACACATGGCACTGACCGATACGGCTGTACGCCAAGCCAAGCCCAGTGAGAGGGCGTACACCGTCTCAGATGGAGACGGGCTGGCCTTGTTTGTCCATCCTCGTGGAGATAAGTACTGGCATTTTCGATACCGAGCGAGTGGGAGGGCCCAGCGCGTCTCGCTAGGCACCTATCCGGAAGTATCGCTGAAAGAAGCTCGGCTGCGTCGGGAAGGCTCGGCGGAAAATGGCGGCCGGGGTAGATCCTGGGGAAAAATCGGAAGAGTCCCAGCGAGCGCGGTCAAGCAGCTGCGCAAAAGAGTTAGGGCTCAAGGCTCCGACGTGCCCGACTATCCGGTCCCTTTGTCGTCCCAAGCGGTAAAGGTCGTTAAGGCTATCCAGGTTTTTACACGGCAGTACGAGCTGCTGATCCCTGGGCGCAACGAGCTGGGCTACTCACTCCACCACCATCGCCATGCTTGGCCGCAAATGTGGACCAGCCAAGGCACACCTCCGGCCGCGCCGCCGCACGAACGCAAGCGCAAGCGCCCATACTAAACCAGCCACGAACCATGACTAAGGCCCACGGCGCACGGCCAAAGACATCCACCGGCCGTAGGAAAATGCTTACACGCGTTCGCGTACTGCGCGGCTGTCCATCATCTGGTCGTTATGCTTAGAATTGACATAGACGAGGCCAGAAGCCTCCTGATGTGTCTAAGTGAGTTCTGTTACAACGGGGCTCCTTATCGCCCGTGCTAGGGTTTGCCAGCCTGTACAAGAGGCGCGTAGTTCAAGCTGCGCGCTTTTTTTTGCACACAGTTGGCGGTTCTATTGGCTGGGTCGGGCTAACGGCCCGTTAGCGGTTGACGCGGCGCTGGGTCTCCCGTCGAACACTGCATCTAGGAGCAACGATGATGGCCGGTGAGGATTGGGCAGTACGAGCCCCACAAACAAAGCTTGAGCGTATGGAAGCGTACTTCGGCGGCTTTGGTTTCGAGCCCCACCGACACGACACCTACGCAGTCGGTCGCACCCTTGCGGGGGTTCATAGTTTCCGTTATCGAGACGGCATGAAACACAGCCTGCCGGGCGGCACAATCGTCATCCATCCCGATGAATTGCACGACGGTGAAGCAGGTAGCACGGATGGATTTCACTACCGAATCTTGTATATCGAGCCCGCACTGCTGCAGGAAGCCTTAGGCGGAACCACGTTGCCGTTTGTACCCGACGGGATTTCACGGGATCAACGTCTGTACGCAGCTACCCAGACGCTGATGCAAGACATGGATTGCGAGATCGAGCCGCTTGAGGAGGAGGATGCGATCTACGATTTAGCGCATGCTCTTGCCCAAGTTTCAGGCATAAGAAAGCGTCGACGTACGCTTAACTACAGTGCAGCTGAACTGGCGCGTGAATATATTCATAGCGCACTGGACAGCACTATTTCGCTTGATGAGCTCGAAGCTGCCAGCGGCCGTGATCGTTGGAGCCTGTCTCGTGACTTCAGGGCGCTATATGGAACGAGCCCCTATCGATATCTGACGATGCGGCGTTTAGATCAAGTGAAACGACAATTACTGCTTGGGCAACCATTGATCGATGTGGCTTTCAACGTCGGGTTCGCGGACCAAAGCCATATGACACGACATTTCAAAAAGGCTTACGGAATCTCTCCGGCGCGGTGGCTTGAGATGCTCCGACGCTGCTAATTGTCGCCCCTTCCTCAAAGCTGCACGATCGTTCAATACCGCCACATAGCCTCTCTCTAGACTCGGTCCCGCAGCGTGTTCTGCTCGCGAAGCATCGCTTCGCGGCACTCCGTTGCGTCTCAGGTCGGCTCCTTCTATCGTAAGCGTCCAGCCAACTCACCTTCCGAACTCCAGCATTAAGGGCGATGGTGTCCGCGTTTTTTAAGCGGACGCGATAGCCCTTATCGCCGGGATTTCCATGCGCCAACGAAGCTCTTACCCCAAACCGTTCAAGGCCCAGGTTGTTCAGGAGTGCCTGCAATCCGGTGCTAGCGTTTCCAGCGTGGCCATACGCCATGGCATCAACGCCAACGTCATTCGCAAGTGGCTACCGCTTTACCGAGATCAGCCACCAGCGGCGTTGCCGGCTTTCGTTCCATTGAGGGCTACGCCTAAACGACCGGCTGAAGCATCGGTGA
>NZ_QORI02000006.1 GCF_003325755.1 Pseudomonas sp. SST3 | reverse complement strand
AATCCAAGGCCCAGGTGCGCGCCAAAGTCGAGCACCCGTTCCGGGTGATCAAGCGCCAATTCGGCTACGTGAAGACACGCTTCCGTGGCCTGGCGAAGAACACCGCGCAGTTGGTGACACTGTTCGCGCTGTCGAACCTGTGGATGGCGCGCCGACATTTGCTGACGAATGCAGGAGAGGTGCGTCTGTAATGCGGGAAATGGCCGGCGCGAGGTGCTCGCGCCGGCTATAAATCCGGAAAGAGGGGATGATTTGATCGTTTTTTAGCCGAATCACCGTTTTGAAATCGGCAAGGGCTGGAGTCAGCCAGAAATACCTGACTACTTCAGACCATCCTTAGCCAAGGCATCAAACATAAGCCTGATGCTTGAATTACCAAATCTTCTCAAAATATTGAAAGGTAACGACTACATCGACGTCAGCAAGACCGGCGAAGTCGTAGCTCTAGGCGTAACATCAGAATCTGTACTGAATCACACTGCAGACATCTTCGCCAAGCTGGCTCCCGACCCCATTGAGCTCGGGGCCATTGACCTCGCAGAGAGGGCTTCAATCGCTCCTGTTAGGGCGAGTGAGGTTCGATCTGAAATCGCAGACTTACGCCAGCTCGCGGCTGCCGATGTCGATCAGCTATTCACTGAGGCAGGTGACATAGGATTCGTAGAGTCGGAGCAGCTTGATGCTAGCGAAACCCTGCTTTTCAATGGAAATCTCTTTAGGCGTGAAACTTCTGGGAAGCTGATGCTCGTCCTAGATTCTCTGGCCGCTCAGGAACGACAGCTGCTAGCTGACTTTACCGACTTGCTGAAGCGAAAGGCGTGTATCGATGTTGATACTGTCAAACACATGCTTGGTGAGGGGTTGTTTAACAAAGTCTCTTCAATAGGGCTTTTTGACATAAGCATCGTTAACAACAACGTCAGCAACACCGGGTTTGTTACTCTCCCGTCCGCGTTTTCTAAGTTTGGCAGCAACTCAATGGTCGATGACGCTTTCGATTTGGCTAAAGCGTTTCTTAGCTCAGTGACTTACGGCATTACCAAGAGTGATTATGCAAGAGGCAATATTCGCATGGTAGATGCTTTGCTATCCGCGCTAATTCGAGGTGAGGCTGTTGGTCCGGTGTCAGCAATTGGGCAAGATTACAAAGTGCTTGAGCTTAAAGGCGTCGTGCAAGTATTTCATGGCGAGAAAAACGGCCGGCGTGGGCCGATGCTGTTGCTATTAAAGAGAGAAATCGGTGAGCTTGCCCGAAAAGCTATTAGAGAGGGTGATGTTAGCGAGCATTCGTTGACGGTGCTACCTACAGCCTCCCTAGTAGGGTACGTAGGGCCGGAAGCAAACAGGTCCGTCCAGCGCCGCAAACAATTGCAAAACAGCCCTAGAGCAACTAATGATATGTTGTCAGCACTTCGAACAGGAGTGTTCTAATGGTCAAGCCGACAAGTCTAGGAAAGGGCTATATTGCAGAAGAGTTGTTACGATCTTATTTTTCGAAGTCTGGCTATTACGTTGTGAGAGGTGTCCCTTTCACGTACGAAGGGTTTGATGTCACCGATATTGACCTATGGTTGTACAGCCGGGCGTCGTCCGTTTCACGCGAGATAACAATAGTCGACGCTAAGAATAAAAAAACCCCACAAGCTATTGAACGTATATTCTGGGCTAAAGGCCTCCAGAAAGCTGTCGGAGCGACCAATGTCATTGTAGCCACAACTGATCGAAGACCTGAGGTCAAGAACTTCGGTAATGAACTCGACGTGGTCGTGCTGGATGGTTCTTTTCTCGCCAGACTAGGCAGTCGGGAGGGCCTAAATCCGTTGAGGCTTAGCGATGAAGAGTTTTTCAGCCGCATCGCCGAATACTCTTTGAGTAAGCTCGACGGCGACTGGAAATGGCGAATGAGGTTTTGCAAAGGGCTTTTATCAAGAGGATTGACTTTTGATAGCTGCAATGCATGGCTTGAGCATGCCAAGTTCTTTGCTCAAGCTGCGATTGAAAACCCCCTTCAGCGAGAGATAGCTCTGCGGTGCTTATATTTTATTTGCTCTCTAGTGGCTCTGACGATTGACTACTTGCTGAAAGATCTCGCTTTTGTCGAGCCAAACGAGCGCTCGGCAATATTGGAGGAGGGCTTCACGTATGGTTCCAGAGGCAAGTCCGGCTTGAAAAAGATAATGGGAATTGCGCTTGGGCTTGTTGAGGAGCACGCTACGGAGGGGGCGACTACAGCCAGACAGGTGAGGCTGAGCGTTGATAAGCAGTTGGCTGCTTTGCAGGCTGATATTCTCGGTAGCTATTTCTCTAGGCCTGAAGTAGGAAAGAACCTATTCAATACAGCCAAAGAGTTTGAGCAGCTTTCAATGCAGCGCCAATTTACTACCCACTCTCAAGCGTCTACCGATTTGAAGAGTATGTTCTATTGCCTATTAGATCACTGGTCTATTGATCGGACACTTATGGCTGACAGGCAAGGCACCTTTCTATAATTGACTGACTATGCAAGCTACCAAAACTGGATTAGCTGTGACGCTTCGGTAAATTTCGGAGCGTTTGCAGCTATATCTTTACTTGTTAGCTTGCAGCTCCGTCTAATCTATCCATCTGATTAAAATTTCGCCACGCTCCGATTGTATGGTCATCAGTGCAGCCGTTTCTGAGATAAAATGATAGGCGGGACCTGCTAGCTACTCTCTGCATTAAGTTCAGTTAAAGGATTTTCACGTTTCGCCAGCTTCGTCTTGTTCAAGATGGTGTACCGCTTGATGGGACCTGTTTTGTCTTTGAAAACTTTAGAGAGATCGTGAGGCATCTGCTGGGCAATTGCTTGGTACATCCGCTTTTGCTTATCGATGCTAAGCCTTTTGTACATAATGTTAACTTGGACTGCAAACAAAGGGTCAAGGAATCCGTCCATGATGCCCTGTAGCTTGCTGGTGCTTAGGATGGAGAGGAAGGCCTGCAAGACTTTATTATTGCTTCCTGCGCCCATTTCTCTTCTATGACTCTGGATGCGAATCAAGAAGGCTGTATCAGGCCACTTTCGTCTTAAGGCTTGTTTGAACCCAACCATGTCTTCTAGCAGTCGACAGCTGTAACTAGGGTCATCATAGAAAATTGAGTACTGGTAGCTCCACTCATAGTCATTCATGAGCTGAAGATACTTACGCTTGGTCTTCTCTTCACTGGTCTCACTCATGACTGGAATGGTTACTCCTAGTTGAGTTAATTACTGTATGAGAGATTCAAAGCTCTCTCCTATACTGCGGTCGTCAACGAAACGCTGGTTTAGGGAGCCCGCCGACCGGAAGCTGCGCAGGTAAAGGCTTCAAGGGTAGCTCTTGGTCGTCACTTCTAAAGCGAGTCTACTAAATTTTTGCATTAGTAGTGCGGTGAATCTTAGAACAGTGGCGTCCGGGTTCGCTTAGCATTTCTTTGCCCACTGGCTTGTGGCGTGGGGGCATTGAGGTAAGCAGCGCTCGAAGATGGGAGAGGAACAATGAAAATTTTGCGTTGTTTCTCGCTTGTTTTGATCGCCTTCGGGACCTCCCAGCCTCACCCCGCTTATGAGGTTTTATCTACGCCTCTTTAAAGCTCCTAAGAGGTTCTTTGAGCGATTTTAATGACGAGCCTTGGGGTTGACGGCGGGTACTCGCCAGCGTCAAGTCTCGGGGCTCCACGAGGCTTGCACGCGTATGTGGCTGCTGGTTTGTAGGTGTAGGTTTAAGGGCGACCTTTGAAGATTATCGACGTATTGTCACTTACAAAATTGTTGCTCCCAACCTTTGATCACGCGACCGGTGCCGATGACGCATTGGAACGGCTTGCCGCGTTCGTAGGATGAGTCGAAGGTGGTGCCGTCTTCCAGCTGGCCGCGGTATTCGGTAGTGATCAGGGCTCCCTTGACCACAGCCTTACCGTCGCCGAGTCGGAGGTCTTCGATCTGCAGTTCGTTGCTCATCTGTTTCTCTTATTGAATGGGTTGCTAGAGGGCGTTGCCGTTTCATGCGCCAACGAGGCTCGCGTTGTGATGGCAACAAACCCTATACCAGTACCTGACGAGTGCTGGCGATAAGCTGATGCACCTGTTTTTCCACTTCTGGCGCAGTGGGACTTTCCGGGCCGCGGCCTCGCGGGCAAGGCAGGCTCGCGGTGGTACCGAACAGTCGACAGATGAGAGGGCGCTCGGCGTAGGCTTCGCAGCCATTAGGACCGAGATGCACGCAGTCCCAATGCGCTAAGGCGGCATCGTGTTCGGCGTCGCTGCGGTGAGGCAGTCGAGCCATTTCCTCGGACGACGCCGTTACAGGCCCGCAGCAGTCATGGCAGCCGGGCTCGCAGGCAAAGCCAGGAATTTGCTGGCGTAATCGATCGATCTTGCGGTTGGTGCAGCTCATTACAGGCGCATCTGGATTGGGCGCGCGCATGGTACCTGCCCAAGGCGGCGATCGCAGCCGGCGCGGACCTTTTTCAAGCAGGCGAGTCGATTATGTCGTTCCACTCCGGATGCTTCTTCACGTAGTCGGCGACGAACCCGCAAACCGGTACCACACGCTTGCCTCGGCGGCGTGCATCGTCGAGCGACTCGCGGACCAGCTTACTACCCATGCCCTGCCCAGAGAGGCTCTGGTCTACCTCGGTGTGGGTGAATATCTGGCGTTGACCGTCGTCACGGTATTCGGCGAAGCCGAGGTCCTGACCGTCGACCTCCAGCACGTAGCGGTGCGCACCGTCATCGTGTCGTACTTTGGCGTTGTTATCGCTCATTGAGTCTTCCTCCCGGAATAGCGGTGGATCAGGGCGGTCTTCGGGACCAAGGGCCAGGCGAGAGCAGGTGTTACAGTCGATCGACCAGTTCTCTGCCCATCTCACAACCGCGCTCGAGCGCTTCATCGAAACTGCGGTAATGCTGCGTCTGGTCGATGCTGACCGGGACGACGATTTCAAGGTCTTTCACCACTTCTGCACCCACGGCCCACAGCGTCTCTCCGAAGGTTTCATACTCATAGCCAGTGATGTGCACGATTACATCGTGGTCGCGGTAAACCAGCCGATGGCTGTGTGGGATCTGATGATTGCTACCGCTCGGGATGTGTGAGGGCGTATCGAAGTAGGGCTGTTCGGCATCCGGTTTGACGGCCTTGCTCATTGCTGGACCTCCTGGGGTTGTCTGGATTGGGCCCGAGGCAGTAGCTCATCGTTCCCGACGTCGGTGCTGCTTGCGATAAACGTCTACCTGTGGGGGCGGCCCTAGACTGAAGTACTGCCTTTCTGACCAGCAAGTGGCATGGTGTCCAGGGGGCTGCTGATTAGCATGGGTGTATAACGGCAAGCCTAGAGGCACCCATGACTCGCAGCGCCACCCTGACTCCGTGCGTGCGCGCGCTCTTGTTGTTGTGCGTACTGGTCAGCCCATCGCTCTTCGCGCAGGGTCTGGACGAACAGATCATGCAGCTGTTTCCGAAGGCCACGCGCATCGAGCCCAAGCAGGAAAACCCGCCGGTCTACAGCGCGTATCAACTCGACGAGTTGCTCGGCTACGCCTTTGAATCCACCGACTACTCCAATCTTCAGGGCTTTTCCGGCAAGCCGATACGGCTGCTGATCGGCATGGATCCGCAGGGCGTACTGGCCGGCATCAAGGTGCTGGAACATCACGAGCCGGTATTTCTGCACGGGCTTGGCGAGCAATCTCTGTTCGATTTCGTTGAGCAGTATCGGCAAAAATCGATTGGCAAGCCCATCGTGGTAGGCGGTCGGGAAGGGGGGATGGCCGCGAGCGACTCGGTGACACGGATCGACGGCGTGAGCAAGGCCACGGTGTCGCTGGTCATTCTCAACGAGACCGTTCTGCTTTCCGCGCTGAGCGTTGCCCGGCAGTTACTCGAAGGTTTTTCCAGTGGCCCGCTGGCGACCGCCAAGCCTGATGTTTACCAGCCGCTCGACTGGGGCGAATTGCTTCGAGAAGGTTTCGTTCAGCGCTGGACGATCAGTCGCAACGAGGTGGAGCGGGCGATAGGGCATACGCTCGATGACTATCCGGACCTCGAGGCGGACGGAGAGAACAGGCCTTTCAGCGATCTGTACTTCGCCTACCTGAACGCGCCGACTATCGGCCGTAACCTGCTCGGTGACGCGGAATTCCAACGACTGATGGAAGAGCTGAAACCCAATGAACAGGCATTGCTGGTGATGTCGTCGGGCATATATCGCCATGTACCGGACGACTTCATGCCCGCCACCACGCCGAGTCGGCTGGTGCTGATGCAGAACGATCACGCCATCGAACTGCACGACATGAACTTTAACAACGGCGCGGTGCTGGCAATGTTGAACGTGCCCATCGATGCGGACGAAGCGCACGTGTTCCGAATCAAGGCACACAATGCATTCAACCCCGCAGAGCCGGCCGGCCTGCGCCTCAACGTGAGGTTGCCGCGCAACCACTTGGTGGAAACCCACACCCAGTTCACCCGCGATTTTCAGCTCGCCCCCGAGCTGTTCGACGTCCAACAGGCACAGGTTGTTGCCGAGCCGGTCCCGGTCTGGCTGCGGATGTGGCAGGAGCGCTGGTGGCAGGTTGGAGTGTTGGGGCTGTCATTGCTGCTGCTGACAGGTGTGTTCATCTGGCAGCACCGCATCAGCCGGCATAGCCGAGGATTTCACCTGTTCCGGGCCGGTTTTCTGCTGTTCACGCTGGTGTTCATCGGCCTCTACGCCCAAGGCCAGCTGTCGGTGGTGAATATCTTTACGTTGCTTTTGGCGCTGTGGAAGAACTTCGATATCCAGGTGTTCCTGATGGACCCGGTGATCTTCATGCTCTGGAGCTTCACCTTCGTCAGCCTGTTCGTCTGGGGGCGCGGGGTATTCTGCGGCTGGCTTTGCCCGTTCGGCGCGCTGCAAGAGATGCTCGGTTGGATCGCCAAGCGCTTGCACATCCCGCAATGGAAAATCTCCGATAGCAGCCATCGGCGGCTGCAATGGTTGAAATATCTGATTCTGATCGGGCTGGTGCCCACGGCTTTTTATTCGCTGACCTTGGCCGAGCGGCTGGCCGAAATCGAGCCCTTCAAGACCAGCATCACGCTGTTTTTCGTGCGCTCCTGGCCCTTCGTGCTCTACGCCATGGGCCTGCTCGGGCTCGGGTTGTTCGTGCATAAGTTCTATTGCCGCTATGTTTGCCCGCTGGGTGCAGGGCTGGCGATGCTCGGCAAGTTCCACCTGTTTTCATGGCTCAAGCGCATCGACGCCTGCGGCAAACCCTGCCAACACTGCAAGAACCATTGCGAGATCGGCGCGATCAAGCGCGACGGGCGCATTGACTACGGCGAGTGCATCCAGTGCCTGGAGTGCATCGTTATTCTCAACGACGAGGATCAGTGCGTAGCCACCATTAGCGCCCGCAAGAGATCCGCTAAGGCTGATCGCCATCGTCAAGGCACGCTTATCGCCACCGATGCCATGGCGCCGCGTTCCCGGCCGGCCTCCTAGCGAAATCGGAAAATGACCGATGCGTTCTGCAAATCTGCAGAGTTGATATGCGGGTTTTCCTTGTTGTGCTCCTCAGCCATCTGGCTAGGATCGGGCTTATCCTCGCGCCATCGATCGGCGTGACCCGAGAAATAGCAGGGAGAACCCCCATGCCAGAACGCGAAATCGTCGTCGTCGGCGCTATCCGCACAGCGATCGGCTCTTTTGGCGGCGCGCTGAAGGATGTTGATCTGACCACCTTGGCCACCACGGTCTGCCGCGGCGTGCTGGAGTGCTCCGGCACGCCGCCGGACGCGGTCGGTCATGTCGTGATGGGTAATGTCATACCCACCGAACCACGGGATGGCTACCTGGCGCGTGTGGCCGCGGTGGACGCCGGCATTCCGCTGGAAACCCCGGCGTTCAACGTCAATCGCCTGTGCGGCTCGGGCTTGCAGGCGGTGATTTCTGCGGCCCAGTCGATCTTGTTGGGCGATACCGATGTGGCCATCGGTGGCGGCGCGGAGAGCATGAGCCGCGGCCCATACATCTTGCCGAACATGCGCTGGGGCGCACGCCTGGGCGACAGCCAGGCGATCGATTACATGAACACGCTGTTGCACGACCCCTGGGGTAAGTTCCATATGGGCGTGACCGCCGAGAACGTGGCTGAGCGCTACGGCATCAGCCGCAAGCAGCAGGATGCGCTGGCGCTGGGAAGTCAGCAGCGCGCCTCTCGCGCCTTGGAGAACGGCTATTTCCGCGCGCAAATCGTTCCGGTTGAAATCCGCAGTCGCAAGGGCTTCAGCCATTTCGACACGGATGAGCACCTGCGCCCGGATCTGACCGCCGAGCGGCTTGCGGCCTTGAAGCCGGTATTCAAAAAGGATAACGGCACCGTGACCGCCGGTAATGCGTCGGGGCTAAACGATGGCGCCGCGGCGCTGGTGCTGGCCGAGGCCGGGCGGGCTCAGGCATTAGGCTTGACGCCAATGGCGCGGCTGGTCGGCTACGCCCATGCCGGGGTCGACCCAGCGTACATGGGCATCGGCCCAGTGCCGGCGGTGCGCAAGGTGCTTGAGCGCACCGGCATTAGCCTGGAACAGATCGACGTAATCGAAGCCAACGAAGCCTTCGCCGCCCAGGCCTGCGCCGTGATGCAGGAACTCGGCATGGATCCGGCAAAGGTCAATCCCAACGGCTCGGGCATCTCCCTGGGCCATCCGGTCGGTGCGACCGGCGCGATCATCAGCGTCAAGGCTATCCACGAATTGCAGCGTATCCAGGGGCGCTATGCGCTGGTAACCATGTGCATCGGTGGCGGGCAGGGGATCGCCGCAATATTCGAGCGCTGCTGACCGAAGGCTCGGCAATTCGTCGGAAGCCGCTCAGGCCACTGAAGATTTCGCCGCGCCGGCCGACAACTTCTGGCGAGGCGTTATCCACGCTACGAGACCGGCTCTCCCACAGGACTATTCATGAACAACGCATCCGCCACCGACGCCTTATCGCTCCTGCTATTCACGCTTCGCAGCGGCAAGCAGATGGCGATCAATCTGTTGAAGGTCAGCGAGATCATTCCGACGCCGTCGTTGACCCGACTTCCCGAATCGCATCCTCATGTCAGAGGCGTCGCCACGCTGCGCGGGCAGCCGCTATCAGTCATCGACCTGAGCCTGGCCATCGGCATGGCGCCGCTGCAGGACCCCAAGGGTGGCTGCCTGATCGTGACCGAGATCAGCCGCTCGAAGCAGGGCTTGCATGTGCAGGCGGTGGTGAAGATTGTGCATATCCAGTCCTCCAAGATTCTGCCGCCGCCTTATGGTGCGCGAAACAACTCCTTTATTACCGGTACGGCCGATGTCGACGGTGAGCTGATTCAGATTCTCGATGTGGAGAAGGTGATCCAGATGATCGCGCCGGTTCCGGGCGAGGCGGATATCTCCCATCTCGATGATCAGGATGCGCAGCTGCTTACCGAAACCCGCGCGCTGATCGTTGACGACAGCCAGGTCGCAATACACATGTCAGTGTCGGCGCTGACCAAGATGGGCATTACTTGTCATGCGGTGCGCAGCGCCCGCGAAGCCTTTGAAAAGCTCGATAAGCTGAAGGACAGCTACGAGGCAATCAACGTCGTGGTGTCGGATATCGAGATGCCGGAAATGGATGGCTATACGTTCACCCAGACGCTTCGCAAACATCCGGACTACGCCCCCATCTATGTGCTGCTGCATACCTCACTGGACAGCACCATCAGCACCGACAAGGCCAAGGCGTCCGGCGCTAATGACATCCTCACCAAGTTCTCCCCGCCGGAAATGGCCAAGTGCATGCTGCGCGCAGCACGGGTAATACATCTGGGCGAGGACGCCTCGGTCGCCTGAGGGATGCATTCGCGACAAGCTCGCTCCTACCGGGAGCGAGACGTGCTGAGCGCTTGTTGAGGGTCAGGCCTGAGCCTTGCCGAACGTTGCGTCGCGTGTGTTGACGTAAAGCGCGTACAACGAATGGCTGCTGGCCATGAACAGCCGGTTGCCTTTGCTACCGCCGAAGCAGAGATTGGCGCAGCGCTCAGGCAGCCTGATCTTGCCGATCGCCTTTCCCTGCGGATTGAAGACCATTACCCCATCCAGATCGGCGGTCACGGCTTCTGGCGAGCCCGAGCTGCCCCAGCCGCACCACAGGTTGCCGTCCTCGTCGCACTTGATTCCATCCAAAGCGCCATAGGCAGGTGCTTCGATGTGCTTGCGGCGCTCGCCCAAGGTGCCGTTATCGTTGACCGGGTACGCCCATACCAGCCGATTGGGCTTCGCCCGGCCTTCGACGACGTAAAGCGTTTTCTGGTCGGGCGAGAAGCACAGCCCGTTGGGACCGGAGAGGGAGTCGATCACACGGGTGACGACGCCGGTTTCGCCGTCGATGCGGTAGACGGCGTCCGGCAGCTCGGTTTGAATCTTGTGGCCCTCGTAGAAATTGCTGGTCTGGAAGGGCGGGTCGGTAAACCAGACCGAGCCGTCTTGGCGGACTGCCAGATCGTTCGGCGAGTTGAAGCGTTTGCCCTCGAAGTTGTCGGCCAACACCGTGATGCTGCCGTCCGGCTCGGTACGCGTGACCCGACGACCTTGGTCGTTGGTGGTGGACCCTTCGCACACCAGCAATCGCCCCTGCAAGTCACGGTTCAGACCGTTGGAATGGTTCGAGGGTTGTCGATAAACGCCGAACGAGCCGGTGATCTCATCCCAGCGCATGATGCGATTTTCCGGAATGTCGCTGACCAGCAAGTAACGACCATCGCCGGCCCAGACCGGGCCCTCGGCCCAGCGCATGCCGCTGGCGATTTTCTCGACGCTCGCGTTGAACAGTCGATACTTGCTGAAACGCTCATCAAGTATTTCCACGAGCTCATCCGGGTACCGCTGTGTCAGCGGCTCGGCGAGGCTGAGCCGGGGCAGGCCCAGGCTTCCCATCGAGGCGATTCCAGCGGACACCATCAACGTGTTTTTCAGAAAGGCTCGGCGGGCGTTGCGTGGGTCGTGATTGGCGGAATCGTCGTTCATTGTCGTCATGGCGTGCGTCCTACGTAAGGTTTTTTATGGGCGAACGAATCCGTTCCGCCGGAGATGGCGGTCAGGGATGCGCGAGGGGTCAGTTAATCAGTCGAGGCGGGCTGTAGGCGTGACGCAACAGCGGCAGAGCGCGCACGGCGGTTGGGCATGAGGGCATGCGGCTTATCCATTGTTATTGTAAGTTTATGTCGTCGTACAACTGCGATCAGTATTGTCAGCGTATGGGCGTTTGTCAAAGCCGGAAATTGGAGGGGGAAAAAGATCTTACGCCGCCTCGTCGCTCTTGTTCGACATCGTATGATCCGCGCTTTCGCTCGGTCGCATCCGCTAAGTCATTGCCACGTAGAATGGTCGCCTCGAAAGAATAAGGACGGCGAACGGTGGATCTTCAACAGGGCTTTGTCCTGACCAGGCACTGGCGTGACACGGCGGCGGGCACCGAGGTGGAGTTCTGGCTGGCCACCGATACCGGGCCACGTCGTCTGCGCGTGCCGTATCAGCCTTCCGTTGGCTTCATCCCAGCGACGCAGCAACGCAAGGTCGAACTGCTGCTCAAAGGCGAGCGAGACGTCGAGTTGCGTCCGCTGAACCTGACCGATTTCCGCCATCGCCCGGTGGTTGGGCTGTATTGCAAGCAGCACCGTCAGCTGATGAATCTGGACAAGCGCTTACGCGCCGCCGGGCTGGATGTGTATGAGGGAGATATTCGTCCGCCGGAGCGCTATCTGATGGAGCGCTTCATCACCGCGCCGGTTAGTTTTACCGGTACCCCGAACGCCGAGAGCGTGCTGGTCGACGCACAGATCCGACCAGCGTCGGACTACCGGCCGCAACTCCGGCTGGTCTCGCTGGATATCGAAACCACCATGCGCGGCGAGCTGTATTCCATCGCGCTGGAAGGCTGTGGCCAGCGCCAGGTCTATATGCTCGGCCCGGCCAATGGCGACAGTTCCGCCGTGGATTTCCAGCTGAACTACTGCGACAGCCGTAAGCAGCTGATCGAGCGGCTGAACGACTGGCTGGCGCTGCACGATCCGGATGCCATCATCGGCTGGAACCTGGTGCAGTTCGATCTGCGCGTGCTGCGTGAACAGGCGCAGCGTTATCAGGTACCGCTGCGCTTGGGTCGCGGTGGGGAGGAGATGACCTGGCGCGAGCATGGCAGCCGAGGCAACCATTTCTTCGCGGCGGCGGCGGGCCGGCTGATCATCGATGGTATCGAGGCCCTGCGTTCGGCCACCTGGAGCTTCCCCTCGTTCAGCCTGGAAAACGTCGCCCAAACGCTGCTCGGCGAAGGCAAGGCCATCGACACGCCTTATCAACGAATGGATGAAATCAACCGCATGTTCGCCGAGGACAAGCCGGCCCTGGCGCGCTACAACCTCAAGGATTGCGAGCTGGTCACGCGGATCTTCGACAAGACCGAACTGCTGACCTTCCTGCTCGAGCGCGCCACCGTCACGGGATTGCCGGCCGATCGCAGCGGCGGCTCGGTGGCGGCGTTCGAACACCTCTATATCCCGTTGATGCACCGCCAGGGTTTCGTCGCGCCGAACCTTGGCGAGCGACCGCCGGAGGCCAGCCCCGGCGGCTTCGTGATGAACTCGCAGCCGGGCCTGTACGAATCGGTGCTGGTGCTGGATTACAAGAGTCTGTACCCCTCGATCATCCGGACCTTTCTCATCGATCCGGTGGGGCTGGTGGAGGGGATGCGTCATCCCGAGGGCAGCGACTCGGTGCCTGGCTTCCGCGGCGCGCGCTTCTCCCGCACGCGGCATTGCCTGCCGGCGATCGTCGAACGGGTCTGGGAAGGGCGCGAATCGGCCAAGCGCGAGGGCAACAAGCCACTGTCCCAGGCGCTGAAGATCATCATGAACGCGTTCTACGGTGTGCTCGGTTCCAGCGGTTGCCGTTTCTTCGATCCGCGCCTGGCTTCGTCCATTACCTTGCGTGGGCACGAGATCATGCGCCACACCCGCGAGCTGATCGAGGCCGAGGGTTACAGCGTGATCTACGGTGACACCGATTCCACTTTCGTCTGGCTCAAGCGCGCCCACAACGACGAGGACGCGGCGCACATCGGTAAGCATCTGGCGCAGCAGATCAACGGCTGGTGGCGTGAGCACCTGCAGCGTGAGTTCGGCCTGCAGAGCGCCCTGGAATTGCAATTCGAGAGTCACTTCAAGCGCTTCCTGATGCCGACTATTCGGGGTGCGGAGGAGGGCAGCAAGAAGCGCTACGCCGGGCTGGTCACTCGCCCTGACGGCAGCGACGGCCTGGTATTCAAGGGCCTGGAAACGGTACGCACCGACTGGTCGCCGCTCGCCCAGCAGTTCCAGCAGGAGCTGTACCGGCGCATCTTTAACCGCGAACCCTATCAGGACTACGTGCGCGATTATGTCCGCAGCACATTGGCCGGCGAGCTGGACGAGCTGCTGATCTTCCGCAAACGCCTGCGCCGCCGGCTGGATGATTATGAGCGCAACGTCCCGCCACATGTGCGCGCGGCGCGGATCGCCGATGACTACAACCTGCAGCAGGGCCGCCAGCGGCAATACCAGAGTGGCGGATGGATCAGCTACTTGATGACGGTGGCGGCCCGGAACCGCTGGAGGTGCGCCGGGCCGCGATCGACTACGACCATTATGTGACGCGTCAGCTGCAGCCAATTGCCGATGCCATCCTGCCATTCGTGGGCGACAGCTTCTCAGCACTTATCGATGACCAGCTTGGGCTCTTCTGAGGTGCCCTTCAAACTTCGTTGTGGGCCTGAAGTAACGTTTCTTGCTTCGCAACTGTTCGGCTCCATCATCGGAACTGCCCGCTGAGTTGCACGCCGCAGGGATTCGTATATGAATTTAAATGTTGAAATCATTCATATGCGTAGTAACCTGTCCTCAGTAGTGATAACAGCGGAGCCGAAGATGAAACTCGAGCAGGCGGTCAGCAAGCCGGATATAACCTCCCCCGACGCAGGGCGAGTCGCGCTGACGTTTTTCTTCAACCTCATGCGGTTGTGGAATTGCAGCGCCGAACAACAGCGCGTATTGCTCGGTTCGGTGGGCAATACGACTTACTTCAAATACAAGAAGCTTCCGGAAGTTCGCCTGCCGCGGGATACGCTGGAGCGGATTTCCTATTTGATGGGTATCCACAAAGCGCTACGTATTATTTTCAGCAATCAAACCGAGCGCGCATACGAATGGGTACACAAGCCCAATGATGCCGCGCCGTTCAATGGTATGAGTGCCCTTGATTACATGCTGGCTGGGCAGGTGGTCGATCTGGCGGACGTGCGCCGCTACCTCGACTGGGTGCGCGGCTGATGCAGGCGATCCTGCCAGCCTGGCGGCGGGCGTACCGCATCATCAACAGCTCGTTTCCGCCCCTGGACGTCTATGAGGACACGCTTAGCCCGGACGACCTGGAGATCGCCTTCGCGCTGGAGGCCATGACCAACGATCGTCTGCGCGAAGAGGCCGGCTTATTGCAGCGCGTCGCGCCTGGAGATCGAGTCAGCGGACCGGGTTCGACGCCGGTAATGGCCGCCTTTACTCATATCGGCAATGCCAGTCGCTTCAGCGACGGTAGCTATGGTGTCTATTACTGTGCCAGTTCGATAGACGCGGCCATTGCGGAAACCAAGTTCCATCAGGAGCGCTTCTTAGCAGCCACGCGCGAGGCGAATGCCGAGATCACCATGCGCGCCTACGTAAACAAGATCATGAAACCGCTCATCGACGTGCGCGACGTACCCGAGCTGCATCAACCCGATCCGGCCGGCTACGGCAACAGTCAGGCTTTTGCACGCGAACATCGCGACGGCAAGACTTGGGGCCTGCTTTATCGAAGCGTGCGACTGGAAGGGCACGAATGTGTCGCGGCCTTCCGCCCACAAGCGGTCTCGCTGCCAGTGCAAGGGCCGCATTTTCGCTACGTGTGGGACGCCCGTGCGGGCGCGATCACGCACATCTTGCAGATCAGCGAAGTGTTGGTCTGAGCATCCAGTACAGCGTTCTTGAGCTTGATCAATTCTTCGCGAGCCTCGGCTGATTAACCTGACTGCTCAGCTGACCCGGACGAGGCCGCCAATGGCCAAGAAATTCCCGTTGAACCCGCCACACCCCGAACGCATCTGCTGGGGCTGCGACCGCTATTGTTCGGCCGACTCATTGGCCTGCGGCAACGGCGCCGGCCGGACCCAGCATCCGGCCGAAATGATGGGCGATGATTGGTACCAGTACGGTGATTGGGGCGATCTGATCGCTACCGACAAGCCGCACGACAGTGAGCAATGACCAATCGGACCTGCACACTCGAGTTCTGCTACTCGTGCTGTACTAGTCGCAGTTGCTCTTCCGCCTGACCTTCTAAAACCGCGCCGAGCAGACGTCTGAGTCCAACCTCGCACGGCGAGCAAATTTCAGGCTCTGGCATTTCGTAAATGGCCGGCCCGCCACCTCAGAACCAGCGGTCGTTACGCTTGCGGCCGCGCGTCATCGCCGGAATGATCAGTCCGGCCAGCAAACCCGCGCCTGCGATGCTGCCGCCGTAAACCATGTAACGCATCAGTACCTGATTGTTTTCATCGCCGAGGCGCGCCTGGGCATCGCGCAGCTCCGATTCGGTGGAGGTAAGTGCGGTGTCCAGTGCCTGCCGGCGCGCTTCCAGTTCGTCGATCAAGGCTTTGCGCGAATCGAGCGTCTCCTGCATGCCCTTTACCCGAGCCTTCCAGCTGTCGTCGATGGTGCGCAGCTCTTCGCTGAGCTCGGCAACCTGCTGCTCCAGTTCCGGCAAACGTTCCGCCTGGCCGGGCATTTCTTGTAAATCGGCGCTGCGGATCCAGACCCGGTCGCCATTTTCGCTGCGGACCTGGCTGTAATCGCCCTGTGTGTCGAGCAGTTCGACTTTCTCCCCAGAAGTGAGTGTGCCGACGATGCGATAGCCGTCCGTTGGGCCGCTGCGTACGTAAGTGTTCAGGCTGTCGCTGACCCAGCGGTCATTGGTCGCCTGCTGAGCCTGGGCCGGCACGATGACGGCCAGCAGAGTGCCGAACAGTCCAGCACGGAAGGCCCGGCGTTGCGTGGCGGACCCGGAAACGCGGGAAAGAAGGGCAAGAAGATGACGGGATATGAACATGGTGGTCTTCGCGTTGACAAAAAGATGATGCCCGGTGAGCGGGCCGAAACATAAGCGGATCCGGAGCGTCCGGATGTGCCGATTGCGAAAGGGAGGATGCATTCTCCCAAGATGGGCATTTGGCCCAGTGGTCCTGCAGACAGGACAGACAGCGTGAAAAGCTGCCGGTTCATTAAATTTTCATCATCCTGTGCTGTGGCTGGATCAGTCCTGCGATGGTTTTGCGCTCGGCCCAGCGTCTGCTCACAACCTTGATCAACAGAAGCATCGCTACAATATCTCGACCCGCTGCGCCCGGATCAACAGCTGCTCCTGGCGGAAGCGAGTTTCCAGCAATGCCCGATAATTGGCCCACCAAGCGCGGTCGAGTTCGCAAGCCATGACTTCGTAGATGACCAGGTCGTCGTGAACGGCATGGTTGTCGTCTTCGCGCCAGAGCCCGTCCACGGGAGCGCGGGTGTAGGCGGTCAGTCCGCCGAACTGCTCCACGAGCTCGTCGCGGACCTGGGCAAACAGCGTCTTGGGCAATGCTTGCCCGTGGTTGTCGTAAAGCGGAAGCAGCAGCTGAATCAGGTTGATATCACCACCTCGGTTGCGTGAGCTTGAATATAGAGATGCGACCATCGGTAGAGGCCCTTGGCAATGTCGTGCGGATCAACGGTGCGAACGCAGGCTCCGCTGATAGGCGGAGCCGAATTCGTCGACGAAGCCGGACTCCAACCTGCATAAGAATCCTTGGAGGTAGTCAAAGATGGAAACGCCGAACCCCTCGGTCAGCGCGCTGCAAAAAGCCCAGGACATCACGTCGCGCTGGTCGGACGGTGAGCTGGGCGCGGAAGAAGCGCAGCGCGGGCTCAAGTCCGTATTCGATCAATGGCAATCCGGTGACCCGACTACCGAGGCTGAGCGAGTCGCAGAACAATCGCTGACCGCTGCACGGATTGCGTTTCAGGACTGGCAGCAGCGCGGCGAGAATTGCGACGAACTGGTCACGCAACTGCGCTGGATTCTCGACCCTTCGAAGGACGGCATTACCGATCCGGCGCTTAACGTTTATGCGCCGCAGCGGCCGGAGTGATGCGTCACTGTTTGGCTGGCAGCTTGCCGTCAACTTTGTCAACGGAGCAGTAGTACGGCTACCGCAAACGTCAACGCCACGGATACGCCTTTCCAGAACAGCGCCGGGTTGCGCTCCAACAGCCGCGGCCTGGCCTTGTTGAGAAACGCCTGATTGGGCTGACGTAACTCGAACATGAATTCGGACAGATCCTCGTAGCGCTTGTATGGATCGGGGTGCAGCGCCTTGCGCAGCACATCATCGATCCAGGCCGGTACCGCGCGATCGCGATCGCGGATCGAGCGATAGCTGAGCTTGTTCTGTGCCGCACGGGTGCGGCAGCTTGCCACCTGCGTGCCATAGGGCAGGGCGCCGGTGAGCATCTGATAGGTGATCACCGCCAGCGAAAACATATCCGAGCGGGTGCTGCCACTTTCCCCGAGAAAATACTCAGGTGCCGTGTACTGAACAGTGCCAAGCAGATCGCTGCGCTCGGTGGCCGAAGCGATTTCCATGATGCCGGCGACGCGGGTCGAGCCGAAGTCGATGATTTTCACTGTGCCGGTGCCGTCGATCATGATGTTTTCGGGACGCAGATCCTGATGCAGCATCTCCAGCCGGTGAAAAGCGCGCAGTCCCTTGGCGATTTGCTCGATGATGCCGCGCACCGTTTCCAGATCCGGTCGCGGGTTGTCGACCATCCACTGGGTCAGCGTCTGGCCTTCGATAAACTCGCTGACGCTGTAAAGAAAGTTGCGTTTGCGCGTCTGCAGGCACGGCTTGACCACATGGGCGTCGTTGATGCGCCGCGCGACCCATTCCTCAGTCAGAAAACGTTCCAAATACTGCACGTCCCGCTGCAGGTCGATGGATGGAGTCTTGATGATCACCGGCGTCTGGCTGTCGTTGTCGGTGGCGAGATAAACATGGCTGCGGCTACTGGCATGCACTTCGCGCACGATGGTGTAGCCGTCGAATACGGCCCGCGCCTCGAGTATCGGCGGGAGGGGCCGCTCGGTCAGCTGCTGGTAGAGCTCGTTAGCTTGGGGTGACGGAAGCGCGTCGATGCGCAGGATCTGTACCGTGAGGTTGTCATCGCTGCCCTGGTCCAGTGCCTGGGCGACGATCGCTCGTGCGGCTGCGTCGAGGTCCTCGGCGTTGCGGGCAATGGCACGGAGCATCGACGCCGCGCTGATGTATTCGTAAACGCCGTCAGTGGCCAGGATGAAGGTATCACCGACTTCGATGGGCTCGGCGCGGTAGTCCAGATCCAGTTGCGGGTGGATGCCCAGGGCTCGGCTCAGGTAACTCTTGTCCCCCGCAACCCACATACGGTGATCGATGGTCAACTGCTCCAGGGCGTTGCCTTGGACGCGATAGATTCGCGAATCACCGGCATGAAATAGATGCGCCGTTGCCGACTTGATGACCATGGCGCTGAAAGTGCAGACGTAACCGCGATCCGGGTCGAAGCGGTCAGGGCTTCGTTGGCCCTGGGAATGCAACCATGAGTTGGTCGCCATCAGCACCCTCTGTGCTGATGTTTTGACTGACCATGCGTCGGAGGTGCAGTAGTAGTCGGCGAAGAAACCGGTGACAGCCGACTCGCTGGCAATATGGCTGACGGCGCTGCTGCTGATGCCGTCGGCCAGTGCAATGGCGACGCCCTTGCTGCTCAATTGGGGCTCTTTGGGAATGTATACACCGTGGAAGTCCTGGTTGGTGTCCTTCAGGCCCTTGTCGGTGCATTGGCCCACCGAAATCTTGAGTTGATTGGTCATTTGCTCGAAATCTAACCCAACCCAGCCTTGCGGTTATCGCTGCTGGCGCGCTTCGTAGGAGCCAGCTTGCTGGCGAAGCTGTTCCACCGTCGCGATCATTGCAGCGTCGGCCCGGCTATTCGCGAGCAAGCTTGCTCCTACGGTATGTGTTCCTACTTCAGCTTGTTGCCGCTGCCTGCCCGCTTCTGTAGGAGCCAACTTGCTGATGAGGCTGTTAGATACCGCTTGATTGCCGCCTCAACGCACCAGCGCTCGCTTCGCGCCGGTCTTGACGTGGGTGGTGTAAAGCGTGAGGCCGGTGAAGGCCAGACCGCCAACCAGGTTGCCCAGCGCGGTCGGGATTTCGTTCCAGATCATGTAATCCATGACCGAAAAGTCACCGCCCATGATCATTGCTGAGGGGAACAGAAACATGTTCACCACTGAATGCTCGAAGCCCATGTAGAAGAACAGCATGATCGGCATCCACATGGCGATCGTCTTGCCGCTGACTGTCGTGGAGATCATTGCACCCACCACGCCCATCGACACCATCCAATTGCACAGCATGCCGCGTAGGAAAATGGTGACCCAACCGGCCGCGCCGAACTCGGCATAACCCAGGGTCCGGGCTTCACCGATGGTGGAGATTTTTTCGCCGATGACGCCCGGATCGGTTGCAAAGCCTGTGGTGAAGACGAACGCCATCATGAAGGCCACGGTCAGCGCGCCGGCGAAGTTACCGAGAAATACCAGCCCCCAGTTGCGCAGCACGCCGTTCACCGTCACACCCGGGCGTCTGTCGAGCAGCGCCAGCGGGGTCAGCACGAAGACGCCGGTCAACAGGTCGAACCCCATCAAGTACAGCATGACGAAGCCGACCGGGAAGAGCATGGCCCCCACCAGTGGCGAACCGGTTTGTACCGTGATGGAGATGGCGAAGACTGCCGCCAGCGCGAGGATGGCACCTGCCATGAAGGCCCGAATCAACGTATCCCGTGTGGACATGAAGATCTTGGACTCACCGGCGTCGACCATCTTGGTGACGAACTCCGAAGGGATGATGTAGGACATATTCAATTCTCTAAGTGGCGATCCGGCCCGAACAACGTCGGGTTTATCTTTCAGCGAGCCCCTCTGCGGACTGACGCCCACACAAGGGGCCGGCGGTGCTGCTCAGCCCGTGGCGATTTCCACCGCATCGCCGTTAAGGCGCACCGGCCAGACCTGCAGACGTTGTTCGGGGTACTCCAGGCAGGCGCCGTCCTGCAGGCGAAAGTGTTGCTTGTACAACGGCGAGGCGATTACCAGATCACCTTTCAGCTGCCCGACAATGCCGCGGCCGATGACGTTAGCGCCGGACTTCGGGTCCTTGTTGGCGATGGCGAAAATCTGCTCACCGGCCTCGTTATCAGGCAGGTGAAACAGCGCCACCTGTTCGCCATCGAGCCAGGCGACCACGCCTGAATGGGCGACCAGGTCCCGGCGGCTGCACAGCGCTCGCCAGCTGGCAGATTCTCTCGATTGCATGCGTACGGCGTTGGGCTGGCTCATCAGAGCACCTCCTCGGTGACGGGAATCAAATGGAGTTCGGACGCGTGCACCGGACGTCGCTGGCCGCGTTCCTTGACGAAATGAATGTCCGGGTCGCCGCGCTGATCGTTGACGAATGTGCGGAAGCGCTTGAGCTTTTCCGGATCCTTGATGGCGTTGGCCCACTCGCATTCGTAGCGATCGACCACCAGCTGCATTTGCGCCTCGAGCTCGGCAGCGAGATTCAGGCTGTCGTCGATGATGACTTCCTTGAGGTAGTCGAGACCGCCTTCGAGGGATTCACGCCATACCGAGGTGCGTTGCAGTTTGTCCGCGGTGCGGATGTAGAACATCAGGAAGCGGTCGATGTAGCGCACCAGGGTCTCGTCATCGAGGTCTGTAGCGAACAGCTCAGCGTGGCGCGGACGCATGCCGCCGTTGCCGGCCACGTAGAGGTTCCAGCCGTTTTCGGTGGCGATCACGCCGATGTCCTTGCTCTGCGCTTCGGCACATTCACGGGTGCAGCCGGAGACGCCGAACTTGATCTTGTGCGGCGAGCGCAGGCCCTTGTAGCGATCCTCCAGGCGCAGCGCCATGCCGACGCTGTCCTGCACGCCGTAGCGGCACCAGGTACTGCCGACGCAGGATTTCACCGTGCGCAGCGACTTGCCATAGGCGTGGCCGGTCTCGAAGCCGGCTTCGATCAACTCGCCCCAGATGTCCGGCAGCTCGTGCAGCTGGGCGCCGAACAGGTCGATGCGCTGGCCGCCGGTGATCTTGGTGTAGAGGTCGTATTTCTTGGCCACCGCACCGAGCGCGATCAGCTTGTCCGGGGTGATCTCGCCACCGGCGATGCGCGGCACCACGGAGTAGGTCCCGTTCTTCTGCATGTTGGCCATGAAGGTGTCGTTGGTGTCCTGCAGCGGGATCAGTCCCGGATCGGTGATCGGCTGGTTCCAGCAGGACGCGAGGATCGAGCCCACCGCCGGTTTGCAGAGGTCGCAACCGGTGTGGCCGCGGCCGTGCTTGGCCAGCAGTTCTTCGAAGCTAATGATGCCCTCGACCCGGACGATGCCGTACAGCTCCTGGCGTGTATGGGCAAAATGCTCGCAGAGGCTCTTGTCGACTTCGACGCCGCGAGCGGTCAGCTCGTGCTCGAAGACCTGCTTGAGCAGTGCGCTGCAACCGCCGCAACCGGTGCCGGCTTTGGTTGCAGCCTTCAGCTCGCCGAGGTCAGTGATGCCAGCATCGACCTGACAGCACACCGCCCCTTTGGTGACGTTGTGGCAGGAGCAGATGGTCGCGGTGTCCGGCAGGGCATCGGCGCCCAGCGTCGGTGCGCCATCGGACAGCGGCAGGATCAGGCTGGACGGATCGGCCGGCAGCTTGATGCCGTTCTGTGCGTACTGCAGCAGGGTATCGTAATAACTGTTGTCGCCGATCAGCACGGCGCCGATGACGCGCTTGCCGTCCTCGGAGAGCACCAAGCGACGGTAACTGGCGTTGGCTTCGTCGATGAAGCGATAGCTCTTGGCGCCTGGCGTGGCGGCATGGGCATCGCCGATGGAGCCGACATCGACACCGAGCAGCTTGAGCTTGGTCGACATGTCCGCACCGCTGAAGGGCTGGTGCGGCTCGCCGCAGAGCAGGGCGGCCAGGTTGCGCGCCATGGTGTAGCCGGGTGCGACCAGGCCGAAGACCATGCCGTTCCAGGAGGCACACTCACCGATGGCATAGATCGAGGGGTCGCTGGTGCGGTAGTCAGCATCGATCACCACGCCGCCGCGCGGCGCGATCTCCAGCTCGGCGCTGCGGCCCAGCGCATCCTGCGGGCGGATGCCGGCTGAGAAGACGATCAGGTCGGTTTCCAGATACTCACATCTACCATCAGCGCCATCGTTGAAGTTCATCCGATAGGCGTACTCCTCACCGATGACGATTTCCTGCGTGGCGCGGGACAGGTGCACACCGACGCCCAGTGCCTCGATACGGGCCTTGAGCGCCTTGCCGCCTTCCTCGTCCAGCTGAACAGGCATCAAGCGCGGGGCGAACTCGACCACATGCGCTTCAAGACCGAGCGACTTGAGTGCGTTGGCCGCTTCCAGTCCGAGCAGGCCGCCACCGACGACCACGCCGCGCTTGGCGTTGTTGGCAGCGGCGCGAATCGAATCCAGATCGTCCAGGGTGCGGTAGACCAGGCGCGAACTGCCTTCGGCGCCTGGAATCGGCGGCACGAACGGGTAGGAGCCGGTCGCCAGGATCAGTTTGTCGTAGGGCTGGCGACCTTCGCGGGTGATCACTTCCTTGCGCTCACGGTCGATTTCCAGCACCTGGACGCCGAGGTGCATGTGTACGCCGTGGGCCGCGTAGTAGTCGGCTTCGCACATGGCCAGCGATTCGGCGTCGCGGCCACCGAAATACTCGGAGAGATGAACTCGGTCGTACGCCCGCTGGCGTTCTTCGCCGTAGACATGGATGTGGTACTGGCCAAGGGCGCCGCGCTCGACCAGCTGCTCGACGCAGTGATGCCCCACCATACCATTGCCGATGACCACCAGCGTTTCACTCTTGATCGGGGTGACGATTGCGTTCATGACCGGTTCCTCCGTCGAAGCCCTGTTCGGCGTCGTCGTACAAAAACAAAAAGGCGCCTGGAGCTGTCGGGCAGCTCCAGGCGCCTTTGCCTGGTATTCAAGAATTGTGAGGTGATGGTTCGAGCGGCGTTGCTCGTTGCACCCGTCCCGGGCCGCTTTCGGCTGATGGTCATCGGTGACCCCGGGAGGCTCTGTCGAATCGTTCGGCAGGCTTTGCAGGAGACTTAGCAGGTTGCATGCCAGTGTCGCGTGCAGGTGCCAGCGTCCAGGGAACCGCGGCGAGGAACTGGTGGGCTAAAGCCCGCCCTACACAAGCCTCCGTCTACCGTAGGGTGGGCTTTAGCCCACCAATGGCCCTCATCGACTTCTCGCCCGGTTCCGCTTGCAGAGGCGCGGCACTGACCCAGAAGGGTGCGTGCTCGAGGCCGGTTCCCTTTTTTGGGGCGGTATATGGCAGGCGTCTCGACCCGGAGCCGAACCTTGCGCGTTGGGCTCGGTCAGTACACCACCGCCAATACTCGGTAGGGTTGCCTTGCCTCTGGCCCCAATCTCTGACGAGGAGATCACGTGAACAAGGTCGTCGAACAACCCCTCTTGCTAGGCATGATGCGCCTGATGCAATACCCCGAACTGGCGCAGCCACAAGCGCTGCTGGGCTTTCTCGAACGCTGCGTCGAGCGCGGCCTGAGAGTCTTCGATCACGCCGATATTTACGGTGCCGGCGAATGCGAGGCGCATTTCGGTGCCGCTCTGAAGCTGCGCCCCGCGTTGCGTCAGCAGATTCAACTGATCGGCAAGGCCGATATCGTGCCTGTTTCGCAGGACAGCTCCCGCTGGCGGGTCAAGCACTACAACACCCAGGCGGACTATCTCACCCAGGCGGTGGAGGGCTCGCTGAAGCGACTGGGCGTCGAACGCCTGGATGGTTTTCTGCTGCATCGCCCAGACCCCTTGCTGCGGGTCGAAGAGGTTGCCCGGGCGCTGGACGATCTGGTCGGCAGCGGCAAGATCGGCTGGCTTGGCGTCTCCAATGCCGAGCTGCTGCACTGCCAGACGCTGGCGCGGGAACTGCCGTTGCGCTGCAATCAGATCGAACTGTCCCTGCAGACCCAGGCGGCCGCATGGGATGGGCGGCTGCACGCCATGGAAAGCGAAGGGTTGCATGTGCTGGCTTGGTCGCCGATGGGAGGTGGACGCTTCGGCCCGCAATTGCAGCAGGCGCTCGAAGAGGTTGGCGCGGCGCTGGGCGCCACAGCCAATCAGGTCGCCCTGGCCTGGCTGCGTAAACTGCCCGGCAAGCCAGTGCCGATCCTCGGCAGCCTGCGCTGGGAGCGCATCGAGGAAGCGCTGCTCGGTGCCGAGCTGCAGCTCGACACTCCAACTTGGTTCTATCTTGCGCAGGCGGCGCGAGGGCATGAGGTCGCCTGATGCGCAGTCATGGCCGGGCCGCTCGGCGCTTCTCAGTGTGCGGTGACGTCCGATTGACGGATTTTAGGCTATAGTCATATTGCTGACACAGTGATTTTCTAAGGTGGTTCTCCGGTGCCAGAGTGCCGCGCATGTCGCACGGTGCCGGCTCCAATCGGATGGAGACACTGACTCATGCGAATCCCGAAGCCATTGGTCGTGGCGCTTGCCATGGCGATTTCCGCCCCAGTGATGGCGGCCGGCAACACCTTGGTCGGCTGGGCGATGATGCCCGCCGATACTTTCTCAGATGGCCCCACCTCGGGTCAGATGGCGACCGGCAACCCTTACGGCACTTTCCAGCCGCCTTATGACGGCCGCCAGCCGGTGCAGGGGTTCTCAGCAGTGTTGCCGGGCGCGGATGAAAACAGCTTCGTGTTCATGACCGACAATGGCTTCGGTGGGCAGGGTAACTCTGCCGATACGCTGTTGCGTCTGTACAGCGTGCGGCCGGACTTCCGTACCGCCAATGGTGGCAGCGGTAAAGTCAGTGCCAGTGACTACCTCAGCGGCGCTCCGCTGGCACGTTTCACCCATCCCTCACGTCTCACACTCAACGACATCAATCAGAAGCTCGAGCTGCCCATCCAGGCGGACTACCGCTTTTATTACAACGACGGGTCGAAGCCACGTGTCGACAGCGCGATCGACTTCGGTCGCCTGCTGACTGGCGCTGACCTGGACATCGAATCGGTGCGCCGAGACAAGAATTGCGCGATGTGGTTTGGCGACGAGTTCGGGCCCTATTTGGTCAAGACCGATGCGTCCGGCACCGTCACTCGCAGCGCCATCTCACTGCCGGGTGTCTACGCGCCGCAGCATGCCGATGTGGTGGCGGGGCGAGCAACCGCCAACCTGGGCGGGTCCGGCGGTTTCGAAGGCATGGCGATCAACCCGCGTGGTGATCGCCTGTACGCGCTGCTGGAGAAAACCGTCAGCGGCGATCCGGCCGGCACCTTGCGCATCAACGAGTTCGATATCGATCAGGAGCGCTACACTGGCAAAGTGTTCTTCTTCCGGCTGCAGGCGCCCGAGCATGCGATCGGTGACATGACGGCGATCGATGAGACGCGCTTCCTGGTCATCGAGCGCAATAACGCAACCGCCACCAACGGCACCCCGTTCAAGAAAATCTACCTGATCGAAACCCGCGGTGTCGCCAGTGGCGGGGAAGTGCGCAAGACCGAAGCTGTCGACCTCATGCAACTGGCCGATCCTGATGATCTGAACGGCGACGGACAAAGGACGTTCTCGTTTCCCTACGTGACTATCGAGAGCGTGCTGCCGCTGGATTCGCGGACCTTGTTGGTCACCAACGACAACAACTTCCCCGGCGGCGGTGGTCGCGAGCTAGCGGCGGATGCCACGGAGTTTCTCAAGATCCGGCTGGCGAAGCCCATACCAGGCGTTCGCCCGCCGCACCTGCAACAGGCGAAGGGCGAACGCCGCTGCGCTGTCTCGGGTCCCACGGCTCAATATTGATTTATCCGGACCGTATTCATTTGCAGCGCCAGCTGTTGAACTGCGTCCACCGGAGCCGGTGAAACGGCCCCGAAATAGTCCGCCCCCAGCAAACTGAGGGCGGATAAGGTGAGTCTACTGGCCGATCAGGTTGATTGTGTTGTTGATGGGCATGTCCCTGACTGACTGCGCCTGGGCGAGCAGCTGTGAAACCATCGAAAGCACGGCGCCGGACTGGCCGCCAGCGGGGCCCTTGGGAATCCAGTACTGATCGCCGGCGAACTCGGTGCTGACGACCGCATCCCTGGCCAATCCGGTTTTCACGCGGATGATGGGCTGCGGCCCGGAGTGGGTTCTGATGGTCGGCAAACTGCGTTTTTCTTCCTGCACGCGCACGCATTCACCCAGGTAATCGAAGACTTCCGCCAGAGAGCGGGTGTGCAGCTCCACCTTGCCAACACCCTCGGCTTCGAAGTACACGCGGCCTCCGCCCACACTGCCAAAGAAGTCGGGATCATCCAGCTGAAACTCTTTCCGGCCTTCAAGTTCGCAGCGGGCGCGCTTGAACAGCTTTTCGCGGGGCCGCACGAAGCAGAACCGGGCGCTCTCCACCGCTTCAGTGAGTTGGTAGCGGTTGTTTCCAAGGGCACTGAAGGCAAGGTTCTCCTTGCGCGCGGAAACCAGCTGATCGATCGAGGGGGCTTGCTCAAGCTCAAGTACCGGCCCGTAGCGGCTGAGAACCAACGCGGTTTCCATGGTGATGCCCTGGTCCACGAAACGATTCACCATCTGTTGGAATCGCTCGAAGTCGCTGACCTTTGACGGATTGTTGTAAAAGCGCTCCGTCCCGTTCGGACTCTGGATATGCACGCTTTCGAGGAACAGCGAAAGAATCAATTCCGGCGCGTGGTCCTGGCGCAACATGAATGCCAACGACGCGGTGCTGATCGGGGCCACGTAGCCCCGGTAGAACTCCTGATTATCCTGGGTCGAGACATCGAACCCGGGCCCTTGCTCGACGGATACATGCGGATTGAAACTGAAGTCCGATGGTGCCTCGCCACCGAATGGCAGGGTCAAGTTGGCGCCGGCGAAAACACGGCTACGGCCACGGATGGTCGTCACCGTCGTGAAGTGCGCTGGCAGTGAAGCACTACGGCGTACGATGTTCAGCAGTAACGCTTCGTCCTGCAGCCGGCTGTAGTCCTGGTTGATCGTCGCCATCGCCGAGGCAAGGCGTTCGGTTCCTACGCAGCCTGCCAAAAGGGTGAGCGAGGCGGCTACCAGCAGCCGTCCTGCCCGCATCGAGCGGCTCATGTGCATTGCATTCCCGATTCGCTTTCAAAGTGATTGGATAGCGAAACGGCCAGACCCACCGGGCATATTCGCCAACAGGGCGGTGCATACCTAACGCCACGGAGCTCTGGTGAGCCGACATGGCCAAGTTCCGTGCAGGCATTTCCATGCGAGTGCGGTGCCGCCTGCTTATCAAGGTTGCCCTATTCGAGTTCGCCCGGGCTCGCCGATTCATGCGGCGGATCATCGGTAACCGTTTCCTGCTCGGTGCGATGCATGTTCCGGTTGGGCACCGTTTCCTCGTCCTGCATGCCTTTAACAACGCGACCATCCTCAGTCACGATCTGACCTTGCTCGTTGCGGTGGGTCTCGAGTTTCTCCATCGGCGTAGGGTTACCCATCGGGCTCGGCCTAGCGCCGGTATCCTCTCGTGGCGTGCCTGCTGGCCATTGTGCAAAGGCAGCTTGGGTGGCGGCCAGCAGCGTGGCCATCGTCAAGGATGCTAAAAGGGATCTGGTCATTACGATCTCCTGTCTATCGGCAGGTGGATGGCGGACTTTCTGGTCGTCACTGTTCTGGAGTGCCTTCCGGCTTGCACACCAGCAGGGCGATTGGCCCACCCGCGGAGTATTTGCCCGGCACACGCATGACGACTTGCTCATTGGGGTTCACCGAAAACGCCGGCGCTGCTGTCATGACGGTTTCTTCGGGCAGCGCGTGGAACTGACACGACGCAATTTCGTTGCTGCGGTTGGTTACCTTGACCGCCGGCACGCCAACCAGATCAACCTTGCTGGACTCTGCCTCTGGTACCCCGAGGGGCGTCACTTCGATGTCCATCCCGTTGAGCCGAGTGGACACTTCAACATCCTGCGCAATGGCTGGGATTGCTATGGCCAGGCTGGCCAGCGCCAAGAGTGGGCTTTTCATCTAGATCTCCGCATGAGCGATATAAATATGTGAACAGCACTGGCACGCTGAGTTCGGGGCGGGTGACTCGGTTTTAGCTGCGTTTAGATTCGCACGACGCCATAAGCGCCTTGCCTGGCTCATTCCAGACTTCACCATCTTCGTGCTGATAACGATTCGTGTTTTGGCGTGTCAATAGCCAATGCACGTTTTGTGCGTCCTTTCATTGCCGTGCAGTGAACCTCCTCGATCTACGTCGGTCGGAGCTGAGCGCTGTGCCTAAATCCGGAAAAACTGCCGCAACGGCGTCCAAAAATCGATATACCACCGCCGGCAGTTGCTTGTCTGAAATGACCTGCCTCTCGCTCAGAGACCAATCGCCCCATGGATCAGATATACGCTGTCGTACTCTCGTACAAACGCAAGCATCTGCTTGAGCGCTGTCTGGCCGGGATCAATGCCCAGAGCCGACCATGCGACGCCATCATAGTCGTGGACAATGCCAGCAATGACGGCACCGAAGAGATGCTGCTCGAGTCGAAGCTCGAAAATCTCAAGGTATACGTCCTATCGCACAACACCGGCGCCTCGGGTGGCTTCAGCGCCGGGTTTCGCATCGCCTATCAACAACGTGCCGACTTCGTCTGGATGATGGATGACGACGTCATACCTGAGCCCGACGCCCTGCAAAAGCTGCTCGATGCCGATGAACAACTTCATGCACTCGGCAAACCGCGCTCGTTCCTGATTTCGATGGCGTATACCGAAGAAGGGCTGCTGACCAACGTTCCGCGAGTCGATGAGCGTCCCAACGCGATCGCCTATGAAAACTGGCCGGCACTTCTGGACCTGGGCATGATTCCGGTGCGCCCGGCAACCTTCGTCTCGATTCTGGTTCCCAGGGCCTCGCTGCAAACCTTCGGACTGCCGATTGCCTCGATGTTCATGTGGGGAGATGACACCGAGTTCACCATGCGCATCAGTCAGGATGCACCCGGTTACCTGGTCGCGGCGAGTAAAGTGCTGCATATGCGACAGGTTAGCGGGGCCATTGATATCCACCGGGAGACCGATCCGAATCGGGTCGCATTGCATCGTCATCTGGTGCGCAACGAGCTGTTCGTGGCACGTAAATATTTCCGCAAGCGCCGTGTTCTGGGCCTATTGATGTCGCGCCTGGGCCTGATAGCGCAGATGCTCCAGCGTCGCGAGTTCAATAAAGCAGGAATCGTAATGAATGGCCTGGTTGAGAGCTTCCGCTTTTCTCCAGAGCCAGAGCCGGCCGACGCGCCGGTTGAGGCGCTTGGTGTCACCATGCGCGAATTGGTCCTCAGGCCGCAGAGCGCTATCTCGGCCGCGAACGCATCACTCTTTTCCGCCGATGCGGCACCGGTTGCCGCAGCGAATACGCCCTCAGGGGAAGCGCACGAAGAGATATCGGAGCGCCCACGCGCACCCAGGTCAAACATGCGCGTCCTGATATGCGGAGCCGGCGGCCAGGTGGGGCATTGCCTGGTCAATCAGGCTGCGAGCTTTGGGCTGGAGGCCATCGGGCTGATGCATCAGGATCTCGACATTCGATCCGCGGAGCAGATCAGCCAAACGCTCGAGCGTTACCAGCCTGCCCTGATCATCAATGCGGCGGCTTATACCAATCTGGATCATGCTGAAGCCGAGGTCGCGCAAGCCGAGGCGGTGAATCGCGATGGCGCCGCAAATCTGGCCCGCGCCGCCAGGCACTTCGATATACCGTTGTTTCATCTGTCCAGCGAACATGTTTTTGCCGGTGACAGCTCGGTGCCTTACCGAGAGACCGATGCGGCTCTGCCGATCAGCGTCTATGGAGAAACTCGGCGGGCGGGGGAAATCGCGATCCGCGAAACCCTGGATCGGCATCTGATATTGCGCACCAGTTGGATCTACGGCGAGCACGGCAACAATTTCGTCAAGACGATGCTGAAGCTCGGCCGTAAGACGGACGAGGTATCGGTCGTCAGTGATCAGGTTGGCTGTCCGACACGTTCGCGCAGCGTGGCGCGCGTACTGATCGAGCTTGCGCTGCGCTACTGTCGCGACGGCAATCTCGAATGGGGTCTTTACCATTACAGCGGTTCATCACCTTGCTCATGGGCCGAATTCGCCGTTGAGATCTTTCGCGAAGCCGAACGGGCAGGCCTGGTCGACAAGGCGCCAAGGGTGCTCCCGGTTACCAGCGGAAGCCTGCCGCGCGCTGCAGCTCGGCCAGCCTGGTCGGTCCTCGACTGCAGTCGGATCGAAAGCACGTTCGGAATCAAGCCCAAACCATGGCGAGACGAGCTGCGCCATGTGATAAGGCAAATGGGCGATCTTCCTTCGACACCCTTCGGGCCGGCGCACAGTCGCGTGCCATTCCGGACTTATCCGCAAGCTGGAGGAGAGGAACCGAGCCTGGCGCGGTTCGAGGTCGCGCAAGCAGCAAGCCAACAATGAGGCCGTTCAAATCGGAAAACTTTTGCTAAATGTTACGGTCTGATCTTCACATTAAAAACAAATGGAATTCTGTGATGGCCGATTCAGCGGTTACACGCGTGGGTGTTTCAGGCACAGGGATGATCTCGCATTGTTTCGTTCGCTTGATCATGGGGCACTACAAGGATCTGCAGATCAGCCGGGTCCTGACGCGTCGAAACACCGGAACGCTGGCCGATTTTCCACTGCCGGACGTGCTGACCAACTCCATTGACGAACTCATCGCACATTCGGACATCATCGTCGAATGCACTGGCGATGTGTTTTTCGGAACGGAAGTGATTGAGCGCGCTTTCGAAGCCGGACTGCCAGTCGTCACCGTCAATGCCGAGCTGCAGGTCACCACGGGTTCCTATCTGGCGGGCAGGGGATTGCTCACCGAAGCCGAGGGCGATCAGCCCGGCTCCCTCGCTGCGCTGCGCGAAGACGCGCTGCAGATGGGTTTTCAGCCGCTCGTCTACGGCAATATGAAGGGATACCTGAATCACAATCCAACCCCTGAAGACATGGCTTACTGGGCCAAACGGCAAGGCATCAGTATCGACCAGACCACATCCTTCACCGATGGCACCAAGGTGCAGATCGAACAGGTGGTGGTGGGTAATGGCTTCGGCGCGACCATATCGCGGCGCGGGCTGGAGGGCTTGGCGTCCACCGATCTGAACCGCAGCGGCAATATTCTTGGCTTGATTGCCGACGGTATTGGCCAGCCCATCGTCGACTACGTCGTGCCCAACGGTTATCCCGCTGGTGGGGTTTTCCTGGTCTGTCGCCACGATGAGGTCCAGGCGCCGGCGATCGAGTATTTCAAGCTAGGCACCGGCCCCTATTACGTGCTGACGCGTCCCTTCCATCTCTGCTCGCTGGAAGTCGGAAAGACCGTACGCCGCGTGCTGGCCGGTGGCAGTGTGCTGTTGAACAATTCCGTCGAGCCCACGCTGGGCGTGGCGGCCATAGCGAAGCGTGAAATGAAAGCGGGCGAACTGATCAGCCGGGGGATCGGCGGTTTTGATGTTCGCGGCGAAGCAGTGCGGCTTGCCAACGAAATCGACCATGTGCCCATTGGGCTGCTGCGCAACACCGTCCTGAAAAGAACCGTTGAGCCAGGTCAGATGATCACCTTCGACGATATCGAGATTCAGCCCAGTCGGGTGCTGGATATCATCTTTCAGCAGCGCCAGAGAGTGATACGACAGGTCGAGGCTGCGACGCAGGCGGATCGCGTGATGCAGCAAGCGTGCAGTTGAGGGGCATTCGCGACGAGGCGGAAGTCTGGGCCGATGGCCATGGGTTCGTTGAGTTCCAGCGAACCGGGACCGGTCTTATCCCCTATCACTACGAGCCGGGTGCGTCATTGACGCCGCCTGCGCAAGGCGCTGTTTCAGCTGAGGGCAAATCGCAGCAAAGCGAGATGCCATCCAGCTTTTTGGCCTGATCAGCGGCTTATCAGGCCTGGCGGCTTCTCGAGAAGCGCCTCGATGTTCGCCGATCCGCCAGACAAAGCATCTGTACCAATCACCGGGTGCCTCAGCTCAAGCATTTCCACGCGGTTCGCCCGGGTGCGTTTCGTGCCCCATCGGGGTGGTATCCGGAAGGGCTACTTCTGGCTTTTCGAAGTCGGGACTGTGCACTTCCGAGTCGAGCGGCATATGACTATAGCGCTGCTTCTCCGCCAGCTCTTGATTGGGCTGCGGCTGCTCCGTTTCGGTGAGAATTCGTTTGGCCTCGCAGCGTCCGCTGATACCACGCGCCAAGGCCATGCCGCCCATGGCCAATTGCAGAATGCCGCTCACGCCACCATGCCGCAGGCCACGGCCCAACAGCATCAGTCCTCCGGCAATGGAAGCGGTGCGTTCCCAGCCGTGCACGTTCTGTGGAGCGGTCTTGTTGAAGAGTCGGTTCATGATGATTTCCTTGAGTTCAATGTCGAATGCCAAGATACGAGCCAACAGCATGATCGGCGCGGTGACAAGGCGTTCATGACCGCCGTATCGCCCGGAATGCGCTGGCTTCGTCCTGTCCGTCGTTACGGCTCGCCTCGCGTGCATAAATTCGGCACCTTGCCGGGCGGATTCGTTCTATATGAGGGACGAGCGGCGCTTCGCGGCGGGCGGCTCGGCTTCGGCGCTGGCCGATAAGGGCTTGACAGTCGAGCGAGGCTCCCGCAGATTTCGCTAAACGTAATTCGATTACGCAAAAATAACAGAGCACTCGCAAGACGAAGTGCGACCTTGCAGGCGTGGCATCAAATATGGATCCATCCAGCTATCACCGTTCGGCTCGAATCGCCTCGATGAGCGAGCAGTCATCCAACGGGACGAATCCGGTCAATACCCTTTGCGTGGCCGGCACGAGCGGGCGCGCTGTGCCCGTCGGGCTGGGCGACCCGATTATTTTTCTCGCCGCGATCACTCAACGTCCTGGCGAGCTGCTGAGATGAAAACGCTCGGCTTTCGATTGATTCTTGGCGATCACCTCGGCCGCAGCGTCCGTGGGATTTCCTGTGCACCGCCGGGCTGATGTTTCTCACGTCATCCCTTTCTCACGCACAGCCAAGTCAAGGAGCCAATCATGGCCGACCTATTTGAAAACCCCATGGGCCTCATGGGCTTCGAATTTATCGAATTCGCCTCGCCAACGCCCAACGTCATCGAGCCTGTTCTGGAAAGCATGGGTTTCACCCATGTCGCCAACCACCGCTCCAAGGATGTAGCGCTCTATCGTCAGGGCGAAATCAACGCCATCGTCAACCGCGAAACCACTGGAATTCCGGCTTATTTCGCAGCCGAGCATGGCCCGTCGGTGTGTGGCATGGCGTTCCGTGTGAAGGATGCGCAAAAAGCCTACGCTCGGGCGCTGGAGCTGGGTGCGCAGGCCATGGAACTGCCCACTGGCCCCATGGAGTTGCGCCTGCCAGCGATCAAGGGCATCGGCGGTGCACCGCTTTACCTGATCGACCGTTTCGGCGAGGGCAGCTCGATCTATGATATCGACTTCGTCTTCCTGGACGGCGTTGATCGCCATCCGGTCGGCGCCGGACTGAAGATCATCGATCACCTGACCCACAACGTGTACCGCGGCCGCATGGCCTATTGGGCGGACTTCTACGAGAAACTGTTCAACTTCCGCGAGATTCGTTACTTCGATATCAAGGGTGAATACACCGGCCTGACGTCCAAGGCCATGACCGCGCCGGACGGCATGATTCGCATCCCGCTCAATGAAGAGTCATCGAAGGGCGCCGGGCAGATCGAAGAGTTCCTCATGCAGTTCAACGGTGAGGGCATCCAGCATGTGGCGTTTCTCACCGACAACCTGATCGAGACCTGGGACAAGCTGAAGGCCAGCGGCACGGTGTTCATGACCGCACCGCCGGAAACCTATTACGAGATGCTGGAAGGGCGACTGCCCAACCACGGCGAGCCGGTCGAAGAACTCAAATCTCGCGGCATCCTGCTCGATGGTACGTCCGAAGACGGCGAGCAGCGCCTGCTACTGCAGATCTTCTCCGGCACGCTGCTGGGCCCTGTGTTCTTCGAGTTCATACAGCGCAAGGGGGACAGCGGTTTCGGCGAAGGCAACTTCAAGGCACTGTTCGAATCCATCGAGCGCGACCAGATCAAGCGTGGCGTGTTAAGCACCGCTGAGTGATCGAACCAACGGCAGCCGGGGTGGTTCGCCTTCGGTTGCCGTTTCGGTCCAGCCCATCCGTTCCTGGCCCGGCTCTGGCGATCGCGAACATTTCTGTCTCGCCTATCAGCGGCTCGATGACATCCCTCCGGCACCACTATCTGAGTGAGAAGCGGGCAGGCACAGCTGGCGTCTGATCAAACCCGCAGTGCGCCGCGAAACCCTCGTGCGGCGTAGTAGGACTGCGCGCCGTTGTGATACAGGAACACACAGTCATAGCGTCGATCGCAAAAGAGGGCTCCACCGAGCGCTCTGATGGCAATAGGCGTTTTCACCCAGCTGGATGTCTTTGCATCAAAGCAGCCCAGTTTCTGTAGCGCCCGATACTGCTCTTCCGTGAGGATCTCGATGCCCATGTCGGCCGCCAGATCAGTGGCGCAATTGGCAGGCTTGTGCTCCTTTCTCGACTCCAATGCCTCGCGGTCATAACAGAGGCTCCTGCGGCCAGCGGGACTCTCTGCGGAACAGTCCACGAAGATGAACTCGCCGGTATCCATGTCATGAAAAACTACGTCAGGCTCGCCACCTGTGGTTTCCATTTCCTGGAGCGCGCGCAGCTTCTCCGGTGCCGACTCCAGCCTGGCATGTACCTGGTTCCATTCAATCCCTTCATGCCGGCTCGTATTCCTATCGAAACGAACCTTCAACGTGCTGAGTAGCGCCTCGCGCTGCTTTTCGTTCATGCGCTGGACCTCCCTTCGATTTGCGAGCTGCACACGATCTCTCGATCCCTGGGGCGCAGGATCGCGGCAGATTTCAAATGTTCCGCTACTGGCCGACGAATCAGCCAAACGGGTGACTCGCCAACTGTTGATAAACAGCCAGCAAGTATTGCTCATATAGGCGAATCGCTGCCCCGATGAGTTTCACCCAGGCAGTGAACGTTCGGCCCTCGGGAAGTCGAGTGGCAGTACGCGGAAACCGGTGATGCTTACGACATAGCGCCGATTCCCAACGAAGCTCGACGAGTTGCCCGAAGTCAGGTGCTCACTCGCAGGCTGCGATTTTCCGGTTCAGCGGCGCTGAGCTCTGTGGATACATTCATTCGTCTCGTGATTGATGCGGCCTATCCGGTGCTGCCGAGAGCGCCGTACAACGCAGCTCTGCGCGTAGCTTGGGCAAACTGGCTTAGAACGAACTGTTACAGGCAAGATGGCTCCACATGCACGGAGCGAATCCACGGGAGATTGCTCTCGCGGCGGCATCTCCGTTTAAAAATGAAAGTTCGCATGGAGTCGTTCAGTGCTTGTCATACCCAATGCTTTTTCGCGCAGATGCCCTATCTCGACCACTGCGGTAACGCTGTTGACCCCCCTCAGCGAGGTGCAGCAGTGAATCCGCATGCCAACGACCGCATCGGCACGATCCAGCAGCTATATGACGGCGCGCTCATGCCTGATATTCAGGTAAACACCTTGCGAAACATCGAGCGGCTGTTCGCCACCGCAACGGTCAGGCACGGCGCCGCTGTCCTGCCGCTTCCCGCTGCGGCGAAGTCACTGGGAGACGTCGGATTCGACTCCGGGGGCAAGCGATACGATCTGTATGACTACGTGTCGCTAAACCGTGTCAGCGGGTTGCTGGTGATCAAGGACGGCAGGATCGCCCACGAGAGCTATCAGTTCGGTAACACCCCGCAGACGCGCTGGACATCCATGTCGCTGGCGAAGTCGATCACCGCCACCCTGGTCGGCGTCGCCATCCAAGACGGGTATATCGAGTGCATCGACGATCCCATCGTCCAGTATTTACCAGCCCTCGAAGGCAGCGCCTACGACGGTGTGAGCGTACGCGATCTGTTGCAGATGGCCTCTGGGGTGGGCTGGAACGAAACCTACACCGATCCGCTGTCCGACCGCCGCCGCATGCTCGAAGTGCAGGGCACCCAGACACCCGGCGGCGTGCTGAAACTGATGGCCAAGCTGCCACGCGTGGCCGCACCGGGAACCCGCTGGAACTACAGCACTGGCGAAACCCACGTCGTCGGTGCCTTGGTCCGCGCTGCAGTCGGTAAGCCGGTGAGCCAGTACCTCTCGGAGCGGATCTGGAGCAGGGTCGGCATGGAATCGGACGCCAGCTGGTGGCTCGAGTCGCCGAATGGCCTCGAAGTCGGCGGCAGCGGCCTGTCGGCGACGCTGCGCGACTATGGACGCTTCGGCCTGTTCCTGCTCGATGATGGCCTGGCCGGAGGCGAGCGAGTCCTGCCCAACGGATGGATCGAGGAGGCGAGTTCACCGAAAATCATCAATGGAGAGCAGGTCGACTACGGCTACATGCTGTGGCCGATTGCGGACACGAAAGGCACGCCGAACGAGAGTGCCTTCGAGGCACGCGGCATCTTCGGCCAGCATCTCTACATGAATCCGCGGGCGGGTGTGGTAATCGTGGTTTGGGGCGCGCTGCCCAAGCCCAAAGGCATGGCACCGATCAAGGACGATGACTTCTTCGCTGCGGTCGTCGAAGCGCTGGGGCCCTAACCGTCATTCCCGCTTCGCCCACGGCGTTGTGGGCGAGGGCGGTTTCGAGTTGCCGGGTGGGATGCTCAAGGAGTTCCGGGACGCCGTCACTGATCCTGCGTTAGCGACGGATGCGGTGTTCGATTCGGTGCTGGTCGGCTTTTTCGTCGGCCTCTCGCTGGCCCTCGCTCAGGCTTGCAACTGGAAAAGGCCTACTGGGTGCCGGTCAGCTGTCTGGCGGTAATTCAGGGGGCGTCGCTGCGGGCGGTGTGGAACAAACAATTGCAGCGCGTCATCGGCACTGGCCTCGGCCTGCTCGTCGCTTGGAGCATGCTACTGATGCCGCTGGACAAGTGGACCATTCCGCTGATGATGATGGTGCTGTGTTTCGTGGTGGAAACCGCCGTCGTGCGGCACTACGCCTTCGCGGCGATCTTCATCACCCCGCTGACGATCCTCCTCGCCGAGGCCGCCACGCTGGGCCACGGCTCGGCTGGGACACTGATCGAGGCGCGCTTTTACGATACGGTGCTGGGCTGCCTGGTTGGACTGCTCGGCGCCATCTGTTTGCATAACCCGCGCTTTCGTCAGCTAATGGGCGACCTGATGCGGCGTTTGATTCCGGCGCGTTTCGAGTCGATATCCTCTAGTCAGGAACAATGATCGGTCGCCGGGCCTGCTCGGGTAATGGCGGGGTGCAAGCCAGGCCATCAGCCTATCGATCCTCGATCAGATGGGATATCGCGAAAACCTTCACTTTGCAGGCCAAGCCGTCATGGGCGGGACGGAATCTCTGCACCCATCCGCGCGCTGATCTTATCGGCCACCTGAAGCAGTCGTTGCGCTTCCACGCCACCCGGCTCGGCCGTGAAAGCGGGTTCTGCGCCGACGACCGTGATGACCCCGGCCAATTTCTGCCCGCCGCTGAACAGCGGTGCCGACAGCGCATTGACGCCCGCCATCAACAGGCCGTGCACGGGTTGGATATGGGTGCGCTGCAGCGCACTCATGGTGGCGAGCAGGGCATCGGAGGAGGGGGCTGATGGCAGCTGCATTTCGGCTTCGCGCAGCTGGACGGTTTCCGCGTTCGGCATGAAGGCGTTGAATACCAGGCCGGTTGATGAGCCCAGCAACGGCAGCACCGAGCCCACCTGCGTCACCAGCGTGACGGCGCGTACTGCCTGTTCAACATGCACCACCGCCGGACCGCGGTTGCCCCATACCGCGAGAAAGCAGGTCTCATTGAGTTCATCGCGCAGTTGCGCCAGATGCGGTGTTGCCAGCTTGACCACGTCCAGTCGCCCCAGCGCCGCCAGCCCAACGAACAGCGCGGCGCGGCCCAGACCGTAATGATTGGTCAGCGGATCCTGCTCGGCGAAGCCGCTCGCCATCAGTGCTTGCAAGTAGCGATGCACCTTGCTGGCAGGCATGCCGACGTGCTCGGCCAGGCGCGACAGGGAGGTCGCCGGGGCTAGTTCCGCCAGTGCCGTGAGGATCTCCGTTCCCACCTCTGCCGCCTGGACTTTCTGCCGCCTTGGCGCTGTTTCCGCGTTGTTGTCTGCCATGAGTTCGATTGCCTGCCCGTGAAGGCGCTGTTTATAGCTTGACGCTGGAACGAGTTCAAATTACTTTTTGCGTAATACGGTTACGCAGATCGAGAGGCAGCCATGCTCAGCCAAGAACAAGATATTCAGGCTCATCGATACCAGTCCGGCTTCGGCAATGAATTCAGCAGCGAGGCGTTGCCCGGTGCGCTACCGGTCGGGCAGAACTCGCCGCAGAAGGTGCCTTACGGGCTCTACACCGAGCTGCTTTCCGGGACGGCCTTTACCGTCTCGCGCAGCGAGGCGCGGCGGACGTGGCTGTATCGCATTCGCCCATCCGCCAACCACGGCCAGTACCAGCGGCTCGGCCATCAGCTGAACAGCACGCTGGGAGCGGTCACGCCCAATCGGCTGCGCTGGAATCCCATGCCGATGCCCGAGGTCGCGACCGATTTCATTGATGGCCTGATGTGCGTTGCCGCTAACGGCGAGCCGGGCCAACCGGCAGGCGCGAGCATTTATCGCTACGCGGCGAATCAGTCGATGGAACGGGTGTTCTTCAATGCCGATGGCGAGCTGCTGATCGTGCCGCAGCAGGGCGCGCTGAAGCTGGTCACTGAGCTGGGCGTGCTCGAGGTGGCGCCGTTGGAGATCGTCGTCATTCCACGCGGCATGCGGTTCCGTGTCGAGCTGGTGGATCGAAACGCCAGCGGATACGTATGCGAGAACCACGGCTGTGCGTTGCGTCTGCCCGACCTTGGCCCGATCGGCAGCAATGGCCTGGCCAATCCGCGTGATTTCCTGGCGCCGGTTGCGTATTTCGAAGAGCGTGACGAGCCGGTGCAGCTGGTGCAGAAATTTCTCGGTGAACTCTGGGCGACTGAGCTTGATCATTCGCCGCTGGACGTGGTGGCTTGGCATGGTAACAACGTGCCGTACAAGTACGACCTGCGCCGTTTCAACACCATCGGTACGGTCAGTTTCGACCATCCTGATCCGTCGATTTTCACGGTGCTGACTTCACCCAGTGCCATCCATGGGATGGCCAACATCGACTTCGTGATTTTCCCGCCGCGCTGGATGGTGGCGGAGAACACCTTCCGTCCGCCGTGGTTCCACCGCAACTTGATGAACGAATTCATGGGGCTCATCGCCGGCGCCTACGACGCCAAGGCCGACGGCTTCTCGCCGGGTGGTGCCTCACTGCACAACTGCATGAGCGCTCACGGGCCGGATCACGTTTCGACTGAACAGGCGATCAACGCCGAACTCAAACCGCACAAGATCGAGAACACCATGGCCTTCATGTTCGAAACCGGCCAGGTGCTTCGCCCAACGCGCCAGGCGCTGGAAAGCCCGCAGCTGCAGGATGATTACGACAGCTGCTGGGCCTGCCTGACCAAGACCTTCGACAAGAACAGGAAGTGACATGACCGCACAAAACGAACTACGCAGCTGGGTCGAGTCCGCCAATGACCATTCGGACTTCTCTCTGGCCAACCTGCCGCTGGGTGTGTTCAGCCGCGACGGCGGACAGCCACGGGGCGGCGTCGCCGTCGGCGATTACATTCTTGATCTGGCTGCTGCCTGTGAGGCCGGCCTGTTCGAAGGGCGAGCCGCCGAAGCGGCAACAGCCGCCAGCGCCAGCAGCCTCAACACCTTCTTTGCCCTGGGTGTGTCGGCTCGCAAGGCGCTGCGTGAAGCGCTGCAAGGATTGCTGGCCGAGACCAGCGAACACCGCGAGCGCCTGCAGGGCATGGGTGAGTCCCTGTTGAAGCCGATGGGCCAGTGCCAGATGCACTTGCCGGCCCGGGTTGGCGACTACACCGACTTTTATGTCGGTATTCATCACGCTAACAACGTCGGCAAGCTGTTCCGCCCGGATAATCCATTGCTGCCGAACTACAAGTACGTGCCCATCGGCTATCACGGCCGTGCATCGACCGTCGATGTTTCGGGCGCGACAGTGAAGCGGCCCAACGGCCAGACCATGCCGCCGGGTGCCACCGAGCCGAGCTTCGGCCCGAGCAAGCGCCTGGATCATGAGCTCGAACTGGGGATCTGGATTGGCGAAGGCAACGCCCGTGGCGAGGCTATCCCGATCAGCGAGGCGGGACGTCACGTGGCGGGCTTCTGCCTGCTCAACGACTGGTCGGCTCGTGATCTGCAGGCCTGGGAATATCAGCCGCTGGGTCCGTTTCTCTCCAAGAGCTTTGCCACCAGCGTCTCGCCTTGGATCGTGACGCCGGAAGCGTTGGAACCCTTCCGCTGCGCCCAGCCGGCGCGTCCTGAAGGCGATCCGCAACCGCTGCCGTATCTGTATGACGAAAAGGACCAACAACAGGGTGCTCTGGATATCGAGCTGGAAGTGTTGCTGCTGACCGAGGCCATGCGCGAAAAGGGTTTACCGCCGCAGCGCATCACCCTGAGCAGCACCCGGAACATGTATTGGACGGTGGCCCAGATGGTGGCGCACCACAGCGTCAACGGCTGCAGCCTGCAACCGGGCGACCTGTTCGGCTCGGGCACATTGTCCGGCGAGAGCACCGACAGCTGCGGCAGCCTGCTGGAGATCACCCAAGGCGGCAAGCAGTCGCTTGAGCTGGCCAGCGGCGAGACGCGTACCTTCCTGGAGGACGGCGACGAGATCATCCTTAGGGCGCGCTGCCGGCGCGAGGGTCATGCCTCGATTGGCTTCGGCGAGTGCCGAGGTCGGGTCCTGCCTGCTTCGCGCTAACTCAATGAACAAGCCCGGTGGCTACTAAGCACCGGTTTTTTTCAGGGCGTTCAACGAATCAAGGTACCCCCGCTGTTTCCAGGGCTGGCGCAGGCCCTGGTCCGGTAGCCGCTTTTTGCATCTGCTCAGCCAGGGCAGCCGAGAACTCCTGGACGGCGGACCAGCGCATATGCACGGCATCGACGAACGAGGTGACCGGCGTGCTCCAATCCTTGTCGGCGTTCCAGTAGGTGCCGCTGGCGCCCAGACTCTCGACAATGCGCTGGTCGAAGTCGGCGAGGAAGGTACCGTCCGGGTCGTATTTTTCCTTCCATTGCGGATGCAACGGGGTGGAGACCACCATTAATTGCCGACCTTCCTGCTGTAGGCGCGCGCTCAGTTCGCGCAGGGCGTCGAAGCAGTTGCGGTCCAGCGCGTCTGGACGGCCGTACATCAGCTTGCGGGTGTTTTCGGTTACCAACGGGCCATCACCAAAGCGATTGAAGACCAGCGGATCCCATTCGATCTGTCCGGCGCGCTGAGCTTTGACCGTCAGCGCGTTTCGCGCCAATGACTTTGGCGAGAAGTAGCGCATGTAGTAATTCCAGCGCGAGGCACCCTGATAGACGTAGGGGTCGACATGCTCGCGGCTGAAAACCGCGTCTTGCACCTTCCAGCAGCCGGCGAAATCCTGCGGGTCGGCGATCATGACCACGCTGCGGATGCTCGACTCCCGGTCGAGTAGCCAGTGCGCGACATAAGCGGACTGATTGGCGAACAGACCGCAGAAGGCGCCATTCATTGGTCGAACCTCCGGCAGCGCCTGCGCCAGTACGTGGCCGTTCACGTGGCGCCAGGCCACGGAAGAACCAATCACCAGCAGGTTGGGAGACTCGATCCGGTTGGCACGCATAAAGCTGAGTTTTTCGTCGACGCACAGGTTGTTGGAGAATGCTGGCGGCGGCAGGTTGCCGGTTCGGTCGAGACTCAGCAGTGTCAGACAAAACAGCGTCAGGGCACCGACCAGACCGGCAAACAGGGACAACAAATACAATGAGCACATCTGGCCCGGCGCGCTGGCCGCGCTTGCATCTCCGCTTTGGGCGGTGCTCCCGTTCCCGGGTAATCCAGCGGCATGGGCCATGGCTATTTCCCTTCGAGTTTTGCGCTGATGACTTGAGCGAAATGGCCAACGTTGCGCAGCGACTCAAGCTCCGCCGTCCGAAACTTGATACCGAAGCGTTGCTCCGCCGCGACGGTGAGCATCACGTGAGCTTGGCTGTCCCAACCGTCGATGTCGTTGGCAGTCATTTCCGGTGAGAGGATGATGCTGTCATCGTCGAATATGTCGTGGAAAACCGGGGTGAGCGCGGTGAGTACTTCTGATTCGGTCATGCCGTTACCTCGATGAAATGGCAGGGAATGCGGGTGGTGTTGAGGTCATAGCGCCAGAATGTCGCCTGGCTGGAGGAATCGGTGGGCGCGGGGTATTGATCAAACCCCAGTCGTGGATAGTGTTCTGCGACCATGCCATTGCGTTCGGTAGGTCGGTATTCGCCGACCAACGCGCGGTAGCCGGCGGCGGTTGCGGCACTGACGAGCACCTGAAGCACGGCTTCTTCGACCTGTCGACCGAGCACGCGGCAACTCATCAGCCAGCTGTCGATGAGCAGTTCATCCTCGGCGATCGCTTCGTCCGGACGCGCCAGCACCACACTGATCAACCCGTTGTCGCCAAATTTGTCGGCCAGCCGGATGGCGAGCGCCACACAGCGCGGATCGCTGGCGATGCGCTCGATCTCCGCCTCGCTGTAGCGACGGGTGGTGAGATTGAACTGGTTGGTCTTGTTGATCAGTTGGGTGCTTCGCGCCAGCTCGGGGGCGCCGATCGGGGTCGCGGTCAGCACCATTTCCAGCCCGCGCAGATAAACTTCCATATCGGTGGCCTGGCTCATCGCCGCCTTGCGTTCGGCATTGAGCGCATAGTTGCGGCCACGGGTAGCGTCGTCGGGCGTGAAGGAAACCGCCTCGAAGTAGCCGGCCGCGGCCACTCGCGCCGGGTAATCGGCGACGTCATCGGGCAACTCGGGCACAGCGACTTCCGGCAATTCGCGGCGCACGATGTCGCGCTCGGCCGGGTTGTCGTCGACGAAAACCAGGCTGTCCAGGCCGATGTCCAACATTGACGCGATACACCGCAGGTTGCCGGCCTTGTCGTCCCAGTTCGCTATGAAAGCGGCAATGTCGCTGCGTTTGAGTGCCATCTCTGGATGGTTGAACGCCGACTCGGCGACGCTCAGGTCGTTCTTGCTACACACGGCGAGGATGACACCGCGCCGGGCAAGCAGCGCGGCGTAGCGCTGGAAGGCAAGGAAGGCCTCGCCGCTGGGTGAACCTTGGCCCAGGTGAATGCCGCCAACACTGTCGTCACCGACCACGCCGCCCCACAGCGTGTTGTCCAGGTCCAGCACCAGGCATTTACGCGACAGGCCAACGCTTGCCGCAGCGATGCGTGCCAACTGATCGCCATACAACGGTGCCAGGTTGGGGCTGACCAATTGCTTGGCCTGATGCCAGCGCAGCGGTTCGGCCAGGCCATCACCGTAGCTGCCGCGTGCCGTTTCCCAGGCGAGATCCATCAACAGCACGCCGTCTTCACGAGCGGCGGCGCGAATGGCGGCGTTCAATCGGTCGATTACTGCGTAGGGCGCGGCCGGCACCAGCGCTTCGAAGGAGCCGAAGATCGGCGGATCGGCCGGCACTAGCGTTTGCTGCACCACCTGCGCGGCGAAGCGCTCACGCGCTCGTCGCCAAAGCAGGCGCAGCTCGTCGATTCGCTCGGCCACTGCTGCATCGACCTCGGCCTGCGACGCTTCCAGTGGCAGCTGCAAGGGGGCATCCCGGGCATCCAGCGCCAGCACCAGCAGTTGCGGGGCAAAGGCAGCCAGCTCGGCATTGTCCGTCAACAATGCCTGGCGATACATGCCATAGGGCGCAACGTGAACGGAGAGCGCCAGACGGCGCTGCAGGCCTGCGATTCGGATAGCCGGCAGCAGGTGGTCCACCGTGTGTGAGGAGAGCAGGGCGATGCGTAAAGAGCACAATCCCGACACGGATGCCTCGCCGCGGGCCACACTGCGCAGGCCCTCGCTTGCCAGGCGATCCAGGCGCATCGTTTGGGTGAAGTCGCGGCGGTAGCCGGCCAGGCGTGCGGCTTCGGTGAGCCGCGCGATCGGGTCGAGTTCGCGTTTAGCCTCGCCGATGGCGGCGCCCAGGTCTTGATGTCGGGCTAGCCAGAGAAGCTGATCCATTAGCCATTCACTCCTTGCAGATTAGAACTGGAAGTAGAGAAACTCGGTTGGGGCCACGGAGAACGCGACGGCCAGCGCGAAGAAACCCAGCACGCCGATGGCTACGCCGATTGCCGGGGTCGGGCTCCACAAGGCGACCGGGAACCAGCGCAACAGCCAGTTTTCGCGGGGCTGCGCATCCAGGGCGGTACGAAAGCGCGCCATCCATTGCTGCACGTTGGGCATCAGCCAGACGAAGGCGAGCAGCAGTGCGATGGTGAGGAAATCCGATTTGTCGAACTTGGTGGTCTGCTCGCTCAGCCCAACCATGCCGGAGAGCATCGCCATCGCCGCCGGAACACTCGCTGCGCGGAAAAACACCATTGCCACGACCACGCAGAGGAAGGTCAGCAGGACGGCGCCGGTGTGATGCCAAAGCTTGTCGCTGTCGAGAGGCAAGCCCTGGCGCGCCTTATAGGCCCGGAAACCGTGCGCAACCACCAGATAGAAGCCATGTAACAGGCCGAACACCACGAACTGCCAGCCAGCGCCATGCCAGACGCCGGAGATGAACATGGTCAGCACCGTCGGATAGGCGACCAGCACGACGAAGGTGCTCAGGCTCATCTTGCCGCGACGTGGCAGCGGTTTGCCCGCCGCCATCCGAGAGCGGGTGATGCGCATGACTATGGGGTTGTAGAGGTAGGCGGTCAGGAAGCGCGTCAAGGTCATGTGCCAGCGCGACCAGTAGTCGATCACGTTGTGTGCCTTGAACGGGCTATTGAAATTCACTGGCAAGCGCAGGCCGAAGAGCAGTCCGAGGCCGATGGCCATGTCGCTGTAGCCAGAGAAGTCGAAATAGATCTGCAAGGTATAGGTGAGGGCACCGAACCAGGCGTCGTAGAGCGCCGGCACCGTGCCGTCGGCGGCGACGGCGAAGATCGGCGAGGCATTGGCGCCCAGCGGATCGGCAATGATTACCTTCTTGAACAGGCCAAGCAGGAATACCGTGAGGCCCAACGAGATGTTGTCGATTCGCGGGCGGAAGGTGCTGCTGTCGTTGAACTGCTTGAGCATCTCGCCGTGATGGGTGATTGGGCCAGCGATCAGCTGCGGGAAGAAGCTGATGAACAGGCAGTAATTGACGAAATCATGTTCGCTCACTTCCCCATCGTGGGCGTCGACCAGATAGGCGATCTGCTGGAAGGTGAAGAAAGAGATCGCCAGCGGCAGGATGATGTCGCCTACAGACCAGCCCAGGCCGAACGCATCGTCGAGCGCGCCGAAGAGGAAACCGGTGTACTTGTAATAGCCCAATAGTGCGACGTTGGCAGCGACGCCGAGCACCAGCAGCAGTCGCGACGGCCGGCGCAGCAGATATCCGCCGATCAGGTAGTTGACCACCATGCTGCCGACCAGCAGCGGCACATAAGCGGGGTTCCACCAGCCATAGAACACCAACGATGCCAGCGTCAGCCAGATCGCCGCGTAGCGTTGCCTGCCTGTGCCCGCGAAAAGAATGAAACCCAGTAACGCGACCGGAAGAAACCCGGCGATGAACACCACGGAGTTGAAGAGCATCGTCCTTTTCCCTATCCCTGAACATCCGCCGCCGTTCTAGGATCAGAACCGCGGCTTAGCGGTGAACCACCACATACCGATGACTGCCTATCGGTGCGTTCGCTGAAGACTCCTCGCCCTTTGCTGCATGCCCGAAGGGGGATTGCAGTCAGGCCTATTTCCTTTGCTTCACAGATGCGCTGCGCTGTCTGTTAACTGCGACACGATTGTGTAAGAAAAAGTTGCTGTCTGGATATGGCAAGAAACTCCATTCAGACGAGCGGATATGTCGGGAAATTAAGCGAAACGCCCGTGCCAGAGCGGCTCATCAGTTGACGGTTCGTTCAAGATGACCTATCGCCGCATGCCGCGCGCACGGCATGTAATGCACGCAGCCCGGCGGATGATGGCGAGCGTTCAGGCGGGCTGGTTCGTCTCAGAGCCGGCGGCGTTTACCGACCTGTAAGGTAGGCTTCAGCCCACCATTGTGTGGTTGCCCTGATTCCTGATGGGTGAAAGGCTGCCGCCTACATGGAGAGAGGCTGACGCCGTTGCGGCGTCAGCCTTTTTTGTCAGCCGAGGAAGTACAAACAGCCCGAAATGACGATGCCCGAATACACCAGCATCAGCAGGCAGTAGCCCATGATGTCCCGCGCGCCAAGGCCAACGATGCCGAGGATCGGCAATGCCCAGAAGGGTTGGACCATGTTGGTCCAGGCATCGCCCCAGGCAATCGCCATGGCCGTGACTGCTGGCGTCACGCCGAGTGCTTGGCCGGCAGGCAGCATGATCGGCCCTTGCACCGCCCATTGACCGCCACCGGACGGCACGAAGACGTTGACCAGACCGGCGCTGAGGAAAGCCAGCACCGGGAAGGTATCGGCCGACGACCAGGCGATGAAGGTGTCGGTGATCTGCTTGCCTAGCGAAAGCCCGTCAGCGTTGGCACCGACCATCATGCCCATGATCCCGGCGTAGAAGGGAAACTGAATGACGATGCCGCTGATGCCGCCAATACCGTCCTGGACGGCGCGCATGTAGCGCTCCGGTGAACCATGCAGCGCCAGACCGATGAACAGGAACAGACCGATGACGATGTTCAGCGTCAGGGCGAAGCCGTTCTCAGCGAAGTAATAACCGAAGTAGATGGCACCCAGTGCGACGATGATCAGGTTGAGGATACGGCTGTCGTCCAGGCGTTGCGCCAAGGTGCCGCGCGGCAAGGGCTCATGTTCGGGATCAAGCAGCAGTGCCGGGTCGGCGACCTTCGGCTGCTTGGGGTGCATCGCCCAGTTGAGAATGGGCAGGCCGATCACCAACAGGGCAATGATGGTCAGGTTCAGGGTGGTAAACAGCGTGTCGCCAACGCCGATGGCGGCTGTCACGACCCCGCCGGTCATACGTTCGACGTCCGCGCCGCCGGTGGCCAGTGACAGCGGAATGGAGCCGGACAGGCCGCCATGCCAAATCAGGAAACCCGAGTAGGCCGCCGCCACCAGCAGGGGGTAGTCGACGCCTTTGACCTCACGCGCCAGGGCGCGGGCGAACACCGCGCCGATGACCAGACCGAAGCCCCAGTTGATCCAGGAACCGGCCAGCGCTATCAGCGTGACCAGCACGACGGCTCGGCCGGGTGTTTTGGCGGTACGTGCCAATCCGGCAAGCAGACGATGTATCAGGGGGGCGCTGGCCAGTGCATGACCGGTGACCAGAATCAGCGCCATCTGCATAGCGAAGGTCAACAGATTCCAGAAGCCGGTGCCCCAGTGCTTGGCCATCGCCGGCAAGCCTTGGCCGGTGATGAGCATGCTGGTGGCGAGCACGATGAGGCTCAGCAGTATGGCGAAAACGAAGGGGGAGGGAAGGTAGCGCTGTACGAGCTTGACGCTCCACGCGGTTACGGTGTTAAGCATGGTGATCCTGCATTATTTTTCTTAGGGAGGGCGGCACCGGTCTCCCAGGGTGCCGCAGTTGAGGTGAAGCGGTGTAATAGGCTATCCGGCCACCGTGACAGGACAGCGAACCTCGATGGCGGAGGCGGATGAGCCTCTTCAGTCGCGCTCAATTGCCAGTGCGACGCCTTGCCCGCCGCCTATGCACAAGGTGGCGAGCCCTTTCTTAACGTCGCGGCGAATCATTTCGTGCACCAGCGTGACCAGGACGCGGCAGCCCGAGGCGCCTATCGGGTGTCCCAGGGCGATGGCGCCGCCGTTGACGTTGACCTTGCTGGCGTCCCAGCCCAGCTCCTGACCGACCGACAGCGCTTGCGCGGCGAAGGCTTCGTTGGCCTCGATCAGATCGACGTCCTCCAGCGACCAGCCGGCCTTGTCCAGGCAGCGGCGGGTCGCCGACACCGGGGCGATGCCCATGATCGCCGGGTCAACACCAGCATTGGCGTAGGCCTTAATCCGTGCCAGTACCGGCAAACCGAGAGCTTTGGCCTTGTCCGCGCTCATCAGCAACACCGCGGCGGCGCCGTCGTTGAGACTGGAAGCGTTACCGGCCGTGACGCTGCCGTCTTTCTTGAAGGCAGGGCGCAACTTGGCCAGCGCTTCGGCGGTCGTACCGGCGCGCGGCTGCTCGTCGGTATCGAAACGAAGCGGCTCACCCTTGCGCTGAGGAATCTCAACCGGAGTGATCTCGTCCTTGAAGCGCCCGGCCTCAATGGCCGCAACCGCTTTTTGCTGCGAGGACGCGGCAAAGGCGTCTTGCGCCTCGCGGCTGATGCCGTATTTGTCCACCAGATTTTCGGCAGTGATGCCCATATGGAAATCGTTGAACGCATCCCACAGCCCATCGCTGATCATCGAGTCGACCAGTTCGGCATGGCCCATGCGCAGCCCGGTGCGGGCCTTTGGCAGTACGTAGGGTGCCAGGCTCATGCTTTCCTGGCCGCCGGCAATGATGACCTCGGCGTCGCCGCAGCGAATCGCCTGGGTGGCCAGATGCAGCGCCTTGAGGCCGGAGCCGCAGACCTTGTTCAGGGTGAACGAGGGCACGGCGTGTGGCAGGCCAGCCTTGATCGACGTTTGCCGTGCCGGGTTCTGGCCGGCCCCTGCGGTCAGCACCTGGCCGAGGATCACTTCGTCCACGTCGGCGGGGTTCAGCCCGGTATGGGCGAGCAGATTCTTGATGACCGCCGCGCCCAGGTCCGGCGCGGCGATATTGGCCAGCGCGCCCTGAAAGGAGCCGATGGCGGTACGGGTCGCTGCAACGATGACGACGTCTTGCATGTTCTTGCTCCGGTTGAGTCGGGTGTTGTAGAGAGCGAGCGGTTGCTGGGCTCTGTAGAGTCTGCGAGCAAGCTCGCTCCTACAGGGAAGCGTGTGCGCTCAGAACGTCATTTCCGGCACGTGTTCCGGTACCACCAGCTCGCCGGCAGTCTTGGCGACGATTTCTTCGACGCTGACGCCCGGCGCGCGCTCCTTGAGCACGAAGGCGCCATTCTCGATCTCCAGGTAAGCCAGATCGGTCAGTACGCGCTTGATGCAGCCAGCGCCGGTCAGCGGCAGGGTGCACTTGGGCAGCAACTTGGACTCGCCGTCCTTCGAAGCGTGCGTCATCAGCACGATGATGTTCTCGGCACCGGCGACCAGGTCCATGGCGCCGCCCATGCCTTTGACCAGCTTGCCGGGGATCATCCACGAGGCGATGTTGCCCTGTACGTCAACCTCGAAGGCGCCAAGCACGGTGAGGTCGATGTGCCCGCCGCGGATCATCGCGAAGGATTCCGCCGAGTTGAAGATGGACGCGCCGATGCGCGCCGTAACAGTCTGCTTGCCGGCGTTGATCATATCGGCGTCGAGCTCTTCCTCAGTAGGAAAAGTGCCCATGCCGAGCAGGCCGTTCTCCGACTGCAGCATCACTTCCATGCCCTTGGGCACGTAGTTGGCGACGAGGGTCGGGATGCCGATGCCGAGGTTCACGTAGTAGCCGTCCTGCAGTTCGCGGGCGACGCGCTGGGCCATTTGTTCGCGAGAGAGTGCCATCGTCTATTCCTTATTCTTTTGATTAGCTACGGACGGTGCGCTTTTCGATGCGCTTCTCGAAGGTGCCGCAAATGATGCGGTCGACGTAGATGCCGGGCGTGTGGATCTGGGTGGGGTCGATCTCGCCGGGCTCGACGATCTCCTCGACCTCGACCACCGTGATCTTGCCGGCGGCTGCCGCCAGCGGGTTGAAATTCTGCGCGGTATGCCGGTAGATCACGTTGCCGTAGCGGTCGGCCTTCCATCCTTTGACGATGGCGAAGTCGCCGGTGATGGCGTGTTCGAGGATGTGCGGGCGGCCGTTGAACTCGCGGACATCCTTACCTTCGGCGATGGGCGTGCCATAGCCGGTGGCGGTGTAGAAGGCCGGAATCCCGGCGCCGCCTGCGCGCATCTTCTCGGCCAGGGTGCCTTGGGGCGTTAGCTCGACTTCCAGCTCGCCGTCGAGCAATTGCTTCTCGAACAACCCGTTCTCGCCGACGTAGGAGGCGATCATCTTGCGAATCTGACGGTCTTCCAGCAGCACACCCAGGCCGAAGCCATCGACGCCGCAGTTGTTCGAAACCACCGTCAGGTCGCGGGTGCCCTTGCGCTTGATCTCGGCGATCAGATTTTCCGGGATGCCACACAGACCGAAGCCACCGGCCAGCACGGTCATGCCGTCCTGGAGCCCGTCGAGGGCTTCGGCGTAGGTGCTGACGCGCTTGTCGAAACCAGCCATGAACCATTCCTCTTATTGTTGGAGACGCATGTCGTGCGACCGAGTGTTCCTGCTGATAAGTGATTTGTTAAGTTGATTTTTAAGCGATATTGATTGATAAAACGAATCAAAATAATGCGATGACTGTGAATCGCACGTCCCGTGGATCGGACCTTATGACCGTAAAACAGCTGCGCGCCTTTCTCGCGGTGGCGCATACCCTGAGCTTTGCCCAGGCGTGCGAGCGCCTGCATCTATCGCAATCGGCGCTGAGTCTGACTATCAAGGCGCTGGAAGACGGCCTGGGGGGACGGCTGTTCAGCCGTACTACGCGCGCGGTAAGCCTGACGCCCGAAGGCGAGGCGCTGTTGCCACTGGCGCGTCGGTTACTGGCCGATTGGGACAATGCCGAAGACGAGTTGCGCCAGCGCTTCACCTTGAAACAGGGCCGGGTTGCGTTGGCATCGATGCCATCATTCGCCGGCAATCTGTTGCCGTCGGTGCTGCGTACCTTTCGTGATCAATACCCCTCGATCAGCGTCACGGTGCATGACGTGATCAATGAACAGGTCATGGAGATGGTGCGGGATCGGCAAGTCGAACTGGGCATAGCCTTCGAGCCGGAGCCCAGCTCACCGCTGAGTTTCACTCCGCTCTACACGGATCGCTTCGTCGCGGTGGTGCCGGCTGATTCGGCCTTGGCTCATGATGGTGAACTGAGCTGGTCTGAATTGCTCCAGCATCCCTTCATTACGCTGCAGCGACCCTCTACCGTGCGCTACATGCTCGAAGATCACCTGCGCCAGCGTGGCTGCAGCCTGCCGGTGCAGTTCGAGAGTCATCAGCTGGCCACGGTCGGGCGCATGGTCGCCAGCGGCCTGGGGGTCAGTGCGGTGCCGGCGCTGTGTCGCGAGCAGATGCTGGAACTCGGTGCGCGGTGTGTGGCCTTGGGCGACCCTGTCATCGAAAAGCCGGTTGGCATCCTGACCAAACCCGGGCATGAGCTCTCGGTGGCTGCCCAGGCCATCGCTGACACCCTGTGCGCGGAGCAGGGCTATCCGCGCGTGCTCGCCTGATTGCCGCAGGGTACGAAAGCCGGGGCGTCCACCGGTCAGCGGGATACGAAAACGTGCGGTTACCGGACGGTACGGATGTTGGCCGTTCGTCCAATCTCCTATGCTTGGCAGCAGCGATATGCTTCGCGCACAGGCTGAGCGACCACAGTCCCGGTCCCGTGCGACGAGGGCAGGCGTCACCTCACGATGACGCCTGCCTAACTATAAAAAAGACAAAGAGTGCCTTGAGATGGATAGTCTGCTGAATGCAAGAAGCAGGATCTTCGAGCGTGCCGATCCCCATGCCGTATCGGAGTACGTCAATCAGCATGTTGGTGCGCACTGCATTCAATTGCCACGTACCGGCAGTCCGCAAGCCAGCCTGAGTCACTGCACGTTTGGCAAGCTTGACCTGTGCCGGCTGAGTTACGGTGGCAGCGTGCACGTTACGTCCGCGGCGCTGGAAACGATCTACCACCTGCAGTTGTTGCAGCGCGGTCACTGCCTCTGGCGCGGCCGTGGTCAGGAGCACTATTTCACGCCCGGCGAGCTGTTGTTGATCAACCCGGACGATCCGGTCGATCTGACCTATTCAGATGACTGCGAAAAGCTCATCGTCAAGCTGCCGGCCTCGTTTCTGGAAAAGGCCTGTGCCGAGAACCAGTGGCGCGCACCAGGCGAGGGCATCCGGTTCACCGCCAGCCGCTACGATCTCAAGCAGCTCGAAGGGATCGAAAGCCTGCTCGGGCTGATCTGCCAGGAAGCCGAAGCTGAACACTGCGTGCCGCAGTTACAGGAGCAGTACAGCCGCATCATCGCCTCGAAGCTGCTATGCACGCTGGCTAACAACATCTATCGCGAACCGTTGGGCGACAGTTGCCCATCATTCGGGCGCATCGCCGACTACATCGACGAGCATCTGAAGAGAGACATCTCGATCGAACAGTTGGCGCAGCTGGCGAACATGAGTGCGCGTTCGCTGTACATGCTGTTCGACCGCAAGGTCGGTACGACGCCCAAATCATACATTCGCCAGCGCAAGCTGGAGCAGATCCACGGCCGCCTGAGCGATCCCTCGTCCAAGGTCCGCAACATCACTGAAATCGCCATGGACTATGGATTCCTCCATCTCGGCCGTTTTTCCGAAACCTACAAGAGCACGTTCGGCGAGCTGCCGTCCGATACGTTGCGCAAGCATCACTGATAAGTTTGGTAATCGCGCTGATCGGGGCGCGATTACAAACAATAACTTCACGAATCTTTCATTCCAGCGTTTCGCTAACCATAATCCTGATCAAATCAATCGGGAGTTGGAGTTTCCATGCAAGAGATGACACCGTTCGACGTGTCATTGATCGCGCAGGATAGATATCGACTACTGGTCGACGCTGTAACTGACTACGCCATCTACATGCTCGACGCCAACGGCCATATCGTCAGTTGGAATGCGGGCGCAAGGCGCTTCAAGGGATACGAAGAGGCCGAAATCATCGGCCAGCATTTCTCCCGTTTCTACACCGATATTGACCGTGCCGCGGGGCTGCCCCAGCGCGCACTGGCTACCGCTGTCAGCGAAGGTCGCTTCGAGGGCGAAGGCTGGCGGGTGCGCAAGGATGGCGCCCGCTTCTGGTGCCATGTGGTGGTCGATCCGATCTGGTCGCCAACCGGCGGTTTGCTCGGCTTCGCCAAGATTACCCGCGACCTGACCGAGCGAAAGCTGGCCGAGGACTCGCTGAAGCAGAGTGAGCAGCAGTTTCGTCTGCTGGTCCAGAGCGTCACCGACTACGCAATTTACATGCTCGATCCGACCGGGCGGGTGACCAACTGGAATCTCGGTGCCGAACGCATCAAGGGCTATCGGCCGGATGAAATCATCGGTCAGCATTACGCCGTCTTTTTCACCGAAGAAGATCGGCTGAACGGCGCTCCACAGCGTGGCCTGGATACGGCCCTGAGGGAAGGGCGGTTCGTGAGTCAGGGGTGGCGTGTGCGTAAAGACGGCTCGCGCTTCTGGGCGAGCGTGGTAGTCGATCCGATCCGCAGTGACATGGGCACCCTGATCGGGTTCGCCAAGGTTACGCGTGACATCACCGAAAGCGTCGAGGCGCAGCGCGAGTTGGAAAAGGCGCGCGAGGCGCTGTTTCAATCGCAGAAGATGGAATCGCTCGGTCGGCTTACCGGCGGCATCGCCCACGATTTCAACAACCTGCTCATGGCGGTGGTTGGCGGGCTGGAGATCGTGCGCCGGCGAGTGCTGGATGACCCCCGCATCATGCCACTGCTGGACAATGCGATTCAGGGTGCACAGCGCGGCATATCGCTGTCCCAGCGCATGCTGGCGTTCGCACGGCGCCAGGAGCTGCATCTCGAGCTGGTCGATGTCGCCGCGCTGGTGCGCGGCATGGCTGATCTGCTTAGACAGTCGCTTGGCCCTCGGATTGAAATCGAGACGCGGTTTCCGCTTTCGCTCAAGCCGATTCTGGCGGATCCCAATCAGGTCGAGATGGCTTTGCTGAATCTGGCGGTTAACGCGCGGGACGCGATGCCCAATGGCGGCACCGTCACTATCTCCGCACGCGAATACCGTTTCGCTACGAAGGGCGGGCCGTTGGAGCCGGGCGACTATGTGTGCCTGGCGCTGGCCGACGAAGGCACGGGTATGGACGAAGTGACGCTCGAGCAGGCGATGGAGCCTTTCTTCACTACCAAGGGCGTCGGCAAGGGAACGGGGCTTGGACTCTCGATGGTCCACGGCCTTGCCGCTCAGTCGGGTGGCCGCCTGTTGCTCAAGAGCGAGAAAGGCCAGGGCACGACCGCCGAGCTGTGGTTGCCTCTGGCGGTCAACGCCCCCGTGGCCATGGAGGCCGAAAAGCTTCAGCAGCCTGAGTCCCGATGCCTTATGGCCGTGAAGGTACTGGCGGTGGACGACGACCCTCTGGTGTTGATGACCACCGCAGCAATGCTCGAAGAGCTTGGCTGCGAGGTGGTCGAGGCAGACTCTGCCGAGCAGGCGCTGAAAGTACTGACGCAGCACAGCATCGATCTGGTCCTGACCGATCAGGCCATGCCGCATATGACTGGTGCACAACTGGCTGACTTGATCCGGGACCGCTATCCGCAACTGCCGGTTATTCTCGCCACTGGCTATGCCGATAAGCTTGTCGGGCGTGCCGGCAAACTTCCCGGGCTCGGCAAGCCTTTCGATATGGACGCCTTGGCAGAGAAAATCTTAGCGGTCATGAGCCAGTCCTGACAGCTGGTCCATCGACCGAGTCCTCCCTCAGACAATGCTGAATCGCCGCGACACGCAGTCTTTTGATAGTCACGAAACGTGCCGCGAGGTCGCTCGACCTTGCCGGGCCACGCCACCCCGTTGTTTTGCAGAAAACGGATAAAGGTGCTGCAGGAATCGGATATTGATGCCGTCTCCCGAGCCGTAGCCTTCATCACGTAGACACAATAACAATGGAGGCCCCGGTCATGTCCCTGGGATTCGACTACCTTGATTCGCTTGTTGAAGACGACAAAGAGAAGGGCATCTTTCGCTGCAAGCGCGAGATGTTCACCGACCCTCGGTTGTTCGAACTGGAGATGAAACACATCTTCGAGGGCAACTGGCTGTATCTCGCTCATGAGAGCCAGATCCCCGAAAAGAACGACTACTACACGACCTACATGGGTCGTCAGCCGATCTTCATTGCGCGCAACAAGGAAGGCGAACTCAACGCCTTCATCAATGCCTGCAGTCACCGTGGTGCCATGCTCTGCCGCTTCAAGAGCGGTAACAAGGCTACCTACACCTGCCCCTTCCATGGCTGGACGTTCAATAACTCCGGCAAGCTGTTGAAGGTCAAGGACCCGAAGGAAGCCGGCTACCCGGACAGCTTTAACTGCGATGGCTCGCATGATCTGAAGAAGATCGCCCGCTTCGAGTCCTATCGCGGCTTCCTGTTTGGCAGCTTGCGTGAGGATGTCGCTCCGCTGGACGAATTCCTTGGCGAGTCGAAGAAGATCATCGACATGGTCGTTGACCAGTCGCCCGAAGGCATCGAGGTGCTGCGTGGCTCTTCCAGCTACGTCTTTGGCGGCAACTGGAAGCTGACGGCGGAGAACGGCGCCGATGGCTACCATGTCACGGCCGTGCACTGGAACTACGCCGCCACGCAGAACCAGCGCAAGCTGCGCGAAGCCGGTGAAGAGATCCGCACCATGAGCGCCGGTGGCTGGGGCAAGAAGGGCGGTGGCTTCTACTCTTTCGAGAACGGCCATCTGCTGCTCTGGACTCGCTGGGACAACCCGGAAGACCGGCCGCTCCACGCGCGCCGCGAAGAAATGATCGCTGAGTTCGGTCAGGCACGTACCGACTGGATGATCGGCAACTCCCGCAACCTCTGCCTATACCCGAACCTGTATCTCATGGATCAGTTCGGCTCGCAGCTGCGCATCGCCCGGCCGATCTCGGTCGACGAGACTGAAGTCACCATCTACTGCATCGCACCCAAGGGTGAGAGTGCCGAGCGCGAGCCACCCGCATTCGTCAGTACGAAGACTTCTTCAACGTCAGCGGCATGGCCACGCCGGATGACCTGGAAGAATTCCGCGCCTGTCAGGCCGGCTTCCAGGGACGCGCCATGGAGTGGAACGACATGTCCCGCGGTGCCAAGCACTGGATCGAAGGGCCCGACGAGGGTGCGAAGGAGATCGATCTGCATCCCAAACTGAGCGGCGTTCGCTCGGAAGACGAAGGCCTGTTCGTCATGCAGCACCAGTACTGGCAGCAGCAGATGATCAAGGCCGTCAAGGCGGAACAGGATCAGCTGATCCATGTGGAGGGCGCATAAATGACCATCTCCTACGACGCTGCGCGCGACTTCCTCTACCGTGAGGCGCGCTACCTCGACGACAAACAGTGGGAAAGCTGGCTGGAAATGTACGCGCCGGACGCCACCTTCTGGATGCCGGCCTGGGACGATCGTGACCAACTGACCGAAGACCCGCAGCGTGAAATTTCGCTGATCTGGTACGGCAATCGTGGCGGCCTCGAAGATCGGGTTTTCCGCATCAAGACCGAGCGCTCCAGCGCCACCGTTCCGGATACCCGCACCAGCCACAACATCAGCAACCTGGAGTTGCTCGAGCAGTCCGATGGCTTCTGCAAGCTGCGCTACAACTGGCACACGATGAGCTTCCGGTACAAGACGGTAGATCACTTCTACGGCACCAACTTCTACACCCTCGACACACGCGGCGAAAACCCGCTGATCAAGGCCAAGAAGGTCGTGCTGAAGAATGACTACATCCGCCAGATGATCGACGTATACCACCTCTGAGGGCGCCGCCATGACCCACAAGATTGCATTGAACTTTGAAGACGGCGTCACTCGTTTCATCGACGCCAATATCGGCGAAACCGTAGCTGATGCGGCTTATCGTCAAGGCATCAACGTGCCGCTGGACTGCCGTGACGGCGCGTGCGGCGCCTGCAAATGCTTCGCTGAGAGCGGCAGCTACGACCTCGGTGAGGAATACATCGAGGATGCGTTGAGCGAAGACGAAGCCGAGCAAGGCTACGTGCTGACCTGCCAGATGCGTGCCGAGAGCGACTGTGTGATTCGCGTGCCAGCCGCCTCGGATATCTGCAAGACCCAGCAGGCCAGCTACGAAGCTTCGATCAGCAATGTCCGCCAGCTATCCGAAAGCACCATCGCGCTGTCCATCCGGGGCGAGTCGCTGAATCAGCTGGCGTTCCTGCCAGGGCAGTACGTTAATCTGCAGGTGCCGGGCAGTGACCAGACCCGCGCCTATTCCTTCAGCTCGCTGCAGAAGGATGGCGAGGTCAGCTTCCTTATCCGCAACGTGCCGGGTGGGCTGATGAGCAGTTTCCTGACCGGGCTTGCCAAGGCGGGTGATAGCGTCAATCTGGCGGGGCCACTGGGCGCTTTCTATCTGCGCGAGATCAAGCGGCCGCTGTTGCTGCTGGCTGGCGGGACGGGCCTCGCGCCATTCACCGCGATGCTGGAGAAGATTGCCGAGCAGGGTAGTGAGCACCCGCTGCACCTGATCTACGGCGTCACCCACGACCACGACTTGGTGGAGATGGACAAGCTCGAGGCCTTCGCCGCGCGCATACCCAATTTCACCTACAGCGCCTGCGTCGCCAGCCCGGACAGTGCCTACCCGCAAAAGGGCTATGTGACTCAGCACATCGAGCCCAAGCACCTCAACGACGGCGAGGTGGATATCTACCTTTGCGGCCCGCCACCGATGGTCGAGGCGGTCAGCCAGTTCATTCGTGAACAGGGCCTGGAGCCGGCGAATTTCTACTACGAAAAGTTTGCAGCCAGCGCCTGAGGGCAAGGTGGGCAAGGTTTTGCTGTAGGAGCGAGCTTGCTCGCGAATGGGCCGGCACGCCGCCAACCGTCTGGATCTGCACCGAAAAGCTTCGCGAGCAAGCTCGCTCCTACAAGGGGCGTGCGTGGCTTCGAACACATCGAGGATGGGTAGATGAACAAGCGTTTTGAAAACAAGGTTGCAGTGATCACCGGCGCCGCGCAGGGCATCGGTCGTCGCGTGGCCGAGCGTATGGGAGAGGAGGGCAGCCGCCTATTGTTGGTCGACCGCTCCGAACTGGTCCACGAGCTCGCCGACGAGCTGGGCGCGAAGGGTGTCGAGGTGCTGACACTGACAGCCGACCTCGAACAGTTCGCCGATTGCCACCGCGTGATGAGTGCGGCCAAGGAGCGCTTCGGGCGCATGGACATCCTGGTCAATAACGTCGGCGGGACCATCTGGGCCAAGCCGTTCGAGCATTACCAGGAGCACGAGATCGAAGCCGAAGTCCGCCGCTCGCTGTTCCCTACGTTGTGGTGCTGCCATGCCGCGCTACCACACATGCTGGAGCAGGGCTCGGGCGCCATCGTCAACGTGTCCTCGATTGCTACTCGCAGCGTAAACCGCGTGCCCTATGGCGCGGCCAAGGGCGGCGTGAATGCGCTGACTGCCTGCCTCGCCTTCGAGAACGCCCAGCGCGGCATTCGCGTCAACGCCACCGCACCGGGCGGTACCGAAGCGCCACCGCGTCGTATCCCGCGCAACAGCGCCGAGCAGACCGAGCAGGAGAGAGTCTGGTACCAGCAGATCATCGACCAGACCGTCGATTCAACCCTGATGAAGCGCTACGGAACCATCGACGAGCAGGCTGGCGCGATTCTCTTCCTCGCCTCCGATGATGCGTCCTACATCACCGGCGTGACCCTGCCGGTGGGTGGCGGCGACCTGGGCTAGAGATCCGAAAGACAAGGTCGCTTGGGCCTTGCCGCTCTGCAAGCAGTAATCCGTCGCGCAGCTGGCATGCGCGGCGCAGCGACGAGAGCTGAGCCGCTACGGCCGGCGAATAAAAGACATACAAAAACAATAGAGAGTCATGCCATGCGAAAGATAGACGTACACGAAGTCATCGATAACGCCCGCTTCAGCGGGTTTCACTGGTTGGTCGTGAGCCTGTGCGCATTGCTGTTGATATTCGACGGCTATGACCTGTTCATCTATGGCGTGGTGCTGCCGGTGATCATGAAAGAGTGGGGGCTGACCCCGCTGGAAGCCGGCGCTCTGGGCAGCTACGCGCTGTTCGGCATGATGTTCGGTGCCCTGGTATTCGGCACCCTGGCCGACCGCATCGGCCGCCGGATGGGCATCGCCATCTGCTTCGTGCTGTTCAGCGGCGCGACGGTGCTCAATGGCTTCGCCAGTACGCCAACTGAGTTCGGCATCTTTCGCTTCCTCGCCGGTCTCGGCTGCGGTGGCTTGATGCCCAACGTCGTCGCGCTGATGAACGAGTACGCGCCGAAGAAACTGCGTAGCACCCTGGTAGCGGTCATGTTCAGTGGTTACTCGCTGGGCGGCATGCTCTCTGCGGGACTGGGCATCTACATGCTGCCGCGTTTCGGCTGGGAAGCCATGTTCTTCGCCGCTGCCGTGCCGCTGCTGCTGTTGCCGGTGATTCTCTGGCGCCTGCCGGAATCCGTAGGCTTCCTGGTTCGTCAGGGGCGTACCGATCAGGCGCGTGCGTTGCTCAACAAGGTCGATCCGAGTCGCCAACTGACCGCAGCCGACGACCTGGTGATGACCGACGTCAAGGGCAAGAGCGCCTCGGTACTCGCATTGTTTCGTGACGGCCGTGGCGTGCGCACGGTGTCGATCTGGGTTGCGTTCTTCTGCTGCCTGCTGATGGTCTACGCGCTGGGTTCCTGGCTGCCCAAGCTGATGGCCAATGCCGGCTACAGCCTGGGTTCGAGTCTGTCCTTCTTGCTTGCGCTGAACTTTGGCGGCATGGCCGGCGCGATTCTTGGCGGCTGGCTGGGTGATCGTTTCAATCTGTCCAAAGTGGTGGTGGCGTTCTTCGCGGTGTCCGTGGTTTCCATCAGTCTGCTGGGCTTCAAGACCCCGATGCCGGTGCTCTACACCCTGATCTTCATCGCTGGCGCCACCGTGATCGGCACTCAAATTCTGCTGTACGCAGCCGCTGCGCAGTTCTACGGCCTGTCGATTCGCTCCACCGGTCTTGGCTGGGCATCGGGCATCGGTCGCAACGGCGCGATCGTCGGTCCGCTGTTAGGTGGTGCGCTGCTGGGTATCAATCTGCCGCTGCAGCTGAACTTCATGGCGTTCGCCGTACCAGGTGTCATTGCTGCCGTGGCCATGACTGTCTTCACCATTTCCGGCAGGCGCAGCAGTGCGACCGCGCCGGTGATGATGTCGGCGGCCAAGGCCTGATCCCTGATCTCGAAAAACTGGAAATCGGAAATCGATATGAGCCCCATCCTGATTGAAAGCATCCAGGCGATCGTCGTCGACCTGCCGACCATTCGCCCGCACAAGCTGGCCATGCACACCATGCAGAAGCAGACGCTTGTGGTGATCCGTGTCCGCTGCAGCGACGGTATCGAAGGCATCGGCGAATCCACCACCATCGGTGGGCTGGCCTACGGCAACGAGAGCCCGGAAAGCATCAAGCAGAACATCGACAGCCATCTCGGCCCGCTGCTGGTGGGTCAGGATGCGGCGAATATCAACGCAGCCATGCTGCGTCTGGACAAGGCGGCGAAGGGCAACACCTTTGCCAAGTCCGGCCTGGAAAGCGCGCTGCTCGACGCCCAGGGCAAACGCCTCGGACTGCCGGTCAGCGAGCTGCTCGGTGGCCGCGTTCGCGACAGTCTGGAAGTGGCCTGGACCCTGGCCAGCGGCAATACAGCCAAGGACATCGAAGAAGCCGAGCACATGCTGGACATCCGTCGCCATCGTATCTTCAAGCTGAAGATCGGTGCCAACGAGCTGAACGCCGATCTCAAGCACGTCATCGAGATCAAGAAAGCGCTGGGTGACCGTGCCAGCGTGCGCGTCGATGTGAACCAGTACTGGGATGAATCCCAGGCCATCCGCGCCTGCCAGATTCTCGGCGACAACGGCATCGACCTGATCGAGCAGCCGATCTCGCGAATCAACCGCGGTGGGCAGATTCGCCTGAACCAGCGCAGCCCCGCGCCGATCATGGCTGATGAGTCCATCGAAAGCGTGGAGGACGCCTTCAGCCTGGCAGCCGACGGCGCGGCCAGCATCTTCGCCCTGAAGATCGCCAAGAACGGCGGCCCGCGTGCCGTACTACGCACCGCGCAGATCGCCGACGCTGCGGGCATTGCGCTGTATGGCGGCACCATGCTCGAAGGCGCCATCGGCACCCTGGCCTCGGCGCATGCGTTCGTCACCCTCAACAAGCTCACCTGGGCAACCGAGCTGTTCGGCCCGCTGCTGCTCACCGAAGAAATCGTCACCGAGGCGCCTGTTTACCGCGACTTCCAACTGGAAGTGCCGCGCACGCCGGGTCTCGGCCTGACCCTGGATGAAGAGCGCCTGGCGTTCTTCAGTCGCAAGTAACCGGAGGCTGAAAAGATGCTGTTCCACGTAAAGATGATCGTAAAACTGCCGGTGGACATGGACGCCGCCAAGGCCGCCAAGCTCAAGGCCGACGAGAAGGAACTGGCCCAGGGCCTGATGCGCGAAGGCAAGTGGCGCCACCTGTGGCGCATCGCCGGCCAGTACGCCAACTACAGCGTGTTCGATGTGGCCAGCGTGCAGGAGCTGCACGACACCCTGATGCAGCTGCCGCTTTATCCCTACATGGAGATCGAGGTCAACGCCCTTTGCCGGCATCCCTCGTCGATCCGTGAAGACGATAGCTGATCCTGTTATTCAATCGACCGGGTGCACCGGTCCGTTGTCAGCGTGACCAAAAATTACAAGATGAGGCCTGAGCCATGACTGTGAAAATCTCCCATTCCCCTGAAATCCAGCAGTTCTTCAAGGAAGCCAGTGGCTTCAACAATGACACGGGCAGCTCCCGTATGAAGAACATCGTTAATCGCATCCTGCTGGACAGCGTGAAGATCATCGAAGACCTGGAAATCACCCAGGACGAATTCTGGAAAGCCGTCGACTACGTCAACCGCCTCGGTGGGCGCAATGAAGCGGGACTGCTGGTGGCCGGGCTTGGCCTCGAACATTTCCTCGACCTGCTCGAAGATGCCAAGGACGCTCAGATCGGCCTGACCGGTGGCACCCCGCGTACCATCGAAGGCCCGCTGTACGTCGCCGGTGCGCCGATCGCTGAAGGAGAAGTCCGTATGGATGACGGCAGCGAAGATGGGGCTGCCACGGTAATGTTCCTTCAGGGCAAGGTCACCGGACCCGATGGCAAACCGCTGGCCGGCGCTGTCGTTGATCTGTGGCACGCCAATACCCAGGGCAACTACTCCTACTTCGACAAGAGCCAGTCCGACTACAACCTGCGCCGTCGCATCGTTACTGACGCCGAAGGCCACTATCGCGCGCGCAGCATCGTGCCGTCCGGTTATGGCTGCTCGCCGGATGGCCCGACCCAGGAGGTGCTCGACCTGCTCGGTCGCCATGGTCAGCGTCCAGCGCACATCCATTTCTTCATCTCCGCGCCGGGTCATCGCCACCTGACCACGCAGATCAACCTGTCGGGCGACAAGTACCTGTGGGACGACTTCGCCTACGCGACCCGCGACGGGCTGGTCGGCGACATCCATTTCAACGACGATCCGGAAGCGGCGCGTGCGCGTGGCGTAGACGGCCGCTTTGCTGAGGTGGTGTTCGACTTCCAGCTGCAGCAGGCGCCGGCACCGGAAGCGGAGCAGCGCAGCAGCCGTCCTCGCGCGCTGCAGCAGGCGTGATCCGAACAGGCCGGTAACCTGATCGCATCGATCTGCGCTGCAGATCGATGCGACTCCAGATGCCTAACCGGCCGTAGGGTGGATGGCGCTCTTTTCATCCACCGGCTTTTGCGGAGTTCGACGGTGGATGGTTGAAGCGTCACCCCACCCGACGCAAGGATGCGTCCGATGAGCTGTTGGATGCATCGGTCTGCGCTGCAGATCGACGCGACCCCAAATGCCTAACCGGCCGTAGGGTGGAATGGCGCTCTGTTCTTCCACCAGCTTTTACTGAGTACAACGGTGGATGGATGAAGCGTCATCCACCCTACGTTCACGGTTTCAAATGCGTGATCTACAACAAGAGCGATCCGGATACCGTCGCGGATAGCCAGGCCTGACTTGCGAGGCTCCATGAATACGCTACTCAGAGACTTCTCCCTCTCCGCCGTGGTTGCCGGTTTCATTGCGACGGTCATCTCTTACGCCGGCCCGTTGGTGATCATCTTTCAGGCGGCGAAAGCGGGCGGGTTGCCACACGACGTACTCTCGTCTTGGGTCTGGACCATTTCCATCGGCAGCGGCGTACTCGGTATCGTCCTTAGCCTTCGCTACAAGGTACCGATCATCATCGCCTGGTCCGCGCCGGGATCGGCATTGCTGGTGACCATGTTGCCCGACATCAGCATGAACCAGGCGGTCGGCGCCTACCTCGTATCGAGCCTAATTATCCTGCTGGTGGGACTATCCGGCGCGTTCGACAAAATCATCCACAAGCTGCCCGCGGCAATTTCCGCCGGGATGCTGGCCGGCATCCTGTTCCGCTTCGGCACTGGCTTGTTCGTTTCGGTGAAGGAGCAACCTTGGCTGGTGCTGGCGATGTTCGGCACCTACCTGCTGTTCAAACGGATCATGCCGCGCTACGCCGTGATGGCGGTGTTGGTAGTCGGCGTTGCGATCGCCGTCGGCAGTGGCGAGTTGCGCAGTGAGGCACTGGTGATCGGCCTGGCCGTACCGGTGTGGATAACGCCAGAGTTCAGCTGGCAGGTCATCCTCGGCGTGGCCTTTCCGCTGGTGATGGTGGCCCTGACCGGGCAGTTCGTGCCTGGCATGGCCGTGCTGCGCAACGACGGTTACCAGACCCCGGCGAGCCCGCTGATCAGCAGCAGCGCGCTGGGTACCTTGTTGCTCGCACCCTTCGGTTGTCACGGCCTGAACCTGGCGGCCATCACCGCGGCGATCTGCACCGGTAAGGAATCCCACGAGGACCCCAGCAAACGCTATGTCGCCGGTGTTTCCGGTGGGGTGTTCTACCTGCTGCTGGGCGCGTTTGGCACCACGTTGGTTTCCATTTTTACGGCGTTTCCCGCCGCGCTGATCGCGGCGTTGGCTGGCCTGGCACTGCTGGCCGCCATTGGCGGTGCACTGAGCGCGGCCATGTCGGTGCCGGAAGACCGTGAAGCGGCGCTGATCACCTTTCTCGTCACCGCTTCGGGGATGTCGTTCCTCGGTTTGTCCGCAGCCTTCTGGGGATTGATCTTCGGTATCGCCGCGCACCTGCTGTTGACGCTGAAACGAGCGCCGGCTCCCTTGCCGGCCAGTCCGCCCGCATCCCTGGAAGAGGAGCAACCCGCCGGCTGATTCCGCGCCGCAGCGGTTCATTTTCGCAACCCCGAACCTTTGTCGTTCCTGTCGGCCTGTGCCGGCGGGGCGGCGGCGTGCACCTGAAAAACAACAACAACGAGTTCAAAAACCATGAAGAACAAACCAGAACGCTCCATTATCGCGTTGGCCATCGGCGCCGCTCTTTACGTCCCATCGGCCTTCGCCGCCGAAGCGGGCTTCGTCGACGGCACCACGGCGACGCTGCAAGCGCGCAACTATTATTTCAGCCGGGATTTCTCCGATATCGTCGGCGCAAATCAGCAATCAAAGTCGGAGGAGTGGGCCCAAGGCTTTATTCTCAACGTGAAATCCGGTTACACGCCCGGTACGGTCGGTTTCGGTGTCGACGTGCTTGGTCAGCTTGGGTTCAAGCTCGACAGCGGCGGTAGCCGCGTCAATACCGGTCTGCTGCCCACGGGCAGCGATGGCAAGGCCGCGGATAACTTCGGACGCATCGGTGCGGCGCTCAAGGCGCGGGCGTCGAAGACCGAGCTTAAGATCGGCGAGCTGACGCCGAACCTGCCGGTGCTGACGTTCAGCGACATCCGTCTGCTGCCGCCGACCTACCAGGGCGCCAGCATCATCTCGCAAGAACTCGACGGGCTAATCCTGCAGGCCGGCCAGTTCCATTCCGGCAGCGTGCTGAACGAGGCGGGCGATGGTGCGATGCGGGCGAAGCTAGGCCATGTGCCGCAACTGGGCGGCGACGCGGCAACCGATCGCTTCAACTATGCTGGTGTCGACTACGCCTTTAACGACAAGCGCACATCAGCGGGCCTCTGGTACGCGCAGCTCGAAGACATCTACAACCAGCGCTTTTACAGCCTCAAGCACAGTGAGCCGGTGGGCGACTGGGTGTTTGGCGCCAACCTCGGCTACTACGACTCGCAGGAAGATGGCGAGCGGCTGCTCGGCGATATCGACAACCGTGCGCTATTCACGGCGCTTTCTGCCAAGCGCGGCGGCCACACTGTCTCCGTCGGTTATCAGGCAATGTTCGGCGATGACGCCTTCCCGCGAGTGTTCAACAACGTCAGTCCATTGGGCAATGAGGTCCCCACCTACGAATTCGCCGGCGCGGATGAGCGCTCCTGGCAGGTGCGGCATGATTTCGACTTCTCCGTCGTCGGCATTCCGGGCCTGGTATCCACGGTGCGCTATATCCGCGGCGATAACGTCGACACCGGCCGCGGCTTCGAGGGCAAGGAATGGGAGCGTGATCTGGACCTCGGCTACACCTTCCAGCGCGGTGTGCTGAAAAACCTCGGGGTGCGGGTACGTAACGTCACGGCTCGATCCAATTACCGCAGTGATATCGATGAGAATCGGCTGATTTTCAATTACACCTGGCATTTGCTGTAGCGCAGCGACCAAACGTGCGCGCTGGAAGACGTCTTTTACTGGCGAGTATTTGGCAGGATTTATATAGCGATCATTTTCTGCCGATGCTGTTTTCGTTAATTAATCTGCCAATCATTTCCTGGGTTAGGTATATGCATATTGGATTCGTAAAATCAGTTGCTGCAGTTCTGTTTATTACTTCTGTAACAGGGACGGCGGCTGCTCAAGGCTGGGTTGAACAGGCAGCAAAGGATGTCAACGCGCAAGTAGTTGCTTGGCGTCATGATATCCATCAACACCCGGAACTCGGGAATATGGAGTTCCGTACCTCCCAAATGATCGCTCAGCAGCTGGAAGACTTTGGTCTGCAAGTACATAGCGGCATTGGTAAGACCGGTGTGGTTGGGGTTTTAAAGGGCGGAATGGATGGTCCGGTGGTGGCGCTGCGCGCGGATATGGACGCATTGCCGGTCAAGGAAGAAACAGGGTTGCCATATGCAAGCCAAGCCAAAGGCATATTTCACGGCGAGGAAGTCGATGTCATGCATGCATGTGGCCATGATGCGCATGTCGCTATGTTATTGGGAGCGGCGAAAATCATGGCGGCCAACAGCGAAAAGATTCCGGGTACCGTCGTGTTTGTGTTTCAGCCGGCAGAAGAGGGTGCGGCAGATATAGATGTTTTTGCCCAGCCAGATGAGCTGTACGGGGCGCGGCGGATGATCGAGGAGGGCGTTCTCGACAACCCGAAAGTCGAGGCGATGTTTGGGCTTCACGTCATGGCAGGAATGAACAGCGGGCACCTGTTTTATAAAAAAGGGGCCACGCTTAACAGTTCAGATAGTTTCCGCATCACGTTGCAGGGTGACCAGACGCATGGTTCGATGCCGTGGGCAGGGACCGATAGCATTGTCGCTGGATCGCAGGTGGTCAACGCAATGCAAACGCTGGTTAGCCGGCATACGGATCTCTCAAAAGGCGCTGGTGTCGTCAGCGTCGGCAGCATACACGCCGGAACGGCAGATAACGTAATACCGGAGTTATTGCAAATGGGCGGAACCATACGCAGCAACCATCCGGAAGTACGCTCGGTGCTGCTTGAAAAACTTCCTGCGATCGTGAAGAACACAGCTGAGGCTAACTTCGTTAAAGCCAATGTTCAGATTGCCACTCTGATGCCGGTCACCATGAATGACGAAGCCCTTACTGAAGAGGTCATCCCGGGGCTGAGGGAAGCTGCCGATGGAAGACTCGAAGAGCTGCCCGCAAATCTTTCTCCAAGTGAGGATTTCGCCTTCTATGCGCAGAAGGTGCCCAGCCTATTTGTTTTCTTAGGCGTATCCCCGCAAGAAGCGGATGCTAGCGAGGTGGCCATGAACCATAACTCGAGGTTTATGGTGGATGATGGTGCGTTGGCTACAGGCGTCAGAGCGCATGTCGAGTTCGTCCTGGCATTCGCCGAGGCTAGTTGAGGCCGGTCGGATTAGACGTGGATTATTTTCAGGCTTTAATCCACACGGCTCGCCGTCATGGCTTCCATGCTTCGCCAGGGATTGTTTCTGGCAAGCGCAGTGATGTGTCGCAAGCTTGCCAGCGAGCGCAAGGGGTCAGAGAGGAGGGCTTTGCGATTATCGGTCGGTAGTACGATAATCGCACAACGCATTCCAGCAAGGCTGCCCGCTATGAACGACGAGTCCCATTCCCGCACTGCCCCGATGGCGCCAGCGATCATCGCCTCGCCAGCCAAACGGATCGAGGCGCTGACGGGCGATCCGAACTTCATGACTTCACTGGCACGCGGGCTGGCGGTGATCCATGCATTCCAGGAGCGCAAGCGCCATCTGACCATCGCGCAGATCAGCCACCGCACGGAAATCCCGCGAGCGGCCGTGCGGCGCTGCCTGCACACGCTGATCAAACTTGGCTACGCCACCACCGATGGTCGCACCTATTCGCTGCTGCCCAAGGTGCTGACCCTCGGACACGCCTATCTATCATCGACCCCGCTCGCGGTCACCGCGCAGCCGATTCTCGATCGACTCAGCGACCAGCTACACGAAGCCTGCTCCATGGCCACGCTGGAAGGTGATGAGGTGCTCTACGTGGCCCGCTCGGCTACCCCGCAGCGGTTGATTTCGGTCGATCTGAGCGTAGGCAGCCGGTTGCCGGCGTATTGCACTTCCATGGGGCGAATTCTCCTGGCGGCGCTGGACGACGCAGCATTGGACGATTATCTGGGCCACGCGGACCTGCAGATCAAGACCAGCCGTACCCTGCATACCCCCGAGGCTATCCGTGCTTCGATCGCTGAAATTCGCCAGCAGGGATGGGTGATCATCGATCAGGAACTCGAGGTTGGGCTGCGATCGCTGGCCGTGCCGCTGAAAGATTCCGCCGGCCAGGTGTTGGCTGCGCTTAACGTCGGCACCCATGCCAGTCGGGTGACCAAGCAGGAGCTGGAAACGCGCTTTTTGCCGGTGTTGCTGGAGGCAAGCAAGGAGCTGAGCACTCGCCTGTTCCATTGACTGGCGGCTCAGAGCGGCAGCTTTCAGGCGAGATGAACCAAGGGAGACGTGGGGCAGCGCAGTCCTCGGGTATTTGAGGTTGTGTTCGTTAATCGCACAGTGATTCGATTATCGGATTGTTCTGTCGCGGCTCGATGTTTAGTGTTTGCCTCAAGCGCAGAGTCGTTCGCGCACCCGGACACCAACACGAGACATGACCCATGGCCGAGCTCCTACCCCTAAACGAGGCAATCGATCGCTTCGTCAGCAACGGCGACACCGTCGCCCTTGAAGGCTTCACCCATCTGATTCCCACCGCTGCCGCTCACGAAATCATCCGCCAGGACAAGAAAGACCTGACACTGGTTCGGATGACCCCCGACCTGGTCTACGACCTGCTGATCGGTGCCGGCTGCGCGAAGAAGCTGGTGTTTTCTTGGGGCGGCAATCCTGGCGTCGGCTCTCTGCATCGCCTGCGCGATGCGGTCGAGAAACAATGGCCGCAGCCGCTGGAAATCGAAGAGCACAGCCATGCCGACCTGGCCAACGCCTATGTCGCCGGCGCGTCCGGTCTACCCTTCGCGGTGCTGCGTGCCTACCTCGGTTCCGATTTGCCGAAGGTCAATCCGATGATCAAGTTCATCGAATGCCCGTTCACTGGCGAAATGCTGGCTGCCGTACCGAGCGTGCGCCCCGATGTGACGGTAATCCACGCGCAGAAAGCCGACCGCAAAGGCAACGTATTGATTGCCGGGATTCTAGGTGTGCAGAAGGAGGCCGCACTGGCCGCCAAACGCTGCATTGTCACTGTCGAGGAAATCGTCGACGACCTGAACGCACCGATGAACGCCTGCGTACTGCCAACCTGGGCGCTGAGCGCCGTCTGCCTGGTGCCCGGTGGCGCGCATCCGTCCTACGCTCATGGTTATTACGAGCGCGACAACCGCTTCTATCAGCAGTGGGATCCGATCGCGCGCGATCGTGACAGCTTCACTGCTTGGATCAATGAGTACATTCGCGATACCGCGGATTTCACCGCGTTCCAGGCCAAACTGGCCGCGCAGCAGGAGGCCAAGTGATGAGCGCTCACGCCAGTAACTACAGCACGAATGAAATGATGACCGTTGCAGCCTCCCGCCGCCTTGGCAATGGCAGCGTCTGCTTCGTTGGGATCGGCCTGCCGTCCAAAGCGGCCAACCTTGCACGCCTGACCCACGCACCGGAAGTCGTGTTGATTTATGAATCCGGCCCAATTGGCGCGAAGCCGTCGGTGCTGCCGCTGTCCATTGGCGATGGCGAGCTGGCCGAGACCGCCGATACCGTCGTGCCGACTGGCGAGATCTTCCGCTATTGGCTGCAGGGCGGCCGTATCGATGTCGGTTTCCTCGGTGCCGCGCAGGTGGACAAGTACGGCAATATCAACACCACGGTGATCGGTGACTATCACCAACCGAAAGTCCGCTTGCCAGGGGCGGGCGGCGCGCCCGAAATTGCGGGGTCGGCCAAGCAGGTGCTGATCATCCTCAAGCAATCGCACCGCACCTTCGTCGACAAGCTGGCGTTCGTTACCTCGGTCGGCTTTGGCGAGGGCGGGGAACATCGCAAGCAACTCGGGTTGCCAGGCAACGGGCCGGTCGGAATTATCACTGACCTGTGCATCATGGAACCCGAAGCCGGGTCCAACGAGTTCGTGGTGACCTCGCTGCATCCGGGTGTGACCCGCGAGCAGGTGATCGAGAACACCGGCTGGGCGATTCGTTTCGCCGATGAGTTGGGCGAGACTGCAGCGCCGACCGAGAACGAACTGGAGGCTCTGCGCGCCCTGGAAGCCCGCACGGCCGCCGCCCATGGACAATCTGGAGGTGACGAGTGACACGCGAAGTCTTTATCTGCGACGCCGTACGTACGCCCATCGGCCGCTTTGGCGGTGCCCTGGCCGCGGTGCGAGCCGACGACCTGGCGGCAACCCCGATCAAGGCCCTGCTGGAGCGCAATCCGACGCTCGATCCGGCGGCCATCGAAGAAGTGTTCATGGGCAGCGCCAACCAGGCCGGCGAAGACAACCGTAACGTGGCGCGCATGGCCGCGCTGCTGGCCGGGCTACCGGAAACCGTGCCGGGCATCACCCTTAATCGCCTTTGCGCTTCGGGCATGGACGCAGTGGGCAGCGCCTTCCGCGCTATCGCCTGCGGTGAGATGGAGCTGGCGATCGCGGGCGGCGTCGAGTCCATGACCCGTGCGCCCTACGTAATGGGCAAAGCCGATACGGCCTTCGGCCGCACGCAGAAGATCGAAGACACTACTATCGGCTGGCGCTTCATCAATCCGAAGATGAAGGAAATGTATGGCGTCGACGCCATGCCGCAGACTGCCGATAACGTGGCCGAAGAGCACAAGATCAGCCGCGAGGACCAGGATGCCTTTGCCCTGCGCAGCCAGCAGCGCACCGGCAAGGCGCAGGCCGCAGGGTTCTTCGCCGAAGAAATCGTGCCGGTGGTGATCAAGGGGCGTAAGGGCGAGACCATCGTCGACACCGATGAGCATCCCCGCCCTGAGACTACTGCCGAAGCGCTGGCCAAACTCAAGCCGGTCAACGGCCCAGACAAGACGGTCACCGCGGGCAACGCCTCGGGTGTCAATGACGGTGCCGCTGCGCTGATTCTCGCCAGCGCCGAGGCGGTGCAGAAATACGGCCTCAAGCCCCGCGCCAAGGTTCTCGGCATGGCCAGCGCGGGCGTCGCGCCGCGTGTCATGGGTTACGGCCCGGTGCCGGCGGTGCGCAAGCTATGCGAGCGGTTGAATGTGGCGGTGAGCGACTTCGATGTGATCGAGCTCAACGAAGCCTTCGCCGCGCAAGCATTGGCGGTAACTCGCGATCTGGGCCTGGAAGACGACAGCCCGAAGGTCAACCCTCAAGGTGGTGCCATCGCCCTCGGTCATCCGCTGGGCATGAGCGGCGCGCGCCTGGTCTTGACCACCGTGCATGCGCTGGAAAAATCGGGTGGCAAGCTCGGCCTGGCGACCATGTGTGTCGGCGTGGGGCAGGGGTTGGCACTGGTTGTTGAGAGGGTCTGACGCTTTGCGCGGCCATGGCGGGCTTCAGCCCACCGTTAACTCGTGTTGCGACACGCCGCAAGCCCGTCGTTTTTTGCTCGTTTGCGGCTACCTTTAGATCAGCTTCCAAGAGAGATTTCCCATGCCCAGCGTCCAACTCGCCGATGGCGAACTTAACTACCGTTTCGATGGCCCGGTCGATGCACCGGTCTTGGTGCTGTCCAACTCGCTCGGGACTACGCACGAAATGTGGGACGCGCAGGTGCCTGCGTTCAGCGAACACTTCCGGATACTGCGCTACGACACGCGCGGCCACGGCAGCTCGTCCGTCACGCCAGGGCCATACACCATTGAGCAACTTGGCCGCGATGTGCTGGATCTGGTTGACGCGCTGGGTATCGACCGCTTTGCGTTCTGCGGCCTGTCCATGGGCGGCCTGATTGGCCAGTGGCTCGGCATCAATGCCGGCGAACGTCTAACGCGCCTGGTGATCTGCAATACAGGCGCGAAGATCGGCACCGACGAAGTCTGGAACGAGCGCATCGATACGGTGCTCAAGGGCGGCGAGCAGGCCATGCGCGACATGCGCGATGCGTCGATTTCACGCTGGTTCACCCCGGTCTTCGCCGGGAACGATCCCACCCAGACCAGCCGCCTCACCCAGATGATTGCCAGCACCTCGCCGGCCGGCTATGCCGCCAATTGCGCAGCGGTGCGTGATGCCGATTACCGTGAGCAGCTGGGCGCGATCAAGGTGCCGACGCTGATCGTGTGCGGTGCCAAGGACCCGGTGACCACGCCTGAGCATGGCCGTTTCATCCAGGAGCGCGTCGCTGGCGGCGAACTGGTGGAGTTCGAAGCTGCGCATCTGTCGAACGTTGAAGCTGGCAATGATTTCACCCAGCGCGTGCTGACGTTTCTTCGCGGTTGATCAAAAAAACCGGGCCGCACGGGCCCGGTAAATCCAACGAGTGGATCGTGCATGTTGCGCTCTACTCTTACCAGAGCGGCAGGGTGTAGCTGAGGATGAGGCGGGTTTCGTTCAGGTCGGCGCCAAAGTTGCTGCGCACCGTGGCATTGCGCACCTTCATGCCGAAGTTCTTCAGCAGGCCATTCTGGACCACGTAGGCGATGTCAGTGTCGCGCTCCCACTCTTCGCCTTCGCCTCCCACGGCCAGGTTGACGTTGTCACCGGACACATAACGGGTCATCAAGCTCAGACCCGGCACGCCCATGGCGGCAAAATCATAGTCGTAGCGAACTTGCCATGACTTCTCATCTTCGTTGCCGAAGTCGTTGATCTGCAACAAGTTGATCAGCATGTTGTCGCCGCCACTGACGTAGGCGAAGCCGGTGTCGCCGCTCATTTTTTGATAACCGCCGGTGAAGCCGTGCCCGCCGATTTTGTAGGTAAACAGCGCGCCGAAGGCATTGTTGTCGACGTTGCTGCCGCCATCATCGGTGGAGCGCACGTAGCGCAGGTCGGTCTTGAAACTCTGGTTATCGCCGATCGGCATGACGTGGACCAGCTGCATGTTGTGCTGATCGTAGATGCCGTCCAGCCCGCCGTAGTAGTAGCTGCCGGTCAACTCCGGGCTGAACTGGTACTTGCCGCCGGCAAACAGGAACTCGTCGCTGGTCTTGGTGTTGCCCAGCTGGATATTCCGTGCGCCGCCATTGAATACCGTCATCTCCTCGTAATCGGACGAGTCGCGATAACTGGTGCGGTCGAGCATGCCGAGATCGAGCGTAAGCCCGTCGACTTCTTTGCTCTGCAGCCAGGCGCCGCGGTAGACGTTGGGCAACAGGCGGCTGTCGTTACGCATCACCACCGGGATGATCGGTTGTAGGGTGCCGACGTGCAACGTGGTGCTGGAAAGCTTGGCTTTGGCCGTCAGGCCTGCGGTGCCGTAGTCGTCCGATGGTTGGTTGGATGAATTCTTTTGCAGGATGCCGGTGCCAGAGCGGTCTGGGCTGGAATCAAGCTTGACGCCCAGCAGGCCGAGGGCATCGACGCCAAAGCCGATCGGCCCGTCGGTGTAGCCCGATTCGATCTTCATAATGAAGCCCTGAGCCCATTCATCGGCCTTGGACTGGGATGCACCGCTCTGGCGGAAATCACGGTTCATATAGAAGTTGCGCAGTTCGATGCTCGCCTTGCTGTCTTCAAGGAAGGCCGCGCTGGACGGTCCGGCAATGGTCAGAGCGGCGCCTGAACACAGCAGATGGCAGATGATTTTGCGGTCATGTCGCATGGTGTTTCCTCTTGTTGTTATGGATGCAGCGTTGCGGATGAATCAGTGCCAGAAGTTCATGGGACGATCGGAGCCAGCGCCATGCCTGTCCGTCCTTTCAGCTTTGTTGTATCAGCAGGGCGCCGAAGGGCGTGCGTGCCCAAGTGAATGGGGCAGAGCGAATGCCGTGCCAGCATCGGCAAGCGAGGTGGAAAAACATCAGGGCAGCCCGCGATATGCGAGGCAGAGCAGTTCGGACCGTTCACCCGAAGGCAACTGCGAATCTGAATGGCGGGCAAGCCTGTCGGGCCGGCTGGACATGCTCAGAAATCGGTTCGCCGATGTCCGGGTAATTGGACAGATCAGCCGTATGGGTTGGAGCGCGATAGAGGGTACGGCCGTGACCAAGCTGCAATGGCTTGATCACGGCGTAGGCTTCGCCAGCGAAACCATCCGGCCAGCGCCGCAGGATGCTCCCGGCTGGATCCTGCCGATCAGTGCTGGCCTTTCTGGCTCCTCACGCAAACGAAGCTCGATGCGTTGTTTACATCACCACCTTTGTACTTGTGCCAGGCGGGGTATTCACAAAGCGGTCGGGTACGGCCCGGTACGGCGACGGTATCGGTGACCAGCTGCCGCTTGGGCGCGATGCCTTCTTCAACCCAGTTTTCCAGTGCCGACAGTGAATCCCATGCAGCGTTGAACACGGTGCTGGCAGCGTGCGCGTAGCCTGGAATCTCGTAGTAGCGCATAAACCGGCGGGTCTGACCGACGCCCATGTCCTGTTGAACACGCCGGTAATACTCGGCGGTCGCGCGGGTACTGACCAACTGATCCGACGTGCCGTGAGCCATGAGAATCTTGCCGCCATTGGCGACAAAGGCCGAAAGGTCGGTTTGGTTGACGTCTTGGCGCAACGACAGCGCATCGACCCGTGCCTGCCACGGCCCCAGATTGGCCGGGTCCAGCGTCAGCGAGTTGAACGTCGGATTGCGCGTGACAAAGTAGCGAACCCACTCATCCCAGAAACCTGAATGGTACGGTGCGCCTTCGGCGAAGCCTGTGCCGTGCACCGGCATCGGATAATTCGGCTGGAGCGTATTCAGCCCCAGCCTGTTGACGATCAGTTGTAAACCCTCGCCGGGACGGCCGAGATCGGTTCCCCATGTATTGAAACCGGGATAACCACGCTCGCCGCTGGCCAGTGGTTGGCTGAAGCGGATCGGTGTGTCGAAGACCTTCAACGCGTTGATCTGTGCATCGGACAGGCAGCGCTCGCCGCTGTCGGCCCCGGCAGGGCAGCGCAATGGGCGGCCGTTCAGCGTGGCTTTCGCCGGGTCGAAGCGGGCATTGCATGCCGCCTGGTTGCTGATCACTCGATCCTCTGCACCGTCCAGCCCGTCGCACGCCTGCATCGCTGCCTCCAGCAGTGCTGCACGTTTTTCCAGGCTGGGATAGGCACCTGGCGCGGCCAGCGCGCGGGTGATACGCCCGAACTGCAGGTCCAGTGCCGCCGCATTGTAGGCCGGGTAGAGGGCGATGGCGCCGTGGAAGTCCTTCGGCCATTGCTGCACCACCGCAAGCGCCTCGCGGCCTCCGGTGGAACCGCCAGCGAAGTAGCTGCGTACCGGTGGCTGACCGTAACGTTGTTCGATCAGGTGCATCGCGGTATCACGGGTTTTCTTCAGCGCATCGTGGGCGTAATTCGCCAGTGCCTCTTCGTTCCAGGCGAAATCGCCCGGATTGATCGGATTGGCCACGTGGCCCGAATCGCTGGCGAACACTGCATAGCCGCGTCCCAATGGGGTCGGTTGGTCGACGGGGCCAGCCGGGACGTTGCCGGCGACGTTGGGGACGGTGCCGTTGTAGCCACCGCCGCCGTACATCATCGCTTTGCTGTTCCACTGCTCAGGCAGCACGATGCGCATTCTGATCGTTGGTGCGCTCGGGTCGACCGGGGCAATTTCAACGTTCAGGTCGCAATGCGGGCCGAACGTCTGCGGTGCGCTGCCACCACCCGGCACCGGTGTCACGGACGTGACTCGGGCGCCTGAGGTCGGTAGTGCGATGGCGGCTGCAGGAACCCGGATGCCGGACAGTTCGTTGCAGCTGGCCGCGAGGGCAGGCTCGGCAATCGCCACTGCCAGCAGGGCCGGGGCTGCCAACAAAAGACGCGACGACACTGCGCGTATGCAGCTTGCACGTGGTGCTTTCATGAGGGCTTCCTTCTTATTGTTGTCGTGCCGCGCGGCAGACGCCACGAGGCGAGTGCGCCCGGGCGAATGAGTACGGCAGCGGCCAGGCGTATCGATCGGAGCCAAAGGCATGCCAGCAGCGACCACTTAGGCTCCGCTTCCGATGGCCGGTCGTCGGGGCCCCAGCGAACGGCTCTAGCGTCACGAAACCAAGCGTAGATGGGATATGCCCCCGTGCTGTCGAGTGTCCATTGGATGCGACATGGACAGCTACGGTGTCCCGTTTACTAGACACTGTGTCAGGCAGCCCGGACGTCAGGCAGACGGGGCTGTGGTGCAGTCAACGGCTGTCGATGGGTGACGATGGGTGACGATGAGCCAGGGCTCAACATCCGAGATGCCAAGATGAGACCGGTGCTCTGCTTTAGTCCGAGCGGATCTGACGAACGCACCGGCTATATCAAATGCGCTGACTATACTTTTGACGCATGCGCGCCTGCGCACGCATCTGTCCTTTCCTTCGTTGAGAAGCCATTGGCCCCATGGAAACGCTTTACCTGATCTTCCTGCTGCTGCTTGCGGTGGGCGCGAGTCGCGTGCTGGCCAATGTCGTGCCGCTGCCCTTGCCGATTCTGCAAATCATCATGGGCAGTCTTCTGGCGCTTCCGCCGTTCGGGATGGGCGTCGAGCTGCAGCCTGAAATCTTCATGCTGCTGTTCATTCCGCCATTGCTGTTCTACGACGGCTGGAAAATTCCCAAGCGCGAATTTACCGAGCATGGCGCGGAGATGACCGCCATGGCGTTGGTGCTGGTGCTGATCATCCTGGTGGTTGTCGGCTACTTCATTCATTGGTTGCTGCCTGCCATTCCGCTCGGTGCGAGCTTCGCACTGGCCGCCATTCTTTCACCGACCGACGCGCTGGCCGTGATCGCTATCGCCCAGGGACGGCTCCCGCGGCATATGGCACACCAGTTGGAAGGCGAGGCGATGATGAACGACGCCACCGGCCTGGTCTCCTTCAAGTTCGCACTGGCCGCCGCCATTACCGGTACATTTTCCCTGGTCACGGTGACCGGCGAGTTCTTTGTAATCGCGCTCGGCGGGCTGCTGATTGGTGCGGGTTTGAGCTGGACAGTCGGCAAGGGAAAGCAATGGATGACGTCGCGGGGGCTGTTCGATCCCTCCGCCTACGTGATGATGATCCTGCTGCTGCCCTTTGCTGCGTTTTTCCTTGCTGAGCATGCGGGGATGTCAGGCATTCTTTCGGCGGTGGCGGCGGGTATGGTGCAGAGCCGCATCGACATGCTGCCGGTAAAAACCAGTACTCGCATCCTCAACCGCAGCGTCTGGGAGATGCTCGATTTCAGCTTCAACGGCCTGGTGTTTCTGCTGTTGGGTTTGCAGTTCCCGCGGATCGTGGGACGGGTTTGGGAAGCGGCGGGGCAGCAAAGCTACAGCATGCCGATGCTGATTTTCAGCGCCTTGGCGATCATGGCGCTGTTGCTGGCGGTTCGCTTTGCCTTCGTCTACGCCTACCATTGGGGCGAGGCGCGTGTGCGACGCTTGCTCGGCAAGACGGTCCAGCCCAAGCCTCTTCACCTGTTTTCCGCGCTAAGCGCCGTGGCAGGCGTGCGAGGAGCGATCACGCTCGCCGGTGTCCTCTCTATCCCTTTGATGATTGGCGATGCACCGTTTCCGGGACGCGACTTGATGATCTTCCTGGCGGCTGCCGTGATCATTCTGTCCTTGCTGGTCGGCGCGCTGGGCATTCCTTATTTTCTCAAGCAATTGCCCAACAATGACTTCGAGGAACACAAGGAAGAACTCAAGAAGGCCCGCCGAATCGCTGCCCAGGCGGCGGTCAGCTGGCTGGAAAACTGGAAGCAGGCCAACCCGATCGACGATCCGGACGAGGCGTTGCTACGCAGTGAAGTGACGGCACGAGTCACCGAATCCTACCGGCATGACATCGAAGCCTTGATGGATCACCACGATCGCGCGAACCAGGCGCGTCAGACGCTGGCGCTGGAGCGCGACATCCGCGTGCAGGCCATCGCCGTACAGCGCAAGGAAATGTACCGGATGAGGAAGCGTCACTTGATCGACGAACAGATGCTGCAGACCCTGCTGCGCGAGCTCGATTATGAAGAAGCGGCGCTTGGCTCGGGCGAGACGGTTTAAGATCTGTGCTTGGCTCGCGCGAAATGGAGACCTAGATGCCCGCCTGGCCCTGGCTTGGCTCAGGTTCGAGCACGGCAATCGTATGGTCGCTGCGCTTGAACGACGCAAGCTCCGCTAGCCAGGCCTGTAGCATGGACGAATTCGGTTTCTGGTTGCGCATTGCAATGGACACTATTTCTCGGGCAATAGTGACTACCGCGCTCTTGCTACCGAGAAAATGCCAATTGAACCAGCCATCCCCGTAGGTCAGCGGCACTTTCTGCCCGGGTGCCAACGGGATGTAGACCTTCACGGACAGGTCGAACAGCACTTCCGGTTTGGAAATGATCAGCAACCTTACGTCCGTCACCTTGTTCAGCCAGTAGCGATGATCGAAACGACCACCGGTCAGTGCTGCGGATTGACTCAAGGCTTCGTTGATCAACGCTCGGTTATCGATGAGTTGCACGGTGGGCTCCGCTTGCAGATAGGCGATACCGAAATCTCGGCAGCCGTTTGCAACGAAGCAGCGTGACGAAACCGGTTTGGCAGCCGCAGCTCGCACACGCTAAGGAATCGCGCGCTTCGCTTGGCATGTCGGGTTATCGGTTCGTCGTCGCTTTTGTTTAGCTCGTTTTTTCGCCTTGAACTGGTCGGAGCAACCGAGCGACGACGAAGCGGGCCACTCCGCCTCCAGGCGCGGGCGGAGAGCGCCTGGAGAGGGTGAGGCCGAAGCTTGCTCTCGAGTAGCGGCAGGGCCGCGCTCAGACCGTGTACCCAAGCACTCTGGGCAGCCACAGCGCGATTTCCGGAAAGATAGCGACCAGCACAAGCGCGCTTCCCATCACCAGGACGAACAGCAGCGCCCAGCCGACCGTCTGTTCCAGGCGTATCTTGGCCACTTCGGCGGTGACCAACAGATTGATCGCGACCGGCGGCGTGAACTGGCCTATGGCGATATTCATCGCCAGCAGAATGCCAAACCACACTGGATTCCAGCCGAAGTGCTGCATGACCGGAATAAGGATCGGCATGAGGATCAGGTAGATGGAAATCGCATCCAGCAGCATGCCGGCCAGCAGTACAGCGATCATTACCAGAATCAGCAGTACCGCGCTGTTGTCTGACAGCGAGATCAACCATTCGGCCAGGTGCCGGAATGTGCCGAGCATGGTACCGGCCCAGGCGAAAATGCCGGCCAGGGCGATGATCAGCATGACCACACCCGAGATGACCGCAGCTTCACCACAAAGACGCCACAGGTTGCGCCAGCTCAGTTCGCGTGTGACGAACAAGCCGACCAATACGCCGTAAGTCACACCTGCGACCGCGGCCTCGGTCGGAGTGAACAAGCCGCTGCGCAGGCCACCCAGAATCAGTACCGGCGCGAACAGTGCCGGGAGCGCCTGCCGGAAGCTCTCGCCTAATGGCGGTCGCTCGGCATCTTCCGGGTTTTCCCAGTTGTAACGACGTGCCAACAGCCAGGCCGGCAGCAGCAGGACCAATCCGGCGATGATTCCTGGGAACAGGCCGGCGGCAAACAGCGCGCGCAAGTCGACGCCCGGCACGACAATCGAGTAGAGGATGAGCGCAATGGATGGCGGGATCAGGATCGCGGTGGAGGCGGATGCTGCGATCAGGGTGGCCGAAAACGGCTTGGGGTAGCCCGCGCGGGTCATGCTTGGCAGCATCACCATGGCCACCGCCGCAGCGTCCGCCGGCCCCGATCCACTCATGCCGCCCATGATCAGGCAGACCAGGATAGCAACCATTGCCAGGCCGCCGTGACGCGGGCCGATCAGAGCCTGGGCGAAGCGCACCAAGCGCAGTGCCACGCCGGATTTTTCGAATATCAGGCCGGTGAGAATGAACAGCGGAATGGCAATCAGCGGGTACTTGGCTACGCCGTTGTAGGTGTTGGTGCCCAGCGTCGCCAGCATGTCAGGCGAGAGCCCGGTGAGGATGCCGATAGCTCCGGACAGTGCCAGGGAGAACGCTACCGGTACGCCGACCAAAAGCAACAGCAGGAAGCTGGCGAGCATCATGAAATCAGGGCTCATCCGAGAGTCTCCCGCGCAGCCGATCGAGGGTCATCTGGCTCAGCCGTACGGCCATCGCCAAGGCCAACAATGGCAGCCAGACGACATACCACCAGTTCGGCAGACCGAGACCAGGAGACTCCGATTCCCATTGATATTCCTCCAGAGCGAACTGACCGCCGTACCAGACCACTAGGCCGAGTACGAGCATGCTGGCGAGCCATTGGAGGACGATCAGCGGTGTGCGCAGGCGGGGGAAAAGTCGTTCGATCAAGCCGATGCGAATATGGCGATTGCTGCGCATTGCCACGGACGCGCCGGCAAAGGTCAGGATGACCAGTAGAAATACCGAAAGCTCTTCGGTGAAGGCAAAGGAGGCGTCGGTGAAATAACGCACCACTACGTTGGCCAGGCTGATCAGGCTGATAACGACCAGCGCCAAGGTGGCCAGCACGCGTTCCAGGCGTGCGTCCTGTCGATTGTTCATGGGTTTCCTCGGGTCCCGGCGGCACGGCGCCGCCGGGTAGAACAGTTGTTACTCAGCGATGGCTGCGCGTGCCGCATCCACCAGTTCGGCGCCGATTTTCGGCGTCCACTTCTCATGCACGTCGCGGGTCGCCTCGACGAAGCCCTGATGCTCTTCGTCGGTCAGTTCGACCAGCTCCACGCCTCGGGCACGGATGTCATCCAGGCGCTTGGCTTCACCGCTTCGGGAGAGCTCGATTTCCCACTTGCCGGCATCGATGGCAGCTTGGCGCAGCAGCTCGCGGTCAGCCTCCGGCAATTGCTTCCAGATGCGTTGGTTGACCGCAAAGATCAGCGGGTCGGCCATGTAATGCCAAAGCGTCAGGTATTTCTGGCCGACCTGATCGACACGTGCGACGTCGAACACCGCCAGCGGGTTTTCCTGTCCGTCGACTGCGCCAGTGGTAAGTGCCGGTTTAGCGTCGGCCCAGCTCATCTGTGTCGGGTTGGCGCCGAGGGCGGTGAAGGTGTCCTGGAAGAGCGGCGAGCCGACCACACGAATCTTCAGTCCGGCCAGGTCCGCTGGCGTTCTGACCGGCTTGACCGAGTTCGACAGCTCGCGGAAGCCATTCTCACCCCAGGCCAGCGGGACGATGCCGCGCTTCTCGATGGCGCTGAAAGCCTGCTTGCCGGCCTCGCCCTGAGTGATAGCGTCGAGGTCAGCACTGTCGGCCATCAAGAAGGGCAGAGAGAATAGATTCAGCTCGGGCACTTGCGGCGACCAATTGATGGTCGAGCCGACTGCCATGTCGATCAGTCCAGAGCGCATGGCGGAAAATTCCTTGGTCTGGTCTCCTGCGACCAGTTGCGCGTTGGGGTAGACACGCAAGGTGATCTCACCATTGGAGCGCTCTTCGACCAGATCGGCCCATTTCTGAGCGGCCTGGCCCCAGGGGAATGCATCAGAAAGCACGGTGGAAACGGAATATTCGCGAGCCGAGGCGGAGAGGCTCGCGGACAGGGCGGCAGCAGCGGCCAGCGCGGTAAAGCAACGGGTCAGTTTCATGGGGCGTCCTTGTTCGGATCGGTCTTTTGGTTTTATCGGCGAACGGCCAACCGGTTAAATGGCAGCGATGGGCAGCGGTGACGGCGGATTGGCCATCGGGACGCGCGGATAGCGCTAGTAGGGACGCGGCAGGCTGCGGAGGGGTAGCGGCAGCGAAGCGAATGGTGCGTCACGAACGCCGAACGCCTTGTGGGCGAACGGCATGCCAGCCGAAACTCAACTGGTCGGACAACTATCGCAGAAGGTACCAGCGAGCGCTATCGCCGGAACACAGCGTGAGTAAGTACGGTGAGCTTAGGCATCGCGCAGCAGGTCGTGGGCGTTGAGAAGGCTGTAGGCGATTTCCGGCCGCCTCTCCAGCGCTCGACGGATCGCGGCGGGAATCGATTGGCGGGTTTTGCGGCAGAGCCCGGGCAGCTCCGCTAGTTCGATGCGGATGCCCCGCATGCTGCGCACCTCGTTGGAGCCTGGCGCGATCTCCAGGCGAATACCCAGCTGGTGGAAGATCCGCTGCTGCATGTGCTCAAGGTCATCCAGGCTGGACATGTTCTCCAGTCGCTCGAGCAACCGGTTCTCCTCATGGCGGGTCAATCGAAGGATACGCAGATCGCTGTCGGGCGTTGCCAGCAGTTGTTCACGCCCGCAGATGCAGGCAGCGGGAGGGCAGGGGGGCCGGATGGGAGCCGAAACTGTCATAACGCGCGATCATAGCGAGGCGCGAGCGGTATTGCCTCACTTCTAGGTGTCGCTGCGCGCCGATCCGACGAGCGAGAACTCCCAAGGCGGCGAGCCGATGCGGCGTGAATACATGGTGCGTAACGGGTACGGCTTCGCGATCCTTTCTGCTTATGAAATCGCGTGCTAATTGAACCGTCCATTGATTCCGCCGACGCTGTATCGCCCTGCACCCAGCAAGGCAATGGAGATCGAGCCGAAGAGGAACATGCCTTGCAGCTCCAGCGCCCATCCACCCGACTGGCCGAGCGAGAACAGTTCCTGTAGGTGGGCCAGACCGAACGCGAAGAGCATGTTGCCGACCATGAGCAGTGCACCGATACGCGTGAACAGACCGATGATCACCAATATCGGACCAACCACCTCTCCGAGGTATACACCGTAGGCAATGAACGCTGGCAGCCCATAGCCGCCCAGCATTCCCGCTATGCCATCGATGCCGTTCTGCAGTTTGGCGATCCCATGCAAGAGAATCAGCAGAGCCACCGATACTCTCAATACCAGTTTGCCAATATCGTCGGTCATGATGCGTCTCGTCCTCTAGGGCGCCAGAGCTCTGGCATCAGCGTTCTAATAACCATAGACCAGCGGAACTACGTTGCACGGAGTATTAAACAGTGCGGGTGCAAGGACCCGATATACGAGGGTTACGACAACGCTCGGGATAAAGCGTCCGCAGCTATCGGACACCTCCGGTTTGCTACTGGACCGGAGAGTCTGAGGTCTGGTCATTCAAGGGAACCTGGCGCTGTGGTTGTGCCGAAGATGCAGACGCTGCGCGAACAGTGTTCTCCTCCGGCTGAAATCACTCGGAAATTGACGGATGGCTCCGTTTGAGCCTGCTCTGACGGGCGGGGTGACTTCTGTTGTGCGAGCCACTAGAATGCTTGCCCATTCTGGGGCCGGAACGCCGGCTTATGTCTGTGCAACGAGGAAAATCCATGCAAGTTTCTGTTGAAAGCACCTCCGCTCTTGAGCGCCGCATGACCATTGGCGTGCCGGTCGAGCGCATCGAGACCGAAGTCAACAAGCGTCTGCAACAGACCGCCAGCCGTGCAAAGATCCCAGGTTTCCGTCCCGGCAAGGTGCCGATGAGCGTCATTCGTCAGCGCTACGAAGCGGCCGCACGCCAGGAAGCGCTGGGCGATCTTATCCAGTCCACATTCTATGAAGCTGTGGTTGCGGAGAAACTGAACCCGGCCGGCGCGCCCGCCGTCGAGCCGAAAGTGTTCGAGAAGGGTAAGGACCTGGAGTACGTTGCGACTTTCGAAGTCTTCCCCGAGTTCAAGGTTGCTGGTTTCGAAGGTATCGAAATCGAGCGCCTGCAAGCCGAAGTGGCCGATGCGGACGTCGACAACATGCTGGACATTCTGCGCAAGCAGAACACCCGCTACGAAAAAGCCGACCGTGCTGCTGAGGACGGCGATCAGCTGAACATCGATTTCGTCGGCAAGATTGACGGCGAAGCCTTCGCTGGCGGTTCGGCACAAGGCACACAGCTGGTCCTGGGCTCGGGTCGTATGATTCCCGGCTTCGAATCTGCACTGGTTGGTGCCAAGGCTGGCGAAGAGCGGGTTATCAACCCGACGTTCCCAGAGGATTATCAGAACCTCGATCTCGCCGGCAAGACGGCCGAATTCACCGTGACAGTGAACAGCGTTGAGGCTCCCCAGCTTCCCGAGCTGAACGAAGAATTCTTTGCCCAGTTCGGCGTTCAGGAAGGCGGTCTCGAAGGCTTCCGCGCCGAAGTCAAAAAGAACATGGAGCGCGAGCTGCGTCAGGCCATCAAGACCAAGGTCAAGAACCAGGTCATGGAAGGTCTGGTCAGTGCCAACCCGATCGAAGTGCCGAAAGCGCTGATCGACAACGAAGTGAACCGCTTGCGTGTCCAGGCTGTCCAGCAGTTTGGTGGCAACATCAAGCCTGATCAGCTGCCAGCGGAACTGTTCGAAGAGCAGGCCAAGCGCCGCGTAGTGCTGGGGCTGATTGTCGCTGAAGTGGTCAAACAGTACGAGCTCAAGCCTGACGATGCGCGCGTTCGCGAGCTGATCGAAGAAATGGCTTCCGCCTATCAGGAGCCGGAGCAGGTTGTGTCCTGGTACTACAAGAACGACGAGCAACTGAACGAAGTTCGTTCTGTTGTGCTCGAAGAACAAGTTGTAGATACTGTCCTACAGCAGGCTAAAGTGACCGACAAATCGGTCTCCTACGAAGAAGCAGTGAAGCCTGCGGAAGCTCCGCAAGCTGCCTGAGTCTCTTCAACCGTTTATATGCATATTCATAAGCCAGCCTCGTGCTGGCTTATGTCTTTGCGGCATGACATAGGGAGTTTCGTTGGAAATGTCCGGCAATCCATTTATGCAAGCACCAGACATTCAGGCGGCTGGCGGCCTGGTGCCAATGGTTATCGAGCAGTCTGCTCGTGGCGAGCGCGCGTACGACATCTATTCCCGTCTCCTGAAAGAGCGGGTGATTTTCATGGTTGGTCAGGTCGAAGACTACATGGCCAACCTGATCGTCGCGCAGATGCTATTCCTCGAGGCGGAAAACCCCGAGAAGGATATTCACCTGTACATTAATTCTCCAGGCGGGTCCGTAACTGCTGGTATGGCCATTTACGACACCATGCAGTTCATCAAGGCAGATGTCTCCACAACCTGTATTGGTCAGGCCTGCAGCATGGGAGCGTTCCTGCTCGCAGGTGGTGCGAAGGGTAAGCGCTTCTGCCTTCCGAACGCCCGGGTAATGATTCATCAGCCTCTGGGTGGCTTCCAGGGACAGGCTTCGGACATCGATATCCACGCACGTGAAATTCTTTACATCCGTGAGCGGCTGAACCAGTTGCTGGCCCATCATACGGGGCAGGATCTGGAGACGATCGAACGTGACACCAACCGAGACTACTTCATGAGTGCGTCGCGAGCGTTGGAGTATGGGGTTGTCGACGCTGTCCACGAAAAACGGCAATTGCCGGTCTAAATGCTGGTCTTGGAGGGCGTAGTTAGCGGGCACCCGTCATGTGCGCTTTGTGCGCCCTTGAAAATGCCCGCATTTGCCTTCATCTTGTATTTCAAGCCTTCCCGATTGGATCGATCGAATGACTGACACCCGCAACGGCGAGGATTCCGGCAAGCTGCTCTATTGCTCTTTCTGCGGCAAAAGCCAGCACGAAGTACGCAAATTGATTGCTGGACCCTCGGTCTTTATCTGCGACGAGTGCGTCGACCTGTGCAACGACATCATCCGTGAGGAGGTGCAAGAGGCACAGGCTGAGAGCAGCGCGCAAAAACTGCCAGCGCCCAAGGAGATCAGCGGCATTCTCGACCAGTACGTCATTGGTCAGGAACGCGCCAAGAAAATCCTGGCCGTGGCTGTTTACAATCACTACAAGCGACTCAATCAGCGCGACAAGAAAGAAGAAGTCGAACTGGGCAAGAGCAACATTCTTCTGATTGGCCCGACTGGCTCGGGCAAGACGTTGCTCGCAGAGACGCTTGCACGGCTGCTGAATGTGCCCTTTACCATCGCCGATGCCACCACGCTAACCGAGGCTGGCTATGTAGGCGAAGACGTCGAAAACATCATTCAGAAGCTGCTGCAAAAGTGTGACTACGATGTCGAGAAGGCTCAAATGGGCATTGTCTACATCGACGAAATCGACAAGATCTCTCGCAAATCCGATAACCCGTCGATCACGCGTGACGTGTCAGGCGAGGGCGTGCAGCAAGCACTGCTTAAGCTGGTCGAGGGCACAGTCGCTTCGGTGCCGCCGCAGGGCGGACGCAAGCATCCGCAGCAGGAGTTCCTGCAGGTCGATACGCGCAACATCCTGTTTATCTGCGGCGGGGCGTTCGCGGGTCTGGAAAAGGTTATCCAGGGCCGCTCGACCCAAGGCGGTATCGGCTTCAATGCTGAGGTCCGCAGCAAGGATCCGGGTAAGAAGATCGGTGAGTCGTTGCGTACGGTTGAGCCTGACGATTTGGTGAAGTTTGGTTTGATTCCAGAGTTCGTCGGTCGTTTGCCGGTCATCGCTACCCTCGACGAGCTGGACGAGGCTGCGCTGATCCAGATATTGACCGAGCCCAAGAATGCACTGACCAAGCAGTACGCCAAGCTGTTCGAGCTGGAAGGTGTGGATCTCGAGTTCCGTACAGACGCGCTCAAGGCGGTTGCCAGTCGCGCATTGGAGCGAAAGACCGGAGCGCGTGGGCTGCGTTCGATACTTGAAGGCGTTCTGTTGGACACCATGTATGAAATCCCTTCGCAGAAGGATGTCAGTAAGGTGGTGATCGACGAGAGTGTTATCGAAGGCACATCGCAGCCGCTGCTCATTTACGAAAATAGCGAGCCGCCGGCGAAGGCTGCGCCTGACGCGTAACAGAACAAGGGGGCCTCCGGGCCCCTTTGCTTTTCTACAGCATCCTTGTTTTTTACCCTGCGTGCCCTCATCTTGATTGCCAGGGTGTTTCCCGTTCACCGCCGTATGGCCGTCGTAGAGCTGAATTTATGAAGACAACCATCGAATTGCCCCTTTTGCCGCTGCGCGACGTAGTGGTCTACCCGCACATGGTGATTCCGCTGTTCGTTGGCCGGGAAAAGTCCATCGAGGCCCTCGAATCCGCCATGGCCGGTGACAAGCAGATACTGCTCCTGGCCCAGAAGAACCCGGCCGATGATGACCCCTCCGAGGAAGGCCTCTTTCGTGTAGGCACGGTTGCAACCGTGCTACAGCTGCTCAAGTTGCCGGATGGTACCGTCAAGGTGCTGGTCGAAGGCGAGCAGCGTGGCGTCATAGACCGCTTCTTCGACGTGGATGACCATTGCCGCGCCGAGGTATCGCTGATCGATGAGTCGGAAATTGAAGAGCGCGAAGCGGAAGTCTTTACGCGTAGCTTGCTGAGCCAGTTCGAACAGTACGTGCAGCTCGGCAAAAAGGTGCCCTCCGAGGTGCTCTCATCGCTGGCAAGCATCGATGAGCCGGCGCGCCTGGTCGACACCATGGCCGCGCACATGGCGCTCAAGATCGAGCAGAAGCAGGCGATCCTTGAGATCACCGACCTGCCCGCTCGCGTCGAACATGTACTGGCACTGCTGGATGCCGAGATCGACTTGCTGCAGGTTGAAAAGCGCATCCGTGGCCGCGTCAAGAAGCAGATGGAGCGCAGTCAGCGCGAGTACTATCTGAATGAGCAGATGAAGGCCATTCAGAAGGAGCTGGGCGATATCGATGAAGGCCACAACGAAATCGATGACCTGAAGAAGCGCATCGAAAGCGCCGGCCTAAGTAAAGATGCGCATGCCAAGGCGACAACAGAACTGAACAAGCTCAAGCAGATGTCGCCGATGTCGGCAGAGGCTACCGTGGTACGGACCTATATCGACTGGCTGGTCAACGTGCCATGGAAAGCGGCAAGCAAGGTACGCCTGGATCTGACCAAGGCCGAGGAAGTGCTCGATGCCGATCATTACGGTCTCGATGAGGTGAAGGATCGGATCCTGGAATACCTCGCGGTTCAGAAGCGCGTGAAAAAGCTCAAGGGGCCGGTATTGTGTCTGGTAGGCCCGCCGGGTGTGGGTAAGACCTCGTTAGCTGAATCCATTGCGCGTTCGACCAATCGCAAGTTCGTGCGTATGGCCCTGGGTGGGGTACGGGACGAGGCTGAGATACGCGGTCACCGCCGCACCTACATCGGCTCGATGCCTGGCCGATTGATCCAGAAGATGAGCAAGGTTGGCGTCCGCAACCCGCTGTTCCTGCTCGATGAGATCGACAAGATGGGCAATGATATGCGCGGGGATCCGGCGTCCGCGTTGCTCGAAGTCCTCGATCCCGAGCAGAACCATAATTTCAATGACCATTACCTCGAAGTCGATTACGACCTATCCGACGTAATGTTTCTCTGCACGGCGAACTCGATGAATATTCCGGCGCCGCTGCTGGATCGCATGGAAATCATTCGTCTGCCGGGATATACCGAAGACGAAAAGATCAACATCGCGATTCGCTATCTGGTGCCGAAGCAGATCCAGGCTAACGGGCTTAAGAAGACCGAGCTGTTGTTCGACGAGGAGGCCATTCGCGACATCATTCGTTATTACACGCGCGAGGCTGGCGTTCGCAGTCTGGAGCGCCAAGTGGCGAAGGTATGTCGGAAGGTGGTCAAGGAGCACGCAACTGAAAAGAGCTTCCAGGTGAACGTTACGGCTGACTCGCTCGAGCATTTCCTTGGCGTGCGCAAGTTCCGCTACGGGCTAGCCGAACAGCAAGACCAGGTTGGTCAGGTGACTGGTTTGGCGTGGACTCAAGTAGGCGGAGAGTTGCTAACCATCGAGGCGGCAGTAGTACCTGGCAAGGGGCGCCTGACCAAGACCGGCTCGCTGGGCGATGTAATGGGCGAGTCGATCACCGCGGCGCTTACGGTCGTACGCAGTCGGGCGAAGAGCCTGGGCATCGCAGTAGATTTCCACGAGAAGCAGGACATCCACATCCATGTGCCGGAAGGTGCAACGCCCAAGGACGGTCCGAGCGCGGGAATCGGGATGTGCACGGCGCTTGTTTCGGCCCTGACGCAGATTCCGGTTCGTGCCGAAGTCGCCATGACCGGGGAGATCACCTTGCGTGGCCAAGTATTGGCAATTGGTGGTTTGAAGGAGAAATTGTTAGCAGCACATCGAGGCGGCATCAAGACAGTTATCATTCCAGAAGAAAATCAGCGTGATCTGAAAGAGATTCCTGAGAATATTAAGCAGGACCTGCAGATTAAACCGGTGAAGTGGATTGACGAAGTCCTCCAAATTGCGCTGCAATACGCGCCGGAGCCCTTGCCCGATGCGGCTCCCGATATTGTTGCAAAGGACGACAAGCGCGAGTCTGATTCCAAGGAGCGAATCAGCACGCATTAGTCTGAAAGGCTTTGTTGACACATTTTCGGTGGCCTTGATATAAGCCGGCCCTCTGTGTTGCTGCTATTTCAGCACCGCTTTGCTTAACACCCAAAAAATTAAAGATACGACTCAACAGAAATAAGGGGACTTAGAGTGAACAAGTCGGAACTGATCGATGCCATCGCTGCATCTGCTGATATCCCGAAAGCTGTTGCTGGCCGCGCGCTGGATGCAGTGATTGAATCCGTCACTGGCGCTCTGAAGGCTGGTGATTCCGTGGTACTGGTTGGTTTCGGTACTTTCGCTGTCAAGGAGCGCGCCGCTCGTACTGGCCGTAACCCGCAGACTGGCAAGCCGATCAACATCGCTGCCGCCAAGATCCCGGGCTTCAAGGCTGGCAAGGCTCTGAAAGACGCTGTCAACTAAGCGTTTTCGATCCGCCCAGTTGTCAGTTAGCACTGACCCTGGCTAGGAGCGGTTAGTCGAACAGGTACTGCCTGTTGCGTTCGGGCTTGGGGGATAAGGCCCAACCGCTCCAAAAGCTCCGAGAAGGCGCATCCCTGGATGCGCCTTTCTTTTATTCGGATTCCACCCGTGCTGTAGTGATCTATGCGCAGCTGACTCCTGGGGGACGCATGCTTCAGAACATCAGGGACAATTCACAAGGCTGGATTGCCAAAACCATCATCGGCATCATCGTTGTGCTGCTGGCATTGACGGGCTTCGATGCCATCTTCAATGCGGCTAGCAACAGCCGCAATGCCGCCGAGGTCAACGGTGAGGAAATCTCGCTGGACGAACTCAACCAGGCCATGAACATGCAGCGTCGGCAGCTGGCTCAGCAGTTAGGTGGCGACTTCGATCCATCACTGCTCGATGACAAGCTGGTACGAGAGTCATCCCTGCGTGCCCTTATCGACCGTGCGTTGTTGCTGCAAGGTGCGCGTGACGCCGACTTCGCCTTTTCCGAAACAGCGCTTGATCAGCTGATTCTGCAGACGCCCGAATTTGCCGTAGATGGTGCGTTCAACGCGGCACGCTTCGATCAGGTCATTCAGCAAATGGGCTACACGCGGCTCCAGTTCCGCGAGCTGCTGAAGCAGGAAATGCTGATTGGCCAGCTCCGCGCAGGAATTTCCGGTTCCGGTTTCGTCACGGATGAGCAGATCGAAGCTTTTGCTCGCCTGGAACAACAAACCCGCGATTTCGCCACCATCACCGTCCCGGCAAATGCGTCTGCGGTTGAAGTAAGTGACGAAGAGGTACGTGAACATTACGAGCAGAACACTGACCGCTATCGCTCGCCGGAGCAGGTTGTTCTCGAGTACGTTGAGCTGAACAAAGCGTCGTTCTTCGATCAAGTCGAAGTTTCGGATAAGGACGTGAAGGACCTCTATCAGCAGCGCATCGCCAATCTCGCCGAACAGCGCCGCGCCGCGCATATTCTGATCGAGGCCGACGGCGTCAGCGATGCCGATGCCAAGGCGAAAATCGAAGAAATCGCCAAGCGCCTAACAGCAGGCGAGGATTTCGCAGCTTTGGCAAAGGAAGTCTCTGAGGACCCAGGCTCGGCCAATGAAGGCGGCGATCTCGGGTTCGCCGGTCCTGGCGTCTATGACCCGGCTTTCGAGGAGGCGCTGTATGCGCTTGAGGAAGGTCAAGTGTCCGCTCCGGTACGCTCCGATTTTGGCTGGCATCTGATCAAGCTGTTGGGCGTGCAGTCGCCCGAGGTCCCGACGCTGGAAAGCATCGAGCCGGAGCTGGTTCGTGAACTCAAGGCCCAGCAAGTCGAACAGCGCTTTGTCGAGGCGAGCAAACAGCTTGAGGACACGGCGTTCGAATCGTCCGATCTTGCACAGCCGGCACAAGAGCTTGGTTTGTCCGTGCAGACAACCGAGGCGTTTGGGCGTGAGGGTGGAGAGGGCGTTGCGGCCAATAGGCAGGTTATCCAGGCGGCGTTCAGCGACGAAGTTCTGATCGATGGTGCCAATAGTGGTGTCATCGAGCTGGATCCCGACACTGTCGTTGCGCTGCGTGTGAAAGAGCATCTACAGCCGGAAGTGTTGCCGTTCGACGTAGTGAAGGATGAAATCATTGCTCAGCTGAAGCGCAGCAAGGCAGCGGAGCAGGCCGGTGAGACAGGGGAACGTTTGATCGCTACGCTGCGCGATGGTGGTGAAATCGACGAACAATGGCAGCCGGTGGAAGCCGCCTCGCGTAGCCATGAAGGTGTTGAACCGGCAGTGCTTCAGCAAGTGTTCCGGATGCCGAAGCCTGACGCGAGTGATGAGCCTACTTACGGCAGTGCCCGTCTGTCTGGCGGGGATGTTGTCTTGATTCGTTTGAGCGGGGTCAACGAGCCGAAAGCCGAGCTGTCGGAGGAGGATAAACAAAACTACCGCCGCTTCCTGGCCTCGCGCAGTGGCCAGCAGGATTTTGCTGCTTATCGTCAGATGCTGCATGCCGACGCGGAGATCGAGACCTTCTGATCTCTCGAGCAGTTTGAAGGCAAAAAAACCCGCATGCAGATGCGGGTTTTTTATGAATGATGAATCAGTCTTCGATCGCACCCATCGCGGTGGTGTTGAACCCGCCATCGACATAGAGGATTTCACCACTGATGCCGGATGCCAGATCCGAGCAGAGGAACGCTCCGGCATTGCCGACCTCCTCAATAGTGACGTTACGACGTAGCGGCGTCTGCTTTTCGTTGGCTGCCAGCATCTTACGGAAGCTCTTGATCCCAGAGGCCGCCAGTGTGCGGATTGGGCCCGCAGACACTGCGTTGACGCGAGTGCCCTCCGGGCCGAGGCTGCCAGCCAAATAGCGAACGCCAGCCTCGAGGCTGGCCTTGGCCATGCCCATCACGTTGTAGTTGGGCATGGTGCGCTCTGCGCCCAAGTACGAGAGTGTAAGGATGCAGCCGTTGCGACCCTTCATCATCGGACGTCCGGCTTTGGCCAGTGCAACCAGGCTGTAGGCGCTAATATCGTGCGCGATGCGGAAACCGTCGCGCGTGGTGACGTCGGTGAAGTCGCCGTCAAGCTGATCGCCTGGAGCGAAGCCTACCGAATGGACGATACCGTCCAGGCCGTCCCACTTCGCGCCCAGCGCTTCGAATACATTAACGATTTCGTCGTCGCTGGCAACGTCGCACGGGAAGCACAACTCCGGTCCAGAGCCCCAGCTAGCCGCGAATTCTTCGACGCGAGCCTTGAGCTTCTCGTTCTGATAGGTGAAAGCCAGTTCGGCGCCTTCGCGGTGCATGGCGGCGGCGATGCCGGAGGCGATCGACAGTTTGCTGGCGACGCCGACGATCAGTACGCGCTTACCGGTAAGAAAACCCATGTGCTTGTCCCTCTTCTGGTTGTTCAGTGGCTGGGACCATAAAGGCGGATTCCAGCAACTGCTGTGTATAAGGATGTTGGGGAGCGGCGAAGATAGCCTCGGCCATTCCCTGTTCAACGACCTTGCCCTGCTTGACCACCATCATCTGGTGGCTCAGCGCCCGTACCACCGCCAGATCGTGGCTGATGAACAGATAGGTCAGGTTGTACTTGGCCTGTAGCGAGCGTAGTAGCTCCACCACCTGCCGCTGCACGGTTCGATCAAGTGCCGAGGTCGGTTCATCAAGCAAGATCAGATCAGGCTTGAGCACCAGAGCCCTGGCTATGGCAATCCGCTGCCGCTGCCCGCCGGAAAACTCGTGGGGGTAGCGATGGCGGCTTTCCGGGTCGAGTCCAACCTCGACCAACGCATCGATAATCGCCTGCGCTTGTTCGGCGGCCGACCCCATTCCATGAATGCTGAGTCCTTCTCCTACGATCTGGCCGACCGACATGCGAGGGCTAAGACTGCCGAAAGGATCCTGGAACACCACCTGCATCTGGCGCCGTAGCGGACGCACCGCCCGTTGCGACATCTTCTCCAGTGCCTGATCCCTGAACCGGATTTCGCCATCGCTCGATAGCAACCGCAGAATCGCGAGCCCCAGAGTGGATTTTCCCGAACCGCTTTCGCCGACAATACCCAGGGTCTGGCCCTTTGGCAGGCTGAACGTGACGCCATCAACCGCTTTGATGTGGTCGACGGTGTGTCTGAACAGCCCTTTCTTGATAGGGAACCAGACCCGCAAATCATTCACTTCCAGCAACGGCGGCGTAGAGGTCTCAACCTCTACCGGGCCGCCGCTAGGCTCGGCCGCGAGCAGCTCCCGGGTGTAGGGATGCTGCGGCAATCTGAACAATTCCTCGCAAGGTGCTTGTTCGACGACGCGTCCGCTCTGCATGACACATACATGATGCGCGATTCGGCGGACCAGGTTGAGATCATGGCTGATCAGCAACAGGGCCATGCCCAGGCGCGCCTGCAGTTCCTTGAGCAGCTCCAGTATTTTCAGCTGCACCGTTACGTCGAGCGCCGTGGTTGGTTCGTCGGCAATGAGGAGCTCGGGCTCGTTTGCTAGCGCCATCGCGATCACCACGCGTTGGCGCTGCCCCCCCGACAGCTCATGGGGATAGGCACGGATTCGCTTGGCGGGCTCGGGTATCCCGACGAGCTCGAGGAGTTCGAGGGTGCGTGTCGTAGCCGCCTTGCTGTTTAGCCCTTTGTGAATCTGCAGCACTTCGTTGATCTGCTTCCCAATGGTGTGCAACGGGTTGAGCGATGTCATCGGCTCCTGAAAGACCATGGCGATACGGTCGCCACGTATGCCCCGCATGCGTTTCTCGCTTGCCTTGAGCAAATCTTCCCCAGCGTAGCGAATGACGCCTGCCGGATGCTGCGCGAGCGGGTAGGGCAGCAGACGCAGGATCGAGTGAGCCGTGACAGACTTGCCAGAACCGCTTTCACCCACAAGCGCCAGGGTTTCGCCCTTGCGAATATCGAAACTCACGCCTTCGACGACTCGCTGCGTCTGATTTCCGCTGACGAACTCGACGGCCAGATCGCGGACCTCTATCAAATTTTCAGCCATGCTATTTCCTTGGGTCGAAGGCGTCGCGAGCAGCCTCGCCGATAAACACCAGCAGGGTCAGCATGATGGCAAGAACCATGAAGGCGCTGATGCCCAGCCACGGAGCCTGCAGGTTGGCTTTGCCTTGTGCCACCAGTTCTCCAAGTGATGGCGCGCCAGGTGGCAAGCCGAAGCCAAGGAAATCCAAAGCGGTTAGCGTGCCGATCGCGCCGGTTAGGATGAATGGCATGAAAGTCATGGTCGAAACCATCGCATTGGGCAGGATGTGGCGGAACATGATGGCCCCATTGCGCATGCCCAATGCACGCGCCGCGCGCACATACTCGAGGTTGCGGCCCCGCAGAAACTCGGCGCGGACGACATCAACCAGACTCATCCATGAGAACAGCAGCATGATGCCGAGCAGCCACCAGAAATTAGGCTGCACAAAGCTCGCAAGGATGATCAGCAGGTAGAGCACCGGCAATCCGGACCAGATCTCCAGTACCCGTTGGCCAACAAGATCGACCCAGCCCCCGTAGAAACCTTGCAACGCGCCGGCGATCACGCCTATCACTGAGCTGATGAGGGTCAGCGTCAGCGCAAACAACACCGATATGCGAAATCCGTAGATGACTCTGGCGAGTACGTCGCGCCCCTGGTCGTCGGTGCCCAGCCAGTTAGCCCAGGATGGCGGGGCGGGCGCCGGGACCTGCAGGTCATAGTTGATACTGGAGTGGTGAAACGGGATCGGTGGCCAGACCATCCAACCATCCTTCTTCTCGATCAGCTCCTGGATGTAGGGGCCCTTGTAGTCGGCCTGCAATGGAAACTCGCCGCCGAACACTGTCTCGGGATAGCGCTTGAATACGGGGAAGTACCAACCACCATCGAAACGCACCACGATTGGTTTGTCATTGGCTATCAGTTCGGCACCCAGGCTCAGGATGAACAGTGTGAGAAACAGCCATAGCGACCACCAGCCACGCTTGTGCGCTTTGAACAGGGCGAAGCGACGCTGATTCAGCGGCGACAGCGTCATGTCAGGCCTCCCTGCTTTCAAAGTCGATTCGGGGGTCGACGAGGGTATAGGTAAGGTCGCCGATCAGCTTGACCACCAGCCCGAGCAGAGTGAAAAGAAACAGCGTACCGAAGACGACCGGATAGTCGCGATTGATGGCGGCTTCGAAGCTGAGCAAGCCAAGGCCGTCGAGCGAGAAGATCACTTCGATCAACAGCGAGCCGGTAAAGAACATGCCGATGAATGCCGAGGGGAAACCGGCAATGATGATCAACATGGCGTTGCGAAAGACATGACCGTAGAGCACGCGATTCTTGCTCAAACCCTTGGCCCGTGCCGTGATCACGTACTGCTTGTTGATCTCGTCGAGAAAGCTGTTTTTCGTCAGCAGGGTCAGCGTCGCGAAGTTGCCGATGACTAGCGCTGTGACCGGCAGCGCCAAATGCCAAAAATAGTCGATGATCTTGCCGGTAAGTGTCAGCTCGTCGAAGTTGCCTGAGGTCAGTCCCCTCAGCGGGAACCAGTTCCAGTAGCTGCCGCCGGCGAACAACACGATCAGCAGGATGGCGAACAGGAATGCCGGAATTGCGTAGCCGACGATAATCGCCGAGCTGGTCCAGACGTCGAACGGGCTGCCATGACGGGTCGCCTTGGCGATGCCCAGCGGTATCGACGCCAGATACATGATCAGGGTGCTCCACAATCCCAGCGAGATCGACACCGGCATCTTCTCGATGATCAGCTCGGTCACTGTCGCGTCGCGAAAAAAGCTTTCGCCGAAATCCAGGCGCAGATAGTTGCTGAGCATGATCCAGAAGCGTTCCGGTGCCGGTTTGTCGAATCCATACAGACGCTCGATCTCGGCGATCAGGTCCGGATCCAGGCCTTGTGCGCCCCGGTAGCTGTTGCTGCCGGTGGCGACCTCTGAGCCGCCCCCGGCGATGCGGCTTGTGGCACCTTCGAAGCCCTCAAGCTTGGCGATCGCCTGCTCGACAGGGCCACCGGGCGCAGCCTGGATAATGATGAAGTTGATCAGCAGAATGCCGAACAGGGTCGGAATGATCAGCAGTAGCCGTCGGACGATATACGCGAGCATGCCTATCGCTCCGCTGCTCGGGTGTTGTCCGATTCAACGGTTGGGTCATCGCCGATTGGTTCGGGATCAGGTGTATCCACGTCGGGCTGATGCCACCAGGTCATCAGGCCGATATCGTATAGGGGCGAGGTTTCAGGGTGCGCCAGGTGATTCCAGTAAGCGACGCGCCAGGTCTTGATATGCCAGTTCGGGATCACGTAATGACCCCAAAGCAGCACGCGATCCAGCGCGCGCGTGCGGGTGATCAGCTCTTCGCGTGAGTCAGCGGCAATCAGCTTTTCAACCAGCGTGTCGATCGCTGGATCCTTCAGCCCGATGAAGTTTCGGCTTCCGGGATTATCCGCGCTCGCCGAGTGCCAGTATTCGCGCTGCTCATTGCCCGGAGAGCTGGACTGGCCGAAACCGCTGACGATCATGTCGTAGTCGCGTGAGCGAAGCCGGTTGATGTATTGGGAAACGTCGACCCGGCGGATTTCCAAATCGATGCCTAAGCCCGCAAGATTGCGTTTGTAGGGCAGTAGCACCCGTTCGAAATCCGCCTGAACCAGCAGAAACTCCAGCTTGACCGGCTTGCCGTCGGCATCGACCATGCGGTCGTTCTCGATTTTCCAACCCGCTGCAGTGAGCAGCTCATAGGCACGACGCTGCTGCTCGCGGATCATGCCGTCGGCGTTGGTTTGAGGCAGCTCAAATGGCTTTTCGAACACCTCGTCGGGTATCTGGCCTCGCAGGGGTTCGAGAATGCTCAGTTCTTCTTTGCTCGGCAGTCCTGAGGAGCCGAGCTCCGAATTATCGAAATAGCTGGTGGTTCGGGTGTAGGCGCCGTTGAATAGCTGGCGGTTAGTCCACTCGAAGTCGAAAAGCAGCGCCAGGGCTTCCCGAACCCTGACGTCCTGTAGCTTTTGCCTGCGGGTGTTGAAGATGAAGCCTTGCATGCCTTGCGGATTATGGTTGGCGATCTCCTCCTTGACGATCCGCCCGTCTCTGACCGCCTCGGTATCGTAGGCAGTGGCCCAGTTCTTCGCACTGGTTTCCAGCCAATAATCGAAATGTCCCGCTTTGAAGGCTTGCAGCGCAACTGTGTTGTCGCGGTAGTAATCGAACTGCACGTGATCGAAGTTATAAAACCCACGATTGACCGCCAGATCCTTGCCCCAGTAATCGTCGACGCGGGTATAGCGCACCGAGCGGCCAGCCTCTACACGCTCTATTCGATAGGGGCCGCTGCCTAGCGGTGGCTCCATGCTGCCGGAGGTGAAATCCCTTTCGTCCCACCAATGCTTCGGCAGGACGGGCAGCTGTCCGAGAATCAAGGGGAGCTCCCGGTTTCCCGCATGCTTGAAATCGAAGCGGACGCGACGCGGCCCCTCGATGACGGCTTTTTCGACGTCAGCATAGTAGCCTCGGTAATGCGGCGCCCCCTTACTGATCAGAGTCTCGAAGGTGAACACGACATCCTCGGCCTCAACCGGCTCGCCATCATGGAAGCGTGCTTCGGGGCGCAGATGAAAACGTACCCATTCATTGTTGGGACCTTTTTCGATCTTTTCTGCCAGCAGGCCGTAGACGGTAAAGGGCTCATCCAGGCTGTTGGTTGTCAGCGTGTCGTAGACGAGACCGATATTGTCCGCGGCTACGCCTTTGTTGATGAAAGGGTTGAGTGAATCGAAACTGCCGAAGCCAGCCTGCCGAAGCGTTCCGCCCTTCGGTGCGTCCGGGTTGACGTAGTCGAATTGGGAAAAATCCGCCGGATACTTGGGCTTCTCGTCATACAGGGTCAAAGCGTGTCGAGGTGCCGCTTGGGCCACTCCTGCGAGACAAAGGAGAGCCAGCGCGCCGGCATGCAGGATCGTCGGACATAAGTTTCGTGTCATTTAGCCTTCTCCAGGTCCTTCAGCCACCAGGCGCGCAGCCCGAGCGTGTAGGGCGGCGTGGTGAGGTGGGCGAACCGATTGCGATATGCCAGGCGGTGATAGCTGATGTACCAGTTGGGGATCGTATAGTGATTCCAGAGCAGGACGCGGTCGATGGCCCGTGCCGCGGCAACCTGCTCTTCGCGGGTCTTGGCGGCCAGTAGCTCTTCGATCAGCTTATCGACGATTGGGTTGGCTATGCCTGCATAGTTGCGGCCACCCTTGACGTTCACCTGGCTGGAATGGAAATACAGCCATTGTTCGAGCCCGGGGCTGAGGCTCTGGCCCAGCGTTGTCAGGATCATGTCGAAGTCATATTGGTCCAGGCGTTGCTTGTATTGCGCCCCGTCAACGCTACGCAAGCGTGCCTGTATGCCGACGCGCGCCAAGCTTTCCACATAGGGTTGGAGAATACGCTCGAGCCGTGGATTAACCAGTAGGATCTCGAACTGGAAAGCATGACCTGCTCTGTTGCGGAGACCTTCCGGCGTCAGCTTCCAGCCAGCGTCCTGGAGCAAACCCAACGCGTTGCGCAACGTGTCGCGCGGGATGCCGCGTCCATCCGTTTTCGGTAGGGCGAACGGCTCGGTGAACAGCTGCGACGGAAGCTGGTCCCGGAACGGAGACAACAGTAGCCACTCTCCACCTTCCGGTGTGCCGGTCGCCGAGAATTCGCTGTTCGGGTAGTAGCTTTCGCTGCGCTGATAAGCACCGTAGAACAGCGCGCGATTGGTCCACTCGAAGTCGAACAGCATCCCCAGCGCCTGACGCACCTTAATGTCGGCGAAGGTCGGCCGGCGCCCGTTCATGAACAGCGCCTGCGTCTGGGTTGGGATTTGATGCGGGATTTCCGCGCGAATCACGTCGCCGCGCAGAACCGCCGGAAACTGGTAGCCATTGGCCCAATTTTTCGCCTGGTGCTCGATATAAAAGTCGAACTCACCGACCTTGAATGCTTCGAATGCAACCGTGCTGTCACGGTAGAACTCGACTTCGACCCTGTTAAAGTTGTACTTGCCACGATTGGCTGGTAGTTCCGCGCCCCACCAGTTTTTTACTCGCTCGAACGTCACCTGACGTCCCGGCTGAACCTCAGTGATTCGGTACGGCCCACTGCCCAGTGGCGGCTCGAACGTCGTCGCGCGGAAGTCGCGGTCCTTCCAATAATGTTGCGGTAATACGGGGAGCTCGCCGAGACGCATGATCAGCAGTGGATTGTCAGGTTTGTCGAAGACGAAGCGGATCCGATGTCGATTGAGGATGTCGACACGCTTGACACCCTGCAAGTCGGTGCGATAGCGGGGATGGCCATCCTTGATGAGCAACCGATAGGAGAAGGCTACGTCATAGGCCGTGATCGGCTGCCCGTCATGGAAACGTGCCGAGTCGCGCAGATTGAAGACTACCCAGCTATGGTTGTCGCTGTACTCGACGGTTTCCGCGATAAGCCCGTACGCCGAAGCCGGTTCGTCGCCGGAGGGGTCGTAAACGCCGGTGCCTACCATCAGTGGCTCGTTCAGCTCGCTGATGCCGTACTGGAAGAAACCAGGCGTCGCGGTTGGGCTGGTCCCTTTGAATGTATAGGGGTTGAGCGTGTCGAACGTGCCCGAGGCCATCAACCGCACGCGACCACCTTTGGGCGCATCGGGATTCACCCAATCGAAATGGGCAAAGTCTTCCGCATACTTGAGGGTGCCAAACTGCGCGTAACCGTGGCTTTCGCTGATGGTCGCGAACGACGGAAAGCTCAATCCCAGGCAGCTCAATAACAATAGGATGGGTCGCATCAAACGGTGAATCCGATCCATGGCGCTTTCGGTCTTTTCGGCGGAGTACAGTAACAGCTTGTATCCGCTGGAAAAAGGCCGACTATCTGGGCAAACTGCCTTTCCTTTCAGCCGCCCGATCGTTGGGTGAGGTCGCAGATTTTGAGTGAAACTAGCTATGGTTTGCAGTCATGGATAGACCGCTTGAACCAGTCCGAGTTACCGGCATTGGCGGCGGTCGTGCAGGACCTGCAACGACTCACGGAGCAGGAGCATGCATCCGTACAGCAGCTCGCAGATGTGTTGCTGCGCGACGCCGCGCTGACTTCCAAAGTGCTTCGGGTCGGCAATAGCAGTTACTACAATCCGTCGCAGGAAACCATCAAAACTATTTCCCGAGCCATCGTTATGATCGGCTTCGATAATGTTCGTCTGATCAGTCTATCCGTCAGCCTTATCGACGGCCTCTTGGATCGTGCACCACGCCAGCAACTGCAGGAGCTGCTGGCGCGTTCGTTTCACGCTGCAGTGCAGGCGCGAAATATTGCCGGCTACGTTCTAACGAAGCACGAGGAGGAAGTGTTCATTGCGGCGCTGCTCCATGAGGTCGGCGAGCTTGCTTTCTGGGGCTGCGGTGGCGCGCAGGCTGATGAGCTCGGCGAGGCGTTGGCAGCCACCGATACGGATCATGATCAGGCTGTGGAGAGGGTGCTTGGCACCAGTTTCCGCCAGCTGAATCTGGGATTGATCAAGAGCTGGAATATCGGTGAGCTCGCCAGTCTCGCCCACAGTTCGGCCAATATGCGCGACCCCGCTGTGCACTCGGTCAGCCTGGGTGTTCGCATTGGCGCCGCTGCCTTGAATGGGTGGGGCTGTCCGGAGATGGAAGAATTGGTCAGGGAACTGGCCACATTTAGCGGCATCTCCGAAGCGGATGCGATGCAGCAGATCCTCGCCAGCGCTGATGAGGCGGTCAATGTCGCAACGACGTTCGGCGCCAGTCGGCTTTGCAAGCTGATTCCTTCCACCGACCCTGAACAAGTGCAGCTGCAGCAGGCGCAGCGTAAGGCAAGCCACTTGCAGCCGAATCTGCTGCTGATGCAGCAGGCCATGCAGGATCTAGGGATGATGGCCTCCAGTCGCGGCGACGTCGGGCTGATTCTTGATGCCTTGCTCAAGGGGTTGCACGAAGGTGCAGGGTTGGAGCGCGTGATGCTGACGGTTCTCGCCGATAAGCAGGCGACGTTTCGCGCCAAACGGGTCGCGGGGGAGCAGACTCAGCCCTGGCTGGAAACATTCGTCCTGCCTGCTGATCCGTCGGGTCAAGCACACATTTTTAGCTATGTGCTTCGTCAGCGCCAGCCACTGTGGATGGGCGTGCCGGCAAGCTATAACCTCGACGAGCTGGTGACGTTACCGCTTCGTCAGCATTTGGGTAAGGGGATGTTCTTAATCGGGCCGCTGATGGCAGGCCCGCGTGAGATCGGTGTGCTCTACGCGGACAACCGGATATCGGGGCGTGCGCTGAAGCATGAGCAGTTTGTCGCTTTCCAGCGCTTCACGCAGCTGGCCGGACGTTGTCTCGAAGCGTTGAGCAGGCGCGGTTGAAGGCGCGCCTGCTTGCTGGGCTTAGTGCGGGAGATACAGAGTAAGGGTCTGGCCTGGCTTGAGCATCACGCTATCCCTGGGATTCCAGGTCTTCAGGTTATTGATCCGTACATTGAAGCGTTTGGCGATTTCATAAAGCGAATCGCCTTTCTTGACCTTGTAATAGGTCGGTGCGGGCTTGGCTCGCTTATCGCTTCCGGCCGCTTGCAGAAACAATGCCTGGCCTACCTTGATATTGCTGCCCGATAGGTTGTTCCAGCGCTGTAGGTCACGTACCGAAACTTTCTGCGTTTTGGCGATTTCCCAGAGATTGTCGCCCTTGCGGACCCGATAACTGCGCGGTGCCGGCTGGCTTCGTGCAACGGCATGCAAGAGCTCGCGCGATTGTCCTGTTTCGGTCGGTTGAGGAATGCTCAGCACTTGGCCGATCTGCAGGCGATCGGTGCGAAGCCGGTTGATATCACGAATGACGTTGACCGAAAGACGATGCCTGTTGGCGATCGCACCGAGCGTGTCTCCAGGGCGCACCTTATACTGCTGCCAGTCGACTAGATCCTGCGGCTTCATCAGCGCCAGGTTGGCCGCGAACATTTCGGCCTTGGCGCTCGGGACCAGCAAATGGCTGGGGGCCATCCAGCGTGATGCGGCGGGTAAACGCCGGGTTCAGCTGGTAGATCTCGTCTTCTTCAAGGTCCACCATTTCGGCGACCCTGGCGAGATCCATGCGCTGCTTCAGCGCTACCACTTCGAAGTAGGGCTCGTTAGCAATCGGGGTCAAATCGAGGCCATACGCCTCGGGGCTCTGCACCATCTGCGAGAGTGCCAGCAGCTTGGGTACGTAGTCGCGCGTCTCGCGGGGAAGGGGCAGATTCCAGTAATCGGTGGGCAAGCCAAGCTTCTGATTGCGCTCGATGGCACGGCTGACGGTGCCTTCGCCGGCGTTATAGGCTGCCAAAGCCAGCAGCCAGTCGTCATTAAACAGGCCATGCAGGTAAGTCAGGTAGCGCAGCGCCGCGGTGGTGGACGCGGTGATGTCGCGCCTGCCGTCATACCAGCTGGTCTGTTGCAGATTGAAGTGACGGCCGGTCGAGGGGATGAATTGCCAGAGTCCCATAGCCTGGGCGGGAGAATAGGCGAAGGGGTTATAAGCGCTTTCGATTATCGGCAGCAGTGCCAGCTCGAGCGGCATATCGCGCTCTTCCAGCTGTTCGACAATGTAGTGGATGTACGGGCTGCCTCGCTCGCTGGCCATCTCGATGGAGTTCGGCCGGCTGGAGAAAAGCAGGCGCTGTTGCTGGATACGAGGATTGCTGTCCAGGTGGTCCTTCAGCTTGAAGCCGTGCCTGATGCGATCCCAGATGTCCGAATGGGTCGCAGGCGTTGGCTTCTTTTCCGTGAGCCAGAAGGTCTCCTGAACCAGCGGTGCGGCGCGCACCTGGGTATCGCTGCCGGTCGGTGCGCGCGAAGCAGTGCTCTGGCAACCGGTGATAGCGAGACAAACTGCTAGCGCCAGGGCCCGGCCGGAGGCTGCCAAGGCGTCCGGACGAGGGCTATTCGAAAAGTCAGACGGCATTGGCTACAGGCTTCCCTTGGCGCAAATTCGGGGGAGTGTAGGAACGCCGTTCTGGTGGGTCAACCCAACGCCTCGTTTTTGGGGACTGGTCGACCTTCCTTTCAGAACGTATCTTTCCAGGCGCGTAGTGCCGCGAACACGCTCTCTGGTGTAGCAAGTGGACGACCTGCATGTTGGCTAGCCGCTGCTGCTACGCCAGGTTCGGCGCTGCGAAGGAAGGGGTTGGTAGCATGCTCGGCGCGCAGATCAGAGGGCAAGGTTATGCGTTTCGCTTCTCGCAAACGGATGACCTGCTCCAGGCGTTCTGCGATATCCGCGTTGCCTGGTTCAACCGCCTGGGCGAAACGCAGATTGCTCAGGGTGTATTCATGGGTGCAGTACACCCGAGTTTCCGCGGGCAAAGCTGCCAGCCGCTGCAATGAGGTGAACATCTGGCTCGCGGTGCCCTCGAACAAGCGTCCGCAGCCCGCCGCGAACAGGGTGTCGCCACTCAGTAGCCAGGGCTCTTGAGCATCATCATGGAAGTAAGCGATGTGCCCGCTGGTATGCCCAGGCACCTCGATCACTTCCAGCTCATGCTCGAGCACACGAATACGCTGCCCTTCGATCAGGGCATCGTCCCTGGCAGGAATATTTTCTGTAGCCGGGCCATAGACCTTTGCGCCGTGTTTGGCCTTGAGCTGCTGCACCCCGCCGACGTGGTCGTGGTGGTGGTGTGTTACCAGGATATCGGTCAGGTGCCAGTCGGGATGGGCATCCAGCCATGCCTGGACCGGAGCTGCGTCGCCTGGGTCCACCGCCGCGCAGAGGCGGCGCTGTGAATCCTGAAGGAGCCATATGTAGTTGTCGGTAAAGGCGGGCAGAGCTTCTATCTTCAACATATGTACCGGTCGCCAAGTGATTAGCAAAAGCGCATCCTAACAGCCGAATTGGAAACTTGAACCGACCGGTAGCTCCAATCGGATCGGCCAAACCGATGAGCGGAGGCTAGCGATGAGTGAGTCTTGTACCAAATCGGATGAGCGTTGGCTGTCGCTGATGCACGAGGCCAGTGCCTGGTTCGACAGCCCAACCGGCCGACAGCTGCTCGATCAAGAGCAGCGTGTAATCGGTCAGGAACTATCTCGTTGTTTCGGTAGTTATCTTGTGCACTACGGGCCCTTCGCCAATACAACGATCGAGCCGCAGAAGATCAAACGCAGCGTCCGATTGGGGCCGCCGTTTGAGGGCGTCGAGATCGTTTGCGAAGAGCAGAATTGGCCTATCGGCGAACATGCCGCCGATGTCGTAGTGGTTCAGCACGGCCTCGACTTCAGCCTGTCACCGCACGCCCTGCTGCGCGAGGCAGCGCGCAGCGTCAGGCCGGGCGGGCACTTGCTGATAATCGGCGTCAACCCTTGGAGTGCCTGGGGTGCGACGCGTTTGCTATCGCGCAAGGCTTTTCGCCATGCGCGATGCATCCGTCCCACGCGTGTCGGCGACTGGCTCAATCTGCTCGGATTCGCGCTGGAGAAACGTCGGTTCGGGTGCTATTGTCCGCCGCTTTCTTCGGGGCAGTGGCAGGCGCGATTATCCGGGCTGGAGGTTGCTGGTCAGCGATTGCAGCTGCCTACCGGCGGTTTTTACGTGCTTGTGGCGCGAAAGCTAATGGTGGGACTGCGCCCTCTGCGCCAGAGCCGTCGGGAGCGTATGGGCCAGCTACTGCCTCTGCCCGTTGCGAAGGTCAGCCGCCGCGATGCCGAACAGTGATGAGCAGATAATTTTTCATGAGCGATGAAACGGTCGAGATCTATACGGATGGCGCTTGCAAGGGCAATCCGGGCCCTGGTGGCTGGGGCGCGCTGCTTGTCTATAAAGGCGTTGAGCGCGAGCTCTGGGGTGGCGAAGCGGAAACCACGAATAACCGTATGGAGCTGATGGCGGCGATCCGCGCGCTGGAAGAGCTAAAGAGATCCTGCCAGGTAAAGTTGGTAACCGACTCCCAGTATGTGATGCAGGGCATCAATGACTGGATGCCTAATTGGAAGAAGCGTGGCTGGAAGACTGCTGCCAAGCAGCCGGTAAAGAATGCCGATCTGTGGCGTCAATTAGATGAGCAGGTCAATCGCCACCAGGTGAGCTGGGAGTGGGTGCGCGGACATACGGGCCACCCGGGCAACGAGCGCGCCGATATCCTGGCCAATCGCGGCGTAGTACAGGCCAAACGACAAACCGCTTGAGTGATTGAATATGCGTAGCGTAGTGCTGGATACCGAAACCACTGGCATGCCGGTGACCGATGGCCACCGGATCATCGAGATCGGCTGTGTCGAAGTCATCGGCCGACGCCTTACGGGCCGGCATTATCACGTGTATCTGCAGCCGGACCGTGAAGTAGATGAAGGCGCCATCGCCGTTCACGGGATCACCAACGAGTTCCTGATCGACAAGCCTCGGTTTCGCGATGTCGCTGATGAGTTCTTTGAGTTCATCAAGGGCGCGCAGCTGATCATTCACAATGCCGCGTTCGACGTCGGCTTCATCAACAACGAGTTCACCCTGCTCGGGCAGCAGGATCGTGCCGAGCTGAGCGATCACTGCAGCATTCTCGATACCTTGCTGATGGCCCGCGAGCGTCATCCGGGGCAGCGCAACAGCCTCGATGCGCTATGCAAGCGCTACGGCGTGGACAACTCGGGCCGCGACCTACACGGGGCTCTGCTCGACGCCGAGATTCTCGCGGACGTCTACCTGACGATGACCGGTGGGCAAACCAACCTGTCTCTGGCGGGTGATGGCGCCGACTCTGAAAATGGTGGCCGTCAGCAGGCAACGCCGATTCGCCGGTTGCCGGCCGATCGGCCCAACACGCTGGTGATTCGTGCCAGCGCTGAAGAGGCCGCTGCACATGCGGCACGCATGCAGGCCATCGAAAAGGCGGCTGGCGCCGCGCCGCTCTGGGTTCAGCTCGAGCAGCCCGCTGAACTAGGGGCCGAAGTGCTGCCAGCTTGAGCCTTGCCTCTGAAGCATTCTTACTGCGGCAGCGCGGCGCAATCGCATTTCACGCTTGGTGCTTGGGTGCGGAGCTTCTACGCTGGAGGGGAATGCCTTCAGGAAGTACCCATGTACAAAGACCTCAAGTTTCCCATCCTTATCGTTCACCGCGACATCAAGGCCGATACCGTTGCCGGCGAACGGGTCCGCGAAATTGCAGCCGAGCTTGAGCGAGACGGTTTTCATATCCTCCCTACGGGAAGCGCTGCTGAAGGTCGCATCGTTGCATCCACGCACCATGGCCTAGCCTGCATCCTGGTGGCTGCCGAAGGCGCAGGCGAGAATCAGCGGTTGCTGCAGGATGTGGTGGGGTTGATCCGCGTGGCACGGCGGCGCGCACCGCAGCTGCCGATCTTTGCGCTCGGGGAACAGATCACCATTGAGAATGCTCCAGCCGAAGCAATGGCTGACCTGAATGAGCTTCGCGGGCTGCTCTATCTGTTCGAAGACACTGTTCCGTTTCTGGCGCGGCAGGTGGCACGAGCCGCGCGTGCCTACCTAGATGGCTTGCTGCCGCCGTTTTTCCGCGCGCTGGTCCAGCATACCGGCGACTCCAACTACTCCTGGCACACGCCAGGTCATGGCGGCGGTGTGGCGTTTCGCAAAAGTCCGGTCGGGCAGGCTTTTCATCAGTTCTTTGGTGAAAACACGCTGCGTTCCGATTTGTCGGTGTCGGTACCGGAGCTCGGTTCGCTCCTCGATCACACCGGGCCCTTGGCTGCGGCTGAGGCCCGCGCGGCACGCAATTTTGGTGCGGATCACACCTTCTTTGTCATCAATGGCACCTCGACAGCGAACAAGATCGTCTGGCATTCGATGGTGGCACGGGACGACCTGGTGCTGGTGGATCGCAACTGCCACAAGTCGATATTGCATTCGATCATCATGACGGGTGCGATCCCGCTCTATTTGACGCCATCACGCAATGAGCTCGGGATTATCGGTCCCATCCCGCTCGAGGAATTCTCCCCCGAATCTATTCAGGCCAAGATCGATGCCAATCCGCTGGCCCGCGGGCGAACTCCGCGAGTGAAACTGGCGGTGGTGACAAACTCCACGTACGACGGCCTCTGCTACAACGCCAATTTGATCAAAAGAACCCTCGGCACCAGCGTCGATGTGTTGCATTTCGACGAAGCCTGGTACGCCTACGCCGCCTTTCACGAGTTCTACGACGGCCGCTACGGGATGGATACGCGCGAGCAGGGGCCGCTGGTGTTCACGACCCACTCGACACACAAGGTGCTGGCGGCGTTCAGTCAGGCCTCGATGATCCATGTGCTCGACAGTGAGCAGCGGCAGCTGGATCGGGATCGCTTCAATGAAGCGTTCATGATGCATATCTCGACGTCCCCGCAATATGGAATTCTCGCCTCGCTCGATGTGGCCTCGGCGATGATGGAAGGCCCCGCCGGCCGTTCGCTGATTCAGGAAACCTTCGATGAGGCACTGAGTTTTCGTCGGGCACTGGCCAATCTTCGGCAGCATCTGGCAGCGGATGATTGGTGGTTCAGCATCTGGCAGCCGCCCGCGGCGGATGGTGCGGATGAATTGGTCACGGCTGATTGGCTGCTGGAGCCGGAAGCGGACTGGCATGGTTTCGGAGATATCGCCGACGACTACGTGTTGCTCGACCCGATCAAGGTCACGTTGGTCACGCCTGGGCTCACCGCCGGCGGCAAGTTGGGCGAGCGCGGCATTCCTGCCGCGGTGGTCAGCAAGTTCCTCTGGGAGCGAGGGTTGGTCGTCGAGAAGACGGGTCTCTATTCGATCCTGGTGCTGTTTTCCATGGGTATCACCAAGGGCAAGTGGAGCACGCTGTTGACCGAGTTGCTGGAATTCAAGCGGCACTATGACAATAACGTGCCGTTATGTGACGCGGTGCCGACGGTCGTGCAGGCGGGTGGCAGTCAGTACGCCGGAATGGGCCTGCGGGACCTGTGCGATTCGTTGCACGATTGCTATCGCGAGAACGCCACCGCAAAAGCCATGCGGCGGATGTATACGGCATTGCCGGCACTGGCGATGAAGCCCGCCGACGCCTACGACAAACTGGTCCGAGGGGAAGTCGAAGCGGTACCCATCGAAGCGCTCGAAGGTCGCATCGCCGCTGTGATGTTGGTGCCTTATCCACCTGGAATTCCGCTGATCATGCCGGGAGAGCGATTCACTGCGGAGACACGCTCGATACTCGACTACCTGGATTTCGCGCAACGTTTCGCCGCACGCTTCCCTGGGTTCGATGCCGACGTGCATGGGCTTCAGCGGGAGGAACACCCCGACGGAGCGCGTTACACCGTCGACTGCATCCTTTAACGGTAGTACTTCTTCGGTTGGGCCGATATTGCGGGTTGTCAAAGCCGATGATACGCAAGGGCGTGGGCTGCATCACAACGTCCCGCATCGACTTTCATCTGGCTGTTGTTATAGTTGCTCGGCTGAGAACAGTCCCCTTTGCGGGGCTGTCCAACCTGTTTCAGGCACTGAGGTGCCTCAGCTGTCGAGGATGATAGCGTGACTGAATACCAAGCCTTCCGTGTGGAGCTGAAGGACAAGGTCGCTCATGTAGCGATCAACCGGCCTGACAAGGTCAATGCCATGAACGCCGCGTTCTGGAGCGAGATCGTCGATATTTTTCAGTGGATCGATGATACCGATGAAGTCCGGGTGGTGGTGCTATCAGGCGAGGGCAAACATTTTTCGGCCGGCATCGACCTGCAACTACTGGCACAGGCTGCAACCCAGATGGGCAGCGATGTCGGCCGCAACGCCGAGCGTTTGCGTCGCCAGATTCTAAAGCTTCAGGCCTCGTTCAATGCCGTGGATCACTGCAGGAAGCCAGTGATTGCGGCCGTTCAAGGCTATTGCATTGGCGGTGCGATCGATCTGATTGCCGCGTGTGATATGCGTTACAGCACGCTCGATGCGCAGTTCTCAATCAAGGAAATCGATATGGGCATGGCGGCTGATGTCGGAACGCTTCAGCGCCTGCCAAGGATCATCGGCGATGGAATAATGCGCGAGCTCGCTTACACCGGACGCACCGTCGACGGGCTGCAGGCACAGTCCATCGGCCTGGTTAATCGAGCGTATGCCGACCAAACGACATTGATGGCAGCCGTCGCCGAGCTGGCTGCCGAAATCGCTGCGAAGTCGCCGGTAGCAATTCGCGGCACCAAGGAGATGATCCGTTATATGCGTGATCATCGTGTCGATGACGGTCTTGAATATATCGCTACCTGGAATGCGGCAATGCTTCAGTCGGCTGACCTCAAGGTGGCCATGGCTGCCCATATGAGCAAACAGAAACCGGATTTCGCCGACTGATGCATCATCTAAACGTTGCGCGGGAGGCGCGCTAGGCATGGTTACCGGAGCTACTTCACTCAGCCTGGTCCGCGATGAGCTTTTCGCTACCATGGAGGAAGCCGAGCAGAGTCTCGAGCATTTCATCATCGATCGAAACAACGGCAGCCTGCTGCAGCAAGCGGTCGAGAATCTCAAGCAGGTTCGTGGCACTCTCAAGCTCATTGAGCTGACCGGGGCCGAATTGCTTGCGCAAGAAATACTCCAGTTGGCAACCGACATCCCTGTCGGCGCAGGAGAAGATCGCGATACCCAGCTGGCGGCGCTGAGCAATGCGCTGTACGTGCTCGGGCGCTATCTGGAAAGCGTTGACGCCAGTCGTCAGGAAATGCCTGAACTGCTTCTGCCGCCAATCAATGCATTGCGACTCGTCAGTGCGCAGTCGCCATTACCTGAAAGTTTTTTCTTCAGCGCCCGTCTCGATCATGCCCGGCCGACGGTAGTCGGCGCGGTGCGAGAGCCTGCAGCGCGTGCAATCGAAGCGCGGCGGTTGCGGCAAATGTATCAGGTCGGGTTGCTTGGCTTCATTCGTGAAGACAATATCCCGGCAAGCCTCAAGCTAATGGGGCGAGCGCTCAATCGATTGGATCTGCTGTTTGCCAACACCGCAGCTGGTCGCTTGTGCTGGTTGGGTAGTGCTGCATTGGAAGCTCAACTGGATGGCCAGTTACTACCGCGTCAATCGCGCAAGCAGCTTTTCTCCAGGCTCGACCGGGAACTTCGTCAGTTCAGCAGCAATACCGCCTACGAGCCTCCGCGTGTCCTGCTCAAGGATCTGCTGTACCTGGTTGCGCTGGCGGAAAGCAGTGGACCCGTGGCAACGCAGGTCCGGGAAATTTTCTCCCTCGGCTCGCTGCCCTTTACCGACCATCTTCTCGAGGACGAATCCCAGCGTCTTGCAGGCCCAGGCCAGGCCGTGATGCGCTCCCTATCTTCGGCTATTCGTGAGGAACTCGCAGGCTTGAAAGATCTGCTGGACCTCATCGAGCGGCAGACAGCGCCAGTCGAATCGTACGCAAACCTCCATACCCTGTTGGGCAAGCTGGCGAAAACCCTGGGAATGGTCGGGCTTTCTTCCGCCTCGAGTACCTTGCACGCTCAGCTGGTGGTTGTGTCCGGTTGGAGCGCTGAGCAGGCCCCCGATCCTCAGGCGCTGCTGAAACTGGCTGATGCGGTGCTCTACGTCGAAAGCATGGTAGCGAGCCTTGAGCGCGGCGAACGCCGTGAGACACGTTTGCAGACCGCGCAGCCTGGCCAGGAGGCGGAAGCATTTGCCAATCATCAGCTCACGGAAGCGTGCATCGTGGTTATCGGGGAAGCGACGGCAGGCCTGGCGTTGGCAAAGCGTGCCATCACAGCCTATCTGGAATCCAACGGGGAGAAGCTGCACCTGGCTAATGTTCCCTTCAGTCTGATGGCGGTTCGTGGTGGTTTGCGTTTCCTTGAACAGGATCGCGCTGCCGAGCTGATCGGCGCGTGCGCCGACTTTATCCAGAAGCAAATGCTCGAAGGTGTGCAGATGCCTCCCGAGCAAATGCTCGAAACCTTGGCCGACGCCCTGACCAGCCTTGAATACTACCTCGACGGCGGGGCGATACTGCGACGCGACGATTCGCGCGCAAGCGTGCTCGATCTGGCGACGGACAGCGTTCGGGCTTTGGGCCTTCCGGTGGCTGCCTGATGAGCCTGCGCTGGCAGCCGGCGCTGCTTGACCCGTCAGGTGATGGCGGTTGGGCTGTCGTGCGCTGCGAGCAAGGGTTTCTCTTTGATGCGAATGGCGTGTTGTTCCCCAGAAGTTGGCTAAAACGCCTCGGTCTGCCCCTGCTCAGTGAACAGGGCCTGGGTTACTTCGATGGTGACCCGGTTTTCCTGCTGGAGCTGGCTCACCCGGTCGATGTGCCGGGCGCGGGTTGGCAGGGGCTGCGTCAATTCATGATGCAGGATGACGACGTCGACAGGTTTCGCATGCTCGGTTTCGCGGCCCAGATTGGCACCTGGGCCAATCATCATCGGTTCTGCGGTAGCTGTGGCAGTCCGATGCGTCAGCATCCGACAGAGCGTGCGATGCAATGTGAGGCCTGCGGCATTCATCATTACCCGCGTATTTCGCCGAGCATGATCGTTCTGGTGACTCGTGGCGATGAGTTGCTGCTGGCACGCTCGCCGCGATTCGCCCCGGGCGTCTACAGCACGCTGGCAGGGTTCGTTGAACCGGGCGAGTCGGTTGAACAGTGCGTCCGGCGTGAGGTGCATGAAGAGGTCGGGGTGTCGATTCACGAGCCTCGGTATATCTGCAGCCAAGGCTGGCCATTCCCTCATTCCTTGATGCTGGGCTTTCACGCGGAATATGCATCGGGTGAGATTGTGATGCAGCCTGAGGAGATCGAGGACGCCGGCTGGTTTTCCATTCATGATCTGCCGGCGCTGCCTGCTTCGAAGTCAATCGCGCGCCATCTGATCGATTTGTATCTGGCTCGGCGTTCAGGCCGTCCCGACCCAGTGTTGCCAGGCTAATCGCAGGCTCAGTACCAGCACGACCACGAGAAAGATCGGCCGGATGAATTTCGATCCGCCCTGTATCGCAGTGCGCGCACCGAGGTAGGCGCCAATCATCAAGGCGAATCCCATCCCGATACCCAGTGCCCAGGCGACTTGTCCGCTGACGATGAACACCGCAAGCGCCATACCATTGCTGATGAAGTTCATGCTTCGCGCTACGCCGCTGGCTCTGAGCAGGTCGAGCGGATAGAGCAGCATGTTGCTAACGGTCCAGAAGGCCCCGGTACCAGGGCCCGCCACGCCATCGTAGAAACCCAGCATCAACCCCTGCGGCCATTGCCGGCCATTGGCGATTGGCGCCGCATGTGCCCGCGGCGTGACCGGGACCCGGCCGAATAACAGATATAGCCCACAGGCGAAAACCACCAAGGGCAGCAACTGGTTAAGCCATTGAGCTGGGATCAGATGTGTCAAACCGGCGCCCAACGCCGCCCCGATTGCGGTGGCTACGAGTGCGAAACGCCATTGACGGGGATCGAACAGCTTGCGGCGATAGAAGGTGAAGCTCGCTGTGGCCGAGCCGAAGGTTGCGCACAGTTTGTTGGTGCCGAGCACTAGGTGTGGTGGCAAGCCCGCAGTAAGTAGCGCCGGCAGTGTCAAGAGACCGCCCCCGCCCGCGATTGCATCGATGAACCCGGCAAGAAAGGCAACCGCCATCAGGGCGGCCAGAACGAGCGGGTCCGTGGCAAATTCAAGCATGGGCATTGTGTTCACTCATGGTCAGATCGGCGAATGCAGGCGCCGCATGATGCCGCTTGCGCTGCCGCAAGCCAATGGGGAGCACGCATCGGCGGCGTTGGTGAGTATGGCTTGTCGAGCGCGCGGACACGGAATGTCGACTCGCCTGCAGTGTTCCGATATGGCGCTGGCCGCCCTAGCGGGGCCTGTTGATAATATTTCGTCGAAAATTTATGGGAAGCTCGGTCGATGCAATACCTGGGGCTCGCGGTGGTTGTTGCGTTACTCGCATTGATTACCGTATTGATAGCGGTGCGCATGCTGGCCTGCGGGCACTGGCTGCTGGGTTGGCTGCGCGGCACCATCGGCATGTTGGTTCTTGCACTAGGTGGCCTGATTGGCTTGATCGCCTGGGATGTCACGACCTATCGACCCCTTGCTCAAAGCACGCCGTTGGCTTCGCTGTCCTTTCGGGCCGATGGCCAACAGCGCTATCAAGTTAAGGTGGAAGAGGGTCGGCAAACCCGCTTTGTCACGCTGGAAGGCGATCTCTGGCAACTTGATCTGCGGGCGCTTCATTGGAAGGGTCTGGCAACGCTAATCGGATTGGAGCCTGGCTATCGGCTGGAGAAACTTTCCGGACGGTACCTCGCCGTCGAGCAGCAGGATCAGGCTAGCCATCCTAATGTAGAGCTCGGGCATAGCCAGGTCGGAGTGGATTTCTGGGCGTGGCTGCAGCGTTGCCAGTGCGCCTCGCTGATCATCGAGGCGGAGCCCCGACGGCTCAGGTACCTGCCTATCGCTGATGGCGCCGAATATACAGTGGAGATGGCACCCACCGGACTGCTGGCGAAACCGGTAAACACCGCAGCCGAGCAGGCCATGAAGGACTGGTAGCGGCACGGCTTGTATATACGATGAAAGGGAACCCGAGGGTTCCCTTTCTTCGTAACAGGCGGATCAGGCTAGATAACCACCGTCCACGTTGAGCGACAGCCCGGTGGTGTAGCTCGACGCATCGCTGGCCAGATACAGCACGGCGCCGGCCATTTCGCTGGGATCGGCGACGCGGTGCAGTGGAATATGACGCAGCGCTTCTTCGCGGATCGAGTCGTTCTTGACCAGCGCTGAGGCGAACTTGGTGTCGGTTAGGCCCGGCAGCAGAGCATTGCAGCGGATTCCCTGCGGTGCGCATTCCTTGGCGAAGGCCTTGGTCATATTGATCACGGCAGCTTTGGTGACCGAATAAATTCCCTGGAAGTTGCCTGGCGTCACACCGTTAATGGAGGCGACATTGATGATGCTGCCGCCGCCATGCTCGCGCATCAGCTTGCCAGCCTCGACGGACATGAAGAAATAACCGCGGATATTTACGTCGACGGTTTTCTGGAAGGCCGAGACATCGGTATCCAGGATATGGCAGAACTGCGGGTTGGTTGCTGCGTTGTTGACCAGGATGTCCAATCGGCCGAATTGCTCGCGGATCTGAGCGAAGACCGCTTGGATCTGCTCAAGCTCACCGATGTGGCAGGCTACCGGAGTCGCCTTGCCGCCGGCCGCAACGATGGCATCGGCGACCGCCTGGCAGCCTTCGATCTTGCGGCTGGACACAAGGACGTGGGCGCCTTGCTGGGCCAGCAGCTTGGCAATAGCCTCGCCAATGCCGCGGCTGGCGCCGGAGACGAAAGCGATCTTGCCATCCAGATCGAACAGGGTGGTTTTGCTCATGGACTAATTCCCCTCTTGGTGAGCTGTGTTACAGCTTCGATTTGTTGATAACCTGCAGGCTCACTTGCTCGAGCAGGGCGTTCATTTGCACGAATTTCGCGAACCGCTTGTCCTGGGTCTGGCCATGGAAATAGCGGTAGTAGATCTGCTGCACGATGGCCGCTAGGCGGAACAGGCCGTAGGTGTAGTAGTAGTCGAAGCTGTCGATGCGAATGCCGGCACGCTCGGCGTAGTAATCAACGAACTGCTGACGCGTCAGCATGCCGGGTGCGTTGCTGGGCTGCTTGCGGATCAGCTGCATGGGCGGCGGATCGGTCGCTTCGATCCAATAGGCAAGCGTATTGCCGAGATCCATCAGCGGATCGCCAAGGGTAGTCATCTCCCAATCCAGGACACCGATGATCTCCATAGGGTTGTCCGGACTGAGGATAACGTTATCGAAACGGTAGTCGTTATGGACGATGCCGGGCTTGTAATGGTCCGCCGGCATCTTGTCCCGCAGCCAGGCTTTTACTGTCTCCCAACCGGGTGCGTCGGACGTGATGGCGCGCTCGTAACGATCGATCCAGCCGGTGATCTGACGCTGCACATAGCCTTCGGGTTTGCCCAGATCACCCAGGCCGCAGGCGTTGTAGTCTACATTGTGCAGGTCGACGAACTTGTCGATGAAGCTCTCGCACAGCGCGGTGGTCTGCTCTGGAGTAAATCCGAGCTCGGCAGGCATGTCTTCACGCAAGATGATGCCCTTGACACGCTCCATGACGTAGAACTCGGCACCGATGAGCGTCTCGTCAGTGCAATGCGCATAGGCCCTCGGGCAGTATGGAAAACCCGCGTTGAGCTGATTGAGGATCCGGTATTCCCGGCCCATATCGTGAGCGGACTTTGCTTTATGACCGAACGGCGGGCGACGGAGCACCAACTCACGGTTCGGATATCCCAGCAGGTACGTCAGGTTGGACGCGCCCCCGGGAAACTGCGAGATGGTCGGCGTGCCTTCCAGTCCAGGAATGTGAGCCTTGAGGTACTGGTCGATGACGTCGGTAGGCAATTCTTCGCCTTCGCGTATACGGCTGGTCTGATCAGTTAGCGCCATGCTTGTCCCTTTCTTGTAATCAATGCCTCGATGAACTGGTCTGAGCAGCAGCTTTATCGGCTACGATGCCAACTGACTGTCCGGCGCCGTAAATCTAATGTGGCACCCATGCATCACCAAGCAAAGTCGGTCTTTATTGGTCGGGGTGTTGCTGGGTAATCAAGGGGCGTTATGGTTCGAAGATCATCAAACGTGCATAAAAAAACCGAAGTCGAAAGACTTCGGTTTTCGTTGTATCTCGGCAGGTCAGGCCGGGAACAGCTCGCTCAGCTTCAGCGCGAGCATCATGTCGCCCTCGGCGCGCAGCTTTCCTGCCATGAACGCCTGCATGCCGTCGGTTTCGCCGCTGATAACGCCCTGCATGGTTTCGCTGTCCATGATCAACGTTACGTTGGCATCGGCTGACTCGCCTTTATGGAAGTCACAGGTACCGTCTTTTACGACCAGATAATAGTCTTCCGCATCGGTGATGTTGAACTGGAAAACCAGATCCAGGCCGGCCGCAGCACTGGGGTTGAACTTGGCCTTCATGCCCTGGATGGTTTCGTCGACGTTGCTCATCGGATATGTCCCTTTGTTGTCGTGGAAAAACGCGCAGCTTTTAGCCGCAGTTGATTGGAGCTTATCGATAGGTGATGAGCTCGGGATTTTTCAGCAGTTCCAGATGTACATGACTATTGAACGAAGCCAGCGCCAGGTCTCGGTCACGAAACTTCAGCCGGCTGAGCGAGGTATTGACTATCTGCCAATTCAGTTCGAACGCCTTGATGGGTGGCACACCGATGATCAATTGAAGCAGTGCCGTGATCGTCCCGCCAGACGTGAAAACGGCGATATGGTCTTTTCTGTCTGCCTGATCGAGCAATCGATGCAACCCGGCCTGGACTCGGTCGACAAAACTGGCCCAGCTTTCCAAGCCTTCCTTCTCATGCTCGCCGGATACCCACCGGTTGATGATGTATGTGAACAGGCGCTGAAACTCGGCTCGATGGTTGGCTGCGTTGCTGAATATCTGCATGGCCCGGGGCTCAACGGCTAGCAGATCATCGATATGCGCACGTATCACTTCATCAGCGCGAAATTCATTGAAGGCCGAATCTATCTCTATGGCGGACAATTGGCTTTGCTGGGGGAGGGCCATCCGCTCGAGGGTTGCCCTGGCCGTGTCCCGTTGCCGGTTCAGCTCACCACTTACACAGCGGTCAAAGCGAACGCCCAGCTGTTTCAGATAATCGCCCAGGGCAGCTGATTGCTGAAAGCCAAGCGGAGAGAGGACATCGTAGTTTTCGGCGCCAAACGATGCCTGACCATGCCTGATCAGGTAGATACTGCCCATGCTCAACTCCGGGACCCTGTTTTTCGCGAGGGTAGGGGGATCGTCTTAGAGTGTCAACGATAAATCATACGTTTGTTTGAATTGGGTTCTGCTGGCTCAGACGACCGTGAAATCGGTATGCTTGGCCGGTTTACGCCAAGTCGGGTTTCTGCTGGCGACCCTAGGTAACCGAGGAGGATCTGTGGAATTTCTTGCTGACTATGCAAGCTTTCTGGCGAAGACCGTTACGCTGGTAGCCGCCGTTCTGGTGGTATTGATCGCGCTCGCCTCGCTACGGCGCGGCCGAACCAAACAGGCGTGTGGTCACTTGGAAGTCCACAAGCTCAATGACTTCTATAAAGCGATGCGTGAGCGTCTCGAGCAGTCCCTGATCGACAAGGAACAACTAAAGCTGCAGCGCAAGCGTGAAGCCAAGGCTGCCAAGCTGGCGAAGAAAAGCCCGGAAAATCGTCCGCGGGTTTTCGTGCTCGATTTCGATGGGGATATCAAGGCATCTGCGGTTGAGAACCTTCGTCACGAAGTTACCGCACTGCTGACCCTGGCCACGCCACAGGACGAGGTTGTTTTGCGGCTGGAAAGCGGCGGGGGCATGGTCCACGGTTATGGGCTCGCTGCGTCACAGCTGGTTCGCATCCGCGATGCAGGCGTGCCGCTGACGGTTTGCGTCGACAAGGTTGCGGCAAGTGGCGGCTATATGATGGCCTGTATCGGGCAAAAGATCCTCAGCGCTCCTTTCGCGATCCTCGGCTCCATCGGGGTCGTTGCGCAACTGCCCAATGTTCATCGACTGCTGAAGAAGCATGACGTTGATGTCGAGGTGCTGACTGCCGGGGAATACAAGCGCACCCTGACCATCTTTGGTGAGAACACCGAAAAGGGCCGCGAGAAATTTCAGGACGATCTGGAAACCACTCACGAGCTATTCAAGAATTTCGTCGCCCGCTATCGCCAACAGTTGTCCATCGATGATGTCGCTACCGGTGAGGTCTGGCTAGGGATTGCGGCACTTGGCAAGCAGCTCGTCGATGAGCTGAAAACCAGCGACGAGTACCTGGCCGCGCGGGCCCGTGAAGCGGACCTATTCCAGCTGCATTACGCCGAGAAAAAAAGCCTTCCCGAACGCTTCGGCATGGCGGTCAGCGCCACTCTGGAGCATGGCGTACTGAAAGGTTGGACGCGACTTAACGAACAACGATTCTGGCAATAAGGGGCAAGTGATGAGTACGTTCAGGGCGCTACAAGCTAACGAGGATGCGAACGGCCGTTTCGAAACACGCATTATCGAGCGAGACACCAGCGAACTGCCGGCAGGAGAAGTGCTGATTCGCGTCAGCTATTCATCTTTGAACTACAAAGACGCTCTGTCGGCCAGCGGTAATCGCGGCGTGACCCGCAACTTCCCGCACACGCCAGGCATCGATGCAGCTGGCACAGTTGTCGAGTCAAGCGTCTCGGAGTTTTCCGAAGGCGATGAGATTATCACTACCGGCTACGACCTTGGGATGAACACCGCGGGCGGTTTCGGCCAGTTCATTAGGGTACCTGCGGCATGGGTGATCAAGCGTCCAGCCGGGCTCTCCCTGCGTGAAGCTATGGCCCTTGGTACAGCGGGCCTTACCGCTGCGCTTTGTGTGGACAAGCTTGAGCAGGCCGGTCTCGAGCCGGTCGATGCTCCGGTGCTCGTGACCGGCGCTACCGGTGGCGTCGGCAGCATTGCGGTCGCCTTGATGTCGCGTCTTGGTTACAACGTGACCGCTGTGACCGGGAAGGCAGATCAGGCCGATTTCCTTACCAAGCTAGGGGCCAAACAGGTCATCGAGCGCAGTGCGCTTCAGGCAGGCACCGAGAAACCGTTGCTCAAGGAGCAATGGGCGGGGGCAATCGATACCGTCGGCGGCGACATTCTGTTTAATGTCGTCAAGTCGTTGCAGCGTGGCGCCAGCGTCTCCTGTTGCGGCCTGACCGCCGGAACGGGTTTCCAGGCTAGCGTGCTCCCGTTCATTCTGCGTGGCGTGAATCTGCTTGGAGTCGACTCGGTGGAAATTCCGTTGGTTGTGAAGGCCTCAATGTGGGACAAGCTGTCTTTGCAGTGGAAGTTATCGAACCTTGAGGACTTGGTGCAGGAAATTTCGCTGGAGCAATTGCCTGTGGCTATCGAGCGAATCCTGGCCGGCCAGCAGACCGGAAGGATGCTGGTCCGGCTCGATTGAACGGCTGGTTTGTTCAGGCGCGATTATCGTTGTGCTTGCTATTGAAGGCATAGCCAAAACCGATTTCGCTGTGATGAGCGATTGAGAGAAGCTAACGCTACTTCAACGCAGCAGGAATCGGTCATGAAAGCACTGGCAGAAAAAATCAAGGAAGCCTTCGGCAAGAAGCAGTCGACCGAAGGTGCGAACATTGAGCATCCGAACTTCTGGATGTACCAGTGAATGAAAAACCCGCCGAAAGGCGGGTTTTTTTGTTTCGACAACCGCCGAATCAGCCTTGTCGCCGGCGGAACAGCGGTAGCGGCTCGTCAACGGCAGCTTGGTAGGTGACGGAGAAATCCTTTAAGCTTTCCAGTGCTTCATACGGGTCGCGGTCGGGGCGCACCGCAAAGGCGTCAAAACCGCAGCGACGCATGTAGAACAGCTGATCGCGCAGTACGTCGCCGATGGCGCGTATCTCGCCTTTGTAGCCGTAACGCTCGCGCAGCAGGCGTGCACTGGAGTAATGCCGACCGTCCGTGAAGGCCGGGAAGTTCAGGGCGATGACCTGAAAGTACTCCAGGTCGTCAGCGATCTCTTCCACGGCTTCGTCGGAATCCAGCCAGATCCCCAGCCCGCCATCGCGAGCCTTCAGTGCATGGGCATGATCAAGCCACAGCTGATACGGAACGATCAAATCGTCGCAGTTCGACAAACCGTCAAGGGTTACGTCCTTGGGCAGCAGATGCCAGGTCTCGTCGATGACCTGACCATCCTTAATGATTCGCTGCATAGACGCGCTCCTTGAAGGGGTCGATTCCGATACGGCGGAAAGTGTCGAGAAACTGTTCATCTTCTGTACGTTGCTCCACATAGACGCCGATGACCTTTTCGATAACGTCGGGCATTACGTCCTGAGCGAAGGACGGCCCGAGAATCTGGCCAAGGCTGGCGTTGCGGCCGGAGCTGCCTCCGAGCGAAACCTGATAGAACTCGGCGCCTTTCTTGTCCACGCCGAGAATGCCGATGTGACCCACGTGGTGGTGTCCGCACGCATTCATGCAGCCGGAGATGTTCAGGTCGATATCGCCGATGTCGAACAGATAATCCATATCATCGAAGCGGCGCTGAATGGCTTCGGCAATAGGAATCGACTTGGCGTTGGCCAGGGAACAGAAGTCACCGCCAGGGCAGCAGATGATATCGGTCAGCAGGCCGATGTTCGGTGTCGCAACACCGAGCTCGCGCAGCTCGTTCCACAGTTCGAACAGATGCGATTGCTCGACGTCCGCGAGGATCATGTTCTGCTCGTGGGAGTTGCGCACTTCACCGAAACTGTAGCGATCGGCCAGGTCAGCGATGGTATCGAGCTGCTTGTCGGTTACATCGCCGGGTGCCACGCCGGTACTCTTCAGGGACAATGTGACGGCTGCATACCCGGGCTTCTTGTGTGCCACCACGTTACGCTGGCGCCAACGGGCGAAGCCGGGGTGCTCGGAATCGAGTCGAGCCAGGACAGCGCTCTGGTCTTCCAGGGTCTTGTAAGTCGGGTCGATGAAGAACTTGCTGATGCGCTCGACTTCAGCGTCGGTCAGGGTGTTCGGACCATCCTTCAGATAGGACCACTCGGCCTCGACGCGCTCGGCAAACACTTCAGGCGTGAGCGCCTTCACCAGGATTTTGATCCGGGCCTTGAACTTGTTGTCGCGACGGCCGTAGCGGTTATAAACGCGCAGGATGGCGTCGAGATAGGTCAGCAGGTGCTGCCAGGGCAGAAATTCATTGATGAAGCTGCCGACAATCGGCGTACGGCCGAGGCCGCCACCCACCGACACGCGGAAACCCAGCTCGCCGGCATCGTTCTTCACCGCTTCGAGGCCAATATCGTGCACCTCGATAGCGGCGCGATCGCTCACCGCACCGTTTACCGCAATCTTGAACTTGCGCGGCAGGAAGGCAAATTCCGGATGGAACGTCGACCACTGCCGAATAATTTCGCACCAGGGGCGCGGATCAACCAATTCGTCTTTGGCCACACCGGCGAACTGATCTGTGGTGGTGTTGCGAATGCAGTTGCCGCTGGTCTGGATGGCATGCATCTGCACGGTGGCCAGCTCGGCGAGAATGTCAGGTACATCCTCCAGCTCGGGCCAGTTGAGCTGGACGTTGGTCCGGGTACTGATATGAGCATAGCCCTTATCGTACTTGCGAGTGATATCCGCCAGCTTGCGAATCTGGGTAGACGACAACAGCCCATAGGGCACGGCAATGCGTAGCATCGGCGCGTAGCGCTGAATATACAGGCCGTTCTGCAGGCGAAGAGGCAGCAGTTCCGCGTCAGTCAGTTCGCCCGCTAGGTAGCGGCGAATCTGATCACGGAACTGACGCACGCGATCCTCGATGATGTGTTGGTCATACTGGTCGTATACGTACATAAATGTCCTGTTTTTCAGGCTGTCTACAGCTTTTTGCGCGCACGGCCGCGCACCCGTTGAGGGAGGCCGGCAAGATACCAGTTAGCGTTTATGCGTAAAAGTGATGTTTGGGAATATGTTTAGAACGAAACGCCTCTTTTTAGGCATTTAACCCCCTGCGCTTGAGCGCCTCGCTTGGGTGGTCTTAACTGCAACCAACGCGAGCCTCAACAACAAGGAGAACAGCCGTGTCCGAGCACTTCAATCATCGCAGTAACGACAGTAGGGCAGACGCTGCCGCGATATTCGTCCTGATACTTTTGGCGGTTGCGACGGCGGTTTTCTGGGTCAGCCATCAATAGAAGCTTGGGTGGGGCTATCACAGCCCCACGAGGTACAACACCAGCTTGACCACGCCAAGAATCACCAGCACGAACACCACGGTGAAACCCACCCCCAGCAGGATGAAGTGGCTGGGCTTGCCGTGACTGAAGTCACGTGCCCGGTTCTTGCCGCTCTGCACACCGAGTGCGCCGGCCAGTACGCTTTGCAACATCTGCCGCAACGTGAGTGGTTTGGGTTGTTTATTGTCGTTCATGGCTGCCCCCGTATGCCTGGATGCCCTGAAGTCTAGCCACCATCGAGTGCGCCGTCGCATCGAAGCTCGTTGGTGCAACGCGGCAAGGGTTCGTCGCTTGATCTTGTCGGGTGCGCCGCGTAAGGTTCGCGCCGTCAGCCGCTAGACGGCTGCCTTCATGGAGTATGCGGTGCCCGGGTCTAGGTCCGGGTTAAATGGGAAATCAGTGCCAAGCTGATGCTGCCCCCGCAACGGTAGAGTCGAATTCTGCGACCGAGCCCGATACCAGCCCGTACTCCCCAGGAATTGTCGCGGTGGGCGACATCCTCAGAATGCCTTGCGCCTGTCACGGGCTGTGCGGCCGTTCTGCCGCCCGCGCGTCCCGAGACGGAGTGGGCATGTCTATCGTTTTTCGCTGGGTCGGTTTAGCGCTTTCGGTGCTGCTCGCCCAGCCCGCCTTGGCTGGCCAGATCAACGCAATCATCTCGCAATACAGCGCGGCGGAATTCGCCTCGGCTGTGGCCTTGTTTAAAGAGCGCCACCCGGACGAAATCATCGATGCGCGCACCCCGGACCAGCTGAGCGAGATGAACGATGCCAGCGTAGCCGAATGGCTGCACGGCGGTGCCACGCTGCTTGCGGTCGGCGTTTTCGGACCCGAGGTGGAGCGCTTGCGTCCGTTGATCGAGGCGCACCGCTCCGGCGATCGCTACATCATGCACAGCGACCAGGAGCTGGTTGCGATGAGCCGTATCGGCGGCAAGACGGTCTTCCGTGACCGTGAACAGGCAATACATCTCGGTGCGGAAAAGCCGGGCGAGGACCTGGTCGGCTGGGTCCGCGAGCTTGGCGATGCCAACCCTGATCAGGCCGGGTGGATCGAGGCGCGCAGTTACTGGATCGGCGGCGGGAGTGAAAATATTGCGCGTCTGCTCGGCTGGCTGGTCAGGCGGGACGATCCCTCTGCACAGATCCTGCCTCCCGAGTCACGCCCGGCGCTGCGCTTCTATCAGGATGGTCGGGTCGCCGAGCCTGATGAGCTCGTCTGGCGCGGCGAGCGCTTGGTTGCAATCATCGATCACGGCCGTGCCGATCGCCGGGGCGACGCCGATCTAAACAATGCGCTGTGTCAGACGCTGCAACAGCGAGACATGGCCTGCGTCAGCCTTTTCGCCGGCTGGGGCGACGGCACCTTGCAAGCGCTGCGCTGGCTGGAAAATGAGGAGCATCCGCCATTGGCCGCTGTGGTCGTGCTGCAGGACTTCGTGCTTGGCGGCGGCGAGGGGCGTGAGCAGGCAACCGAAATGCTCGGACGTCTCGATGTGCCAGTGCTAAAGGCCCTGCGCCTGGATGACCGTGACGAGAGCTCCTGGCAGCTTTCTACTGATGGACTCGGGCGCGACAAGGTTCACTACCAATTGGCCATGCCGGAGCTGCAGGGCAGCAGCCAGCCGATGGTGCTGGCTGCATGGGAGTCGGCGCAGATTGATCCGAATTCTGGCATCCGTTTTGGTTTCAGCCAGCCCTTGCCGTCCCGAATCGAGTCGATCGCCGCGCGGATCCATCGCTGGCAGCGGTTGCAGCGCAAGGCCAACAGAAACAAGCGTGTCGCCATCATCTATTACAACCATCCTCCGGGGCGTCACAACATCGGTGCCGACAATCTGGACGTACCGCAATCCCTTTTCGCCATCCTGCAGCGCCTCAAGGCCGAGGGCTATGAAACGGGCGAGTTGCCGGTATCCTCCGAGGCACTGCTGAGCATGCTGCAAGAGCATGGCGTGAACCTGCCCGAGCAAGGGGATGCGCTGGCCGACATGGCCGAGAAGGTGCCCGGGCTCGACCGCAGTGATTACCTGCGTTGGTTTCGTGCGCTGCCACCAGCCTTGCAGGGAGAAATGGAGCATGGCCCGCTGGGCTACTGGAACGTGCAGATGCGTCGGGCGCTACAGTCATCTCATCTGGATATCGCCAGGCAAACCTTGCGCGATGGATCGAGCAAGCTGCATCACGTGCTCGATGGCGTCGAGCATCCGGCGCGGGCCCGCGCGCTGGATTTGCTCGAACAGCTGGAACGCTTCTACGAGCGAGCACTGGAGCAGCCCGGGCTGGCCGCCTGGGGTGAAGCGGACGAGCTGATTTGGGCGCTGTCGGCTACGGGAATAGAAGGGTTACGTGGTTGGGGCGAAGCGCCGGGGCAGGTCATGGTACAAGGTGAGCGAATGATTTTTCCCGGTCTGCGCCTGGGCAATATTTTTCTCGGTCCGCAGCCGCCGCGAGGCTGGGAAGTCGACGAGGAATTGCTCCACGCCAACCTGGTCTTCCCGCCGCCGCACCAGTACCTGGGCTTCTATCACTGGCTGCGGGATGACTTCGGTGCCGATGCGCTGGTGCACCTTGGACGCCACTCCACCTACGAGTTTCTGCCGCGACGACGTGCCGGGCTGAGCGCCGAGGATTATCCGATGCAGATTGTCGGCGATCTGCCGAGCATCTATCCCTACATCGTCGATGGCGTGGGTGAGGGCATCCAGGCCAAGCGCCGGGGGCTCGCCGTGATGATCGATCACCTCACGCCGCCGCTGGTAGCGACGCCGCTCTACGACGATCTGCTCAAACTGCGTCAGCTGATCGAGAGTTTCGAGGCGGGAACTGGCAGCACCGAAGGACCCGCTCGGCGCGCCACCATCGCAGAGATCAAACGCCTGGTGAGCCAGTCCGGCTTGGAACCCGAGCTGCGCGATTCCATGGCCGGGCCGCTTGCCGCGCGCGGCATCGATTTCGAGCAGGTTGACGATGATCTGCTGGTGCACGAGGTCGGCCATTACCTGACCAATATTCAGGAGCGATTCATGCCGCTCGGGCTGCACGTGTTCGGCAAGCCATGGACCGACGAGGCGGTCGACACCTTGATGGCGTCGATGGGCACCGGGCAAGCCCAGTATCGCCAGGCATTGGTCGATTCCCCAGCAGCGGAAATGCAGGCACTGATCCATGCCCTCGATGGGGGCTTCGTTGCGCCGGGCAAGGGTAACGACCCGATCCGCACGCCGGAGGCGTTGCCCACGGGGCGCAACTTCCATGCGCTGGACAGCAGTCTGTTGCCGAGTCGCATCGGTTGGGGGATCGGGCAGGAACTGGCCGACCGCGCCCGTGAGCGAGCCATGCCGGGGGGCGGCCGTGAAGCGGTCATTCTGTGGGCGTCCGACACGGTACGAGACGAAGGCGCCATGGTTGCGTTCGGTCTCGATCTGCTCGGCGTCGAGCCGGTCTGGAACAGTCGCGGGATCGTCGAAGGGATCAGACGGGTACCGCTTGAGGAGGGCCGCGAACGCCGCGATCTGATGTTCACCACCTCTGGCCTGTTTCGGGACCTATATGCCGATCAGCTCGCGCTGCTCGAACGCGGTGTGTTGCTAGCGCTGGACGGCGCCAGCAACACCATCCGCCGGGATTTTCCCGCCCTGCGCATCGCCCTGGATGCTGCCTTGCAGCCAATCGGTGCGCTGGCGACTGGTGGTAATGAGCCGCTTTCACAGAACCGGATCGCCGCCAACTGGGTAAAGGACGCGGCGCGCCGACTGGACGGCGGCGCCGATGCCGAGCAGGCCGGGAGCCTGTCGGCACTGCGCCTGTTTGGGGCGACGCCGGGGGCCTATGGTGCTGGCATCAACACGCTGGTCGAACGCTCCGGCAGTTGGCAGGATCGTGGTGAGCTGGCGCGCAGCTACGTCAACCGGATGGGTCATGCCTATGGCCTGCAGCACAACGGCGAGCCGGTCCAGGCGGTGTTCGAGGATGGCTTGAAGCAGGTCACCCGCACTTATCTCGGCCGGTCCAGCAATCTCTACGGGCTGATGGACAACAATGATGCGTTCGATTACCTCGGCGGCCTGAGCCTGGCCGTCGAGCATCTGGCTGGCCAGGCCCCCGAGAACTTCGTCAGCTGGCACAACGATCCAGCCAAGGTGCGCCTGGAGCCGTTGCAGCAAGCCTTGTTGGCGGAGCTCCGCGGGCGCTTCCTCAATCCGGCCTGGATCAAGGCGCTGATGCAGCACGACTATGCTGGCGCACGCACCATGGGCAGCGAATTCCTTGAGTACCTCTGGGGCTGGCAAGTCACCAATCCGGACATCATCCAGGGCAGAGCCTGGGAGGAGGTCAAGGCGGTGTACCTCGACGATCGGTACGAACTGGGGATCGATTCGTTTCTCGAGCAGGGCGCTAACGTGCATGTGAAAACCAACATGCTGGCGATCATGCTGGTGGCCATCCACAAGGGCTTCTGGCAGGCCGATGAGCAGACCCGGCGGGAACTGGGTGATGCCTTCGCCACGCTGGTGTCCGCGAACGGACTGCCTGGCAGCGGCCATACCCGACCCGATCATCCAATGATCGAGTGGCTGTTGCCACAGCTGACCCCGGATGTCCGGGATGCTTTGCAGGCGCGCCTGCATGCGGCCAGCCGCGAGCCACAACCGAGCGCGAAGGCACCCAGCAGCATCAGCGAGATCCAGCCCGAGGCCGCCGAGCGGCCGGTCGAACAGTCCGAGGCGCAAGGTGAGGGCGATGCCAGCGCCAGCCAGTACCTGTGGCTGGCCGCGCTGATGGTGCTATTGCTACTGAGCCTCGGCATCTGGCGCGGTCGCGGAGCGCCGTCCAGGGGAGGCGTGTGAGTATGCTTGATGATCGGTTGTTCAGCTGGTTGCACCTCCTGGTTGGTTGGCTCCTGCAGCCAGTGACATGGGCGCTGTTCGGGCTCCTGGCCGCGGTGATCTGCGACGCGGGCGTCGCAGCCGGAGAGCGGTTTGGCGGGCTACGGCGCTGGCGCATGCTGGCGGTGGGAGAAATTGAGCGGCGGGCACGGCGGCGACTTGACCGTGCCGATCTGGTCGCACGCGTCGGGCCGATGCTCGGCCTGATGGGCACGCTGATCCCTCTCGGCCCAGGCTTGGCGGCGCTCGGCGATGGCAACGTGCAGATACTCAGTGTCGCGATGCGGGTGGCCTTCGACACCACCGTGCTCGGGTTGCTGATCGGGATGGGCGGCTTTGCGCTCGGTCGCTTGCGGCGGCGCTGGTATGACGAGCTGCTGGATGAGGTCGAAGCGGCAGAGGAGCGCGACAGTGAGTCGACGGTGGCGCTCTAGCCGCTTTGCTGCAGGCGATGACGACCCGCTGGGACCCTTGGCCAATATGGTCGATGTGGTGCTGGTATTCGCCTGTGGCCTGATCGCCGCCCTGGTGGCCCAGACCGACCTGCTCGAACAGCTCAAAGCCGCCAGACAACCCGTTGCCGTTGAGCGCGGGCGCGAACTGCCGCGCCTGCCGGGCAGTGTCGAGGGTGACTCCGGCAAAGGGCTGGAAAGCGTCGGACAGGTCTATCGTGATCCCGCCACCGGCAAACTCATCCTGATCGGCGAATGACGGCGGTCGCTGCGTGGTTCAGTGTCAGCCCTTGAACCAGTCCCACAGGCCGAGCGAATGGTTCGGCAGTAGATTGATACCAAGTGCTGACTTGAGCAGGTACAGCGCCACCATTCCCAGCAGAACGGAGAAGAGCAGGAACATCGTGATCGCGCTGGCCTTCGCCGCTAGCGATAGGTTGCGTTGTCCGCGAGACAAGTTGCGCTTGTTGCGACCTCCGACCAGCACGAAATAGTACTGGTTGCTCCATAGGCTGAAGGTGCCACGCCAATCGACTTTGTGCCGCCCCCATGAACGCGTGGCAAAAGCGCTGCGAAGCCCCGCCAGCTGCTCGTCGGTGAAGCTTTCTCGAAGCTCTTCGGGCAGGCGCTGCATCAGGCCAATGATGAATGGGTCGTGCTTGAGCGCGGCGGCATTATCGGTGGCCGAAGAGCGGACGGGAGTATCGGAGGAGCCAGGTTCGGAAGGGAGCATAGCGTCAGGTTGCCGTCGGTCCAGTGAATAGAAGGAAATCTTATGCAACTAGCCGGCCGTAACGGGGCTCGCCTGGCCGATTGTTTCCAACTCGCGCGTCAGTTCGCTGAAGGCCGGGCGTTGCGCTGGGTCGTCGAGCATACATTGGCGTTGGATCTTGCAAAGCCGTGCGAGATCCGGTTCGTCATCGGTCAAATCGCAGCGCTCCAGCAGTTCTTCAAGCAAGCAGCCGAACGCGCGGGCTTCGAGTCGCTGGAGCGCCTGGCCTTGCTCGCTTTGCGGGGGATAGAAGGAGGCGGCGCCGAAGTCACTTAGCAAGGCTCTGCCGGCGGGATCGACCAATAAGTTGTGAGCATATAGGTCACCGTGAAGAATGCCGTGTTGGTGTAGATGGCTAACCGCCGAGGCCACGCCCGTCGCGATGCGTAGCACTTGCCCGACGGAAAAGCGGCGCTCCTGCTCGTAACAGTCACGCGTGCAGCTGGCGAAGGATGGCGGCCCCGCGAGCACCTGATACGAGGGATCGATGAGCTCCATCAGCAAGCCGGATGGCTCCTCGGCGCGTTCCTCCAGCGGGCCGGCGATACCGATCAGGTTGCGATGCTCACCTGCCGCGATGCAGGCGGCCATCTCGCTATGCGGGAGGCCATCGCTGGTCAGGGTGCCTTTGAATAGCTTGGCCGCCATGGTCCGTGGCGCCTGGCCGGCGCGCTGCCAGTTGGCGCTATGGATGATGCCCGAGGCTCCCTGGCCGAGCATCTCACCCAGGGCAATCTGGCTGCGGTCGATCGGTGGTTGGGGATGCTGCGCCAAGGCATCTGCCTCGATTGCGTCGCTGAAGGGATTGCCGGCAAAGGCCAGCCACGTCAGCCGAGGCATCGCCAACAGCCAGTCGGGCAGGGCAGGCAGACGATTGGCGGCGATGCGCAGCAGTTCCAGGCGGCTACAGTGAGACAGGGTTTCGGGCAGCGTTTGCAGCTGATTGCCGGCCAGCATCAGTTTCTGCAGCCGGGTGCAGCGCCCAATCTCGTCAGGTACCGATTCGAGCCGGTTGTCGGTAAGAATCAACCAGCGTAGCGCAGGCGGCAGCGCCTCGGCTGGGAGACGGCGGATACGGTTGGCTTTGAGTCCGATCATTTCCAGCTCGGGGCATTTGCCGAGCCCTACCGGCACTTCGGTGAATAGGTTGTTCGAGCAGAAAAGAATGCGCAGCTTATGCAGTCGCCGCAGATCGGAGGGCAGGTGGCTGAGCCGGTTGCCGGAGAGATCGAGTACTTCCAGGCTATCGGCCAGGTCGAAGATTTCGCTTGGGAAGGTCTCCAGCTGTTCCGATAATTTCAGGCGCGTGACGCCGGCTAGTTCGCCGCGTTTGAGCTGTGCCAATGTGTTCATGCTGTTCTCAAGCGAGCCTGAGTCAGGCTGCGATGGTGGCCGGTTGTGCGCGGGGAGGGGACTGATGCCCGCCCAGACTTCGAGCGGGCAATGCGCTACGACACTAAAGGCGGCTTGGAGGTTCAGTCGCCCGCTCTGGCAGGGGACTTTCCGCCGGCCGCCCGCGCGCACGGATGACTCGTTCGGCACGCGCGCGCAGCTGTCCACAGCCGCCATCAATATCCTGCCCGGCCGAATTGCGCACCTTGGTCAGCACGCCGTTCTGGTGCAGGTAACGCATGATCTGGTGGATGCGGTCGGCGGCAGGGCGTTGGAATTCGTCATCGTTGAGGCTGTTGTAGGGAATCACGTTCATGATCGCGAATTTGCCTTTGAGCAGGCGGATGATGCCGTCCATCTCGTCCTGGCTGTCATTGATGCCTTTGAGTAGCGTCCACTGATATTGAATCGGATAGTCGACCAGGCGTGCATAGGCCTCGCCCAGCTCGACCAGTTCGGCAGGGTCGTACGCGGGCGCCCGCGGAAGCAGCTCGCGACGCAGCGCGGCATCGGTACTGTGCAGCGATAGCGCCAGCGCGGGTCGCACCTTCTGCTGAGGCAAACGCTCGAACACGCGCGGGTCGCCAACGGTGGAGAACACCAGATTCTTGTGGCCGATGCCGCCATCGGTCGCCAGCAGATTGATGGCTTCGAGCACGTTATCGAGGTTATGCGCCGGCTCACCCATGCCCATGAACACCACCTTCTTCACCGGGCGGAAGCGCCTCGCGAGGGCAACCTGGGCGACGATCTCGGCGCTGCCAAGCTGACGCAACAGGCCGCTCTTACCGGTCATGCAGAACACGCATCCGACCGCGCAACCAATCTGACTCGAAACGCACAGGCCGTCCCGAGGCAAGAGCACGCTTTCAGCCATCTGCCCGTCCGCCAGCGCCACCAGCAAGCGGGCGGAGCCATCGCCGCCGGGGTGTTCGGACTGCAGCTGGACCAGCTTTTCAATAACTTCGCCGACCGCGGGCAGGCCGTTACGCACCGATATGGGCAGGAAATCTTCTGTTTTCTGATGCCGGGTCCCGGCATCCAGCGCCTGGCCTTGGAGCCAGGCACGCGTGATCCGGCCAATATGGACGGGCTTGGCGCCGATCTCGGCGAGCAACTGATGAATGTCTTGAATGCGCATAGGGCGCGCATTCTAGCCAAACGCCAAGACCCGGTCTGTAGCGAAGTGGAGCCAGCAGCTATGGCTACTGTCCTGCCGAGCTCATTGCTTGAAGCGACGACTACCCAGCACGAGCCCGAATAGAAGCAGGGCGAGCAGGCCAAAGGCGAGGGTCAGGGAACCATAGTGAGCAATCACTCCAATTACCGCCGGGCCGGCTAGAACGCCAGCGAAACCGATGGTGGTTGCCGCCGTAATGGCCTGATGTACCGGCATGCCCTGATGCCGGCTGAGGGAGGAGATCAACACTGGCGAGACATTGGCGCAGCCAAGACCGCACAAGCCATAGCCGAGAAGGGCGAGTGCCCAATGGTCGGTGACGATGCTCAAGCCGATGCCGATCCCGGCCAACAGCCCGCCGAAGCCGATCACGCGCGCTGTGCCCAGGCTGTTTACTACCGGCGCCCCGGCGAAACGACCAATGGTGACCATCAGGGCGAAGCTTGCATAACCCAGTCCGCCCTTGGCGGTTTCCAGTGCCTTGTACTCAGTGAGGTAGAGGGCGCTCCAATCAAGCACCGCACCTTCGGCCAGGTAGACCACGAAACACAGGGCACCAACCAGCAACACCATGCGAGTGGGGCGAATGAAGGCGACTCCGCCAGCTGGCGCCTTGTCCCGTAGAAACCCGGACGCCACGGCGAAGTTCGCCAGTGCGATCACGGCGATCATGAGCAAAGTGCCGGTCGCCGGCGCAAGGCCAGCGGTCAGTGCGCCAGTGAGTGCCAGCGCGCCGCAGATCGAGCCCAGGCTGAACATTCCATGGAAATTAGACATGTGTCGTTTGCCAGTGTCGCGCTCGATCAGCACGCCCTGGATATTGAGCGCCACGTCGATAACGCCGAGGCTGCCACCGAAGCAGAACAGCGCCAGAGCGAGAATCCAGATCGACTCGGTAAGCGCCATTCCGAGCAGGGCGAAAAGCAACAGCACGATGCTAGAGAGCACAACCGGGCGAATGCCGCAGCGGGTAACCAGCAGTCCGGACAGCGGCATCCAAGTCAACGAGCCGATGCCAATGCATAGCAGCAGCGTGCCGAACAGCGCGTCGCTCATCTCGATGCGCTCGCGCACATACGGGACCAGCGGCGCCCACACAGAAAGGCCGAATCCCGCCATGAAAAAACCGACGCGGGTGGCGCGGCGGGCAACGGGCGATGCGGCATCAACGGAAAGGGGCACCGCAGACATGCAGGAGGATCCTTGATCAGCAGAATGAGTGTGGCCTGACGCGCCAGAGCCGACTGTGCAGGCTATTGTGTCAAAGAAGAGTAGGCTCGGCGCGCCCAGCCGCGAGTGCGTGCATGGTAATCTTCGTCTTTGCCAGAAACGTGGTCCGGAGCGGCACATGAAGTTCATTCACCAGCGCGAACACCTCAACGAAGACGACTTTGTGATCATCGAATGTTCGCAGCCCTGCAATATCCGTCTCATGAACGACAAAAATTTTCGTAGCTTCAAGAACGGCGGTCGTCATGCCTATCACGGCGGTGCTTTCGACAAGTTCCCAGCGAAGATCAAGGTGCCAAATACCGGATTCTGGAACATCACCATCGACACGGTGACGCGCAAGGCCATCAGTGTCACGCGTAAGCCAGCGCTCACGCATTCAATCAAGATCGTCCGCAACTCCCCCTCCGAACTGCGATAGCTCGCGGCCTCCGGTTGTGCTCATTGACTGAGCGTCATCCGTCGGCTTGTCCACCCTCAAGCGGCGTCAACGCTTGCCTTTCGCATTGCATCTATTTAGCTTTACGTAAAGATTCTTTTGATGGAGCTATTTATGCGCAGACCCGCCTCTGATGACCATGTCGACGGTGTGCTCGCTCAGTGGCACAACGTACGTCCCGAAGGCGATGCATCGCCGATGGCGATCTTCACACGGGTGTATCGGCTGTCGAAATACCTGAACCGCCATATCGCCGCAGTGTTTCGCAAGCATGGTCTGCATGATGGCGAGTTCGATCTGCTGGCAACGCTCTATCGCAGCGGCCAACCGCAAGGACTAACCCCGAATGCCTTGCGCCATGCCGCCGTACTCAGTTCGGGCGCCATGACCAATCGGCTCGACCGTCTGGAGAAAGCCGGTCTGATCCAGCGCGTTCCTAATCCGGACGACCGCCGGAGCCTACTGATACGGCTCAGCGACCAAGGGCAGACCGTGTTGCTCGGCTGTCTGGATGAGTACCTGGCAACCCTGCACCGCATGCAGGCGCCGCTCGATCAGCAACAAAAACAGGCCTTGGCGAATGGTTTGCGTACACTGCTGCTGGCACTGGAGAAGGGCGATGACTGAGGCGAAGCGTGGCACCACTCGTGCGCACCTGGGCATGCTGCTGTGGGCATTGTTCGTTGGTTTGTCCTTTCCCGCGGTAGGGCTGATGAGCGAAGGACTGCCGCCGCTGCTGCTGACCGCCTTTCGTTTCAGCATTGCCGCGCTGGCGTTACTGCCATTGGTGTTACGCCAAAGTGAGCGCTGGCCGAGCTTTCCGGGCTTGTTGCTATATGCGCTGATGGGCCTGAGCCTGGCGGGCTTCTTCGGAACCATGTTTTGGGCCGCGCACCGTATCAGCGCGTTGTCGATGGCCACGCTGTTCGTCAGCGTGCCTTTGCTGGCGTACTGTCTCGGCCGTGGTCTGGGTGTCGAGCGGCCTGCAGGCCGGCTGTTGGCGATCCTCGCGCTGGGCGCGTTCGGAGCCCTGGGGCTGGCGCTAGCCGAAAACAATGGAGACCTCGCCGAACTGAAGTTTGGCGTTGGCGAACTGGCTTTTTTCTTCGGTTGCATCGCCTCCGCGCTGTACCCAGTGTTGAGCAAGTGGGGACTGCATCGTGGTGTATTGGCGCCGCAGGCTGGCTTGCGAACGTTCTGGAGCCTGTTGATAGGCGCGATTCTGATCGCCACGCTAGGATTCATCTGGGAGCAACCGGCCACATTGGCGCGGATGGATCTGCGTGACGTGGCGCTGGTGGTCTACTTGGGCGTGTTCTCCAGCGGAATGACCTTTTTTCTGCAGCAGCGAGCCACGGCGGTGCTGACACCGGGCGCAGTCACGGCTTATAGCTATCTGGTTCCTTTCGTATCGATGCTGCTGCTGTTCGTTGCCCAACCACAACGAATCGGTTGGCATTGGCTGCCGGGTAGCTTGATGGTGGTGCTCGCCATCGCGTTACTGCTACGGCGTGGCGCGAAACATGAATGATTGGCGGTGCGGGTGCGAATCGCGATCACTCGTCATCAGCGCTTGCGCTGGTTGCCCCGAGGCAGCGGATGCGTGTCTGCGGGGAATCCCCAAGGACCCAGTGCTGCTCGTCTTCTAGATACTGCGCTTCCATCACGCTGTTGTAGCTGAACGCCCAATGGCGCCGCTCGCGGCCGTCGACCGACTCGATGCGGACAACGATATCGTCGCTGGCGAATGGCTCACCGGCGATCGCAGCTGCCTCGGCGCGGTCGAGCAGTTCGTCGTTGAGGGTGAACTGCCAGGCATGCAGACCATCGACTTCGAGCATGTCGGCTGTTTCAAGTTCATCGAGCAGATAGCGGGTTTCGGTAAGCATGGTGTGCTCGCGTAAGGGGCGGGATTGCTGGCAGATCTGTATGGCCCTCAATACCTATACAAGGTATCGAGGGTCAATGCCTGGTCTCAGTTGTCGTAGCCGAGGTTAGGCATCAGCCAGCGTTCTGTCACGGCAAGGTCCTGCTCCTTGCGCTTGCTGTAGCTCTCGACCTGATCCTTATCAATCTTGCCGACGGCGAAGTACTGCGCCTTAGGGTGAGCGAAGTACCAGCCGCTGACGGCCGCTGTAGGAAACATCGCGTAATGCTCGGTCAGGGTGACCTGGCTGACGCCGTCGGCATCGAGCAGCTGGAACAGCGTACCTTTCTCGGTGTGATCTGGGCAGGCCGGGTAACCGGGGGCAGGGCGGATGCCCTTGTACTGCTCCTTGATCAGCTCTTCGTTACTCAGCTGCTCCTCTGGATCATAGCCCCACCACTGCTTGCGGACCTGCTGGTGCAGCCATTCGGCGCAGGCTTCGGCCAGCCGGTCAGCCAACGCCTTGACCATGATCGAGTTGTAGTCGTCGCCGGCATCCTGGTAGGCCTTCGCGACCTCTTCGGCGCCGATCCCAGCGGTGGTGATAAAGCCGCCTACGTAGTCAGTCACGCCGCTGTCCTTCGGCGCGACGAAATCGGCCAGCGAGAAATTCGGCTTGCCGTCGGTCTTCACCGTCTGCTGACGAAGATGATGGAGTGTCGCCAAGGCTTCGCCTCTGTCGCCATAAACCTGGATATCGTCTTCGTCGACCTGGTTGGCCGGCCAGAAGCCAAACACTGCGCGAGCCTTGATCAGCTTTTCATCGACCAGCTTGGTGAGCATCGCCTGAGCATCGTTGAACAGCGAGGTGGCGGCTTCGCCGACGATCTCGTCCTCAAGGATGCGCGGGTATTTGCCTGCCAGATCCCATGAAATGAAGAACGGCGTCCAGTCGATGTACTCGACCAGCGTGCGCAGATCGATATCTTCCAGCACCTTGCGACCGGTGAAGGTCGGTTTGACCGGTGAGTAGTCGCTCCAATCGAACTTGGGTTTGACGGCGACAGCTTCGGCGTATGTCAGACGCTCGGTACGAGCGCTGCGGTTGGCGGTGCGCTCGCGGATCATTGCGTACTCTTCGCGGGTCTTCTGCGCAAAGACCGGCTTGAGCTCTTTCGACAGCAGCGTCGTGGCCACACCGACCGCGCGCGAGGCGTCGGTGACGTAGACCACCGCATCGTTCTTGTAGTGCGGATCGATCTTCACGGCCGTGTGGGCCTTGGACGTGGTCGCACCGCCGATCATCAGCGGCAAGTGGAAGTCCTGTCGCTGCATCTCGCGGGCCACATGAACCATCTCGTCCAGGGACGGGGTGATCAGGCCGGATAGGCCGATGATGTCGCACTTCTCGGCGATGGCCGTCTGCAGGATTTTCTCCGCCGGCACCATGACGCCCATGTCGACCACGTCGTAACCGTTGCAACCGAGCACCACGCCGACGATGTTCTTGCCGATGTCATGCACGTCGCCCTTGACCGTTGCCATGAGGATCTTGCCCTTGGCTTCGGGCTTGTCGCCTTTTTCCGCTTCGATGAACGGGATCAGGTGCGCAACGGCCTGCTTCATTACGCGTGCGGACTTGACCACCTGCGGCAGAAACATCTTGCCCGAGCCGAACAGGTCGCCGACCACGTTCATGCCGCTCATCAGCGGCCCTTCGATGACTTCGATGGGCCGCGCGCATTGCTGCCGGCACTCTTCGGTATCCTGGACGATGTGGGTGGTGATGCCCTTGACCAGCGCGTGCTCCAGTCGTTTTTCAACGGTATAGCTGCGCCATTCCTCGGTTTCCGCTTCCTTGACGCTGCCGTCGCCCTTGAACTCGTCGGCGATTGCCAGCAGCGCCTCGGTGCCGTTGGGGGTGCGGTTGAGTACCACGTCCTCGACTGCGTCGCGTAGCCTCTTCGGGATCTCATCGTAGATTTCCAGCTGTCCGGCGTTGACGATGCCCATCGTCAGTCCGTTCTGGATCGCGTAGTACAGGAAGACCGAATGGATTGCTTCGCGCACCGGGTTGTTGCCGCGGAACGAGAACGACACGTTCGACACGCCGCCGGACGTCAGGGCATAGGGGAGGTGGTCGCGGATAAAGGCGCAGGCTTCGATGAAGTCGACAGCGTAGTTGTTGTGCTCCTCGATCCCGGTGGCGATAGCAAAGATGTTCGGGTCAAAGATGATGTCTTCCGGTGGGAAGCCGACTTCGTTAACCAGGATGTCGTATGAGCGTTGGCAGATCTCGCGCTTGCGCTCGGCGGTGTCGGCCTGGCCGGCTTCGTCGAAGGCCATCACCACCACGGCGGCGCCGTAGCGCTTGCAAAGGCGAGCGTGGTGCTTGAACGCCTCGACGCCTTCCTTCATCGAGATCGAGTTGACGATGCCCTTGCCCTGGATGCACTTGAGGCCGGCTTCGATCACTTCCCATTTTGAGGAGTCGATCATGATCGGCACACGGGAAATGTCCGGTTCGCCTGCAATCAGATTGAGGAAGGTCACCATGGCCTTCTTCGAATCCAACATGCCCTCGTCCATATTGATGTCGATCACCTGAGCGCCGGCTTCGACCTGCTGCAGGGCGACTTCCAGTGCCTCGGTGTAGTTGTCTTCACGGATCAGGCGGGCAAAGCGGGCAGAGCCGGTGATGTTGGTCCGTTCGCCTACGTTGACGAACAGCGAGCTGCGATCGATGGTGAAGGGCTCGAGACCCGACAGTCGACAGGCTTTGGGAATATCCGGAATGGCTCGCGGCGCGTACTTCGCGACGGCTTTGGTGATTGCCTCGATGTGGGCGGGCGTCGTGCCGCAGCAGCCGCCAACAATGTTGAGGAAGCCACTGGCCGCGAACTCCTCGACCACCCGCGCCATTTCCGCCGGGCTCTCATCGTACTCACCGAAAGCATTCGGCAGGCCGGCGTTGGGGTGGGCCGAGACATGGGTTTCGGCCTTGTTCGACAGCTCTTCCAGATAAGGACGCAGCTCTTTTGCGCCCAGCGCGCAGTTCAGCCCGACCGAGATTGGATTGGCGTGGCGTACCGAGTTCCAGAAAGCCTCGGTGGTCTGGCCGGACAGGGTACGTCCAGAGGCGTCGGTGATGGTGCCCGAGATCATGATCGGCAGCTCGAAGCCGATTTCTTCGAAGACCTCCTGAACGGCAAAAATCGCCGCTTTGGCGTTGAGCGTGTCGAAGATGGTCTCGATGAGGATCAGGTCCGAGCCGCCTTCGATGAGACCGCGAGTGGCTTCGGTGTAGTTCTCCACCAGTTCGTCGAAGGTGACGTTGCGGTAGCCCGGGTTGTTCACGTCCGGTGACAGCGAGCACGTGCGGCTGGTCGGACCGAGCACGCCAGCGACGAAGCGTGGGCGGTCCGGCGTCTCGGCCGTCTTGGCATCGGCTGCCTGGCGGGCAAGACGGGCGCCTTCAACGTTCAATTCATATACCAACTCCTCCATACCGTAGTCGGCTTGGGAAACGCGAGTGGCATTGAAGGTGTTGGTCTCGACGATATCGGCACCGGCATCGAAGTACGCTTTTTCGATAGCGCTGATGGCGTCGGGCCGGGTGAGGATCAGCAGGTCGTTATTACCCTTCAGATCCTGCGGCCAATCGGCGAAACGTTCGCCGCGGTAGTCGGACTCCTCCAGTTTGTAGCTCTGAATCATGGTACCCATGCCGCCGTCGAGTATCAGGATGCGCTCCTTGAGGGCCTGTTGGAGTGCCTGGAGACGGGCGTTGCGGTCGAACATGGGGACTACCTGAAGCTGGTTGCGAAGACCGCGAATGATAGCAAAGCTGCACGCTTTTTGATCATTGCACGCTTTGCATGAATTTGATTCATGTCGCTAATCTATCGGAAGTGTTTGCAGGCCAGCGATGGCACTCGGTCCCAGGCTCCGTGCTGCCTGATCACCGTCTCGGTATAAAGACCGAAGAGGCCCGGATTGACCTGGTTTGCCTATGTAGAATTGCTCCGCTGCTATCTCCTACTAAAATACTAGGACTTTATCCGGCGCGGTGGTTGGCGTACACTGCGCTCCATGTCTGAGAGGAGTTCCCATGAGCGCCATTACCATTACCGAAGCTGCACACGATTACCTGGCCGATCTGCTTGAAAAGCAGAACACCACAGGCATCGGCATCCGGGTCTTCATTACTCAGCCCGGCACACCTTACGCTGAAACCTGCATCGCCTATTGCAAGCCTGGCGAAGAAAAGCCTGATGACATCGCAATCGCACTGAAAAGCTTTACCGCGTGGATCGATGGCGTCAGCGAGCCCTTTCTGGAAGATGCGCTAGTGGATTACGCCACCGACCGCATGGGCGGTCAATTGACCATCAAGGCACCGAACGCGAAGGTGCCCATGGTCAGCGAAGACAGCCCGCTGAACGAGCGTATCAACTACTACCTGCAGACCGAGATCAACCCGGGACTCGCCAGCCACGGTGGCCTGGTCACGCTGATCGATGTAGTCGATGAAGGTGTGGCGGTGCTCCAGTTCGGTGGCGGTTGCCAAGGCTGTGGCCAGGCGGACGTCACGCTCAAAGAAGGTATCGAGAAAACGCTGCTGGAAAGAATTCCCGAGCTCAAAGGGGTGCGTGACGTGACCGACCACACCAACCGGGATAACGCCTACTACTAGGCTGTAATAGCCCAAGCGATGGCTGTTTCAGCCATTCGTGGGCAAAATGCCACTATTCTTTCGAAAGCACCACCACGGCGCTCGCCTGCTGGGATAAGCTGTCTAGGTCCCTGAGACCTGGCTAGCTGAGCGAGCGCTGCATGTCTGCCGTTTCCCTTTTGATTTGCGATGATTCGAGCCTGGCGCGCAAGCAATTGCTGCGTGCGTTGCCTGCTGCCTGGCCGTTGGATATCTCGCAAGCGGGAAGTGGTATTGAGGCGCTCGATAAGGTTCGTGATGGCGGCATCGATGTCCTCTTGCTCGATCTGACCATGCCCGATATGGACGGCTATCAGGTACTTGCCGCGCTTCGCGATGAACATCTCGATTGCAAAGTCGTGGTGATCTCGGCGGATGTCCAAGAAGAGGCTGTACGCCGCGTACTGGAGCTGGGGGCACAGGCATTCATTCGCAAACCAGCCGATCCGGTGCATCTGCAACAAACCCTGGCCGGACTCGGGGTGGTCGGCGACGAGTTGCCGATGCTCGGTGAGAGAAAAGCGGGGGCCATTCCTTTTCGAGACGCTTTTCGCGAGGTGGTGAATGTCGCGATGGGGCGTGCGGCGGCACTGCTTGCAAAGGTGCTCGGCGTTTTCGTTCAGTTGCCCATCCCCAGCGTGAACATCCTTGAGGTCGGTGAGTTGCATATGGCACTTGCCGATGTGGCCCAAGGCGATAAGTTAACTGCGGTTTGCCAGGGATATATCGGCGGCGGTATTGCCGGCGAGGCGCTGCTGATCTTTCACGATTCGGAGGTGGCGGATATGGCGCGTCTAATGCGCGCCGGCGACTACCTTGAGCTTGAAATGCTACTCGATTTGTCGAGTCTGCTGATCAGTGCGTGCCTCAGCGGTATCGCCGATCAGATCGACGTGGTCTTCTCTCAAGGACATCCGCAGTTGCTTGGTCAGCATGCTTCGATCGAAGAGCTTATCCGGCTCAACCGTCAGCGCTGGAAGAGCACGCTCGCGGTGGAGATCAGCTACAGCTTGGAGGGGCACGATGTTCATTTCGATCTATTGTTGCTGTTCACCGAAGACTCGGTTGAGCTGCTGTCTCGCAAACTCGCCCACCTGATGAGCTGAGCATGTCCGACTCGATCAATCTGAGCGAACTTCACTGGTTGCTGGCAATCGTCCAGAGCATCGACGTCGGTGTGGTGGTGCTCGATCGCGAATATCGCATCAATGTGTGGAACACATTCATGGAGAACCGCTCCGGGCGGTTGCCCGAGGATGTGCGAGCGAAATCCTTTTTCGAGCTGTTTCCTGAAGTAGATGAGCGCTGGTTCCGGCGTAAGGTGGAAAGCGTCGCGACACTGGGCACGCCCTCGTTCACCATTTGGGAACAGCGCCCCTATCTGCTGCGTTTCAAGAACTACCAGCCGATCACAGGCCTGGAAGATTTCATGTACCAGAACACCACGCTGATGCCGTTGAAGGGGCTCAGTGGGAGCATCGAGCAGATCTGTTTGATTATCTATGACGTCACCGATGTGGCCATCAACCGCCTTCAGTTGCAGGCAGCGAATCAGGAGCTGCAGCGGCTGTCCAGCACTGATCGCCTGACGGGGCTGTTCAACCGCGGCCATTGGGAGGAGATGTTGCGTCAGGAGTATGCCCGGCATCGCCGTTACGACCGCAACGCGGCGCTGGTGATGTTCGATTTGGATCACTTCAAGAAGATCAACGACAGCTACGGCCATCAGGCGGGGGACGCCGTGATCCAGCAGACTGCCGAACTCATACGCCAGAACATGCGCGATGCCGATATCGCGGGCCGCTATGGCGGCGAGGAATTCGTCGTGTTGCTGCCGGATACGGAAAGCGAGGGTGCGGTTACATTCGCCGAAAGGCTGCGCCAATCTATCGAAATGCACGAAGTCGTCCATGAAGGGCAGACTATTCGTTTTACCGTCAGTCTCGGTATTGCCGATCTCAGCCAGCCCACCAGTGGCTATGCGCAACTTATCGAACGGGCCGACACTGCGCTTTATCAATCGAAGTCAGCCGGCCGCAACCAGGTCTCGTTATACCGCTAAACGCCCATGTCGCGCGCGGTCAGAAAGTTCAGCAAGGTGACTTCCTCGCTGCTCATCCACTTGCGCTTTCTCGCCTTGGACAGCTGCGCGAGCTCGCCCGAAGCAAAGGCCTCCAGGACGTCGGGATGGACGTAGCACTGGCGGCATACGGCCGGGGTGTTGCCAAGCTGGCGGGACACCTCCTTGATCGTTTCGGCCAGGTTATGGCGGGCTACGGCGTCCGGTTTCCATACACACTTGCGCAGCGACTCCAATGCCAGCGCGCTGCCGGCCCAGGTGCGATAGTCCTTCGCGGTGAAGTCGCCGCCGGTCATCTGTTGAATGAACTGATTCACGTCGTTGGAGCTCACCGGATGGCGTACACCATCTTCGTCCAGATACTGGAAAAGGTGCTGCCCAGGGAGCTCCATACAGCGACGCATGATGCGCGCGAGACGCTGGTTCCGTAGGGTGAGCTGATGCTCTACGCCGCTTTTACCGCGGAATTGAAATCGGATCGCGGCACCTTGCACGGCTACATGGCGGGCCCGTAACGTGGTCAGGCCATAGGAACGGTTTTCACGTGCATAACGCGAATTGCCGACACGAATCAGGGTCGACTCCAGCAGCTGTACGACTAGTGCCATGACTTTCTCCCGCGGCATTCCGCGCAGGGACAGGTGCTGTTCCAGCCGCGCGCGCAGCCGGGGCAGCGCTGCGCCGAATGCCAGGATGCGCTCATACTTATTGCAGTCACGAATCTCGCGCCAGCGGGAGTGATAGCGATACTGCTTGCGGCCGCGTGTATCGCGCGCGGTGGCCTGCATATGACCTAGTGGGTCGGGGCATATCCAGACATTCTTGTATGCCGGCGGGATGGCCAGCTTGTTGATGCGCTCGATCTCTGCGGCATCCCGAATGCGCTCGCCGGTTGGCAGGAAGTAAGCGAACTTGCCCCTTAGTACGCGGCGACTGATGCCAGGGCTGCTGTCATCGACGTAGTGCAGGTCGGCTGGCAGAGACGGGCAGAGCGCCGTGCCCGTATCGGGTTGCTCGTCCGCTGGCACCGGACGTACTCCTTCCGCCAAGCCGAGAGCCGTCTCACTGCTCTGATCAACCAGCATTCGAAACTCCTCTCTTCAACGTCGTTCCGGCGCTGGGCAATATGGTCAGGCCACGGTCCTTCCGGCCAGTGACCGCCCAGCGAGAGCCGGCGGCACATGAGGCTGGCTGCGTATGCGATCAGCTTTCCTTTTCTTCACTATTGCGCATCAACAACCGAATCGCGGCTACCAGCTCATCAATCGCTTCGCGATAAATCGCCGGATCCGCGCTTGTCTCAGCATGGTCAGCGTGCTTTCGTGCGGTTTCGAGATGTTCATTTATCGAGGAATAGTCGCCTAGCATAAGTGTGCTCCTGAATCGCGAGTGAAAAGCGCAGTCGCGCGGAAGGGTCCCGTCGCGGTGCCCGTCCCTATAAGGGACCGATGCAAGCGCAGGGGGTTCGCGCCGCATATCAGCGCAAGCGGGGGGTGCTCAGCGCCAGAGTCCATCGCTCGTTGCTACAACGAGGGCAGGCCGCCGACTGCTGCCCCTCGATGGTCTGCGGATATCCGCAGCGTGTGCAGGCATAAAGTCCGCTGGACGGTACCTGTAGATAAACTGGTCGATACTCCTGCGGCAGCACCGAAAGCCCTGGGCGTATCGATTCGGCGTCCTGAAAGAAGAGGCTGACATCTCCGTCGGTTTCGAGAATGCCCAGGCGGACCTGGCCCAGATGTTCGACGCCTTGCTGGCGCAGCTCCATAAAGAATTCGTCAGAGGAAATGTTCAGCTGTTCAAGGCTGTTCAGCTCGTATAGTCCGTCCTTGATGATCGTCACCGGTTTGCCTTCCATCCAGTTGGAGAACCGCTCGTTATGCGTCATCGCCCACACCGTCGCTCGATAGAGCAGCAACAGGGTGACGAACACCGCCGCTATTGGTAGCAGCGGTACATCCTCATAGAAAGATACGTCACCAGCGGCGGAGCCGAGCGTCAGAATCACCACCAGTTCGAACAACGACAGTTGCCGAACCCCTCGGCGCCCGCTGATTTTCAGAAACAGAAACACCGCGGCAAAGGCGAACAATGCACGTAGCGCCACCTCGGCCAAGAACAACAGCGGAAAGTCATTCAGCAGCATTCGCTGCCAGTCGAATGCGGTCATTCGAGGCCCTCGCAGTCGAGCCCGATCATTCGCTAGTGCCCGGCTGCGCGGGCATGGACCACGCGCCCAGCGAAACGCCGTCCCTGCTGAGTTGCAGTCGCGCGTTTTCCAGCAGACCCGCAAGGTGAATAGGGTCGGTGTACTGGGAGCGGGCGATATGAGAAATCGACAATATTTCGTCTCCCACAGCGTCGACCACCCTCAGTGAAAAGCTGGCGTCCTCGTGGTCGGCCTTGGCGGTCGCATGGCAGGGCAGAAAGGCCATTTCGCTTATGCGCATGGCTTCATTGAGTGCAAGGCGTTGAGTGGTCATGGTCATGCTCCGGTGTGCGTTTGTTCATTCTGCGGAGGCGACATCGAACACAAGGTTGATCCCGTCGCCACTGCCGTCCCCGACGACCGAGCCTTGCACGGGGCGATACGTCACTTTTCTGCCTGCATAGAAGTCGCTCAATCGCCGTTGTGCCACTTCGCAGACATGGGTGATCAGCCCGGTGAATTGCGCATCGCGCGGGATGATGAATTTCAATGTGATGCAATGGCCTTCGGGGCCCTCTGGCAGGTTGGCCAATCCACTGCTATGCCATTGATCGTTGACGTAGGCTTCTGCACCTTTCATTGCTGACTCCTCTTGATTCACTTATTGCTGGGACCGTGAAACAAGCGAATGGGTCAGTCAGCGAGGACACGGTGTGCCTTGGTGCGCCCGTACAACGAAAAAGGCCCGGCGTACACACACCGGGCCCTTTGCTAATTCGGAGCGGATATTTATTCCGGCATATGCCAGGGAGCGAGGTTAACGCCCTGACGGCTCAGGTCTGCACGGGCCTGTTCCAGGGACTCGCCAAGTTTGACCGGGTCGGAATAGACGCTGCTGGACAGTTTGCAACGGCCGACGGCGCGGGATTCGCTGCGATCTACCACGGTAATGCTGAGTTCGCCATTGCCTTCGAGCAGCGTCCAGGCGACGCACTGGAACGGCTTGAATGCACGATCAGTAATGAGAAGGGCGTCGTTGAAACGAAGGGGGCTATTCATGGGGCATGTCTCTCTGTGTGATAACCAAGATCGGATTGGAGCCTGCCGCCAGGCTGCCGGCGTTGGCCTTACATATCCATTGATGTACACAGAGGACTGATAAGTCACATCGAGAGTTCGTGACTGAGAAAAATTTCTGCAATTAGCCGAAAGTATAGGCTTAGTTCTGTGCCGCGCTTTCGGATTAATGTGCTTTGCAAGCCCCGATATGACTGGGCTGCAACATGCGCAGCGTCGCCACGATGCGTGCGTTCATGATCGGGTGAGCTGCTTCGGCGTGGCGAAAAGTCGCAACCGACGGAGTCAGGTAGACGGTCAGCTCCCTCGCGGAAACTGACCGTATGTATACAAAAGACAACCGATATTGAAGCTTGGCGGATCAGACCTTGAACTGCTTCAGCAGGCGGTTCAATTGCTCGGCCAGCTCGCCTAGTTGCTTGCCTGCCGCGCTTGATTGCTCTGCGGCCTGAGTGCTCTCCTGCGCCAGGCTCGCCGCTTGGGTTACGTTCTGATTGATGTCCTCGACCACGTGCGTCTGTTGCAATGTTGCGCTGGCAATCGACGCGTTGAGGCCAGACAGATTGCGCAGCGCCTGCGCGATCTGATCGAGGCTCTGCCCGGCCTGGCTGGCCTGTTCTACCGTAGCCTGAGAGGCTCGGCTGCTTTCCATGATGACGGTGACGGCGGCGCCGGAATTTTTCTGCAGGCGTTCGATCATTGTGTGGATTTCTGCCGTTGAGGTCTGGGTGCGCTGCGCCAGCAGACGGACCTCATCAGCTACGACAGCAAAGCCGCGGCCCTGCTCGCCAGCGCGGGCAGCCTCGATCGCGGCGTTTAGAGCCAGGAGGTTGGTCTGATCGGCAATCGATCCGATAACTTCGAGAACTGAACCTATCTTGGTGGTTTCGTCGGCCAGAGATTGAATCACCCCGACCGCTTCGTTGATGGTGGTGGACAGCTGGTCGATCTGCTGAAGGCTGGCTTCGATATTGCGCTGACCCTGACTGGCCTGCTTTTCAGCGTCACCGACTTCGTTCGAGGCGTGCTCGGCATTCTTCGCCACTTCCTGCACGGCATAGGTGACTTCGTTCACCGCCGTGGCGACCAGTTCCATTTGCTGTGATTGCTGCTGGCTTTGCTTGTGCGCCTGACCGGCCAGCCCGCCCAGCGAGTTGGACGAGCTTTCCAGCGAGCCAGATGTCTCGAACAGTTGCGCCATGACGGTACGAAGCTTTTGGATGAATGTATTGAAGTCGCGACTCAGAGTCGTCAGCTCATCGTTGCCAGAAACATCAAGGCTGCGGGTAAGATCGGCTTCGCCGCTCGCTATGTTGGCCATGGCTTGCATCGAATGGCGCAGTGGTTGGGTAATGCTGCGGATGAGGATCGCGACCAACAAGGCCATCAGGATGGCGATGGCGAGGCCGATGGTGGAGAAGCGAACCACATAATTCTGAAACTCCGCCTCGACATCGTCGACATAAATCCCTGAGCCGATGATCCAGCCCCAAGGTTTAAACAGCTCGACATAGGAGATCTTCGGGACAGGATCTTTCTCTCCCGGCTTCGCCCATTCGTAGTCCACCAGGCCGGCGCCTTGAAGCCGTGCAACCTTGACCATCTCGTTGAACAGCGCCTTGCCATTCGGATCCTTGGTCTGGGAGAGGTCCTGACCTTCGAGCTCCGGCTTCATCGGATGCATGAGCATCGTTGGGTTCATGTCGTTGATCCAGAAATAGTCGTTCTGCCCGTAACGGAGCAGCCGAATCTGGTCCATTGCCGCTTTCTGCGCCTGGGCAGTACTCAGAGAACCATTTGCCTCGAGCTGCTGGTAGTAGCCGAGCACGCCGGTTGCCGTCTCGACGATGTTCTGGGTCATGACCTGCTTGCCCTTGTACAGGTCCACCCGTACTTGCTGGATCATTAACAGACCAAGAACGAAGAGCATGGCAATCGCTACTGTGGGGATCAGCCAGAGGCGCTTACTGATGGGGAAATTTCGCAGCAGATTCATTGGGTTGTAAGCTCCTGTTAAGGCGTTGTCTTGTTTATTATTGTGTCGGCGGCTTGGGGTGGAGCATGGCGTCAGGGCCCGCCTTGACCAGTTGCGCTGTGGCAGCAGTTGTTTTTCGGAGCCGTCGAAGAGCTTTTCGGCATCAGCTGAAAAAAGATGAGGGCGGCCGTCAACTATTGGAATTTAATTGTCCAGGACGGGTCAGAACAGCGCCTGAAGTGGCTATCTGACATATACCTTCGTTGCATATTCAAATGCGGTGGTTTGCGCCGCTATCGGGGATTAGATGGATTTTTGGATCGCCTTCCAGGCGTTGCTTCTAGGCGTGGTCGAGGGCATTACGGAATTCCTGCCGATCTCCAGCACCGGGCATCAGATCATCGTTGCCGATCTGATCGGTTTCGGGGGAGAGCGAGCGCTGGCTTTCAACATCATCATTCAGCTGGGCGCTATCCTGGCGGTGGTCTGGGAATATCGCCGCAAGATTATCGATGTAGTGATCGGGCTTCCCAAGGAGCAACAGGCGCAAAAGTTCACGGCTAACCTGGTGGTGGCATTCTTACCAGCCGTCGTCCTGGGTGTGACCTTTGCGGATCTGATTCACGAATATCTGTTCAACCCGATCACAGTGGCAGCGGCCTTGGTCATCGGCGGCGTGGTTATGCTCTGGGCGGAAAAACGCCAACATGACGTTCAGGCCGAAACCGTCGACGACATGCGCTGGACTCATGCGCTCAAGGTAGGCTTCGCGCAATGCCTGGCACTCATCCCCGGAACATCCCGTTCCGGCGCTACCATCATTGGCGGATTGCTGTTCGGGCTTTCCCGCAAGGCGGCCACGGAGTTTTCCTTCTTCCTGGCGATGCCGACCATGGTCGGTGCCGCGGTCTATTCGGGCTATAAGTACCGTGACCTGTTCCAGCCGGGCGACTTTCCGGTTTTCGCGATCGGGTTCGTCACTTCGTTCATCTTCGCAATGCTGGCGGTACGCGCCTTGTTGAAATTTATAGGCAACCATAGCTATGCGGCATTTGCCTGGTACCGGATCATCTTCGGCATCATCATTCTGGCGACCTGGCAGTTCAGCCTGATTGACTGGAGTACCGCTGCTGGCTGAACGCACCAAAGCAGATAGCTGAAGGAGCGCTCCGTGCACGCATACGAACATCAACTGCTTTCCGTCAATGGCATCACCCTCAGCGTCTATTGTGCCGGACCGGCGCAAGGCCCTGTGGTTTGGCTGGTTCATGGGTTTCCAGAAAGTTGGTACTCATGGCGCCATCAGGTACAGGCATTGGCTGATGCTGGCTACCGGGTGATGGTTCCGGAGATGCGCGGCTATGGCCAGAGCAGTGCACCGAACGATGTCGCCAGCTACGACCTAATGACCGTCTGCACAGACCTGCAGGCAGCGATGGATCTGCTCGAGCAGCGCTCTGTGGCTGTGGTGGGTCACGACTGGGGCGCACCGGTTGCCTGGCATCTGGCCCTGCTCGAGCCGGAGCGAATCAAGGCGGTGGGTGCCATGGCCGTTCCGTATGGTGGACGGCCGAAAAAGCCAGCCATCGAGATCATTCGCAGCCACTACGCCGGACGCTTCAACTACATCCTCTATTTCCAGGAGCCAGGCATTGCCGAGGCCGAGCTGGATCAGGATGTCGCACGCACCTTGCGGATGATGATGCACAACACATCGGCAGCAGTCCCCAAGGACTTTTTTTTACAGGATAAGCCTGGCGGGAGCCCGCTCTATCTCCGCATGCAGGACCCGGGCTCGCCCCCGGCCTGGTGCGGACCGGAAGCCTTTGCCGTTTACGTGCGTACCTTCGAGGGGCGCGGATTTCACGGTGCGCTCAACTGGTACCGCAATTTCGAGCGTAACTGGGAGCGGACTGCGCCACTGTCCGAGCGTAAGGTCAAACAGCCGGCGCTGTTCCTGCTGGGTGACAAGGATCCAGTCGGTACGCTCGAAGCGCATACGTTGCAGAAGATGCCTGCCTGGGTTCCTGGCCTGGAGCAGCACGTGCTCGACAATTGCGGCCATTGGATACAGAGCGAGCAGCCGGAGCAAGTCAACGGACTGCTGTTGGACTTTCTAGGTCGCCGGTATCTGCCGCTCCGCTAGCGGAGGGGCGGCTCCCCGCTAGCGAGCAAAAGCATTAGAATCCCCGGTTTTGCCACCGGCCCAGCTGTCATGGAACTACGCGGTCAGCTGAAAAGCTGGAACGATAAAAAGGGGTTCGGCTTTATTCGGCCGGAGCAGGGCGGTGAAGACATCTTCGCTCACATCTCGGCGATGCGTGGTGCTCGCCGACCGGTGCAGGGCGACCGCGTGCTGTACCTGCGCGAGTGTGACAAAGGCGGGCGCTTGCACGCTACACATATTCGTCTGGATGCCCCGCTATCGCTCGACGACCCAACCATTCGCCGTAAGCCGGCAACACCGGCATATCAGTCAGCAAGATCCGCCAAATCTGCGCCACCAAATCGGCGTGACGGGCCAACTCGACAGCCTGCATTGAAATTGGTGGGTTTCATCCTGCTCTGTGTCCTGCCGACGCTCGGTACTCTTCGATTAGCGGAACAGGACAGCTATTGGCCTGCTCTTGCTTACCTATTGGGGAGTCTGGTGGCCTTTGGGTTGTATCTGCATGACAAACGCAGAGCGCTGCGCAGTGGTTGGCGTACGCCGGAGGCCCGCTTGCATCTGATCGAGTTATTCGGCGGCTGGCCAGGTGCATTACTGGCGCAGCAACTGCTACGGCACAAGACTCGCAAGTTTTCGTTCCAATTGGTGTTCTGGCTGATTGTCATGGCGCACCAGGTGATGTGGCTGGATTACCTGTACCTCCAGCGTTTGCACGCGCTGATACGCCTGCCTGTTTAAGCGAAAGGGCGCGTTTTGCCAGGCTTCACGCGTTAATCCTGACCGAAAACTTTCGCGAGATGATCTATCCAGGCGCGAACGGCAGGCAGCATTCCGCGGCGATGAAGGTACGCAATCTGCAGGTGGCCGCCTGGTAGCGTCCAGTCTGGTAAAACACGAATCAGCTCTCCGCTTGCCAGTTCGTCTTCGCAGTAACCACGCGGCAACATGGTCAAGCCGAGCCCCGCCAGCGCTGAGGCCTTTCGAATACCGAAGTCATCGACAACAAGCCGTGGCTCTAGCGCAACCTCACGGATCTCACCATCACCATTGACCAGCCGATAGCGCACCTTACGATCCGCATCGGGTGCGCCTAGCACAGCGAGCTTTGCCAAGTCTTCGGGGTGACTGATGAGCTGCTCGTCGAGCAGACCAGGCGAGCAAACGAGGTAGGCGATGGCCGGCTGCAGACGACGGACGATTAGCGAAGGATCCTCATCATCCGCGGTACGAACTCGCAAGGCGACGTCGATGCCCTCGTTGACCAGATCCACGCGCCGGTTGGTCACGATGGTCTCTAGCGTTACCAGCGGATAGGTCGTGAGAAAGTCCACTACCACCTCGGAGAATCCAGCCACCGCGATGGGGCAGGAAACGCGCACGCGCCCTCTGGGTTCGCTGATGAGACTTGCCACTGCTTCATCCGCCTGTTCCGCTTCCAGCAGCATCGCCTGACAGTGGCGATAGTAGCGGTCGCCAACTTCGGTCACTGCCAGCTTCCGCGTGGTGCGCTGAAGCAGTCGCGCACCGAGGCGCTCTTCAAGCTCGGCGATTCGCCGTGATAGCCGTGATTTGGGGATGCCGAGCTGGCGACCGGCGGCGGCAAATCCGCCGGCTTCGACCACCTTGGCGAAATAAAAAAGGTCGTTAAGGTCTTGCATGGTTGTTTGTCCTATATGCGCGACAAGCTATCGCATTTTTGCTTACTAATCATTGATTGGATTCATCGGTAGGCTTTCTCCATCGAAACGAACCTGCGACGGAGATCTGATATGAACGTACTGCACCTTGACTCAAGCATCCTCGGCGATGCCTCGGCTTCGCGTCAGCTCACCCACGCCGTCGCGACGGCGGTGCGGGCTGCCGAACCGGAAAGCACCTTGCGCTATCGTGATCTCGCCGCTGACGAACTGACCCACCTATCCGGGGCGAGCCTGGCTGCGACCGGTACTCCCGACGAGCTGCGCGACGCCGTGCAGCGTCAAGCAGCCGCATTGGCAGAAGCAACGTTGAACGAATTTCTCGCGGCGGATCTGCTGATCATCGGCGCGCCCATGTACAACTTCAGCGTGCCCAGTCAGCTCAAGGCGTGGATCGATCGTATCGCCGTGGCAGGCAAGACCTTCCGCTACGGCCCCAACGGCGCGGAAGGCTTGGCTGGCGGTAAGCGCGTCATTCTCGTTTCAACTGCTGGAGGTATGCACGCCGATCAGCCCACCGGTGTCGCCCACGAGGGTTACCTGAGATTGGTGCTGGGCTTTCTCGGCATCACCGATATCGAGATCGTCCGGGCTCATGGTCTCGCCATGGGTGGTGCACGCGAAACAGCAATGAGTGCGGCACAGCAGGCGATCGACGAGCTGTTCGAAACCGTCTGATCCAAACGGTTCATGCAAAAGCGCGCATTGGCGGGGCGCTTTTCGTTGCCGACAATCCTCAGATCACGCCGAGGCTTCGCAGATAATCGTCGTAGGTGCCGCTGAAGTCGGTCACGCCCGAGTCCGACAGCTCGATGATGCGCGTCGCCAGCGAGCCGACGAACTCCCGGTCATGGCTGACGAAGATCAAGGTGCCTGGATAGTTTTCCAGCGCGAGGTTCAAGGCTTCGATGGATTCCATGTCCAGGTGGTTGGTGGGCTCATCCATCACCAGAACGTTGGGTTTTTTCAGAATCAGCTTGCCGAACAGCATGCGGCCCTGTTCACCACCCGAAATCACCCGAACGGATTTGAGAATCTCATCGTTGGAAAACAGCATGCGACCCAGCGTGCCGCGCACGACTTGTTCGCCACCCTGGGTCCACTGACCCATCCAGTCGAACAGCGACACATCATCTTCGAAGTCGTCGGCATGGTCCTGCGCGTAGTAGCCAAGATCCGCACTTTCGGTCCATTTCACCGAGCCTGCATCCGGTTGCAGTTCGCCGACCAGGGTGCGTAGCAGCGTTGTTTTTCCGATGCCGTTCGGCCCGATGATGGCGACCCGCTCACCGGCCTCGACCGTGAAGCTGAAGTTCTTGAACAGCGTCTTGCCATCGAAGCCCTTGGCCATGTTCTCCACGGTCACGGCCTGGCGATGCAGTTTCTTGGTCTGCTCGAAGCGGATGAACGGGCTGACGCGGCTCGAGGGTTTGACTTCGGCCAGCTGGATCTTGTCGATCTGCTTGGCGCGGGAGGTTGCCTGCTTGGCTTTCGAGGCGTTGGCCGAGAAGCGGCTGACGAAGGTCTGCAATTCGGCGATCTGCGCTTTCTTCTTGGCGTTGTCCGCCAGCAACTGCTCGCGCGATTGGGTGGCCGCCGTCATGTACTCATCGTAGTTGCCAGGGAACAGCCGCAGCTCACCGTAATCGAGGTCGGCCATGTGTGTGCACACGCTGTTCAGGAAGTGCCGGTCGTGGGAAATGATGATCATGGTGCTGTTACGCGCCGTGAGGATATTTTCCAGCCAACGGATGGTGTTGATATCCAGGTGGTTGGTCGGCTCGTCGAGCAGCAGCACTTCCGGATCGGAGAACAGCGCCTGAGCCAGCAGCACGCGCAGTTTCCAACCCGGTGCCACTTCGCTCATCGGGCCAAAATGTTGTTCCAGCGGGATACCCAGCCCCAGCAGCAATTCGCCGGCACGGGATTCGGCGGTGTAGCCATCCATCTCGGCGAATTCTGTCTCCAGCTCGGCGACGGCCATGCCGTCTTCCTCGCTCATTTCCGGTAGCGAGTAGATGCGCTCGCGCTCGGCCTTGACCTTCCAGAGCTCCTCATGACCCATGATCACTGTGTCGATGACGTTGAAATCTTCGTAGGCGAACTGGTCCTGGCGCAGCTTACCCAGGCGCACATTGGGTTCGAGCATGACCTGGCCGGCAGAAGGTTCCAGATCGCCACCAAGAATTTTCATGAAAGTCGACTTGCCGCAGCCGTTGGCGCCGATCAGGCCGTAGCGATTGCCGTTGCCGAACTTGACAGAGACATTTTCGAAAAGCGGCTTGGCGCCGAACTGCATGGTGATGTTAGCGGTGGAGATCAAAGCGGTGTCCTGGGGTTTCGGAGGAGGGTCGCCGCGCGACCCAGGCGCGACCAAGCCCGGTCAGCTGACCGGTACTAGAAAGCGTTTGCGTAAAAAGGGCGTGCATTGTAGTGCGGTTGGCGCCGATTCGACAGGGTCTCGGGTCGTTCGGATGTCAGGAACGATGAATAGCGGCCGATCAACCCGAGTGGGCATGACGCGCAAGGCGTCACAATCGTTGAACGCGGAACATCGGGCGGAGCACCGTGCCTGATTTCCAAGGTGCAGTGCAATACGTGCTGAATATGGTTGATCGGGCCACGTGCCAGTCGAGACACAGCTCCTGTCAGTGACGGCAGGAGCCAATTCAACGCAATAATCTGGGCGAGCGACCTCACGATTGCTTGTGGTCGCAGTTGATGCGGCTTATTGCTCCGCCGCGGACATGCACCATCCATGATCAGTCGCGAGAGCCACCGCAACGGTGGTCGTGGCCGCAATCCTATTACGCTTATCAACGCCGATCTCGCGGCGCAGCTTGAATCATATCCGGCCAGAACTACTGTAAAAAAACCATCTCAGGCGGTGGATGCATCAGGAAATCGCGGTGAGAGATGTTCCAGGCGTAGGCGCCTGCCAGCGGGAATACCAGCAGATCGCCAACGCCCAACGCCGCTACAGCTTGCTCTCGCGAAAGCACATCTTTCGGGGTGCAGAGTTGGCCCACCAGGGTCACCTTGGTATTTTCCAATGCTGCTGGCCCATCACCTCGAATAATCTCGAACGGATGGTCGTGACCTTGAGCCGCGGGCGTGCGGAAATGATGCGTGCCGCCTCGAGCGACGGCAAAGTACAGGCCGTGGTTGCGCTTGATGTCCAGCACCTGCATGACGTAATAGCCACAGCTGGCAGCGATGAAACGGCCTATCTCAAATCGAATGCGCACCCCGCACATGGCCTCCTCGTCGATCAGAGCCGCAAGCGCCTGGCAGAACGCTCTCCAATCGAAGGAGCGCTCCGGGTCTTGGTAGTTGATGCCCATGCCGCCACCGACGTTCAAGGTCGGCAGTTGAAGGCCGTGCCGGTCAGTAATCTTGTGAAAGAAGCGAAAATATTCACGCATCAGCTTCAGATGAGCCTGGGTGTCGAGCTGATGGGAGAGCAGGTGGAAATGCAGCCCCTGAAGCTCCAGGAAAGGCTCCGCGGCCAGCAGTGAGAACGCCTCTTCCATGGCTTCTTCATCGAGCCCGAAAGGGGTGGGTTTACCCCCCATCACCAGCCGGCTATCGGGCGCTTCTTCAAGCTTGACGTTGAGGCGCAGGAACACCGGCGCAGGATTTCCAAGGAGCTTGGCTTGAATGGCAAGACGGCGCAGTTCGCCGAGGCTTTCTACATGAAAAGCCGCTACGCCGCAGTCCAGAGCCGCAGCCAGTTCGCTATCCAGCTTGCCGGGACCACCAAAAATCAGTGGTTTGTCAGGATGGTGCTGATAGAGCCAACGCAGCTCTCCACCAGAGGCCGCTTCAAACCCATCCACCCAAGGCGCCAGGGTCTGCAGAATCGGTGCTTCGGGGTTAGCCTTGGCTGCGTAAAAAAGCTCGCAATTCGCTGGCAGCACCGCCCGCATGGCTCGAATGTGTGCTTCCAACGCTGGCAGATCGTAGACATAAGCGCACAAAGGGTCCGCGCTTTTACGGCTCAGCTCGGTAATGGCCTGCCGGACGGATGAAGGCAAGCTCATCGGCAGTGCTCCACGCTTACGCCAAACGGGTTGGGCAGGGCGGTATAGCCCGCGTCGCGATCGGCGCGCATCAGTAGTCGCGTCATGAAATTTTCCTTGCTCGGTAACGGTGCGCCGGCGCACAGCTCGCGTAGCGGTAAAGGGTCGCCGTGAACGAGGCGTTGCGCCTCCAAAATTTCACCGGCGGCTCGCCAGAGTTGCTTTTCAAGTGAGGCTTGTCCGTCAGCCAGGTGGAATATCGCCTCGCCCAGATTGTTCACCAGAGCGCAGTAAGCGACCCGTTTCCAGGCCTTGTCTTTGGTGTAATAGAGCGACTGCCGGGTGCGCTGATCGAGGTGGGCGAGGCGCTCGGAGGGCCAATATTCCGGCACCAGCTTGGTACCCTCCAAATCCCGAATCCAGACGCGGTCGGGCAGACCCTGATCGTCGAATCCGATCAGGGTATTTTGCAGATGTGGCTCCAGCGCTACGCCATGTTCGAACAGGCAGAAAAGAACACCGGCGAGCAGTCGTTCGGCATACGCCCGCAGCCAGCGTTCGGCGGCCTGCTGATGGTTGATGCCCTGGTGCGCGGCGCACTGCATGACTGCTTCGCGACAGACGCTATGGCCGTGGAGGGTCCAGGTGAACAGCGACATCGCGACACGCGGTCGATGCCGCAAACGGGTGGCTGGGTCGAGGTTCTCCCGGTAGAGGATTCCGAAGCATTCGGTCACCTCGCGGGCTTCTTCGAGTGTGCCGAAAGCTGATAGATCCAGGCTGCTTGCGGATGGCTCAGGCATCAATGCAAAGTCTGGTTGTTCCCGGTCGAGGCTGTGCATGAGCGGCGTTAGTAGGTCGGTTAACGCAACGGCACTGTCCAGCTCGTACCATGCGTTTTTGCGCACACAATTGGTCAACCGTACGTGCACCGACAGCTTTAGAAAATGCGATAAATCCGGGTGATATAGCGTGCGTACCGAGGACGTCGGGTGAAGCTCGAGCCCACGCGGCCCCAGGTATTCCAGCAATCCCTCCTGGCATACTCGCTGCACCAACGGGTCAGCCAGCACCCGCTGAACTTCCCAGGGATGGCAGGGGTAGAGGTGCTCGCCGCCGGCGATTTGGGTAAGCAGCGGGCGCGGGTCGCGGCCCTGATGGCGTATCAGCGTCGGATCGACCCGGAACCAATGCAGCGCAAAGCATGCGCCGACTTCCGGCGAGCACGCCAGCAGCTCGGTTTCGGATACGCCATCACGGCTCTTGGGTGTCGGGTGCAGGGCGTGCCCCCAGACCTGGCCCTGCTCGGACTGCAACAGGCTGTCCCGATGTTCATGGCCCGCAGAGGCGATGTGCTGCAGGAAGACGCGGGTGATGCGAAGGCTATTGTCGATCTGCTGCAGTAGTTCCGGGTGTTTTTCTTGGCCTTCCAACGGTGCCAGTAACAATCGCGCCAGGCCATCCAGATCGAGCGGGCGCCAGCCTTGGCCATCGGTCTTGATATAAGGAGGGCTGACGAACCGGCAGCGACCCAGGGCGCTGGTTCGGTCGGCTATCAATATCATTCGTCCGCCGCCAGGTAGCTGGATACCGACCCGGTGGCCGGCAAGTTGGCGCAGGCCCATCGGGACGTCCCTCGTCTGGTAATCGAAGATAGCCTGGCCACGTGGCAGTGCATATTCGCGCAGATAGCAATTGACCAGACAATCGATGGCGTGGCGCTGGGCGTCGACGTCCAATGCGCGGTCGCGTGGAGAAAAATTCAACGCTACAGTCATGCCGGAAGCTCCTGTTGAGGGGCGACGAGAGGGCGCGCCAATGCCAACGCGGCGAGCGTGGCCAGGCATGCGACGAGAAAGGGAGAGGCCACGCCATGGACGTGAGTGACCAAACCGGCGGCAACGCCAGCCAGAGCCCCGGCCCACTTGCCGCTGGCGTCATACCAGCCAAACAGGCGTCCGCTGGCGCCTTGCTGGCGACGCTGGCTCAGGCAGCGGTGCAGGCCGACGAAGCAGAGCAGCATGCCCAGCCCGCCAATCAGGCGGAGCAGCATTAACAGCTCGGCCTGCTGCACCATGAATTGCAGAAGGTTGCTCAGAGCCAAAAGTGCCAGGCCTGGAACAAGCGCATTGCCGACGCGCTGCTGGGCCCAAGGCAGAGCCAGCAGATAGACGAGATGGGGCAGGCTATAGAGCAGCCCGATCATCGCATCGCTTTCGACTCCAACGGACTCGCCATACAGCACGAAATAGGGAAAGGTCACGACCATGCTGAAGCTGAACAGAAACTGCACGCAGAGCAGACGCCACATGTCGTTCGGAAGCTCACCCGCCGGTGGCGTCTTGCTGGTACTGCTGAGCAGACGGGGCGCATCGGCAGGCAAGGGCAGGATCAGCAGCAGCGCGAGGAGCGGTAGCCAGGTCAGGTAACGGTACAGCTCGATGCCTAGCCCCCGTGTGGCCAGCAGACCGATTACGACGGGCGCTGTGAGCATCGCCAGGCGCGCTGAGTATTGCGTCCAGTTGAGGGCGCGGGACAAGCCTTCGCCTGTCAATTGCGTCGCAAGATAGGCATTGGATGCGGCCATGGCGCCGCCAAAGGTGCCTTGAATGACCAGCGCCAGTACGAACAGCGGCAGACTCTCGCTGAAGCCGGCCAGCAGGAAACCCAGGGCCAGCCCTGCGTGGGCGCGCAACAAGGACAGACGACACCCATGACGGTCAGCCAGCTTGCCCCAGATAGGCGCCGCTATTGCGGTGCAGACTGTTGGCAGCACATAAAGCACGCCGATCGCCCATCCCGGTACTGTCACCGCCAGATCTTCCAGGATGCGCGGCAGATACAGGGGAATGCCAAGAGCGGTGAAGGCGGAAAGGTAATGGCCGAGCAGTACCGAGGCGATCAGTCGTTGCGGCATCAGACCGGGTTCCTGAGAAAATTGGCCGCGCTGTAGCCGTAGTATTTGTTGATATCCGCCGCGCCGGACTGCTGTTTGCTGAACAGGCTACCGGCGCTTAGTAAGTACTTGACCGGAAGGTTCGGCCGGTCGATCAGCAAGTGTCGCGCCTCTGCGACGGGCAGCCCTTCACACTCCAGCCGCGCCAGGCAGGCCCACAGCCGCTCGCGCATCCAGGCATAGAACTCGGAGCGGGTCACCAGGCCGGCCATCGCGATGGCCTCCAGCGGCGCGATGATGTTGAGCTGGAGCGTGATAGTGCAGAACATCTCGGCCAGCGGCTGGCAGTCGCGGACGCGGATGCGTTCGTCCAGTAGCTGACCGGGTGCGTCCGCCAGTGCCGGACAGGCTTGCGTCAGGCGCGGCGTCCAGATCCGGCCAGCGTCGTTGTCCTTCATGAGCAGGCGCATCGGTTTGCCGCGTTCAACAACCAGCACGGCATTCTGCTGGTTGGCCTCCAGTGCGATGCCATACCCGAGCCACAAACGCAGGTGTACCTGGAACATCAGATCCAGATATTCCCCCCACCAGCGACGCAGGTCACCTTGATGGAAACGTTCCACCAGTGCTTCAAGAAACAATCGACCGTCGGGTAGGGGGCTCGCTAGTGCGGCTACGGGCACCAGCGCCGCATTCTCCAGCTCGGCTGGGTAGCGGCGCAGAATGTAAGCTAGGTGGCTTTGCCCATCCACATGAGCGCCGTGCTGCTCATCCACATGCAAGTAGCGGGACCCCAATTCGAAGTCGCTGGCCGCCAGCGTCTGGAGAATGGTTTGAAACAGGTGACCGTCATAAAGCGTGCTGGGCTTGATCAAGCGCAGATTGCGTGCGCCCAGTGTGCGGACCAATAGTGGTAGCTTAATGTGCTCGTGCGGGTACTCGATTGGCGCCACCGTACGCACCGACAGCGTTGGCTCCACCTCTAGCGCGCTGCGCGGCGCACGCACACTCCCGTCCGGTATGCCAAAGCGATCCAGCTCCGGCCAGGTCAACGGATGTACCGGGATCAGGGCGTGGGTACCCTCAAGGCTGGGTTCCAGCCCCAGCTCGTCGAAACTGGGCCAGGCGCTCGGTGGGGGACTGGTCCGTTCGAGGGTTGCCTTGGGCACTGCCAGCCAGTTCAAGCGAAAACGAGGGGCGAACTCTGGCGCGTAGCGCTCGAGTGCCTGAGCGCTAAAGCCGCTTTTTGCGCGGGCGGTGGGATAGAAGGGATGGTCCAAATAGCTGGCCAGACGATCGATGCCGAGTTGGCGCTTGCCCCACTTCGGTTCGTCTAGAATGCCGGCGATGCCTTCGGCCCTGGCGGCATAGGCTTGGTGGCACAGGCGCCGGTGTTCCACCGCGCAGTCGGCTTCCTCGATATAAGAACCGAACAGCGCAAGGCTCTCGTCGTCCAGCCCGTGGGATAGATGTTCGAGCCAGCGGTGGTATCCCTGTTCGAGTACGACAAGGTCACCGTCTCGGTATAACCAGCGGTCAGCTACGGCGCTATAGGTCTGCAAGGGCGCATCCAGGCGAACGGGTACCCACATCTCACCCTCGGTGAGATCGGCGAGGCATATCCAGACGGCAGAGGCAGGACCACGCCAATAATGCTGCAGCTCGTCCGGGAGAGCAGCGGGACGGGCCTGGTCGATCAGTCCGCGGATATTTTCGCGCAGGCAGCAATCGATGATCCGCTGACTGATCGCTGCATAATCGTTTGCGGGGCGAGGCGGGATATATTCGGCGCTCATGCAAACTCCCAATGCAGCTGTTCGCATGACTGAGCCAGATGAGCCTGCAGGCCGCCGGCATCTGGCGCGATCAAGCGCAACACGCCCAGATAGTCCTTATTGGAATGGCTGATGCGAATTTCCTCGCCAGCTTGGCGCAATGCCTGATAGTCCGTCAGGTAACCGTTCTGCTCCTGTTGAAAGCTATCGGTGGCCATGAGCAGGCGACCAGCGCGAGGTGCGATCACATAGTGCACGAGGGCCTGTGCATCGCCGTTTTGATGTTCCGCCAGGGCGTCGCCAAGATGCAGGCCCATGATCCGGTCGAACCATCCCTGTGGCAGTAGACGGTCAAGCAGAAATTCACGACCGTCACCGATGCTGCGGTAGTTGATTTCCACCAGCACAGGGCCATCAGCGGTGAGAATGAATTCACTGTGGCAGACCCCGAAGTTGATGCCGAAGGCCGCAACCTGGGCTAGCGCAGCCTGTCGGTGCATCTGGGTCAGAGGCCCGTTCCAGTGGGCTTCCAGTTCGACGAAATGCGGTGGAGCGCTGAGACTGACATCGAACCCGCCAATGGCCTGAATGCGCTGCCCATCGCCAAGGGTCTCCAGGGTGAATAGGGGGCCTTCGAGGAAGGCTTCGAGCAGCACTGCACGGTTGGGCTGACGTTGCCAGAACGCGCTGCAGTGGTCGGTCAGCTCGGCCGCATCCCGGCATAGGCGAACGTCCAGACTTGCCACCCCCTCGCGAGGTTTGGCTACCACCGGGAACGGTATGTTCGATGGGATCGTTGTGTCTGGCGTAATCACTCTGAACCATGGGCGGGGCAAGCTAAGCTGGCCCAATCGCTCACGCATGACCGCCTTGTTCTTGGCTGCGTAACACAACCTCCAACTCTTGCCGGGACAATCGAAGGCTTCAGCTACCAGCGCCGTGCTGGTTTGCAGGTGATCGCTGTTCGAAAACACCGCCAATGGCTTCTGACCGAGCGCCTGCAGGAGCTCGATTATCGCGAGTGGATTGAACACATCACACTCGTGGATCTCCAGCCCCTCAGCCGATTGGCCAAGCTTGTCCAGCTCACGCCAATGGTCCTGAGCATGATCGGTGAGCAGCAACACAGGATGACCACGCCTGCGGGCCGCGGGAAGAAACCCTTCAGTGATGGACAGTGTGGCGATGTGACTGAGGATGACGATAGGCCGCGGCATGTCGGTCTCCGAAGATAAAGGAAGTACCGCCCGGAGAGCCGGGCGGTGAGGTGGTCAGAAGCGGTAGTTGGCCCCCAGGGTCAGGGTTCGGCCGGGGGCGGGCTGACGGCCCCAGGGGCTGGTATCGATGCCGCGGAAGTAGTATTCGCGGTCGAAGAGGTTGCTCACGCCAGCGGAGGTGGTCAGAACACCATCCTGGAGCTTGAGCTCATGCTCGATCGCAGCGTTCCATACCCAGTAGGAAGGAATCTCGCCGACCGAAGCATTTGCGTTTTCCTCTGTCGTGTTTGCCGCATCGGTGTAGGCGCTGCTGACGTAGAGGCCATCGACGGAAAACGCCCAGTCTTCGGCGAAGCGATAACGACCATCCACACCCAGCTGATGGCTGGAGGCAAAGGGCACATCGTTGCCGCTGAATGCGCCCGCGCGCTGCTCGGCGTCCAGATAGGCGTAGCTGGCATGCAGGTCCAGACGGGGCATCGCAGCTGGGGTCCAGAACACTTCCGTTTCGATGCCTTGGTGGCGAGTGCTGCCCAGGTTTTCGAAGCGGTCGTTGGCACGGTTGTATTCGATCTGGTCGTCGAAATCGATGCGGTACAGGCCGACATCCAGGCGCAGGTTTTCGCGAGGGGTGAAGCGCACGCCGGTTTCGTAGTTCCAGGCAATCTCGGCTGCCACGTCACCATCCTTCACGATCGAGGTGATCTGTGGCAGGCGCAGCGATCGTTGGGCATTGGCATACAGGAACCAGTTGTCGTTGAGCGCATAGCCGACGTTCAGGCCGGGCAACCACTCCTCGGCCACGGTTTCCTGCTCGACGCCGCTTACGCCATCGGCATACTCCATGCGTGCATGCTCGTAGCGCACACCCGGGGTGACAGTCAGGCGCCCATCCAGCAGGCTGATGGCGTTGCTGATGTATGCGGCCCGGGCTTCGTCGTCGAAAGTCCAGTCGCGGATGACGCTGTATTCGCCGGTGGTGCGGTTGGTGCGGTTGACATCGAAATCGACATCCTCCTTGACCAGGCGAGCCCCAACCAGCCAGGTTTGGCTGACCTTGTCGCCATGAATGGTCATGCTCAGGCGTGGCTCGCTGCCCCATACACGGAAGTCCCGAGGCGCATCCTGTAGCGTGGCCGGCGTTGCATCGGGAGTGAAGGGCAGGCCCACGATGAAGTTGCGATAACTGTGCTGGGCGAAGTTGGTCCAGCTGAACTCCACGTCCTCGAAGGCGCCGACACTTCCCAAATACTGGCTGTAGGTGCCCCATACGCGGTCGGTGTCGCCCTCGAAGCGGTCCAGGTCACGGGTCGACTGGCGTCTGTCAGCCTTGTAATCGGCGACGCTGAGTGCGCCGGCGAGATCCATATCTGCTTTGTAGCGCTGCACACCAAAACTCAGGGCGCGCAGGTCGTCGATATCCCACTGGCCACGCAGTCGGAAATTCTGAACGTCGGTACCGGAATGCTCTCGGCCGTATTCGCCGTTGATCGTATTAAGGTCCAGTTGCAGGCCGAAGTTGTCGGTCAGGTAGCCCCCGGTACCGATATAGCTATCCCACAGACGGCGCCCGCCAGCGGCGAAGGTGACGCGCTCCTGCAAGGTGGTTTCCCAGGTTTCAGGTATCGGCGGGCTGATGAAGTTGATCACGCCACCCACGTTGTTCGGGCCGTACTGCACTGCTGCACCACCACGCACAATGTCGATGCGCTCGACGGTCGCCAGGGTCTGCGGGAACAGTGACAGGCTGGTCTGACCGTAAGGGGCCAGTGCCAGAGGAATACCATCGGAGAGTACCTGCACCCGCCCGCTGCGGCTCTCGTAGAGGCCACGTACCGACAGCTGCGGGAGAACTCCGGTGCCGGTTTCATCAAAGATCCTGATGCCGGGAACGCGTTGCAGGGCATCGTCGAGGCCGCGGGTGCTGGCCTGATCCAGCGCCTGAGCATCAACCACGCTACGGCTGCCCGCATATGTGAGCACTTCCTCGTTACTTGCCGTGCCGAGTACATCTCCTTTGATGGTCATCGGGTCGAGGGCAATCTTTTTCTCCGTCGACTCCTCGGCCAGGGATGCCTGTGCCACCGCTGCGGCTAGCAATCCGAGGGAAAAGCAGAGCTCACGGGATTTCCTAATCATTAGGGTTCATTTCCTTTTTTATGGGGTTGTCAGGGTTTGCAGCCGGCTTTTCAGGGCGTTGAGTAACAAACCGCGGTCTTCGCCAGCGAGGTAGCTGCGAACGCCTCTGGCCTTCCAGTACTGCAGTTGATCTGGATTGCGAGGGTTGGCACAGAAAGGAACATCCGCATCGGCGCAGGCATCTGCTATTTGCAGAAGGGCTTGCCAGACATCGGGATGAAGCGGGTTCGGCCCGAGCCCCAGATCGAGCGCCAGATCAAGCGCGCCCTCCAGGACCATGGCTACGCCGGGCAATTCGAGGATGGACGGCAGCGCGGCGAGGCCTGCCGCGCTTTCGATCATCGGAATGATGCGTGGCTCGCCATTGACCCGCGCGATATGGCCATCAAGCGACAGAGCACCGAACCCGGTCGCCCGCCCGCCAGTGATGCTGCGTCGACCCTGCGGCGGAAACCAGGCGGCTTCCACGGCCGTCTCGACTTCGCTTGCACTTTCGACGCGGGGCAACACGATGGCCTGAAAGCCCGCGTCGAGCGCACGTCCGATCAGCTTTGGATCGGCCGCAGGCACACGTAACCAGGCCGCAATGCCCCCGCGCTCGCATGCCCGAAGGCAGTGCATAAGTTCTTCTTCGGAGCGTAGAAGATGCTCCATGTCGAGAATGAGGAAGTGATATCCCGCCGCAGCGATCATCTCGCATAACAAGGGGGAGGGAACGGAGTTCAACAAGCCATAGACGTCCTGTCCATTACGCAGATGAGTCTGAGTGGTGAAGGGCTCTGTCATTTTTTGATCTTGTAGAAACGATATGTAAGGTGTTTGTAAACCCTAAACGATAATGTATATCGAATGCAAATGAGAATTCGAGCTGTTACTCGAGGCAGTCGATCATCGCAAGCATGAGGAGAGCGTTTTCGTGGCAGCGGGAAACAGCACAAGCCCGGCGGCAAGGCGAAAGGTGGCGCAAGAGAGAGGCAGGCGAATCGGTATCTTCGCGCGATCGGGTTATGTCACTCGGTGCTGCGTATTACCCGGGGCAAGCAGCAAACCACCAAGCTGCAAAAACCAACTGGTGATCAGGCATCGGAGCGTCGTGCTTTAGCTAGTGGCAGCTGCATATCCCATTGCCGCGCATGGCTGTGCAGGCTGTTTACTAGCGGATTTGCCGCCTGTCCTGAGCCGTCGGCTTATGAGGAGACGGCGGAACCGCTGCCTGTCAGTTAGGCTACGGTACGCAAGCTCGGGGCAGATCAGTTGATGTTGGTACAACCGCCGCGCCTGCGGCGGTCGCCTTCTGCTCTTACTGCTTTTCGATACGCGTAATGGTTGAATTCATGCCCTTCGAGGAGAATCCGAATTCGATCTGGTCCCCTGCTTTCAGCATTTTGAGCTGATCAGGCTTTGCTTTAAAGCCCATCGTCATCGACGGCCAACCCAGCGATTCGACCGGTCCGTGTGCGATGGTGACCGTCCCCTTATCCATATTCACTTTCTTTACCGTGCCAGTGGCAGTAGCGGTTTGTCCGGCCGCCTTCTGATCCATCTCCATATTCGTGCCTTGATGATCCATCGGCTTGCCGCCCATAGATTCCTTATCGGCAGCATAGGCGGCTGGTATCAGAAGGAGCGTGGCGAGGGTGATGTGCTTGATGTTCATGGATGTTCTCCAGTGAGGTTGGGTTGGTTACTTGTCGGGAAGGCACGCAATTGCCGGCGGCGCATCAGCAGGTAGGCGGCCGGCAGAACGAACAAGGAGAGCAAAGGTGCGGTGATCATTCCGCCTACCATGGGCGCGGCGATGCGGCTCATGATTTCGCTGCCGGTCCCGCTACCCCAAAGGATGGGCAGCAGACCGGCGATGATCACGGCGACAGTCATGGCCTTTGGGCGAACCCGTTGTACGGCGCCTTCGCGGATCGCGTCGAGGAGGGCGCCCTCACTTTGAGCTCCGGTATCAAGGTGCTCGGCCCAGGCATTCTTCAGGTAAAGCAACATGATCACACCGAACTCTGCGGATACCCCTGCGAGCGCGATGAAGCCGATGCCTGTCGCGACGGAGAGGTTGTATCCCAGTAAATACAGGAACCAGACGCCACCGGTCAGGGCGAATGGCAGCGTAGCCATGATGAGCAGCGCCTCGCCCAAGCGGGCAAACGTGAGGTAGAGCAAGACAAAAATGATCAGCAGAGTAGCCGGCACGACGAGCTTCAGCTTCGCGTTAGCTCGCTCCATGAATTCGAATTGGCCGGAATAGCCGATGCTCATGCCGGACTCGAGCTGCACACCTTCGCTGATCCTTTCCCTCAGATCGCCAACCACAGCCGCCATGTCGCGGCCACGGACGTCGACGTAAACCCAACCCGACAGCCTCGCGTTTTCGCTTTTGAGCATTGGCGGCCCGCCGGTCACCTGTACCTTGGCCACCGTCCCCAAGGTGATCTGACTGCCTTGCGGCGTGTAGATAGGCAGGTTGCACAGATCGGTTATCGAGTCGCGCCACTCGCGGCCATAACGCAGGTTGATCGGATACCTGGCGAGCCCTTCCACGGTTTCACCAATGGTTTGACCACCGATGGCACCGGCCACGATCGATTGCACGTCCGCGATATTCAGGCCGTAGCGTGCGGCGGCGACACGATCGATATCCACATCGATGTACCTGCCGCCGGTCAGTCGCTCCGCGAGCGCCGAACTGACCCCAGGCACCGTTTTGGCGATCTGCTCGACCGTCAGGGTCGCTTTGTCGATTTGCGCCAGGTCCGTGCCATATACCTTCACGCCTATCGGGCTCTTTATCCCCGTCGCCAGCATATCGATGCGGTTGCGAATTGGAGGGATCCAGAGATTGGCTAATCCCGGCACCTGTACGGTGCGATCCAACTCCTCAACCAGTTTTTCAGGCGTCATCCCGGGGCGCCACTGATCCTTCGGCTTGAACTGGATGGTCGTCTCGAACATTTCCAGCGGGGCGGGATCGGTCGCCGTGTCGGCCCGACCGGCCTTACCGAATACGTGTGCAACCTCTGGCACCGTCTTGATGAGTCGGTCCGTCTGCTGCAGTAACTCAGATGCCTTCTGAGCGGAGAGGCCTGGAAGCGCAGTGGGCATATAGAGGAGGTCGCCTTCATCCAGCGGTGGCAAGAACTCCCCGCCGAGACGAGAGGCGGGCCACAGACCAGTCAGAAAAACCAGAACTGCCACCAGCAGGGTCATCTTGGGCCAGCGCAGCACCGCGTCCAGGGCAGGCTTGTAGATCCAGATGAGGCCACGGTTGAGCGGGTTGTGGTGTTCGTCCGGGATCTTGCCCCGTATCCAATACCCCATGAGCACCGGAACCAGCGTGACAGACAGACCCGCAGCCGCTGCCATTGCATAGGTTTTGGTGAACGCCAGGGGGCCGAACAGGCGGCCCTCCTGTGCCTCAAGGGTGAACACTGGAATGAACGACAGCGTGATGATCAGCAGGCTGAAGAACAGTGCCGGCCCCACTTCAACAGCCGCGTCAGTAATGACCTTCCAGTGCTCTTGGCCCTTCAAAGTTGAGCCAGGATGCCGCTTGTGCCAGCCCTCGATGTGCTTGTGGGCGTTTTCGATCATGACGATTGCCGCGTCGACCATCGCTCCGATCGCGATCGCGATGCCGCCCAACGACATGATGTTTGCGTTTATGCCTTGCCGCTGCATGATGATAAAAGCGATCAGGATGCCAATCGGCAACGAAACGATGGCGACCAGAGATGAGCGCAGGTGCCACAGGAATATTGCGCAAACCAGCGCAACGACAATGAATTCCTCGATGAGCTTGTGGGTGAGGTTTTCAACGGCACTGTCGATCAGCTTGCTACGGTCGTAAGTCGTGACGATTTCGACGCCTTCGGGAAGACTCGCTTTGAGCTCATCGAGCTTGGTTTGAACCGCAGCGATCGTTTCCCGAGCGTTCTTGCCGCTACGCAGGATAACGACTCCACCGACTACCTCACCTTCGCCATCAAGCTCGGCAATACCCCTGCGCATTTCCGGGCCGAGCTGGATATGCGCAACGTCCCCTAGCGTCACAGGCACGCCGCCGTCGAGACGCAACGGAATGGCTCGAAAGTCCTTGAGTGTCTTCAGATACCCGGTCGCACGGACCATGAACTCGGTTTCTGCTAGCTCCAGAACACTCCCGCCGGTTTCACGGTTGGCCTCATCGATAGCCTGAGCGACTTGCTGCTGCGTCACGCCCCTGCTGGCCATGCGTATAGGATCCAGTACAACCTGGTACTGCTTGACCATCCCGCCTATGGGCGCTACTTCCGCCACGTTGGGCAGTGTCTTGAGCTCATAGCGCAAGAACCAATCTTGCAAAGAGCGCAGCTGCGAAAGGTCATGCCTGCCCGTACGATCCACCAACGCATATTGGTAGATCCAGCCGACACCAGTGGCGTCAGGCCCCAAGGCGGGCTTGGCAGCGGCGGGAAGCCGACTTTGCACCTGGCTGAGGTACTCCAGCACCCGCGAACGGGCCCAATAGAGGTCTGTGCCGTCCTCGAACAGGACGTACACGTAGCTATCCCCGAAGAAGGAGTAGCCGCGGACCGTCTTCGCGCCGGGGACAGACAGCATGGTGGTCGTCAGCGGGTAGGTGACCTGATTCTCGACGATCTGGGGCGCCTGCCCTGGGTATGGCGTGCGGATGATGACCTGAACGTCGGAAAGGTCCGGTAGTGCATCGACAGCGGTGTTTTTGATCGACCAGATTCCCCAGGCCACCGCAAACACGGTGGCTAAAAGGATCAGGAAGCGATTAGCCACTGACCAGCGGATGGTGGCTGCAATCATGGCTGACCCCCGAGCTTCTCGATGCGCTCGATGAGCAGCCCTTCGTCGCTTTCACGCACGCCAACACGGACGCGATCGCTGATTTGCAAGCCTGACAGCAGGGACTGGTCGGTAACCGGGAAGGGCATGGTCATCCCAGGCATGTTCAGCGTCTTGAACGGCCCATGCGACAGGCCAACCACGCCAGCTTCCAGGCTGACTATTGTCCCTTCCGCCTCGTGCAGGGTAGATACGGTGGGCGGTGCAGGCTGCTGCAAAATCTGCGCGGTCAGCCCGCGTAGGCTCGCCTCGGAATCGAGGAGGAACTGACCGGATGCCACGACCTGTTGGCCGGTTTCCAGCCCTTCCAGTATCTCCGTTTTGTCATCGAACTCTCGACCGGTGCGGACTTCAACCGGGCGGTAGCGGCCTTCGTTCTCAGCCAACATCACCAATGCGCGCCGGCCGGTGCGAATGACGGCCTCTGACGGGACCACCAGGGCCTCTTCAACGTCGCGACTCAAGGTCACGTCTGCCGTCATGCCGGGACGAAGTCGCTGTTGCGGGTTAGGCAGTTCGACCCGGACGCGCACCGTGCGGCTATTCAGGTTGGCCTGCGCCAGTACCGCCTGAACTGTTCCTTCCAGCGTTTCACCCGCAAAAGCAGGTAAGCGCGCTGTGACTGATTGCCCCGGCGCCAAATGTGCGATCTGCGCCTCTGGCACAGCGACTTCAAGCCACACCATGTTCAGTCCATTGATGCGTGCGAGAGATGCGCCGGCGGGTACGGTCATACCCTCGCGAACGTCAAGACTGTTCAGCACGCCGCCGATCGGGCTCGTTACGGTCCAGACAGGGCGTGCCTTACCGGTCCGTTCCAGCTGCGCAATGACCTCGGGCGGCATGCCAGCAAGCCGCAACCGCTGTCGGGCCGCTGCGAGCAACGGGGCTTCACCGACGCCTTTGAGCGCCAGGTACTCTTCCTGTGCCGCCGCCCACTCGGGGATAAGCAGGTCGGCCAGCGGTGCCCCTTTTTCGATGACATCCTCCGGCGCATGGCCGTAAACGCGCTCGACGAAGCCACCGGCGCGTGCCTGCACGACAGCCACGTCTCGCTCGTCGAACATCAATGCGCCTGTCGCTTCGAGCGACTGGCTAATCGATTCACGTGTTGCGGTCGCCAGACGCATACCAAGGTTCTGCGTCACGCTCGGATCGATGCTAATGGACGCCCCGTCACCGCCTTCATCGGCATAGCGAGGAACAAGGTCCATATCCATAAAGGGGGATTTGCCTGGCTCATCGAATTTCTGTTGCGGATACATGGGGTCGTACCAATAAAGCACCTCCTTTTCTTCTTCCGCTTGCGCGAACACAGAGGTAGACAGACCGACAATGCCCACAGTACCGATAATCAGCGGAAGGCTTAGGACGAGGGCCAGCCGCTTGAGTTGAAATGTCATGGTCGGGTATCTCCAAAGGCAAAATGCAGGCGGGCGTTGCTCAGCGATCGGTCGCGGGCTACGTCAATACGACGCAGGCGAGTCTCGACGAGCTGGCGGCGCGCATCGATCACAGCGGTCAGTTCGCCGGTCCCGGCGCGGTAGTCCGCCATGGCAAGGCGGACCTTATCCTCGGCGAGTGGCAGTAGGGTTTCTTCAACACGTACGAACGCGCGGTCAAGGCGCTGATATTCAGCCAGGTCGGCGGCTAGCTCCTGGTTATGCATACGCAACGCCGCTTGGCGCTGCGCCTCGATCTGTGTGAGGCGCGCTCGCTCAGCCGCGATCTTTGGATCCTGTCGAGAGCTGGTAAATAGCGGCAGGTCGAAACTGACGCTGAGGTTGACCATGTCGCCGTACTCTCTGCCACGATGCAGGTAGTCGACGCCCCAACTCCAGTCCGGTGTTTTTTCGGCTACGGCCTGGCGCACCCTGGCCTCCGCCTGTTCAGCCATCGGATCAAAAGCGAGCAGGTCTGGATGTCGCTGAAGGTTGTGCTGGTAATGATCGAAATTCTCAAGCCATTGCGGCCAAGTGCCGGTAAGTGGCTCGCTTGCCTCGTTACCGATCCAGCGGCGAAGCTCGGCCCGTGCAACGGCCTGATTGCGTAAGAGTTCGTCCTCTTGCTCAGCCAGCAATGCGGCCTCTTGCTTTGGAACCACGCTATCTGCGGCTTGGCCGCGACCACCGGCAATGCGTGCTGTGACAGCCCGCGAGAAAAGCTGGTTCTCACCATAGAGCTGTTTGAAGAGATCGAGTTTCTGCTCGACCGCGAAGGCGGCAATCCACGCCTCGGCAGTGTTTTGCCGCACTTTCAGCCGCTCAATGGTCTGTTGGATACCGGCGAGCGCCACATCGGCTTCCGCCGACTCGACACGCGCACGCCTTTTCGCTCGATTAGGTACGTCTTGCATGACCCCGATCATCTGCATGGTCATGAAGTCTTCATCCAGCCGCCAACGTTGCTCGCCTTCAATGGGCACGTTTTGCAAGCCAAGTTTCAGCTTTGGGTCCGGTAGTTCACCTGCTGGAATGGTTGCGCTACGCGCTGCCTCTAGGTTGGCCCGTTGAGCATTGAGTGATGGTGCTTCTTGCTCGGCCAGGCTCAGCGCCTGCTCCAAGGCAAGAGCGCAAGCGGACCCAGGCAGGGCAAAAGCGCCCGTCAAAAGGGCGGCCGCAATGGCAGCAGCCCGCAAATTTTGGGGTTTCATGGTCAGAATTCCTGATCTTCCATGCGCGCCAGAGGCGCGCAAATCCCGCCCAGATCTCTACGGCTGGGAGGTGTTTAGGAGGGGATCGGAATCAGACCCGAGGTGGGTGCCAGATGGGCTCGAGCGCTAAGGATGGAGCGAGGCCGATAGAAGGGGAGGGGCAATGCGAGTGCGGAAAATAGGCCGCTGGCTTTTCCGTTAAGCTCTCAAGCATGCTGCTTGTTTGGCATTCCTGGCCGTTTTCGCAGACGCCTTGGTATTTATGAAGGTGTTCCGGCGCACAGCAGTCATGCTCATCATCCATCGCTTGGTGCGCAACAGGATCCACGGATTCGGCAGGTATGGTGGGGTTTCCGGTCGTCATCAGCATTTGCGCCATCCCGGTAACAGGGATAGCGACGCTGAGGATCAATGAGAAGCACAACCGGATGAACAACTTCATACGATTAGTCTATGAAGTCGGCGCCGTTGGCACAACGGGCCTGTCGAAAAGACCAGCATGTTTTTAATCTGGCTCTCATAAGGTTGGATGGTTGGCTTAACGGCTAGGCTTGCCGAGCGATTGCTGTAAGAAGCCAGCCGCTTTGTCATGAATCAAAGGCCGATCGCTTCCGGAGACGTCATCTACGGCCCCAGCGTACCGGGCATCTATGTCGTAGAAACGTTGTGGCATGGCAGATGGCTCTTCGATGGCGTATTCAAATATTTAGCTCTGTCAAAGCTCGGCGAAACTCCTGTGCGACTGGCCCAAGGGGGGCGTCCAGACGGTGCGCCAAGTAGGCTTCGGCCGCTATTTCGCTGTTTCTCCCAAGTGCTGGAATTCCAAGGCGAACCAAGTGGCCCGCCTGGAGATCGTCGTGCACCTGCCATGCTGGCAGACGGCCCCATCCGAGCCCTGCGCGAATGAGGGTGAACTTGGCCTCCTGCGTGTTTACCAGACAGGTATATGGCGACAGGACACCGAACGTTCGGCCTTCCGAAAGCGGGGAGGGGTCGATCAGCACGATTTGCTGGTGGTCGGCGAGATCAGCTAACCCGAGCGGTATACGTGCGTCACGTTTCGCGAGTGGATGGTCCGCATGTACCACTGCGATCTGCTCGACCGAGCCGATCGCCTCCAATGCGATTCGCGGGCTTCGAAAGTCCTCGCCCACGACGATTGCTAGGGTGCAGCGCTTGTCTTCCAAGGCCGAGATTGGCCCGCCTAGTGGTTGTGACTCTACGCGAAAGGTGGTCATAGGATGGGCCGCACTCACCCGGGTCATCGCGTGCGCCACCCGTGCAATCGGGAAGAGCGTATCGACCACCAGGGATAGCTCCAGCTCGACACCGCCGCCAAGTGCGCGGGCTCGCGCCCGCATGGCATCTGCTCTGAGGAGAAGGTCGCGAGCATTCGCCAGCAAGGCCTGGCCTTCCTGCGTCAATACTGGGCGATAGCCGGTGCGGTCGAAGAGCTGCAAACCCAACTCCGCCTCCAGATTGGCTATCGCGTGGCTGATTGCCGACTGCACACGCAGCAGGCGCGCCGCACCGGAGCGGAAACTGCCGCTTTCGGCGACCGCAACGAAGATGCGGATCTGATCCAGCGTCATACCGTCAAGCATGATCTGCTCCGTAGATCAACTCGTTCAATTTTATATCACTCTTGTAGAACATCCAGAGCGTATAGGCTTTCGCTGTCAATGACCTACGAGGGTGACCACGATGGCTAAGGTACTGGTGCTTTACTATTCGTCGTACGGGCATATCGAAACGCTTGCGCAGGCGATCGCTGAGGGGGCTCGTCAGGCCGGCGCGACGGCGGTCATCAAACGGGTACCCGAGCTGGTGCCCGAGCACGTCGCTCAGAGAGCGCAGTACAAGCTCGATCAACCGGCCAGTGTGGCCACCGTGTCGGAGCTGCCCGAATACGATGCGGTGGTGATCGGGACGCCAACACGCTTCGGTAACATGGCCTCACAGATGAAGAACTTCCTCGACCAGTGCGGCGGGTTGTGGCTCGAAGACAAGCTCGTCGGCAAGGTCGGCAGCGTCTTCACCTCGACAGGCAGCCAACATGGCGGTCAGGAAAGCACAATCCTGGCGACCCACACTGTGCTGCTTCATCTGGGCATGATCGTGGTTGGGCTACCGTACAGCTTCAAGGGCCAACTTCGAATGGATGCCGTTTCGGGTGGGTCGCCATACGGCGCTTCGACGCTTGCAGACGACGGCAGCGGCGGCGATCGCCAGCCAAGCGCCAACGAGCTGGACGGTGCGCGCTATCAAGGTTGGTATGTTGCTCGAGTTGCTACCGCACTCTCGGTCTCGCCTGTCAGGGAGACGCAATGAACGTTTCGGCAACCACCACACGACCGGGGGCGATTGTCTGGCTCATCCTGGGATGCGGCATCGTTGCCGCTTTGCATCTGGGCAAAACGGCGATCGCGACACCGATGCTCGTGGCGGATATGCACCTGAGCCTTGGCGAGGTTGGCTGGTTGACCGGCATCGTCGCGGTGCTCGGACTTGTCGGTGGCGCACCGGCGGGCGTGTTGGTCGCGGCTGTCGGAAGCCGACGCTCGATGTTGCTGGGGCTGGGAATACTGGTGTTTTCGGATGTGCTGGGGGCTGTCGCACCGGCTTTTCCCGTTCTGCTGGCTACTCGGCTAGTGGAAGGCCTTGGTTTCCTGCTGATAATCGTCGCCGGGCCGGCCCTCATACAGGGCCTGACAACGGCAGCGCAGCGGGACCTGGCATTTTCGCTATGGAGCTGCTTCATGCCATGCGGAATAGCGTTGGCGATGCTTGTCGGACCGCTGTTTCCAACATGGCAGTCGTTCTGGTGGGCAAATTCCGGCCTCGCCCTGACGTTTGCCGTGATGGTAATCGTCGGGGTTCCGCACATTGCCTCCGGCAGCGGGCGCTCTTTGAGTCACATGATTGGCGCTATTCGTTGCCTGTTCTGTTCCAGGGGCACGGTGTTGCTAGCGGTCGCCTTCGCGCTCTACAGCCTGATGTTCTTCGCGTTATTCAGTTTTATTCCCGTTCTGCTGATGGAGCGAATGGACGTCTCTTACCGGACGGCCGGCTTGCTAAGCGCACTGGCAAGCGCCATCAACGCCGGTGGAAATCTTGCCGCAGGCTATCTGGTCGCCAGGGGAGCCACCAAAGCTTCGTTGATTGTCATAGCGAGCGGCGTCATGGGTGTCTCCGGTGTCGGCATATTCCTGGGCTCACTTCCTGCGATGCCAACTTTCATGCTGTGCCTGCTCTTTTCAGCGGCGGGCGGACTGATTCCGGCCACGCTGCTGATCTGTGCCTCATTGGTCGCGCCTCACGCCACGCTCGTACCGGTTGCAGTGGGGCTAATGATGCAAGGAAGCAATCTTGGGCAGTTGCTGGGACCGGTAGTGATTGGCAGCGTCACGGCGGCTTTTGGTTGGAGCGCCGCCGGAGCAGTGGTGGTGCTTGCGGCCATAGCGACCTGCGTGGCGGCGCTTCTGCTACGCCCGGCTACAGCGCAGCGGGCAAACCTGACAGGCGTATGAAGGCCGCTTGCATGACGCTCGTTTGGGTGCGCGGGCGGCCAGCGAAGCCTGCCAGACGCTGGAAAGCGCATGGTGACAGCCCGCGTATCGGCAATCTTCCGTGCTGCGGGTGTCACTTACCGTACCGGCTTTTTCGATAGGGCTCGAACCTGCCTTCGGATGAGCAATACGCCGTGTTTGATCTATGAGACAGGGACGTCTATCGTTGGAGAACGACCATTCTCACCTGAGCTCACCATGGAAAACGGAACGGCCATCCAAACCAAGCTGTTGATGTCGACAGAGCGGTTGATCTATGCCGGCGGAATCAACGCGACCGGCATGGATGCGATCGTCCGAGAATCAGGAGTCGCTCGCAAAAATATTTACCGGCTATATCCAACCAAGGAGCTGCTGGTCGCCGCGGCGCTTGGCAACCGTGATCAGCGCTGGATGCAGTGGTTGGTCGAAGGAACATCCAACGGCGATCCCGCCCATCGTCTACGCGCGATCTTTCCTTTGCTGCGTAGCTGGTTCGACTCGACGGATTTCCGTGGTTGCGCATTCATCAATGCCGCTGGCGAGATTGGAGACCCTCAGAGCGCTATCCGAGCGGTAACCGCGCTGCATAAGCGGCGCCTGTTGAAGTACTTGGAGGACCTTATCCGTGCCTGCGGCATTGCCGAGTACAAGGAAGTGGCCTGGCAATTTCTCGTACTGATAGATGGCGCCACGGCTGTTGCAATGGTGACCGGACAAGCGGGTGCCGCCGATTGTGCAGGCAGGGCTGCCGAACTGCTTCTGCGGGCTAGTTCGCCTGAAAAAGAGCAATAACTACCAAACAGTGAGGTAATGCCATGTCATCGAAAAGCGATACCCGTCCGCCGCTGCCGCCGTTCACGCGCGAAACCGCCATCCAGAAAGTGCGCCTGGCCGAAGATGGCTGGAATAGCCGCGACCCTGCCAAAGTGGCGCTTGCCTACAGCCTGGATACCCGCTGGCGGAATCGAGCCGAATTCCCCAATGGCCGCGATGAGGCTCGCATGTTTCTTGAACGCAAGTGGGCCAAGGAGCTTGAGTATCGGCTGATAAAGGAGCTTTGGGCATTCACCGACAACCGCATTGCAGTGCGTTATGCATACGAATGGCATGACGATTCCGGTAACTGGTATCGCTCCTACGGGAACGAGAATTGGGAGTTCAGCGAGGATGGGCTGATGCTGAACCGCTTCGCATCCATCAATGACCTGCCAATTAACGAATCCGAGCGCAAGTTTCGCTGGCCGCTTGGCCGTCGGCCCGATGATCATCCTGGGTTGTCCGAGCTGGGGCTTTGATTTGAGGCCGCCGGCGGCCCTTGCCAGCGTTACGCTTGGGCGCCGTGGCCGGCATGCAGCGTCTGCCAGAGCACGACGCTGCTAGCTGCGAGATCAAGGGTTACCGGCCTGGGGCTTAATCCACAGAAACTGTGGATAACGAGGTGGATATCTATTGCTGAATCGCTTCAGTCCTAGGAAGGGCGAGGCCTCGCTACGGATTGGGTGTTTTTCAGCCAGGCAGATACTTTTGCTTTTCCATTCAATAAGTTATATGTGCTGGGGCTCGACCTGACCGTCGCCAGATTTCCACCAGGGCGCCATTCACGCTAGGCGGAAATGCACCGCCCGGTCGAGGGCGGTGCGGGCAGGTTACAGCCAACCCTGCTCTTTATAGAACCGTTCGGCACCCTCATGCAGCGGGGCGGTGAGGCCGACACGAATCATGTCCTTGGCTTCCAGATCGGCAAACGCCGGATGCAGACGCTTGAAGCGGTCGAGGTTGTCGAACACGGCCTTGACCAGCTGGTACACGATTTCGGGATCGGTGTTCGCGGTTGTAGCCAGCACTGCTTTGCCGCCGATCGAAGGCACCGCTTCATCCACACCAGGGTAGAGCCCTGCCGGAATCTCCGCGGTGGTGTAGTAGTCGGCACCCTGCAGAAACTTCTCGATTTCCGGGCCGTTGATCGGTATCAGCTCGGCCTCGACATTGGTAAGCGCCTCCTGAATGGCACCGCTGGGATGGCCGACCACATAAGTGATCACGTCGAGGTTGTTGTCACCGAGCGCAGAGGCCATCTCCGCAGGCTTAAGCTCGCCAGCCAGGGCGAAGTCGGCGTTGGTCCAGCCCTTGGCCTTCATGACCTCGTCAAAGGTGTCGCGGCTACCTGAGCCAGGTACTCCGATATTCACCCGCTTGCCCTTCAGGTCATCGAACGATTCGATGCCGCTGTCGCTTCGGGCGACCACAGTGAGAATCTCCGTCTGCAAGGAAAATACCGCACGAAGTTCTTCAATCGGGCCGCCCTTGTCGAACGGAGCGAGGCCATTCAACGCCTTGTGTTGGTGATCGGACTGGATGAATCCGAACTCATACTCGCCGTTTTCCAAAGACACAATATTGGTCACGCTGCCTGCTGTGGAGGGCGCATTGCACTTGATCGCCGGTTGCACTTCGGCGCGGTTCAGGAAGCGGCAGACCGACTGGCCCGCCGTGTAATAGACGCCGGTCTGACCGCCGGTACCGATGGTGACGAAACGTTCTTGGGCCGCAGCTGTAGCGGCACCCAGAGCGCTCGCCAAGGCGCAACTCAGCAAGCCGATGCGAATGTTCTGCTTCATCGTGTATCCCTCTTTTGTTTTTGTTGGTTGGGTTAGCTGCCATGGTCGCCCGCGGCGATCATGGCGGTATTTTAGTGGCCACCGCCGGAGAAGAACCGGTGCCTAGCCGCTCAAGTGCTGGCGGCGATCACCATGATTTCCACGAGGACGTTCGGCGAGGCGAGGCGCGCTTCCACTGTCGCCCGCGCCGGGGCGCAGCCGCTGGGTAGCCATTCGCACCAAACCGTGTTCATCGCTGCGAAATCGGCATCGATGTCCTTCAGCCAGATCTGGGCGCTGAGTATCCGCGAACGATCGGAACCGGCGTCGGCCAGCAGGCGGTCTATTTTGGCCAGCACTTGGCGGGTCTGCCCGGCGGCGTCTTCGCCACGGTCATCCGGCACCTGCCCGGCGAGGAAGACCAGATTGGCGAAGGTTACGGCGGCGGACATGCGTTCATTGCAGTTGAAACGTTGGATCGTCATGTGTACTCCTTCTTGAGTTGTGCGATCAGGACGCCAGGGTCAGGCCATCCAGCGCAACGGCGGGGCGCTGGTCGCCAATCAAATCGCAAAGAATATCGGCACTGCCACAGGCCAAGGTGAAACCGAGGCTGCCGTGGCCCACGTTAAGCCAGAGGTTGTCCAGCGCGGTAGCGCCAAGAAGCGGCGTGCCCTCCGGGGTTGCTGGGCGCAAGCCCGCCCATTGGGTAGCGCTGCGATAGTCACCTGCGGCCGGAAAAGTTTCGCTCGCCAGACGTTGCAGCATGGAGATCCGCCCCCGATCCACGTTGGCGTCCCACCCGCCAATATCGACCATCGCCGCAACCCGCAGCTGATCGCCAAGGCGCGCGTACACCACCTTGTTGTCATAGTCGGTCACATTGGTTTCCGGGATTCCGGCACGACTACTCAAGGGCAGCGTTAGGCTGTAACCCTTGAGCGGATAGACCGGTAGCTCGATACCGAGTGGTTGTAACAGTGCTCCACTAGCGGCGCCGGCGGCAATGACCAGATGATCTACTTCCAGCTGCTCATTGCCGAGCATGAGTGAACGAACGCCGTCGTGATCGCTATGCAGCCGGCTGACCGCCTGGCCGCAGCGCAACCGGAAATTCGGCGATTGCTCCAGGCTTTGGAGAAGCCTTCGACAGAACAGATGGCAATCGGCAACCTCGTCCCCAGGCGAATAGATGCCACCTCGCAGCCTGCCGGCCAAGGGCAGCAGGGCGGGCTCGATCTCGGTACATTGCCGGGCATTCAGGAGCAGTTGGCCCGCACTCGCATCGAGCCCGGCCGCCGCTTTCTCAAGACTGGTTTGATCACGATAGATCACCAGTTTGCCGTTGGCGCGCCAGGCAAAGTCACCCAATGTGTCCTCTTCGCGCCAACGGCGCAAGATCTCTCGGCTATGCAGGGCGAGACGCAACAGGTGCCCTGCGTTGCGTTGATTGGTGGAGCGTCGGCAGGCGAGCAGGAAGCGCAGGCACCAGCGCCATTGCCGGGCGCTGATTTTCGGTCGGAACCGCAAGGGCGCATCGTTACCGCGCAGCATCCAGCCAAGCGCCTGCAAGGGCACACCTGCATCGGCGAGCGGCGATACGTAACGGTAGCTGAGCTGACCGCCGTTGGCGAAGCTGGTCTCTAGCGCAATTTGGTCACGCTTTTCGATCAGCTCGACTTGATGGCCACGGCGCACCAACGCATAGGCCGTCGTCAGGCCGATGACGCCACCACCAATCACCGCAATCCGCATCGTGTCGCTCCGTGAGAGTAAGAGACAGCAGCCTAGAGCCACCATGAGCGGAGCGGCCAATGAAAGAATGGAGCCAACCCATAACCTGAGGCTATGCTTCGTCGACCCGACCAGAGGATTAGGGCATGCGCCTTCGTCATATCGAGCTGTTTCAGGCCATCCTGCAGACCGGCAGCCTGACCGCCGCCGCGCAGCTGTTGCATATCTCACAACCGGCAGCAAGCAAGATTCTCAAGCATGCCGAACAGCAACTGGGGTTCACGCTGTTCAGCCGTGTGCGTGGCAAACTCCAGCCGACCGCCGAGGCGCGCATCCTGCAGCAGGAAACCGAGCGACTGGCGTCCGACCTCCAGAATATTCGGCGCCTGGCCAGCAATCTCGGGCGGGGCGAAGCGCGTGCGCTGCGGCTGATCTGCACGCCGGCATTGGCGCAAGCGCTGGTGCCCGAAGCGCTGCGCCGCTGGCGTACTCGCTTTGCCAGGACGCAATGTCATCTGGCAACCCAGCACACTGCGGAGATCGTCGAGGCGCTGCTGCTGCGCGAAGCGGATATCGGGCTGACTCTGCAGACTGTCGAGCATCCCGGTCTCACCAGCCAGCTCCTCGCGCAAGGGCAGATGAAGGTGATCGCCCCGGCTGGCTGGTGGCCCGAGGAAGTGCTTTCCCAACCCTTTCGCCTGGAACAACTGGCCGATGCACCCTTGATCGGTCTGGATACGCATGATGCGCTTGGCGGTTTGCTGCGTGGTCATTTGGAGGCGCTCGATCCGCCGCCGCGCATCGATACGTGGGTACAGACCTACCAGCTGGCACGCACGCTGGTTGCCGCCGGACAGGGGCTCGCGCTGGTCGATCCGCTCACAGCACTGCCTGGTGACGGGCAACCCATTCAGGCGCGGCCGCTGGAACCGGTGATTCCGGTGCCGCTGTATGCGCTGGTGAGAGCGCAGGAAGTAGCGCCCGCAGCGCAATTGGAATTACTCGATCAGGTGCGCGAGCAGGCGCTGATACTGATGAGCGAGCAGCGCAGACCGTAATCGACGGCGACCTGCTCTCCAGCCCCGCCTGCGCTACCATCGCGGCCAACCTCAACATGGGCCGAGTAGTTCAATGGATCACAGCTCACCGCTTGCCCTGTATCAGCAAGCCATCGCCCGCGAGGGCTTCGTCAGTGACATGGCCCAGCTGCATGCTGTCAAGTGGCTGCAGCGCTGCCATGATGTGCTACACGGCAAGGCGATCACCGAACCACCACGCAGCGTGTATCTCTGGGGTCCGGTGGGGCGCGGCAAAACCTGGCTGATGGACATGTTTCATAGCAGCTTGCAGGTCCCGTCACGCCGGCAGCACTTTCATCGCTTCATGCGCTGGGTGCATATCCGCCTGTTCCAGCTCAATGGCACCGCTGACCCGCTGCAGGCGCTCGCCAGAGAACTGAGTGAAGAGGTCCGTGTGCTGTGCTTCGACGAGCTGTTCGTAGGCGACATCGGTGATGCGATCATCCTGGGCCGCTTGTTTCAGGTCATGTTCGAACATGGTGTGGTCATCGTTGCCACCTCCAACCAACGGCCAGACCAGCTGTACGCAGATGGCTTCAATCGTGAGCGCTTCATGCCAGCCATCGAGGCCATCGGCCTGCACATGCAAGTCATCAACGTGGACGGCGGCGAGGACCACCGACTGCGTCCCGGTACTGCGGTGCAACGTTATTGGATCGCCGCGTCAGGCACATCGAGCGCGTTGCCAATGTTATTTGACGAGCTGGCGGGGGATGAGGATGCAAGCGCTGATCCGGTGGCGATCGGCCGGCGTTCGCTGCAGACAGTGCGCAGCAGCCAGTCGATACTCTGGTGCCGCTTCGCCGACCTTTGCGAGCGGCCATTTTCTGCGCTGGATTTCATCGAGCTTTGCGATCGGTTCTCCGCAATCTTGATCGGCGATGTGCCGAGGCTTGGCGGCGAGCAGAGGGGAGGACGCATCGCGCGTGGTACCGAGGATGCCGCGACACGAGTAGAAGCGGGTGATCGTGAGCTGCCGAAGTTGGCCGCTCGCGACGATTCGGTCAGGCGCTTCATTGCGTTGGTTGACGAATGCTACGACCGTGGCGTGCCTTTGTACCTGGAGGCCGAGGTGGCGCTGGAGGCGCTTTATACACAGGGTTATCTATCGTTTGCGTTTCGCCGCACGCTGAGCCGGTTGCGGGAAATGCAGTTGCAGCGATTTGGTGCGTCGAATTGAGCGCGGGTCAATCGCGATAGAACACCTGCACCAAGTGGTAGCCGAACTGGCTTTTCACCGGGCCGTGCACCTCGCGTAACGGCTTCTTGAAAATCACCTGATCGATACTGCGGACCATTTGCCCAGGCCGAACCTCACCCAGATCGCCCCCCTTCTTTCCGGACGGGCAGGTCGAGTATTTCTTCGCCAGCACGTCGAACGCCTCGCCGTTAGCGATGCGTTTTTTCAGTTGCGCGGCTTCGGCTTCGGTTTTTACCAGAATATGGCGGGCCATGGCTTTGGGCATTCGGTTCTCCTCAGATGCGGCGGCGATTGTAGTCAGGGCACCGGCAAAACCGAAACGAGATCTTCCAGGTAAACGACCGTTCAGCGGCGCGCTGACCCGACGAACGGTAGTTATGATGAGTGGATGTTAGCGCTACCATCGAGCCCAACAATCATAACGCAGCACCTCGATGCTGCCGGAGAACCAATAGTGGATTCCCACTCCCACAGCGATGTTTCTGCGACCGGCCGCGCGCTGGTGGTGATGGGCGTCAGCGGGTCGGGCAAGACCGACACCAGCCATGCCGTCGCCGATGCACTGGGTTTTCGTCATATCGAAGCCGACCATTTCCACCCTGAAGAAAATGTCGCCCGTATGCGTGCCGGTACGCCATTGTCGGACGCGGACCGCGTCGAGTGGCTGCAAAAGCTGGTCATCGAGATGCAACGTGCCATCGACGACGATGTCGGTTTCGTACTCGCATGCTCGGCGCTCAAGCGGCGCTATCGCGACCTGTTGCGCGATGCGGTTCCTGAGCTGCGGTTCAGCCATCTCTCTATCGACTACGACACCGCGGTCCAGCGGGTCGGCGGACGTGCCGGGCATTTCATGCCGATCTCCCTGGTGGATAGCCAGTTCGCCACGCTCGAATCCCCAGAAGGGGAGCCCAGCGTGTTGGTGGTGGATGCCAGCCAACCGCGTGAGCAGGTCGTCGAGGAGATCGTCGACTGGATGCAGCGCGAACCCGGCCTGGAGATTGCTGATCGAGAGGACCTTTCTGCGCGCCCGCTTGATAGCGCTAACAGAGCCGCAGACCACGGTGCGGAATTGACCAGTCCTCCCATCTATACCGGAAGGGTTGCGCAGGGCTTCGATCGCATCACCGACTGGCTGATGGCGGCCTTGCTCGCATTCATGGTGATCGTCGTGTTCAGCAGTGTGGTGCTGCGCTACGCATTCGGTACCGGCTGGACCGGTGCCGAGGAGCTCTCGCGGCTGGCCTTCGTCTGGCTGGTCTTCGTCGGTGTCGCCTCCAGCATGCGCCGTGGCGAGCTGATGGCATTCAGCATGATCCGGGATCGCTTTCCTGAACTGTTCCGCCGCGTTGTCGATTCGATCAGCTGGCTGATGGTGGCAGTTGCCAGTGGCATGGCGGCCATGGGCGGATGGAACCAGATGCAGTTCGGGTGGACGATCAACAGTCCGGTAGTGGGCTATCCGCTGGCGATGGCGATGCTGCCGGTCATGGTCAGCATGGTGGCACTGGCGGTGCTGGCGTTGCTGCAGTTGGTCAATGTTTGGCGTGGACAGCCGCAGCCGCCGGCTGCCGATGCCAACGTAACGGCCGATTGACTCCCCGATAACAATAGGGCAATGCCCGCCGAGGTTCCTGCATGACTGTCGTGGTCTTTCTTTCTTCACTGTTCGGTTTCATGGCGTTCGGCATGCCGATCGCGTTCGCGCTGATCCTCACCGGCGCGGTGCTGATGTGGTATCTGGATTTCTGGGACGTACAGCTGCTGGCGCAAAACCTCCAGGCCGGTGCCGACAGTTTCCCACTGCTGGCGGTGCCTTTCTTCATTCTCGCCGGAGAGCTGATGAACGCTGGCGGAATTTCCCGGCGCATCATCAACATGGCGCAAGCCTATTTCGGGCACAAGCGGGGTGGGCTCGGCTACGTCGCCATTGCCGCCTCGGTACTCCTGGCGAGCATGTCCGGTTCGGCCCTGGCTGACACTGCCGCATTGGCGACCCTGCTTTTGCCGATGATGCGCGAGCGTGGCTATCCGCTGAGTTCGTCATCGGGACTGGTCGCGGCCGGCGGCATCATCGCGCCGATCATTCCGCCATCCATGCCCTTCGTCATTTACGGGGTGGTGACGAACACCTCGATCAGTCAGCTGTTCCTGGCTGGTATGGTTCCGGGTCTGATCATGGGCGCCGGGCTGGTCGTGGCGTGGACGCTGATTGCTCGCAAGATCGAAGAGCCACCACAGGCGAAGGCCACCGGAGCTGAGCGTCGCAAGGCCCTGGTCGATGGCGCGGCTGCGCTGATGCTGCCGGTAATCATCGTTGGTGGCTTGCGTTTCGGGCTGTTCACCCCGACAGAGGCAGCCGTAGTGGCAGCGGTCTATGCCCTGGGCGTTTCGACCCTGCTGTACCGCGAGCTCAGCTGGAGCGGTGTGATCGAAGTACTGACCCGCGCGAGCCGCACCACGGCTTCGGTGATGTTTCTCTGCGCCGCGGCCATCGTCTCGGCCTACATGATCACCCTGGCGCAGCTACCGGACGAGATTGCTTCGATGCTCGGCCCGTTGGCGCAAGACCCGAAGCTGCTGATGGTCGCGATCATGGTATTGATGATCGCCATCGGTATGGTGCTCGACCTGACGCCGACCATCCTCATTCTCGGGCCTGTGCTGGCACCGATCGCGGTGAAGGCCGGTATCGATCCGGTGTACTTCGGCGTGATGTTCGTACTGATCGGCTCCATCGGGCTGATCACACCGCCGGTTGGCACGGTGCTCAACGTCGTGGGCGGCATAGGTCGGTTGCGCATGGAAACCTTGGTACGCGGGGTCATTCCGTTCTTCATGATCTATCTGGTGATTGTCGCACTGCTGATTGCGGTGCCCTCGATCATCACAGTGCCGCTGCAATGGCTGCGTTAACGGAACGGGTGGCCGCGCCGGCTGGTTAGCGCGCGCCCCCGGTCTTTTTGCTGGCAGAGAAGCTTCATCTACCACAACAACAAAAGGTACGACAGCATGAAACGATTGCTCATAGCCGCCCTGGCGGCCACCACACTTGGCAGCGCCATCACTGCGGTCAGCGCTCAAGCAGCTGATGATATTCGTCCTCGGATGATCCGCTTCGGCTATGGCCTCAACGAGGACAGCAACCAGGGCAGGGCGGCGAAGGTACTTGCCGAAGAAATTGCCAAGGCCTCCGATGGCAAACTCAAGGTGCGTACCTTCGCCTCGGCCAGCCTTGGCTCGGACGACCAGATGCAAAATGCGCTGATGGGTGGCGCGCAGGAGATGATGGTCGGCTCGACGGCGACGCTGGTCGGGATCGCCGAAGAGATGGCTGTCTGGGATACCCCGTTCCTGTTCGAGAGCGAGAAACAGGCGGATTACGTGCTGGATGGCCCGGTCGGGCAGAAGGTCATGGATGCGCTGGAAGAAAAGGGCCTGGTCGGCCTGGTCTACTGGGAAAACGGCTTCCGCAACATGACCAACAATGTGCGGCCGGTGGAGAAGATGGAGGACTTCAACGGCATCAAGCTGCGAGTGATGCCCAACCCTGTATTCATCGACACCTTCAAGCTGATGGGCGCCAACGCTGTCCCGCTGCCGTTCTCCGAGCTGTTCACCGCGCTGGAAACCAAGGCGGTCGACGGTCAGGAAAACCCCTACAACACCATCCTCTCCTCGAAGTTCTATGAGGTGCAGAAGTACCTGAGCGTGACCAATCACGTCTATAGCCCATGGATCGTCACGGCGTCCAAGCGCTGGTGGGATGGGCTGTCCGAGACCGAGCAGAGCATCATCATGGAAGCGGCGAAGACATCGCGTGATTCGGAGCGTCAGGACACCCGCGCCGAAGCTCAGCAGGCCCTGGCAAAAATCAAAGAACTGGGCATGGAAATCAACAAGGTCAGCCCGGAAGAGATTCAGCGCATGCGCGAGCAGGCCAAGCCGGCGATTCAGACCGTGATCGATACGGTCGGCGAGCCGCTGTTCAACGAAGTCCAGGCGGAAATTGCTAAAGCTCCGAAGTGAACTGGCGCGCCCCTGCGGGGGCGCCATCCCGTTATAGAATTCCCGCCCCTGGTCGCTGGATGCCACTATGAGTTCTCGCCGTCGTCGTTCTCTGGAGCGGGCTACACTCTCCGACGTTGCCCGCAGCGCCGGCTGTTCCCTGATGTCCGCTTCGCGCGCGCTGTCGCAACCGGAACGGGTGTCGGACGCGTTGCGCGAACGTGTGATGGCGGCCGTCAAGTCCCTGGGCTACGTCCCGCATACCGCCGCGCGCAACCTCGCCAGCGCAAGGTCGAATCTGGTCGCGGTAATCATCCCATCGCTGTCAAACGCGGTGTTCGTCGATACCGTTGAGGCCGCCCAGCGTGTACTGATGCCGGCCGGCTACGAGCTGATGATTGGTGTCAGTCATTACCATCCCGAAGAAGACGAACGCTTGCTGCGCGCCTATCTGGCGCATCAGCCGGCGGGCCTTCTGGTTACCGGTTTCGAACGCAGTGATGCTGCGCGCGAAGTGCTTGGCAGCTACACCAGCCCCATCGTGACGCTGATGGAACTGAGTGATGCGGAGGAGGACTACTGCGTCGGTTTTTCCCAATACGAGGCGGGCGCAGCGATGACGCGCAAGCTGCTCGAACGCGGTTATCACCACATCGCGTTTGCCGCCGCCCAGCTTGACCCACGTACGCTCCAGCGCGCCGAGGGTTATCGCCAGGCGATGCGTGAAGCGTCGCGCTACGATGCCGCGTTGGAACTGCTGACGCCGCAGGTTTCGTCCATCGGGCTGGGCGCCGAGTTGTTGGATCGGTTACTGGCGCAGCATCCGGAAATCGATGCGATTTTCTTCAACAATGACGATCTGGCGCTAGGCGCGTTGTTTCGGGCTCGTCAGCTGCAGTTGCCGGTGCCGGAGCGGTTAGCGATCGCCGGATTCAACGATCTGCCGGCTGCCGCCTGGATGCATCCGGCCCTGACTACGGTACGGACCATTCGCGGCGAGATCGGTACCCTCGCGGGGCAGATGCTGCTCAGCCTGATGCGCGGAGAACCGCCATCGCAACGGCGGATCGATGTGGGATTCGAAGTGGTGATGCGCGACAGCGCATGAATTGACACCGGCAAGCATGGTGCCTGCCGGCGTACGGCTATTCGGCTTGCTGCGCCGCGGTGACTTGCTGAGCGATCTCGATCATCTGCTCGCGCATCCAGCGGTTGGCTGGATCCTGATCGGTACTCTCATGCCAGTAAATGTGGGTTTCCAGCGGCGGAATTTCCACTGGCAGCGGCGCTTGATGCAAGTCATGACGACGGGCGAAACGCTCTGGAACCGTGACGGCCATGTCCGTGTGCTGAATGACCTGAGTGGCCATCATGTAGTGCTGCGAGCGCAGGGCGATCTTGCGCTGCTGCCCCATCTTACCGAGCGCCAGATCGACCATGCCCAGACCGCTGCGACGGCTGGAGATGTGGATGTGTGACAGTGACAGATATTCCTCGACGCTGAGCTTGTCCTTCGCCAGCGGATGACCGCGGCGCATGGCACAGACGTAGCGATCTTCCAGCAGTTTGACGTGGCGAACCTGAGGATCGGTATTGAGCGGGGCGTCCATGGCGAAATCCAGGCGGCCGGCGGCCAGTTCCTTGGTGGTTTCGCGTCGCTTGGCGAGCATGCTCTCGATCTTCACGTTCGGCGCCAGGCGACGCAGGCGCTGGAACAGGGGCGGTAGCACTACCGCCTCGGTGAGATCAGTCATGCTGATACGAAAGGTCTTGTTTGCCTGTAGCGGATTGAAGGTGCGGCTTTCCTGCACTGAGACGCGCAGCAGCTGCAACGCATTGCGCACCGGGCCGATGATGTTCTGCGCCATCGGCGTAGGCACCATGCCTTGTGCGGTACGCACGAACAGCGGATCGTTGAATGTCTCGCGCAGACGGGCCAGTGCGTTTGAAACGGCAGGCTGGGTGATGCCGACGATTTGCCCGGCACGGGTCAGATTGGCCTCGGTGTAGATGGCGTCGAAGACGATAAACAGATTGAGATCGACCTTGTTCAGGTTCATTTCCGCAAGCTCTCCGGCTGGGTTATTTGCGCCGATCATATATCGGTTATGAATGTTAATACACGAGGAAAATAGCTTAGATAAATCCAAATCGCTGCACTAGCATCCTTCTCACATCACCAAATTCGAAGAAGGTTGCCCATGGATTTCGCCTACTCCCCCAAGGTTCAAGAGCTGCGTGAGCGCGTTCAGGCGTTCATGGACGCGCATGTCTACCCCGCCGAGACAATCTTCTATCAGCAGGTCGGCGAAGGCGACCGCTGGCAGCCGACCGCCATCGTCGAGGAACTCAAAGCCAAGGCCAAGGCCGAGGGGCTGTGGAATCTGTTCCTGCCAGACTCCGAACTCGGCGCCGGGCTGACCAACACCGAGTACGCACCACTGGCCGAAATCATGGGAAGCTCGGGCCTCGGCCCCGAGGCGTTCAACTGCTCGGCACCGGACACCGGCAACATGGAAGTCCTGGTGCGCTACGGCAGCGAAGCGCATAAGAAGCAGTGGCTCGAGCCGCTGCTGCGCGGAGAGATTCGCTCGGCTTTCGGCATGACCGAGCCGGGAGTGGCCTCGTCCGATGCCACCAACATGCAGGCCCGGGCCGTTCGCGAGGGCGATGAGTGGGTTATCAACGGGCGCAAGTGGTGGACTTCGGGCGCCTGCGATCCGCGCTGCAAGGTGATGATCTTCATGGGCCTGACCAACCCGGACGCACCGCGCCATCAGCAGCACTCGATGATTCTGGTGCCAATGGATGCCCCGGGCCTGAAGGTCCTGCGTCCGCTGCCGGTATTCGGCTACGACGATGCCCCGCATGGCCATGCCGAGGTGCTGCTGGAGAACGTTCGCGTGCCCTATGAAAACGTGCTCCTCGGTGAAGGCCGTGGCTTCGAGATCGCACAGGGCCGCCTCGGTCCAGGCCGTATTCACCATTGCATGCGCTCCGTGGGTGTTGCCGAACGGGCCCTGAAGCTAATGTGCCAGCGGTCCGTCGACCGTACCGCCTTTGGCAAGCCGCTGGCACGCCTGGGCGCCAACCTCGACCACATCGCCGAGTGCCGCATCGAGATCAACATGGCACGTCTATTGACGCTCAACGCTGCGTACATGATGGACACGGTGGGCAACAAGATCGCCGCGAGCGAGATCGCACAGATCAAGGTCGTCGCGCCGAACGTGGCGTTGAAGGTGATCGATCGCGCCATTCAGATCCACGGCGGTGCCGGCGTCTCCGAGGATTTCCCGTTGGCACATTGGTACGCCATGCAGCGCACCCTGCGCCTGGCGGACGGCCCGGACGAAGTGCATCGCGCATCCATCGCCAAGCATGAGCTGGGCAAATACGTGTCGCGGGAAATGCTGCGTAGCCGTTGATGCATCGCTAGCACCAAAGGCTAGAACCAGAGGCAAAGCCACGAACAGTGGCTTTGCCTTTTTTATGCATTCGTCTGAATGGCCTGCTGAACACCCATCGCGAGCAAGCTCGCCTACAACAGAGGGTTCGGATCGCCAGCAAGCTGGCTCCTACAAGTGCTGTGCTGCTTAGCTTTTGTAGGAGCCAGCTTGCTCGCGATCAGCGGTAAATCACGCATTTCGCGAGGAATGACTTGAGCCCTTTTGTGGGTAACAGCCCTGCAGTAAGCCTAAGGACAAAGCCGGTTCGTCACCGCGCAACTGTCGTTAGATCCGGTGGCGTTTGCTGGCCGTACGTAGCCGTGACCAGCTGCCGGTAGCGCCGGTAGGCCTGTTCATAAGCGTGAACGGCTTTGGGTTCAGGCTCGACCGCGGTTGCTTCATCCAGGCCGACGCAACGTTCGCAAATCTCGATAAGGCTGGCTTGAGAATCGCTTTGTCTCGCGTGGCACCAGGCAGCCTGGATCGCAGCGCCCAGGGCCGCGGCTTCGCTTTGCGTGGTGCAGACCACCGGCGTCGCCATCATGTCGGCGACAACCTGCCGCCACAGTGGATTTTTCGCGCCGCCGCCGATCAGTTGAATCCGCTCGCTGCGAATTCCGCTCTCACGGAGCAAATCCAGCCCGTAACGCAAGCCGAAGGTCACGCCCTCGACCACGGCGCGGCAGAGATTGGCACGGGTCAGGTTGTCTGCTGTCAGGCCGTGCAGGCTGGCTGTGGCCTGGGGCAGGGCGGGCACGCGCTCGCCATTCAGGAAAGGCAGTAGGGTTACGCCTTCTGCCCCAATAGGGGCCTGCGCCACCAGCGCATTGAACTGATCGAGGTCAAGCTGCAGCAACTCGCGGATGGCGCCGTTCGCGTTGGTCAGGTTCATCGTGCAGATTAGCGGCAGCCAGCCCCCGCTGGATGAGCAGAAGGTCGCCACCGATGGCTGCGGGCTGATCCGTGGTTCTTCGGCAAAGGCGTACAAGGTGCCGGATGTGCCGAGGCTCATGGTAATGGCGCCAGGGTGGATATTGCCCGTACCGATGGCACCCATCATATTGTCGCCACCGCCGCTCGAAACGATCGCATTCGGGTTCAGACGCAGCCGCTGCGCCAATTCCGGACGGAGTGTGCCAACAGCTTTATCAGGCCCGATCAGCTCAGGCAGCGCGGCTTCGAGTCGTCCATTGGCATCTATATGACGCAGTATCTCCAAGTCCCAATGCCGCGTGTGCACGTCGAAATAGCCAGTGCCGGATGCATCGCCGTACTCGGTGCTGTAGCGACCGGTCAGCCAGTAATTCAAGTAATCGTGGGGCAGGAGGATATGGGCGATACGCTCGAACAGCTGAGGATGCTGCTCTTTCATCCACAACAGCTTCGACACCGTGTAACCCGGTGCGATGACCACGCCCAGTCGTTCCAGAGAACCACGTTCTCCACCCAGCCAGTGCAAGAGCCTCTGATTCTCTGCGGCGGATTCGGTATCACACCAGAGCTTGGCGGGCCGTAGAACCTGGCCTTCGCTATCCAGTGTGACCAATCCGTGTTGCTGCCCGGACACTCCGATCCCGAGCACCTGATCGCCCGCCACCCCGGCTTCGGCGAGCGCCGTCGCGGCTGCCGCTTCGAATGCAGCGGTCCACTGCTCGACGTGCTGTTCGCGGTGGCCGTTCGGGCCGCTGATGAGTTCATGGCTGGCCGAACCCTGGCCCAGCACCTGTCCGCTCGCTGCATCGAGCAGCAGTGCCTTGGTGCCTTGGGTGCCGCAGTCGATACCGAGAAACATGGCGTGCTCCGTCAGCGGGTCAGCAACAGGTCGAGGGTGCCGCTTACGCCCAGTGTGTCCAGGCGCAGCAGGTTGCGCTCGAAGGCATCGCGGAACGCGAGGGACCGGGGGATCTGCGTGCCGAAGATCTCTTCGCGGCCAAGTAGCCGCTCAGCCAGGCCTTCGTCCTCATCGACCAGCGATTGGCAGAATTCCGCACGCGGATCGAGGATCCGGTACCGATCACCGTTCTCATCGATACCTCTGAGATAAAGCGCCCAGGCAGCCACCACCAGCGCGGCGCGATCCAGCTCGGCGTTTTCGGCAATGAGGCGGTTGATGGTCGGAACCGTGAATTTGGAAAACTTGGAAGAGCCGTCCGAGCACACCCGCTCCAGCTGATCGGCGATGGCACAGTTCGAAAAGCGTTCGATCAGCGTCTGCTTGTACTGCGCGAGGTCGATGCCCGGTACCGGTTCAAGCTGCGGTGTCACGTCCTCGTCCATGTAACGGCGGATGTACTCGACGAATAGCGGATCGGCCATGGTTTCATGCACGTATCGGTAGCCACGAAGGACGCCCAGGTAGGTCAGCGCAAGGTGGCTGCCGTTAAGCAGCTTGATCTTCATTTCTTCGTAGGGCGCGACGTCGTCTGTGAATTGCACACCGACCTTTTCCCAGGCAGGGCGACCGGCGACGAACTTATCCTCCAGCACCCATTGCACGAAGGGTTCGCACACGACCGGCCAGGCATCGTCGACCCCGTGCTGTTGCCTCAATGCCTGGCGATGGGCGACGCTCGTCATGGGCGTAATGCGATCAACCATCGCGTTGGGAAAACTGACGTTGCGTTCGATCCAGGTGGCCAGTTCGGTGTTGATCAGGCTGGCAAACGCCAGCGTTGCCTTGCGGGTAACCTCTCCGTTATGCGGCAGGTTATCGCAGGACATTACGGTGAAGGGCCCATTGCCTGCATCGCGGCGCTTGGCCAAGGCTGCACAGAGCAGCCCGAACACGCTGATCGGGGTGTTTGGATGGGCCAGGTCGTGTTGGATGTGAGGCAGCGCGGCATTGAACTGGCCGGTACTCTCATCCATGCAGTAGCCGCCTTCGGTTATGGTCAGCGAGACGATGCGGATCGCCGGATCGGCCAACCGGGCAACTACCGCCTCGGAGCCGTCCCGAGTGACCAGCAGCATGTCGCGGATGCTCGCCATTACCCGCACTTCGGTATCCGGCCGGTCGTCCAGTTCGATCAGGGTGTAGAGATAGTCCTGCGTCGCCAGCGCGTCGCGCATGGTGATCTCATCGGCCCGCGTGCCGATGCCACAGATACCCCAATCGAGGCCTTCACCTGAGTTCATCAGGGCGTCGGTGTAGGCCGCTTCATGAGCACGGTGAAAACCGCCAACCCCTATGTGGGCGATTCCGGTGCTTATCGATTGAATGTCATAAGACGCGGCCGCCGATATGCGCCGGAAGCTGCGGCAGGTTCTGCTGGTTCAACTTCATTTCAGATCTCGCTGACTGAGCGTTCAGTGGAGCAGCGCTAGGCAACGCTGCCAGGTAGCGATGGTTGCTCCTGCAAAGGAGGGCCGGCTTCAGGCGACCTGCTGCAGCGGCTGGCCGACCGCCACACCGGCGCTGTCGAACAGGTGGCAGTGGGCGGCGTCCAGGGTTAGCTTCAACGATTCGCCGTAGCGTGGCGTGAAGTCGCCGCGGATGCGCATGGTCAGCGGCTCGTTCGCCTGAGTAATGACGTGGCAATAAGTGTCGCTGCCGAGTCGCTCGCTGACGTCGGCCTTGACCTCCAGCTGGCAGCTGCCGTCAGTGCTGCGATTGAGATGCTCGGGGCGGATGCCCAGCGTGACCGGATCGTTGACCGAGAGTGCCGCACCACCGAGTGGCAGATACAACCGGCATCCAGCCTCGAGCTCGACTTCACAACCGGCGGGTTCGGCCCGGCTGACGCGGCCCTTGAGAAAGCCCATCTTTGGTGTACCGAGAAACCCGGCAACGAACAGGTTGGCCGGGTGATGGTAGAGCTCCATGGGCGAGCCGACCTGCTCGATGCGCCCGCCGTTGAGCACCACCACCTTATCGGCCAAGGTCATGGCCTCGACCTGGTCATGGGTCACGTAGATCATGGTGGCCTGCAGCTCCTGGTGCAGGCGTGATAGCTCGAGGCGCATCTGCACGCGCAGCGCCGCGTCGAGGTTCGACAGGGGTTCGTCGAAGAGGAATACCTTGGGGTTGCGCACGATCGCGCGGCCGATGGCGACACGCTGACGCTGGCCTCCGGAGAGCTGGCGGGGTTTGCGCTCGAGCAGCGGCTCCAGTTCCAGCGTACGGGCGGCAGCCTCGATCTTGCGCGCCACCTCCTGCTTGTCGGCCCCGGCCAGGTCGAGGGCGAAGGACATGTTCTTGCGCACTGTCATGTGCGGATACAGCGCATATGTCTGGAACACCATGGCCAGGTCGCGCTTGGCCGGGCTGAGGTCGGTGATGTCGCGACCATCGAGTTCGATCTTGCCGCTACTGACTTCTTCCAACCCCGCGATCAGGCGCAGCAAGGTCGATTTGCCACAGCCGGACGGTCCGACAAAGACCACGAACTCGCGGTCGCGGATGTCCAGGTCGATGCCTTTGATGATCTCGTTGCCGTCGAAGCCTTTCTTCAGGTTATGAACTTTCAGGTCTGCCATGTTCGAATCCTCTGTTGTTCTTTTCGGCCGGCGGCGTTATTTCACGGCGCCGAACGACAGGCCGCGGACCAGCTGTTTCTGGCTGATCCAGCCGAATATCAGGATGGGGGCGCAGGCGAGGGTGGAAACGGCCGAAAGCTTGGCCCAGAACAGCCCTTCGGGACTGGAGTAGGACGCGATCAGCGCGGTCAGTGGTGCGGCGTTTGATGAGGTGAGGTTCAGCGACCAGAACGCCTCGTTCCAGCACAAAATCAGTGACAGCAGCATGGTCGAGGCGAGGCCGCCTTTGCTGATCGGCAACAGCACTCGAACCATCTCCTGCATCAGGGTGGCGCCATCCATTCGCGCCGCTTCGAGGATGTCGCGGGGAATGTCCTTGAAGTACGTGTAGATCATCCAGACCAGGATCGGCAGGTTGATCAGTGTGTAGATAACGATCAGCACCGTGCGGCTGTCGAGCAGGCCGAACTGTTTGGCCAGCAGGTAGATCGGCACCAGCACGCCCACCGGCGGCAACATCTTGGTGGAGAGCATCCACAGTAGCGTGCCCTTGGTCCGCTTGGTCTCGTAGAACGCCATGGAGTAGGCGGCGGGGATCGCAATCAGCATGCCCAGCGCGGTGGCACCGAAGGAAATCGTTACCGAGTTCCAGGCGTATTTGAAGTAACCGCTGCGATCTTGGATCTGCAGATAGTTCTCCAGTGTTGGCGTAAAGATGAACTGCGGTGGCGTGGCGAAAGCGTCGATCTCGGTCTTCAGGCTGGTCAGAATCATCCAGAAGATCGGGAAGAACAGCAGCAGCGCCACTGCCCACGCGAACAGCCCGACCACCAGGGTATTGAGGCGGCGACTTTGTTTGAGCGTCAGCATCGGTCTGTCCTCAGTATTTTTCGGTGAGATTCTTGCCGAGCATCCGTACCAGGATGATCGCCGCGATGTTGGCGATGACCACCGCGATCAGGCCGCCGGCCGATGCCATGCCGACGTCGAATTGCAGCAGCGCTTGGTTGTAGATCAGGTAGGCAAGGTTGGTCGATGCGTAGCCGGGGCCTCCGCTTGTAGTGGTGAAAATCTCGGCGAATACGGAAAGCAGGAATATGGTTTCGATCATCACCACCACGGCGATGGGGCGTGCCAGGTGGGGTAAGGTCAGGTGCCAGAAGATCGCGATCGGGCCGGCACCATCGAGGCGGGCGGCTTCTTTCTGCTCCTGGTCGAGCGACTGCATGGCCGTCATGAGGATCAGGATGGCGAAGGGCAGCCATTGCCAGGAGACAATGATCACAATCGAGGCCAGCGGATGTTGTGCTAGCCAGTCAATCGGCTGTGCCCCGAAGAACTTCCAGACGGCGGCGAGAATCCCCGAGACGGGGTGGTAAATCAGGTTCTTCCAGACCAGTGCGCTGACGGTTGGCATGATGAAGAACGGCGAGATCAGCATGACGCGGACGATGCCGCGACCGGCGAAGTCTGCGGCCTCCAGCAACGCGGAAATCAGCACGCCAAACACCACGCTGATCAGCAGTACGCTGCCAACCAGAATCAGCGTGTTGGTCATGCCGGGCATGAAGCCGGCATCGGTCAGGAAATAATGAAAGTTCTCTAGCCCGACGAAATCGTTTTCGCCGGGATAGAGCAGGTTATAGCGGATCACCGAGAAGTAGACGGTCATCGACAGCGGCACCAGCATCCACAGCAGCAACAGCGCAACGGACGGGCTGACGAGGAACCAGCTGGGGCCGAACCGGCGCGGCTTCCGCTCGCTCGGCTCGCGTGCCGTATCGGTAAGAGGTGCCTTGGGCAAGGCTGTGGATGTGGTGGCCATGGGTGTGCTCCGGCTGAAAGAAGGCCATGAGGGCTCGGGCGAGCCCTGTCTGGTGTTCACCTCCTGCTAGGAAGGGGCGATGCCTACTTGGGATAGCCGGCGCGCTTCATTTCGCGCGTGGTCGACTGCTGCACGGCGGTGAGCATCTGCTCGACCGGCATCTGGCCGGTGAGGGCAGCTGAGAACATCTTGCCGACCTGCGTACCGATGGCCTGGAACTCCGGAATGGTCACCAGCTGGATGCCGACATAGGGCACAGGCTTGGCCGACGGTGAGGCTGGATCAGCCTGCTTCAGCGACTCAAGGGTGATCTTGGCGAACGGAGCGGCTGCCATATATTCGTCGCTGTAGGTCGATTCGCGAGTGCCCGGCGGTACGTTGGTGACGCCGTCGGTCTTGGCCACCAGTTCGGCATAGTCCTGCGAAGTGGCCCATGCGGCGAAGGTCTTGGCTGCTTCTTTCTGCTGCGAGCTGGTCGGGATCGCTAGCGCCCAGGAGTACAGCCATGCCGAGCCTTTATCGGTAGCTTGTTGCGGTGCAAAGGTGAAGCCGACTTTGTCCGCAACCTTGCTTTGCGATGTATCGGTTACGAAAGAGCCAGCCACGGTGGCATCGACCCACATGGCACATTTGCCGCTGTTGAACAATGCGAGGTTCTCATTGAAGCCGTTGCTGGACGCGCCCGGCGGGCCGAATTTGCTCAGCAGGTCCACGTAGAAATTGGCTGCCTTGGCCCACTCTGGTCCGTTGAATTCCGGCTGCCATTTCTCATCGAACCAGCGCGCGCCGAACGAGTTTGCGACGGTAGTGACCAGGGCCATGTTTTCGCCCCAGCCTGCTTTGCCGCGCAGGCATATGCCGTATTGCTCTTCGCCTGGCTTGTGCAGCTTTTCGGCAAACTCCGCCATTTGCGTCCAAGTTGGATGTTCCGGCATGTCCAGCCCGGCCTGCTGGAACAGATCGGTGCGGTAGTAGGTCATTGAACTCTCTGCGTAGAACGGCAGCGCATAGAGGGTGCCATCGACCGACAGGCCTTCACGCACCGAGGGAAAGACGTCGTCGAGGTTGTAGTCATCGGGCAGATCGGTCATGGGGGCGAGCCAGCCCTTGTCGCCCCACAACGAGGCTTCATACATGCCGATCGTCAGCACGTCGAATTGGCCGCCTTGTGTAGCGATGTCCGTGGTCAGGCGCTGACGCAAGACATTTTCTTCCAGGACGACCCAGTTGAGGTCGATGTTGGGATGTTGTTCTTCGAAGGTTTTCGAAAGACGTTGCATACGGATCATGTCGGCATTGTTGACCGTGGCGATGGTCAGGCTTTCGGCGGCATGGGTCGCTCCGATCAAAGCGATGCAGGTGGTGCCGAGCAGCAGTTTGGCGATTTTCATCTGAAACTCCTCTTCCACCGCCAGGGCGACAGAAGCGCATATTGTTTTTGTTGTTGCTCGCATACTGCCGTACGAGCGTCTCGCGGACATTACAACGCCTTGAGCTTCGGCATTACAAAGCCCTGACTGCACTTCGACTGGTATTTTTTTGCACTTGCTTGGTGGCACCCATGAAGCTGCCTCAACGCCCCGCGACAGCGCACGCGGGCCCTGATTGCCGGGGCTGGCATCGTAGAGGTATGCAACGTTGCGTTGTTCCGACACGCTGGGAACGGAGAGGGCGGGGGCGACGATCCGTATCAGCCGGCGAGATTCTGTTCAGTCAGCCGTTGCTCGACCAGGCGGCGATAACATGAAGGTGTCATGCCTTTCAGTTGCTGAAAGCGACGGTTGAAATTGGAGAGGTTGTTGAAGCCGGATTCGAAGCAGATGTCCGTGACCGGTTTGTCGTTGTCCAACAGCAGCTCGCAGGATTTGCTGATGCGCAGGCTGTTGACGAACTCGACATAGCAACGCCCGGTTGCTCGCTTGAAGAAACGCGAGAAGTAGGTGGGCTTCATTCCCAGGTGGCCGGCGACTTCCTCCAGCGGCAGCTCGCGCATGTAGTTGTCGAAGATATAGTTCACCGCCATGTTGGTGCGATCGGCGTGATGCTCGTCGCCCAACTGGGCAGAAGTGGCTCCGGAGAGCAGCTGATAATCGTCGCACCCAGCCAGCAGCTCGAGCATGATCAGGAAATAACCCAGTCGAGTGGCGCCGCGGCTATCAGCAATCTGCTGCATCAGTCGTTTTGCTTGCGCAATGGTATGGGGACCGCGGAATTCGATGCCATAGCGGGAGCGCTCGAGCATGGGGGTGATGCTGCGCAGCTCCGCGAACACGCTATGGCCCGCCTCGAAAAGCTCATCGGTGAAGTTCACCAGCATGTCGCGTTTAGCGACCACCTCGCCGTCATCGACCTGACTGATCCAGTTGTGCGGCAGGTGCGGTCCGGTCAAAAACAGGCTGTCCGGGCCAAAGTTGCCGACATAGTCGCCGACGAATACCTTGCCCGAGCTGGCAATGATCAGGTGCAACTCGTATTCCTTGTGGTTGTGCCAGCGCACCAGCGGACAGGGGAATCCGTGCTCCCGGTAGATCAGTGAGTTACCGTGGTGATCATCCATCAGTTCGTATGATGGGTCGGAGATCTTCAACGCTTTCATGCAGGTTCCGTCGTCCTTAAGCACCTCTAGGTTTATAGACGCTCGCAAGGCTGCGGCCAACCGTTCAGTCAATTTCGTATCGGTATGGCAGTTCGGGGCCTCGTCTGGAACAGGTAATCGCAGCAGCCTGCACCGCGAAGCCCAACAATGTTTCCAGCTGACCCAGCTCCATCTTCGCCAGAGACGACGGACAGTCAATTCCGTTCTCGTGCAGATAGCTGAGCAGTGCGGCCTGGAAGGTGTCGCCAGCACCGACGGTGTCGCACACTGTGACGGCTCTGGCTGCGGCGTAGAGCTCGCCATGACGGCGACTGAACAGGTGCGCTCCGGCGCCCCCGCGAGTCAGCAGCACGAGTTCGCGACCTTCTTTCAGCCACCGCTGGGCGATGGATTCAGGTGCTTCGTCGGGATAAAGCAGCGCCAGGTCTTCATCGCTGACCTTGATCAGATGAGCGTGTTCGGCAAAGGCCTCGACCCGCTTGCGCCAGCGCAGCACATCCGGCTCGACATTGAGGCGAATATTCGGATCCAGGAAAATCAGACGATGAATGCTTTCCCGGCATACCAGCGCCAGCAGTGTGTCGGCGATCGGCGTGGTGACCAAGGAATAGGAGCCGACATGAATGCCACGAACCTCCTCGCCAAGCGGGGCGAGATGTTCAATGCACGGCAGGCGATCTGCACAGTCTTCACCACGAAAGCTGTATATCGGCACGCCACCGGCTCCGAGTGCAACCATGGCGAGCGTGGTCGGTGCGTCGAAGGTCACCAGATAACGGCCGTCGACCCCTTCGTCATCAAGTACTTGCCGCAGCTGCTGGCCCAGGTGGTCGTTGGAAATGCCGGCGAACAGCGCGCAGGGGGTGCCGAGCCTGGCCAGGCCGACGGCCACATTGAAGGGTGAACCGCCCGCAACCGCCTCGAGATTCAAACGGTTGCGACGGCTGCCCGCTGGGGTAGCAAATATGTCGAACAGGGCTTCGCCACAGACCAGATACATAGGTGATTCCCGCCGCTGGAAATCCCGAGAGCTTAATCGTCAGCTGCATGTCGGGACAGTACGAGGCAGGCAAGCGACCGATACGATCTTGCACTCGGACTCGGCAATTCAGTACAGCCAGATCTCGACTCGTCTGTTCTTGATACGGCCACTTTCGCTGTTAGACGCCACTGGAATACTGTCGCCTAAGCCATTGATATCTTTGACGAGCACTCCCTCACGGGACAGCTCCCGGCGAACCGCCATCGCTCGTAGCTTCGATAACAATGCGGTACGCGCCGGGTCACCTTTTGCGTCCCCGAAGCCCACCAGTACTGCCGCGTTCATCGTTTTGCCGGTTTTCTGCAGATAGTCGACCAGGCGTCCCACATCGCGCTGAGCCTTGTTATCCAGGCGCGCGCTGCCTTCAGCGAAGCGGAAATTGACTGTCAGTCGCTGCGCCTCGTTCGATAGTGCCTGGTAAAGCGGCGGCATGTTCGCCTGGCCCGGCAGCTTGATCGCCGTGATCGCCTGGGCGATATAGCCGGACTTTCCGACGATCGCCTGGCCGGCGGCGCTGTGGACGAAATCGAGATAGGCGCGGGTCCAGTCTGATTGCTGGCTTGGGTTGGCGTAGAGGAACAGGCGACGTGACAGGGGGTAATCTTCGGTCGCAACCAGCGCCGTGGAAGGTAGCATGGGCTGCGAGTCACCATCGGCGATTGCCAGTGCTTTGGAGCTGCCGACCGAGGCCAGTCCGACGAACCCGATCGCACCGGGACGGGTGCCGACCACTTTCGATAGTTGGTCGTTGGATTCGTAGCGTGTGGCGCCACCATCGAGGGCCTTGTTCTGGCTGCCGAGCACCAACTCCTTAAAGGTATCGTAGGTGCCTGACTGGTCGTCACGCGCATGGAGCTCGACCAGATGGTCATCGCCGCCCAGCTCCCGCCAGTTCTGAATCTCGCCGGCAAAGAGGCTGGCGACCTGCTCGACAGTCAATGATGAAACTCGGTTGTCTGGGTGAACGATGATGGCCAGGCCATCGATGGCGATGATCTGCTCGGCCCGGGCGCTGCGCAGGTCGCCCAGCTCAGCAAGGCTGTCGAATTCGCTGTCCTTTATCGGGCGAGATGCCGCTGCGAGATCGGCGGACCCGTCTTTCAGCCCGGCAAAGCCGGTCCCCGTACCATGAGCCGCAACCAGCGCATGGATTGTGCGACCGGCATCATCGATGGCGCTGATGCGCTGCTCGTTCTCGCGTCCAGCCGGGGCGATCCGTACCGAACTTAATCCCTGCGCTTCGAACAGTCCGGCGATCAGCATCGGCGCCAGCTTCGCGCCCACTGTGTTCGACCCGTGTATGCGCAGTACCGGGCTGCGGTCTGCTGGGAGCGCTGGCGTGGCGCCACTCACGGAAATCGGACCGGTGCTGAACAGGACGAGAAGTGCCAGGCACAGCACCCGTTTCCCTATGGTGCGTGAGGACGCAGAAAATGCCATGCAGCGACTCTCCCTTTCAAAGAAGCGGGGAGATTAAGACGCTTTGTTTACCGTTATGTGACGGTCGACCAGGACCTTTCCGGTATGAGCCTCGTGTCACGCTTCATCATGAGGCTTGGAAGTCGCGCGCGGTTGTGAGGCCGCGTTGGCGACGGTCAACTCAGTGCAATCCACACAGGGCAATGGTCAGACGGTTTTTCCATGCTGCGGATGTCGTAATCGACACCGCAGTCGGTGACGCGGTCATGCAGGCCGCTGGTGGTGAGGATCAGATCGATGCGCAGGCCCCGGCGCGGGTCGTCCTCGAAACCACGGCTGCGGTAGTCGAACCAACTGAAGCGGTCAGCGACCTCCGGATTGAGCGTACGGAAGCTGTCCTGCAGGCCCCAGCTCTTCAACCGCGCCAGCCATTCGCGCTCTTCCGGCAGGAAGCTGCATTTGCCGGTGCGCAGCCAGCGCTTGGCGTTCACCTCACCGATGCCAATGTCGCAGTCTTCTGGGGAAATGTTGAAATCACCCATTACCGCAACCGACTGATCGGGCGTGAAGCGCTGTTCGAGCAGGGCCTGCAAATCGGCGTAGAACTTGGTTTTAGCGGGAAATTTGGTGGGGTGGATGCGGCTTTCGCCTTGTGGAAAGTAGCCGTTCATGACCGTCACCGGCTGGCCGTCGCCGTCGGCGAAGCGGCCCCAGATGAACCGCTTTTGCGATTCCTCGCCGTCGCCGGGAAAGCCCTTGTGGATTTCCAGCGGAGCCTGCCGCGACAGCAGCGCGACGCCGTAATGACCTTTCTGACCATGGAAGTGGACGTGATAGCCGAGGGCTTCGATCTCGGCCTGAGGAAATTGCTCGTCGGCCACCTTGGTTTCCTGCAGCCCGATGACGTCTGGCTGATGCTTGTCGATAATCGCAGCCAGTTGATGAGGTCTTGCGCGTAAGCCGTTGATATTAAAAGAAACAAGCTTCATGGATTCAAGCTCCGACAAAATCGGGATTCTAATCGCTTCGAGCCCCCCGGTGCGAGCCGTATCAGCCGATCTGCCAATAACCCAGGTAGACGCAGCATGACTGCGATGCGGGTGCTAACGTGAAATCAGCGCTCTATTACAACAAAGGTCAAAAAGAGAATCACCATGCCGATGCCTGCTGAAGTACGAATGCTGGACAGTGGTTATGCCAGGGAAGCGCGCTCGCTTCTGTACAACGCCTATCGACACGAACCGACCTTCGCTTATCTGTTCGAATCCGACAGGCCCGGTTACGACCAGCGAGTACGCGCAACGGTGCGGGAATTGGTCAACCAGCACCTGCTACAGGACCAGCCCGCCCTGGGACTGCTGGTCGATGACCGACTGATTGCCGTTGCCTTGATCGCCCCGCCTCAGCGGCGTCTCGACATTACCGAGAGCTGGGCCTGGCGCATGCGCATGTTGCTGACGGCCGGCTTTCGCTGCACGCGCCGCTATCTCGACTACCACGCAGCAGTACTGGGCTGTCTGCCGCCGGGCTCCTTTCATGTGTTGCCGCTGATGGCGGTTCACCCGCAGTTTCAAGGGCAGCATTATGGCGAGCAGCTCCTTGAAGCTCTGCACAACTGGTGTGCCGCAGACACCACCTCGCAGGGGCTGGTCATCGACACCGGCAATTCCCGCTACCTGCACTTCTACGAGCGGCAGGGCTATCAGGAGATCGGCCAAGTGGCTATCGGCCCGGTGCTGGAACATGTGTTCTTCCATCCTGCTCCGCGCGAGGTCGAAGCCAATAGCGGTTAACGGCGAATTTTAGCGGTCACAGACAGTCCTACGGATGGACGTCTGACGAAGTGTTTCAATGCTCCCGCCTGTTGCCAAACGCGTTGCGCTACAGGCATCGATGCCAACCCGAGCATCGGTGCGGGTCGTGCTAGCATCGCTCGCCATGCTCATATCTCACTTGGGTCGAATCGTTCCGGCCGGCCTTGCCGTGTTCGTCTCGATGGGCGTCTATTCAGCGGAACTCGACGTTAACGTCGAGCCATCCAACCGTGCGCTACGCGAAAACGTCGAGAACTACATCGGCGATCTCGGTGACCGTAACGAGCAAGAACTGCTGCGTTATAGCCGCATCGCCCAGGAACAGGCGGAGAAGGCGCTGCAGGCTCTGGGCTATTACAACGGTGAAATCGAATCCGGAGTCAGCGGCGGCGAGAACCCGCGGCTGACCCTGCGTATCGAGCCCGGTGAGCCGGTCCGGTTGCGCAATATCACCGTGCGTGTGGACGGCCCGGCCGCTGATCTGCGCGCCTTTCGCGTGCCCCGTAATACGCTCAAGGCCGGCGAAGTGCTCAATCACGGCCAGTATGAACAGGTCAAGCAGCAAATCCTCAATCAGGCCTCGCGCTACGGGTTCTTTGATGGTCGCTTCAAGCAGCAGCGACTAGCCATCGATCCCGCCGCCAATGCGGCCGATGTCGAACTGATATTCCAAAGCGGCCCGCGATATGTGCTGGGAGACGTGCGTTTCGATGGCGACTCGCCCTTCGATCCGGATTTGCTGACGCGTATGGTGCCGTTCGAAGCGGGCACGCCCTATGACTCGGAGCTCGTGGCCGATCTCAACCAGGCGATGCAGTCCAGCGGCTACTTCGAAGGGGTGCGGGTCGATGCCAACCCGGCGAATGCCGAACAGCAACGCATTCCGGTCGCGGTGCAGCTGACCACACGTGAACCCAGAACCCTCGGTCTCGGCCTCGGTTATTCCACGGATGTCGGTCCGCGCTTGCGGTTGGATTTTCGTCGTCACTGGGTCAACCCGCAGGGACACAGCTACGGCATCGAAACCGAGCTGTCCGCGCCGCGCCAGAACGTCGGGCTCTGGTACGACGTGCCGCTGGATCCGCCATTGACCGACAAGCTGCGCTATGCCGCCGGTTATCAATACGAAGAGCTGGGCGATAACGATAGCCTGAGCCGGTTGCTGACGGTCGGCCCCGAATGGCATCGCAAGTTGCCCAGTGGTTGGCAGAGGGTCTGGGCGCTGAAATGGCGTCACGAACAGTACGAGCTCGGTGATGATTCCGGTGTCAGCACGCTGCTGATGCCCGGTGTTGCCTACAGCTATCTGCGCAGCGACAGCCGCATCGATCCCAGCCGTGGCTACCGCCTTGAATTCGAACTGGCAGCGGCCAAGGAGGGCCTTTTGTCCGATGCCGATCTGATCCATGCCAACACGACAATCAAGGGTTTGATCACCCTTGCCGGACGCCATCGCTTTCTGGGCCGCGTTGCGGTCGGCGGAAACTGGACCAACGAATACACCAACGTACCGCCGTCCCTGCGCTACTTCGCCGGTGGCGATCAGAGCGTGCGTGGTTACGACTATCAGAGCCTGTCACCGACCAATTCGGATGGCGACAAGATTGGTGGCCGTTATCAGTTGGCGGTCAGTGCCGAATACCAGTACTCGCTGACGGACAAATGGCGAGTGGCGACTTTCGTCGATCAGGGCAATGCCTTCAACTCGCTGGAACTGCCGTCACTGAAGAGCAGCGTCGGCCTGGGTGTTCGCTGGGTTTCGCCGGTTGGGCCGATTCGCGTTGACCTGGCACATCCTCTGGATGGGGAGGGCGGCGTGCGGCTGCATTTCTCCATGGGGCCGGAGCTTTGAAGCGTACGGCGAAGATCACCGGCTGGTTGCTGTTTGGCCTGCTGAGCCTGGTGCTGCTGCTCGTCCTGGCCGTCGGGGCGGTACTGGGCACAACCTCGGGCAGCCGCTGGGCCCTGAGCAAGACTCCAGGCGTGCAGGTCGAACAGTTCCGCGGTCGTCTCGGCGGTAGCTGGCAGGCGCAACGGCTGACGTGGGAGCAGGACGGCAGCCGCGTCGAGGTGGAAACTCCGCAGATGGCGTGGTCGCCGCTGTGCCTGTTGCGCATGACGCTTTGCATTGAGGAGCTGGTTGCCGGTGACATTGAGCTGCACTTTCCGCCGGCCCCTGACGATGGCGCGCCGAGCGAGCCGTTCAGCCTGCCCGAACTCAAGTTGCCGCTGGAGTTACGCGTCGAGCGGGTTGAGATTGGTAGCCTCCGACTGAACGATGTCGAGCAGCTCCAACGCCTGCAACTGCGCGCAGACTGGCGCAAGGACGGGTTGAATATTAAGGTGCTGCAACTGCGCCGCGAAGACCTTTTGCTGGAAATGACCGGACGCCTGCAGCCAAGCGGAGACTGGCCGCTGATGCTGGCCGGCACTGCAGCGCTACGATCTCCGGATGGGCAGCCCTGGGCGCTGGATATTGCCGTGGATGGTGAGCTGCGTGAGCACCTGATGCTGAATATCGAAAGCCAGGGCTATCTCGACGCCAAGCTCGGTGGCCGGATACGCCCACTTGAACCGGAGCTTCCGGCGAATCTCGTGTTAGTGGTGGAGCGTTTCAAGGCAGCCGCAGCGTTGCCTGATGCGTTGCGATTGGATTCCCTGGAACTGAGCGCTGACGGTGATCTGGAGCGTGGCTATCAGCTGAACGGTGAGGGCAGCCTGCAAGGCGAGGGCGGCGCAGTCGGTTTTACTCTGGATGCGGTGCTCGACCCCAAGCAGGCTCGGATTGAAACGCTGCTGCTGGACGCTGGAGAGAACCAGCGGATCAACCTCAGCGGGCAGGCCAGCTGGCAGGACGGATTGAAGGGCGAAGCGGAACTGGCGTGGCGCGATTTCCCCTGGCGCCGGTTGTACCCGGACGTGGACGAGCCGCCCGTGGCACTACGCACGTTGAATGCCCAAGTGCAGTATGACGATGGCGGCTATCTGGGCAACTTCGACGCGGCGCTGACCGGGCCATCCGGTGACTTTACTTTGCAGAGCCCCGTCAGCGGCGACCTTGAGGTGGTGCATCTGCCGCAGCTGGAGTTGCGCGCCGGACAGGGCAGGGCCGCAGGTAATCTCAGTGTTGGCTTCGCCAATGGCATCGACTGGAATACCAGTCTGAATCTGAGCGAATTCGACCCGTCCTACTGGGTCGCGGAACTGCCCGGCCAACTAGGGGGTAGCCTTAGCAGCCGTGGTGCCATGCGCGACGAGCAGTTGCAGGCCGAGGCGCGCCTGAACCTCGATGGCACATTACGCAAGCAGCCGCTGAGTCTTGAGCTGGAGGCAAGCGGGCAAGATGCGGCCTGGGATGTCCCGAACCTGGATCTGCGTCTCGGTGACAACCGAGTCCAGGGCAGCGGACGTTGGGCTGAAACGCTGAGGGCCAGCCTTAATCTGGAGCTGGAACGGTTGGGGCAGCTCTGGCCTGATCTGAAAGGCCGATTGGTTGGCAATCTCGCCCTGGCCGGTACACCCCAAGCCCCACAGGGCGAATTGGCGCTCGAAGGCAGTGATGTCGCATTTCAGGACAACCGCGTGGAGCGTTTGCAACTCGCGGCAAAACTCGAAGCGGGTGAGCGCGGCCAACTGCGGCTCACCGCTGATGAGTTGCAGACAGGCGATACCGATCTGGGCCGATTGCACATAGAGGCCGACGGGACGCGGCAGGCACATGAAGCCAATCTGAGCCTGCAAGGTCCGCTGCTGGATCTGTCCCTAGCGCTGGACGGTGGGCTGCGCGGTGAAAATTGGCGAGGCCGTCTGCTGCAGGCCGAGCTGGACGCCAAGGGACAGCAATGGGCGCTACAGCAGCCGGCTGCGTTGGAGCGGCTGGCCAGTGGTCGAGTCACCTTGGACGCGCATTGTTGGGCCTCCGGTCCCGCCACGCTATGCGCTGAAGATCAGCGGCTCCTGCCGGACCCGCGCTTGCGTTATCGACTGCGGGATTTCCCGCTGGAATCTCTCGCCAGTTATTTACCCGACAATCTGATCTGGCAGGGCGAGGTCAACGCCGACCTTTCGCTCGATTTGCCGAACGCTGGGCCCAGCGGGACCATTCGGGTCGATGCGGGCCCAGGTACGCTGCGCGTGCGTGACGGTGAGCGATGGCTGGATTTTCCGTACTCGACCTTGGCGCTGAACAGTGAGCTGACACCGCAGCGGGTCGACAGCCACTTGCGTTTCGAGGGCGGCGAGCTGGGTGAGCTCGACGTGCGCCTGGAAGTCGACCCGAGTACCGAGGTTAAGGCCATCTCCGGTGCGTTCCGTCTGAGCGACTTCGATCTCTCCGTGGCCAGGCCTTTTGTCGCTCAGGTTGAGCGGCTGGACGGGCAACTGAACGGTCATGGCGAGTTGTCCGGCAGCCTGCAGCAGCCGAAAATCAACGGCGAGCTGGTACTGAGCGATGCCGAAATTGCCGGCAGCGAGCTGCCGGTGAGCTTTGAACAGCTTCAGGTTCGCGCCGTCATCGAGGGCGAACGCATGCGCGTCGACGGCGACTGGCGCAGCGGTGAGCAGGGGCAAGGGGAGATTGCCGGTACGCTGGATTGGGGTGATGCGTTGGACCTGGACTTGCGTGTGAGCGGCAGCCGCCTTCCGGTCATTGTCGAGCCCTATGCCGAGCTGGAGGTCGGGCCGGATCTGCGGCTGGAGCTGGCGGGTGATCAGTTGGCCGTGAGCGGCAAGGTGCGCGTGCCGCGTGGCGACATAACCGTCCGCGAATTGCCGCCCTCTACCGTTAGGGTCTCCGAAGATGCGGTGATTATTGGCGAGGAGTCTAAAGAAGCACAGACACCGCTGGCCATTCGCATGGATATAGATGTCGAGGTGGGGCAGGATCGTCTGCGATTCTCGGGCTTCGGCCTCACCGCCGACCTGGAGGGCTATCTGCACATCGGCGATGACTTCGACGCCCGAGGAGAGCTCAATCTCAACAATGGTCGGTATCGGGCTTATGGTCAGCGGCTGACCATTCGCCGTGCCCAGCTGCTGTTCACCGGTGTGCTGACCCAGCCGTTCCTCAACATCGAAGCCATACGACGGATCGAGTCGGACAATGTCATTGCCGGTCTGCGTATCACTGGCAGTGCCGAGCAACCGAGAGTCGACGTCTTCGCCGAACCGGCCATGAGCCAAGAGCAGGCCTTGTCATACCTGGTACTTGGGCGGCCACTAGGGGCTGACTCCGGTGACAACAACCTGCTGGCCCAGGCTGCCTTGGGACTTGGCCTTGCTGGCAGCTCGTCGATCACCGGCAATGTTGCGCAGCGTCTGGGCATTCAGGATTTTCAGCTAGACACCGAAGGTCGTGGCGATGAAACCAGCGTCGTCGCCAGCGGGCGTCTCACCGACCGTCTGACGCTTCGCTACGGCGTCGGCGTGTTCGAATCGGCCAATACCGTGGCTCTGCGTTATCAGCTGACCAAGCGGATTTTTCTCGAGGCCGCGAGCGGGCTGGCCAGCTCGCTCGACATTTTCTATCGGCGCGACTTCTAAGTTCGCCGTGCATCCGAAGCGATCAAAAAAACCTTCGAAATCACTGGCACTGTTGCAGCGCTAGGCTACGCTGACGGGGTTTACGTAACCGGCAACCTGGGGTCAGTTCGTTCAGTGACCAATTGGTCGCTAAACGGCCGTAAGCGTGCAGGCAAACGGTGTGGCGCCAAGTGCTCATGGTGGTGGTAGGATCGCTCGGTCGCTCCTTGCGTAGCGGCTGACGCGAGGCCCTTGCATGGGTTTTGCACGTTGCCGGTAACGCCCAGCACATTGAAGTCGGGGTTTTTACCGAGTCGTTTCGACGGGGGAAGAGAAGGCAGCCGCTAGCGCTGCGTTTTGATTCCGCCTCGGCGCGGGCCGCTCGGGCAAGGATGTCTAACATAATTAATAAGGGTGCCTTGAATGGAATTCCTGCAAAACCTGGTCAATAGCGTTAACGGTCTCGTGTGGGGACCACCCATGCTGGTGCTGATCCTGGGCACCGGTCTCTTCCTGATGGTAATGCTCAAGTTCATGCCGCTGCTGCGCATTGGTACCGGCTTCGCACTAATCTGGCGCGGACGCGTTAAAGGCGATGAGGAAACAGGGGAAATCACCCCATTCCAGGCCCTGATGACCAGCCTTGCGGCAACGGTGGGTACGGGGAACATTGCCGGCGTCGCCACGGCTATCTTCCTGGGTGGCCCCGGCGCGCTGTTCTGGATGTGGTGCACGGCGCTGGTGGGCATGGCCACCAAATACTGCGAGGTGGTTCTGGCGGTGCATTACCGCGAGAAGGATGATCGCGGCGAGCACGTTGGCGGACCGATGTATGCAATCAAAAACGGCCTGCATAAGCGTTGGCTGTGGCTCGGCGGCGCCTTTGCGATTTTCGGCGGCCTCGCCGGTTTCGGCATCGGCAACATGGTGCAGGTAAACAGCATGGCGCTCGCGCTGGAAGCTACCTTTGCGGTGCCGCTGTGGCTGACCGGCTTAGTGGCGATGGTCCTCGTCGGCCTGGTGATACTGGGCGGCATTAAACGTATCGGCAAGGTCGCAGCGGCACTGGTGCCGTTCATGTGCGTGGCCTACATCATCGCCGGCATCACGGTACTGGTGGTACATGCCGAGCAGATCCCGACCGCGTTCGACCTGATCTTCACCCATGCCTTCTCGCCCATCGCGGCTACGGGCGGCTTTGCCGGTGCGGCGGTGATGGCCGCGATCCGCTTCGGTGTTGCGCGCGGCATCTTTTCCAACGAGGCGGGGTTGGGGACCGCCGGTATCGCTCAGGCCGCCGGCACCACCAAAAGTTCGGTGCGTTCGGGAATGATCGGGATGATGGGGACCTTCATCGACACCCTCATCATCTGCACCATCACCGGGCTGGCCATCATCTGCTCTGGCGTCTGGACTGGAGGCGAAAGCGGGGCGGCTCTGTCTGCCGCTGCATTCGAGTCGGCCATGCCAGGTTTCGGTGGCGCCGTGCTGACGATCGCCCTGGTGGTCTTCGCCTTCACCACCATTCTCGGCTGGAGCTATTTCGGTGAGAAGTGCTGGGAGTTCATGGTCGGTACCCGAGCAATCTGGCCGTTCCGCGTCATCTGGGTCCTGGCTGTGCCATTCGGGGCGATTGCCCAACTGGACTTCGCCTGGCTGCTGGCGGATACCCTCAATGGTCTGATGGCGATTCCCAACCTGATTTCACTGATTCTGCTGAGTCCGGTCGTGGTCAAACTGACCAAGGAATACTTTGCGCGCACCCAGGCTGCGTAATCAAACCGGGCCGCGAACACTCTCGCGGCCCACGAACCGTTAAGGAGTCGAAATGACTGAAGTAACCCTCAAAGGCAACCCGATCCAGGTCGCCGGCGCTTTCCCTCAAGCCGGGCAGAAAGCCAAGCCGTTCAGCCTGGTGGGCGGTGATCTGGCTGATGTCGCGCTGAGCAGCTTCGCTGGCAAACGTAAGGTTTTGAATATCTTTCCGAGCATCGATACGCCGACTTGCGCCACCTCGGTGCGCAAGTTCAATGCTCAGGCCAATGACCTGGCGAACACCGTCGTGCTGTGCATCTCCGCGGACCTGCCGTTCGCCCAGAAGCGCTTCTGTGGTGCTGAGGGGCTGGACAATGTAATCAACCTGTCCACGATGCGAGGCCGCGAGTTCCTTGAAGAATATGGCGTACTGATCTCTACCGGTCCGCTCGCCGGCGTATCCGCACGCGCCGTCGTGGTCTTGGACGAACAGGATCAGGTGCTGCACAGCGAGCTAGTCGCCGAGATCGGAGCCGAGCCGAACTACGAGACAGCGATCGCAGCCCTCAATTAATCCAGTCTTCGATAGGAAGCGGTGCAATGCCGCTTCTTTCTCTCCGTATATCTGGCGACAAAAACACAGCCTGCTGATCCCTTCCCTCGGCCATTAATCAATTGGCCGAAATTCTCAGCTAACGCTTAGCTTTGAATACCGCACGCCCATAAACCAGCCGCATCAGGCGATAGCGTTAGGCCAGATTTTTTATTTGCTTACAAAATCTTTTCCGGTCGCTGCGGTCAGAGCATTCGTTGCCAATTGAATGGATTCGCTTATGTCTACCTCGCATACCAAGAAGAAGATCGGTGTATCCGGCACAGGAATGATCGCCCATTGTTTCATTCGGCTGATCAAGGAACACTACAAGGATCTGGAAGTTTCCCGCGTACTGACCCGTCGTCCGCTGAACTCCTTCAGCAATTTTCCGCTGGCTGATCGTCTCACCAACTCCATAGACCATCTGGTCGACGATGCAGACCTGATCGTCGAATGCAGTGGCGACGTCTTCCATGGCACCGAAGTCATCGAGCGTGCGTTCGAGGCCGGACTGCCGGTGGTGACCGTCAATGCCGAACTGCAAGTCACCACGGGTTCTTATCTGGCGGGCAAAGGCTTCCTTACCGAGGCCGAGGGCGACCAGCCGGGTTCGTTGGCGGCGCTGCATGAAGAGGCCATCATGATGGGCTTCAAACCGCTGGTATACGGCAACATGAAGGGTTATCTGAATCACGACCCATCGCCAGAAGACATGAGCTACTGGGCAAAGCGTCAAGGTATCAGCATTGAGCAGACGACTTCGTTCACTGACGGCACCAAAGTGCAGATCGAGCAGGTGATCGTGGGGAATGGTCTGGGTGCAAGCATTACCAGGCAGGGCCTGGAGGGCCTGGCCTCGACCAACCTGACCGAAACCGGAAATCTGTTGGGCATGATGGCCGAGCGCCTCGGCCAGCCATTTGTCGATTACGTCATTCCGTCCGGCTATCCAGCCGGGGGCGTGTTTCTGGTCTGTCGACATGACGACAGTCAGCGGGCGGCGATCGAGTATTTCAAACTTGGCCCAGGGCCCTACTACACGCTGGTGCGCCCATTCCATCTTTGCTCGCTCGAGGTCGGCAAGACCGTGCGCCGCGTACTCAATGGCGGTGGCGTGCTGTTGAACAACTCAACTGCGCCGACCCTTGGCGTGGCTGCGATCGCCAAGCGGGCCATGCGGGCGGGTGAATTGATCGAGCGCGGCATCGGTGGATTCCAGTTTCGTGGCGAGGCGGTAAAACTTGACGAAAATCCCAATCACGTGCCGATCGGGTTGTTGCGTAAGACTGCACTCAAGCGAGCGGTCGAGCCTGGACAGTTGATCACCTTCGATGACGTCGACATTCTGCCAAGCCGTGCACTGGATATCGTCATGCAGCAGCGCTCTGAGCGGGCTGTCGCTACAGCGCAGACACCCACAGCGGGTCTGGCGCCCATTGGGATGGTTGCAGTAGGCGGCTGAGCTATGCGCAGACGACAAGGCCGCTGATGCGGCCTTGAATCGATTCATGAACCCCGCTTACGGCGGGTTTTTTATAGCGTTAGTCCTGATGCGGCAAGCTCAGCGGTTGTCGTCAGGCCTTTTTCATCGACCAGTAGGCCGGTTTGAACAGGTCCCGTTCGCCCAGCAGCACTACGCCCGCAGCGAAGGCACACAGCACTAGCGCGATATACAGACACAACTGCAGCAACCCGTGCGGTGCAGGCAACCAGTGCAGTGCGATGGCTACGGCAGCGGCGGTGGTGATCCAGCGCAGGAGAACGCCCGGAGCCAGACCCGTCGGCGACGCGCGATAGACATACAACCCCATGAACAGCGCCTGCAGGGTCGCACCGCTGGCGAACGCAAATGCCAGCCCTTCGGCGCCATAGGCGCCATAGAGCAAAGCGTCCAGACTGACCGTAAGCGCGGAGCTGATCAGCGTAATCGCCAAAAACAGCCGCGACTGATGCTGGGCTAGCAGGGCGCGTCCCCAAAGCAGCGCCAAGCCCATCGCTGGAAGACCGAGTGCATAAAGGACGACCAAGGAGGCCGTCGCATCCGTTTGTGGTGCACCGAATTGTCCTCGCTCGAGCAACACCGACACCACGGTTTGCGGAAATGAACAAAGCACCACAGTGGCTGGGACCAGGAACAGCAGCGTTGCCAGCAGGCCCTTGCGTATCACGGCGGCATGACCATCGAAATCTTCATCGCTCCAGCTGGAGACGAAGCGGGGGAAGAGCACCGACAACACTGACAATGCGTAGAGCGTGAGCGGGATCGTGACGATACGAAACGCAAAGGACAGCATGGTGATGCTGCCTTCATCCAGGAAGGACGCGAACATCCTCTCGGCAAGAATACAGCCCTGTTGTGCTCCGGCAGCCAGCAAGACCGGCGCGAATGCGAGGCCAAAGCCGCCAGGGTGATCCGTCGTTTCGATTTTTTTGGGTCCACGCAGATAGACGATCCGCCGGTGTTGCACCAGGATCAGCGCCAGCTGGGGCAGCAGCATGCCAATGAAGATCACCATGCCGGTTGGTTGGAACAATAGGATCCCGACGATAGCGCCTGCGTTGAGCAGTACCGTTCGCGTCATTGGCAGGATGAAGACTTCGTCCATATTGAGCAGCGCACCCTGACAATACAGAACGGCCTGAACGGCGACCAGCACGGCGCCCACGCAGAATACGATCTGCCCAGAGGTAACTTGGGCATCCGTCCAGCCGGGCGCGAGCAGATTGAGAATCCAGTAACTTGCGATGATGGCGATGACGCTTACGGCAGTCCCCATCGCCATCACACGCCAGTAGAGCCAGCGGCTGATGCTTTTGAACAGGGCTTCGGATTGGCTGCGCAGCTTCTGCAGGTAGGGAATCATCGCATCGCGCAGAGCGAGGCCAAGAAAGTTTTCGAAGAACATCGGCAGGATCAGCGCGACGAAGATCAGGTCCGCTTCCCAACTGAGGCCGAAGGCCTTGGCAATGAACAGGTCGCGTAGAAAACCGAGAAGAAAGCTGGCGACAGTCAGCGCCAGGATGACCAGTGTTGCGTTCATTCCTTGATCCTGTACAGGCCATTATCGGGTGGCCTGGCAAATAGAGACATATCGCACCGAGCGTGCAGGTAGCGTGTTGGCGACTCGGGAACCTTACATAGACTGGACGGCTCAAGCATGGTTCCTGCGCCTGGATCGGTATGTTTGTCGGGTCGCTTTGTACGGCGACAAGCCCGGATACGTAAAAATGCCGTAAATCTCCTTTGCGAGCGCAGCGCGACTGCTTATGGTTCACGCTCATTTTCAGGCGAACCCAGTTCATGTCCGAGGCAAACACTTCTTCTGCCGGTTCCGTTCGGCGCTGGTTGATCATTGGCGGCGTGGTCGTTGTGATTGCGCTGTTGCTTTGGTGGCTATGGCCAACCGCAGCCGAGGCGCCGCAACAACAGCGGGGCGGGCGGCCGGCTTTCGGCGCGTTTGGCGGTCCGACGCCGGTGCGGGTCGCAGCGGTCGAGCAGGGGAGATTCGAGGTCTATGCCAAGGCGCTCGGCACCGTCACGCCACTGAATACCGTGAATGTGCGCAGCCGCGTGGCGGGCGAGCTGGTCGAGGTACGCTTCGAAGAAGGCCAGCGGGTCAAGGCCGGCGATCTGCTGGCGGTCATCGATCCGCGCCCCTATGAGGTAGCGTTGCAGCAGGCGGAAGGTACCCTGCAGCAGAACCGCGCGCTGCTGCAGAATGCCCAGCTGGACCTGAAGCGCTATCGAGGTCTGTTTGCCGACGACAGCATTGCCAAGCAGACCCTCGACACCCAGCAGGCGCTGGTCAACCAGTACCAAGGCACACTGGCCGCCAACCAGGCGGCGGTCAATGAGGCCAAGCTGAATCTGCAATTCACTCAGATCCGCGCACCAATCGACGGGCGAGTCGGCCTGCGCCAGCTTGACCAGGGCAATCTGGTCGCGGCGAGTGACACCACACCCTTGGTCGTCATTACTCAGACGCAACCCATGGCGATCAGCTTTACCTTGCCTGAGGGCGAGCTGCCGCCGGTCATTGCCCGCTTTCGTCGCGGTGAGGAACTGCCGGTACAAGCCTGGGATCGCGGCGAGCGGGTTCTGTTCGGCGAAGGGGTGCTGGAAAGTCTCGACAACCTGATCGATACGACCACGGGCACGCTAAAAATGAAGGCTCGCTTCGATAACGAGACGGAGCTGCTGATACCCAATCAGTTCGTTAACGTTCGCCTGCGCGTGGAAACCCTCGATGATGCGGTGCTGATTCCTTCTGCAGCACTGCAGTTCGGCTCGCGTGGCAACTATGCCTATGTCGTTGGAGAAGACTCGAAGGTCGAGCTGCGGGTGCTTGAGGTGGGCCCGAGCAACGGCGAGAAAACGGTCATCACCAACGGCCTAAGCGTCGGCGAGCGAATCGTCATGGAAGGCACCGACCGGCTGCGTGACGGCAGCGAAGTCGAAGTGGTGGATCGCCAGAAGCTCGCCGAAGAAGCAGCCGAAAATCCGAAAATCGACACACAGAGCGCCAAGGAGCGCCCTGCGCGATGAATATGTCGCGGCTGTTCATCCTTCGGCCGGTGGCAACCACCCTGACGATGATCGCGATTTTGCTGGCCGGTCTCATCGCCTACCGCATGCTGCCGGTTTCCGCGCTGCCTCAGGTGGATTACCCGACCATTCGAGTAATGACGCTGTATCCCGGTGCCAGTCCCGAAGTCATGACCAGCGCCGTGACCGCTCCGCTGGAACGGCAGTTCGGGCAGATGCCGGGGTTGACCCAGATGTCCTCGACCAGCTCCGGCGGCGCCTCGGTGATCACCCTGCGTTTCTCGCTGGAGGTCGAGCTGGACGTGGCCGAGCAGGAGGTCCAGGCGGCCATCAATGCCGGCAGCAACCTGCTGCCGAACGACCTTCCGGCGCCGCCGGTGTACAACAAGGTCAACCCGGCGGATACACCAGTGATGACGCTGGCGATCACCTCGGAAAGTCTCGCGCTGCCCGAGCTTCATGATCTGGTCGATACGCGCATGGCGCAAAAGCTCGCGCAGATCAGCGGCGTGGGCATGGTCAGTATCGCTGGCGGTCAACGCCCGGCCGTGCGCATCCGCGTCAATCCCGAGGCCTTGGCCTCCTACGGATTGTCGCTCGCCGATGTCCGCACACTGGTAACCAGCTCCAACGTCAACCAGCCCAAGGGCAATTTCGACGGCCCGACGCGCGTCTCGATGCTCGATGCCAACGATCAGTTGAAGACTCCGGAGGAATACGCCGAACTCATACTGGCGTACGAGGACGGCGCAACGTTGCGTTTGAAGGATGTTGCCGACATCGTCGATGGCGCCGAGAACGAGCGCCTGGCCGCTTGGGCCAATGAAAGCCAGGCCGTGCTGCTGAATATCCAGCGTCAGCCCGGCGCCAACGTGATCGAGGTGGTCGAGCGTATTCAGGCGCTGCTTCCCGAGGTCACCGCCAGCATGCCGGCCGGTCTCGATGTGGTGGTGCTCACCGACCGCACGCAGACCATCCGCGCGGCCATCACCGATGTACAGCACGAATTGCTGATGGCGACCTTTCTTGTCGTGATGGTCACGTTCGTGTTCCTCAAGCGACTCTCGGCGACGATCATCCCCTCCATCGCCGTGCCACTGTCGCTGATCGGCACCTTTGCCGTGATGCACCTCGCCGGATTCTCGCTGAACAACCTCACGCTGATGGCGCTGACCATCGCCACCGGCTTCGTGGTCGATGATGCAATCGTCATGCTCGAGAACATTGCGCGCCATGTGGAGGAGGGCGAGACGCCCATGCAGGCAGCTCTCAAAGGCGCTAAGCAAATCGGCTTCACGCTGATCTCGCTGACGCTGTCGCTGATCGCCGTCCTCATTCCTCTGCTGTTCATGCAAGACGTGGTGGGGCGTCTGTTCCGCGAGTTCGCCATTACGCTGGCCGTCGCCATCCTCATCTCGTTGGTCGTGTCCCTAACCCTGACACCGATGATGTGCGCCAAATTGCTCAAGCCAGCCACGGTGGAAAAATCCAAGCCGGACTGGGTCGAGCGGTTGATCGGCGGCTACGCGCGTTGGCTGACCTGGGTGCTGGGGCACCAGACGCTGACGTTGCTGGTGGCCGTGGCTACGTTGGGATTGACGGTCGTGCTGTACCTCGCCGTGCCGAAAGGCTTCTTTCCGGTACAGGACACCGGCGTGATTCAGGGCATCAGCGAAGCGCCTCAATCAATCTCTTTCCGCGCGATGAGTGAACGTCAACAGTCTTTGTCCCGCGTGATCCTCGCCGATCCGGCTGTCGCCAGCCTGTCGTCCTATATAGGCGTGGATGGCGACAACGTGACCCTCAATAGCGGTCGCCTGCTGATCAACCTCAAACCTCACGATGAGCGAGACGTCACCGCAAGCCAGGTTATCGACCGGCTGCGTCCGGAATTGGCGAAACTGCCAGGCATCGACCTGTACATGCAGCCGGTGCAGGATCTCTCCATCGAGGATCGGGTCAGCCGTACGCAATTCCAGTTCAGCCTCGAGTCCCCAGACGGCGAACTGCTGCAGGAATGGACACCGCGTCTGGTCGCGGCGCTGCGTGAGCGCCCAGAGTTGACCGATGTCGCCAGCGATCTGCAAAGCGACGGCCTGCAGATTTTCCTGGATATCGACCGTGATGCTGCGGCGCGGCTGGGTATCGAGATATCGGCTATCACCGATGCGCTGTATGACGCGTTCGGTCAACGCCAGATCTCGACCATCTTTACCCAGGCCAGCCAGTACCGTGTGGTGATCGAGGCGGAGGCCGGCGGGCGTCTTGGCGCGAAGACGCTGGAACAGCTGTTCGTGCAGAGCGAGGGCGGCACACCGGTAAGACTGTCGAGCCTGGCGACGCTTGAGCAGCGCAGCGCGCCCCTGTTGATCAACCACATCGGCCAGTTTCCGGCCGTGACGCTGTCATTCAATCTGGCCGACGGTGTGTCGCTCGGCGAAGCGGTGGAGGTCATCGAAGGGGTCGAGGCCGAGATCGGGTTGCCGGCCGGTATCCAGAGTCGTTTCCAGGGTGCCGCCGAGGCGTTTCGCGCGTCGCTGTCGAGCACCTTGCTGCTTATCCTGGCGGCGGTGGTGACCATGTACATCGTGCTCGGTGTGCTCTATGAGAGCTATATCCATCCAATCACCATTCTCTCGACGCTGCCATCGGCTGCCGTCGGCGCCTTGCTTGCACTGCTGCTGACCGGCAACGATCTGGGGCTGATCGCCATCATCGGCATCATCCTGCTGATCGGCATCGTCAAGAAGAATGCGATCATGATGATCGACTTCGCCCTCGAGGCCGAACGTCACCAGGGCATGAGCCCGCAGGACGCGATCTACCGCGCGGCGCTGTTGCGCTTCCGCCCGATCCTTATGACCACCCTGGCTGCGCTGTTCGGTGCTGTACCCCTGATGCTGGCGTCCGGCTCGGGTGCCGAACTGCGCCAACCGCTGGGCCTGGTCTTGGTCGGTGGCCTGCTGCTCAGCCAGTTGCTGACGCTGTTTACCACGCCGGTGATCTATCTGTTCTTCGACCGGCTCGGCCAGCGTTTTGCCCGAAAGGATGGCGCAGGGCAAGAGGTTGGGGTATGAACGCCGAACTGGAAAGAAAATCGGCCGAATTGAGTAGAGGTCGAGCCCTACCGACAGCGGCAGGCATTCTGCCGGCCAGTGCTTTCCTCCAGTTTCGGACTGCCCGCTCCGGGCCATCGACTGGCTTGCACCCATGAACCTGTCCGCACCCTTCATCGCTCGCCCGGTCGCGACCATGCTGCTGAGCCTGGCGATCCTGCTGTTGGGAGGAGTCAGCTTCGGCCTATTGCCGGTGTCGCCGCTGCCGAACATGGACTTCCCCGTCATCACGGTGCAAGCGAGCTTGCCAGGGGCGAGCCCGGAAATCATGGCGTCCAGCGTGGCAACGCCGCTGGAGCGCTCGTTGGGCAGCATCGCCGGCGTCAGCCAGATGAGCAGTCGCAGTAGCCAGGGCTCGACGCGGATCATCATCCAGTTCGATCTCGACCGCGACATCAACGGTGCCGCCAGAGACGTGCAGGCAGCCATCAACGCGTCGCGCAATCTGTTGCCCAGCGGCATGCGCAGCATGCCGACCTACCGCAAGATAAACCCGGCGCAGGCGCCGATCATGGTGCTTTCGCTGACCTCCGAGGTGTTGGATAAGGGGCAGCTCTACGACATCGGTTCGACTGTTCTGGCGCAGAAGCTTTCCCAGGTGCCCGGTGTCGGGGAGGTACAGGTCGGCGGCAGCTCCTTGCCGGCCGTGCGCGTCGAACTGCAGCCGCAACAACTGGAGCAATACGGTGTTTCCCTCGATGAGGTGCGCCAGACCATCGCCTCGGCCAACGTGCGCCGCCCCAAAGGCATGGTCGAAGACGATCATCGTCACTGGCAGGTACAGGCCAACGATCAACTGCACGAAGCCGCAGATTACCTGCCACTGATCATTCGCTATCAGGATGGCGCTGCGCTGCGCCTGAGCGACATCGCCAAGGTCAGGGATGGGGTCGAAGATCGCTACAACGACGGGTTCTTCAACAACGAGCGTGCGGTGCTGCTGGTGATCAACCGCCAGGCTGGCGCGAACATCATCGAAACCATCGAGGGCATCCGCAACGAGCTTCCTGCTCTCCAGGCGATCGTGCCTGGCAGTGTGAACATGGCTGTGGCGATGGATCGCTCGCCCGTCATCCGTGCAACGCTGCACGAGGCTGAGCGGACCCTGCTGATTGCGGTGGGGCTGGTCATACTGCTGGTATTCCTGTTCCTCGGCCGGCTGCGTACAGCGCTGATACCGGCGCTTGCGGTACCGGTTTCGCTGGTTGGCACCTTTGCCGTGATGTATCTGTTCGGCTTCTCGCTCAATGTGCTGTCGCTGATGGCTCTGATCCTCGCCGCCGGGCTGGTGGTGGATGACGCGATCGTGGTGCTGGAGAACATTGCACGGCACATCGATGACGGCGTCCCACCGATGCGTGCCGCCTACATCGGGACCCGTGAGGTTGGCTTTACCCTGCTGTCGATGAACCTGTCACTGGTGGTGGTGTTCGTCTCGATCCTGTTCATGGGCGGTATCGTCGAGCGGCTGTTCCGCGAGTTCTCCATCACCCTGGCGGCTGCCATCCTCGTCTCGCTGTTGGTATCGCTGACCTTGACGCCAATGCTTTGCGCCCGTTGGCTCAAGCCTCACCAGCCCGAGCACGATGGCCGCCTGCATCGCTGGAGCCACGACGCCCACCAATGGCTGTTGCGCCACTACGACAGGACCTTGGGGTGGGCGCTGCGTCATCATCGCATCACGTTATTCACGCTGCTGGCGACGATCGGCCTCAATATTTTCCTTTATATCGAGGTGCCGAAAACCTTCCTCCCGCAACAGGACACCGGCCAACTGACCGGCTTCATCCGCGGCGACGATGGGCTGTCGTTCCAGGTCATGCAGCCGAAAATGGAAACCTACCGTAAGGCGGTGCTGGCCGATCCGGCGGTGGAAAGTGTGGCCGGCTTTATCGGCGGCCAGGGTGGCATCAACAATGCCTTCATGATCGTCCGGCTCAAGCCGCTGGCCGAGCGCAAGATATCCGCGCAGAAGGTGATCGAGCGCATTCGCAAGAATCAGCCAAAGGTGCCCGGCGGCCGCATGTTCCTCATGGCCGATCAGGATCTGCAGTTCGGTGGCGGCCGGCAGAGCAGCTCGGCCTATTCCTACAACCTGCTGGCCAGCGACCTGGCCGACCTGCGCACCTGGGTACCGCAGGTGACCCGAGCGCTGATGGCCTTGCCGGAGCTCACCAGCATCGACGCCAACGAAGGCGAGGGCGCGCAGCAGATCAGCCTGAAGATCGATCGCGACGCGGCCAAGCGACTGGGCATCGACATGAGCACGGTGACCACGTTGCTCAACAACGCTTTCAGCCAGCGGCAGATCTCCACCATCTACGAATCGCTCAATCAGTATCAGGTGGTGATGGAGATCGACCCGAGCTACGCCCAACATCCCGAAGTGCTGGAACAGATCCAGGTGATCACCAGCGATGGCCGGCGCGTACCGCTGGCCGCCTTCGCCCGCTACGAGCGAAGCCTGGAAGAGGACCGCGTCAGCCATGATGGGCAGTTCGCCGCCGAAAACATTGATTTCGATCTGGCGCCTGGCGTCAGTCTGGATCAGGCGACGCGGGCCATCGAACGGGCTGTCGCAGCCATCGGCATGCCCAGCGAGGTGCAGGGGCGCTTAGGTGGCACCGGCGATGTATTCAAGTCCACTCAGGAAGGCCAGCCGCTGATGATCCTCGGTGCCTTGCTGCTGGTTTACATCGTGCTTGGGATTCTCTACGAAAGTTACATTCATCCGCTGACTATCCTGTCGACGCTGCCTTCGGCCGGTGTCGGGGCATTGCTGGCTATCATCCTGACACGCGAAGAGTTCAGCCTGATCTCTCTGCTGGGCCTGTTCCTGCTGATCGGCGTAGTGAAGAAGAACGCGATTCTGATGATTGATCTCGCGTTGCAGTTCGAACGGAACGACGGGCTTTCGCCGGCGGAATCGATTCGCCGGGCCTGCTTGCTGCGCTTCCGACCGATCCTGATGACCACCATGGCCGCCATCCTCGGCGCGCTGCCTCTGCTGATGGGCGGTGCCGAAGGTTCCGAAATGCGCCAGCCGCTGGGGCTGGCCATCATCGGCGGTCTGATGCTCAGCCAGATTCTCACGCTCTACACCACGCCGGTGGTCTACCTGTACCTGGACCGCGCACGTCATCGTTTCAACCGCTGGCGCGGTGTACGCACCGACGCCGCACTGGAAAATCCGCTATGAATTCGTTGCGTTTGAAACACCCCATGCGGCCGCTGGCTGTCGTCGTCATGGCAGTCTCGTTGGGCGCCTGCACCCTGGGCCCCGATTATCAACGCCCAGAACTGCCAATCGCCACGGAATTCAAGCAGGCGGAAGGCTGGAAGGCGGCTACACCGACTGATGCGTTGCAGAGAGGCGATTGGTGGGCGCTCTACGGCGATACCGAGCTGAACGCATTGGTCGCTCGGTTGAACGTCTCCAACCAGAATCTGGCGGCAGCTGAGGCGCAGTATCGACAGGCTCGGGCGCTGGTGCGCGGCGCGCGTTCGCAACTGTTTCCGGTTGTGGGGGCTAGTGGTGGCGTAACGCGCAGCGGGCAGAACCGTTCAACCAGCGATACGCCAGGCGTCACCAGCAGCGGCGTGAGCGACAACTATCAAGTAGGGCTCGATGCATCCTGGGAGCTCGATATATGGGGCCGGTTACGGCGCAATCTGGAAGCCAATCGCGCCAACATGCAAGCGAGCGCGGCGGATCTGGCGGCGGTCCGCTTGAGTCTGCAATCTGAGTTGGTCCAGACCTATCTGCAGCTGCGCGTAATGGACGAACAACAGCGGTTGTTAGATCAGACGGTCGAGGCGTTCGCCCGCTCGCTGCGCCTGACGGAAAATCAGTATCAGGCCGGTATCGTGCCGAGATCGGACGTCAGCCAGGCGCTGACCCAATTGAAAAGCACCCAGGCCCAGGCAATCGACCTGCGCTGGCAGCGTGCGCAGATGGAGCATGCCATCGCCGTGCTGATCGGTGTGCCGCCCTCGGAGTTGGATATCGCGGAGCGCAGGGATATTCCACGGCTGCCCGAGGTGCCATTGGCGTTGCCGTCGCAGTTATTGGAGCGTCGACCTGATGTCGCGTCTGCCGAGCGTCAGGTGATGGCTGCCAACGCGCAGATCGGCGTGGCCGAAGCGGCCTGGTACCCGGACCTGACGCTGAGCGCCAGCGGCGGCTATCGCGACAGCAGTTTCAGTAATCTGATCAGCCTACCCAACCGCTTCTGGTCACTAGGGCCTCAGCTGGCGGTCACGCTGCTGGATTTCGGCGGCCGCCGTGCCGACCTCGAAGCAGCCGAAGCCAGCTATGACCAGACGGTGGCTACCTACAGGCAGACGGTTCTCGACAGTTTTCGCGAAGTCGAAGACAACCTCGTGCAGCTGCGTGTCCTGGCCGAGGAGGCGGTCGTACAGCGTGAAGCGCTGGAAGCGGCCCAGGAATCGCTACGCCTGATCCAGAACCAGTACCGTGCCGGCACCGTGGATTACCTTAGCGTGGCGACGGTGCAAACCACTGCACTGAACAACGAGCGCACCAATCTGGCGTTGCTGGGCGATCGTCTGACGGCCAGCGTGCAGCTGATCGCCGCGCTGGGTGGCGGCTGGGATATTGAGCAGCTCGAGCGGGAGCCGGGCCTGCGATAGGCGAGGCTTTCCAGAGCACAAAAAAACAACCAGGTCTAAGCCTGGTTTTTTGTTTCGATCGATCAGTGACGCTGCTTGCGGTTTACCGTTTGCGCCGCCTTGATAATGTCGGCGCCGATTACCGGCTCGAACTCTTGCCATACCGGTCGCATGGCTTCACGCCAGGCTTCACGTTCGGCAGCGGTAAGCTCGATGATCTCCGAGGTGCCGGCCTGACGGATGCGCTCACGATGAGCCTGATTGGCTTCCTCCGCGGCGCGGTTCACCTCGTAGGTGACCTCGTCGATGATGCCTTCGAGCTCGGTACGAATGCGGTGCGGAATACCGAACCAGAAACGCGTGTTGCTCACCAGCATGTAATCGAGCACGCCATGATTGCTCTCGGTGATGTAGGGCTGCACGGTATGCATCTTCTTGCTGTAGATGTTCGACCAGGGGTTTTCCGCGCCCTGGACGGTGCCGTTCTGCAGCGATGCGAAGACATCAGCGAAGGCGATCTTTTTGGTGGGAGCGCCGACCTGGGCGAACTGCGATTCCAGTACCGCAGAGGGCTGGATGCGGAACGCCAGTCCCTGCGCGTCATCTGGGAGGCGTAGCGCCTTGGTTGCCGACAACTGCTTCATGCCGTTGTGCCAGTAGGCCAGGCCGGTGATGTTCTCCTTCTCCATCGAGCGCAACAACTGACGCCCCTTGGCGCGCTTCTGGAAGCGGTTGACCGCCTCGAGGTCGTCGAACAGGAAAGGCAGGTCGAACACCTGCACCTGCTTGGTGTACTTCTCGAACTTGGCCAGCGATGGTGCCAGCAGCTGGACGTCGTTGTTGCTCAGCGCCTCTAGTTCGTTGGCGTCACCGTACAGCGTGGAGTTGGGGTAAACCTCGACCGTTACCTGGCCTGGCAGGCGTTCTTCGACCAGTCGCTTGAACAGTAGGGCGCCTTTGCCCTTGGGCGTGTCTTCAGCGACGACATGGGAGAATTTGATGACGATCGGCTCGGCCTCGACGGCGGTCGCGGCCAGCGCCAGCATGAGACCGGCAAGGGTGATGATCGGCTTGATCATGAAAAGGCTCTTTATTTTTGGTTGGTTGGCATGGCATCCGGAACCGGATGCGATTGAGCTTCGACGGGACGTTATGCCAAAGAAGCCGGCCTAGCTAAAGCGCTTTCTCATAAAATTCATGATCCGATGAGCGGGACTGGGCATAGATCACAATTTGTCGGCGTCTACCAGCCGCGCTGGGCCGCCAGTAGCGGCGCAGCGCATTCGCGGATCAACTGCTTGCGAGCTGCCAACCACCCCCCAGCGCCTTGTACAAAGCGACGATGCCACGGTAAAGCTCCACTTCAGCCTGGGCTTGAGCGTCCTCGGCAGCGAGGCGTTCACGCTCGGCATCGAGCAGTACCAAGAAATCCACGGTGCCTTCTCTATAGCGGATCTCAGCTTGTTGTGCGGCGGCCCGGCTGGCACTGGACTGACGCAACAATGACAGCAACCGCTCCTGGGCGTGGGCATAGTCGCTGAAGGCGTTTTCCGACTCCTCCAGCGCAAGCAGCACCTGCTGTTCGTAGTTCGCCAGCGCACCGTCCGCATCGGCTTCGGCCCCACGCAACCTGGCCCGTACGCTGCCCATATCGAACGCCGCCCAGCTGATGCTCGGCGCGACGCCCCAGGCTTGTGCGGCGCTGGAGCCAATCTGGGAGCCGCGCCCGGCAATGAAGCCGAGGAAGCCGGACAGACTGACCCGCGGAAACAGATCCGCCGTTGCCACGCCGACATTGGCGGTCGCGGCGGCCAGCTGCCGTTCAGCGGCCAGTATGTCCGGGCGCCGACGTAGCAATTTGCCGGGATCACCGATCGGCAATGCCTTGGCGATCGCCGGTAGCGCACGAGGCGACAGGTCTACGCTGAGCTGATCCGGGCGTTGGCCGAGGAGGGTGGCGATACGGTTGCGGGCACGGGCCTGTGCCGCTTGCAGTTGCGGCAAGCTGGCCTCGGTAGCCGCCAGCCGAGCATCTGCGCGCAGTACGTCCAGCTCGCTGCCCATACCAGCGTCACGCAGTTGTTCGGTCAGCTGGTGCGAATCGCGTTGGTTTTCGAGATTCTCCCGGGCAATGCGCTCGCGCAGCTGTGCACCGCGGAGCTGGCCGTAGGCATCCACCAGTTCGGCGATCAGACTTACCTGTAACTGGTAGAGCTCGGCTTCTGCCGCCTCGCTCTGGGCCTCGCTGGACTCGATTCGGCGCTGAATGCGGCCAAACAGATCCAGCTCCCATGCCATGTCCAGGCCCAGGTCATAACGCTCGATATTGCTGCGCTCCTCGCTGAACCCCGGTTGCTGTGCCTCGCCATATTCGGCGGTGGCACCGGCGGTCACGGTGGGGAAACGATCGTTGGCCGCATCGTCGCGGATCGACCGTGCCGCACGCAGTCTGGCGAAGGCAATACGCAGCTCACGGTTTTCCGACAATGCCTCGCCGACCAATGCGTCCAGTGTCGGGTCTTCGAACTGGCGCCACCAGGCGGATTCGAAGCGCGAGCGGTCGAAGCCCGCCGCCGTGGCCCGCTCGATGTTCGCGGGTGCCGTATCGGGCGCTCGGTAGTCAGGGCCGACCGCACAGGCGGTCAAGGCAATGGTCGCGACAAACAATAATGGGATCGAGATGACAGCCTTCATGCATGGGCCTCCTTCAGTACCGCTTTTTTCTCCTCGCGCTTCTCGACGAAAGCGCGGATCACCAGATAGAACACCGGCGTCAGCAGCAGGCCGAAGAAGGTCACGCCGAGCATGCCGCTGAACACCGCAACCCCCATGGCGTGGCGCATCTCCGCGCCGGCTCCGCTGGATAGCACCAGCGGCACCACGCCCATGATGAACGCGAAGCTGGTCATCAGGATGGGGCGCAGACGCAGGCGGCAAGCCTCGAGTATCGCGGATAGACGATCCATGCCTTCTTCCTGCTTGTCCTTGGCGAACTCGACGATGAGGATGGCGTTCTTGCACGCCAGGCCAACCAGTACGATAAGGCCGATCTGGGTGAACACGTTGTTGTCGCCGCCGGACAGAATCACGCCGGTGATGGCCGACAGCAGGGTCATCGGCACGATCAGGATTACCGCCAGCGGCAAGCTCCAGCTCTCGTACTGCGCCGCCAGCACCAGGAAGGCCAGCAGCACGCAGAGCGGGAAGACGAACATCGCGGTGTTGCCGGCGAGGATTTGCTGGTAGGTCAGCTCGGTCCATTCGAAGCTCATGCCGTTCGGCAATTCTGCTTTCAGCAGGCGCTCCATGGCTGCCTCGGCCTGGCCGGAGCTGTAACCGGGGGCCGCCGCTCCATTGATTTCGGCGGTGAGAAAGCCGTTGTAATGCATCACGCGATCCGGTCCGGCGCTATCGCTGACCTCGACGAAGGTCGACAGAGGGACCATCTCGCCACGGTTATTGCGCACCTTTAGCTGCCCGATCTGCTCAGGCGACAGACGAAACCTCTGCTCGGCCTGGACGTTGACCTGATACGTGCGGCCAAAGCGGTTGAAGTCGTTGGCATACAGCGAGCCGAGGTAGACCTGCATGGTGTCGAAGATCTGATCGATCGGCACACCGTGGGTTTTGGCCTTTTCCCGGTCGATGTCGGCATCGACTTGCGGCACGTTGACCTGATAGCTGGTAAACAGTCCGGCCAGCTCTGGATAGTCGGCGCTCTTGGCGATGACGTTCTGCACCTGCGTGTAGAGCTCCTCATAGCCGAGGTTGCCGCGATCCTGCACCTGTACGCGGAAGCCGCCAATTGTGCCCAGCCCCTGAACCGGAGGCGGCGGGAAAATCGCAATGAAGGCGTCCTGGATTTGCGCGAATTGGCCGTTCAACTCAGCCGCAATGGCATTGGCCGACAACGACGGGTCCTTGCGCTCGTCGAACGGCTTGAGCGGAGTGAAGACGATGCCGCTGTTGGGGCTGTTGGTGAAACCGTTAATGGACAAACCAGGGAAAGCCACGGTGTTTTCTACGCCGGGGTGTTCGCTGGCGATCTGCGACATGCGCTTGATCACGTCCTCGGTACGATCCAGGGTTGCCGCATCCGGCAATTGCGCGAAGGCCACCAGGTACTGCTTGTCTTGCGGCGGCACGAAACCGGTCGGCGTGCTGGCAAAGCCCATGTAACCCAGCGCTACCAGGCCGACATAGACGACCAACGCAACGCTGCTACCGCGCAGGATACGTTTGACCGCGCCGACGTAGCCGTGGCTAGCGCGATCGAACACGCGGTTGAACGGCGCGAACAGCCAGCCACCGAACAGCTTGTCCAGCAGACGCGAGAAGCCATCCTTTGGAGCATCATGGCTTCGCAGTAGGGCGGCGGCCAGTGCGGGCGAAAGAGTCAACGAGTTGAACGCAGAGATCACGGTGGAAATCGCGATGGTCAACGCGAACTGCTGATAGAACTGCCCGGTGAGGCCGGAAATGAACGCAGTTGGAATGAACACCGCGCAGAGCACCAGGGCGGTGGCGATGATCGGGCCGGTCACTTCCTTCATCGCCTGCTTGGTCGCTTCCACCGGCGACTTGCCCAAGCCGATGTTGCGCTCGACGTTTTCCACCACGACGATGGCGTCATCCACCACGATACCGATTGCCAGCACCAGGCCGAACAGCGACAGCGCATTGAGCGAGAAGCCGAGCATGTGCATCACGGCGAAGGTGCCGATCAACGATACCGGTACAGCCGCCAGCGGAATGATCGAGGCGCGCCAGGTCTGCAGGAACAGGATCACCACCAACACCACCAGCACGATTGCTTCGAGCAGGGTGTGCACCACCGCCTCGATGGAGCCGCGCACGAAGATGGTCGGGTCGTAGACGATTTCATAGTCAACGCCCTCGGGGAAATCTTGCTTCAGCTCGGCCATGCGTGCACGGACTGAGTCGGAAATCTCGATGGCGTTGGAGCCGGGGCGCTGGAAGACTGGAATGGCGACGGCAGGCTGATTGTTCAGCAACGAACGCAGCGCGTACTGGCTGGAGCCCAGCTCGATACGCGCGATGTCGCGCAGTCGCGTGATCGAGCCATCTTCGCCGGCGCGAATGATGATGTTCTCGAACTCTTCTTCGGTGACCAGCCGACCTTGAGTATTGATCGATAGCTGAAAATCCGTCGCACCCGGAGCGGGCGGCGCACCGAGCGAACCAGCGGCTACCTGACGGTTCTGTTCGCGGATCGCGTTGACCACGTCGGAAGCAGTGAGATTGCGCGAGGCGACCTTGTTCGGGTCGAGCCAGACGCGCAGCGAGTAGTCACCCATGCCGAACAGCTGGACATCGCCAATGCCGTCCAGGCGTGCCAACTCGTCCTTGACGTTGAGCGCGGCGTAGTTCGACAGATACAGCATGTCGTAGCGCTCATCCGGCGAGGTCAGGTGCACCACCATGGTCAGATCCGGAGACGCCTTGTCCACCGTCACGCCGAGGCGCTGTACTTCGGTGGGCAGCGTCGGCATGGTGCGGGTTACGCGGTTCTGCACCTGCACCTGTGCATTGTCTAGGTCCGTGCCGAGGGCGAAGGTGACGGTCAGGGTCAGCTTGCCGTCAGCAGTCGCCTGTGACGACATATAGAGCATCCCTTCGACGCCCGTGATCGCCTGTTCCAGCGGTGAAGCGACCGTTTCGCCGATGACCTTAGGGTTGGCGCCGGGAAAGTTGGCCCGTACCACGACCGTGGGCGGTACCACCTCGGGGTATTCGCTGATCGGCAGCTGGAACAGCGAAATGGCGCCGCCGATGAGGATCACCAGGGACAACACCGCGGCAAAGATCGGCCGCAGGATGAAGAATTGAGAGAAATTCATGACGCACTCCGGGGGAAAGGGCGCGCATGACGCACCCTGGCGGAATTGGTTTTTCTAGGTGCGCACCGAGGCGCGCGATCGGCTGCTGCTAACGCTGGGCTCAGCTGCTTGGGCGACGCGCCACGTTGCGGTCAACGACCTGCCGTTCGAAAGCGGCGGTGATCGCACGGTGCTGTTCCTTCAGTGCGGCCAGGGTGTCCGCGTCAGCCATCGGCACGTTCTGTGGCGCGACCGTTGCACCTGGACGCACCCGCTGCAGGCCGTTAACGACGATGGTTTCGCCTTCTCCGAGTCCGCTGCGGACGATGCGCAATCCTTCCAGCTTCGGGCCCAGCTCGACGGAGCGGTAGCTGACCTTGCCGTCATCGCCGAGGACCAGCACGAACTTCTTGCCCAGATCGGTCCCCACCGCAACGTCCTTGATCAGCACCGCCTCGTATGTAGCGCTGCCGACCAGCTTCAACCGTGCGTAGAGACCGGGGGTGAAGCGTCCGTCATGGTTGTCGAACACGGCGCGGCCGCGAATGGTGCCGGTACGCGGATCGACCTGGTTGTCTATGAAATCCATGTGTCCGAGATGGGGATGACCGTCCTCGCTGGATAGGCCGAGGTAGACGGGCGTCGTCTCGCCACGATTGCCGTTGCGGGCCAGCTCGCGGTATTTCAGGTAGGTGCGCTCGTCCGCTTCGAAATAGGCGTAGACCTTATCGGTGGATACCAGAGTGGTCAGCAATGCTTCGCCTGCGTTGACCAGGTTGCCGGCGGTGATCAACGCACGTCCGGCTCGGCCATCGATGGGCGCGGTAACCCGGGTGAAGCTCAGATCCAGCTTGGCGGCATCCAGTTGCGCCTGGATGGCAGCGACAGCAGACTTCGCTTCGCTGGCGGCACTAACGCGCGCATCGGCGAGTTCGGCGGAAATGGCATTGTTGGCGCGAAGCCGCTCCCCCCGTTGGGCCTCGCTGGCGGTGCGGCGCTCGGTGGCTCGGGCTTGTTGCAGTTCGGCTTGCAGGCGTTTCACCTGTGCCTCGAACGGGCGCGGGTCGATCTGGAACAGCAGATCGCCTTTCTTCACCAAGGCACCTTCCTCGAAGGCGACCTTGTCGATGAATCCGGATACCCGCGGGCGAATCTCGACCGACTCCGGCGCCTCCAGACGCCCGGTGAGCTCGTCCCATTCGGTGACCTGCTGTTCGATGACTTCGGCGACGCTGACCGCTGGCGCCGGCATTGCCGCTTCGGTCGCCTCAGGCGCCTGCCCGCACGCGCCGACGAGGGCGGCGGCAATCGCAACCAATGGGTAACGCAAGGCTTTGAGTGAACGTTCCATGCTTGACTCCGCAACTCGGGTTTTATCGATGGCGGGAGTGTGCAGGCTGACCTCACGATGCAGAAATCGAACGGCGCGAATATGAATATCACCCGCGGTGATGTTGCAGGACATTTCATCAAGGATGAGCAGGGTGAGCAGGTGCTACTGCGCGGCCGAGTTTGGGTATCGGCTTTGGTGGGCTAAAGCCCACCCTACAGACATAAAGCAGGCGATTTGTAGGCTGGGCTTTGCCCACCGCGTCATGACTCGGCTTTTGTAGGGTGGGCTTCAGCCCACCACGGGCGGCGCCTTGGTTAGGCGTTATCAGAGGCTGTCGGGATCACCGACGAACATCTGAATGCGAGAGCGCAGCCAACGCTCTGCGGGGTCGTTGTCCTGAGCGCCACGCCAAGCCATGGAAAGTTCGAAGTCCTGACTCGTCTCGAATGGCAGCGGTTCGGCACGCACGCCACCATTGGCAGCTAACGCCGCCGCTGCGTAGTCTGGCAAAGTCGCTACCAGGTCGGTGCCCGCGAGCAGGCTTGCCAGGCCGTTGAACTGCGGCACCGCCAGCACGACCTTGCGCTTGCAGCCGTGCAGCGCCAGCTCTTCATCGATGTAGCCGTTCAGGTCGCCAGCGAAGGAAACCATGGCATGCGGGCGAGAGCAGTAGTCGTCCATGCTCATCCGTCCGGGAATACTGTCCGCACGCAGCAGCATGGGCTTCGGCCGGCGCAACACCTTGCGTTTGGCATTGGCCGGTAGCTCCTGGGTATAGCAGACGCCCACCGATATCTCGCCGGACGCCAACAGGCCCGGCATCAATAGGTAATTGGCGCGCCGTACCACCAGTACCACGCCCGGTGCCTCGGCCCGCATGCGCCGGAGCAACTGGGGCAGCAAGGCGAACTCGACCTCATCGGTCAGGCCTATGCGGAACACCAGCTCACTGGTGGCCGGGTCGAAAGTCGAGGCACGGCTGACCGCCGTGGAAATCGAATCCAGGGCGGGGGAGAGCAGACCGGCGATTTCTTGGGCGCGGGCAGTCGGCTCCATGCTGCGGCCCGTACGCACGAACAGCGGGTCGTCGAACAGTGTGCGCAGGCGCGCCAACGCAGCACTGATCGCCGGCTGGCCGAGAAACAGCTTCTCCGCCGCTCGCGTCACGCTGCGCTCGTGCATCAACGTTTCGAAGACAATCAGCAGGTTCAGATCCACACGGCGAAGGTCGTTGCGATTCATGCCATTCACTTCAAGCTGTGGTCAGACAGAGATGCGGCTGACCTTCAGGGTTGCGTCTGCATTCTAGACACATCCGCGTGAAGCCGGCGTGTCCATTTCCGCTTTGCAAATACACAAACCTGCACGGCGTGCGACTTTACATACAGCCGATCATCATTCCCACGCATGGCGACTATCGAACGGAATGCAGGCTTCGCGACTGGAGTTGTGTCGGCGGTGCAGATAGAGTCACTAATACAGTAGTAAGCGAGGGGTCTTTCAATGTCCCGCATCATCCGTTTCCATCAGTTCGGCCCTGCCGAAGTTCTGCGCTACGAGCAGCAGGACGTGCCACGACCGGGCCCCGGCGAAGTGCTCATTGGCGTCCGCGCTATCGGAATCAGCTGGAACGACGTGCTGTGGCGGCAGGATCTCGCACCGCAGCATGCGCGACTTCCGTCGGGGCTTGGCTGCGAAGTCGCCGGCGAAGTGCTGGCGGTGGGCGATGAGGTGGATGGTTTCTCCATGGGCGACCGAGTGGCGAGCTTTCCGGCACATGACCTCAACCAGTATCCGCTATACGGCGAGCATGTGCTGCTGCCGCACACTTCGCTCGTCCACTATCCGGACATGCTCAGTCCGGTCGAGGCCGCCATTCACTACACGCCAGCCCTGGTGGCGTACTTTGCGTTGGTTGAGTTGGCGCAGCTGGAGCCTGGCCAATACGTATTGGTGACCGAGGCGCGTCATTGCACCGGCCCGACTGCTGTGCAGCTGGCAAAGGCCTTGGGAGCGCGCGTGATTGCCACGTGCGATACCGCTGAAGACCGTGATTTTCTACGCGAGCTGGGCGCCGAAACGGTGATCGTCACCGAAGAGGAAGATCTCGTCGGGCGGCTGCAAAAGATTACTGGCGGCGCCGGCGTTGAGGTAGTGCTGGATGGTTGCGGCGGCTCGCAAATGAAGCTGCTGGGCGATGTCATCGCGCCGCGTGGCAAGTTGATTCTCTACGGACTTAATGGCGGCAACGAGACGGCCTTTCCAGCCTGTGCGGCCTTCAAGAAAAACTTCAAATTTTTCCTGCACTGCCTGTGCGATTTCACCGGCCAGCCCGAACTGGGCATTGAGCAGAATCGCGAGGCCGTCAAGCGCGCGCTGCTGCACATCAACCAGTTGACCGCGGACCGACTCATCACGCCCCAGGTCGATAAGGTGTTCGGCTTTAGTGACGTCGTAGAGGCGCATCAATACGTCGAAAGCGGCGTAGCACGTGGGCGAGTCACGCTTCGCCTCGATTGAAACGGGGCCCGCTGGCAGGGCCCTCTCATCGCTTCACAGAAACTTTTCCCCAGCCGTTCAAGTCCTCCGAAGACAGGTTATTCACCTTGACGGAGATATTGGCATGGCCGACGAAAACCAGACTCTACCGCCTCAGCAGCAACCCGAACCTGGCAAGGAAGGCTTAATGAACCCCCGTCCCGAGTTCAAGGGCGATGATTACAAAGCCGCCGGCAAACTACAGGGCAAGGTCGCCATCATCACTGGTGGCGACAGTGGTATCGGGCGTTCGGTCGCGGTGCTTTACGCTCGCGAGGGTGCCGACGTGGCGATCCTGTATCTGGACCAGCACCAGGACGCGGATGAAACCCGCCGGGTGGTTGAAGGCCATGGTCGCCAATGCCTGACCTTTGCTGGCGATGTGGCCGATCGTGAGGTGTGCCGCAAGGTCATTGACGAGACGCTGGCCAAGTTCGGCAGGCTCGACATCCTGGTCAATAACGCCGCTGAGCAGCACCCGCAGAAAAGCTTGGAAGACATCAGCGAGGAGCAGTGGGAGAAAACCTTCCGCACCAACATCTTCGGCATGTTCCAGATGACCAAGGCTGCGCTGCCGCATCTCAAGGAGGGCGCCTCGATCATCAATACCACGTCGGTGACGGCCTACAAGGGAAGCCCGCAACTGCTGGATTATTCGTCCACCAAGGGCGCCATTACCGCCTTTACCCGATCGCTATCGATGAATCTGGCCGAGCGCGGCATTCGCGTAAACGGTGTGGCGCCGGGGCCGATCTGGACACCGCTGATTCCGTCCACCTTCGATGCCGATAAGGTTGCCGAATTCGGTGCCAACGTGCCGCTCAAGCGTCCTGGCCAGCCGGATGAAGTGGCGCCGGCGTACGTCTACTTGGCCAGCAGCGATTCGTCCTACGTGAGCGGTCAGATCATCCATGTGAACGGCGGTACAGTGGTCAACGGCTGACCGCCTGTCGACAGGAGAGAACGTCATGCCTCGCACGATCTGGAAGGGCGCCGTCAGTTTCGGCCTGGTCCATATTCCCGTCGCCCTGGTACCCGCGACGACTCGCTCGGGAATCGATTTCGACTGGCTCGACAAACGCAGCATGGACCGGGTCGGCTACAAGCGCATCAACAAAACCACCGGCGAAGACATCGACAGCGAAAACATCGTCAAGGGCGTCGAGTACGAGAAGGGCAATTACGTCGTGATCAGCGATGACGAGATCAAGGCTGCCCACCCGAAAGCGACGCAAACGGTAGATATCGTCGCCTTCGTCGATGCCAAGGACATCTCGTTCCTCTATATCGACACGCCGTACTACCTCACGCCCGATCGCCGCGGTGAGAAGGTTTACGCGTTGCTCCGTGAAACCTTGATTCAAACGGGCAAAGTTGGCATCGCCAACGTCGTGCTACGCAACAAGCAGCACCTTGCGGTGGTGATGCCGCTGGGCAAGGCCCTGGTGATGAATACCCTGCGGTGGGCGGACGAGGTTCGCGGCGTCGAGTACCTGGAGATGAAGGATGAAGCACTCAACGCCGACCTCAACCCTCGTGAGCTGGACATGGCCAAGCGCCTGGTCGAAGACATGAGCGAAGAGTGGAATCCCGACCAGTACAAGGACACCTTCCAGGACCAGATCATGGATCTAGTGGAAACCAAGGCCCGCGAAGGCAAGCTGGAGGCTGTTGGCGGGCCGGAAGAAGCGGTCGATCGCCGCAGCGCCGATGTCATTGACCTCACTGAGCTGCTCAAGCGCAGCCTTGCGGGCAAAACAGCCAAAAAAGCGGCACCGGTGGATGAGGTCGACGATGACGAGGAGGAGACCAGCGAGGAAGAGGTGGCGCCGCGTAAACGCACGGCCAGCAAAAGCACTACGGGTAAGAAGGCACCTGCCAAGTCGACGGCCAGCAAATCATCGGCAAGCAAGGCCTCGACTACGCGCAAGAGCACAGCCAGCAAGTCCAGCAGCAAGAAAGCCAGCTGACCCGACGAGGTACGCGCATGCCCGCAAAGTCCGGCAAGAGCAGCCGCCCCGATGTGGGCGGCATCGGCATCAGCAACCCCCAGCGGGTTATCGACGCGAAGAGCGGCGCGACCAAGCTGCAGCTGGCTCAATACTATCTGACGGTGGGCGACTGGCTGACGCCGCATCTGGCCAATCGGCCGTTATCCATCGTCCGCGCGCCCGACGGCGTGGATGGGGAGAGCTTCTTTCAGCGCCATTGCGGTCGTCTCAAGATGCCCCACATGCGGGTCTTGGACAAATCGCTCGATCCAGAACATGCACGTTTGATCCAGGCCGACAGCATTACGGCGGTGGTCGAGGCGGTGCAGATGGGAACGGTCGAATTCCATACCTGGAATGCCCGTAGCGACCGCATCGACCGGCCGGACCGGATTGTCTTCGACCTCGATCCGGACCCTGCGCTGCCATGGTCGAGAATGATCGAAGCGACCGGTATGACGCTTGATCTGCTGGGGGAGCTGGGCCTCAAGGCATTTCTCAAAACCAGCGGCGGACGCGGCATGCATGTGGTCGTGCCGATCGATCGTCGGCAGAGTTGGGATTGCATCAGCGAATTTGCACGTGGCGTGACGACACGTCTCGCCACAGAGGCACCCGAACGGATCGTGGCGAAGATGGGACCGAAAAACCGTGTCGGCAAAATCTTCGTCGATTATCTGCGTAATCAGCGCGGCGCCAGCACTGTGGCAGCTTACTCGGCGCGCGCTCGTCCCGGTTTGCCGGTTTCGGTACCCATCGGCCGCGGCGAGCTAGAGCAGATTGACGGCGCGGACCAGTGGAACATTCAAAACCTCAATGAGCGGCTGACGCAAATCGGTGTCGATCCCTGGTCCGAGTACGCCACTACCAGACAGTCGATTTCGGCGCGCTTGCTGAAGTTGGTCAACGCGAGCACCTGATTCGACCGGTGGGCTTTCCATTACCGAAACTCCAGCTAGCATTCAACTAGCGTAGCGAACATACGCCGAACTCATCGTCGGCCTGCAGGAACCATCGTAGAGCGGTTGCAGTCGACTTACTCGATGAGCAGAACATAACAAGCAAACAGGAGATACCGATGACCGTGCGAGTATCCCGGCGACAGTTCCTGAAGTTCGGTGCGGCTGGTGTAGGTGCATCGAGCATGGCCATGATGGGGTTTGCGCCTGATGAAGCCGTCGCGTCGATTCGTCACTTCAAACTGACCGGCGCGAAGGTTGCGCGCAACATATGCACTTACTGCTCGGTAGGCTGCGGCATGTTGCTCTATTCCCGCGGTGATGGTGCCGCCAATGTGGTCAACGAGATCTACCACGTCGAAGGCGATCCGGATCATCCGGTCAGCCGCGGCTCGCTCTGCCCACGCGGCGCGGGTGTGCTGGACTTCATCAAGAGCGAATCAAGGGTCAAGTACCCCGAGGTACGTGAGCCATTCACCAACGAATGGAAGCGCATCAGCTGGGACGAAGCCTTCACCCGTATCGCGCGGCACATGAAGGATGACCGCGACAAAAATTTCGAGACGCATGATGAGCAGGGTCGGCTGGTCAACCGCTGGTTGACGACCTCCATGGTGGCGGCTTCGGCCTGCACCAACGAGACCGCGTACATCACGCAGAAGATCACCCGAGCACTCGGCATTCTCCAGATCGACAACCAGGCGCGCGTTTGACACGGACCAACGGTGGCAGGTCTTGCCCCAACATTTGGTCGCGGTGCCATGACGAACCATTGGGTCGATATTGGAAACGCTAACGTCATTCTGTCGATGGGCGGCAATTCGGCCGAAGCGCATCCCGTGGGCTTCCGCTGGGTCATGCATGCCAAGGAGCGCAGCAATGCGATCCTGATTTCGATCGATCCGCGCTTCAACCGCACCACGGCGGTGGCGGATTATCACGCCTGGATTCGCACCGGCACGGACATCGTGTTCCTCGGTGGTTTCATCAGCTACCTGATCGAGTCCGATCGCTATGCGCACGAGTACGTACGCGAATACACCGACGCGAGCTTGATCGTCGCAGAAGGCTTCGGTTTCGAGGATGGTTTGTTCACGGGCTACAACCCCGAGGACCGAACCTACAACCGCGAGACATGGAATTTCGAACTGGACGAGCGCGGCTTCGCACGCTCTGATCCCAGCCTCAGGCACCCACGCTGTGTGTTCCAGCTGATGCGTCAGCATTACAGCCGTTACACCATTGATCAGGTGGAAAACGTCTGTGGCATGCCGCGCGAGAAGGTGCAGCAGCTCTGGGATCTGATGGCGCAGACATCGGCGCCGGATAAGACCATGACCATCCTCTACGCCCTGGGATGGACGCAGCACACCATTGGTTCGCAGATCATCCGTTGCGGTGCGATGGTGCAATTGCTGCTCGGCAACATGGGCATGCCCGGCGGCGGTGTGAACGCGCTGCGCGGCCACTCCAACATTCAGGGCCTGACGGACATCGGTCTGCTTTCCAATCTATTGCCGGGCTACCTGAACCTGCCATCGGCGAATCTGCAAAGCTATGCCGATTACATGAAGACCCGGATCAAGCCGCCGCTGGTGGAGGGCGAGGTGTCGTACTGGAAGTTCTATGAGCGGTTCTTCGTCAGCCTGATGAAGGACTGGTACGGCGACGTGGCCACTGCCGAGAATGGCTGGTGCTACGACTGGCTACCGAAGCTCTCGGTACCGATCTACGACGTGCTCTATGCGATCAATGACATGACACTGGGCAAGATGACCGGTGCCTTCTGTCAGGGCTTCAACATCCTGGCGGCGTTTCCGAACAAGGCCAAGGTCATGGATGGCCTGTCGAAGCTCAAGTACTTCGTGATCATGGATCCGCTGACAGTGGAAACCGGCGAGTTCTGGAAGAATTTCGGTGAGTATCACGATGTCGATCCATCGCAGATCGGCACTGAAGTGTTCCGCTTGCCGACCACCTGTTTCGCCGAGGATGACGGTTCCATCACCAACAGCTCGCGCTGGCTGCAGTGGCATGAGAAAGCGGCGCCGGGACCGGGCGAATCGATGCCTGACACCGAGATTCTGGGTGAACTCATGTTGCGCTTGAAAGAGATGTATCAGGAGGAGGGTGGCGCGTTCCCGGATCCGATTCTGAATCTTTCGTGGAATTACAAGGACCCGAAGTTTCCGCGAGCCGAAGAACTGGCCAAGGAATACAACGGCCGAGCGCTGACAGACCTGACTGACGATGCGGGCAATGTCGTCCGTCGTAAAGGTGAATTGCTGAAGGACTTCAGCGAGCTTCGCGACGATGGCTCGACAGCCTGCGGTTGCTGGATCTACTCCGGAGCCTGGACTGAAGAAGGCAACATGATGGCCAGGCGCGACAACTCGGACCCCTACAACACCGGTAATACGCTGGGTTGGGCCTGGGCTTGGCCGATGAATCGACGTGTGCTTTATAACCGTGCTTCGGCGCGGCCGGATGGCACGCCGTGGGCTCCGAACAAGGCATTCGTCTGGTGGAATGGCGAACGCTGGACCGGGGCGGACGTGCCGGACTTCCCGCTGACATCGTCGCCCTCCCAGGGTGTGAAGCCCTTCATCATCACCCAGACAGGGGGTGGACAGTTTTTCGCGTCTGAATGGTTGAACGAGGGGCCGTTCCCGGAGCATTACGAGCCAATGGAAACGCCCATCGACCGCAACCCGATGAGCCCGAACAATCCTTTGGCGCTAAACAATCCGATTGCACGTGTTTTCGAACAGGATCGCGACTCGTTCGGCTCCAACAAGGAATTCCCCTACGCGGCGACGACCTACCGCCTTACCGAGCATTTTCATTACTGGACGACACATGCGCGGCTCAACGCGATCGCTCAGCCGGAAAAGTTCGTCGAGATCAGCGCCGTGCTCGCTGAGGAGCTGGGTATCGCGGCGGGAGATCGCGTGCGGGTGAGTTCCAAGCGGGGCTTCATCACCGCAGTGGCCGTGGTGACCAAACGGTTGGTTCCGCTGCAGATCGATGGGCGTGTCGTGCACCAGATCGGTATCCCCATCCATTGGGGCTTCAAAGGTGTGGCTAAGAAGGCGCACCTGACCAACACCCTCACCCCGTTCGTGGGTGACGGAAATACACAGACGCCGGAGTTCAAGTCGTTTCTGGTGAACGTGGAGAAGATTGGAGGAGCCGTCTGATGCGTGGCGACCAGATCAACCTGCAAAACATCATCGCCCGTTCGGCGACGACCACGCCATCGCCGCAGGTGCGGCATGGCGGCGTCGATAAGGTGACCAAACTCATCGATGTCTCGGTTTGTATCGGCTGCAAGGCTTGTCAGGTGGCCTGTTCGGAGTGGAACGACCTGCGCGACGAAGTCGGCGAGTGCGATGGGACCTACAACAACCCGCAGGACCTGACGGCGGAATCCTTCGAGGTCATGCGCTTCAGCGAGTACGAGGACGAGCAGGGCAACCTTGAGTGGCTGATTCGCAAGGACAACTGCATGCATTGCGCTGAGCCGGGTTGCCTCAAGGCCTGCCCGTCGCCCGGCGCCATCGTGCAGTACGCCAACGGCATCGTAGATTTCAATTCCGAGCACTGTATCGGCTGCGGCTATTGCGTCGCAGGCTGCCCGTTCGACATTCCGAGAATCTCGAAAAAGGACAACAAGGCGTACAAGTGCACGTTGTGTTCCGACCGTGTCTTCCACGGGCTGGAGCCCGCCTGCGTAAAGAGCTGCCCCACCTCGGCGATCATGTTCGGCACCAAAGAAGACATGCTCGACTACGGTGCCCATCGGGTCCAGCATCTCCAGGGAAGAGGGTACGAGAACGCCGGCATCTACGATCCAGCGGGCGTAGGCGGCACGCACGTGGTGTACGTGCTGCAACATGCGGACAAGCCGGAAATCTACAGTGGACTGCCGAAGGACCCCCACATCGCCCCGACCGTCGAGCTATGGAAAGGTGTGACCAAACCGATCATGTCCGTGGCCCTGGGCATGTCGGTACTGGCCGGGTTCTTCCATTACGTGATGAAGGGGCCCAAAGAAGAACCTGAAGACGATCCGGATCCAGAGTTGGCTGCGGCCGATCGAGAGTTTGATCGCCGCGGGGAGGACCGGTTATGAGCCATTCCAATGTCAAGCACGGCATCCTGCGCTACGGCTGGTGGACGCGAGTTAACCACTGGCTGATAGCGATCACCTTCGTGATGCTGACACTAAGCGGACTCGCGCTGTTCTACCCTGCCTTCTTCGGCCTAACGGCTCTTTTTGGCGGGCCGGAACCGACTCGTATCGTGCACCCCTATATAGGGGTGTTCATGTCGTTGTTCTTCATCATTCAGGCGGTGCGTTTCTTCGGCGACAACCTGATCCGAAAGCACGATGTGCAGTGGACCAGGCAGATCCGCGACGTACTCAGCAACCGCGACGAGCGCTTGCCCCCGGTGGGCAAGAACAACGCGGGGCAAAAGCTGGTGTACTGGATCTTTCTGGCTACCGTGCCGGTGCTGCTGATCACTGGAATCGTGCTCTGGCGCCCCTGGATTGCGGATGACATGCCGATCTGGGCCCTGCGCTGGGCCGCAATGATACACGCGATTACCGCATTCATTGCGATCATCACGCTGGTCATCCATATCTACTCGGCAATCTGGGTCAAAGGCTCGGTGCGGGCCATGACGCAAGGCCGTGTCAGCCACGCCTGGGCGCGACACCATCATGGGCTGTGGTACGAGGAAATCATGCGTAACAAGAAATCTGATTCGCAAAGTGCGTCGCCCACCAGCGAAGTGCAAGACCGCCGCCGATGAAAGGAGCTGCAGTGAACCATTCTTATGGAAGTGCGCCTTCCGGGATTATGGAGGCGCCTCATGTGGTGCTGCCGGACACCAAGGTGTTCAGCAAGCGGGCCACTCGGCTGCGTGAACTGGTGTTACAGGTTCCGCCCTTGGACGAATTCCTTGCGTTCATGGCGCGTCTGGTTCAGGCCCAGCATCAGGTGCTGACTGAACGCCAGCCAGCCTGGCAACCGGCGGCGGATGCGTTTGATCAGGCGCTGAAACACGGCATGCCGCCGCTGGGCTTTCAGGCGCTGCGGCGCGATGTGGGCTGGCAACAGGATTTGCTTGCAATCCTCGATGCGATCGAGCTTCACGTTGGCGAGCGTCAGCGACCATTACTGGCCACGCTGCGTGAGATGCCGGCCGATCAGCTCAATGAACTGGCCGATGAGGTGTTCGACATGCGCCCCGGCAGCGAAGCCACCCGCGCCTTGCTGCCACTGGTTGCCTCGGCGCTGCAGGTAGCCTGGATGCGCCTGGCCATTGGGCTGCCAAGCCCACCGGCGCGCCCGATCGGTGAGGCGCAGGCGCTTTGCCCCTGTTGCGGGGCCGCGCCCGTGGCGAGCGTGGTGCATAACGAGCGACATCGCAGTGGCGTGCGCTATCTGCACTGTTCGCTGTGCGCGACCGAATGGCATCTGGAACGCGTCAAGTGCAGCGTGTGCGACAGCGGCGGCAAGTTGCTGTATCTGACCCTCGATGATGATCAAGGCAAGCCGTTCCTGCCGGTCCAGGCAGAGGCTTGCAGCGAGTGTCACAGTTATCTGAAGGTCATGCAGCGCGAGCTTCACGGGCGCGCTGATCCGGTGGCTGATGATCTCGCCAGTCTGGCCCTGGATTTGTTGCTGGCCGAGCAGGACGAATACGCGCGCAGCGGCTACAACCCCTTGCTGATCACTGGGAGCTAGGTCGGCTCCGGCGCTTCGTCAGCTACAGCCTGGCCACCGAAAGGCGTGCCGGGCTTGTAGTCATCAAGGTCATCGGGGCAGGGCACCTGGGGCAGATCACCCGGTTTGTCATGCATGACGGGATCGGGTTGCGGCACATCGGGGCGGGCATGCGGAGTCATGGCAGTCTCCTTCGATTGACTATCTACCATCAGGAATAGCTCATCGCAGCCCAGGCGCAAGCGCACCGGGGCCTGTTGCGCTGTTTGGGCACAACGCACCCGCGATCCACTCAAGACAAGTTCTTCACTCGTACGGCCGAGCCATTACCAGAAGCAGCGATAGGGTGCCGCGCAGGCGGTCTGTCCTGCTGAACTTTTACGGCCTCCCTTGGTTCGGAAGAACAGAGCCCGAGAAAGCCCGCACAGCGGATTTTTCCGCGGTGAAACCAACCCATACGGTTCTCGCCCGTAGCGGTTGGCTGTCGTATTGCAACGATTTAGGCCCCAGGAGCCCGTTCGATGAACGATGCACAGCCCCACGCAACGATTCACCCCCGACTGGAACAGGCACTGAAGATGCCACGCATTGCCATCGAGTCGACCGAGCCGGTGCTCGACGGCGGGCGATTCGCGGCCAAGGCCATCATCGGCCATCCGGTAAACGTTACCAGCAAGATCTTCGCCGACGGTCATGACCAACTGGCTGCCGCGATCTGCTGGCGTACCAAGGATGAGAGCGCCTGGCGCCGTGCACGACTCAAGCTGCTCGGTAATGACAGCTGGGAAGGTCAGTTCACCCCGACTCAGGTCGCTGGCCACGAATTCATGATCGAAGCCTGGTGGGACATCTACGAGACCTATCGTTACGAGCTCTCGAAAAAGCATGCTGCCGGCGTAGCGGTCCAGCTGGAGCTGGAAGAGGGCCGTCGGTTGTTGGAAAGGGCCAGCGGCCGAACCCAGGGTGAAACCCGGGCCATCATCGACGATCTGCTGCATCGCCTGAGCACGGCCCACCTGGACGACGAACGCGTCTCGGTGATGCTCGCTGATGAGACGGCCGCCGTGATGGCTGCCGCCGACCCTCGCGAGCATTGCAGCCAGAGCCCGGTGTTCCCCCTCGATGTCGAACGCCCCCTGGCTCAATTCGCCAGTTGGTACGAGCTGTTTCCTCGCTCCGAAACCGATGATCCGAATCGCCATGGCACGCTCCGCGACGTGCACAAGCGGCTGCCATCGATCCGCGATATGGGCTTCGATGTGCTCTATTTCACGCCCATCCACCCGATCGGACGCCAGCACCGCAAAGGTCCGAACAACACACTCGAAGCCGGCCCCAACGATCCGGGCAGCCCCTATGCCATCGGCAGCGAGGACGGCGGCCACGAGGCCGTGCACCCGCAACTGGGTACGCTGGAGGACTTCCGTGAGCTTGTAGCCGCTGCGCGCGAACACGGCCTGGAAATCGCACTCGACTTCGCCATCCAGTGCTCACAGGACCACCCTTGGCTGAAGGAACATCCAGGCTGGTTCTCCTGGCGGCCTGACGGGACCATCCGCTATGCGGAGAACCCGCCAAAAAAATATCAGGACATCGTCAACGTCGATTTCTACGCTGAAGATGCCATGCCCGACCTATGGATCGCGCTGCGCGATGTGGTCTGGCATTGGGTGCAGCAGGGCGTGAAGATTTTCCGCGTTGATAATCCTCACACCAAACCGCTGCCATTCTGGGAATGGATGATTGCCGACATCCGCGAGCGAGACCCGGACGTGATGTTCCTCTCCGAAGCGTTCACCCGGCCGGCCATGATGGCTCGCCTGGGCAAGGTCGGTTTCAATCAGAGCTATACCTATTTCACCTGGCGCAACAATAAAGCGGAGCTGAGTGAGTACTTCACCGAGCTCAACGAGCCGCCGCTGCGCGATTGTTACCGGCCGAACTTCTTCGTCAATACGCCCGATATCAACCCGTTCTTCCTGCATGACTCCGGCCGCGCGGGGTTCCTCATTCGTGCGGCCCTGGCGACGATGGGATCGGGCCTTTGGGGCATGTATTCGGGCTTCGAGCTGTGTGAATCCGCCGCGATCCCGGGCAAGGAGGAGTACCTCAATTCCGAGAAGTACGAGATACGCCCTCGCGACTATCACGCTCCGGGAAACATCATCGCCGAGATCGCCCAGCTCAATCGCATCCGGCGGCAGAACCCGGCGCTGCAGACCCATCTCGGTTTCAAGGCTTACACAGCCTACAACGACAACATTCTCTTTTTCGGCAAGCGCACGCCGGATCGTTCGAACTTCATTCTGGTTGCGATCAGCCTGGATCCGCACAACGCTCAGGAAGCGCATTTCGAGTTGCCTCTCTGGGAGCTTGGGCTTTCCGATCACGCCGAGACACGTGGTGAAGACCTCATGAACGGGCATCGCTGGACCTGGTACGGCAAAACACAGTGGATGCGAATCGAGCCGTGGTATCAGCCATTCGGTATTTGGCGCCTGACCGCCGATGCCCCTGATCCCGACTTAAAGTAGATTCTAGGTTAGATAAAACTGATTGATATCAGTCAATTACAGCCAGAATTTCAACTTATATCTATACGCGGATGCACTTTTCCGTCTCCACCCGGCGCCTTCATGGGTCGGGTTCTGGAGGTCATGAAAGGAACGAGAACATGGCCAAAGCGCGTAAACCCGCCGCCTTTATCAAAGACCCCCTCTGGTACAAGGATGCGGTGGTCTATCAGGTCCACCTTAAATCGTTCTACGACTCAAATAACGACGGCGTTGGCGACTTCCAGGGGTTGATCGAGAAGCTCGACTACATCGCCGACCTCGGCGTCAATACCATCTGGCTGCTGCCGTTCTACCCCTCGCCACGACGCGATGATGGCTACGACATCGCCGAATACCGCGGCGTGCATTCAGACTACGGAACCATGTCCGATGCCAGGCGGTTTATCGCCGCCGCGCACAAACGTGGCCTACGGGTGATTACCGAGCTGGTTATCAACCATACCTCGGATCAGCATCCCTGGTTCCAACGCGCGCGCAAGGCGAAAAAAGGCTCTGCGGCGCGCGATTTCTACGTCTGGTCGGACAGCGATGACAAGTACGACGGGACGCGGATCATCTTCCTCGATACCGAGGTATCGAACTGGACCTGGGACCCGGTGGCCCAGCAGTACTTCTGGCATCGCTTCTATTCGCACCAGCCGGACCTCAATTTCGACAATCCGCAGGTGATGAAAGCGGTGCTCAGCGTGATGCGCTACTGGCTCGACCTTGGCATTGATGGGTTGAGGCTCGACGCGATCCCGTATCTGGTCGAACGCGACGGCACCAACAACGAGAACCTGCCCGAGACCCATGTGGTGTTGAAACAGATTCGGGCCGAGATCGATGCCAACTACCCGGACCGCATGCTGCTGGCTGAAGCCAACCAGTGGCCGGAGGACACCCAGCTGTATTTCGGCGGTGAGGACGGCGGCCTGGGCGACGAATGCCACATGGCGTTCCATTTTCCGCTGATGCCGCGCATGTACATGGCGCTGGCGCAAGAGGACCGTTTCCCGATCACCGACATCCTGCGGCAGACACCGGACATCCCGGAGAATTGCCAATGGGCGATCTTCCTGCGTAACCATGACGAGCTAACGCTCGAAATGGTGACCGACAAGGAGCGCGACTACCTGTGGAATTACTACGCCTCGGATAAGCGTGCACGGATCAACCTCGGCATTCGCCGGCGCCTGGCGCCGTTGCTGGAACGCGACCGCCGGCGGATCGAGCTGCTCAACAGCCTGCTGCTCTCGATGCCCGGCACACCGGTGATCTACTACGGTGACGAGATCGGTATGGGGGACAACATCTTCCTCGGTGACCGCGATGGCGTTCGCACGCCAATGCAATGGTCGGTGGACCGCAACGGTGGGTTCTCCCGCGCTGACCCGCCGAGCCTGGTTCTGCCACCGATCATGGACCCGCTTTACGGGTATCAGGCGATCAATGTCGAGGCGCAGCAGCGCGATCCGCATTCGCTGCTCAACTGGACCCGGCGCTTGCTGTCGATCCGCAAGCAGTTCAAGGCTTTCGGCCGTGGCACCCTCAATATGCTCGCTCCGAGCAACCGGCGCATCTTGGCTTACCTGCGCGAGTTCACGGCACCCAGCGGGGAAACCGAGGTCATTTTCTGTGTGGCCAACGTGTCGCGCTCGGCTCAGGCCGCCGAGCTGGAACTGTCGCATTACGCCGGCATGGTGCCGGTGGAAATGGTCGGCGGCAGTGCGTTCCCACCGATCGGCCAATTACCTTATCTGCTGACCTTGCCACCGTATGGCTTCTACTGGTTCCAGCTGGCGACCAGTCACCAGATGCCGAGTTGGCACCAAGAACCGGTGGAAACCATGCCTGACTTCCAGACTTTGGTGCTCAAGCGCCTGGATACGCTCACTGCCGCCAACAAGCGCATTCTCGAAACCGAATCGCTACCGGCGTACCTTCCGAAGCGACGCTGGTTTGCCAGCAAAGACGCGACCATCGATTCGATCAAGATCTGCTACAGCGTGCCGTTCGGCGACCCGCAGCGGCCGGTGCTGCTGAGCGAAATTGCAGTTGAAGCGGCCGGGCGAAGCGATTTGTACCAGCTGCCGCTGGGGTTCCTCGACGAAGGCGATTTCGACACCGCGCTGCCGCAACAACTGGCCATGGCACGAGTGCGCCGCGGGCCGCAAGTGGGCCTGCTGACCGACGCGTTCGCGCTAAACCAATTCGTTTTGGGTGTAATCCAAGGGCTGCGCGAGGAGCGGGTAGTGCAATGCGGGGACGGTGAGATCCGCTTCGAACCGATGGCCAAGCTGGCTGAAATCGAGCTGCCAACTGATGCCGAGGTGCGCTACCTCACGGCAGAGCAATCCAATAGCTCGGCAATCATCGGTGGTAGCATGATGATCAAGGTGCTGCGGCGGGTGTCGGCGGGCGTGCACCCGGAATTGGAAATGGGACGTTTCCTGACGGAGCGGGGCTTCAACTACATTTCTGCGATGCTGGGCCAGGTGACGCGTGTCGACAAGCAGGGCGAGCTGCATGCCCTGATGGTGATTCAGCGCTATCTCGACAACCAGGGCGACGCCTGGGAGTGGACGCTCAATACGCTCGACCGCGCCGTGCGCGACCAGATCGCTGGCGGCGTCTCCCTGCATGAAAACCAGTTCGACGCACTCGAAGAGCTTGAAGCCTTCAATCGCCTGCTCGGACAACGTCTGGGCGAGATGCACATGACACTGGCCGCGCAAACCGATGACCCGGCATTCGTCAGTGAGCCGACGCGTCCGGCCGATACCAAGGAATGGATCAGCGCCATCTCTGGCCAGGTGGAACGTGCGCTGGTTCTGCTGCAGGCGCGCCGTGGCGATCTCGACCGCAAGATGGCGGCGCTGGTCGACCCGCTGCTCGGTCAGCGCACGCAGCTGTTGGCCGAAGTGAAGCGGCTGGCTGAGCGGACCGTTGGAGGCCTGCGAACCCGTGTGCATGGCGACCTTCACCTTGGTCAGGTACTGGTCGCACAGGGCGATGCCTATTTCATCGACTTCGAAGGTGAGCCGGCGCGTTCGCTGGAGGAGCGCAGAAGCAAGTTGAGCCCATTCAAGGATGTTGCCGGAGTGTTGCGTTCATTCGAGTACGCAACCGCCATGACCATGCGCAATGCACAGATCAGCGACAGCTCCGAAGCGGCCGATCTGGCGCGACGAAATATCTCCGAGACCTATCAGCAGAGCGCGCGCAGTGTCTTCCTCGAGGGCTACCACGAAGCTACCGCTGACATGCCACACGTCTGGAAAGATGCCGCCGGAGCCGACGCCGCGCTGGCACTGTTCAGTCTGGAGAAGACCGCGTATGAAGTGGCCTACGAGGCAGAGAACCGCCCGGCCTGGCTGTCCGTTCCCCTTCAGGGATTGGCGGCGCTGGCCCAACAGATTTCCGATGGAGGTTCCTAATGAATGATCGTCCGGTGGTGACCATGCCCGGTGAAACCCTACTGCCCAGAGATGCCGATGTGGACGCGCTGGTACGCGCGGAACACGGTGATCCGTTCTCGATTCTCGGGCCGCATCCAGACGGTGATGGTCTGGTGGTGCGCGCGTATCTGCCCAATGCGCTGGGCGTCGAAGTGCTGGAACGCTCCGGTGGCCGTGTTCTGGCGGCGATGGAGCAGGGCCAGGTGCCCGGCTTCTTCTTCACCCGGCTAACCAATCCACAATCGTATCTGCTGAGGATTCGTTGGGCCGGCGGTGTGCAAGTGACCGAGGACCCGTTCAGTTTCGGCCCGCAGCTCGGTGAGACAGACATGTACCTGTTCAGCGAGGGCAACCACCGGGAGATTGGCCGCGTGTTCGGTGCCCAGCCGATGGAAGTGGACGGCGTGCAAGGCGTACGCTTCGCCGTCTGGGCGCCCAATGCCCGGCGGGTATCGGTGGTAGGCAGCTTCAACGACTGGGATGGTCGTCGGCACCCGATGCGTCTGCGTTTCCCTTCCGGGGTCTGGGAAATCTTCATCCCGCGCCTGCAGCCCGGTGACCGCTACAAGTACGAGATTCTCGGTCCGCACGGCATATTGCCGTTGAAAGCGGATCCGGTGGCGCTGGCAACCGAGCTGCCACCAGGAACCGCTTCGGTGATCTCACACCCGCTGGATTACCAGTGGAAGGACGATGCCTGGCTGCAACAGCGGGTAGCGCGGCAGTCGCTTCAAGCGCCGATGACGATTTACGAGCTGCACGCCGGCTCATGGCGTCGGGAAGGTGGCGATGACGGCCGGCTCTACGACTGGCATGAACTGGCCGAGCGATTGATTCCCTATGTCGTGGACCTGGGCTTCACCCACATCGAGCTGATGCCGATCATGGAGCACCCGTTCGGTGGTTCATGGGGCTACCAGCTGCTCTCTCAGTTCGCGCCCAGCGCACGTTACGGCAGTGCGCATGACTTCGCCGCCTTTGTCGATGCCTGCCACGCCGCAGGCGTCGGCGTGATCCTCGATTGGGTGCCGGCGCATTTCCCGACAGACGCCCACGGCCTGGGGGAGTTCGACGGCACGGCACTATACGAGTATGCCCACCCCTTCGAGGGTTTCCATCAGGACTGGGACACCTACATCTACAACCTGGGGCGCACCGAGGTGCATGGCTTCATGCTCGCTTCGGCGCTGCATTGGCTGCGTGAGTTTCACGTCGACGCATTGCGTGTCGATGCGGTTGCTTCGATGCTCTATCGCGACTATTCACGCAACGAAGGCGAATGGATTCCCAACCGTCACGGCGGTCGGGAAAACCTCGAGGCGATCGATTTTCTGCGTCACCTGAACGACGTCGTAGCGACTGAGACACCTGGCGCGCTGGTGATTGCCGAAGAGTCCACGGCATTCCCTGGCGTCAGCAAACCTACCTCGGAAGGTGGCCTTGGCTTTGCTTACAAATGGAACATGGGTTGGATGCATGACAGCCTCAAGTACATCCAGGAAGATCCGATCAACCGGCAGTATCACCATGACAAATTCACCTTCAGCATGGTCTATGCCTACTCGGAGCACTTCGTGCTGCCGATCTCCCACGACGAAGTGGTGCACGGCAAGGGCTCGCTGATCGACAAGATGCCCGGCGACCGCTGGCAGAAGTTTGCCAATCTGCGTGCCTACCTGTCGTTCATGTGGACGCACCCGGGCAAGAAACTGCTGTTCATGGGTTGCGAGTTCGGTCAGTGGCGCGAGTGGAACCATGACCGCGAGCTGGATTGGCATCTGCTTGAGGAAGCCGACCACCGGGGTGCGCAGAATCTGGTTCGTGACCTCAATCGGCTATACGGCCAGGAGCCTGCATTGCATCAGCTGGACGCCGACCCGCAGGGCTTCCAATGGCTGATCGGGGATGATCGCGCCAACAGCGTGTTCGCCTGGTTGCGCAGGAGCTCGACGGGTCACCCATTGCTGGTCGTCGGCAACTTCACGCCGGTCGTGCGCGAGGGTTATCGGGTCGGTGTGCCGGTAGACAGTCGCTGGCTGGAAATCTTCAACAGCGATGCCGAGTGCTACGGCGGTTCGAATGTGGGCAACGGCGGCGGCATGCTCGCCGAGCAAGTGCCCGCACACGGACAAGACGTATCACTCACCCTGACGCTACCACCGCTTGGCGTGATCATCCTGCGACCCCAGGTCTAGCGAGGCAGGCGCCCAGAGCGGACGCCTGAAACAAAGAAGCCGGGACGATCCGTCGCCCCGGCTTCTTTATGTACGCGTCTCGGTTACTGACGAGCCTCGGCGCCAGTCGCGCGCTGCTTCGTCTGCTGGTCATCGGGCTGCGGTTGAGCCTCATTGCCGGAACGCAATTTCTTGGCCCGCGCTTCGAGCACGACGTAGAGAATCGTGGCAAAGAACAGCGGCACCAAGAAGTACACGACCCGATAGCCGATCAGTCCGGCCACGATTGCGCTCTGGCTGAGGTCGCCGGCAAGCATCGCCACGAACACCGCTTCGATCACGCCGAGCCCGGCGGGAATGTGCGCGATCACGCCCGCGATACTGCTGATCATCAGAATTCCCAATACTTCGGGATACGGGGCCTTCTGCGACAACATGAAATAGACCACCAGGGCCATCAGCGACCAGTTAGCCGCGCCCAATAGCATCTGCAGGGCCGCCAGCCGCAGCGAGGGGAGATGAATTTCATGCTTGCGTATCGTCCAGTGACGGCGCTTGGAAAAACCACATGCCCATAGATAGACCAGCGCGACCACCAGCAAACCGGCACCGAGCACGCGTAACGCTGTGTGACCGATTTCCCAGGAGTCCGGCGGGGTGATCCAACCCATGACGAAGATCAACCCGGCCAGCCAGATGTAGCCAAGCCAGTTGGTCAGCACGCTCATGGTGAACACGCGGGTAATCTGCGAGGCGCGCAAGCCCAGCCGGGAATAGAGGCGATAGCGCAACGCGATGCCGCCAACCCAGGCACTCAGGTTCAGGTTGAAGGCATAGCATACGAAGGTCACCGGCAGGATTTGCCGGACCGGCAGGTTGTGCTGTGCATAGTGCTTGCCGAGCACATCGAAGAAGCAATACACCGTATAGCTGCCAAATGCCGCCGCGCCGGCCATCCACAACGTCTTAGCGTTGTAGTTGCGCAACGTGGTGTACACCTCGCCCCAATCCACATTGCGCGCGAGGCTGATCAGCAGCCCGGCAACCAGAATGAAGAAGACATACGTCAGGATCTTCTTGATCAGCGGCCAGCGGCGTCGCCAACCGCTACGTGGCTCATCATGTGTCTCGGTCATCGCTGATCTCGTTGCAAGGGGGCTGGGGTAGGCTCCAGTGGCTCGGCATCGAGCAACTGCAGCCGGGGACGGTGGGCGGGAAACAAGCCCACCATCTGAGGAAAGTGACGCAGGAAATGGAAGATGAAAAAGGCCAGCGGTGCGCGCCACCAGTAACCCCGGATGATGCGTTCCAGCGGGATGCGTCGGCAATCTTCCTGCAGCAGCCGGTCGAGTTTTTCGTGCAGTTGCCGATTGAAGTTGTGGTCGCGAATGATCAGATTCGCCTCGAGATTCAAAGAGAGGCTGAGCGGGTCGAGATTGCTCGAACCCACCGTTGACCATTCGTAATCCGCCAACGCGACCTTGCCATGCAGCGGGCGGCGGCAGTACTCATGAACCTCGACGCCGTCACTCATCAGGTAGTTGTAGAGCATGCGTGCGCCGAACTTGGCAATCGGCATATCCGGTTGGCCCTGCAGGATCAGCCGCACTCGGACGCCACGACGAGCCGCGTTGCGGATCTCACGCAGCACACGGTAGCCGGGAAAGAAGTAAGCATTGGCGATCAACAGCCGTGAGCGTGCATCACGTATCGCCTGCAGATAGTGCTGCTCGATGTCGTTGCGGTGATCGTTGTTGTCGCGGGTGACGAACAGCGCACGCGCTTCGCCCCGGCTGACGCCGACGTAGCCATTGCTTTGCGTGCGTACCCGCCGATGCCACCAGCGGCGGTTCGACTGTGCCGGCGCGATCGTGCTGAGGGCAAACCGGTGAATGTCGTGCACCACGGGCCCTTCGACCCGTAACGCGTAATCCTGCTTGGCTGCCGGACCAAAGTCGCCGAGGTGAKMGAGYWGAKAMSACCGATGAAGCGAGCTCGCCATCCACCACGACGATCTTGCGAT
>NZ_QORI02000005.1 GCF_003325755.1 Pseudomonas sp. SST3 | reverse complement strand
GAGGGGATGATTTGATCGTTTTTTAGCCGAATCACCGTTTTGAAATCGGCAAGGGCTGGAGTCAGCCAGAAATACCTGACTACTTCAGACCATCCCTAACCAAGCGGATATTGCTCAATACTCCGGGCGATACCCTGCTGGTGAAGTATATCTAGAACAAATCGGCACAGCCAACATTGCCAATATCAGTTCTAGTAGCTACGCCACCGTGGATTATATACAGCAGGGGACAGGAAACGCGCTTGATGCATACATTAGTGGTGGTCCTAGTAGCTTGGTAGGCAGTTCAGAAGGGGAGTACAACTCTGTATTGACGTCACAGTTCGGGGATAGGAATAGTCTCGATATCGCTCAGAGTGGGTCGTTCAACCAGATAGAAGCCTACCAAGAGTTGCGGGCCCATCAAGCGCTAATAAGCCAAACGGGCAACGCTAATCAAGCCTTCCTCATGCAAGGGCAATCGCCGGCAGGCCATATAGCCAGCATCGTTCAAAACGGTAATGGCAACGTAGCTAACCTACTCCAGCAGTAGAGGCCTCTGAGTCGAAGCCATACATGTGCGCTAGCCGTTAAGCAGCGCATACCTTGCGAGCTACACCTGTGATGTACGGAGCTCATCCAATGCGAACAGGAGATTCCAATGTCTAAAATGACTCCTTTAGCTACAGCGCTTTTAGTGGCGGTGAGCGGTAGCGTCCTGGCCAATGAACATATGGCTGAGGTCGAGCAGATCGGCACTAATAACACTGCAGAGCAGACGCAGAGCGGCGTCATGCAGCAATCCTATATTCTCCAGAATGGCGCCGAGAACAGAGCGCTCACAGACCAATCGGGCACCAGCAGTGAGGGTGGCCAGGCGAGCATCGAGCAAGTAGGCGCGCTAAATCTGGCTGAAATCTACCAAGTGAATGGAAGCAATCCTGGCACCGCGGCCGCCGAGATTTATCAAGCGGGCACCGCAAACAGCGCCACGCTTGAGCAACAGGTGTATCTGGGCGATCTGTCAGCTACCGCAAATATCCGTCAGGAAGGAACTGGAAACCAGCTAGACGCTAAGCAAACCTGGGTCGGAAATGACCTCAGCGTGGTATCAGTTGGGCAAGACAACACGGTTGAGGTTAACCAGTCTGGCTTCAGCACGGCGGCAATACAGCAAACTGGTACAGCGAATCAGGTGCGCCTCGAACATGTTGGTAGTGGTTGGGGTAATGATTTCGCAGCCATCGAACAGGTTGGTACCGCCAATCAGGCGGATATCTACCAGTACGCAGGGCGCTATCCCGCAGCCGAGGTCATCCTGCGGCAGGTTGGTGTCGCAAACATAGCGCAAATCGAAGCCCTCAGCGGCAATAGCACGCTGGACTACGGACAGCGGGGTACAGGGAACAAGCTTGACTCTTATCTCGCTGGGCAGAACAGCAGCTTCACCGGGTACTCGGAGGGTGAGTACAACACGGTGGTAACGTCACAAGTCGGAGATAACCACAGCTTGGACATTGCTCAGGTCGGCTCGTACAACCATATAGAAGCCTCGCAGAACTTCCACGCTCATGAAGCGCTAATCAGCCAAACGGGCAACAGCAACCAGGCTTTCCTGACGCAAGCTCAATCAGTCAACAGTCACTCCGCAAGCATCGTCCAGAACGGTAACGGCAACGTAGCCAACGTCCTGCAACAATAAAGCCCCCGCAAGGGCTGAGGCCGTACAGATGCGCTGGCTGTCTTAAGCAGCGCATTTCGGCAACGTGAATGAGTCGAAAAGTGTCGAAATCACTGTGACGAATTGTGCCGAAACGAGCAGGCGAACTAGCTGGAAACCCCGTAACGACACGCTTTGAGACGGAACGACACACTAAGCAAAAGGGTTCGATTCCCTTCGCCCGCTCCAGATACCAAAAGCCCTGCAGACGCAGGGCTTTTTCGTTTATAGCTTGTTCGTCAGGCGGCGGAGCTCATCATCCGCGGATCAGCATCGCACCGTATGGCACATGACGACGCAGTTCACGGCAGTCGCCGGGCGGCGGCTGTTGGCCGGGCGCGCGGTCGGGGTACCAGATTCGGCATTCGCCTGGTGGCGGCAGATGCCCCTTCGGAACTTCGTAGCCATGCTCGCGGCGCTCATGAGGATAAGGCTCGTAGCGACCATCGGCGTAGGCAACGCATCCGCTTAATGCGGCCGCGCCGAGCAAAGTGCCAATTCGGGTTATACGGGACATATCTAGGCCTTCATGTATTCAAAGCTTAAGGATAGCCCCGTAGGCTTGCGGAATCTGCCAACGGATTCCACCCGTTTGCCAGAGAACTCAGTGCGGTACATCGCGCATCGCCGCGCTACCGCCGAATGACTGACTATCCAGATCGAGCCGAAGTGTATTGGCAACCTGAACCAGGCGCGGGCCGCAGGCGGCAAAAAGCCCTGCATGCGCAGGGCTTTTCGTCCCTCATGAGCAAACGCTAGCCGAAGCTTGGAAGGCCTATCCCCGGATCAGCTTTCTGGGCAGGCTGGCAGCAAGTCGCGGGTGGGGATGCCCTCGTTGCGAGTGAACTCGCAACCATAGGTCGGATCGGCCACCACACGTGGGTTAAGAACATCATCGCCCGCCGGCTTGATGCCCTGCTGTTCCCATTGCAGCATCGCGGCCATCGCTTCGACCTGCTCCTGGTAGCTGAAGTCGCAATGGCTGGGTGCGCGAATGGCGCGTTGCACCAGCAGGTCGCCGTTGCCGTTGGCTTCGGCATTGCGGCGGTAGATCTGCTGATGCTTGAACGGCACGTAAAGGTCGCCCAAGGTGTGGATGCTGACCACCGGCACATCGAACTGGCCGTTCACCACCGGGATCCAGCGCAGGCCATCCGGACGGATACTGTTGGCGGGCGGATGGCCGATCACTCGGATAATCGAGTCGTTGAACTTGCGTTCTTCAGGCGACATCGCCTTGCGCGTATCGAATTGGTAACGGGTGGCGAGATTGCCGTTGAGCGAGTCGGCCAGAATGCCATTCACCGAACCGTCTTGACCTCCGGTACCCAGCACGACGCTTTGCAGACTGGTGCGGAACCCTTCGGCAAAGATCGGGCGTTCGCCACCGCTGAGATCACGAACGATACCTTCCAGCTTTTCACCCTGCGGCGATGGGTCGGTCGGGTAGCTGTTCCACAGCGTGCCGATGATCTGCGGCAGCTTCGCCTGAAAGTCGGTCGCCGGGAACGTGGTCGGGCCCAGGCCAGCCAGATGCTGCGCGGCCAGGGTGAAGTTCATGAGGTACTCGAACTGATAGACATCCCCGGTGACACCACACATCGGCACCGAGCCGTCATAGCGAACCCGGTTGTTGGCGGTGGCATAGGTTTCCGCTTCCACCGCTGCTGCCGCCACGTGGCCACCCATGGAATGGCCCGTGATGTAGGTCTTGGTCGGCTGTGGTTTGCCGGTCAGGCTGCTGAAAGCGAGCGCCAGAGCGTTGGTATCTTCGACCCCGGCACGTACATCGTAGTAATTCTTGCTATAGCTGGAGGCAGCCCAGGCGTAGCCCTGCTGCAATAACCATGGGCGGATCGAGGGTGGGCCAACGGTAAGCTCCGCGCCGGTGCCGCGGTAGCCATGAGCGTACATGACCAACATGCCATTCCAATTCGGCGGTACTTCGATCTGGTAGGACGAGCCTTCGTAAATGCCGGTCCAGCGCTCACCTGGCAAACCGGGAAAAGGCGCCAGCGGAGATTCGACCGGCACGAACGTACGTGAATCCTGTTCGCGCGATTCGCTATGAGACAACGGCGGTTTGATCGGCTTTGTCCGAGCCTGAACATCGGCGGCGATTCCGATCGTGCCAACCAGCATCAGGCCGGCAACGGCACGCGCGCAGGCTGAAGCCAACTTACTTGGAAGCATGTGAGTCTCCTCAATTATTGTTGTTGTTCTATCGATGCGAGTTTCAGAACTGCCAGGCGGAGCACAACGCGCAACACGACTAACCGTGGCAGAAAGCTTCGACCAGTCAAATACAACAGATACTCAGGGAGCACCCGGTGAGCTTCGTTTCGGAAATATTCCAACTGTTGCCGTGCTTATGACGGCGAACGGGCCGGAGAATAAGGACAAGGAAATAACCAGCTGCCTTGACGTTGCGTCAGAGGCAGAGCGTGAAGCGCTGTATCGGACCGAGAGGCAACGCTCCTCGGCCCTCTGAAAACAGCTAGGGTTCAGCAGTTGCCTTTCTTCGCCTGCCCTGGCGGGCAATGATTGCCGCCGTGATGGCCACCTCCGTCACCAATGTCGACTCCAATACCCGGCAAGCGCAGGCTACATCCGGTCATCAATAGGGCCGCCAGAACGACAGCCAATGTACGAGTCATTACGGGTACTGCTTTCATGGAATACTCCTGGATTTCCGCAATGGGACGCCGGCCGAGCCGGCTGCCCTCAGTATCCGCTTCTACAGGATTTGGTAACAGGCGGTTTCGCTCCGTCGAAGAAATGAGGCGGGTACCATCTCTGCATAAGCCTGCCCTCGACAGGCACTGACCTAGTAGCGCGGCATATCTCATCTGCCGCGATTCAGCCAAGAGACCAACCCGCCTCGGCACGTTTAGAACGCCAGGCGCATGCCCACCGTCAGGTTGCGCCCTGGCAGCAGCACATCATCCTTGATGAAGGACGTGTGCTGGCGAGCCTTTTCATCGAGCAGGTTGTTGCCCTTCAGATAGAGCAGATAGTCGGTCTGGTTCAGCGAGCCGCTGTAGCTGAGGCCGGCACCGAGCATGTTATAGCCGCCGGTGTCGGTCTCGAAATCAGCCAGCTCATCCTGGCGTTGCACACGATAAAGCTCCAGCTGACCATCCAGGGCCGTTGTGAAGCGCTGATCCACACGCACGCCCAGTCGATCGGCCGGGATACGCGGCAGATCACCGCCGCCGTCCTTCAGCTTGCCACGCACATGGTCGCCGAACAGGGTAAACGCCGTGCTATCGGTGGCCTGGAAGCGCACCTCCCCTTCGGCCCCGGTAAGGACTGCGTCGTGCTGGCGGTACTCGATCTCACGGTAGCCGCCGCCGATGTCATGGCCAGTATCGGCGGCATAGATGAAGTCATTTACCTCATTACGGAACAGGCTGAAGCTGAAGGTGGTGCGACCGGCAAACTTACGTAGCGTGAGTTCGGCGTTGTGCGAGGTTTCCTCTTCGAGATCGACATTACCAAGCTCGACGGTACGAGTCGCCGCGTGGGGGCCGTTGGCATAAAGCTCTTCGGCTGTGGGCAGGCGCTGCGAGCGTGACAGCGAGAAGCCCAGCGAGTATTCCGGAGCGAAGGTCCAGACCGCACCAGCCGAAACCGAGGTACCGCTATGGTCGGTGTCTCGCTGGCCATTGGCCTCGACGTCCTGCCACTCATGCCGCAGCCCCAGCTCGTAGCGCCAAGCCCCGGCCGTGTATTCCTCCAGCAAGAACAGCCCGTGGTTGCGGGTCAGGGTCGGCGGCACATAGGCCTCCTCTCCCAGGGCTTCGAAGTCACGACGCAACGTTTGCGCGCCGACGACGCCACGCCAGCCGAACAACGGCAGATGGGTAAGCTCCAATCGCGCATCGGTGGCGTCATTGTTGAAGCGTGTGCCCACTTCCCCGCCCTCGATTTCCTCATGCTGATAGTCGCTGTGGCCGACACGCAGGCGCGCCAGCTCGAAGCCGGCCAGCGGGTCGCTCAGCTCGCCGCGCAGATCCCAGCGTTTCTGCCGCATGTCGACGTAGGGCACGCTGCCGTGCTCCTCGTCGTGTTCGTCATGGTCGTGATCGTCGTGACCACCGCAGTGCCAGTCGCTGCCGTGCGTGTGGCACTCGGCATGCTCATGGGCGAGCAGCCCGTAGCGATTATTCTGCTCGCCATAGGCCAGCCCAATGTAGCCACGTTCGCCAATGAAACTGGCACCCAGCGTGAAGCTGTCAGTGTCGTTGTACGACCCCGTCTGCTTATCCTGCGAACCTGGAATCTCGTATTCGTCGGCCTGACGCTTGGTGCCCTCGGCTCGTACGGCGAAATTGCCGCTGCCGGCGGTGATGCCGAACACGCCGGCGCCTTCGTTCGCCGCGCTGTTGGCGCGAAGCTCCAGCTCGCCCTCATAGCCCTTTGCCGGGACATAGGTCGGCACCTTCTTGTCGATAACGTTGACTACACCACCGATGGCACCGCCGCCGTAGAGCAATGTGGCCGGCCCCTTGAGCACTTCGATGCGCTCGGCCAGCAACGGTTCGCTGGTCACCGCGTGGTCCGGGCTGATGGTCGAGGCATCAAGCAGTTCGATGCCATCGCTCAGTACTTTTACACGTGCACCATCCAGTCCGCGTATCACCGGGCGTGCCGCACCGGCACCAAAGCTGCTGGAGCGAACGCCCGGCAGGCTTTCCAGGGTTTCGCCCAGGGTCGCCTCACGCCGCAGCACCAACTCATCACCCTCCATGACCGCCACTGGCGTGGTCATCTCATGGCTCTGTTTGGCCAGGCCGCTGGCACTGACCACGACGGGATCAAGTTCGACCGGATCGGCAGCCCAGGCAGTCGGAACAAGGGCCAGGCTGATCGCCCAGGCCAGCGGGTGATGTTTCGGGTTCATATGACTCTCCAGAAAGTGGCGGATGCCTTCCAAGGCAGCCGGACAGTAGCGGCGCAACAACCTTCCCAAGCAGGCTTGTTGAGCGGGCGGAGAATCTATCATGTTATATCGTAACGATTAAATGATTCTTTGCTTTCTATAAAGTGCTGCTCGTTCCAGCGGTTCAACCCCTGGCGCGCTCAGCCATTGCTTCGGAGAGGCGGATCAGACAGAGCGGGAGCACGAGGACCGGGAAAACCAGATAGCCGGATCGAAGGCCTGCGAGATGGGACCATGCGCATTCACGTCGAGCACGTTTGGCGCACTTGGAACAAAAAACCCCGGGACTGAACCCGGGGTTTGGTTGCGCGCCACTTTCACGCGGCGATGCAGGTAGCGGGATAAGCGCGCACCGCGATCTTAACCGGCGTGGTACTCCGCATCCGCCGCCTCGAAGCGCTGCTGAATGGTGGCTGCCGGCTCCTTGCCCATCAGGCTGACGACGTAGATGGCGAGACTCGCGAGAATGAAGCCTGGAATGATTTCGTACAGACCGAGGCCGATGAATTCTTTCCAGACCACAACGGTCACGGCACCGACCAGCATGCCGACCAGCGCGCCGTTGCGGGTCATGCGTTTCCACACCAGCGAGATCAGTACCACCGGACCGAACGCGGCGCCGAAGCCGGCCCAGGCGTACGAGACCAGGCCCAATACCTTGCTGTCCGGATTCGAAGCGATACCAATGGCGATTAATGCGATCAACAGCACCATGCCACGGCCGACCCAGACCAGCTCGGTCTGCGAGGCGCCTTTACGCAGGAAGGCCTTGTAGAAGTCCTGCGTCAGGGCGCTGGAGCTGACCAGCAACTGCGCGCTGAGGGTACTCATCACGGCCGCGAGAACACCGGAGAGAATGATGCCGGCGACCCAGGGGTTAAACATCAGCTTCACCAGTTCCATGAATACGCGCTCGCCGTTCTCGGTGACCGCGCCAGCCAGTGCCGGGTTGTCGGCGAAATAGGCGATGCCGAGAAAGCCCACGGTTACCGCGCCGGCCAGGGTCAGGATCATCCAGGTCATGCCGATGCGACGAGCGTTGGGGATGGTCTTCACCGAATCGGCAGCCATGAAGCGCACCAGAATGTGCGGCTGGCCGAAGTAGCCCAGTCCCCAGCCCAGCAATGAAACGATCGCGATGAAAGACAGCCCTCGGAACATGTCGAAGTTCGACGGATCCTGTGCGGCGATGGTGTCCATCGCGGTACCGAGATCACCGAGTGAGAGGATGACGAACACCGGCGTGATCAGCAGCGCAAAGATCATCAGCGTCGCCTGCACGGTGTCGGTCCAGCTCACGGCGAGGAAGCCACCAATGAACACATAGAGGATGGTCGCCGCGGCCCCAACCCACAGCGCAACGTCGTAGGACATGCCGAACGTCGACTCGAACAGTCGCGCGCCAGCAACCACGCCAGAGGCGCAATAGATGGTGAAGAACACCAGAATCACCAGCGCCGAGAAGATCCGCAGCAGTCGGCTGGTGTCCTCGAAGCGGTGCGAAAAGTAATCCGGGAGCGTCAACGCGTTATGGTTGTGCTCGGTATGCACACGCAGCCGTCCGGCCACGAACAACCAGTTGAGCCAGGCACCGATGATCAGGCCAATGGCGATCCAGCTTTCCGACAGGCCGGCGATAAAAATCGCGCCGGGCAGGCCCATCAGCAACCAGCCGCTCATGTCCGAAGCGCCCGCCGATAACGCCGTGACGAAACTGCCGAGGCTGCGCCCGCCGAGGATGTAATCGTCGAAGTTCTTGGTGGCGCGATAGGCGGTGAAGCCGATCAGAATCATCGCCACGATATAGATCACAAAGGTGATCAGGGTTGGAGTGCTCACATTCATTTTATTTGTTCCTTGTGCTGCGGAGGCATTCCCCCGCCTCCACTGACGAGACGCTAGCAACAGCGATGCGAAGCGTCGGCAACGGATGGCCGAGTAACCGCCAAGGATAGCGTCTACTTCGCGTCTTGGCTCGTGACCGGATGGTTTCGCCACTGGTGAACGACGGCCATCTCGGTACAGGCCGTGGCTGTAAGCAGAGAACAGCTGCCAAAAGCCTGGCCCGAAGGGGTACGAGCCGGCGAGCCTGGCCGTTGGTCAGCCTGTCCGCGCTCGCTTCTGGCCTTCCGCCTCGAGCTGCCGCAGGGCAACGGATCGGCGCTGAAGCGGTCTGACAAATGAGGGGCGCCCACATCAGTCCCGCTACACACGACACACCTGGAGGTCCGCCATGTCAGTCACGATCGATACCGCCACCGGCACCTGTTCTGCCACAGTAGCCGGCAACACCTACCGCAGCGCGATTATGGATGTGCACGTCAGTACCGACCCAGCTGCTCGGATGTCGGTCGCTCATATAGATGGCGCCAGCGTGCACCTACCTGAAGAACAGGCCGAGCACCTGATCGCCGCGGGCGCCAAGGATGATCGCGAGAACCTCATCGTCGACGACTGATCCTCGTCTTTAACGGAGCCAGAACGCAAAAACCCCGCGGCCAGGACATAGACCGCGGGGTTTGTCGTTACAGCAGAATCAATGCCCCTGGTATTCGCGCTCAGCGTCCTCGAAGCGCTTGATCATGCTCGCCGAAGCGCCATTCCCCACCTTGCTGAACACCACGATGGCGAGGCTGGCGAGGATGAAGCCCGGGATGATCTCGTACAGACCAAGGCCGATGAATTCCTTCCACACCACCACGGTGACCGCGCCGACGATCATGCCGGCCAGCGCGCCGTTACGCGTCATGTTCTTCCACAGCAGCGAGATCAACACCACCGGACCAAATGCAGCGCCAAAGCCTGCCCACGCGTAGGAAACCAGGCCCAGCACCTTGCTGTCCGGGTTCGACGCAATGCCTAGGGCGATGAAGGCGATCAGCAGCACCATGGCGCGGCCGACCCAGACCAATTCGGTCTGCGAAGCGTTCTTGCGCAGCATGGCCTTGTAGAAGTCCTGGGTCAGGGCGCTGGAGCTCACCAGCAACTGGGCGCTGAGCGTACTCATCACGGCAGCGAGGACGCCGGAGAGGATGATGCCGGCCACCCAGGGGTTGAACAGGATTTTCACCAGTTCCATGAACACGCGCTCACCGTTCTCGGAGACCGGGCCGGCCTGCTCCGGATGCCCGGCGAAGTAGGCGATACCGAAGAAGCCCACTGCGACCGCACCGGCCAGAGTCAGAATCATCCAGGCCATGCCGATGCGGCGGGCGTTAGGGATGGTCTTCACCGAGTCAGCAGCCATGAAGCGCACCAGGATGTGCGGTTGGCCGAAATAGCCCAGCCCCCAGGCCAGCAGCGAAACGATCGCGACGAAGGACAGGCCGTTGAACATGTCGAACGCGGCCGGATTCTGCGTGGCAATGGTATCCATCGCAGCGCCCATATCGCCGAGCGCCAGGATCACAAAAACCGGCGTGATCAGCAGCGCGAAGATCATCAGCGTGGCCTGCACGGTGTCGGTCCAGCTCACCGCGAGGAAGCCGCCGATGAATACATAGAGAATCGTTGCCGCGGCGCCGATCCACAGGGCCACGTCGTACGGCACGCCGAAGCTGCTTTCAAACAGCCGCGCGCCAGCGACGACGCCCGAGGCGCAGTAGATAGTGAAGAACACCAGCACGACGAGCGCTGAGAAGATCCGCAGGGTGCGGCTTTCATCTTCGAAACGGTGCGAGAAGTAATCCGGCAGGGTCAGCGCGTTCTTGTTGCGCTCGGTGTGTACCCGCAGCCGCCCGGCGACGAAGAGCCAGTTCAGCCAGGCACCGGCGATCAGGCCGATCGCGATCCAGCTTTCCGAAAGACCCGCGACGAAGATCGCCCCTGGCAGGCCCATCAGCAACCAGCCGCTCATATCCGAAGCGCCTGCCGACAGGGCCGTGACGAAACTGCCCAGGCTGCGTCCGCCGAGGATGTAGTCGTCGAAATTCTTGGTGGCGCGATAGGCGACAAAGCCAATCAACAGCATGGCGCCGATATAGATCACGAACGTGATCAGAGTGGGTGTACTGATGCTCATCTTGTTCCCTCGTTAGTTGTTGTTGATGGGCGCGAGGGTATTCCCGATCCCACCTGGCAGAGGGCGATGGCGGTTCGTGCCATCACCGGGACGGGCTCACCTGAGCCCATCAGAGGCGGAAGAGCGATCCGCCAACTGTTCTGGTTGTTCTACTTCGCGCGCGTCTCAGAACAGAGCCGCCGGCTGCATCGGGTCAGACGACGATCAGTCGTCGACCAGCGACAGCAAGGACGCGTTGCCGCCCACAGCCGTGGTGTTGGTAGAGGTGGTGCGTTCATTGACGAAGCGCAGCAGGTAGCTGGGGCCACCCGCTTTCGGGCCGGTACCGGACAGGCCGCAGCCGCCGAACGGTTGCACGCCGACCACCGCGCCGACCTGGTTGCGGTTGACGTAGAGGTTGCCGACCCGCGCAAGCGCCTCGATGCGCGCCGCAGTCTCCTCGTTGCGGCTGTGCACGCCGAGGGTCAGGCCGTAGCCGGTCGCGTTGATATCCCCCACGACCTTCTCCAGATCCGCGGCGTCGAAACGCACCACGTGCAGCACCGGACCAAACTGTTCTTTTTTCAGCTCCTGGATACCACCGATTTCGAAGGCTACCGGCGCAACGAAATGGCCGTTGAGGCTGCCCGGCAGATTGGCTTCGGCAATCAGCTTGCCTTCGGCCTTCAGCTGCTCGATATGGGCAAGCAAACCATCACGGGCTTCAGCGTCGATAACCGGCCCCAGGTCATTTTCACGCAGGTGGGTCGGACCGACTTTCAACTGCGCCATGGCGCCCTTGATCAGCTCAATCACCCGGTCAGCGATGTCACGCTGCACGTAGAGCACGCGCAATGCCGAGCAGCGCTGGCCGCGCTGGTAAAGGCGGAGCCGACGGCATCCTTCACGACCTGCTCAGGCAGTGCGGTGGAATCGACGATCATGGCGTTCTGGCCGCCGGTTTCGGCGATCAGGGTGGCGATGGCGCCCTCCTTCTCGGCCAGTTGGCGGTTGATGATGCGTGCGGTGTCGGTGGAGCCGGTGAAGCACACGCCCACCACACGCGGGTCGCGGCAAAACACGCCACCCAGGGTGGCACCGTCGCCCGGCAAGAAGGCAATCGCCTCCTTTGGCAGACCGGCTTCGAACATCAATTCCAGCGCACGGGCCGCGATCAGGCTGGTTTGCTCAGCCGGCTTGGCCAGTACGGTGTTACCGGCGACCAGCGCCGCGGTGATCTGGCCGAGGTAGATCGCCAGCGGGAAGTTCCAGGGGCTGATGCAAACGAACACACCGCGACCTTCATGGAACAGCTCGTTGCGTTCGCCAGTCGGGCCCTTGAGCTCCTCGCGGCCGAGTTTCAGACGCGCCTGCAAAGCGTAGTAACGGCAGAAATCGACGGCTTCACGGACTTCGTCGATGCCGTCCTGCAGGGTCTTGCCAGCTTCCAGCGTGCACATCGCCATCAGCTCGGCATGGTTGGCTTCCAGTAGATCACCGAGGCGCTCGAGGATTTGCGCGCGCTGCTCGATCGGCGTGGCGTTCCAGCGCGGCCAGAACGCGGCCAGGCTGTCGATAGCCTGCTTGGCCTGCTCGGCCGTGGCGAACTGGGCAGTGCCCACTTCCTGGCTGAGGTTGTAGGGGCAATACACCTTGTTCGGCGTGCCGGTGAGCTTCTGCCCGCCGATCACCGGAGCGGCCTGCCACTGGCGGTCGAGAAAGGTCTGGTAGGCGCTGGACAGGTCGTTCCACTGAGTCTGGATGTTCATGTTGATGCCTTGCGAGTTGGTCCGATTGCCGTACAGCGCCGGCGGAAGCGGGATGCGATGGTTGCCGAGGGTCTTGAACTGACGCAGCTGGGAGACCGGGTGATCAATCAGGGTTTCTACCGGCACGCGTGGGTCGACCAGCTGATGGACGAACGACGAGTTGGCACCGTTCTCCAGCAGGCGTCGCACCAGGTACGGCAGCAGGTCCTTGTGCGCTCCGACCGGTGCATAAATGCGCACGTTCTTGCGGTACTTCTCGATCACGGTGTCATAGAGCGCATCGCCCATGCCGTGCAGGCGCTGGAACTCAAATTCGCGCGGCGTCTTCAGTTCACCAACCATCGACAGGATGCAGCTGACGGTATGCGCGTTGTGGCTGGCGAACTGCGGATAGATCACCCCGCGGGTATGCTCGGACAGCAGGTAACGGGCGCAGGCCAAGTAGGAGGTGTCGGTGCCTTCCTTGCGGGTGTAGACCGGATAGCCGTGGAGGCCCTGCACCTGACACTGCTTGATCTCGCTGTCCCAGTAGGCACCCTTGACCAGACGCAGCGGAATCCTTGCGCCCAGTTCCTTGCCCAGCAGCGTCAGCCAGACCAGTACCGGCAGGCAGCGCTTGGAATAGGCCTGGATTACCAGACCGAACTCGCCCCAGCCAGCGATCGCAGGGTCACGCATCAGCTTTTCGTAGAGTTCCAGCGACAGCTCGAGGCGATCGGCCTCTTCGGCGTCAATGGTGATACCAACATCGAGCTTGCGCGCCAGGATCGCCAGCTCTCGTACGCTTTCGAACAACTCGGTTAGCACGCGCTCGCGCTGAGCCACTTCGTAACGCGGATGCAGCGCCGACAGCTTGATCGATACCGACGGACGCGGCCCTGAACCGACCTGCGGCTCAGCGCCAACGGTTTCTACGGCCTGACGGTAGTCAACCATGTACTTGTGCGCATCCTCGGTGGTGAGTGCCGCCTCACCGAGCATGTCGAAAGAATAGGTGTAGCCTTTTTCACGCTCCGGGCGACCGTTCTTCAACGCCTCTGAGATGCTGCGACCCAGCACGAACTGCTTGCCCATCAGCTTCATTGCCTGGTTCATCGCAGCGCGAATCACCGGCTCACCGGAGCGTTTGATCAAGCGACCTAGGACGTTCTTCGGGCGACCATCGGCGTTTTCCGGATCGACCACCTTGCCGGTCATCACCAAGCCCCAGGCGGCGAAGTTGACCAGCACGTTATCGCTCTGGCCGAGGTGACGTTCCCACTCGGCGGCGTTGAGCTTGTCGCGAATCAGAGCGTCGGCGGTAGCGGAATCCGGCACGCGCAGCAGCGCTTCGGCCAGACACATCAGCATCAGCCCTTCGTGGGTATCCAGGCTGTACTGACGCAGCAGCGCATCGAGGGTATCGACCGCGTTATCCCGGCCGCGCACCGCTTCGATCAGACTGCGGGCTTCATGGCGAATGGCTTCGATGCCCGCCTCGCCGGGGTCGGCCAGCTGCAACAGCTCATTCAGGTAGGCCGCCTCGTCAACGCTGTAGTTGGCGCTGATCGCGGGAAAGAATTCGGCGGCTTTCAGATTGGCGAAATCGCCCTGCAAGACTTGACCGGCTTTGAACATCGCGCCGCTCCTCTCGTGGAGTGTTGTTGTCTGGAACTGGCTCGACGAAGGGCATGTGCGGAAGTTTGCACAGCGGTTCGCCGAACGGGTAGGCGAATCTACGGCGGGGCCGTGCTGCGTTGTTGCGCAAAACTACGGAAGTTTTACAAGAAACTATGGGGTTGGATGGCTTGTAACGATGCTGTCGTAAAGCCTAAAGGTAATGCGACGTCAGGGCACTGACGGCAACAAACATGCCTTATCGATGCAACCCCGCGGGGTCACTCGTCGCTGCTACGCAGCCGCTTTGGCGTCAGCCCGAGGTAGCGCCGAGTCGCGGTCGTCAGTGCGCTCTGGCTGGAGAAGCCGCACTCCTCGGCAATCCGCACCAGCGGCAACGGGCTTTCGCGAAGCAACCGTGCGGCGCGGTCTAGGCGGCTTTTCAACAGGTACTGATGTGGAGTCAGACCGACGCTGTCCTTGAACTGTGCATGGAAATGGCTGGGGCTCAGGCAGACCACTTGCGCCAGCTCGGCGACGGTAATGCGCCGTGCCAGATTACTTTCGATATGCGCATCGAGCCGGGCGATGTCCAACGCGCCGGTCGGCTGCCGCGTCGATTCGCCGAACACTCGCAGGTGCAGCGCGCGCAACAGGACACCGCCTAATGCCCGCGCCAGCAACGGATCGCTGCCGTAACGCGCCAGTTCGGCGCCAGCGTAATTGAGCAGGTTATGGAAGTCGGCATCCAGCGCCGGATAACGCGGGGTTTCGAACAGCTGCGCCAGCAGCCGCGGATCATCGACGCTGAGATCCTGCTCGTCGAGATCAATGATCAGCATGCGGTTATCGCCCCTGCCGGCGAACTCATGCTCGGCATAACCCGGCACCAGACAAGCACGCATGCGGCAGACCTCGCCACCCGAGCCATCCACTTCGAATTCGGCGCTGCCCGACAGCGACAGCACCAACTGGTGATAGTCGTGCGCGTGTTCATGAGCTTTGTCATCGAGGCGAAGCAGACGTGCGTTGAGCATGTGGAGGCACCTGGGTATCGGCGCACTGTACCGGAGGCGCTGGGCTTTTCCCAGCCAGGCCGAAAAGCGCAAAGACACAGATGGATTGAAATCATTTCGTCGATACCCATCTAAGGAGCATGTACTCGAGACAGGTGCCTCATGAACGACGATAGCAATCAGGAATTCGAGCAGAGCGTATCTTCCACCGGGCTGGTTTTGCCCGATCAGGATCTGCCGGACAAGCTCTACGTGATTCCGGTGCACAACCGGCCATTCTTTCCCGCGCAGGTACTGCCGGTGATCGTCAATGAGGAACCGTGGGCGGAAACGCTGGACCTGGTCTCGAAAACTCCTCATCAGCGCCTGGCCCTGTTCTTCATGGATACGCCAGCCCAGGATGCCACCAGCTTCGATCCGGATGCCTTGCCGGAACATGGCACCATGGTCCGTGTGCACCACGCTTCGCGGGAAGGCGGCAAGCTGCAGTTCGTCGCCCAGGGCATGGCGCGGGTGCGTATCCGCGGTTGGTTGCGACGCAAACCGCCCTATCTGGTCGAAGTGGAATACCCGCAAAGCGATGATGATCCCCGTGACGAGGTGAAGGCCTACGGCATGGCGCTGATCAATGCGATCAAGGAACTGTTGCCGCTCAATCCGCTGTATAGCGAGGAACTGAAGAACTACCTCAATCGCTTCAGCCCGAACGCACCGTCCCCGCTGACCGACTTTGCCGCGGCACTGACCACCGCACCTGGCCTGGAACTGCAGGAAGTGCTCGACACCGTGCCCGTGCTCAAGCGCATGGAGAAGGTGCTGCCGTTGCTGCGCAAGGAAGTCGAGGTCGCCAAGCTGCAGAAGGAGCTGACCGGCGAGGTGAATCGCAAGATCGGCGAGCGCCAGCGCGAGTTCTTCCTCAAGGAGCAGCTGAAGATCATCAGCAGGAGCTGGGTATCACCAAGGACGACCGAAGCGCCGACGCCGATGAGTTCCGCTCACGACTGGAAGGCAAGGTGGTGCCTCCTGCCGCGCAGAAGCGTATCGACGATGAATTGACCAAGCTGTCGGTGCTCGAAACCGGTTCGCCGGAATACGCGGTGACCCGCAACTATCTGGACTGGGCCACCTCAATGCCCTGGGGCCTGTACAGCGAGGACAAGCTCGATCTCGGCCGGGCCAGGAAGATCCTCAACGAGCACCATGCCGGGCTCGACGACATCAAAAGCCGCATCATCGAGTTCCTAGCGGTCGGGGCGTTTCGCGGCGAGATCGCCGGCTCCATTGTGCTGCTAGTCGGCCCACCGGGCGTGGGCAAGACCAGCATCGGCAAGTCCATTGCCGAGTCCCTGGGCCGTCCCTTCTATCGTTTCAGCGTCGGCGGCATGCGCGACGAGGCGGAGATCAAGGGCCATCGGCGCACCTATATCGGTGCCCTACCGGGCAAGCTGGTGCAGGCGCTGAAGGAAGTCGAGGTGATGAACCCGGTAATCATGCTCGACGAGGTCGACAAACTGGGCAACAGCCATCAGGGCGATCCGGCGTCGGCGTTGCTGGAAACCCTCGACCCAGAACAGAACGTCGGTTTTCTCGATCACTATCTGGATCTGCGCCTGGATCTATCCAAGGTCTTGTTCGTCTGCACCGCCAACAGCCTTTATTCGATTCCCGGCCCGCTGCTGGACCGGATGGAAATCATTCGCCTATCCGGCTATATCACCGAGGAAAAGCTGGCGATTGCCAAGCGCCACCTCTGGCCGCGTCAGCTTCAACGCGCCGGGGTGCCGAAGAACCGCCTGGCGATCAGCGACAGCGCCCTACGCAGCCTGATCGAGGGCTACGCACGGGAGGCCGGCGTGCGTCAGCTCGACAAGCAACTCGGCAAGTTGGTGCGCAAGGCGGTGGTCAAGCTGCTGGACGAACCGGATACCAAAATCAAGATCGGGCCGAAGGACATCGAGAGCTACCTGGGCATGCCGTTCTGGCATCCGGAGCAACTGCTCACCGGCGTCGGCGTAGTCACCGGGTTGGCCTGGAACAGCATGGGTGGCGCCACCTTGCCGATCGAGGCGACGCGCATCCACACGCTGAACCGCGGCTTCAAGCTCACCGGCAAGCTCGGTGATGTCATGAAGGAATCGGCAGAGATCGCCTTCAGCTACGTGAATTCGCATCTGAAAGAGTTCAAGGGCGATCCTGCCTTCTTCGACCAGGCCTTCGTGCACATGCATGTCCCGGAAGGCGCAACGCCGAAGGACGGGCCCAGCGCAGGCATCAGCATGGCCAGCGCGCTGCTCTCGCTGGCACGCAACCAGGCCCCCAAAAAGGGCGTCGCGATGACGGGTGAGCTGACCCTTACCGGTCTGGTGCTGCCCATCGGCGGCCTGCGCGAAAAGGTAATCGCAGCGCGGCGTTTGAAGCTCTACGAGTTAATCATTCCCGAATTGAACCGGGGCGACTTCGAGGAGCTGCCAGATTATCTGAAGGAAGGTTTGACCATGCATTTCGCCAAGCGCTTCCAGGATGTCGTCAAGGTGCTGTTCTGATTCACCCCACCGAACCCAACGGGCTTTCGTAGCTCGTTGGGTTGCGAGCTCCCTGACGACAGAACCGCCCTCGCAATCGCCATGACGCTTTACGACCGAGCGTCAGGGTCTTAAGGTTCACTCGACGCCCGAGCGTTTCCATTTTCCTACCGAGTCGGTCGCCCATGCCTTCTGCCCTGCCCCGCCTGCTGTTGCTTGTTCCTTTACTCGTCCTCGCCGGGTGCGCCGGTACCCCGCCCAGCAGTGTCGCGCTGAGTGACGATGCGACCTGCCCGCTTTCGATGCAGCCTGGCCAGACCCTGATTCTCAGCCTGCCTAGCAATCCGGCTAGCGGTTATCGCTGGACGCTCCGCGACGTCTCGACCGCGCAGCTCAAAAGCCTCGGTCCGGAAGTGTTCAGCTCGCCACAAAACGACCTGATCGGCGGCGATGGCATTTCGACCTGGCGCTTCGAGGCCGCCGAGAGCGGCAGCGGCCGCCTCTACCTTGCCTATCAGCGGCCTTGGGAAAGCGACACGGAGCCAGCTGACCTGTTCGACTGCCGCATCGAAGTGCAGTGACCCAAGGGCCAGCGCTCCACGCGCCGGCCGTCCATTCGGCCACGGCGTCCGGCCCGGCTTTCCGGTACACTACCGCCCCTGTTTTTTCAGCCTGCCCAAACGCCGCCGTGATCCACGACCCAGACCGCCTGTTCGCCAAGCCCCTCGCCAAGCCCCAGGATTTCGCCTTCAACGAAGACGTGGCGCGGGTGTTTCCCGACATGATCAAACGCTCGGTGCCGGGCTACCCGACCATCGTCGAGAACATCGGCGTGCTGGCCGCGCAGTTCGCTCAGCCGAATACCCGCCTGTACGACCTCGGCTGCTCGCTCGGCGCTGTGACCCAAGCGCTACGCCGGCATGTGAAGGCGGACAATTGCCAGGTAATCGCCGTGGATAACTCGGCAGCCATGATCGAGCGTTGCCGTGAATACTTGCACGCTCAAGACTCGATGTTTCAGGAGCTGGTGCCGGTCGAGGTAATCGACGCCGACATCCTCTCACTGCAGTATCAGCCAACCTCGCTGGTGGCGCTTAATTTCACCCTGCAGTTCATTCCGCGCGAGCAACGACCGGCGTTGCTGGGCAGGATTCGACAGGCGCTGGTACCGGGCGGCGCGTTGATCCTATCGGAAAAGTTGCGCTTCGAAGGCGAGCAGGAACAGGAGCTGCTGACCGAGCTGCACATCGCTTTCAAACGGGCCAACGGCTACAGCGAGCTGGAAATCGCTCAGAAGCGCAGTGCCATCGAGAACGTGATGAAGCCGGACAGTCTTGAAACGCATCGCCAGCGCTTGGCGGATGCCGGTTTTACCAAGGTCGTGCCCTGGTTCCAGTGCCTGAATTTCGCTTCCCTGATCGCCCTGCCATGAATCTCGACCTGACTCCCCTTGCCTGGCGCGTTGCCGGGACACCGCTGGCTACCTGGGCCAACGGCCTGCAACAGCAACTCGACGCCAAGCTCGCCGCCGGCCACGGCGATCTACCGCGCTGGCGCCGGGCGGTCGATGCGCTGCCAGACATTCAGCCTGACGCCATCGAGGTTCGCGATACTTTCCGGCTGGATGCCGATTGCGACGAGGCCACCCGTGCGGCGACCCGTGATGCGCTGTTCGGCCTGTCGCCTTGGCGCAAGGGTCCCTTCGATGTGTTCGGTGTGCACGTGGATACGGAGTGGCGCTCGGATTGGAAGTGGACGCGCGTCGCGCCGCACCTCGATCTTGCCGGCAAACGCATCCTCGACGTCGGCTGTGGCAACGGCTATTACATGTGGCGAATGCTCGGCGCAGGGGCCGATTCAGTCATCGGCATCGATCCGAACTGGCTGTTCTTCTGCCAGTTCCACGCCATGAAACGCTACCTTTCCGAGCACCCGGTCTGGCACCTGCCGATGGCCCTGGAAGAACTACCGGCGAAGCTCGAAGGCTTCGACACGGTGTTCTCCATGGGTGTGCTTTATCACCGACGTTCGCCTATCGATCACCTACTCGACCTGAAAGACTGCCTGCTCAAGAACGGCGAGCTGGTGCTGGAAACCCTGGTGGTCGAAGGCAACGAACACACCGCGCTGGTTCCCGAGGATCGTTACGCACAGATGCGCAACGTCTGGTTCCTGCCATCGGTGGCTGCGCTGGAATGCTGGCTGCGCCGGGCGGGGTTCACCGACGTGCGTTGTGTCGACGTCAGCGTCACCAGCATAGAGGAACAGCGCAGCACCGACTGGATGCGCTACCAGTCGTTACCGGATTTCCTCGATCCAAAAGACCGCGGGAAAACCATTGAAGGCCTGCCGGCACCAATGCGCGCCGTGCTGATCGCGCGCAAACCCTAACGACCACGCTGGCAACGCTGCTCCTGCACCAACTGCCTCAGCGGCATCCGCAGCTTTTCGATGAGCCGCGCCCTGCTGAGGTCGCGCCCTCGTAGTTGCTGATCGCTGAGGCTCAGCAGGCGCTGGTATAGGCGCCGTTTGCGCCAGGCAACGAACCAGTCGATCACCGCTTGTTGGAGTTCGACTGGCCACATGGCTGGCATATAGAAATCTGGCATTTCCGGCCGGCCTTGGTCTTCGAACCTATCGCGTTGCTGTTCTCGCTCAGAATGTCGCATCGCATCCTCCAACCATTGAGAGAGTGCACGGGCGCACCCGATACCTGCCAACCGATCGCGGTCGGCAGATTCAGATTGAGCGCGCTTGACGATTCAGACAAACGACTACAATAGAACTCTCGGTTCAGAAAATTTGAAGGCCCGCCCATGCCTGGTATGCCCGAAGAGCTTCCCCAGTCCGCAATGCCCCTGCTGGAAATCGACGTGCTGCGCACGTTCGTCTCCATCGCCGAAAGCGGCAGCTTCACGCGTGCCGCCGGCCAGATCTTTCGCACAACCTCCGCCGTCAGCATGCAGATCAAACGGCTCGAGACGATGCTCGGCTGCACGTTGTTCATTCGCGAGGCCCGGCGCATCACGCTTACCGATGAAGGCGAGCGGCTGCTGGGTTACGCTCGACGTCTGCTCAAGCTCAATGAAGACACGGTCAGCGCATTTATCGAGCCACGGCTGAACGGGCGGGTTCGCTTCGGAACGGCGTCGGATATCGGGACCCACATCCTGCCTAGCCTGCTGTCGCTGTTCGCCCGAACTCATCCCGGAATCGAGGTGAATGTGTCAGTGGGTCGTAGCATCGAGATGATCCAGCGCGTCGATGCCGGCGAGCTGGATGTTGCGCTCATCAGCGTCGGCAACCTCGGTCAGGACGACTCGCGCGGTGAGCTGATCCACCGCGAGCCATTGATCTGGGCCGGGCGAGCCGGCGGCGTCGCGGTCGAGCGCACCCCATTGCCACTGGCCCTGGCCAGCCCTGATTGTGCCTGGCGCCGTCAGGCGCTGGACGCACTCGACCGAGTCGGACGTAGTTATCGCATCGCCTATTCCAGCGATCAGTGCGCAGGGCAGGAAGCTGCCATGATCGCTGACCTTGCCGTGGCACCCTATCCTCTGAGCCTGATCCGTCCTCCACTGAAGCGCTTGGAAGAAAGCGCCAGCCTGCCAGCCCTCGGCGAGTATCAGATCAAGCTGCTACGGGCGGCAGATCGCAGCGAGCCTGTAGAGGTCCTGGCCCGGCATGTCATAGCGGCGTTTGCTGCCTATCACAAATAACCAACGCAGCCGGATCTCAGGCAACGGCGAGAAAGGGAGGCAGAATGGCGAAATGGTTGATTGGCGCAGGCCTGTTGCTGCTCTTGCTCGGCGCGGTTCTTCACTATGCGCCAGGGCTGCTGAGCTGGTTCGGCAAGCTCCCCGGCGATATCCGCATCGAATCGGAGCGCAGCCGAACCTTCATTCCGATCACTTCAATGATCATCCTCAGCGTAGTGCTGACGATCCTGCTGAACCTGTTCAGGCGATAAGCGATCGGCGCTCACCTGGAAGCCTTATCCGCGAGCCGCGGCGGTCAGGATGAGGTGTTTCATTTCCTTGACCGCTTGCTTGAAGCCAACGAACAGCGCGTGAGCGACGATGGCATGACCAATGTTCAATTCATTGACCCCACGGATAGCCGCGATGGCTTCGGCGTTGTGATAATGCAGCCCGTGTCCGGCATTGACGATCAAACCATGGCTCAGCCCTGACTCGACACCATCGCGAATACGGGCAAGCTCGCACGCTCTCTCGGCCACGCCCTGTGCGTCAGCATAGCGCCCAGTATGTAATTCGATGGCCGGCGCGCCGACTCGGGCAGCGGCTTCGATCTGCCGGGGGTCGGCGTCGATGAATAGCGATACTTCCGCCCCGCAGGCAGCCAGACGACTGACCGCATCTCTAATGCGCGACTCCTGACCGGCAACATCGAGACCACCTTCAGTGGTGAGCTCCTGGCGAGTCTCCGGCACCAGGCAAACATGCTCCGGTCGCAGCTGCTCGGCGAAAGCCAGCATCGCCTCGGTCACACCCATTTCGAAATTCATCCGCGTCTGCAGCGTGTCCTTCATCAGCAGCACATCGCGCTCCTGAATATGCCGCCGGTCTTCGCGCAGATGCACGGTGATGCCATCGGCCCCCGCTTCCTCGGCATCCAGCGCGGCCTTGACCGGGTCCGGATAACGCGTGCCGCGCGCTTGACGCAGGGTGGCAACATGATCGACGTTGACGCCGAGCAGGATTCGATTGGCTTCAGTCACGCGGGACCTCCTTGATATTCATGAACAGTTCACGGCTGACCAGAGGCCGGCCACCCAGATGTGGCGCCAATGCCTGCCGCATCAATCTTTTCGCTGCTGCCAGGGCGCCAGGTACTTCCCAATCGGCCTCGGCCATGGCGAGGAGTTCCGCGCCATCGAACAGGCCGGGTTGAAACTGCCCCACAGGTTCCAGCCCGGTATCCGGTAATAACCGATAGAGCCCACCGCTGGCGATCGGCTGTCCAGAAATGTCACTATCCAAGGCGAAACCGTAGCCCAGTTCGCTCAGCAGCCGCCATTCGAACGCCCGCAGGATAGGCTCCAGCGGGCGCTTGGCCGCCAGCGCGGGTAGGGTTGCGACATAGTGCTCGAACATGGCGGGATGGGCGTCTTCAGCCGGAAGCAGGCGAATCAGCAATTCGTTGAGGTACATGCCGCTGAACAACGCATTGCCATCCAGCCAGTAGGCCAGACCAGCGCTTTCCAGACGGGCCACTGCCTTGAGATCGCTACGACCACGGAATTCCACTTCAAGCGGCACGAACGGCCTCGCCAACGTGCCCGCCTTGCCGCGTGCGCCACGAAGCACCGCGCGCAACCTTCCTTCAGGTGTAAAGAAATCCACCAGCGCACTGCTCTCGCGGTATGGACGACTGTGCAGAACGAAGGCGGATTGGGCGGTCATGAGGTGGGCGAGCGCCGCGAGGTGGGTGATCATCTACGCGCAACTGCAGCTGGCTGCTGCAATTGGCAATCAGGTATGGCAAGAACCGAAAGCGCTTTGACTCAGCTGTAGCCCAGCGAATGCAGTGCCCGTTCATCATCGGACCAGCCGCTCTTCACTTTCACCCAGAGATTGAGCATGACCTTGGAATCGAACAGCACTTCCATATCCTTGCGCGCTTCTTGGCCGATGCGTTTGATGCGCTCGCCCTTGTCGCCGATGATGATTTTCTTCTGCCCATCACGCTCAACCAGAATCAGCGCATGGATATGCAGAACATGCCCTTGCTGCTTGAAGTCCTCGATCTCAACAGTGATCTGATAAGGCACTTCAGCGCCCAGCTGGCGCATGATTTTTTCGCGCACCAGTTCGGCTGCGAGAAACCGACTGCTGCGATCGGTAATCTGGTCTTCTGGAAAGAAGTGATCGCTTTCGGGCAAATGCGAGGCTACCAGCTTCTCGAACACATCCAGATTCTGCCCGTGCTGGGCGGAAATCGGCACGATCTCGGCTTTCGGTAACTGCTGCGCCAGCCATTCGAAATGCGGAAGCAACTCGCCCTTGTCTTCCACGCGATCGGTCTTGTTCACCGCGACGATCACTGGCCCTTCGACGTACTGAACGCGCTCCAGCACCAGCTGGTCCTCATCGGTCCAGCGCGTGCGATCGACCACGAACACCACGACATCGACATCTTTCAAAGCCGAGGAAGCCGTGCGATTCATATAGCGATTGAGCGCGGTCTCGCCGTTCTTGTGCAATCCGGGCGTATCGACGTAGACGGCCTGCACGGCGCCTTCTGTCTTGATGCCAAGCATGTTGTGACGCGTGGTCTGCGGCTTGCGCGAGGTGATCGCGAGCTTCTGTCCGAGCACGTGGTTGAGCAGCGTCGACTTACCGACGTTGGGGCGACCGACGATTGCAACGTAACCACAGCGGCTGACCGCTTCTTCCTGTAGATGCTCATCAATCATGGCCATTCTCCACGCCCAAGGCGATCAGTGCCGAGGCAGCGGCAACCTGTTCGGCAATACGCCGGCTGGCACCCTGCCCTTGCGTCTTCTCGTTGAGCAACGATATCTGGCACTCAACGAAGAACGTCCGGCAATGCGGCTCTCCCTGAATCGCCACCACTTCATACTTGGGCAGCTCACAGGCACGCGATTGCAAGAACTCTTGCAAGCGGGTTTTCGGGTCCTTGTTGGTGTCGACCAGCGTCAACCCTTCCAGTTCGTTGGCGAGCCAGGCGAGTACGCGGTCGCGTGCGGTTTCCATGCCGGCATCCAGGTAGATGGCGCCGATCAACGCCTCGAGCGTGTCCGCCAGGATGGACTCACGCCGGAAACCGCCGCTCTTGAGCTCACCCGAACCCAGACGCAGGTATTCGCCGAGCTCGAAGCCGCGAGCCAACACGGCAAGGGTTTCGCCTTTGACCAGGCGCGCGCGCAGACGCGAAAGCTGTCCTTCCTTGGCCTGCGGAAAGTGACTGAACAGTGCCTCACCGGCAATGAAATTGAGAATGGCATCGCCAAGAAACTCCAAACGCTCATTGTTGCGTCCGGCATAGCTGCGATGCGTCAGGGCCAGGAGCATCAGCTCCTGATCCTTGAATTGATAACCGAGCCTGCGCTCGAGACGGGCTAACGAAGTGCTCACGGCATCCTTAGGCGATATTCTTTGTCGAAGTTCGCCACCAGATCGAGGTTACGGATCAGGGGCTCGCGTTTTTCGTAATCCAGATGGACCTTGAATTCATTATTCTCGATGACGACTTTCAGCGCCTCCTCAAGATCGAGGTCGCGAATGCCGTTCACGTCCATGCCCTTGCGCACATGGCTGTAGAAGTCCCGAACAGTGCGGACCTCCATCGTCTTGTCACTTTCAACTCCGCTGATGATCTTGTCCATGGACATATAGTCAAAATAGTGCGGCAGCATCTTGAATGCAGTACTGGCAAAAAACGCTACCAGCGCAAGCACCATGATCCAGCTCAGCATGGACAGCCCTTTCTGCGAACGAGCAAAACTCATGTCGACCTCTATGTCGTACGTTACCCACCAAGCGGGGCGGCTTAAATATAGCGAGCCGGGCCAAGGGAACCGGGCCCTGATTCACAGACTCAGTGAATCAGCCCAACTCGGGAAAAATGCGGAAGGTTGCTGAACTTCGGGTCTGGCCAGCTCATCCATACGGCAAATGCCTTGCCGACGATATTGCGATCCGGAACCATGCCGGCAAGGTCGGTGGGAATCGCTGCATCTTGCCAGTAGCGACTGTCATTGGAGTTGTCGCGGTTGTCACCCATCATGAAGTAATGGCCTTCCGGGACGTGCCATTCACGATCGGGCTCGACTCGATAGCGGCCCATTTCCTTGCGAATCAGGTGTTCTACCTCGCCCAGCTTCTCCCGGTACAGCTTGGCGCTGCCCAAGCTACCCGGCTCCTCGCCGATCAGCATCTCGGAAACCGGCTTACCGTTTATGCTCAGCCGCTTATCGCTGCTGTACCGAACCACATCGCCAGGCAGGCCAATGACACGCTTGATGTAATTGATGTTCGGATCGCTCGGGTAGCGGAACACCATCACATCGCCACGCTTCGGATCGCTGACATCGATGACTTTGGTGTCGATGACCGGCAGACGAATGCCATAGGCAAACTTGTTGACGAGAATGAAGTCACCCACTTCGAGCGTCGGAATCATCGAGCCAGACGGAATCTGAAACGGCTCGATGAGAAACGAGCGCAGCACCAGAACGATCGCCAACACGGGGAAGAAGGACTTTCCGTATTCGATCAGAACCGGTTCCTTGTTCAAGGCATCCAGCGTCGATTGATCGGGTTCGCCACCGGTGCGCCCCTCGTAATTCGCTATCGCAGCCCGTCGGCGTGGTGCAAAGAACACCAGATCGATAAGCGTCAGAAAACCGCATACCGCAACGGCAATGACCAGCAACAGCGGAAAATTGATCGACATCAGCTATCTACCTTAAGCACCGCGAGGAAAGCTTCTTGCGGAATTTCAACGTTACCGACCTGCTTCATACGCTTCTTGCCGGCTTTTTGCTTTTCCAGAAGCTTGCGCTTGCGGCTCACGTCACCACCGTAGCACTTGGCCAGAACGTTCTTGCGCAACGCTTTGACGGTGCTTCGCGCTACGATCTGGCCGCCTATAGCCGCCTGAATCGCTACGTCGAACATCTGCCGAGGAATGAGCTCCTTCATTTTCTCGACCAATATGCGGCCTTTGTAATGCGCATTGTCGCGGTGCACGATAAGTGCCAGCGCGTCGACCTTGTCGCCGTTGATCAGAATGTCCAGACGGGTCAGGTTGGCCGACTGGAAGCATTCGAAGCTGTAGTCCAGCGAGGCATAGCCACGGCTGACCGACTTCAGCCGGTCGAAGAAGTCCAGGACAACTTCGCTCATGGGCAGATCGTAGCGCACCTGCACCTGTGACCCGAGGAACTGCAGATCTCGCTGTACCCCGCGCTTCTCGACACACAGGGTGATGACGCTGCCGAGGTGCTCTTGGGGCACAAGAATATTGGCCCTCACGATGGGTTCGCGCATGTCTTCGATCGACGATAGGTCCGGCAACTTGGACGGGCTGTCGACGTAGAGGGTTTCGCCGTTCTTGAGTCCTAGCTCGTAGACCACCGTTGGGGCGTGGTGATCAGATCCAGATCATACTCACGCTCGAGTCGCTCCTGGATGATCTCCATGTGTAGCATGCCCAGGAAGCCGATGCGGAAACCAAAGCCCAGCGCATCGGAACTCTCCGGCTCGTATTGCAGCGCGGCATCGTTCAGGGTGAGTTTCTGCAGCGCCTCGCGGAAATCTTCGAAATCATCCGAGCTGACCGGAAACAAGCCGGCATAGACCTGCGGCTTGACTCGTTTGAAGCCCGGCAGCATTTCGACGTCCGGCGTATTGGACAACGTCAGGGTATCGCCGACCGGCGCCCCGTGAATGTCCTTGATGCCGGCGATAATGAAGCCCACCTCGCCCGCCTTGAGATCAGCCGTGCTGGTGTGCTTGGGATTGAACACACCGACGCTATCGACCTGATGCACCTTGCCGGTGGATTTGACCAGAACCTTGTCGCCTTTCTTGATCCGGCCATGGCGTACCCGCACGAGCGAGACGACGCCCAGGTAGTTATCGAACCAGGAATCGATGATCAACGCCTGCAATGGCGCGTCAATATCGCCAGTTGGCGGAGGAATAACCGCCACCAGACGCTCGAGGACATCATCCACGCCCATGCCGCTCTTTGCACTGCAAGCGACAGCGTCGGTCGCATCGATACCTATGATGTGCTCGATTTCATCCTTGACCTTGTCCGGATCCGCTTGCGGCAGATCCATCTTGTTCAGTACCGGCATGACCTCCAGGCCCTGCTCGATAGCTGTGTAGCAGTTGGCAACGGATTGCGCTTCAACGCCCTGACCCGCATCAACAACCAGAAGTGCACCTTCGCAAGCCGCCAGCGAGCGACTGACCTCATAGGTGAAGTCGACGTGCCCGGGGGTATCGATGAAATTCAGTTGATAGGTCTTGCCGTCCCGCGCCTTGTAATACAGCGTGACGCTGTGTGCCTTGATCGTGATGCCTCGCTCACGCTCAAGGTCCATCGAATCAAGTACCTGGGCATTCATTTCACGTTCGGTCAGGCCACCGCACATCTGGATGAATCGATCAGCCAAGGTCGACTTGCCGTGATCGATGTGCGCGATGATGGAGAAATTACGGATATGACTCAGGTCGCTCACAGCTAAACACTCGAATACGCCGCGGGCTGATTGCCCGCCGAAAATAGCCGCAAAGTGTACCTGATAGGTCTATTCAGCGCCACGCCGGCACCTTAGAACCAGCCAGCCTGATGCGCGCGAAAAACGGAACTGACCACTCAGACATGAAAAAACGGCTCAGAAGCCGCTTTTTCAATACCGAGATGCTTCTATTCAGCGAGCTTGAATGTGATGAAGCTCGCCCGCCCCTGGCGCAATACGCGCATGGACACTGAACGATTCTTCGGCAACTGCTCCGCAACGCGGCTAAACGTCGATGCAGAGTCGATGGCCTGATTGTTCAGGTGGGTAATCACATCACCTGGACGCAAACCGATCATCGCAGCAGGCCCGCTCGACACTTCTGTAATCACGACCCCGCCAGGCAGGTCAAGACTACGTCGTTGTTCGGCAGTCAATTCCGACACCTTGACACCAAGCCTGTTACTGCTTTTCTCGGCACGGTCGCTGGATGCCGCGACCTCCTCTCCTTCTTCCGGCAAGGCGCCGATAGTAACAGTGAGCATCTCGCGCTCACCGTCACGAACGATACCCAGCTTCGCCTTAGTATTCGGCTTGATGGCGCCGATGAGGTGCGGCAAGTCAGCCGACATATCAATGGCATTGCCGTTGACACTCAGAATCACATCACCAACCCGCAAACCGCCCTTGGCTGCCGGCCCACCGTCCATTACCTGCGCGACCAACGCACCCGCTGGACGCTCGAGACCGAACGATTCTGCCAAGTCGCGGTTGACTTCTTGGATCACCACGCCGAGCCAGCCGCGACTGACTTTGCCCTCTTCACGCAACTGATCGGCGACGTCCATGGCAACGTCGATAGGGATAGCAAACGAGAGCCCCATGAAACCACCAGACCGAGTGAAGATCTGCGAGTTAATGCCGATCACTTCACCCTGCAGGTTGAACAGAGGCCCACCGGAATTACCCGGGTTTATTGCCACATCCGTCTGGATGAATGGCACGTAGCTTTCATTGGGCAGGTTACGTCCCGTTGCACTGACGATCCCAGCCGTTACAGTGTGGTCGAAGCCAAATGGCGAGCCAATAGCGAGAACCCACTCGCCAGCTTTCAACGCACTGGATTTCCCCAGCTTGACCGTCGGCAGCCCCTTGGCCTCAACCTTCAACAAAGCCACGTCGGTGCGAGGATCTGCACCGACAAGCGTTGCCTCTAGTTCACTGCGATCGGGTAGGCGAACGATTATTTCATCGGCGTCAGCAATCACATGGTTATTGGTCAGCACATAGCCGTCAGCGGAAATGATAAAGCCAGAACCCAGAGACTGCGCCTCACGCTGCCGACCTCCGTCGGGCATACCAGGAATGCTGTGCTCGAAGAATTCGCGAAAAATTGGCGGCAACCCTTCAAGGTCCGGCATGTGTGGGTTCGCGCCACGAGCCGGCACCTTTTGTTTGGTGCTGATATTGATGACAGCGGGTGAGGCGTCTTCCACCAAGGGTCTAAAATCGGGTAGCTGGGCATTAGCCACCGCAACCTGCCCTAGACAAAAAAATGCAGCGAGAAGAGCGAAGCAGCTATTCCGTGGAACCTTCAAAATCAGTCTCCCTTGACGAAAACAACCCGGCCTGGCTACGTCCTGCCGTGCCCCAGCATCGCTCGCAACACGATTGGCTGCAGCCCCGGATCGCCTGCCGTTCGCTGACTGCGCTGGCGCACGATCAGCCACGAAACCAGAAAACCGGCAATCCCGGCAAGCATCACCAATGGTTCGGCAGTTGACAGTTCCGAAGCGATGAGTGCCGAGGCAAACAAAGCGATCAGCGGGAAAAGATAAACAAGGATGGCGCCGCGCAGCAACACGCTCTCACGGATACCGATGACAACCGAATCACCGACATCCAGGTTCAAATCAGACAGAGCCCTTGTCAGCCCGCGTCGCTCGCGTACGCCAAGCCGGTCCATCAGGCCCTGGCCACAGCCGTTCCGAGCGGAACAGCCGGAACAGGTACTGCTGCGCTGCGTCTCAACCCACACGGCACCGGGTTCGACTGCGATCACGCGGCCTGGCTCTTCGATCATCGCGACGCCTGATCCGCCCCGGACCGCATCGACAATGCAACGCGCTCGGCAGTGCCCAGCGGTATTTCCCCAACGACAGTCACCATAACGTCGCCATCAGCCGTGGAAATGCGCTTGGATACGGCCACAGTCGGCCCCATCTGGCTGCGTGCGTCTTCGACTACCGCCCCATGCAATGGCTCGAGAAACACCGAAAAGCGAGCAAGCCCATCTCCATATGAGAGCCAAGTCACGGACTCATCGGAGGCAGGGCTGGAACGAACATTGGAGTCAAGAAGCTGGAAGCCATCCGGAAGCCAATCGGAACGCCATTCCGGCGAGGCCGATTTCTGTTCGGCAGCGAGCGAAACGGGTGCGCACGCCGGACCCGCCTCGACATCGGCAGGCCGGATCGAGCCCGGGGAAAAATGAGTGAACTGGAAGCGCTCCAGCAATTGCCCGTTTTCATCAAGCAGAAGAGACTTGAGCGGCAGCGCAGTCTCACGATCGAGATGCAGCTCAAAACCATAGCGGTGTTGATCCTGCGGCCGTATGGCTAACGCCACGGTTGGGCGCCCCGCGACTCGGGACTCACCGATAACCCGAAAATCGTACCACTTGGATAACGCTTCAGGCTCAAGCTGCTGCTGGCGCCACGGCTTGGCGTCACGTACCTGGGATGCCAGCTCTTCGCTTGCGCACTGAACCTCGCCATTAACCAGCGAGACTTCGGCCGGCGGGCCATCGAGCTGGAGCAAGCGTTCGCGCAGCTCTTGGTCTTGAGAGAGTTGCCAAACGGCATGACTGGAGAAGCTACCATTGCGCTCGTAAACAAAAGTGCCCTGATAGCTCTGCTTCTTCTCGGCCGCTGCAAGCCTCTGCATCCAGGCGTCGGCATCAGCAGCAAAGGCTGGCATCGATAGCCAGCCTCCGAGCACCACACATAGCGGTATTACACGCATGTTGTTCCTTAACGATCTTCCATGCTGGCCGCACGCGCATAAGGCAGCGCACTTTCAGAACCGCTACCGAACGCGGCCTGCTGAGCATGTTGGCGAACATAGGCTGGCAGACGCTTCTCGTGCCAGCCATCAGCAGACGCTTGAGCACCAGCCGTCTGAACTTCCGGCGCACCGGCATCCTCACTGTAGCCTGCCAATACTGCCGGCCCTTGATTGGCCTGCGGAACGGCAATGCTAGGCTGCGCCGCCTGCTGCGCCACCTGCGGACCAGCTACTTCGCTCTGGTTGTACAGGCGTACGCCTGCCAAGACAGCAACGGTAACCGACGCTGCGACCGCAAGACGACCCATATTGCGCCAGGCGAAACGCTGCGGCTTAACCGCAGTGATGGCCGGCTCATCAGCCAGCGCCGCAGACACCGCCGAGGCAATATCCAGACGAGGCTCAATCAGTTCCTTGTGCATTGCGGCACGAGCAACCTGATAACGCGACCACGTCGATCGCATTTCGGTTTCGCCATCCGCGGCGAGTACTCGACGTAATTCCAACTCGTCCGCTTCGTTATCCATCACCGCGGACAGCGATTCATGCAGGGCTTCACGACTCATGGCGGTTCCTCTCTTGGCTGTCGCCGCTGTCTCAGGATTCATGCAACAAGGGTTGCAATGCTTTATCGATGGCCTCCCGCGCCCGGAATATCCGTGAGCGGACTGTTCCCACCGGACACTGCATTACATTTGCAATGTCTTCATAACTAAGACCATCAAATTCACGCAGTGTTAGAGCCGTACGCAAATCTTCTGGAAGTTGTTGGATGGTTCTATGAACTGTGTCTTCTATTTCATCCCTAAGAAGCGCTCGCTCCGGCGACTCGATGTCCTTAAGTGCGTGATCGCCTTCATAGAACTCGGCATCTTCGGAACTGACATCACTGTCAGGTGGCCTCCTTCCTCGGGCCACCAGATGATTTTTCGCCGTATTAATGGCGATGCGGTACAGCCAGGTATAAAAGGCGCTGTCTCCGCGAAAGTTCGCAAGCGCGCGGTAGGCTTTGATAAAGGCTTCCTGCGCAACATCCTGTGCCTCGTGAGAATCATGTACGAAGCGCACGATCAACCCAAGGATCTTGTGCTGATACTTCAGTACCAACAAATCGAAAGCCCGCTTATCTCCACGCTGTACTCGCTCAACCAGTTGCTGATCTTGCTCCTGGGTTAGCATAAACACTCCTCCATGACCTGGAAGGGGTGCTGCGCTCGCCTGCGAGCTGACCTGCCAGAATAGACCCGGGCTTTACACAAAAGTTCTCCCCCTTCAAGCAAGCTGTCGTGCAACACACCTGACGGCATTGGCGAGCAGCGCCTCGAAACGAATCGTTCCGGTGACGCTCTCCTGATATCCACAGCGAAGCCGCACCGCCCACCGATCGATGGCCAGCTGGCCCGCATCCACAACTGTCTATAGAGACGGGCCTGCAAGAAAAGTTCCAAAGCTTCGGCCAGATAAAAACAAGGCCGCTATTTTGCCGGGGGATGCGCCTATATACTAGCGTCCGCCTCAATGTGAGAGTCCGAAATGAGCCGACATTATCAATACGACGTTCTTGTCATAGGCAGCGGCGCCGCTGGTTTGACGCTGGCGCTCAATTTGCCCGCCACGCTTCGCGTAGCGGTACTGAGCAAGGGCGAGCTGGCCAATGGATCGACGTATTGGGCTCAGGGCGGCGTCGCAGCAGTGCTCGATACCACCGACACGGTCGAATCGCATGTTGCTGATACCCTCGTGGCCGGTGGCGGATTGTGCAAGGAGGAAGCGGTACGCTTCACAGTCGAGCACAGCCGCGAGGCCATTCACTGGCTGATCGAGCAAGGCGTGCCCTTCACTCGGGATGAGGCCGACCGCGAGGATGGCAGCTTCGAGTATCACCTGACCCGGGAAGGCGGACACAGCCACCGGCGCATCATCCACGCTGCCGATGCCACTGGCGCGGCGATCTTCAATACGCTGCTTGCTCGCACTCAGGATAGAAACAATATTGACCTGCTTCACCAGCGTGTTGCTGTCGACCTGATCACCGAACGCAAGCTGGACTTGGACGGCAAGCGCTGCCTTGGCGCTTACGTGCTGGATCGGACGACCGGTGAGGTGGACACCTTCCAGGCCAAATTTGTCGTTCTGGCGACCGGCGGCGCAGCGAAGGTATACCTCTATACAAGCAACCCAGACGGCGCATGCGGTGATGGTATCGCCATGGCCTGGCGTGCGGGATGCCGGGTCGGCAACCTGGAATTCAACCAGTTTCACCCGACCTGCCTGTATCACCCAAAGGCCAAGAGTTTCCTGATTACCGAGGCATTGCGTGGCGAAGGCGCCGTGCTCAAGCTACCCAACGGCGAGCGCTTCATGCCGCGTTTCGATACTCGCGCAGAGTTGGCCCCGCGAGACATCGTAGCTCGGGCGATAGATCACGAGATGAAGCGGCTGGGTATCGACTGCGTCTATCTGGACATCAGTCACAAACCCACCGAATTCATCAAAGCGCACTTCCCGACCGTCTACGAGCGCTGCCTGGAATTCGGCATCGACATTACTCGCGAGCCAATACCAGTGGTACCTGCAGCTCACTATACCTGTGGCGGAGTCGTGGTCGATCAATCTGGTAGAACCGATGTACCGGGGCTCTACGCCATTGGCGAAACCAGCTTTACCGGGCTGCACGGTGCCAACCGAATGGCCAGCAATTCACTGCTGGAGTGCTTTGTCTATGCCCAAGCGGCCGCTCAGGACATGCTACGCGAGTTGCCCGCTATCCAGACGCCCGCCCGCCTGCCCTGCTGGGACGCAAGCCAGGTCACCGATTCGGATGAAGATGTCATCATCGCTCACAACTGGGACGAACTGCGGCGTTTCATGTGGGACTACGTCGGGATCGTTCGGACCAGCAAGCGCCTCGTGCGCGCGCAGCACCGTGTGCGCCTGCTGCTGGGCGAGATCGATGAGTTCTACAGTAACTACAAGGTCAGTCGCGACCTGATCGAGCTACGGAATCTGGCTATGGTGGCGGAGCTGATGATCCGCTCGGCGATGCAGCGCAAGGAAAGCCGGGGTCTTCATTTTACCCTGGACTACCCCGAACAATTGCCTCACGCGAAGGACACTATTCTGGTGCCGCCCACCTACGCCGAGTGAACTTCAGCCGGAGCCGCAAGCGCCGATGCTGATCGGCCGGCATCGCCCCGCGAGGAATGCAAACGCCACGTGTGAACCAGCGGCCTGGCACCTTGAAGCGCAATACCACGACCAGTGGCAGTGCAATGCTATCAGGACGCAGCTGGACGGGCTGCCAGCCCGCCTGCCGGCTCCAGAGCGACCAGCCGTGCTGATCATGGCGCAAGCCGAGCCAGGAACAACTGCTGGAGAACAAGATGCGCGACGGTATAACCCAGACGGCGTGCAGCACGCACAACAGCAGACCTAGCAGCTGGAGCCAGAGAGGAACTGGCAGCACCAACAGTGTCGCGGCGGACAACAACAGCGTTCCAGCATAAAGCCCTAGCAGCAGACCAGACGATCGCCAGTGGCATTCGAAGGTTTGATTATTTGGGCTGGACACGATCGAGGATCATGCGAACCATGTAGCGCAGATCTTCATCGTCCGGCTCGGCGCGTTCCATGAACCAGCCGAACATGTCCTGGTCCTCGCAACTCAGCAGCTTGCGATAGCGCCGCTGATCCTCGTCATTCAACTGCGGGTAGACCTCTTTGACGAATGGCACCAGCAGGACGTCCAATTCGAGCATGCCACGGCGGCTCTGCCAGAACAGGCGGTTGAGTTCAGATTGTTCGACCATGCAAATGCTCCTGAGTTGAAGCCCGGCATTATAGCGACTGACGCAACGGGCCGGCATGCAGATTAACGGCAACCGCGCACTGAGTGTCAGCTGGCGCACGCTGTGTTTTGCCAACCTCCTGCTATGATGCCGGTCCGGATTTCTTCACGGCGACCCGTCATGACCGATACTGCTTTTTTCTGCGTTCTGTCGCACGAAGGCGTCCTGGCCGTACGCGGCCCGGACGCAAGCAAGTTCCTGCAGGGGCAACTGACCTGCAATCTGAATTACCTGGATGCCCAACATTCGAGCCTCGGCGCGCGCTGCACGCCCAAAGGTCGCATGCAGTCAAGCTTCCGTATCCTCCAGGAAGGCGATGGCTATTTGCTGGCGATGGATCGTGAGCTGGTCCAGACGCAACATGCTGACCTGACCAGGTTCGCGGCGTTCTCCAAATCCAAGCTGTATGACGAGAGCGCTGAGTGGGTTCGATTCGGTCTCAACAAGGGCGATGGCGCCCTGGTCAGCCTCGGCCTGGATCTTCCACAGACCGCCAACCAGGTGGTCACGGCGCACGGATTGATCGCGGTTCGCCTCTCCGATGGCCGTGCCGAACTTTGGACTCGCGCGGCGGAAGCCGAAACCACCCAGTTGCGGCTGGCGGCCCAACTCCCCGAGGCATCGATCGACCGCTGGCTGCTGGCGCAGATTCGCGCGGGAGTTGGTCAAGTGGTGGCAGGTACTCGTGAATTGTTCATTCCGCAGATGATCAATCTCCAGGCACTCGGCGGCGTCAGCTTCAAGAAGGGTTGCTACACCGGTCAGGAAATCGTCGCGCGGATGCAGTACCTGGGTAAATTGAAGCGCCGTCTGCAACGTCTTGCTGCTGACGCCAGCGACGCCGAGGTACCGGCTCCTGGTCTCGAATTGTATTCGCCGGTTCACGGCTCCAGCGTGGGCGAAGTAGTTTTGGCAGCCAGCGCAGAAGGCTCGATGGAGCTGCTCGCGGTACTGCAGGAAGACGCCGCGGCTGATGGTCGGATATTTCTCGGCTCGCCGGATGGACTTCCTCTGACACTGCTCGATCTGCCGTACACCCTAGACGCGGACAAAGAAATCCAGCGCTAGTCCTTGCTGCTACATCCAACACAGAATCATCGATAAGGAACGACATGAGCACTCTTGCCGACAAGGTCCAGCAGGAACTGATGCAGGCGATCGAAAACGACGAGCTGGTCCTGCCGACACTCCCCGAGGTGGCGCTACGCGTCCGGGAAGCTGCAGAAGACCCAGATGTGAGTATTCCGACGCTGGCCAAGGTGATCGGCAACGACACCGCTCTCACCGCACGCATCATCAAGGTAGTCAACAGCCCGCTGCTGCGCACCAACAGGGAAATCAACGATCTGCAGATGGCGATCAGCCGTCTCGGCATCAACTATACATCGAACCTGGCGACCGGCCTGGCCATGGAACAGATGTTCCAGGCCACTACTGACGTGGTAGACCGCAAGATGCGCGAGGTCTGGAACAAGAGCACCGAAATTGCCGCTATCAGCCACGTGCTGTGTCGAAATTTTACCCGTCTTCCGGCCGACCAGGCGACACTGGCGGGCCTGATTCATCAGATCGGTGTCCTGCCCATCCTGACCTATGCCGAAGAGCACAGTGCCCTGCTCAGCGACTCGATAAGCCTCAACCATGTCATCGATCGGATCCACCCGATCATCGGCGAGAAGATCCTGCGTACTTGGGAGTTCCCCGACCCAATCGCAGCGGTTCCTGGCCAGCATCTGAACTTCTCGCGGATCTCCGACAAGGTGGATTACGTCGATATCGTTCAGATCGCGACTCTGCAGAGCTACATCGGCACCTTGCATCCCTATACGCAGCTCGACTGGAACCAGATCCCAGCGTTCGCCAAGCTGGGACTCGACCCGAACACTCTGCTGCAGGAAGATGAAGACCTGTCCGCCGCGATGGACGCTGCGATGAGCATGCTGCAATAACGAAGTTTCTTGGGCGCCACCCGGCGCCCGCATCCCTGCCTCTTCTGTTCCTGCCCTTCTCCTGACCGCTCGCCGACTCGACGGAACCGCTACTGCCGGCTCAAGTCACAAAATAGACGGCGTTATTGCCGTATCTCGCTCGTGCCCCTGGCTATGCCTCGGCGCCGTACCAGCTTGTCAGCAGATGCAGGAGAACCAACGATGACGACTAAAGCGTTCCTATCGGGCACCGCAGCAGTGCTATTCGGTGTAGCAGCGAATTTCGCATTGGCCGCGGAAGGTGAAAACTTTGTCGACGAAGCGTCGGCGAAGGGGATGGCGGAAATCGAGACCGCAAAACTGGCGCTGGACAAGGGCACGGCCGAGGACGTCAAAAGCTTCGCGCAAAAAATGATCGACGACCACACCAAGTCGAATCAGAAACTCGCCGAGCTTGCCGGCCAGCATGATGATCTGGAAATGTCCGACGAAGCGACGCTCATGGACAAGGCCAAAGCCATGATCCTGCAACTGCGTGACGGCGAGGACTTCGACGAGGCCTATGCCAATAATCAGGTGGTGGCCCATGAGCAGACCATCGAGCTGTATCGCGAGTATGCAAAAAACGGCGAAAACCCAGAGCTCAAGAAATTTGCCGAGTCGACACTGAAGGTACTCGAACAGCATCTGCAGAATGCTCAGGAGCTAGCCTCCGCCCACGGCAGCAAGCAGTAACGGCAACGAGGGCCTATCCGGCGCCGCAGCCGCGGCGCCGTCTTTCAAACTTCGGCTGGAAGCTTCCAATCGATCGGGGCCAGTCCCTGCTGTTTGAGGAACTGGTTGGCTCGGCTGAAATGCCCATTTCCGATGAACCCACGGTGAGCGGACAACGGGGACGGATGGACTGACTTGAGCAGCAGATGCTTGGTTGGATCGATCAATTTCGCCTTGCTCTGGGCATGCGCGCCCCAAAGCATGAACACCACATTGGAACGGCTTTCGCTTACCACTTCGATGATCCTGTCGGTCAGGCGCTGCCAACCCCGTTTTGCGTGGGACCCGGCCAGTCCCTGCTCCACGGTCAGCGAGGTGTTGAGCATCAGCACGCCCTGATCCGCCCAATGCTGCAGATAGCCATGACGAGGGATATCCAGATTCAGGTCGCGTTTGAGCTCCTTGAAGATATTTTGCAATGACGGCGGCGGTGCTACGCCTGGTTGCACCGAGAAGCACAGACCATGCGCCTGCCCGGCGCCGTGGTACGGGTCCTGCCCCAGGATAACCACTCGAACATCATTCAGAGGGGTCGAGTTGAGAGCATTGAAGATTAATGGACCCGGCGGATAGATGACCTTTCCGGCCGCTTTCTCTTGACGCAAGAAGGCTCCCAGCTCCTGCACGTACGGCTGCTCGAACTCGTCCTGCAACGCCGCCTTCCAGCTATCTTCGAGTTTGACACGATCAATTTGGCTCATGGGGCTACCTTGGTATGCCGAGGCGCCGACCCTAAGGAAAGGCATGGGCAGAGTCAATCTATGACCCCGCTCCAGCTGCGCCTCCGCTTACCTCGAATAAAAATGAACACCTCCGGAATGTTGCCCACCGCACACTTGTGAAACCGGCCCTCGCATACGACCAATGAACGCGTGACGAACAGTCGCAGCGCGCGCTAAAAAGGTCTCGCCAACAAAAAATACAATAAGGACCTGCAATGAAACGGATTACCCTTCTGGCCCTGGGCTTGGGTTTCTGCCTGGCTGTAGAAGCCGCCGATCCGATCACCCTCGGACTCAACTATCCCCGCACCGGCAGCTATAAAGAAGAAGGCCTTTCCCAGATGCGTGGTGCGCTGCTGGCCATTGACGAAATAAACGCCAAAGGGGGCGTGCTGGGCCGGCCGCTCAAGCTTTCCACTCGCAACTCAGCCTCGCGACCGGAGAAAGCCGTCGCGAACGTCGACAAGCTGGCCGATGAAGGCGCTGCCATGTTATTTGGCGGCGCCTCGAGCGCAGTCGCCATCGCAGCAGGCAAACGCGCCAAAGAGCGAGGACTGCTCTACTTCGGCACGCTCACCTATTCCAACGACACGACCGGCAAAGACGCCCATCGCTATATGTTCCGCGAGTGCAACAACGCCTGGATGAGCGCGCAGGTCTTGGGGCAGTACCTGAACAAGCATCTGCCGAACAAACGTTACTTCTATATCACCTCCGATTACACCTGGGGCCATACCAGCGAAAGCTCGCTGCGCCAGGCAACCGGCACCCAGAACAGCAGCCAGCATCCTGGTCTCAAGACGGCCTTTCCCGGCGCGCGCCTCTCTGACTATCGTCACGCCTTGACCCAGGTGGCCGAGAGCGATGCCGAAGTGCTGGTACTGGTACTGTTTGGCGAAGACCTGGTGCGCGCGATGCGGATCGCCGATGACCTCGGTCTGAACAAGAGAATGCAGATCGCCGTGCCCAACCTGACGCTGAGCATGGTCGAAACCGCAGGTCCAGACATCATGCGCGGCGTGCTGGGCACCGAGCCCTGGACCTGGCGGGTCCCGGACCTGGAAGGCTCGGTTGCGGGTAAGCAATTCGTTCAGAATTACGACGAGCGTTACCAGACACACCCGTCCAGCTCGGCAGCCTCCGCGTACAGCATCGTCTACCAGTGGGCTGATGCCGCAACTCGCGCGCGCAGTCTGGACAGCGAGCGGATCATCGCAGCGCTAGAAGGTCATCGCTACAGCCTGCTCAAGGACGAGCAGCAATGGCGCACCTTCGATCACCAGAACTTGCAGACGGTCTACGCCGTGAAGGTCAAGCCGCGCGAGGAAGTGCTCAAGGACCGTTTCAAGCAGGACTACTTTGAAATCGTCCATCGCCTGACGGGCGAGCAGGCGGCGCCGACCTTGGCGGAGTGGCAGAACGAACGACGCGCCGGTGGCCAGACGCTGACCCTGCAATAAACCCAGCGGAGCGGCAGGTAGCTACATTCAGGCCGCTCCGGAACCCATCGAATCACCGTCCCAAGCGCTGTCACGTTTCATCGCGACGGCGCCCTCCTGCTCCGGCAACGGCTCATAACTAGACTTGGCGTATCGGCATGTACTCGTGTCTCGACGGTCGCACGCAACACACGGGCTGTTCGCGCGTCAGATACAGACAAGCTGCATGCATCCAATCCCGACGAGGATCGCCACCGCCATGAGTACGACTGCAGTAGAACCATATAAATCCGGTGTCTTCGACCTGACTCATAAGCTGACCGTGGAGAAGCATGGGCATACCGCGCTTATCACCATCAATCATCCGCCAGCCAATACCTGGGATCGCGAGTCATTGATCGGTCTCAAGCAGGTCGTCGAACACCTTAACCATGACGACGAGGTCTATGCACTGGTCGTCAGCGGTCAGGGTGAAAAATTCTTCAGCGCCGGCGCTGACCTCAAGCTCTTCGCCGACGGTGACCGCACCCGTGCACGGGAGATGGCAAAGCGCTTCGGTGAGGCCTTCGAAGCCCTGAGCGAGTTCCGTGGCGTATCGATCGCGGCCATCAACGGCTTCGCGCTCGGTGGGGGCCTTGAATGCGCCCTGGCCTGCGATATCAGAATTGCCGAACAGCAGGCTCAACTTGGCCTGCCAGAAGCATCGGTCGGCCTGTTACCGTGCGCCGGAGGCACGCAGGCGTTGGCCTGGCTCGTCGGAGAAGGCTGGGCTAAGCGGATGATTCTCTGCGGTGAGCGAGTTACAGCCGATACAGCGTTGCGCATCGGCCTGGTAGAGCAAGTGGTCGAGCCAGGTGAAGCTCGCGGCCATGCGCTGTTACTGGCGTCTCGGGTCGCACGCCAGAGCCCTGTCGCCGTTCGCACGATCAAGCCGCTCATCGACTCGATGCGTAGCCGCGGCCCGGTTAGCCTGGCCGCCGCCGAACGTGAAGCCTTCGTCGACCTGTTCGAAGCCGAGGACACCCTGGAGGGCGTCAATGCATTTCTGGAAAAGCGCGATCCGCGCTGGAGAAACCGCTGATCTCGATTGCTCAACAGGCAGATGACGCGACCAACCAGAGTAGCCAGGCCCTGACGGACCTGGCTGCCGTCACGTGAGCGGTCATGTCTGAACAGGCTGACACTGCCGGACTAGCGTTTCAACGATGATGATGCCGACCGCCGAAATCACGGCGCTGATGCATTCGGTAATCACGCCCGTCGCGAAGCAGTGGCGGGCGGCCGAAGCTTTTAGGGTGATCGCGACGCCAGCGCTGCGGGCGGTCAACCCTCGATTTACGCCCATTGTCCCAACGCTGCAGCTGCCCGATTTCCCCACGACGTTCATGGCTCCAGCGCTGCCGATCTGACCCACGGTGCCGATCGTAATATTGCGGTGGCAGCTGCCCCTGATAGCGCGGTGGCAGATTTTGCGGATACTGCCGGTGCTGCGGATAAGGACTGCGCGGGTCGTACTGGTACGAGCGGCTGTCGACGCGATAGCTGCCGCCATCCGGCTGGTAGAACCACACACCACCGCGCGAGTCAGCGCCTGCCTGGGTCCCGAACCCCAGACCTAGCAACAGGATCACTATTCGAATCTTCATTGGATACCTCCAGCAGCCGCTCTGCCTGAAAGCTGCGGCCTCTCCCATCAGACCACAGCGAATGGCGTACCGGCATCTGATCGGACGTCCGGTGCATTTCCATATATGTCACCATCCGACGCATAAGCCGCCGCGAACCGTCGCGGCCTTGTATGGCCGCCGTCGCTTCCCGATAATAGCGGCCTTTTAGCCTCGGCTCATGCAGAGCGCCACAGGAACCCCGCGATGACCGAACTCGCCCTGATCATGGTTAGCGCCATCCTGGTCAACAATTTCGTGCTGGTGCAGTTTCTCGGTCTGTGCCCGTTCATGGGCGTTTCGAAGAAAATCGAAACCGCCATCGGCCTTTCCCTGGCCACGACCTTCGTTCTGACCCTGGCGGCGATGTGCAGCTACATCGTGCAACAGTACGTGTTGAAACCGCTGGACCTCGAGTTTCTACGCACCATCAGTTTCATCCTGGTGATCGCCGTGGTGGTTCAGTTCACGGAGATGGTGGTGAACAAGACCAGTCCCCTGCTCTACCGCGTGCTAGGGATCTTCCTGCCGCTGATCACCACCAATTGCATTGTGCTCGGCGTCGCGCTGTTGAATGCCAACAAATCCGAGTTCACTTTCATTACCGCCACGGCGAACGGCTTCGCGGCGGGCTTGGGCTTTTCGCTGGTACTGGTGCTGTTCGCCGCCATGCGTGAACGCATAGCCATCGCCGATGTTCCTAAGTCTTTCCAGGGCGCCGCCATCGGCATGGTCACGGCCGGGTTGATGTCGCTGGCATTCATGGGCTTCAGTGGATTGATCAAGCTATGAGTCTGGTCGTGATTGCCGTGCTCGCGCTCTTGGCGCTATGCCTGGTGTGCGGGGCGATCCTCGGCTTTGCCGCGGTGCGCTTTCGCGTCGAGGGCGATCCGATCGCCGAGCAGATCAACGCGCTGCTGCCACAGACTCAATGCGGCCAGTGCGGCTATCCAGGCTGCAAGCCCTACGCAGAAGCGATCGCCGGCGGCGACAAGATTAATAAATGCCCACCGGGCGGTGAGTCGACAATCCAGGCCCTTGCCGATCTGCTCGATGTCGAGCCCGAACCGCTGGACGCCGTCGAAGGTGAAGTGCCACCCCGCGTCGCCTACATCCGCGAAGCCGAGTGCATCGGCTGCACCAAGTGCATCCAGGCCTGCCCGGTGGACGCCATCGTCGGCGCCGCCAAGCAAATGCATACGGTCATTGTCTCCGAGTGCACGGGCTGCGACCTCTGCGTGGAGCCTTGCCCGGTAGATTGCATCGACATGATCGAAGTCGGCGGCAACCTGCAGAGCTGGAAGTGGGACCAGCCGCTGATGCCAGGCCAACTGATCGCCAGTGACCGGGGGCAGGCCGCATGAGCTCATTGAACGTGTGGGATATCCACGGCGGCATTCATCCGCCGGAGCGCAAGGAGCTTTCCAACCGCACACCGATCCAGCAGCCGCCACTGCCCGCTCGCCTGGTAGTACCTCTCGCCCAGCATCTCGGTGCACCTGCCGAACCCTGCGTCACCCTCGGCGAGCGTGTGCTAAAGGGGCAGAAGATCGCAGATGCCACTGGCTTCGTCAGCGCACCGGTACACGCGCCCACCTCGGGAACCGTGAGTTTCATCGGGCCCCAGCCCTACCCTCACGTTTCGGGCATGCTCAGCGCGGCAATCGTCATCGACAGTGATGGGCAAGACGAATGGATCGAGTTGCAGCCACAAACGGATTACCGGGCCCAGCAGCCAGCCGAGCTGCTTGAGCTGATCCGTCAGGCCGGGATCAGTGGCCTCGGCGGTGCCGGTTTCCCTGCTGCCGTCAAGCTGACAGCCCCGCCCACTCGTAAGATCCGCGCGCTGATCATCAACGGCACCGAATGCGAACCCTATATCACCGCCGATGATTTGTTGATGCGCGAGAAAGCCACAGAGCTCGTCGCCGGGATCGAGATACTGGCGCATCTGATCCAGCCGGAGCAGGTCCTGCTCGGCATCGAAGACAACAAGCCCGAGGCCATCGAAGCCGTGCGCACGGCGATCGGCGATCGCGATTTTTTGCTCAAGGTGTTCCCGACCAAATATCCATCGGGTGGCGAAAAACAGCTGATTCAGATCCTGACCGGCGAAGAAGTCCCCAGTGGGGGCCTGCCTGCCGACATCGGCATGCTCTGCCAGAACGTCGGCACTTGCGTGGCCATTCATGACGCGGTGCTGCTCGGCAAACCCCTTATTTCACGCATCACCACCCTTACCGGCGAAGCCCTGGCTCGCCCGATGAACGTCGAAGCGCTGATCGGAACACCAGTGACCGAATTGCTCGCCTTTGCGGGGCTCGACAGCAGCAAACTCAATCGGCTAATCATGGGCGGGCCGATGATGGGCTTCACGCTGCCGTCGATGGGTGTGCCGCTGGTGAAGACCACCAACTGCCTGCTCGCGAGCACCTTGTCGGAGCTACCGCCGCCTCCACCGGCCCTGCCGTGTATTCGCTGCGGCGAGTGCGCTGAGGCCTGTCCGGCCAGCCTGTTACCGCAACAGCTGCACTTCTTCGCGTTGGGCCAGGAGCATGAACAGCTCAAGGCCTACAACCTGTTCGATTGCATTGAATGCGGCGCCTGCGCCTATGTCTGCCCATCGAGCATTCCGCTGGTGCAGTACTACCGCGCCGCCAAGGGCGAAATCCGCTCGCTGGAGCAGAAACAGCAGAAGGCCGAACATTCCAAGCAACGATTCGAGCTGCGCCAGGAGCGCCTGCGGCGCGCCGAGGAGCAGAAGGAAGCCGATCGCAAGGCCCGTGCCGAACGCGCCGCCCGCGCCAAAGCGGCTCAGGCCGAAACCAGCTCCACGGCCAGTCAGGATGACCCGCTTGCTCGCGTTCAAGCCAACAAAACCGGAATGTCGGACGAGCAGAAGAAGCTCAAGATCGAAGCGAGCATGGCCCAGGTCGCACTGAAAAAGGCCGAGAAACAGCTCGCCGCTCACGCCACACCGGAGCTCGAATCCCAGGTGACCGAACTGCGCGAGGCCGCCAGCATGGCGCAGAAAGCACTGAGTGAGGCCATTGCGGCCACGCCCCCAGTGCAAGCCGCGCGCACTCCCGCGAACGACGAGGCGCTGAAGAAGGCCAAGATCGAGGCCGCCATGCTTCGCGCCCAGGTGCGCAAGCTGGAGAAACTCGAAAACCTCGACGCCGAGCAGCAGACCGAGCTAACCCGCCTTCAAGCGCAACTCGCCACAGCCGAACAGATCCTGGCAGAGGCACAAACCAGCGCGCCCGCGGCCGGCCCAACCAAGCAACACGCTGCTGACGACGAGGTGCTGAAGAAAGCCAAGATCGACGCCGCCATGCTTCGCGCCCAGGTGCGCAAGCTGGAGAAGCTCGAAAACCTCGACGTCGAGCAGCAGACCGAGCTGACCCGCCTGCAAGCGCAACTCGCCACAGCCGAGCAGACTTTGGCAAATGCACAGATCAGCGTGCCCGCGACTGCGCCAGCCAGGCCTTCCGTTGACGACGCGCTGAAGAAGGCAAAGATCGAGCTGGCGATGAAGCGAGCCGAACTGAAGAAAGCCGAGAAAGCCCCGGCAGACGATGCCGAGCTGAGCAGGCTTCGGGATGGCCTGGCCAGCGCGGAACAGGCGCTGCATGATGCCGAAGCGAACTCCGGAAAGCCCCCGCCGGAACTGATTCGTAGCGAGAAACGTCCAGTGGACGAGCTGACCCGCGCGTTGAAGACCGACCTAGCCTTCGCCCGCGCCGAACTTCGCAAGCTTGAGCGCGATGAGGCCAGCGAAGCCAGCGCGCTCGAAGCCGCCCGGGCCCGCCTGAGTGAAGCCGAGCGCAAGTTGCAACAACATACCGATTCTTTAGGAGCGGGCACGCCGCAGGCGTAACCATCTGGGCGGTTCGTCAACAGCCCGCCCACATCAGCATTCGACCGGAGAGCCAATGGCCCTGCCCCGCGTTACCTCACCGCATACCAAAGGCAACAACCGCACTCAGCGGGTCATGTTGCTGGTGCTGGCGGCAACACTGCCTGGCGTGATCGCTTTGACCTGGCTGTATGGCGCCGGCACGCTGATCAACATGGCCTGGGCCTGTACCGTCGCACTGGGCTGCGAGGCGCTGATCCTCAAGCTACGGCAACGCCCGGTGCAGTTCTTCCTGCGCGACGGCAGTGCGCTGGTCACCGCCGTGCTGCTGGCACTCGCGCTGCCGCCGTACTCGCCCTGGTGGCTGACTCTGATCGCCACCGGCAGCGCCATCATTTTTGGCAAGCAGCTCTATGGCGGCCTCGGGCAGAACCCCTTCAACCCAGCGATGATCGGCTACGTGGTGGTGTTGGTTTCCTTCCCTGTGGAGATGACCACGTGGCCGGTTCCGCACAGCGTTGGCATCAGCGCCGGCTTGCAACACATCCTCGGCATCGCCTCGCTGCCTGACGGCTGGACGCAAGCTACGGCACTCGACGTCCTCAAGGTCAACAAGAGCCTGACCATTGACGAACTCTGGGCCAACCCAGCCTTTGGGCACTTCGGTGGCATCGGTTCGGAAGTAGTCAATCTCGCATTCCTCGCTGGCGGCCTGTTTCTCCTGCACAAACGCCTGTTCAGCTGGCATGCGCCTGTCGGCATGCTCGCCACGCTCACGCTGATGAGCCTGCTCTTCTGGAACGGCTCAGGATCGGATAGCCACGGTTCGCCGCTGTTCCATCTGCTCAGCGGCGCGACGATGCTTGGCGCCTTCTTCATCGTCACGGACCCGGTGAGCAGTGCCACCAGCAACCAGGGTCGCCTGATCTTCGGTGCCGGCGTTGGCATCCTGGTTTATGTCATTCGCGCCTGGGGCGGTTATCCAGACGCCGTGGCGTTCGCCGTGTTGCTGATGAACCTGTCGGCTCCCACCATCGATTACTACACCCGTCCGCGCACCTATGGCCACCGCAAGGCCGAGCGCGGCTTCAAGCTGGGCGAATGACATGATCCTTCCTGAACTCAGCCGCTCGATGTTCAAGAACAGCCTGGTGCTGGGCCTGTTTGCTGTAGTGACTGTCGGGGCCGTGACCCTGCTGCAGCAATTCACCGCCGAGCGCATCCAGGCATCCGAGCGCGCCGCGCAACTGCGCGCGCTGAACGAAATTCTGCCCCGTGACAGCTACGACAACCAGTTGCTCGATAACAGCATCGACGTACACGACCCGCTGCTCGGAACCCGCCAGCCACTCGCGGCGTATATCGCCAAGAAGGACGGTCAGCCCAGCGCGGTCATCCTCCAGGCCATCGCGCCAGACGGGTACAGTGGAGCGATACAGCTGCTCGTCGGCGTGCGGGCGGATGGGCGGGTCGCCGGCGTCCGGGTGGTCAGTCATCGAGAGACGCCTGGCCTAGGCGATAAAATCGAATTGGCCAAGAGCCAGTGGATACGCAGCTTCGAGAACCGCTCGCTGACCGATCCTGAAGAATCCGGCTGGGCCGTGAAGAAGGATCGCGGTGAGTTCGACCAGTTTGCCGGCGCGACCATCACGCCACGCGCCGTGGTCGGCGCGGTGCATCGGGTGCTGCAGTATTTCGATGCGCACAAGGCCGAACTGCTCAATGCCAGCGGCAGCCCGATAGCACCGGAGCAAGCTCTGGAGAGCATGACAGAACCCGCCGAAGTGACCACCCATTCACGGGCCGGCGCTGCCGCCACCCGTGACGAGCTGCAGGTCGACGAACCGCAGCCCGAGCAGAAAGGCCAGACACCATGAGCAACCCCAGCTATCGCGAACTGAGCGTCAACGGCTTTTGGAAGAACAATCCAGCGCTGGTCCAGTTGTTAGGGCTCTGCCCGCTACTCGGGGTGAGCAACTCGACCGTCAACGCCCTAGGGCTGGCACTTGCCACGGCGCTCGTGTTGATCTGTTCGAACATTGGCGTGTCCCTGGTGCGCGGCGTGGTCAATACGGCCGTGCGCCTGCCAGCGTTCGTGATGATCATCGCCGCCCTGACCACCTGCATCGAACTGCTGATGCAGGCCTACACTTATGAGCTGTATCAGATACTCGGGATCTTCATCCCGCTGATCACCACCAACTGTGTGATTCTTGGCCGCGCCGATGGCTTTGCGGCCAAACACAACCCGTTGATCGCCGCCTTTGATGGCCTGGTCATGGGCTTGGGTTTCGCGCTGGTGCTGGTGATATTGGGCGGCTTGCGCGAACTGTTCGGAACGGGTGCGCTGTTCGCCAACATGCATCTGCTGTTCGGCCCGATCGCTACCGATTGGCAGATCACATTGTTCAGCGATTACAAGGGGTTCCTGCTGGCGATCCTGCCGCCCGGTGCGTTCATCGTGCTCGGCCTGTTGATCGCGCTGAAGAACCGCATCGACCAGCAACTGGCCGAACGCGCCAAGACCAGGCAGCCCATCGAGCCGGTGCAGAGCCGTCGTGTCCGCGTCACCGGGGTCATCGAGTGAAGTTGCGATCGTTATTTCTCAAATCGACAAGCTCGAGGCTCGTAACTCGAAGTTCGGGACTGCTCGTATGAACACTGAGAAACGCCGGGAAATCTTCCGCCGCTTTCACGAAGACAATCCTGAGCCGAAAACCGAGCTGGCCTACAGCACGCCTTTCGAACTGCTGATTGCGGTGATCCTATCGGCTCAGGCCACGGACGTCGGTGTCAACAAGGCCACGGCCAAGCTCTACCCTGTCGCCAACACGCCCGAAGCCATCTTCGCCCTCGGATACGACGGCCTGTGCAGCTACATCAAGACCATCGGCCTATATCCGAGCAAGGCGAAGAACGTGCTTGAGACCTGCCGCATTCTCATGGAGAAACACGGCAGCGTGGTGCCTGATAACCGTGAAGATCTCGAAGCGCTGCCAGGGGTTGGCCGCAAGACCGCCAACGTGGTGCTCAACACCGCCTTTCGCCAGTTCACCATGGCGGTTGACACTCACATTTTCCGCGTCGCCAACCGCACCAATATCGCGCCCGGCAAGAACGTCCTGGAGGTCGAGCGCCGGCTGATCAAGTTTGTCCCGAAGGAATATCTGCTAGACGCCCATCACTGGCTGATCCTGCATGGACGCTACGTCTGCAAGGCGCGCAAGCCGCAATGTGGCAGTTGCCGGATCGAGGATCTCTGCGAGTACAAGCACAAGACCTCGGACGATTGATCGCCTTCGGGAAAAACCTATCACCTGATTGAAAAAATCTTTTTTACGACCTCCTCTTTTGTCGCTATAAGGTGCGCCAACAGCGCGCCTTAGCCGTGGAGAAAGACAGTGTCCGAAAAAGAAGAGATCCAGATTGAAGATGACTTCGTCGCAGACGACGAAGACGATACTGCAGAGGCTCCAGTCGAAGTGGCCAAGACCAACCTGACCAAGCGCCGAATCATCGACAACCTGCTCGAAGAACGCCGGTTGCAGAAACAGCTCAACGAGTTCGACTTCGACCTCTGAATGAAAAAGCCCCAGATATCGGGGCTTTTTTGTGCGGTCGGGGTTTCAGTCCCGACGTGAGGGCGACAGCAGTTCCACTTTGTAACCGTCCGGATCCTCGATGAACGCGAGGATGCTGGCGCCATGCTTCATTGGCCCCGGCTCGCGAGTGACCTTGCCTCCGCGACCACGAATGTCTTCACAGGCCTTGTAGACGTCCTCGACTTCCAGCGCGATATGGCCGTAGCCGTCGCCCAGATCGTACTTGTCGACGCCCCAGTTGTGGGTCAGCTCCAGCACGCTGTTGTGCGCCTCGTCACCGTAGCCGACGAACGCCAGGGTGAACTTGCCTTCCGGGTAGTCCTTGCGGCGCAGCAGGGTCATGCCCAGCACTTCGGTGTAGAAGGCGATGGATCGGTCCATATCGCCGACTCGCAGCATGGTATGCAGCAGTCTCATGGTTTGGCTCTCCTCATTTTTCGGCAAGACAGAAAGCATAACCCCGGCTCGTGGCCGGGGTTATGTCAGAGACGAGGCCCCGGTCCGTTAGAACTGAGTCCGACCCTTGTTCGCGGCAATGCGCATGCGCAGTGCGTTGAGCTTGATGAAGCCACCCGCGTCGGCCTGATCGTAGGCGCCGGCATCGTCTTCGAATGTAGCGATGTTGGCATCGAACAATGAATCGTCGGACTTGCGACCGGTCACGATGACGTTGCCCTTATAGAGTTTCAGACGCACCACACCGTTCACATTGATCTGCGAGGCGTCGATCATCTGCTGCAGCATGCTGCGCTCCGGGCTCCACCAGTAGCCGTTGTAGATCAAGCTGGCGTACTTGGGCATCAGCTCGTCTTTCAGGTGAGCCACTTCCCGGTCAAGGGTGATCGACTCGATGGCGCGGTGGCCCTTGAGCATGATGGTACCGCCGGGCGTCTCGTAGCAGCCGCGCGACTTCATGCCGACGTAGCGGTTCTCGACGATATCCAGACGACCAATGCCGTTCTCGCCGCCGACCTTGTTCAGGTAGGTCAACACTTCGGCGGGAGTCATGTCCTTGCCGTCGATGGCAACGATGTCGCCCTTGCGGTAGGTCAGCTCGATGTAGGTCGGGGTGTCCGGTGCGGCTTCCGGCGACTTGGTCCAGCGCCACATATCTTCTTCATGCTCGGTCCAGGTGTCTTCCAGTACGCCGCCTTCGTAGGAGATGTGCAGCAGGTTGGCGTCCATGGAGTACGGCGACTTCTTCTTGCCGTGACGCTCGATCGGAATTTCGTGCTTGGCAGCGTAGTCCATCAGCTTTTCGCGAGAGAGCAGATCCCATTCGCGCCACGGGGCAATCACTTTGACGCCTGGCTTGAGTGCGTAGGCTCCCAGCTCGAAACGTACCTGGTCGTTGCCTTTGCCGGTAGCGCCATGGGAGATGGCGTCGGCACCCGTCTCGTTAGCGATCTCGATCAGTCGCTTGGCGATGAGCGGACGGGCAATGGAGGTACCCAGCAGGTACTCGCCTTCGTAAACGGTGTTGGCGCGGAACATCGGGAAGACGAAATCGCGAACGAACTCTTCGCGCAGGTCGTCGATATAGATCTCCTCGACACCCATGGCCTTGGCCTTGGCGCGCGCTGGTTCGACTTCCTCACCCTGCCCAAGGTCGGCGGTGAAGGTCACCACTTCGCAGTTATAGGTGTCTTGCAGCCACTTGAGGATCACCGAGGTGTCCAGGCCACCGGAATACGCCAGGACTACCTTCTTTACGTCGGCCATTGCCATCCACTCCCGGGATTGTAAGGAAAACGAGGATTCTACTGGTCGCGACGCCTGTTTTACAGGGGCGTGAGCGCGCTTGGCGTCAGGAAGGCGGGGCGCTGCCCTCCGCTGCAGCCGTGATAGTCGCAGTACCGCGCTCAAGACGCAGGGCAACCCGACGGTTTTTGGCTCGATTGGCCTCACCATTGTTGGGTACCAGCGGGTAGCGTTCACCATGAAAGCGCAACGTGATGTGCTCCTTCGGCACGCCATTGGCGATCAGGTACTCTTCGACCGCCAACGCCCGGCGACGGGATAGATCGCGGTTGGTCAAGCGGTTGCCGCTGTTGTCGGAATGGCCGTCGAGCTGTATCCGATTGACGCTCGGGTCAGCCTTGAGAAACTGCAGGATGATGTCGAGTTTGGCTTGGGCCAAGGCATCGAGCGCGACGTCACCCGCGGGAAACCCGACCTGCGATTGGCGAATCTGATCGAAATTCACCGGCAGCAGCTTCGTCGTACAGGCACGGAAATCTTCATAGGCCTTGCCGAAACGAGCGGGCAGCAACCGCACCTCCAACGCCTCGCCCCCGTGCCGCGTGCGGTGACGCACCACCGGGCTTCGACCTTCGAGCAAGCCGCTGAGGAGCCGGCCCGCCTGCAGCTGCGAGCTGTTGAACGGTATGTCCTCGCCGCCAGCCACTGACACAAAACCTAGGTTGATATCGCTGCGTTCCGGCTGCCAGGGTGCAGCCGCTGCGAGCAGGGTCGCCGACCCGTTACCTAGCCAACGATCAGGTGACTGCAAACGGAAGGTTGGCTGTTCACCTGCCCGGCGCACGAATTCCCCCACGCCGAACCCCGCCACCGGCTGTGTCAGCCGGCACTCGAACTGGTCCCCTTCCACCTGCCACTGCGCTCGTTCCAGGCGTGTCTGGAACGTGAGTGCATTGGCTGGGGAGACCAGCAGGCAGCTGAGAATTAGAAGACGCAAGCGCACGTAAGGCTCCACGGTGAACAACAGTCAACCGGGATATCGGTGCAGCCGGCCAAAACTTGAACCTGGTGTGGTATCTACCGATGCCTCTTTTGCCGACACTCGTTTCAGCGGTACGTCCCGCCTGCGGCGATTTTTTCACGCGTTTCCGGTAGCATTCCTGCACGTTTTACCCGCCTGGAAATCTGCATGTCCGACCGACTGACACTACTGCGCCCCGACGATTGGCACATTCACCTGCGCGATGGCGCGGCGCTGCCACATACCGTGGCGGACGCCGCACGCCAGTTCGCGCGCGCAATCATCATGCCGAACCTGGTTCCGCCGGTTCGCAACGCAGCCGAGGCGCAGGCGTACCGCCAGCGAATTCTCGCCGCACGCCCGGCGAAAAACGAGTTCGAGCCGCTGATGGTGCTCTACCTCACCGATGGCACGCAGCCCGACGACATTCGCGCAGCCAAAGCCAGCGGCTACGTATATGCGGCCAAGCTTTATCCCGCTGGCGCGACCACCAATTCGGCGTCTGGTGTAACCCGCATCGACAATATCTTCCCGGTGCTGGAAACCATGGCCGAAGTCGGCCTGCCGCTGCTGGTGCATGGCGAGGTCACGCGCTCCGAAATAGATATCTTTGATCGTGAAAAATATTTCATCGACGAACAGCTGAGCCGGGTGACCGAGCGCTTTCCCACCCTCAAGGTGGTGTTCGAACACATCACCACCCGCGACGCTGTGCAGTTCGTCGAGGCGGCCAGTGCCGATGTCGGCGCGACAATCACCGCCCACCACCTGCTCTACAACCGCAACCACATGCTGGTTGGCGGCATCCGCCCGCATTTCTTCTGCCTGCCGATTCTCAAGCGCAACATCCATCAGGAAGCCCTGCTCGACGCGGCGACCAGCGGCAACCCGAAGTTCTTCCTCGGCACCGACTCGGCACCGCATGCTCAGCACGCCAAGGAAAACGCCTGCGGCTGTGCCGGGTGCTACACCGCCTTTGCGGCGATCGAGCTGTATGCCGAGGCGTTCGAGCAACGCCAGGCGCTGGACAAGCTGGAGGCCTTCGCCAGCCATTTCGGTGCGGACTTCTATGACCTGCCGCGCAACACCGATCAGATTACCCTGGTCCGTGAATCCTGGAGCGTGCCGGCCAACCTGCCGTTCGGCGAGCACAACGTGGTGCCGCTGCGCGCCGGCGAAACTCTGCAGTGGCGGCTGGAGACAAGCGCATGAGCGACGAACAGTTCGACGACGAACTTGAAGGCAACGCCCCTGGCAAGCCGCGCTCGCCCATGGCAAGGCGCTTTCGTGGTTTCCTGCCGGTCGTGGTGGACGTCGAGTGCGGAGGCTTCAACTGCGCCACTGACGCCTTGCTGGAAATCGCCGCCGTCACCATCGGCATGGACGAGCAGGGCCTGCTCTATCCGCAGGAAACGCTGTTCTTCCGCGTGGAACCCTTTGCAGGCGCCAACATAGAGGCAGCGGCGCTGGAATTCACCGGCATCAAGCTGGACCATCCGCTACGTATGGCGGTCCCCGAATCTCAGGCGCTGAACGAAATCATCCGCAGTGTGCGCAAGGCAGTGAAGTCGGCCGGCTGCAAGCGCGCAATCCTGGTTGGCCACAACAGCAGCTTCGATTTGGGCTTTCTCAACGCGGCCATTGCCCGCTGCGACATCAAGCGCAACCCGTTCCACCCGTTCTCCAGCTTCGACACCGCCACCCTCGCCGGCCTCGCCTATGGCCAGACGGTACTGGCCAAGGCCTGTCAGGCGGCTGGCATCGACTTCGATGGACGCGAAGCACATTCGGCCCGCTACGATACCGAGAAGACCGCCGAGCTGTTCTGCGGCATCGTCAATCGCTGGAGAGAAATGGGCGGCTGGGAAGAGTTCGACGAGTAACGCTCCATTCCCGATCAGGTAAAGCGCAGGGTGGGCTTCAGCTCACCAAGAGCTGCGGTCGACACGGTTGCCATTGCCCGTTCTGGTTGGCCGGAGCCCACCCTACCTACCGCCACAAACGAAAAGGCCAGTCGCATGCGACTGGCCTTTTTACTTGCGGGATCGTTTACAACGGCTTGCCGCGATTGCCGTGCTCACCGACAAAAGCCTGCATGGCCTTGAGGTCGTTGGCCAGCACCGTGCAACGTTCCGGCCGCTCGAACAGGTCGGTGAGATGAGCCGGCAGCTCCAGCGCCTTACCGACGCCGGCCTTCTCAACCGCATCGGGGAATTTCACCGGATGGGCGGTAGCCAATGTCACCATGGGTGTCGACAGACTGCGCCGGCATTCACGCGCGGCATAGACGCCAATCGCAGTATGCGGATCGAGCAGCTCGCCGGTGGCAGTGAAGACCTCTGCGATGGTTTTGCAGGTCTGCTCGTCATCTACCGCCAGCGAGTCGAACAGCTTGCGTGCCTCGGTCCAGCGCTCCTCTTCCACCGACAGCTTGCCGCTGGACTTGAAGGTATTCATCAGCTCAGCCACGGCGGAGCCGTTACGACCATGTAAGTCGAACAGCAGACGCTCGAAGTTCGACGACACCATGATATCCATCGAAGGCGACAGTGACGGATGCAGCGCGTCCTTGTCGTAACGGTTGCCGCTCATGAAGCGGTGCAGGATATCGTTGCGGTTGGTCGCCACCACCAGCTGGCTGATCGGCAGCCCCATATTGCGCGCCAGATAGCCGGCGAAAATGTCGCCGAAATTACCGGTCGGCACCGAGAACGCGACGGAACGTGCCGGGCCACCCAGCTGCAGTGCAGCATGGAAGTAGTAGACAATCTGGGCCATGATCCGCGCCCAGTTGATCGAGTTCACCGCTACCAGACGTGTGCCCTTGAGGAAGCCCTGATCAGCAAAGCTGTCCTTGACCATTTCCTGGCAGTCATCGAAGTTGCCTTCGATGGCGATGTTGTGGATGTTGTCGCCGAAGATGGTGGTCATCTGCCGGCGCTGCACTTCCGATACGCGGTTGTGCGGATGCAAGATGAAGATGTCGACGTTGTCGCAACGACGGCACCCTTCGATCGCCGCCGAGCCGGTATCGCCGGAGGTAGCACCGATGATAACCACGCGCTCACCACGCTTGGCCAGCACATAATCGAGCAGGCGACCGAGGAGCTGCAGTGCAAAGTCCTTGAAGGCCAGCGTCGGACCATGGAACAGTTCAAGGATCCACTCGTTACCGTCCAGCTGACGCAACGGGGCAACCGCGCTATGGGCGAATACGCCGTAGGTTTCTTCCAAAATCTGCTTGAAGTCGGCATCCGGAATGCTGCCTGTCACGAATGGTCGCATCACCTTGAATGCCAGCTCGTGATACGGCAGACCAGACCAGGATGCAATTTCCTCGACGGTGAAACGAGGCAGGTTTTCCGGCACGTAGAGACCGCCGTCGGTGGCCAGCCCGGCAAGCAAAACATCTTCGAAGTTCAAGGCCGGAGCCTGGCCACGGGTGCTGATATAGCGCATTTTTCAAACCTTCGGTATGTGCCTGAAGTCCTGAGCCAGAAGGAGGCGATCCGCTCCTGCTTCAAGCTCCAGATTCCAGTTAATTCAGTTGTTCCACCCGGATCCGCACCACGCTGCCGACCACGTCGGAAAGCGCCTCGAGCGCTGTGATCGCATCGTCGATTCGCTGCTCGACTACCCGATGAGTGACGAGGATGACCGGCACCAAGCCGTCATGGACCTCGGCTTCCTTCTGCATGATCGATTCGATGTTGATGCCGCGTTCGGACAGGATGGTCGCGACCTGGGCCAGCACGCCCGGATGATCCTTGGCCTGAATGCGCAGGTAATAGGCGCTTTCGCAGGCGCCGATTGGCAGGATCGGATGAGCCGAAAGCGAGTCGGGCTGAAACGCCAGATGCGGGACGCGGTTATTCGGGTCGGTGGTCAGTGCACGCGCCACATCGACCAAGTCCGCCACCACGGCCGAAGCGGTCGGCTCCATGCCCGCACCGGCGCCGTAGTACAAGGTCGACCCGACCGCATCGCCGTTGACCATGACCGCATTCATCACGCCGTTGACATTGGCGATCAGACGATCGGCCGGAATCAGGGTCGGGTGGACACGCAGCTCGATGCCCGATTCCGTGCTGCGCGCAACACCCAGATGCTTGATGCGATAGCCCAGCGCTTCGGCGTAATTGACGTCAGCGGTGGTCAGTCGGGAAATGCCTTCGGTATAGGCCTTGTCGAACTGCAGCGGCACCCCGAAAGCGATAGAGGCCAGGATCGTCAGCTTGTGCGCGGCGTCGATACCTTCGACGTCAAAAGTCGGATCGGCCTCGGCGTAACCCAGCTCCTGCGCCTCCTTGAGCACGTCCTCGAAGGTACGCCCCTTCTCGCGCATCTCGGTGAGAATGAAATTACCGGTGCCGTTGATGATGCCAGCCAGCCAGTTGATCTGGTTGCCCGCCAGGCCCTCGCGGATCGCTTTGATGACGGGGATGCCACCAGCGACCGACGCTTCGAACGCGACGATGACGCCCTTCTCGCGGGCCTTAGCGAAGATCTCATTGCCGTGGACAGCGATCAGTGCCTTATTCGCCGTGACGACGTGCTTACCGTTTTCGATGGCTTGGAGGACCAACTCACGGGCCAGGGTATAACCGCCAATCAGCTCGACGACGATGTCGATTTCAGGGTTGTTTGCGACCTCGAAAATATCGCCGGTAATTGGAGTGTCGCCGGTGTTGCACTTGGGGTTCGCATGACGGGCCGCGATCTGCGCGACTTCGATTCCTCGCCCGGCACGGCGGGCGATTTCCGCAGCGTTGCGCTCGAGCACATTGAAGGTACCGCTACCGACGGTTCCCAGCCCACAGATGCCAACTTTCACCGGTTTCAAGTTGCACTCCCCATTGCCAGCGAACGGCCCCGCATAGCGGCCGAACAAAAGAGTCGCACATTACGAAGCGCACGGGATTTAGTCAAATCGGCGGCAACCCCTCAGCCTCTTCGCTAGTCTGGTTTACTTTGCAACCCCAGACGCCGATGCCATTGGGCGAGCGACTCATCCGGGTACTCATCGAAACAGCGATCGTCAGGCCCCACCTGTGGCTCGACCCATGACGCCTTCGAAGACAGCATGAGATGGGTGGACTCGGGAGGACTTGGCAAGTCGGTATCGATAGCCGATGCGTGCGGGTGGACAAGGTCTGGCCAGTTCGGATCCCATAACCAGAGCGCGCTGCCGCACAACTTGCAGAAATGACGCTGGCCATCGCTGAGACGGGTTTCTCCGGTTTCCGCATCGACCATCCTGGCCTGATAGAGGCTCAGGTTTTCACGACCCTCAACTTGCAACGTCCGATGATCGCCACCCAGGTTGATCGCATAGCCGCCCGCTCCGGCCGTCTTGCGGCAGATCGAACAATAGCAGCGCATGAATGGGAATGGCTCGGCTGATTCGAGCGAAAAACGAACCGCCTTGCAGTGACAGGAACCTTCGAGCTTCATATTCGCACCTCCACGGTAAGCCTTAGGCTTTGAACGCGCGGGGCAGAACAGTTCAGCCGCCGACAAAACGGGACAGCGGCTTATGACCGAAGGTGCAGGCCCATCTGGTTACTTGGCTTTAAGAGCCAACTCGGCGAGCTGCGGTGCTGGCTGATAACCAGGAATGATCTGGCCATCAGCCAGAATGATCGCCGGCGTACCCTGAACACCGATCAGCTGACCCAGTTTGTATTGCTCGGCAATCGGGTTTTCGCAGTTTGCGGTGGGGACCTCTTCGCGCGCCTTGGCCTTGTTCATCGCAGCATGTCGATCCTTGGCACACCAGACGCTGGTCAGCGTATTGGCGCCGTGACTACCCATCCCCTGCCGAGGGAAGGCCATATAACGAACCTCGACGCCCAGGCGATTCAGCTCGGGCACTTCGCTGTGAAGTTTCTGACAATAGCCGCAATCGGTATCAGTGAATACCGTGATATGGGTTTTGGGCTTTTGCGGTGCGAAGACCACCATCTCGCTAACGGGAACCGACTCTATCGCCTTGGCTACCGAGCGGCTTTGGGCCTGCTCGGTCAGGTTGGTGGCCTGACCTTCCTTGAACTGGAACATGTAGCCCTGGATCACGAATTGCCCATCAGCGCTTGCGTACAACTGCCGCCCTCCCTTGAGCTGGACCTGGTACACACCTTCCATGGGACTTTCGGCAATCGATTCGATCGGCATGCCCGGCTGTATGGATTGCAGCGATTCACGGATCGCCTTGTCAGGGTCTGCAGCCAGGGCAAAGGTGCTGGCAAGACCGAGGGTCACGGCAGCAAATAAACGAATCACGCGCATGGAGTCTCCGGGCGACTTCGATCGGGGGAAAGGGCCGCAGATTAACATAGCGGCCACCATCCAGCTTGTGTCACCGGGGCTTCGGTCGTCGGCTTTGTGGATTGCCGCGCACCTCGGAGCGACCGCTGGTCAGCCGCGCGGATGATGCTGAGCGTGGAGCTCCTGCAGCCGCGCGCGAGCGATATGGGTGTAGATCTGCGTGGTGGATAGGTCGCTATGACCAAGGAGCATCTGCACGGTTCGAAGATCTGCGCCATGGTTGAGCAGGTGCGTGGCGAACGCATGACGCAGCGTGTGCGGGGAAATCGAAGCCGCTACCCCTGCCTGCCGGGCGTGCAGCTTGATGCGATGCCAGAATGTCTGTCGCGTCATCAGATCTGCGCGCCGACTGGGAAACACCACATCGCTGGCCTTGCCATTAAGGAGCGTCTCCCTCGCCTCGCGCAGATAGCGCGTCAGCCAGTGCAGCGCTTCCCCCCCCAGGGGCACCAGACGCTCCTTGCTGCCCTTGCCAAATGTACGCAACACGCCCTGGCGAAGATTGAGCTGCTCCAGGCTCAGGCTGACCAATTCGGTCACGCGTAGACCGGTCGCATAGAGAACCTCCAACATTGCCCGATCGCGCATTCCCAGCGGATCGCCGATGTCGGGAGCGGCCAGCAGAGCCTCCACGTCTGCCTCGGACAATGCCTTGGGCAGCGGCCGGCCGAGCTGCGGCAGATCGACTCGCAGCGTAGGGTCAACCGAGATGGCGCCCTCGCGCAGCAAGAATCGATAGAAACCACGAAGGCCGGAAAGAAGCCGCGCAGTAGAACGCGCCTTGTAATCGTTGGCCAGGCGCCAGGCGAGGTGGTCGAGGATCACGTCCCGGCCCGCGTCGATCAGGCGGACCCCGCGCTCGTCGAGCCAGCCATTGAACAGCGCCAGATCACTGCGGTAGGCCTCGCGGGTATTGTCCGACAGCCCTTTTTCAAGCCAGAGGGCATCAAGGAAACGGTCGATCATGGGGTCATCGAGTGCGGGCATGAAAGAATAATCGGCAAGTGAAGCGCGTTAGTGTTCCATAGGCCGCATCCGCCCTGCCAGGCTTAACCCCAATCTAGATTAAAGGAGTCAATTGGCAAGAGGATTAGGAAGAATTCGCTGCCAGGTGAAGTCGTGACGCCGTATGCCTAGTTGAGCGGATATCGCCGAAACCAAATAACCGCACTTCCAGGCCACGGGAAGCACATGAACGGCAAAAAAAAAGCAGCCCGAAGGCTGCTTTTTTCTGAAGGAAGCTTTCCTCAGGAAAGCTTTTCCTTGATACGGGCTGCCTTACCGGACAGCGCGCGAAGGTAGTACAGCTTGGCTTTACGGACATCACCACGACGCTTAACGGTGAGGCTGTCAACCATTGGGCTGTAGTACTGGAAAGTACGTTCAACACCAACACCATTGGAAATCTTGCGAACGGTGAATGCGCTGTTCAGACCGCGGTTACGCTTGCCGATCACGACGCCTTCGAAGGCCTGCAGACGCTCACGCTCGCCTTCTTTCACCTTTACCTGGACAACTACAGTGTCACCAGGGGCGAACGGAGGCAGTTCTTTAGTCATCTGCTCAGCTTCGAGCGCCTGGATAATCTTGTTGGTCATGCTGTGCTCCTAAGGCGGGCCATCATGCGCGCCATCGATACGTTAACTATCGTCCCGCTGATGGATGTATTCCTTCAGCAGCTTTTGTTCTTCCCCAGAAAGCGAGCGGCTATCCAGAAGATCAGCGCGGCGTTCCCAGGTCCTTCCGAGGGACTGCTGCAAGCGCCAGCGCCGGATGTGTTCATGGTTGCCGCTAAGCAGCACCTCAGGAACACGTTTATCCGCATACACTTCCGGTCGCGTGTAGTGCGGGCAGTCGAGCAGGCCGTCGGTAAACGAATCCTCCTCGGCGGAATGAGCATGACCCAGCGCCCCAGGGAGCAAGCGGGTCACCGCATCAATCAGCACCATGGCCGGCAATTCACCACCGGACAACACGTAGTCGCCAATCGACCATTCCTCATCGACATGCGCTTCGATGAAGCGCTCATCAATACCTTCGTAGCGACCGGCGATGAGGATAAGCCCCTCCTCCTTCGCCAGATCACGGACATCAGCCTGTTTCAGCTGACGCCCCTGAGGCGACAGGTAAATCACCTTCGCCTTCCCGCCTGCGGCCTGCCTGGCATCAGCCAAGGCAAGCTCCAGCGGCTTGATCTTCATCACCATGCCGGGGCCGCCACCGAAAGGTCGATCATCTACCGTCTGGTGACGATCTTCGGTATAGCTCCGGGGATTCCAGCACCGTAGCTCGAGCAGCCCCTGCTTCACCGCGCGACTGGTAATACCATAGTCACGGATGGCAGCGAACATGTCTGGAAACAGACTGATCACATCGACACGGAAACCGGACATATCGCTCAGAAGTCCGCATCCCATTCAACGTGCATCTCGCCTGCATCCAGATCGACCCTCAAAACGCAGGGATCGGTATAGGGCAGCAAACGTTCACGATCGTCCAGGCTGCCGTCAAACGGCTTGACCACCAGAACATCGTTGGCTCCGGTCTCGAGTAGATGATCCACCCGCCCAAGCACTTGCCCGAGCTGATTGATGACCTTAAGACCCTGAAGCTGGAACCAATAATACTCATCACCGGTCAAGTCAGGCAGCTCATCACGAGGGATGCATATCTCGAAGTCGGCGTACGTACGCGCCACTTCACGATCAGTCAGCCCCTTGAGCGTAGCCACCAGAATCTTGCCCTGGAGGCGCCCCTTGTCCAGCTCGACCTGCTTGACTTCGTCGCCTCGCCTGAGCGTCCAGCGTCGATAGTCCAGCAGATTTTCGATCGGATCGGTAAAGGAATAGATCTTTACGTCACCACGCACGCCATGCACCGAAACGATCTTGCCGATGACGATAAGGTCTTCGGCCGGGGCTGACGTGGCGTTCATGTGTTTCAGGCAGCAGCCTTGGAAGCTTCCTTCAGCAGCTGAGCAACACGCTCAGACGGCTGTGCGCCCTGGCCCAACCAATAAGCGGCACGCTCCTGGTTTACCGAGAGCTTCACTTCTGCACCCGAGGCAACCGGATTGAAGAAACCGATGCGCTCAACGAAGCGACCATCGCGCGGGTTGCGGCTGTTGGTCACGGTCAGGTGGTAGAAAGGGCGCTTCTTGGAGCCGCCACGGGCGAGACGAATAGTTACCATGTGAACATCGTTCCTGTAGTCGGTACAGCAAATCTGAATGCAGGGCCCAAGGCCCGAAAGGCCGCATATTCTAAGGATTATCCGGACTTTTGCAAATGGCTTTTTCAAAAACAGCCGCAGGCCTCTGCCGCAGGCCCATCCCGCTTCGGCGGCGACCAACAACGGGCCGCGCCGAAAGCCTTGGAAGCTAGAACTTTGGCATCCCACCACCGCCTGGGAACATACCGCCCATGCCGCGCATCATCTTGGCCATGCCGCCTTTGCCGCTGACCTTCTTCATCATCTTCTGCATCTGCTTGTGCTGCTTGATCAGGCGGCCAATGTCCTGCACTTGAGTGCCGGAGCCCATGGCGATGCGACGCTTGCGCGAGCCGCTGATGATATCTGGGTTGCGGCGCTCGACAGGCGTCATCGAGTTGATGATGGCTTCCATCTGCTTGAACTGCTTCTCGGCCGCGCCTTGGGCATTGCCCATCTGCGAAAGATTCACGCCGCCGATCGACGGCAGCTTGTCCATCAGCCCGCCGAGGCCGCCCATGTTTTTCATCTGCTGAAGCTGATCACGGAAATCTTCCAGATCGAAGCCCTTGCCCTTCTTCAGCTTTTTGGTGAGTTTCTCGGCCTTCTCCCGATCCAGGGTCTGCTCGGCCTGCTCGATCAGACTGAGCACATCACCCATGCCAAGGATGCGCGAGGCGATCCGGTCCGGATGAAACGGCTCGAGCGCATCGCTCTTCTCGCCCATGCCGAGGAATTTGATCGGCTTGCCGGTGATATGACGGACCGACAACGCGGCACCACCACGCGCATCGCCGTCGACCTTGGTCAGCACCACGCCGGTCAGCGGCAGTGCCTCACCGAACGCCTTGGCGGTGTTGGCGGCATCCTGACCGGTCATGGCATCGACCACGAACAGTGTCTCGGCCGGCTTGATCGCTGCATGAACAGCCTGAATTTCCGCCATCATTTCGGCATCAATCGCTAGCCGTCCGGCCGTGTCGACCAGCACTACATCGATGTACTTGAGCTTGGCCTCGCGGATAGCCGCCTGGGCGATCTCTACCGGCTTCTGGCTGGTATCGGACGGAAAGAAGGTCACGCCCACTTCCGCAGCCAAGGTTTCCAGCTGCTTAATCGCCGCCGGGCGGTAGACGTCTGCGGAAACGACCAACACCGACTTCTTCTTGCGTTCTTTGAGGAATCGCGCCAGCTTGCCGACCGTCGTGGTCTTGCCCGCGCCCTGCAGGCCAGCCATCAGCACCACGGCCGGCGGCACCACGCTGAGGTCGAGGTCTTCGTTGGCGGCGCCCATTAACTCTTCGAGTTCTGCGCGCACGATCTTCACGAACGCCTGACCTGGCGTCAGGCTTTTGGAGACCTCCGTGCCGACAGCCCTGTCCTTGACCCTGGCAACAAACTCCTTGACCACCGGCAGCGCAACGTCGGCCTCAAGCAGTGCCATTCGCACTTCGCGCAGGGTGTCCTTGATGTTGTCCTCGGTCAGCTTGGCCTTGCCGGTAACATGGCGAAGCGTCTGGGAGAGGCGGTCGGTTAGGTTTTCAAACATGTGCCATTTCCACGCTGGATGTGGTTAAGGCCCCGATTATAGAAGCTGCGACCCCCGAGCCGGTACCCCGCAGTCGGTGCTTTTCATCAATACCGCTCAACCCGCCCCGACAAAGGACAGCGCGACTATCCGGCAAACCGACCATGCCCAGCCCCGCCGGGCAACAAACCACGCTGTTTGTGCACTTTTGCGCGCCCGGTGTTTGTGCCACACTCAGCGCCTTTCGAGCCTGCTAACAGACCTATGCACCCTCTGCTACCGAGCCTAGCCGCCGCCTGTCTTTATGCTGGCGTCACCGGATATCAAGGCCTGCGCCTGGCGCAACGCACCGTGCCTGACAAACGTCTGCTGCTCGCCCTGGGCGCGCTGGCGCTCATGGCGCACGGGATGAGCCTGTTCATCCAGCTACTGTCGCCGAGCGGTCTGCATCTGGATTTTTTCACGGCCTCCAGCCTGATCGCTGCCGCCGTAATCCTTCTGATTCTGCTCGCGCTTTACCGCATGCCGGTCGAAAACCTTCTGCTGCTGCTTTTCCCGCTCGGCTGCCTTACGGTGCTGTTCGCTCAGTTCGCCCCGTCCGGCACCCCGCCGGCCATTACCGAGCAACCGGGAATCCTGGCCCATATTCTGTTTTCCATACTGGCTTACGGGATGCTCACGATCGCAGCCTTCCAATCCTTGCTGCTGCTTCTGCAGGACCATCACCTCAAGCACAAACACCCGTCCGGCCTGATCAAGAACTTCCCGCCTCTGCAGACCATGGAAAGCCTGCTGTTCGGCTTCCTTCTCGCCGGCTGGCTGCTGCTATCGGCATCGCTGATTTCGGGCTGGCTGTTTCTCGATAACCTTTTCGCGCAGCATCTGGTGCACAAGACACTACTGTCGGTCGTCGCCTGGGTAGTCTTCGGCCTGCTGCTGTTGGGCCGCCATCAGCTTGGCTGGCGCGGCTACAAGGCCATTCGCTGGACTCTCGCAGGCTTCTGCCTGCTGATGCTGGCCTACTTTGGCAGCAAGCTGGTCCGCGAATTCATCCTGCACATCTAGGACCACTACGTGGAACATCTACACCCCGGCTTTCTGGTCGGCATGCTGGTCTTTTTGCTTTTGTGCTCGGCATTCTTCTCCAGCTCCGAAACCGGAATGCTCAGCCTCAACCGCTACCGCCTGCGCCACCAGGCCAAGGAAGGACACCGGGGAGCAAAACGCGCGAGCACTCTGCTTGAACGGCCGGATCGGCTACTCGGGACCATCCTGGTCGGCAACAATTTCGTCAATATCCTCGCCTCGTCGATCGCTACTGTGCTGGCGATCAAGCTGTGGGGTGAGGCCGGTATCGCGATCGCAACCATTGGCCTGACCATCACGCTGTTGATTTTCGGCGAGATAACCCCCAAGACACTCGCCGCCCTGCGACCCGAGGCGGTCGCTTATCCTGTCAGCCTTCCGTTGCTGCTGCTGCAGAAAGTGCTGTATCCGCTGGTGGCATTGCTCAATTGGATCAGCAACGGCCTGCTCAAGCTGCTCGGCGTCGATCTATCCAACAAGGGCAACGACAGCCTGTCCACCGAAGAACTGCGTAGCGTCGTGCACGAATCGGGTAGCGACATGCCGATGAATCGACAAAGCATGCTGCTCGGCATCCTCGATCTGGAAAGGGTCACGGTCGATGACATCATGATCCCTCGCAACGAGGTTGCCGGCATCGACCTCGAGGACGATCTGGAAACCATCGTGACCCAGCTGCGCACGACCCCTCACACCCGCCTTCCGGTGTATCGCAATGACATCAACCAGATCGAGGGCATCGTGCACATGCGGCAGATCGCGCGACTACTCAGCCACGATCAGCTTACCCGGGAAAGCTTGCTTGAGGCCTGTAACGAGCCCTACTTCATTCCCGAGAACACCCCGCTCTCCACGCAGCTGGTCAATTTTCAAAAGCAGAAACGGCGTATCGGTATCGTCGTCGACGAATACGGCGATGTACTGGGGATCGTTACGCTGGAAGACATTCTCGAAGAGATCGTCGGCGAGTTCAGCAATCAGGACGCCCTGCGCAGCCCGGACATTCATCCGCAGGACGACGGAACCCTGGTAATCGACGGCGCCGCCTATCTGCGCGAAGTCAACCGAGCCCTGGGCTGGCATCTCCCCTGCGACGGCCCCAAAACTCTCAACGGCTTGATTACCGAGGCGCTCGAGCATATTCCGGATAGTGGTATCTGCCTGCAGATCAACCAGTACCGACTCGAGATCCTGCAGGCCGCGGATAATCGCGTCAAAAGCGTCCGCGCCTGGGTGATCGAAGACACCCAGGACGCATCGAGCGACGCCCTGTAACGGTATCGACTGCGGTGGTGGTTAAAACAGCAACCCGCTTGCACGCGCCCGCTCATGGCACCGCAGCAGCACCTGGCGCCGCTCCTGATTGTCCATGCGGCTCCAGCGGCGGATCTCGTCGAGGCTGCGCTGACAGCCGGTACAGAGATCCTCCTCATCCAACGCGCAGATACTGACGCAGGGTGAGGCGACCGGCTTATTCTCGGCGTTCAATCGTCCTGCTCCGCCAACTCGCGCGCATATCGCTGGGCGTTATGCACATAATGGGCAGCACTCGCTTCAAGCATCTTTCTCTGTTGCTCGGTCAGCTCGCGAATCACCTTGCCTGGCGACCCCACCACCAATGACCCATCCGGAATTTCCTTGCCTTCGGCGATCAGCGTGTTGGCGCCGATGATGCAGTACTTGCCGATCTTCGCCCCATTGAGAATCACTGCATTGATCCCAACCAGGCTGTAATCGCCTACGGTACAGCCATGCAACATAGCGTTATGCCCAACGGTGACCCCGGTTCCCAGCGTCAGCGGGTGGCCCATATCGGTGTGCATGACGCTGCCGTCCTGCACGTTGCTGTTCTCACCGATGTGGATCAGCTCGTTATCGCCACGCAGTACCGCACCAAACCAAACATTAGCGCCTGCATCCAGGCGAATCTTGCCAACCAACGTGGCATTTGGCGCTACCCAGCTTTGCGGATGGGTTTCAACGCGGGAATCACCCAGGCGATATTTCACGGTCATGACCTCTTCTGACTCAGATCGATGTAGGAAGCGGGAGGCCGGCGCATTTCGATTCTGGCGTCGTACACCAGATTTACCAGCTCAACGATCATGATGGCCGTCAGCCCCCAGATCTTGTACTCGCCATACCGGTAGGACGGCACGTACCAGGCACCGCCCTGGTAATCGATTCGGTGGGTGACCTCGCGCGCATCCTGACAAAAGAATTCCAGCGGCACGGAAAAGACCGACGCAATCTCTGCATCGTTCGCGCGGTATTCCACATAATCCGGCACGATGCCGACATAGGGCGTGACATGGATGCCGTGCAGCGATACCAAGCTGCTGAGCGGTCCGACAATTTCCACCATACCCGGCGCCAGGCCTACTTCTTCTTCAGCTTCGCGCAGCGCGGTATGGATCAGGTCTCGGTCCTCCGGATCACGTCGACCACCGGGAAACGCCACTTCTCCACCGTGGGTGGACAGGCCGCTGGCGCGAAGGGTCAGCACCAGCTCCGGCGAATCGCTGCGCGTTATCGGCATCAACACGGCCGCTTCGGGCATTCGGCCTTCCGGCTCCAGGAGATGCGGAGAATAGTCACGCACCCGTTGGAGAATATTGTCCAGCATGAAGCTTCTCTTTCTGTCTTTGACTGGCATCATGGCATGAATCACCGAAGCCCCCAAGACAGGCAAAGCAAAACCCGACGGCTCTGGTACCACCAAAACGAAAGCGGTAAACAGGCAGCGGTCGCTGAAACACTTTTTGCGGCAGACCGGCTCCTAACAATTCCGGACCGCCAATGAACCCCTGAACGATTGAGAACGGCAGGCAAACCGAAGGAAGCGCGATGAAATTCTGCAGCCAGTGCGGCGGCTCGATCACAGAGCGAGTGCCGGATGGAGATAACAGGACCCGTTTCGTCTGTGCCACCTGCGATACGGTTCACTATCAGAACCCACGCATCGTTGCCGGCTGTCTGCCCGTATGGGAAGACAATGTCTTGCTCTGCCGGCGCGCGATCGAGCCACGTCGCGGTTATTGGACGCTGCCGGCCGGTTTCATGGAGAACGGCGAAACCGTGCAACAGGCCGCAGAGCGCGAAACGCTGGAGGAAGCCTGCGCCAGGGTCACGGACCTTCAGCTTTATACGCTGTTCGACCTGCCGCATATCAACCAGGTCTATATGTTCTTTCGCGCCGAACTGGTCGACGAACGATTCGGCGCGGGGGACGAAAGCTTGGAGGTCAGGCTTTTCCGACAGGCCGACATCCCTTGGTCTGAGCTGGCTTTCCCGACCGTTGGGCGTACCCTAGAATACTTTTTCGCCGACCGGGTGCAGCAGACCTTCCCGGTGCGCAATGAAGCCATCGAAGCAATGCGGGTGGCGCGCAAATAGGTCTGATGTCGTAAAGATTCAGGAACGCTCCAAATGCGCTGGCTGTTAGCGATCTTCTGCTTCACGTTTGCCGCCCTATCCCACGCTAGTGCTGCGCCAGCATTCGATGACGCTTTCATCGACAAGGTGCTGGTGGTCAAGTCAGAGCGTCAGCTTCACCTCATCAGCCGCGGCGTCACCATGAAGAGCTATCGGGTGTCGCTAGGCAAGCAACCGGGCCCCAAGGAACGCGAAGGCGATCAGCGGACACCCGAGGGGTTCTACTGGATTGATTGGCGCAAGACGTCCGATAAGTACAACTTGGCGATGCACATCTCCTACCCGAACGCCAAGGACCTGGCGCGTGCCAGCCGTGACGGTTTGCGGCCAGGCAGCATGATCATGCTGCATGGCACACCGCTCGATGAAGAATATCCCGAGTGGTTCTTCCATACCCTCGACTGGACTGAGGGCTGTATCGCGCTGAAGAACGATGACATGCGCGAGATCTGGAACCTTGTGAAGAACGGCACACTGATCGAGATTCGCCCCTGATCAGGAGCACCGGGCTTGGCAGCAAGCAAGGCAGCGCGTTAACGTGAAAACCATTCCCTCGCCTTTCGGTCACCTATGACGAAGACAGCTTCAGACGAGCAATTACAGCTGGACAACCAGCTGTGTTTCGCCCTGTACTCCGCCTCACTGCAGATGACCAAGGCCTATAAGCCATTGCTGAAGAGCATCGGCCTGACCTACCCGCAATACCTCGCAATGCTCGTGCTCTGGGAGCGCGACGGCCTCACCGTCGGCGAAATCAGCGCCCGCTTGCTGACCGAACCCGGTTCGCTGACACCGCTGCTCAAGCGCCTGGAAGCCGAAGGCCTGATCAGTCGGACTCGCAGCAGCAGCGATGAACGCGTGGTTGAACTGCATCTCACTGATGCTGGACGGACCATGAAAGAGCGCGCCCGTGATTTCCCCGCCTGCATGCTTGAATGCACCGGTCAGTCGCATGAAGCCTTGCTCGCACTGCGTGACCAGCTCGCATCCCTTCGTAGCGCGCTGCTGAAACGCGGCTAAGCGCGCGCAGAACCCTCGCTTTACACACCCCTTTCGACCCGGCCAGCCTCAAGGACAATTTTATCTTGCGCGCAAATTATTTGCGCGATAACTTACAGAGCCGACCATCAAAAAGGACAATGATCATGCAGGCCATCACCGCACTCTATACCGCAACCGCCACTGCGACCGGGGGCCGCGACGGCGGCGCTGCGTCGTCAGACGGGCGGCTCAACGTCAAGCTCTCCACTCCTCGCGAACTGGGCGGGCAAGGCGGAGGCGGCACCAACCCCGAGCAACTGTTCGCCGCCGGCTATTCAGCCTGTTTTATCGGTGCACTCAAATTCGCCGCGGGCCAGCTAAATCAGCCGCTACCCGCCGACACAGCGGTTACTGGCAAAGTGGGTATCGGTCAGATTCCGGGCGGATTCGGGCTCGAAGTAGAGCTGACCGTCAGCTTGCCGGGCATTGAGCAGTCGGTCGCCGAGCAATTGACCGAAGCCGCGCACAAAGTATGCCCCTACTCCAACGCCACCCGCGGCAACATCGACGTACGCCTGAGCGTCAACGTCTGATAGCGTCCATGCCCGCTAGGCATAAAAAGCCCGAGCCGCCACTGGCGAACTCGGGCTTTTCGTTGCCTCGCGCAATCAGAACTGTAAGTCGGACAGCCGCCACACTTCGAATGCAGGTGTTTCGTATGGATGGGCGCGTTTGAGTGCTTTGACGCTGTCATGAATCAGCTCGTCGGCCACCACCAGCTCGACTTTCCACTCGGAGACCGAATGCACCTGGCCTAGCTGCCCGAGGAACGGCTTACTGCCTTCGAGCGGCCGATACTGGCCGTGCCCGAGCACCTGCCAGCAGCAGCTGTCGTATGCGCCGATCCGCCCGGCACCAACTGCAAAAACCGCTTTCTTGACTGCATCCAGATGGCTTTCCGGAACATAGAAACACAGCTTGTACATCAATATCTCCGCATCAAGAACTGCCGACGGAGCACCTTTCTCCACCGGCGCAACCAGGTTTGCCGGATCCGGTCCGGCACATCCAGGTGCCAACTTCAGACGTTGCCTAATGCGCTTGGTTCACCAACCATGTCGACCGATTCACAGTTATGAAAAAGCCCGCAGCACCTGCGCGCTTCCGGGCTTTTCGTTCGGCCTGATTCAGTCGACCCAGACCCGCGCGTTGCGGAACATGCGCATCCAGCCACCATCCTCCTGCCACTCGTCCGGGCGCCAGGAGTTGGTTACCGCACGGAACACACGTTCCGGATGCGGCATCATGATGGTCACGCGGCCGTCACGTGTAGTCAGACCGGTGATACCGCGCGGCGAACCACCCGGATTGGCCGGATAGCGCTCGGTGACCCTGCCGTGGTTGTCGACGTAGCGCAGCGCGACGGTGCCAGAAAGGTCGGCCTCGAGCAGCGCTTCTTCGCTTTCGAACTCCGCGTGCCCTTCCCCGTGCGCGATGGCGATAGGCAGACGGGAACCGGCCATGCCCTGCAGGAAAATCGACGGCGATTCCTGAACCTGAACCATGGCTACACGCGCTTCGAACTGCTCTGAGCGGTTGCGCACGAAGTGCGGCCAGGACTCGCTGCCAGGCACCAGTTCGTGGAGATTGGAGAACATCTGGCAACCATTGCAGACACCTAGAGCGAAGCTGTCCTTGCGCTCGAAGAAGGCGCTGAAATCTTCACGGGCGCGGCTGTTGAACAGGATCGATTTGGCCCAGCCTTCACCTGCACCGAGCACGTCGCCGTAAGAGAAACCGCCGCAGGCCACCAGCCCCTTGAACCGCTCGAGGCTGATGCGCCCCGATAGGATGTCACTCATGTGCACGTCGACCGCAGCGAAACCAGAGCGATCGAATGCAGCCGCCATTTCGCTCTGACCATTGACGCCCTGCTCACGCAGAATCGCCACTTCGGGCCTGATGCCACGCTTGATAAAGGGCGCAGCGATATCTTCGTTGACGTCGAAGCCGAGCGTGACGCTCAAACCGGGATTGTCTTCTTCGAGCAGCGCATCGAATTCTTGATCGGCGCAATCGACATTGTCCCGCAGGCGCTGGATCTGATAACTGGTCTCGGACCACTGACGCTGCAAAAGACGGCGATCGCCGGCGAACACGTCAGAACCTTCGAACCTGATCGCCACGTGGCCGTTGTTGACGGGCTGGCCGATGACCGACACGCAGTCGGCAAGACCTGCGGCGCTGAACTGAGCGAGAACAACCTCCGTGTCACCCTGGCGCACCTGAATCAGCGCGCCCAGTTCTTCGTTGAACAGCGCCGCGGGAATCTGCGAGGCGTTCTCGACCAGACCGTCAAGGTTGAGGTTGAGGCCGCAGTGTCCGGCGAACGCCATTTCCAGCGCAGTAGTCAGCAAGCCGCCGTCCGACCGGTCGTGATAGGCCAGCAACAGTCCGTCAGCGTTGAGACCCTGGATCACGGCGAAGAAAGCCTGCAGGTCTTCGGCGTCATCGACATCCGGCGCCTGGCGTGCCATCTGGCCGTAGACCTGTGCCAGGATCGACGCGCCCATGCGGTTCTGGCCACGACCGAGATCGATCAGCACCAGATCGGTTTCGCCTTTGTCCAGACGCAACTGCGGGGTCAGAGTCTGGCGGACATCGGCCACCGGCGCGAAACCAGACACGATCAGCGACAACGGCGACGTCACACTTTTTTCCGCACCCTCCTCGGTCCAGCGGGTCTTCATCGACATCGAGTCCTTGCCCACCGGAATGGTGATGCCCAGCTCCGGGCACAGCTCCATGCCAACCGCTTTGACCGTGTCGTAGAGGCGCGCATCTTCGCCCGGATGGCCAGCAGCGGCCATCCAGTTGGCGGAGAGTTTGATGTCAGAAATCTTCTCGATGCGGGCAGCGGCGAGGTTGGTCAGGGTTTCGCCAATCGCCATGCGGCCCGATGCCGGCGCGTCCAGCAATGCCAGCGGCGTGCGTTCGCCCATGGCCATGGCTTCGCCTGTATAGACGTCATAGCTGGTAGCCGTGACGGCGCAGTCGGCCACCGGAACCTGCCAGGGGCCGACCATCTGATCGCGTGCCACCATGCCAGTGATGCTGCGGTCACCAATGGTGATCAGGAAGCTCTTGCTGGCCACTGCCGGATGATGCAACACACGGTCGATCGCTTCGGACAGGTCTACCTGATCCGCCGCGAAATCATCGCCAAGCTCGACCTCACGGACAGCGCTGCGGTGCATGCGCGGCGCCTTGCCGAGCAACACGTTGAGCGGCATGTCGACCGGATCATTGCCAAAATGACTGTCGGAGACGGTCAGATGCGGTTCGGCGGTGGCTTCACCGACGACGGCGAAGGGGCAGCGTTCACGCTTGCAGATGGCTTCGAAGCGCTCCAGATCGGCCGCATCGACCGACAGCACGTAGCGCTCTTGGGATTCGTTGCACCAGATTTCATGTGGCGCCATGCCCGGCTCGTCGTTGGGGACCTTGCGCAGCTCGAAGCGCCCGCCACGACCACCATCGTTGACCAGCTCCGGGAAGGCGTTGGAGAGGCCACCGGCGCCGACATCGTGAATGAACTTGATGGGGTTCTTGTCGCCCAGCTGCCAACAACGGTCGATGACCTCCTGGCAGCGGCGCTCCATTTCAGGGTTGTCACGCTGCACCGATGCGAAATCGAGATCCGCCGAGCTGCTGCCGGTGGCCATCGACGAGGCAGCACCGCCGCCGAGGCCGATCAGCATTGCCGGACCACCGAGCACGATCAGCTTGCCACCAACCGAAATCTCGGCCTTTTGCACGTGACCTTCGCGAATATTGCCCATGCCGCCGGCGAGCATGATCGGCTTGTGGTAGCCGCGAACTTCCTCGCCATGGGGAGTATTGATCGACTGTTCGAAAGTACGGAAATAACCGTTCAATGCGGGCCGACCGAATTCATTGTTGAACGCCGCGCCACCCAGCGGGCCTTCGATCATGATATCCAGCGGCGTGACGATGCGCTCGGGCTTACCGTAGGGCACCTCCCAGGGCTGTTCGAAGCCTGGGATGTTCAGGTTGGAAACGGTGAAGCCAGTGAGACCAGCCTTTGGTTTGGCACCACGGCCCGTAGCGCCCTCGTCACGGATCTCACCACCCGAACCCGTGGCGGCTCCCGGGAACGGTGCGATGGCAGTCGGGTGGTTGTGGGTTTCCACCTTCATCAGGATGTGCACGGGCTCCTGGTTGGCCGCATATTCGCCGGTTTCCGGATTCGGGTAGAAGCGCCCTGCCACATTGCCGACGATCACAGCGGCGTTGTCCTTGTAGGCGGACAGCACACCCTCGCCGTGCAGCTGGAAGGTGTTCTTGATCATTCCGAATAGGGACTTTTCCTGGCTCTCGCCGTCGATATCCCAGCTGGCGTTGAAGATTTTGTGACGGCAATGTTCGGAGTTGGCCTGGGCGAACATCATCAATTCGATGTCGTGGGGATTGCGCCCCAAGTCGGTGAAACTGGTCACCAGGTAATCGATCTCATCCTCGGCCAGTGCCAGACCCAGCTCCACGTTGGCCTGTTCCAGCGCAGCGCGCCCGCCGCCCAGTACGTCAACGGCGGTCAATGGCTTCGGTTGGGCATGACTGAACAGATTCGCAGCGTCTTCGAAGCGTTCGAGCACCAATTGGGTCATTCGATCATGCAAGACCGCAGCGATCTGCCGGGCCTCGTCGTCGGAGAAGTTCCCCGCCACGTAATAGGCGATGCCGCGTTCCAGCCGTTGAATCCTGTCGAGCCCACAGTTGCGGGCAATGTCACTGGCCTTGCTCGACCAGGGAGAGATGGTTCCGAAACGCGGAATCACGAGGAAAAGCCGACCGGACGGTTCCTGTACCGGTACGCTCGGACCGTACTTCAACAATCGGGCGAGCACGTGCTCCTCGTCCGCGCCAAGCGTGCCGGAAACTTCGGCGAAATGGGCAAACTCGGCGTACAACCCGCTCACGGCGGGGACCTTCGCGGTCATTTGTGCCAGGAGCTTGCCGTGACGGAAGGCGGAAAGAGCGGGAGTGCCGCGCAGGATCAACATCGTCGGAACAGCCTCGGAGAGGGGAGCAGTCGGGCCGCGTATTCTAGCCCATGACAGCGTCCGAGGCTAAGCCTGCTGGAAGCTCTGCACGCACCTAGAGTGGATCACGCCTGCCCGATCCACCGTGCGGACCCACGGTGGATGTAAAAGCGACATCCACCCTACGCCCGGAAGCGTGAAGCGTGCCGCTGCGCTCTCAGTGCAATATCTGGCTCAGGAACAGCTTAGTGCGCTCATTGCCCGGATTGGTGAAGAAGGTTTCCGGATCGGCTTCCTCCACGATCTCGCCCTTATCCATGAATATCACCCGATCGGCGACGGTGCGGGCGAAGCCCATTTCATGGGTCACGCAAAGCATCGTCATCCCACTTTCGGCGAGGCCAACCATGGTATCCAACACTTCCTTGACCATTTCCGGATCCAGCGCCGAGGTAGGCTCGTCGAACAGCATGATCTTCGGTTTCATGCACAGCGCGCGGGCAATCGCGACCCGCTGCTGCTGGCCGCCCGAGAGCTGTCCTGGGAATTTGTCGGCCTGCTCCGGAATCCGTACGCGCTCCAGATAATGCATGGCGATTTCCTCGGCCTGACGCCGGGGCAGCTTGCGCACCCACATCGGCGCCAAGGTGCAGTTCTGCAGTACGGTGAGGTGCGGGAACAGATTGAAATGCTGGAACACCATGCCGACCTCGCTGCGAATTGCCTCGATCTGCTTCAAATCATTGGTCAGCTCCACACCATTGATCACGATACGGCCCTGCTGATGCTCCTCAAGACGATTGAGGCAGCGAATGGTGGTGGACTTGCCTGAGCCCGACGGTCCGCACAGGACGATGCGCTCGCCCTGGGTGACGTTGAGGTTGATGTCCTTGAGTACGTGAAACTGGCCGAACCATTTATGTACGCCCTGCATCTGAATGACCGGTTCACCGGCCTGCTCAGACTGCTCAGGTTGCAGAGATGTGTCGTTCATGATGTTTTCCTTAGTTCCGGTGGCCGGTGTCGAGCTTGCGTTCCAGATGCATGGAATAGCGCGACATACCAAAGCAGAAAGTCCAGTAAACCAGCGCAGCGAACACGTAACCCTCGGTCGACATGCCAAGCCAGGCAGGGTCGGAAGTGGCGCGTTTGATGCTGTTGAGGAAGTCGAACAGGCCGATAATGATCACCAAGCTGGTGTCCTTGAACAGCGCGATGAAGGTGTTGACGATGCCCGGTATGACCATCTTCAGCGCCTGGGGCAGGATCACCAAGATCATGCTGCGCCAGTAACCCAGGCCCATCGCCGCAGCCGCCTCGTATTGTCCTTTGGGGATAGCCTGCAGGCCGCCGCGTACCACTTCGGCGATGTAGGCCGCCTCGAAGAAGACCACCATCACCATCGCCCGCATGAGCTTGTCGAGATTCATCTCCTCGGGCAGAAACAGCGGAAGCATCACCGAGGACATGAACAGCACGGTGATCAGCGGTACGCCACGCCAGAACTCGATAAAGGTCACGCACAGCACGCGAATCGCCGGCATGTCCGAGCGCCGGCCGAGCGCCAGCAGAATGCCAAGCGGCAGCGCCCCCGCGATGCCCACTGCAGCGATGACGATGGTCAGCATCAGCCCGCCCCAGCGGCTGGTCGATACCGTTTCGAGGCCGAGGAAACCGCCGTGCAACAGCCAGTAGGCAAGCAATGGATACACCAGCAGATAGCCAATGCCATAGCGCACCTTGTGCCGCATCTGCCGCAGGAACAGGGGCGCAGCGCCAATGATTGCGAGCCAGGCCGTGGCATCTACCCGCCAGCGCAGTTCCGGCGGATAGAAGCCGTACATGAACTGGCTGAACCGCGTCTGCACGAAGACCCAGCACGCACCCTCGCGGGTGCAGTCGGCCCGTGTCTCGCCGGTCCAGTCGGCCTTGATGATTGCCCACTCGATGATGGGCGGAACGATCAGCCAGATCAGATACAACCCGATCAGCGTGAGCAGCGTATTGATCCAGCTGGAGAACAGATTGGCCCGCATCCAGCCCACCACACCGATATTGGTGGATGGCGCCGGCAGGTCCGGTTTGAAGGTATGGGTCGTCATGCGCTCGTCCTTACCGCTCGATCAGCGCAATGCGCTTGTTGTACCAGTTCATCAACAGCGAAATGCTGATACTGATGGCGAGGTATACGCTCATGGTGATCGCCATGGTTTCGATCGCCTGACCGGTCTGGTTCAGCACGGTGCCGGCAAACAGCGAGACCATGTCGGGATAGCCGATAGCAGCCGCCAGCGAAGAGTTCTTGGCCAGGTTGAGGTACTGGCTGGTCAGCGGCGGAATAATTACGCGCAGCGCCTGCGGGATGATCACCAGACGCAGTACCCGTCCCGGGCGAAGGCCCAGCGAAGCGGCTGCTTCGGTCTGTCCATGACTGACCGACTGGATTCCGGCGCGTACGGTTTCACCAATAAAGGCCGCGGTGTAGATTGACAGCGCCAGCACGATCGAAACCAGCTCGGGGATGACCACCCAGCCGCCGCGAATATTGAAACGCTGCAGCTCAGGAATCTCCCAGAGGAACGGCGCGCCGAACACTAGCGAGCACAACCCCGGTATCGCAGTGAACAGCACCAGGCTGCTCCAGAACACCGGAAACGGCTGACCGGTGGCGTGACGCCGGGCCCGCGCCCAGCGGTTGAGCATGACGATCGCCACCAACGCCACGAACAACGCTATCCAGAACGGCCAGAAGCCATCCCCTGCACCGGGCGAGGGCATTTGAACGCCACGGTTGTTCACGAAGATCACGTCCCACAGACTCAGGCTATCCCGCGGTCCTGGCAGTGGTGCAAGCACGGCGAAATAGACGAAGAAGATCTGCAGCAGCGGTGGGATATTGCGGAAGGTCTCGATATAGACAGTGGCTATTTGACGGATCAGCCAGTTCGGAGACAACCGCGCCACTCCGAGAATGAACCCGATAATGGTCGCCAGGATTATGCCGATGACGCTGACCAACAATGTATTGAGCAAGCCGACCCAGAACACTCGTCCGTAGGAATCGCTCTCGCTGTAGTCGATCAGGTGCTGGGAAATGCCGAAACCGGCAGCGTTATCGAGAAAGCCGAAGCCTGACGTAATGCCTCGGTGAGCGAGGTTGGTCTGGGTGTTGTGAAACAGAAACCAGCCGATTGCAATGACTGTTATGACAGCGACGACCTGGAACAACCAGGCACGCGCCTGCGGATCCGTGAGCAGCGAGCCGCGTGCTGCTCCCGTTTTGGCGATGGTTCGCATCAAGAAACCTCATACGGCACCGCCGGTGCAGGTGCACCGGCAGCGCTCATCCTTGAAACAAGGCCGGCTTCCCGCCGACCCGGCTCGGTCAACGCACCGGTGGCGCGTACTGCAGACCTCCATTGGTCCAGAGCGCATTCAGACCACGTTCGATCTTCAGTTCGCTACCGGAGCCAATGTTGCGCTCGAACACTTCGCCATAATTGCCGACCTGCTTGACGATCTGCACCGCCCAGTCCTTCGGTAATTTCAGATCCTTGCCGTATTCACCCTCCGCCCCGAGCAACCGGGCCACGTCTGGATTCTTGGTGTTTTTTGCAGTTTCCTCGACATTTGCAGCGGTTACGCCCAGCTCTTCGGCGTTGATCATCGCCAGCAATGACCAACGCACGATGTCGAACCACTCCTCGTCGCCCTGACGCACGGCCGGGCCGAGTGGTTCCTTGGAGATAACTTCAGGCAGCACGATGTAATCGTCCGGCTTGGCCAGTTTGATGCGCTGTGCGTACAGCTGGGACTGGTCAGAAGTGAGCACGTCGCAGCGACCGGACTCCAGCGACTTGGCGCTTTCGTCAGAGGTGTCGTAAGTGATCGGGGTGTATTTGAGGTTGTTGGCTCGGAAGTAGTCGGAGAGGTTCAGCTCGGTGGTAGTGCCCGCCTGGATGCAGACGGTGGCGCCGTCAAGCTCCTTGGCGCTAGAGACACCGACCTCCTTGTTGACCAGGAATCCCTGTCCGTCGTAGTAGGTAACGCCGGTGAAGTTCAGCCCCATCGCCGCATCCCGCGAGCTGGTCCAGGTGGTGTTTCGCGAAAGCACGTCGACCTCGCCGGATTGCAGTGCGGTGAAGCGCTCCTTGGCAGTCAACGGACTGAACTTGACCTTGCTGGCATCGCCAAATACTGCAGCCGCTACCGCGCGACAGACATCCACATCGATTCCCTTGTGCTCGCCCTTGGCATCGGTGTAGGAGAAGCCCGGCAGCCCGTCGCTGACGCCGCACTGCACGAAGCCTTTGCTCTTCACCGCATCCAGGGTCGCCCCTGCCTGCGCCAAGCCGCTGGTGCCCAAAAGTGTCGCGGCGCCAAGCACGGCCAGTGTGGATTTAACCCTTATCATCGAAACCTCCAGTTTGCTTTTATTCTGCGGGGTCGGGGCCTTCTGTCGGCATTGCCATACGCCAGCCGACACGCGTCGTCCGGTGCGGCAGAAGAACCTGACCTGAGTCTAGCCGCCGATTGATTATCAGCAACTCTCGCCGATGCGCTTGTTCGCAGAACGTGAACGACACCGATGCATATGGCGCTAATCGAACAAAGCAAGCGGCATACCAGATCTAATGAAAAGCTTATTCGGCGTCTTTGCGCGCTTCATCAGAACCGCCAGTACAGGTAACCTCGCCGCAAATTGCTGCATTGACCCTCGCGCTCGCCCCAACTTGAGGCGAGCCCCAGCCGGAGCCCGACATGAGCGCCCCCTTGATCATCGAACCCGCAACAACCGCCGACTCCTGTGTGATCTGGCTGCACGGCCTCGGCGCGGATCGCTATGACTTCCTGCCGGTCGCCGAGGCGCTGCAGCAGCGCCTGTTGCGAACCCGTTTCGTACTGCCGCAAGCGCCAACCCAGGCCGTGACTATCAATGGCGGCTGGGCGATGCCGAGTTGGTACGACATCCTGGCCATGAGCCCCGCGCGGGCGATCAACCAGGCACAGCTCGAACAGTCAGCCCAAGCCGTGATAACGCTGATCGAGGCGCAGCGCGACCACGGCATCGACCCTCGACGCATCTTCCTGGCCGGGTTCTCACAAGGTGGCGCAGTGGTCTACCACACCGCGTTTCTGCGCTGGGCCGGACCGCTCGGCGGGGTCCTGGCGTTGTCCACCTATGCGCCCACCTTCGGCGCTGATCTCAAGCTGTCTTTGTCGCAGGCAAGCCTGCCGGTACTGTGCTTGCACGGTTCGCAAGACAATGTCGTGCTGCCCTCGATGGGGCGCGTCGCCTACGAATGCCTGGTACAGAACAAGGTCGCCGCCGAGTGGAAGGAATACCCCATGGCTCACGAGGTACTACCGGATGAGATTCGCGATATCGCTGACTGGCTCGCCGTTCGTCTCGACTGATAGGCCTGGCAAACTCAGACGCGCCTTCTGCAAAATGTGACGCCGCGCGCCTGCCAGCGGGGCAATCTACGGCTACGCTTGGCAATGGGTAGAACCAGACTCGATGCGCCTGCCGTCGTAGCGCTCATCGCGGCCATATGAAGCCGACCCAGCCGGCAGTTACGGGGCACCTGCGATAGTCATGACGAAGATCATCCCGCCGGATGCTGCAGTCATGCAGCTTGTCGAGTGGCAGGTCGAGATGCGACACCTCAAACAGGCGCGCCTGCTGGACGATGTGGACGAGCCCTGCTTGCGGCTGATGCAGGAGGCGTTCGAGCCGTGTCTGATTGAAGCCGGCGGCATTCTGCTTTCGCCACTCGAGCACAATCACTTCCTTTACCTTGTGCTTGAGGGCGAACTGGCTGTTCACCTCGATTCGCTCGATAGCCACCCGGTGCGCGTGATCGGGCCAGGTGACTGTGCCGGTGAAATCAGCTTCATGGATAACCTGCACCCTTCGGCCTACGTCGTCGCGCTCAAACCTACAGTGCTGCTGCGGCTGCACCGCCGCGCAATGCCACTGCTTACCCGCTCGCCGAAGCTGATGCAGAACCTCGCCGAGCTGCTCTGCCAGCGTGTTCGCCTGAGCGACCGGCTGATCATCAACAGCGAACAGAACGCCAACGTGGACACGCTCACTGGCTCGTTCAATCGGCGCTGGCTGGAACACATCTATAACCGCGAGAGCACCCGCTGCGCATTCAACGGCCAGCCGCTCTCGGTTTTGATGCTCGATGTCGACCGGTTCAAAGACTATAACGACAAGCATGGCCACTTGGCGGGCGACCACGCGCTTTGCCTGGTTGTCGACACACTGGGGAAACTGCTCCGCCCGGCGGATAGCCTGGTGCGCTACGGCGGCGAGGAGTTCGTGATCCTGCTTCCCGACATGGCACTGGATGATGCGCGCAATGTCGGCGAGCGCCTGCGCCAGAGCCTCGAAACGATCACTTCGTTCCGCTCGCCGATAGGCACGCTGCCTGGCGTCACGATCTCCATCGGCGTCGCGCCAATGCGACCGACAGACGACCTGAGAACACTGGTTCACGCTGCCGATCAGGCGCTTTACCAGGCCAAGGCTCAAGGGCGAAACCGCGTGTGCGGCTGAGCAAACACAGCGCTGACAGCCTGCCACCGGCAACGGCGATGCCGGGCCTGAGCAAGTCTTCGCCGTATCTGCTTCTTGCATTACACTGGCGGGCGAACCTATAGATAGAGACGAAACCGTGCTCAAAGCACTCAAGAAGATTTTTGGTAAAGGCCCTGCAGAGCAAACTGCCGCCCAACCCTCCAGCAACAGCTCGAAGCATGTCGACACCCCTCGCCCTGCGCGGCCCAAAGTGCCAACCGCACCATCGGCCGACGCGCCTCCAGCAGCGGCAACCAAGCCCCGCAAAGAGCGCTCACCCAAACCTGCGGCACCGCCCGCGCCTGCATGGAAACTGGAAGACTTCCAGGTCGAGCCGGTCGAAGGCAAGACACGCTTTCATGACTTCAAGCTCACCCCGGAACTGATGCACGCCATCCACGATCTGGGTTTCCCCTATTGCACCCCGATCCAGGCTCAGGTTCTGGGGTTCACCCTCCAAGGCCGTGATGCGATCGGACGCGCCCAGACCGGCACCGGTAAAACCGCCGCCTTTCTGATCTCCACCATCACCCAGTTGCTGCAGACACCACCACCCAGCGACCGCTACATGGGCGAGCCGCGCGCGCTGATCATCGCGCCGACCCGTGAACTGGTAGTGCAAATTGCCAACGACGCGTTGAACCTAACCAAGTACACCGGCCTGAACGTGATGAGCTTCGTCGGCGGCATGGATTTCGACAAGCAGCTCAAGGCACTGGAAAGCCGTTACTGCGACATACTCGTCGCCACGCCGGGGCGACTGCTGGATTTCAATCAGCGCGGCGAAGTGCACCTGGACATGGTTGAGGTGTTGGTACTCGATGAAGCCGACCGCATGCTCGACATGGGCTTCATCCCGCAGGTTCGCCAGATCATCCGTCAGACCCCGCCGAAGAGCGAACGCCAGACGCTGCTGTTCTCCGCCACCTTCACCGAGGACGTGATGAACCTGGCCAAGCAATGGACGACCGACCCGGCGATCGTGGAGATCGAGGCGGTGAACGTGGCCAGCGACACCGTCGAGCAGCACGTCTATGCCGTGGCGGGTAGCGACAAGTACAAGCTGCTCTACAACCTGATCACTCAGAACGATTGGACCCGCGTGATGGTCTTCGCCAACCGCAAGGACGAGGTTCGTCGTATCGAGGAACGCCTCACCCGTGACGGCATCAGTGCCGTACAGATGTCGGGAGACGTGCCCCAGCACAAGCGGATCCGCGCATTGGAAGGCTTCCGCGAGGGCAAGATTCGCGTCATGGTGGCGACCGACGTCGCCGGCCGCGGAATACACGTCGATGGCATCAGTCACGTGATCAACTTTACCTTGCCGGAAGTTCCGGATGATTACGTGCATCGCATCGGCCGCACCGGTCGGGCCGGCGCGACCGGGACCTCGATCAGCTTCGCCGGCGAGGATGACGCCTTTGCCCTGCCGGCGATCGAAACGCTGCTGGGCCGCAAGATCAGTTGCGAAATGCCTCCGGCTGAACTCCTGGCACCGGTTCCGCCCAAGCGCTGAGCGCTAGTCCACGGCAGTAACAAACGGAAAAGGCGAAGCCATAGGCTTCGCCTTTTCCGTTTGTGATCGCCTGATGCCGCGAACGTCAGGCCAAATGATCCAGATCAGACCTCGGTCCGCAAAAGCGCCTAGAGTTGAATAAAGCCATTCAATATCAGGAGCCGCCCATGGATCGCCTCAATCTGATGGTATTGCTGATCATTGCGAGCTTTGTGCTGATGGGCGCAGGCTTCAACTATCGAGAGCAGAAATGGGGGCCTGCATTGCTCGGCCTGGGCATTTTGTCGATGCTTTCCACCCTTTTCTACAAGCTGCAGATCACCTTCGGCTAAGGCCGTTACTCCTGCCGCCACCGCTGAGCAGCAATCTGGTCGCTGCAACGCCCTTCGACCCAGCGGGGGCCGGACGGAGTGTCTTCTTTCTTCCAGAACGGCGCGCGGGTCTTCAGGTAATCCATGACGAACCGACAACCATCGAACGCAGCCTCGCGGTGTGCGCTGGCCGCGCCGACGAATACGATTGGCTCGCCCGGCTCGAGTCGACCGACCCGGTGCAGAATCTCGAGCTTGAGCAAAGGCCAACGTGCATTGGCCTCCTCGATGATCTTCTGCAGCGCCTTCTCTGTCATTCCGGGAGCATGCTCGAGAAACATCCCGGCGATGTCCTGGCCATCGTTGAAATCCCGCACATAGCCGACAAAGCCGGTTACCGCGCCGATGCCGAGGTTGGCGGCGTGCAATGCGTTCAGCTCGGCGCCTGGGTCGAACGGGGCCTGTTGGACACGCACGTTCATCCTCAACCTCCTGTAACCGTAGGGAAGAAAGCCACTTCATCGCCGTCGGCCAACGGCTCGTCGAGGCCGCACAGCTCCTGATTGCGTGCGCACATCAAGTTCTGCTCGCCCAATACCGACCATTCGTTACCGCGTGCCAGCAGCAGTAGCCGGAGATCGTCGACCTGCCGAAGCGACGCGTCCCAAGCCAGCTGTTCGGTATCGAGGCCAAGTGCCTCGCGATAGCGCGCGAAGTACTGCACCTGAATCATGCTGGCACCTGCCAATGTCCGCTTTTTCCACCCAGCTTTTCCAGCAGCCGGACACTTTCCACGACCATGCCCTTATCGACCGCCTTGCACATATCGTAGATAGTCAATGCCGCGATGCTTGCCGCCGTCAGCGCCTCCATTTCTACTCCCGTCTGGCCGGCCAGCTTGCAGCGTGCCTGGATGCGCACACAGTCATCCCCTTCCGGTTGCAGGTCCACCTTGATGCTCGTCAGCAGCAACGGGTGGCAGAGCGGTATCAACTCGTGGGTCTTCTTCGCCGCCTGGATGCCGGCGATACGGGCAACGGCAAACACATCGCCCTTGGGATGGCCACCCTGCTGAATCATCTGCAGAGTTTCAGGACGCATACGCACCCTTGCCTCCGCCACCGCCTCCCGGGCCGTTACAGCCTTGGCGGTGACGTCGACCATGTTGGCGCGGCCGTTGGAATCAAGGTGAGTAAGCATAAACAGGCGACTCCGAAAATCGATGCGGCACATTGTATACACAGTATGCCGCTCCGAGCCCAACGGGTCGCCGTCCTCCCGTATGCATCCGAGTCACATATGGGCCTCGGCATACTCCGCCAGGATCGAACGTGGGACGCCCTGCAAGGTGATGTGCATGCCGTGCGGGAAATCCTTGAATCGCTCGGTCAGGTAGGTCAATCCCGAGCTGGTGGCCGACAAGTATGGCGTATCGATCTGCGCCAGGTTACCCAGGCACACCACTTTCGATCCACTGCCGGCCCGCGTAATGATCGTCTTCATCTGGTGCGGCGTGAGGTTCTGGCACTCATCAATCAGAATCAGGCTCTGCTGGAAGCTGCGACCGCGAATGTAATTGAGGGATTTGAACTGCAACGGCACCTTCTGCAGGATGTAATCGACGCTGCCATGGGTACTTTCGTCATCCATGTGCAGCGCTTCGAGGTTATCGGTAATTGCACCGAGCCAGGGCTCCATCTTTTCCGCTTCGGTACCGGGTAAAAAACCAATGTCCTCATCCAGCCCCTGCACGCTACGTGTAGCGATGATCCGCCGGTAACGCTTGCTCACCACGGTCTGCTCGATGGCCGCAGCCAGCGCCAGGATGGTCTTGCCGGAGCCGGCTGCGCCCGAGAGGTTGACCAGATGGATATCTGGATCGAGCAGAGCGAATAGCGCCAGCGCCTGATGGATGTCGCGCGGGCGCAACCCCCACGCTTCCTGATGCAGCAACGGTTCCTGGTGCATATCGAGCAGGAGCAGCTCGTCGGCCTTGATACCCTTGACCCAGCCGACAAAGCCCTGTTCGTCGAGGATGAATTCGTTGATGTGCACGGCTGGCAGGTTGTCGATCAGTTGAACACGATGCCAGGTCCGCCCATGTCCTTGATGGGTATCGACCTTGCTGACTCGGTCCCAAAACGACCCGCTCAGGCTGTGGTATCCACGCGATAGTTGGCCGACGTCGTCGACCAACTTATCGGTGTGGTAATCCTCCGAAGCGACACCACAGGCACGTGCCTTCAGGCGCATGTTGATGTCGTTGGTGACCAGCACCACCGGAACACCGCTGCTGCGCCGTTGCAGGTCGACGACCTGGTTGATGATCTTGTTGTCGTTGAGATCGTCCGGAAGTGCGCTGGAGTCAGCGCCCTTGCTCATCAGAATCGACAGGCTGCCGCAGGGCCCGCTCTTCTCGCGCTGGATAGGCACGCCAAGCTCGACCTCCTCGGGCGTGGCATCGCCCAACACCTTGTCGATCAGGCGAATGGCCTGACGGCACTCTGCTGCCACGGTGTGCTTGCCGGTCTTGAGCTGGTCGAGCTCTTCCAGCACGGTCATCGGAATGGCGACCTGATGTTCTTGGAAATTCAATAACGCGTTGGGATCGTGGATAAGAACGTTGGTATCAAGAACGTAAAGGGTGGGCTGAGTAGCGCGGGGTCTGCCGTAGTCATCCATACGCGTTCACCTTTTCGGAGCCGGGACGACGGAGGGCCGGATGCTCTCCGCCGTAAAGAAAACCACCGTGCGCGAGGTGAGCGGACTTGGGTAGCAGGGGCTTGGGGCCACCCAGAGGCCGCCACCTGTGAGTGCAGGTTTCGGCGGTCTTGATGTCGTAATACCGCAAAACAGATGACAGGAAAAAGTCTTTTTCCTGCAACCCAGGTTTTTTTCTCTAAACGACGAATTACGCTTGGCGAACGCCGAATGCAAAACTAGGCTCAATGATTGACTTGGGCGCTTTTGTCGCACCGGTTCACTTCGGCCGTCACATGGACCAACTCCGAAAAGCCTGCCAACTCGGCCTTGTAGCGATCCGCCGAATGCGCTTGATGGGTAACGATGGTGACGATGCAGCTGTATTGCGTTCTGCCCACGCGCCACAGATGCAGATCGGTCACTTCGGTATCAGGTACTGCCTCCAGCTGCTCCTGCACGCGCTGCACCAGCGGGTCATCCATCTCCCGGTCCAATAGGGCCTTTCCGGTATCACGCAGCAGGCCCTTGGCCCATACCAGAATGACGATCGCCCCGATGATTCCCATCAGCGGGTCCAGCCAGTTCCAGCCAAAGTACTTGCCTCCGAGCAGGGCGATGATCGCGGCGACAGACGTCAGCGCATCGGTCAGCACGTGGACGAAGGCCGCATGGCGATTGAGGTCCCGCCCTTGCGCTGTTGGTAGGTCGTGATCGTGATCGTGATCGTGATCGTGATGAGCATGGTGATCTTGCAGCAACCAAGCAGACAGCAGATTCACGGCCAGCCCGATCACCGCCACCCATAGCGCTTCGTCGAAGCCGATCTGTGCAGGCGACCAAAAGCGCGACAGCGACTCGATAATCATCATCAAGGCCACCACCACCAATAGCATCGCACTGGCGAAGCCCGCCAGGACCTCGATTTTCCAGGTCCCGAAGGCGAAGCGTCGGTCATGGGCGTAGCGGCGCGCCAATAGATAGGCGATCGCTGCCATGCCGATGGCCACCATATGCGACGCCATGTGCCAGCCATCAGCCAGCAGCGCCATTGAATTGAACAGATAGCCCGCGACGATCTCGGCAATCATGGTCAAGCCAGTCAGCGCCACCACGGCCCAGGTACGGCGCTCAGCCCCTTGTTCAAGGGGGCGATAATCATGGGAGTGTGTCCACCGGGAATGTTTGCAGTCAGTCATAAGCGCTCCTGTCGGTCACGCAAGCTTGCCCCTTTACACGGCGGCAAGGTCAACCTTCCGGTTAATCGAGGCCATAGCTGGAGCCTGGGGAGGCATACCGCCTAGAATCGGCTCACATCAAAGGAGACCGATGCATGCTCATGGTGATTTCGCCGGCCAAGACCCTGGATTACGACACGCCCCCGACGACCAAACGCTTCACTCAACCCGAACATCTCGACCACGCCCGACTGCTGATCGATCAATTGCGCAACCTGTCGCCACAGCAGGTCAGCGAACTGATGCATCTCTCGGACAAGCTCGCAGCACTGAACGTCGCCCGCTATGGAAGCTGGACACCGGAATTCACCCCGGACAACGCCAAGCAGGCACTTCTAGCCTTCAAAGGCGATGTGTACACCGGGCTAAATGCCAGCGACTTTTCCGAGCAAGACCTCGATTTCGCGCAGACCCACCTGCGCATGCTCTCCGGCCTGTACGGCATCCTGCGTCCACTTGACCTGATGCAGCCCTACCGATTGGAAATGGGAACCAAACTGGCCAACGCACGCGGCAAGGATCTTTACGGGTTCTGGGGCGAACGCATCAGCAACTGGCTTAACGATGCATTGGCGGCACAGGGCGACGATGTACTGCTCAACCTGGCGTCGAACGAATACTTCGGCGCGGTCAAGCGCAACGCCTTGAATGCCCGAGTCATTGATGTCGATTTCAAGGACATGAAGAACGGTCAGTACAAGATCATCAGCTTCTACGCCAAGAAAGCACGCGGCCTGATGACCCGCTACGTGATCAAGGAGCGCATCGAGCAGCCTGAACAATTGAAGGCGTTCGCTTACGACGGCTATCGCTACAGCCCGGATGACTCGTCAACCGATCACCTGGTGTTCCTTCGCGACGCTCAAGCCTGAAGCAATTCTGACGCCCCCTCGCTTATGAACCGAGGGGGCCTCCTTCCCTCCTGCCTGCTTGTCCCACCATTGCCTTACATTGGGCGCCACGCTCGCCGCTGCCCCTTACTGCATACCAGCGAACGCGCTCTGCGATGCGGGCTGGCCCTTAGTCTTAGAAAACCGATCAGCGGCGACCACCGAGGGAACTATCCGAAGGCCCTTGCAATCATAAGCGCGTACCGGCATTTCCAGAAGGAAAGGGACGTCGCACATGAACGTGCAGTGGAAGTCACAAATCAGTTTCCAAATTGCCAGCCAGGGCAGCCCGACAGGGTCGCCGGGCATGGCAAGCCGAGGGCAGACAGGCCGGATAAGCGCAGTGTCGGCACTCGCCACCCCGCGCCAACGGCAGCCAGGCGGAGCGCAGCAGACCCGCTCGAGCCAGACCGATAGAGGGCTTGCAGGCACTCGTTTCAGACCGGCAATCGATCCCGCAGCCTACCGTGCAGCGGCAGTCGACCATCAGGCAGTACCCCAACATTCAGGCTCGGAGCGCGTAATTCGCCCCGAGGGCAGTTTTTCGGCTGGAAAACGGAGCTTGACGGCACGCGGCACCTGAAGGCCCGACCAAATTAGTACGGCGAGCACAGATCTCTGGTCGCCGAAATGGACAAGAAGAACTCCCCCTTCTCAACGATTCAGGAGATACAGCATGATTCCGGTCATCCTCTCAGGCGGCAGCGGTTCCCGACTCTGGCCTCTTTCGCGCAAAGCGTTCCCAAAGCAATTTCTAGCCCTCACAGCTGAGCAGACGCTCTTCCAGCAAACCATTGAGCGGCTCGCTTTCGAAGGCATGCAGCCGCCTCTGCTGGTTTGCAACAAGGAACATCGCTTTATCGTCAAAGAGCAGTTGGCAGCACGCAAGCTAGGCATCCAGGGTCTTCTGCTCGAGCCCTTCGGCCGCAACACCGCCCCGGCAATTGCGATCGCCGCGATGAAACTGATCGAGGACGGACGTGATGAACTGCTGCTGGTGCTACCGGCGGATCATGTGATCGAAGATCACAAAGCCTTCCAGCGCTCGCTGGCTCTGGCCACCAATGCTGCGGAAAACGGTGAAATGGTGCTGTTCGGCATTCCGGCCACCAGCCCTGAAACCGGTTACGGCTACATCAAGTGCGACCATAACGAGCGCAATGGGTTGCCAGAAGGCGTCAACCGCGTTACCAACTTCGTCGAGAAGCCTGACGAAGCGCGCGCCCAGCAGTACGTTGAGTCGGGTGATTATTACTGGAACAGCGGTATGTTCCTGTTCCGCGCCAGCGTGTTTCTGGAAGAACTCAAAAAGCATGATCCGGACATCTACGACACCTGCTGGGTCGCGCTGGAGCGCAGCGCCAAGAATGGTGACGAAGTACTGATCGACCCCGAGACCTTCGCCTGCTGCCCGGACAACTCGATCGACTACGCGGTAATGGAAAAGACTGAGCTGGCCTGCGTAGTGCCGATGTCGGCTGGCTGGAGCGATGTGGGTTCCTGGTCGTCGCTCTGGGATGTGCTGGAAAAAGACGAGAACGGCAACGTAACCAGAGGCGATGTGATCGTCGAAGACAGCCGTAACTGCCTGGTTCATGGCAATGGGAAGCTGGTCACCGTGGTGGGCCTGGACAACATCGTTGTGGTCGAAACCAAGGACGCGACCATGATCGCCCATAAGGATAAGGTCCAGGACGTCAAGAAGCTGGTGAACAAGCTCGACGACATGAAGCGCTCCGAAACGCAGAACCATTGTGCCGTGTATCGCCCCTGGGGTTGGTACGACTCGGTCGATATGGGTGGCCGTTTCCAGGTCAAGCGCATCTGCGTCAACCCGGGCGCCCAGCTCTCGCTGCAGATGCACCATCATCGCGCCGAACACTGGATCGTTGTATCCGGTACCGCCCAGGTCACTTGCAATGACAAGACGTTCTTACTTACCGAGAACCAATCGACGTACATCCCGGTGACTTCCATCCACCGCCTGGCCAACCCCGGCAAGATTCCGTTGGAAATCATCGAAGTTCAGTCAGGCAGTTATCTCGGTGAGGACGACATCGAACGGTTGGACGATGTCTATGGTCGTGCACCTGATAACGTTGCAAGCCATTCAGTCCGCTGATTAGGCGGCAAATGAAAAACCGCGCCGAAATCCGACGCGGTTTTTTTATTTAAGGAAGAAAGACGCGGCGGGCTTACGATGAACGCTCGCGAATAGTTTGCGGCAGCCAACTGCGACAACAACCAAGGAACCTCGGTTTCTGCTGCTTTTCGACAGCCGCAACCTGTGATCTGTGCTTCATTAAAAAGCTCATCTGACGCCAGACCGGGGCCGTACGGAACATGGCCGCGCCCACCAAGTGATAACTTCCGCATACACTTTGTTTCTCCCCGCCTGCTTGCAATGGCATCACTCAAGCCATTAAATAAGCAATCGTCTAATTTCCATCATCGTGCTGCTTACGGCATTGCCGCTTGCTGGCAACTGACGTCGAATTTCCAAGAAAGGAAAAGACCAAGAGTGACCAAAGAAGAACTACGCGCCGAACTGGAACGACAGGCCAATCGATTCAAAACCGTATACGGCGGTGAAATAACCACCTATGCCGCACAACCCGACCCTGAACGGAAACCGTGGCGCAAAAAAGAGACGGTCCACGACCAGGTTTTCAAGAAAGAACTGGAAAAGATCGAGAAAGAGCTGGCAGAACAGGATTCCGAAGGCCGGTAAACAGACGCTGCCACTGCTACTGCGAATGTTTGATATGAACGGCCTGTTCGTAATCTGCGGTTCGAATCAGCGCTTCCCACCGAGCAGGGATCCCATCAACCCCCTCGCCAGCTGCCGGCCCAACTGGGAAGCCGCCTGGCGCATCGCGCTCTTGAATACTCGCCCAGCGAGATCCGCGAAAGCGCCTCCCGCGTCATTCTCTTCTGGCGCTGCTTTCTCCTGCGACTCGACCCTCGTCGCCTGTTTCGCCCGGTCGAGCAGGATCTCGTAGGCTGACTCGCGATCAACCGCCTTATCGTAGCGATTGCGCAACGGTGAATTCGTGATCAACGCCCGCCGTTCGCTTTCATCAAGGGGCCCTACCCTCGACTGCGGTGGAGCGACGGCCACGCGTTGCACCATGGCAGGTGTGCCCTTTTCTTCGAGCCCACCGACCAGCGCCTCACCGATGCCAAGATCGACCAGAGTATCCAGCGCAGAAAATGCAGGGTTGGTCCGAAAGCCCTCAGCGACCGCACGCAACGCCTTCTGTTCCTTGACCGTATAAGCCCGCAGCCCATGCTGAATGCGCAGGCCCAGCTGGGCCAGGACCTCATCCGGCAAATCGGCCGGCGATTGAGTGACGAAATAGACGCCAACGCCTTTCGAGCGAATCAACCGAACGACCTGCACCAATCGATCCTGCAATGCTTTCGGGGTGTCATTGAAGAGCAGGTGCGCCTCGTCAAAAAACAACGCCAGCAGCGGTCGGTCCGCATCGCCACGCTCGGGCAGTTGCTCGAACAGTTCGGCCAGCAACCACAGCAGGAATGTCGCGTAAACCTTGGGCGCCTGATGCACCAGCTGACTTGCGTCGAGCAGATGAATTCTGCCGCGCCCATCAGATGCAGGTTGCAGAAGGTCTTCCAGTACCAGTGACGGTTCGCCGAACAGCGCTTCCGCGCCTTGCTGCTCCAGCGTTGCCAGGCGCCGCAAGAGCGCCTGGGATGAAGCGCTCGTCAGCAATGCCGCATCGTCGCCCAACATCTCGGGGCTCTGCCTGAGATAACCGAGCAAGGCCTTGAGGTCCTTGATATCCAGAAGCAGCAGCCCTTCGCGATCAGCCACCTTGAACGCTGCATAAAGTGCAGCCTGCTGGCTATCGGTCAATTCGAGCAGACTGCTTAACAGAAGCGGGCCCATCTCGGTAAGCGTCGTGCGCAGCGGGTGGCCGCTTACGCCGTATACATCCCATAGCGTGACGGGATACGCCTGCGGTTGGTGGCCGAGCCAAGGCATGCTGGCAATACGTTCGGCAATTTTCCCCTCAGGTGCCCCCGCGGCACCCAGCCCGCACAGGTCTCCCTTGATGTCCGCCGCGAAAACGGCGATGCCCGCCTCGCTGAACTGCTCTGCGAGCCGCTGCAGGGTTACCGTCTTGCCTGTCCCCGTCGCGCCCGCGACCAAACCGTGGCGATTGACCAGCCGGAGCGGCTGAGTATTAGGCTCGCTGTTCGCCTCAGCGCCCAGCACGAAGTGTTCGTTATCTGCCATCTGGCCGTCTCCAGAGCGGGGGACACTGCGGGAACGAGCGGCACCAACCAGATGCCTCGTCTATGTTTGGCTCAATCGTTATCCGAACCCGGCGAAGCTAGACCTTCAGTCGCCTCGGCCGCGCACCGGAGATGCTTCCACAGCGCCTCGGCACCTGGAAAATCGGTGCCGAGCTGTGGGGTGAGATGCTCCGGATCGTAGCGCTGCGTACATCCGCTACCAATGATAGGTGGCGCGCTCGCACCAGCTTTTGCCAATGGATCCGTCATGCATCCCTCCTGCGCCGGGCGACGGTCAGTTGAATACCAGGGTCTTGTTGCTGTGCACCAGCACGCGCTCCTGCAAGTGATAGCGCATCCCGCGCGATAGCACCATCTTTTCCACATCCTTGCCCAACCGAACCATGTCTTCGATGCTGTCGCGGTGGCTGACACGCACCACGTCCTGCTCGATGATCGGCCCCGCGTCCAGCTCCTCGGTCACATAGTGGCAAGTCGCACCGATCAGCTTGACGCCTCGCAGAGATGCCTGGTGGTAGGGCTTGGCGCCGGCGAACGAAGGCAGGAAGCTGTGGTGAATATTTATCACGCGTTGCGCGAACTCTTCGCACAGTTCGGCCGGAAGTATCTGCATATAACGGGCAAGCACAATTACATCGGCGCATTGCTCACGCACGATACGCGACACCTCGGCGAACGCCTGATCCTTGCGTCCCGGCTCGACTGGTACATGAAAGTAAGGAATGCCATGCCACTCGACCATGCTACGCAGATCGTTGTGGTTGGATATTACGCAGGGAATATCGCAATCCAGTTCACCGCTGTGCCACCTATGTAACAGATCGGCCAAGCAATGCGATTCCCGACTGGCCATCAGCACGACACGCTTGCGCTGTTCCGAATCGGTAATGCGCCACTCCATGGAAAATTCTCGCGCTATCGGCGCGAACGCCTGACGGAACCCTTCGAGGTCGAAAGGCAGCGAGTCAGCACGAATTTCATGGCGCATGAAAAACCAGCCGCTCTGGTGATCAGAGTGATGATTGGCTTCAGTGATCCAGCCATTGTAAGTGGCCAGGAAATTGCTGACCTTGGCGACAATGCCAACGCCATCGGGGCAGGCAATAACCAGCCTGAACGTGCGCATTAAAGGTAACTCCGCATTATTAAAGTCGCGCATTCTAGCGCAGCGCTGAAAATGACAACCACATAATTCCCGATCAGACACCCCTGGCCCGCCGCTGCAGAACGCACAACGAGAGGAGCAACGCCCTGATTCATTTGCTGACAGAACGGCTAGCCGACACGACAAAGCCAAGGAAAGCGCCAGAGCGTCTTCGGCAGATAAACAGTGTGTTTTTCGCCAAAGAGCTTATCTCCTTCATCTGTCGGCAATGAACTAACTGAACGACATCAGCAGCCAAACGAAGCCGGAGAAAACTCACTAATCTTTAATCAAGTGATATTTACTTGTGCATTGCGCCTGTCTATGATTGCTAACACTTGCGTTCAAACCTATACCAAGGAAGTGACATGTCGCTGATCAACGAATACCGCGCCACTGAAGAAGCTATCAAGGAACTCCAGGAACGCCTGAAGTCTCTTTCTGCAGACGATAAGCTGAAAAAGGAGCTTGAATTCGAAGGCAAACTGCGCGAGCTGATGGGTGAATACCAAAAGTCGCTTCGCGACATCATTGCTCTGCTCGATCCGGATGCCAGAAATAGCAAAACACAGCGCACCGCAAAGGCGCCGGCCGCCACCAAGCGTGCCCGCCGTGTTAAGCAATACAAGAACCCGCACAACGGCGAAGTGATTGAAACCAAAGGTGGCAATCACAAAACTCTGAAAGAGTGGAAAGCACAGTGGGGTTCCGATGAAGTTGAAAGCTGGGCCACCCTGCTCGGCTAATTTATCGCTGTACTCCTGAAGCCATCTGATGCGCCATGCCTGGCATGTCGCATCAGATGGCTTTTTCGTTACTTCTGATTAACCTCAGCGAATGTAGCGTTTACGCAATTCGCGTGCATGCTCGGCCCATTGCTGCAGTAGCTGAACCTGATTCAGGTTGGCTGATTCCAAGAGCACCTGCAAATCCCCCTCGAACTGTGTCAGGGTGTTTGGCGCGCCAAACTCGGGGGAAGTCAAACGTTGCCGACAGAGCTCTGCCCATTGCAGCTGTTCTGCTGCCGAAAGGCATTCAGGGAAATTGCGCGCACGGTAACGAAAATGAAGTTCTGGCAGACGGGCATCATCAAACGGAGGCATCCCGCCCGAACTTTGTAATGCCACATGGTTCCTGACCTGTTCACACAGGCGCCGATCCCGCTCACCCAGAAAACCTTCATAAAGTTGCTGTTCCGGGTCTGCCGAGCCGGAAAAAGCCTGTTCCTCGTATATATCGGCAAGTTTCTCGCGCCACTCTGCCTGCCGGCTGCGTAGGCCGCGGGCTCTGGATTCGCAGCACTGGATATCCAGCCCCAGCCGATCGATATCCGGTTTGCGCAAGACATTCATTGGCGCCAGTACAGGGCAGCGATTGACATGCACCAACTTCAGCGGCGTCGGAAGCTTCTCGCCAAGATCCTCCCGGCGGGTATACAGCCGTTCACGAAGATCCTCAGCCGCGTCCTCCCATAAGGGCGAACACTCAGCGTTAAGGTCGCAAACGATCAGTGCGTTACGGTTGCGAGGATGCCAGGCCAGCGGCAGTACGACGGACAAGTAATGCCGGGCGGCGGAGAAGCGTCCAGAGATATGCACCATCGGCTTCAGCAGCTCGATCTGTTCGACAACCGCATTCTTGCGGCGCAGTTTGTACAAATATTCATAGAGCTTCGGCTGGCGCTCTCGAATCAACCGAGCCAGGGCGATGGTCGCCCGAACGTCCGACAAGGCGTCATGCGCCTGCAGATGCTCAAGCCCGTTGGCCACACTGAGGCGCTCCAGCTTGAGCGATACCCGGCCATCTTCTTCCGGCCAGACCAGCCCTTCGGGACGCAGCGCATAAGCGGTGCGGACCAGATCGATCAGGTCCCAGCGACTATTGCCACCCTGCCACTCACGCGCATAGGGGTCGAAAAAGTTGCGATACAGGCTGTAGCGCAGTACCTCGTCATCGAAACGCAGGGTGTTGTAGCCGGCGCTACAGGTACCCGGTTGCGCCAGTTCCTGATGCAGCCGGGCGATGAACTCGGCTTCGCATAGTCCCTTTTCAATCAGCGTCGCCGGCGTGATGCCGGTCACCAGACACGCGGCTGGATGCGGCAGGATGTCATCACTGAGGCGGCAGTAGATATTCAACGGCTCGCCAATTTCCTCCAACGCCTCGTTGGTGCGAATCCCGGCGACCTGCAGCGGCCGGTCGCAACGCGGGGAAATACCTGTGGTTTCAAAGTCGTACCAGAAGATGCTGGATGTCACGGGAGCCTCTCTTTGGGTCTTCAGGCGCCAGTCTAGCGCGCCGGAGCAATGGCCTGCCCACTCTGTGCGATAGGCCCCACTCGAAGGGGATCATCCAGCGTTCTGACCGGCCTGATCCGCGCTCGAACCGAGCCGAGCTGGCCCGGTGCCCCGTGCACTGGGGCTTGCTCTGGATCTGCTGATGCTTGGGCGCTGTCGTTTATTTCGCGCTGGCCAGGGACCCGTTGGGCAAACTCGCTACGAGCGCGGGCGCTCTGCTGCTGTTTTTCGCCGCTATTGGCCCTTCGAAGAAAGGTGATCAGATAGCAAGCGGCCGCTTATGCAACGAAACGGCGGCGCTATATATAGAGAGGGCTCGAAAAATTGCCGGCACCGGGCCGTTCAGGTCCCGTGGCAACGATCCTCATCGGTGGCCCTGCTGGGCGGCGCATCGCTGAGCGGCAGACGAGCCGGAGGAATACTGAGCAAGGGACGAAAACTGAAGTAATGGCGCAGCGCGTCGATCATGTCGCGGATTTCGCTGGGTGCCGTATCCAGCACGAATCCGGAGTCGAAGCTGCCGGGGGTGACATCCTCTCGGGACCAGCGGCAGATCGCACTGAAGTCAATGTAACGCAGCTGGCCGTGCTGGCCGGGGATCTTCAGGCGCATCTCGAAACGCGCGTCCGTCATCATCGGATACGGGCTGATGAGCATCAGCCCGGTCTCCGATAAGTTGCCGATGAAACCCAATGGCTTATCGGTGAACCGGTTGAAAACATTGAGGTAATACGGCAGCTGGTGCCGCTGGATACTGCGTTGATTGAGCATGTTCATCGATTCCGGGCCTGTCGCCAGTTTGATGGCTGCGACCGTTACCGGCCGCTCAGCTGCAGTTTTGACTGATACGACTGGCCAACTGCCGCCGCGCCGCCCCTATTTCTTCATCACTGTAGTAGACCCGTCCACCATTTGCATCGGCACGAAAGTAGCGCCCGCCACGAGACAGACCCGACAACTCCTGGCGTAACTCACGGCACGTCTGCTCGCGCTTGGCGTGCTGTTCGCTAGCCGCCTGATTGGCTGCTTGTTGTTCTTGCCGGCGGGCTTCAAAGAAACGTTCGGTTCGCACCTCTCGTTCGCGAGTCGCGTCGTCGCGCTCGATAACCTGTGGCCGGACCTCGACCGGCTCGGCACCGGGACGCGGCCGCGCGTCAAAATGCACATTCCCCTGGGAATCGACCCAGCGGTAAATCTCCGCTGTTGCCGACGGCGAGACCAACAAGGCCATAAAGAGTAACGGTGCGATGCGCATGGGGTCCTTCCCGTCCGGTCATCAACAACCGGCTTTGCTTCAGGGTTTGACGGCGTGGGTAACCACCCGCTCCTCCGGCTGATAGTGCCCCAACTGACGCAACGTCTCCAGCCTGGCGCGACCACGAAAGGCATATTCACTGGCCGGATAACGAGCCTGAATGAAGCGATAGGTCTGCGCTGCATCGACGAACAGTCCCTGACGCTCCAGGCACTGACCACGCAACAACGATATTTCCGGCTGGACATTGTCGCGTGGTCGGCTGCGGCGTTCTGCCTGGGATAGCTCGAGCATCACCCCGTCGCAGTCGTCGGCCTGGTAATGCCGGTAGGCGGCGTCCAGGTGACGGTCGAGTGCAGTTCTGCTGCTACAACCTACGCTGAAGATGGCCAGAAAAAGAATGACAAGGGTGCGCATGGGTAGATCCTCCGATATCGGCTTATCGACCACGGTCGCAAAAACTGCAACCCATTCGCCGCATGGACGGTAACTGGCACCCTTCGAGCCACGCAAAAGAGTAGTGCAGGCCAACGATGACTACAGCCGCACGGCATAGTAGCCTCCGGACCATTCTGAAAAAGGAGCATTTAATGATCTCGCGCCGTACCAAAATCGTCGCCACTCTGGGGCCTGCCAGTAGTTCGCCGGACGTGCTGGAGAAAATGATTCTGGCCGGGCTCGATGTAGCGCGCCTGAATTTTTCCCACGGCGCACCGGACGAGCACCGCGCCCGGGCCCAGTTGGTACGGGACATCGCCGCAAAGCATGGCCGCTTCGTCGCGTTGCTGGGCGACCTGCAGGGGCCAAAGATCCGTATCGCCAAGTTCACCAACAAGCGCATTGAACTGGCCGAAGGTGACAACTTCCGCTTCTCCGTCACCCACCCGCGTGATGCCGGTACGCAAGAGGTGGTGGGCATCGATTATCCCGACCTGGTCAAGGACTGCAGCGTGGGCGATGAGCTGCTGCTCGACGATGGCCGCGTGGTCATGCGCGTCGACAGCACCACGGCAGACGAACTGCATTGCACGGTATTGATAGGCGGACCGCTGTCGGACAACAAGGGCATCAACCGCCGCGGAGGCGGTTTGACCGCGCCAGCACTGACCGCCAAGGACAAGGCTGACATCAAGCTGGCTGCTGAAATGAACCTGGACTACCTCGCCGTCTCCTTCCCGCGCGATGCCGCCGACATGGAACTGGCCCGCCGCCTGCGCGACGAAGCTGGCTCCAGCGCCTGGCTGATCGCCAAGATCGAGCGCGCCGAAGCGGTCGCCGATGATGAGGCGCTCGACGGCCTGATCCGTGCCAGCGACGGCGTAATGGTCGCGCGTGGCGATCTGGGCGTTGAAATTGGCGATGCCGAGCTGGTGGGCATCCAGAAGAAAATCATTCTTCATGCACGCCGCAACAACAAGGTAGTGATCACCGCCACCCAGATGATGGAGTCGATGATCCAGAACCCGATGCCGACCCGCGCCGAGGTTTCCGATGTAGCCAACGCCGTTCTGGACTACACCGATGCGGTCATGCTGTCGGCCGAAAGCGCCGCCGGCGAGTACCCGATCGAGGCAATCAAGGCGATGGCACGCGTCTGCGTCGGCGCCGAGAAGCATCCGACCAGCATCAAGTCCGGTCACCGCCTGGGCCAGCGCTTCGAGCGCAGTGACGAGAGCACGGCGCTGGCAGCGATGTACACCGCCAACCATTTCCCCGGCGTGAAGGCGATCATCAGCCTGACCGAAAGCGGCTATACCCCGCTGATCATGTCTCGTATTCGCTCCTCGGTACCCATCTTCGCCTACTCTCCCCATCGCGAGACCCAGGCACGCGTCGCCATGTTCCGCGGCGTGCAGACCATCCCGTTCGACCCGGCCTCATTGCCCGCCGACAAGGTTAGCCAGGCGGCGGTGGATGAGCTGCTCAAGCGCAACATCGTCAACATCGGCGACTGGGTGATCCTGACCAAGGGCGACACCTATCACGGCACCGGTGGCACCAACACCATGAAGATCCTGCGCGTTGGCGATTCACTGACCTGACAGTGAGTGCCGGAGGGCATGGCCTGCATGGGCCATGCTTTCTAGCGATCCGGTGTATTCCCGAACTATCGATTCCCTTCACCGAGCCGGCGCGTCCTGCGCCTCGTCAGGCTCCAGTATCGCGCGCCACGAAGACGTCGCTCAGTATCTGCCCCCTGGAGATACCTGCCAGGAACAGGCGCTTGGCGCAGTCATCGACAAAGGCGCCCGACCCACAGACCAAGGCAAATTCCTGACGCGACGCTATCCGCAGCGATTGCAGACGATGTTGCATCTGGTGCCGGTCGATCAGTTCGACGCTCAGGTTTGCGTACAAGCCGGCGAGATGCTCCAGCGGCGCGCGCAGGTAAGACTCGCCTCGACAGAAATGCAGCAGCCGAATCGGCCCGGTATGTCCCTGCCGCAACGCTTCTCGCAGAACGCTCCAGAGCGGCGCAAGCCCGGTGCCGGCAGCCAACAACAATAACGGTCGCCCCTGCCACTCTGGTTCGTAACGTAAGGCACCACCATGCAGCGGTCCGAGACGCAGGCTATCGCCGATGGTCAATTCGCGCGCTGCCTTGCTGAAGGCACCGGGCCGGGAACAATCGAGGTGGAACTCGAGCCAGGCCTCCTCGACCGGCAAGCTCGCCAGCGAATATGGCCGCGCGACGCCGCCGTCGCTCCATAACAGCACGTGCTGGCCGGCGCGATAGCGCAAAGGCCGCTCGGGCATCAGCCGCAATCGCAATATTTCTTCGCCGAGCCAGTCGAGCGCCTCCACTCGCGCCGGAAGCCCCTCTCGCTCGGGATCGAATACCGCAACGCGGAGGTCTTCGGTCACTCGGCATTGGCAGGCGAGTCTCCAGCCCTGCATTCGCCGGCCCCTTTCGAGTGCATCTGGTCGAGCGTCCTGCGGCTCACCTTCCAAGCACCGCACCAGACAGGCATGACAGCTGCCCGCTCGGCAGCTGTAAGGCACATTCAGGCCTGCGCCGTTGAGCGCATCGAGCAGATTGCTGCCCTCTCCCACTGTCCAGCACCGAGCCCCATGGGTGATATCAGGCATCGGCCATCGCCCAGCTCGCCTCACAGCGATTGCGGCCACTGTCCTTGGCCCGATACAGCGCCTCGTCGGCGCGCTGCAGGGACTCGTCCAGCCCATCGCCGGCATTGAGCAGCGTCAGGCCCACCGATAAGCTGAGATGCCCCGCCTGCAGCTGCACGTCCAGCGGCTGGGCAGCGGCGAACGCCTCACGCAGCCGCTCGCAACAGGCGCTGAATTGCTCGGCATCGGTGTGCGGCAACAGCAGGACGAATTCCTCACCGCCATAGCGCGCAAGAATATCGCCGTCGCGCAGGCATGACCGAGCCACCGAAGCGAAGGCCTGCAACACTCGATCACCGGTGGCGTGACCATGCTGATCGTTGATCCGCTTGAAATGGTCGAGGTCGATCAGGGCGAGGCCAGACTGGTGCCCCGCTCGCAGCCGACTCAGTTCCGCCTCGGCCCGCCGGAGAAAATATCGTCGGTTGTACAAACCTGTCAGCTCATCGGTGGAGGCCAGATCTTCCAGTTGCCGCATCATTCCGCGCAGCGTTTCCTGATGTGCCTGCAGCGCGAAACGCCGCTGACGCATGCGCTGACGCAGCCTGTATACATATCCGACAAACAGACACATCCAGAGCAGAGTCACCAGCAACACACCGGTCTGCAGTAGCGCGGCCTGCGGATCCGCCAGATGCCCTCGCTGCGCATCGAACAGCGACATGCCGACGAAGCTGAGCAGCGCCAGCACAGCGTAGCGGACGAAGATCTTCGGCGGAAGGAACACCGCAAACATCAGCACCAGCACATAAAGCACCAGCAGCGAGCCGCGATTATCGCCGAGATTGAACAGAAAAAAGGTCAACCAGACCAGCGCCACCAGCACCTGCGGCTCGGTCAGGCTGGGATCGCGAAAACGCAGGTTGTAGCCCTGATAAAAGATTCCGAAGAACACCAACTGGCACGCCAGAATCAACACCGAGCCGATTACCGCGGTGTCTAGCGAGGCCAGGTAGAAGCCACCGGCAACCGTGACCCAGGTCAGCAACAAGGCAAGACAGTAGGTTCCGGCAGCCATGCCAAAACGTTTCATCACCAACTGCTGAAGCGCCTGCTGATCGCTCTCGTCACGAATCATGCGCATGGAATCCATCCCATAGTGGCAATTCGACGCACTTTACGCCGACCGTCGAAAAAAGCCCATAAGCAGCCACATCGGTACGGCCGCAAATTCTCAGCACGCTCGATGGCGGCCGCTTTGTCGATCTCCACCACAGCGGCTTTCATGAGCTTTGCGCCAGCGCAAAGCTCACGGGCATCTTCGTTCCCCAACGGTTGGGCCGCGTCTGTTTTTGTCTGCATCCCTTCACCTTGGTCCGCCTGTGTCCACTGCGTCACGGCGGGTTATACTGCCGCGCCTTTTTAACCTGAGCGCGTCGGTTGCCTTCTCGGCGCGCCTTGTCTCCGCCCCGCCAAGAGGACGCGCTGCATGACCGTGATCAAGCAAGACGACCTGATACAAAGCGTTGCAGACGCTTTGCAGTTCATCTCCTATTACCATCCTGTCGACTTCATCCAGGCCATGCACGAGGCCTATCTGCGCGAAGAGTCGCCGGCAGCGCGCGATTCCATGGCGCAAATCCTAATCAACTCGCGGATGTGCGCAACCGGCCATCGGCCGATCTGCCAGGACACAGGCATCGTCACTGTATTCGTGCGCGTGGGCATGGACGTGCGCTGGGACGGCGCAACCATGAGTCTGGACGACATGATTAACGAAGGCGTTCGCCGTGCCTACAACCTGCCGGAAAATGTCCTGCGAGCTTCGATCCTGGCCGACCCCGCCGGTTCCCGCAAGAACACCAAGGACAACACCCCAGCGGTGATCCACTACTCCATCGTTCCCGGCGACAAGGTCGAAGTGGACGTGGCAGCCAAGGGCGGCGGTTCGGAGAACAAGTCGAAGATGGCCATGCTCAACCCGTCCGATTCCATCGTTGACTGGGTGCTCAAGACCGTTCCGACCATGGGGGCTGGCTGGTGTCCGCCGGGCATGCTCGGCATCGGCATCGGCGGTACCGCCGAAAAGGCCGCGGTGATGGCCAAGGAAGTGCTGATGGAGTCCATCGACATTCATGAGCTGAAAGCCCGCGGCCCGCAGAACCGCATCGAAGAGCTGCGCCTGGAGCTGTTCGAGAAGGTCAACCAGCTGGGTATCGGCGCGCAGGGCCTCGGCGGCCTGACCACAGTACTCGATGTGAAGATCATGGATTACCCGACCCATGCCGCATCCTTGCCGGTGTGCATGATCCCCAACTGCGCCGCCACCCGCCACGCACACTTCGTGCTGGACGGCTCCGGCCCTGCCGAGCTCACCCCGCCGCCGCTGGATGCCTACCCGGAAATCGTCTGGGAAGCCGGCCCAAGCGCGCGCCGCGTCAACCTCGACACCCTCACCCCGGAAGACGTGCAGAGCTGGAAGCCGGGCGAAACCGTCCTGCTCAACGGCAAGATGCTCACCGGCCGCGACGCCGCGCACAAGCGCATGGTCGATATGCTGAACAAGGGCGAAGAGCTGCCGGTAGACCTCAAGGGCCGCTTCATCTACTACGTCGGCCCGGTCGATCCGGTCGGTGACGAAGTGGTCGGTCCGGCTGGTCCGACTACCGCCACCCGCATGGACAAGTTCACTCGGCAGATCCTGGAAAGCACTGGCCTGCTGGGCATGATCGGCAAGTCCGAGCGCGGCCCGATCGCCATCGACGCGATCAAGGACAACAAGGCCGTCTATTTGATGGCCGTCGGCGGCGCCGCCTACCTGGTCGCCCAGGCGATCAAGAAGTCTAAGGTGCTAGCCTTCGCCGAGCTCGGCATGGAAGCCATCTACGAGTTCGAAGTGAAGGACATGCCAGTCACCGTCGCGGTGGATGCCAACGGCGAGTCGGTGCACATCACCGGTCCGGCGATCTGGCAGAAGAAGATCGCCGACAGCCTGGCGGTCGAAGTGCAGTAACCGGCTGTTGAACGACAAAGCCCGGCTCAGTGCCGGGCTTTTTTATTGCGTTCAGTGCCACTCTCAAAGGTCCATCAAGCATCCCGTGCGGCGCGATGTATAGTTTTTCAAGCCTTCGAGCGGCACAGCTGGACGAACAGCTCCTCTACCTTCGCCCGCGCCCACGGCGTCTTGCGCAGGAATGTCAGGCTCGATTTGATGCTCGGGTCGCTCTTGAAGCAACGGATATCGACTCGCTCGGCCAGGCCATCCCAACCATAGTGCGCCTGGAGCGCGACAAGAATCGACTCCAGAGTCATGCCGTGCAGCGGGTCTTTGGCTTGGGTCATGGTGGTCTCGGCGGCTAGACGCCAGCAGTGATTGATGGGATGAAAAAAGGCCCACCGAAAGGCGGGCCTTCGAGCGGAGCGCTATGTTACAGGCTGATACGCGTACCGAGCAGCTCCAGAAATGCCGCCAACCAGGCAGGATGGGCCGGCCACGCCGGGGCGGTGACCAGATTGCCCTGGGTATGCGCCTGGTCGACCGGGATGTCGACGAACTCACCGCCTGCCAGCTTCACTTCCGGCGCGCAGGCGGGATACGCGCTGCAGGCGCGCCCTTCGAGTACACCCGCAGCGGCGAGCAACTGAGCACCGTGACAAACCGCGGCAATCGGCTTCTTCGCCTCATCAAAGGCGTGCACCAAGTTGCACACTTGTTCGTTCAGGCGCAGGTATTCCGGCGCTCGGCCGCCTGGAACGACCAGACCATCGTAATCTTCGGCACGCACCGCTGCGAAATCGAAATTCAGCGCGAAATTGTGCCCAGGTTTCTCACTGTAGGTCTGATCGCCCTCAAAGTCGTGAATCGCGGTGCGCACCGTGTCACCCGCCTTCTTGTCGGGGCAGACGGCATGTACCGTGTGACCCACCATCTGCAGCGCCTGGAACGGCACCATGGTTTCGTAATCTTCGACGTAATCGCCGACCAACATCAGGATCTTCTTCGCAGCCATCGAAACACACTCCCAGTCAGTGGATGGTCCACAGCCGATCAGCCAGCGCCGGTCAGCCGCTTCGGTTGAATATATTGATCACCAGTCGATCGAGCAGCCCCCACATTCGCTGATACATGCGCTGATGTAACGGTCGAGCGTGCCATTGCTGCAGATCGATCTCGAGACTCTGTGAAAAGTCTCGCTGGAAACACTCTGCTACAGCGGTGCTGAACGAGCTGTCCAGTGCCTCGAGATTGGCTTCGAGGTTCCAGCGCAGGTTCCAATGATCGAAATTGCAGGAACCCACGCTCACCCAGTCATCGACCAGCACCATTTTCAGGTGCAGGAAGTGTGGCTGATATTCGTGAATACGCACGCCGGCCCGTAGCAGTCTCGGGTAGTAGCGCTGGCCCGCGTAGCGCACCGAGGGATGATCGGTGTTGCGGCTGGTCAGAAGCAGCCGCACCTCGACGCCACGCCTTGCCGCACGCATCAGTTCCCGACGGACCCTGCCGGTGGGCAGAAAATAAGGTGTTGCCAGCCAGATCCGCCGCTCCGCACGCTGCAGATTTCTCAACAGGCTGTGCAGGATGTCGCGATGCTGCCGCGCCGCCGAATAGGCAACCCGTCCCAGCCCTTCACCCGCATCTGGATTGGCTGGAATCTTCGGTAGCCGCTGTGGCAGTGGCAGCTGCCAGATACGACGCTTCAGGCACAGCGCCCATTGGGCGTCGAATAGCCGACGCCAGTCCTCGATCAATGGCCCCGCGATTTCCACCATTGCTTCGTGCCAGTGCTCGTCTGGCCTGTCTGGGCTCCAGAACTCATCCGTAGCACCCGCGCCCCCGACAAAGCAGCACGCATCGTCCACCAATATCAGTTTCCGGTGATCGCGGTGCAGGTTGCGAAATTTCAGCCGGAGCTTCAACGGGTTGTATTGACGCAGCTCGACGTCGGCGTCCGTCAAGCGCTGTCGCGCCTTCTGACCCAACCCCAAACAGCCGAACCCATCGAACAGACAGCGCACTCGCACGCCCCGCTTGGCAGCGGCCGCCAGCGCATCGATAAGACAATCCGCACATTGCCCATCCTCGACCAGATAGAGCTCGACGTCCACACGCCGCTCGGCCGCCTCAATGCATTGCAGGATTCGTGGAAAGAATGCCGGGCCGTCGATCAGCAACCGAAAGCGATTACCATCTCGCCAAGGGAACACCTCCCCCGCGAGCATCACGGTAAGCGCCTCCGAGCAGCCGGCGCTGCGCTCAGGGTGCGGATTTCGATACAGCGGTTAGACATTGAACTCCCTGTCCTGATGAACACTCGGTGGCGTGATTCTTGAAAACGGCACTAACCCTCTGGGGGTGATTGCCGGTGCCGTTGCGACACGCCTGTTATAGGTCCCGTACGACGGCACAGAGTTCCCGTGCCGATCCTCCGTGTTGCGCTCAGGGACGCAATCCTTCTTCGGGGCTCAGGCCAAACACATCAGCGGCCCTGGCCTGCCGCGTGAGGCGGGCACTGCGCGCCAGCTGCAGCACACCACGGTCACGTTGCCATAGGCACATCCATGATTCGGGGCCGCTGGCCAGCGCCGCATCCAGATCGTTCTCCAAGGCCTCGAACTGCTGATTGAGCGAAGCCAGCAGCAGGTGCGTGGCCGCTTCTGCCGACGATAATCGCGAAACCTCCGCCGCCCCACCCAGCACACCCAGCAGCAGAAGCTGCAATCGCTGCGGCCAGCCGCAATCCAGCCCCACCCCGTAGAGCCAACTGGCAAGCGCCGTCAGGACATACAGATCTTCCAGGGTGCGGAAGGGCTTGACGTAGTCGTCCCAGCCATCGCCGGCCAAACGCCGACAGGGCGCCTGTTCCAGACGCAGGCGACCATGCGCGATGTCCGGGATCAACGGTAACCGCTGGCCTTCTTCAATGTGCACGCCGCGCTCGCCGCAGCCAACCACACAGAGGCTCAGCCTGGGGCGGTCATTCGCAGCCTCGTCGCGTGCCGGCACCAATAACCAGGCCGCCGCAGCGCCGTGACGAAGTCCTTGCTGCCGGTAATTGTCAGCTCATCCACCCGGGTCTGCATATCGGCCGGGCGCAGTTTGCGGTTCTCGGTGGCACATAGCGCGCCGAGCCCCTCGGGCGCGGCGGGCCAGAGCCGACGTAGCGCAGACTGATACCCCGCCAGAAACGCAAGCCCAGGTGTCGCCGCCAGACGCCCACCCAACACGGCCAGCTCGAAGGATCCGCCCGCGCAACGCGACAGCAGCTCGGCGAACCAGTCGTCCAGCGCAGCGGGGGCAGGCAGGCGTTGCAACGGACCAAGCAACTCATGCCAGGACATGGATCGATCTCCTATGGATTTGCGAAGAGTAAGGCAATGGCACACGCCGTCATCCAAGCATCACCGATCCGTAACAGAGGTGACACCGCCGCTGCCTAGCCTGAGCCGGCATCACTGATTGACGGAACGCCAACCATAACAATCAAGCGCTCCGAATGCATTGCCACGCCACGGCTGACCAGGAGACAGAGCATGACCACCATCGCTTTTCCTCGCATTACGCGGCGCCTGCGGGCGGAACGCCTGTACGGGCAAACCGCGCTGCACGAAGCCCAGGCGTTGCGCTACCGGGTTTTCAGCAGCGAATTCGACGCTCGGCTGGAAGGCGCTGAAGCCGGCCTGGATTGCGACGAATTCGACGCGCACTGCAGCCACATCGGCGTGCGTGATCTCGACAGCGGCGAGCTTGTGGCTACCACGCGCCTGCTGGATAACCGGGCGGCGCTTCGGCTCGGGCGCTTTTACAGCGAAGGGGAATTCAGCCTGCACGGTCTGACGGAGCTGGACGCGCCGATTCTGGAAATTGGTCGCACGTGTGTGCATCCGGCCTACCGCAACGGGGCGACCATCTCCGTACTATGGGGCGAGCTGGCGGAAGCGCTGAACCAGGGCGGTTATCGCTACCTGATGGGCTGCGCCAGCATTCCCATGCGCGACGGTGGCGTTCAGGCCCAAGCCATCATGCAGCGACTGCGCGAGCGATACCTTCGCACCGAACTGCTGCATGCCAATCCGAGAACACCGCTGCCAGTGCTGGAATTACCTGAGAACGTGATTGCGGAAACGCCGCCGCTGCTCAAGGCCTACCTGCGGCTTGGCGCAAAGATCTGCGGCGAGCCTTGCTGGGATCCTGATTTTCAGGTCGCCGATGTCTTCATTCTGCTCAAACGAGACGAGCTCTGCCCACGCTACGCAAGGCACTTCAAGGCTGCCGTCTGAATGGCCAGGCTGCGGATCTACGGGCGGGTGCTCCGGCTGGGCGGGGTGCTCGCACTTGGCCTGTCGTTGGCGAGCGGGTTGAAGCTCCAGGCGCTACTCGGGCTGGGCACGTCGCCCGCGATGCGCCATCGGCTCTGCCGCTGGTTTCTGGGCCGACTGGCCGCCGCGCTGCCGTTCGAGATTCGACTGCTCGGCAGCCAACCCACTCAGTCGATGCTATGGCTCGCCAACCACCAGTCCTGGACGGACATTCCACTGCTCGGAATGCTACAGCCTATGGCTTTCCTGGCGAAGTCCGAAGTGCGCCAGTGGCCGCTGCTCGGCTGGCTCGCCGCCGAGGCCGGCACCCACTTCATCCGACGTGGCAGCGGTGATATTGGTGCGCTAAATCGGCTGTTGAGCGCCGAGCTGCAGCAGGGCCGCAGCCTCCTGATCTTTCCCGAAGGCACCACGTCCAACGGTGCGACCCTAGGTACCTTTCATTCCCGATTACTGTCGTGTGCGATCGAGACCGGCACTCCGATCCAGCCGGTAGCAATCCGCTATCTGCGCGACGGCCAGGTTGACTCCATCGCCCCTTTCATCGGTGAGGATGATCTGCCCTCGCATCTGTTCAGGCTGTTGAAGGCTGACGTTGCGGTAGTGGAAATACAGCTGCTTTCGCCCATCGACAGCCGCGACATGGCGCGCAATCAACTCTGCCGCACCTGCCACGCCGCGATCGCCGAGGCGCTGTACGGCAATTCCTCGGTGAGCGCTGCGGCCTGATGCAAGCTGAACGCAAGGAAGCGCTGCTAGACTCGTCACATGAACTATCTTGCACATCTCCATCTCGGCGGCGCGCAGCCTGGCGCACTACTCGGCAGCCTCTACGGCGATTTCGTCAAGGGCCCCCTGAACGGCCGCTGGCCCGCCGACATCGAAGCCGGCATTCGCCTGCATCGCCAGATCGACGCGTTCACCGACAGTCACCCACTGGTGCTACAGGCCAAACAGCGTTTCCCCCGCGAGCGGCGGCGGTACGCAGGTATCCTGATCGACCTGTTTTTCGATCATTGCCTGGCCGCGCATTGGCTCGACTATGCCGCCGAACCTCTGCCGGATTTTACCGCCCGGGTGTATCAGGTGCTGCGTGAGGAACCCGAGCTGCCGGCCAAGCTGGCGCTGATCGTGCCACGCATGACCGCTCAGGACTGGCTAGGCAGCTATCGGGAGTTTGCCGTCATGGAACAGGTCGTGGCCGGCATGAGCCGCCGGCTCTCTCGCCCGGAAGGGCTGGTGGGCGGTGTCGCCGAGCTGGAACGATTATATGTGCCACTCCAGCAAGATTTCCGCGAGTTCTACCCACAGCTGCAGGCTTTTGCACTAGGCGCCGGCAACGGTCCGAGAATCGACGATCGGCTGGCGTAAACGGTGCCCGCCTCGCTATCGCTTAGCCCCGCAGAGCCGAAGCGAAGCGTTCCAGCCAGGGCTCGGCGTCAGTTTCGGGAGTGACCGTTTCACTCGCATCGAGACGCAGCATGTCCTGTACTTCACGCACGCCGAGTTCGGCAAACAGTTCACGAACCAGTTCACCGGCACCGCAGAACGTGTCGCCATAGCTGGCGTCGCCCAACGCGATGACGCCGCCTGGCAATCCTTGCCAGTCCGGAAACTGATCACGGATGGCTGAATACAGCGGGACGAAGTTATCCGGCAGCTCACCCATGCCAGTGGTGGCTGTCACGACCAGCAGCGCTTGCGGCGCAAACCCGATGACCTGGTCGAGTTGCGCGCGCGGGTCATGCCAGGTATCGAAGCCGGCCGCCTTCAGGACGGTGGCAGCATGGCGGGCGACATCTTCGGCTGTGCCGTAGACCGTACCGGAAAGGATGGCAACTTTCATGGTGAACTCCGTTGCGAATTGAAGCGGACCATTATGCCGCATTGCGCACATCGTCCCCGCGTGCACAGTTCTACACTGCAATGAGTGCTGCGACGTGGGAACAGGGAATTACGCAGCATCAGCGTTGTCGCAAAGGCGATCCAAACAGAGGCTCTCAGGGACGCATCCCCTCGCAGAGCGCACCGGATCGACAAAAGGCATGGGTAGGCCTGTCCTGCTGCCCTTGAGAGGGACATCGAGATGCCGAAGAAAACTGTTCTCACCAGCGCCGAGCTGGCGTATATCAACGAGCTCGTGAGTGGCTCGCCGGTCGAGCCGCGGGAAACGCGGGCCGGCTTCAATCTGGACGGTGGCGAAAAAGCCAATGAACTGCTGTTGCAACTGGCCGCAAAAGCCAACCTGACACTCGAAGCCGAGCTCGACGACTATTGCATGTCGTTCCCACTCCAGCTGAACCAGGACGAGTTCCGTACGATCCGGTTGCAACTCGCACCGCCGACCATCTACGAACGCGGACCGGTTCTCCGTGCTTGGCGCCTGCATCTCGATGAACCGTTGCCGCTGCTGTCCAACGACGGCAACGAGACGGCGCTGAGCGTCCACGAACTATCCCCCAACGGCCTGTTGGTAGACCCCGGTCCCAAGCGAAAGGCGCCCAAGCATCTTCACCTGCGCCTGGCGCTCCCGGGCGAGGCCTCACTTGAAGTCGATGCGCACCGGGTCCGCGATACCGAAGACGGAATGACCGCCTACGAGGTCGAGTACCCGCAGGACAAGGATGCCGAACGCATCCGCTCGTATCTGTATGAGCAGCATCAACGACTACACCCGGAGCTTCGGCCAGAACTGCCCGACGAGGTGCCCGCCGACGCATCCGAGCGTCCCTAGCGAGATGATTTGTTCAGCTGCGCGAACCAAGCGAAAGCCATGACGCGCTGCGACCAGTAAGTGCCGTGGCGAGTACCTGGTGTAAGCTGGCAGGCTAGGTCTTCCGGCCTCGGATGAGCCGTGTACAACATTAACCTTCGATCCCCTGTGAAGCCCATGACCGAGCCAACGGCCCCGATCCTGATTACCGGCGCCAGCCAGCGCATTGGCCTGCATTGCGCCGAGCGCCTGCTTGATGAAGGGCAGCCCGTGATCATCAGCTACCGCACACCGCGGGCAAGCCTCGATCGGCTGCGCGAGCGCGGCGCCGTGACGTTACCGGCGGACTTGTCCGGCGCTCCCGGCATTCATGCCTTTATCGCTGCACTGAAACAGCAGACCCACACACTGCGTGCGATTGTTCACAACGCATCGGACTGGCATGTCGAGACGCCGGGGCAGGAAGCCGAGGTGTTCCAGCGCATGTTCGAGGTACACATGCTCGCGCCCTACCTGATCAACCTTCATTGCGCCGAGCTGCTGCAACACGGTGGCCCGGCGGACATCATCCACATCGGTGACGATGTCACCCGTGTCGGCAGCAAAAAGCACATCGCCTATGCCGCCAGCAAAGCCGGGCTGGACAATCTCACGCTTTCATTTGCGGCCCGTCTGGCGCCGGCGATCAAGGTCAACGGCATAGCCCCGGCCCTGATACAGTTCAACGAAGGCGACGATGAAGAATATCGACGCAAGGCGCTGGCGAAATCCTCGCTGGGTATCGAACCCGGCGCTGAAGTGGTCTACCAGAGTCTGCGCTATCTGCTGGATAATCCCTACGTCACCGGCACCACGCTGGCCGTCAATGGTGGCCGTCACCTGATCTGATACGCGAAGGAACCCCATGCCCCGATTGGAACCCGCTATGGCGCGCATCCGCGTCAAAGACCTGCGACTACGTACCTTCATCGGCATCAAGGAAGAGGAAATTCTCAACAGACAGGATGTGTTGATCAATCTGACGATGCTCTATCCCGCAGCCGACGCCGTGCGCGACAACGACATCGAGCATGCGCTGAACTACCGCACCATCACCAAGGCGATCATCCAGCACGTCGAAGACAATCGCTTCGCCCTTCTCGAGCGGCTCACCCAGGAGATCCTCGACTTGGTCATGGCGCATCCGCAAGTACGCTACGCCGAAGTCGAAGTCGACAAGCCCCACGCCCTGCGCTTCGCCGAATCGGTGTCGATCACCCTGGCCGCGCACCGCGACTGAATCGCTGCATCAGTCGCTGCCATACGCCAGGGTGGTCATCAGCGCCCGATCGCCGTTGCGGGCATCAAGTCGGGTGTGCTGGATAACCACCGGCACATTGGAGACGAACACGCTGGCGTAATCGGTCTCGCGCGGCACCGCCTCCGGGGTGTTCAGGTCATCGAAACGAAGGTGCAGGGTTCGCCGTGCAGGTACCCGTATTTCGTACGGACCGACCGGCTCGCGATCAGCGAAGTACAACGTCAGCTCGATTTCCGCCTCCAGCGGTCCGGTATTGAGAATGCAGGCGGTCTCGTGGCTGCGCAGCGCTGGTTCGTCGGGCTTAGGCCCCAGCGCGGGAAGATAGCCTTCGGCAATTACCCAATGTCTTTTTCCGATCACATCCCGTCTCCTCGGCTGTAAACGACCGGTTGGTCATCCCTTTCAGCGGAGACGGGCAGGCGCGATAAAGTTCCCCGCCGCCATCTGGCTCAGGGCACGCGTCAAGGTTATGATCCCGTCCACGTCTGCAACGCCGAGACCCAGCAAAATGAATGATCAAGAACGCACCGAACTTGAAGCCGCCGCCTTTCGCCGCCTGGTCCAGCATCTGCGTAGCCGCCCGGACGCGCAGAACATCGATCTGATGAATCTGGCCGGCTTCTGCCGCAACTGCTTGTCGAAGTGGTACAAGGCCGCCGCCGATGACCTGGATATCGAAGTGAGCATCGACGAAGCACGCGAAGAGGTCTATGGCATGCCGTACACCGAATGGAAAAAGCGCTACCAGAAGGAAGCGACGCCGGAGCAGCAGGCCGCCTTCGACAAGAGTCAGAAACCATGACCGATCTCAGGGATTTTCGCGCCAGCCTGCGCAACCGTAACCACCACTTCAGCGAGACATTGGCGTTCATCGCCAACGCCTATGATTATCAGCCGAGTCGCTTCTTCAATGGCAACGTAGAAAATGCCGCCGGAGAAAACGAAGGCTCGTGCAAGGCGCTCGGGCTGGCCGTGCTGGAAGGATTCACCACCGAGGAGGCGCTACTGGCCTTCGGTGAGCATTATCAATCGGTCCTGGAGAACCCCAGCGGAACCGACCATCGCAACATCCGCGCCCTGATGGAAACGGGGCTGCCGGGTGTGCGCTTCGATCAGCAGCCGTTGCGGCGCAAACCGATCAACTTCGACGAGAAATAAAAAGAGGGCCGGCCAGGCACTTGGGGAAGGCTTGATAGTGGACGGCCCTAAACCAAAGAGGCGTTTTCCAGGCCAAGTCTGATCATCTGGCGAAACGTCGGCCATTGCGAAGTCTCGATCGCCAGGATAGGCGTTTACTATCGCGCGATTCTGGCCGCCCCCGGGCTTTTCCCACCGCAACAAAGCCGGTAAGGTCCGGACCGGTCTCCTTCGAGTATGCCTATGCCCATCGCCGCCCTTTCCGGCCCGCAGTACCTGCGTGAAGGTCTGAAGCTTATCCTGAGCCCGGGATTACGACTGTTCGTCATCTTGCCGCTGACGGTCAACCTGCTGCTGTTCAGCGGGCTCATCTATCTCGCCCTGCGCCAGTTCGGTGGGTGGGTCAATGCCTTCATGCCGAACCTGCCCGAGTGGCTGATGTTCCTGGAATATATCCTCTGGCCGCTGTTCGTGATCCTGGTGGTGTTGATGGTGTTTTTCTCGTTCACCATGCTCGCCAACATCATCGCCGCTCCATTCAACGGCTTTCTTGCCGAGAAGGTCGAAACGGTCGCGCGGGGCGAGGACAGCTCGCCACCGTTCAGCTGGGCCGAATTGCTGGCGATGCTGCCGCGCACCATCGGGCGCGAGGCACGCAAACTGGCCTATTTCGCACCGCGGGCGCTGGCACTGCTGATTCTCAGCTTCATCCCAGTGGTCAACCTTTTCGCAGCGCCGCTGTGGCTGTTGTTCGGCGTTTGGATGATGGCGGTGCAATACATCGATTATCCAGCGGACAACAACAAGATGAGCTGGGCCGAGATGATGGTCTGGTTGCGTCAACGGCGTTGGAAGAGCCTGAGTTTCGGTGCGGTGACCTATGCCGCGCTACTCATCCCGGTGCTGAACTTGCTGATCATGCCGGCGGCGGTGGCAGGCGCAACCCTGTTCTGGGTACGCGAAGGCGGCAGGAAGTACCCGGTGCCCGTCGCCAACCAGTGAACTGCGGACCACAGGGGTGTCTAGATTCGGACACCTTGGTTCAGGAGTCCCCGCAATGGCGCTTTCCGCCCTGGCTATCAACTGCACACTCAAACCATCCTCCAACGTCTCTTCCTGCGGGCTACTACTGAGCCAGGCCGAACGTGAGCTGGAAAAGCTCGGCGTCACCTGCGAGCAGATACGCGCCGTGGATTTCAACATAAAACCGGGCGTGACGTCTGACGAGGGAGCGGGCGACGACTGGCCGGCGATTCGTGAAAAGATCCTCGCGGCCGACATTTTCCTGCTGGGCACGCCCATCTGGCTGGGACACCCATCCAGCGTCTGCCAGCGCGTGCTCGAGCGACTCGATGCATTTCTCGGCGAAGTGGACGACCAGCAGCGGATGGTCTCCTACGGTCGGATTGCCTGCGTTGCCGTAGTCGGCAATGAGGATGGCGCCCACCATGTGGTAGCCGAGCTGTATCAGGGGCTGAACGACGTGGGTTTCACCATTCCCGCCAATGGCTGTACCTACTGGGTTGGGCAGGCGATGGGCTCGATCGACTACAAGGATGTCGACGATCCCGGCGAGAAGATCGCCAAGACCAACGCGATGCTGGCACGCAACGCGGTGCATCTGGCGACGCTGCTCAAGCAATCCGGCTATCCCGGCGCCTCGGAGTAGTGCCCGGGATAGCCGATGCCATGCCAGGCTTCATCAGGGTTGCAAACCCATCCGGTAACAGCGACTCGACCAGCGGGCCGGTTGCGGCTATCGGATGGATCTTTGCCCGCGCCGATTAGGCCAGGGTCTTCAGCGCCTCACGGCTGAACGGCAGGATGTCCTGCATGCGCCCTTCGCGAACTTTCAGTGCCCAATCGGGATCGCAGATCAAAGCACGCCCCACCGCGACCAGATCGAACTCCTCCTTGTTCAGGCGCTCAAGCAGGCCTTCGATATTGGCCGGCTGTGCCACTTTGTCGGTTTTGACCATGAACTGAAGGAATTCCCCGTCCAGGCCTACGCTGCCGACGGTAATCGTCGGTTTGCCGGTCAGCTGGCGGGTCCAGCCTGCCAGGTTGAGGTCCGAGCCTTCGAACTCCGGCTCCCAGAAGCGGCGCGTGGAGCAATGGAAGATATCTACACCCGCCGCCGACAGCGGCGCGAGGAAGTCACCCAATGCTTCCGGTGTGGTTACCAGGCGCGCGGTGTAGTCCTGCTGCTTCCACTGCGAGAAACGGAAAATGATCGGGAAATTCGGGCCCACCGCTGCCCGCACGGCTTCGATCAGCTCGATCGCGAAGCGTGAACGATTGGCCAGGCTGCCACCATACTCATCGGTGCGCTGATTGCTCCCTTCCCAGAAGAACTGGTCGATCAGATAACCATGAGCGCCATGGATCTCGACGCCATCCATGCCGATGGTCTTGGCATCGACAGCGGCCTGGGCAAACGCGGCGATCACGTCCTGGATATCCTGCTTGGTCATACCATGCACGACGACCTGGCCGTCCTTGCACTTCTCCATCGGCCCGTATCCCAGCACCTCCGGCTCCGGCTCGGTGCCCTTACGGCGCACGTTGCCTACGTGCCAGAGCTGCGGAACGATCTTGCCGCCTGCGCCATGTACGGCCTCGACCACTGCCTTCCAGCCGGCCAGGGCGTCGTCGCCATAAAAGCGCGGCACTTGCGGGTAGCCGTTGGCGGCCACATGACCCACCGTCGTTCCTTCAGTGATGATCAATCCGACGCCTGAAGCGGCACGCCGACGGTAATACTCGACGACGTCTGCGGTTGGCACGCCCTTCGGCGAGAAAGAACGGGTCATCGGCGCCATTACCACACGCGTCGGCAATTGCAGGCTGCCGAGCTGGAAAGGCTGAAACAGGGCGTTTACGGCTGCGGTCATGGTTGTCTCCTTATTGATCGCGAGTTTAAAGCGTCCGGTCATCTCACCGCCCGCCACAAAAAATCAGCGAAGCGTCAGAAGACGCTCCAGCTGGGTCAGGAAGATTTCGAGCGGCACGACACTGCGACCTACTTTCATGCGCAGCAGCGCACCCTCCCACGCGTTGCCGATGAACTCGGCAAGCGCCTGGCAATCGGTGCTCGGGTCGACTTCACCGGCACCCTGAGCGTGCTCGAGACACGCAGCCAGCACCTCGACGGAGCGCATCAGGATGGCTTCAACCTGACGCCCGATCGGCTGCGACAGCTCGGCCATCTCGAAACTGAGGCTGCCAATGAAACAGTGATATTCCGGACATGCCTGGCGAGCGAAATGAGCGATCAGCTCGGCGTAATAACTAAGGATTCGCTCACGTGGGCTCAGCGCGATATTGGCGAGCGCAGCCTGGTAACGCTCCAGACGAGGCGTATAAAGATGCTCCAGCGCCTGCAGGGCGAAATCTTCCTTGCTGGCGAAGTAGTGATAGAAGGAGCCCTTAGGAATGCCAGCGGCCTGCACGATTTCCAGCACACCGGTGCCGTGGTAACCACGACGCGTCATCACCTGCGAGCCTTTGGCCAGGATCAGTTCACGCTTGTCGATTCGAGCTCGGCTATTCATGAAACCGAGCATATGACCGGTCGTCTCGTGCGAACAGCACCATCCATGACGCTTATGGCTGCGCCACGATTACGGCGATACCAGGTGCGGCAGAGTGCGTAGGAAGGAGGGAGCAGGCGCAGCGGTGAGTACCGCTGCGCGACGCGAGGAGGATATCAGGCGAGTGCGCTTTCGATCGCCTGGATCAACGCCGGATCATCCGGAGCAGTCCGAGGCGAAAAGCGCGCCAGCACGCGACCGTCCTTGTCGACAAGAAACTTCTCGAAGTTCCAGGTGATGTCGCCAGGAAAGTCAGCGCCCTCGCCTGCCAACAGACGGTACAGCGGATGACGTTGCGGGCCGTTGACCTCGAGCTTGCCGCTCAGCGGAAAGCTGATGCCATAGTTCTCGTTGCAGAACTGCAGAATCTCCGCGTCGCTGCCGGGCTCCTGCGCGGCGAACTGATTGCATGGAATGCCAAGCACTCCGAAACCACGATCCTGATAACGCTGATGCAGTGTTTGCAGGCCCGCATACTGAGGGGTCAACCCGCATTCAGACGCCACATTGACCACCAGCGTCAGCTGATTTTTCAGCGCCGCAAGGGGCAGCTCCTGGCCAGCGAGGCCGGGTAGAACCAACTCGTGGAACGCGCTCATTCTCTCTTCTCCAGAGGGTAAAAAAGCGCTCCGGTATTACCGAAGCGCTTCCATCGGCCGATCATCTCGATCGAGCCTTGCCACCCGCCTTGCGGCGAGCGGATCAGTGCTGGTGGCCACCTTCGCCGTGGACGTGGCCATGAGCGACCTCTTCTTCGCTGGCATCACGTACGTCGACGATCTTGACCTCGAAGTTCAGACGCTGGCCGGCCAGCGGATGGTTGCCGTCGACAATCACGTCATCACCTTCAACGTCACGGATGGTGACGATCTGCATACCACCGTCCGGACCGGACGCATGGAACTGCATACCGACTTCCAGCTCGTCGACGCCCTCGAACATGGCGCGATTGAGGGTAGCGACCAGCTCCGGGCTGTACTCGCCGTAGGCATCCTGGGGCTCGATGGCAACCTTCACTTCATCACCGCCCTGCTTGCCTTCCAGGGCCTTTTCCAACCCGGCGATGATGTTGCCTGCACCGTGCAGGTAGACCAGCGGCGCGCCGCCGGCCGAGCTGTCGATCACCTCACCGGCGTCGTTGGTGAGTGTGTAGTCGATTGACACAGCCTTGTTCGCGGCAATTTGCATGAGGCAAAACCTTTGCTGGGGAATGTGATGCCAAAGTTTAACCGCGAGCTCCGCCGATTGCGAACCGAGCCCAGATAAACGGGGTCAACCTCGGACATGACGAACTTCCGTAACCTCTGCCTGGGACGGTGCCATGTACAACCTTTGGAGAACATCGGTTCTCTATGGCCTATGCCAGAATCCGGAGCGCAATCCAGTGCTGTATTCCAATAATATCTAGCGTCCCGAGGAGCACCGATGTCGGCTCGAAACATCCTGGTGATTAACTGCGGCAGTTCGTCGATCAAATTCGCCCTGGTCAACGAAACGCAAGCAGCCTTCCCACTGCAAGGCCTGGCCGAACGTCTGGGCAGTCCTGAAGCCGTACTGCATTGGCAACTAGGCGACGCCAAACAAAGCCTGGATATGCCCGGCGCCGATCATCGCGCCGCGCTGGAGCGCTTGCTCCCTCTCGCACAAGAAGCCGCAGGCGGCAAACTCGACGGTATCGGCCACCGGGTGGTCCATGGCGGCGAGCATTTCACCGGTTCCAGCCTGATCGACGAGGATGTACTCAAGGCGATTCGCGACAGTGCGCAGCTGGCACCGTTGCACAACCCTGCCAATCTGGTCGGCATCGATGCCGCCATCGCCCTGTTCCCCGGCCTGCCGCAGGTGAGCGTGTTCGACACGGCTTTCCACCAGACAATGCCCGAACATGCATTCCGCTACGCCGTGCCAGAGTTCCTCTACAAGGAGCACAGCGTCCGCCGCTACGGCTTCCACGGCACCAGCCATAACTATGTAAGCCGGCGCGCCGCCGAAATGACCGGTCTTGCAGTGGATGACAGCTGCTGGCTGACTGCGCATCTGGGCAATGGCTGCTCGACCTGCGCCATCGTCAATGGAGAAAGCCGGGACACCAGCATGGGCCTCACCCCGCTGGAAGGCCTGGTAATGGGCACGCGCAGCGGCGATGTCGACCCTAACCTGCACAGCTACCTCAACCGAACCCTGGGCTGGAGCCTTGAGCAGATCGACCGGGTCCTCAACCACGACAGCGGCCTGAAGGGGCTGTCAGGGCTGTCCAACGACATGCGTACCCTCTACGAGGCACGCGTTGCTGGCCATCCGGGCGCCAATCTGGCCTTCGAGGTGTTCTGCTATCGCCTGGCAAAATCGCTGGCTGGAATGGCCTGCGCCCTGCCGAAGCTCGACGGTCTGATCTTTACCGGCGGCATCGGCGAGAACTCAGTAGCGGTCCGCAGCCGCACGCTGGAGCACCTGAAGTTATTCCGATTCGAGCTCGACGAAGAAGCCAACGCACGCTGCACCCGCGGCGTCGGTGGGGAAATCCAGGCGGCAGGCAGCCCTCGTGTCCTGGTCGTGCCAACCAATGAAGAGCGGCAGATCGCACTGGATACGCTGGCTTTGCTTGACGCCTGACAACACCCCGCCCCGTTTACGCAACGCACAATCCGACGTCGTGATGGCGTCGGATTTCGCCAACGCCATCGCCCTTCGCTCGACAGGAGATCCTCATGCACACGCTCTTCCTCGCCCCTAGCGGTTATGGCGGCGGTCTCAATTCCATCAGCCTCGGCCTGATTCGCGCGCTCGAACGTGCGGGGCTGAAAGTCGGTTTTTTCAAGCCGATAGCCCAGCCCTTCCCACTCGACCAGGGCCTCGAGCGGTCCTGCGTTCTGGTGGAGAAGACGCTGAATATTGCTTCACCCGAGCCGCTGCCGCTGGAACAGGTGGAGCGCCAACTGGCCGATGGCGAGCTTGATCTGCTGCTGGAAGATGTGGTCAGCCGCTATCAGGAGGTCGCCGCAGGCAAGGACGTAGTGATCGTTGAGGGCATGGTGCCGACGCGGGAATTCAACCACACCTCGCGAATCAACACCCATCTGGCCAAGAGCCTGGATGCGGAGGTCATACTGATCGCCGCGCAGGGCAGCGATACGCTGAGACGCATGGCTGAGCGCATCGAGATCCAGGCGCAACTGTTCGGTGGTGCCAAGGATCCCAAGGTGCTCGGTCTGATTCTCAACAAGGTCAAGAGCGACGACGGTGTGCCTGCTTTCGTCGAGCGCATCAAGGCCCAGCTTCCCCTGCTGGGTACTCCGGACTTCCAACTGCTTGGTGCCATTCCCTACGCCGAAGAGCTGAACGCCCTGCGCACCCGTGATATCGCCCAGCTGCTGAACGCCAAAGTTCTTCATGCCGGCCAAGCCGAGCACCGCCGGGTCAACAAAATCGTCCTGTGCGCCCGTGCGGTTCCCAACACCGTGCAGTTGCTTCAGCCAGGCGTACTGGTGGTCACCCCCGGTGACCGCGACGACATCATCCTCGCGGCAAGCCTGGCTTCGCTCAACGGCGTCGAGCTCGCCGGCCTGCTGTTGTGCAGCGATTTCGCGCCAGATCCGCGCATCCTGGAACTGTGCAAGGCGGCGCTCGATGGCGGCCTGCCGGTGATGACAGTGCAAACCGGCTCCTACGACACGGCCACCAACCTGTTCGCCCTGAACAAGGAAACGCCGGCAGACGACATCGAACGCGCCAGCCAGGTGACCGACTTCATCGCTCAGCACCTGCAGCCCGAACTGCTGCATACGCGCCTCAGCGTGCCGCGCAGTGAACTGCGCCTGTCGCCTCCGGCGTTCCGTTACCAGTTGGTCAAGCGCGCCCAGCGGGCAAACAAGCGTATCGTGCTGCCGGAAGGCAACGAGCCACGCACCATTCGCGCCGCGGCCATCTGTCAGGAGCGCGGCATTGCCCGCTGCGTGCTGCTGGCCAAACCGGACGAGGTTCAGGCCGTCGCCCGTGAGCAAGGCATCAGTCTGCCCTCCAGCCTGGAGATCCTTGATCCAGAGCTGATCATCAACCAGTACGTCGAGCCCATGTGCGAGATGCGCAAAGCGAAGGGTCTGACGCCCGAAGATGCGCGCGGACAGCTTCAGGACACCGTGGTGCTGGGAACCATGATGCTCGCGCTGGACGAAGTGGACGGTCTGGTGTCCGGTGCCGTGCATACCACCGCCAATACCATTCGCCCGGCGCTGCAGTTGATCAAGACCGCGCCCGGCTACAGCCTGGTGTCTTCGGTGTTCTTCATGCTGCTGCCGGATCAGGTACTCGTCTACGGCGACTGCGCGGTCAATCCCAACCCGAGCGCCACCGAGCTGGCGGAGATCGCACTGCAAAGCGCCGAGTCGGCCGTTGCGCTGGGCGTCAACCCACGGGTGGCGATGATCAGCTACTCCACCGGAACATCAGGCAGCGGCGCCGAGGTGGAAAAGGTCGCCGAAGCCACGCGCATCGCCCAGGAGCGGGCACCCCATCTGCCAATCGATGGACCGCTGCAATACGACGCCGCCTCGGTCGCCAGTGTCGGCAAGCAGAAGGCGCCGAACAGCCTGGTGGCCGGGCAGGCGACCGTGTTCATCTTCCCCGATCTGAACACCGGCAACACGACCTATAAGGCAGTGCAACGCAGCGCCAACGTGATCAGCGTTGGGCCGATGCTGCAGGGCCTGCGCAAGCCGGTCAACGATCTGTCCCGTGGTGCATTGGTGGACGACATCGTCTTCACCATCGCTCTCACTGCCTTGCAGGCCGACAGCCAAAAGGTCTGATACACGACACGCCCGGCCCGCCGAGGCCGGGCATGTCGGGACATCAAACCCGCAAGTACATCACTTGCAGTTCAGCGCACAATCGGTACTCTTGCCGCCTTTATTGACGGGTATACGAGCCAATCGATGCTGAGCGTCCTTCCAGCCCCACTGCGGGGCATCCTCGCCGGCCTGACCCTGGCGCTGAACACACTATTCTGGTGCTGGCCGCTTTTCGGTCTCTCGCTGCTCAAGCTCGCCCTGCCGATTCCCCGGATACAGCGCGCGCTGCGCTTCGGTATGCATTGGATTGCCGAATCCTGGATGGCCGTCAATGGTTTCTGGATGAACCAGGTGCGGCGTACGCAATGGGATGTGCAGGGCCTGGAGAAGGTCGACATGCAGCATTCCTATCTGGTCACCAGCAACCACCAAAGCTGGGCCGATATCCTGATGCTGCAGTATCAGCTGAACCGGCGCATGCCGATTCTGAAGTTCTTCCTCAAGCAGGAGCTGATCTGGGTTCCGGTCATCGGCTTATGCTGGTGGGCGCTGGAATTTCCGTTCATGAAGCGCTTCAGCAAGGAATATCTGACCAAATATCCAGAGAAGCGTGGCGAGGACCTGGCGACCACTCGCAAGGCTTGCGAGCGCTATCGGACCAACCCGGTGTCGGTGTTCAACTTTCTCGAAGGCACACGCTTCACGGAAGACAAGCACACCGAGCAGACCTCGCCCTATCGTTACTTGCTCAAACCCAGAGCCGGTGGCATCGCTTTCGTGATCGATGCGATGGGCGAGCAACTGACGGCACTGATAAACATCACCATTCACTACCCGGACGGTAATCCGAGCTTCTGGGATCTGCTCTGTGGCCGGATCGGCCGCGTGGTGATGCGGATCGACTCGCAGCCGATCCCCGCCGAGTTCCTGCATCGCAGCTACGACCAGGACGAGCGCTATCGACTGAGCTTCCAAGAGTGGGTCAACGAGCTCTGGAGCGATAAGGACGCGCAACTCGAGGCGTTGCATCGCCAGTATCCGCCGAATCACCGACGCGCCGCTGACGGGAGCGGTCGGCGCTAGCCGACCGTTTGATGATTCAGCTGCTGCCAGTCGATTGTCCGCGGAAACGCCAAGGCATCCTCGACCGCCAGCCCCGGTGCCACTAGAAAACCCTGCATCACTTGGCAATCGTGGGCAATCAGCCAATCGCGCTGGGCGAGGGTTTCGACCCCCTCGGCAATGACTTCAAGCCCAAGGTTGCGCCCCAGGTCGATGATGGTGCTGACGACCGCGGCATCACGGGGCGATTCGAGCATGTTGGCGATGAACAACCGGTCGATTTTCAGCGTATCCAGATCGAAATGGCGCAAGTAGGCCAGCGATGAATAGCCCGTGCCGAAGTCGTCCACCGCCACTCTCACGCCCAGTTCCCGCAGCTGCCGGAGCTTGTCGCAGCTCTGCTCGAGGTCTTGCATCAGCGCACCTTCTGTCACCTCCAGTTCGAGCTGGCGAGGATCGAGCTGGTACTCGTCGAGCAGACGGCGCAGCTCGTCTATCAGTCCGGACCGGCTGAACTGCACGGGACTGACGTTGAAACTCAGCACCAGCTTGTCACCGAATCGCTCGCGCCAGTCGAGACATTGCGCCAGCCCTTCGCGTAGCGCCCATTCGCCAACACGCTCGATCAGCCGGGTTTCCTCCAGCAGCGGAATAAACACGTTGGGCTCGACCTCGCCACTACCGGCGTAATCCCAACGCAGCAAGGCCTCGAACCCTCGCAATTCGCCTGTTTCAAGTACTACCTGCGGCTGATAAGCCAGGGCGAAACCGTTGCGCTCGATAGTATTGCGCAGGTTCTCCTCCATCATCAGGCGTGCGTGGGCACGCCCGTTCATTTCACTGGAGAAGAAACGATATTGTTGCCGGCCGTTGCGTTTGGCTTCATACATCGCCATGTCCGCTGAGCGCAGCAACTCTTCAACGCTCTGGCCGCAATCCGGGAAGTGCGCGATACCGATGCTGGCACCGAGGGTGACATCGGTTCCCTCGATGGTATGCCGAACCGAGATCAGCTCGATGAGCTTTTCCGCCACCTTGGCGGCGTCCTCAGGATGCTCCAGGGAATCCAGCAACGCGGTGAACTCGTCCCCCCCCATGCGCGCGATGATGTCGTAGGGACGCATACAGGTTTCCAGAACCCGCGCCACACGGCATAGAATCTCGTCGCCCGCATCGTGCCCCAGCGAATCGTTGATGCGCTTGAACCCGTCGAGGTCGATATACAGGATGGCCATGCGCTTGCCGTTCCGGTCGACCCGCGCCAAAGCCGAGTCCAGCGCCTGATGAAAGCCTCGGCGATTCAGCAGCCCGGTCAGCGAATCGGTGACCGCCTGGGTTTCCAGCTGCGTGTGCAGATTGCGCACCACCGACATATCCAGCGCGATGACCACCATCGATCGCTGGTGTCGAGGCAGTGGCGAAGAGGACAAGGCCACCGGCAGCGTGCCGCCATTGGCGGTGTATAGCTGCGCTTCGTGCAGACGGAATGTACTGCCACTACGCCATTGCTTGTAGAAGTCAGTGTCGCGCCAAGCCTCGGGCATCTGCGGCGCGGCGAGATGATCGACCAGAGCCGTGCCCTGCAGGGCATCGATGCTGGTATGCAGCATCTGCGCGATCGCCGGATTGGCGAAGCTGATATAGCCATCCTCGCCCACCACCAAGATGCCCTCGGCGGCGTTGTTCAGCACCGAGGCATTGAACGCTCGTGCACTGTCAAGCTGTTGCGTGAGTAGCTGCAGATCGCGCCGGTTGTGCTCGTGGCTGAGCAGAGTGTTGATCTTGTGCTTGAGCACCTGCGGGTCGAAGGGCTTCAGGATGAAGTCGACCGCCCCCGTCGCGTAACCGCGCAACACCGACTCCCGTGTATGCGCGATGGCCGAGACGAATATGATCGGGGTGTAGCGCGTGTGGGGGCTACCGCGCATCAGGCGCGCGACCTCGAAGCCATCCATGCCTGGCATCTGCACGTCTAGCAGCACCAGCTCCACATCCAGATCAAGCAGCGCCTGCAGCGCCGCCTCCCCGGAATTGACCGTATGCACCTGCCAGTCGCCATCGCCTAACAGAGCTTCCATCGCTACCAGATTCGCCTCGCGATCATCGACCACCAACAGGGTGCGGGTGCGAGGCTGGGATTTGGCTTGTGCCCGCGCCATCTATCCGACTCCCCGGCCCGACGCGCGATTGATTCCGACTTCGACGGCGTCGGCACGAACGCCAATTCGACATGAACGATACGTCACAAACCTCTCCTTATAGACTCTCACGGGAGCCGTCATCTCGCCCCAGGCAACGTCGCAGCAACTCGACCAGTTTGACGCGCTCAATCGGCTTGAAGAGAAAATCGTCGGCGCCAGCGGCAATGCTCTCCGCTCGAATGGCCGGATCGGCACCTGCCGCCAGTGCCACGATCGGCACCTGACAACCATAGTCGTTTCGGAGCTGGCGAATCAGTGCAGGGCCGTCATTGTTCGCCAATGCCATGTCTACCAAGGCCAAATCGAACGCGTCGTCATCGAAACGCTCTAGCGCCTCGGTACTCGTCGTGGCGGGAACCACCTGCAGGCCCTGTTCATCGAGCATCGCGCTGATGGCGTAGATCGCCCGCACGTCGGAATCTACCAGCAATACCCGCTGCCCCAGCAGCGGGTGCCCTATTTCTTCGATGCCCAGCGCCGCGGGCTCTGCCGCGGGAGGCTTCAATGCATCTTCCATATGCTCCAATCCTTCTGTTTTTGACAACGCAACTGATGAATAGCGCCGAAGCCGCTGTAGATTCTTTTCCGAAAGCGGTTCACGGCTATTCAGCACCACTCGTACATCCTTCAACGAGCGCAAACGGTCGAGCGCCTCGAGCAGATCGAGGCCATCTTCGCCATCCAGGTCGAAGTCGATGACCAACACCGTGAAGGTGTGTTCCGCATAGGCTAGCCGAGCCTCTTCGCTACGCTCGCAGTCGGTGACCCGGTAGCCGAGACGTTCGAAATGCTCACGCAGCTGCCGGCGCCGTTCCGAATCGGTTTCGACCAGCAGCAATCGCGTCGAGCTGCCTTCCTGTCTCGCCAGATCAACGAACAGGCGCTCCAGCTCCGACTGAGCGACGGGCTTGAGCAGGTAACGGGAATTATCATCGGACCAGCCTTGCGGCTGCGGCACGCAGGAAATGATGTATACCGGCGTGTCCCGGTGCCGTGGTTCGGCTCGCAGCACCCGATGAAGCTGCCAGCCACTGATATCGGGCAGCAGGATATCGAGAATGACCGCTGCGAAACGGTCCCGTTCGAGCGCGTCGAGCCCTTCCTGCCCCGAGCCGCAGATGACGCTGGAAAAGCCATGGGATTGGCCAACCTCGGCCACTACGGAGGCGAAATCGGCATCGTCTTCAACAATCAGCAGACCGGCGCCCTGACCGCGGCGATGGGACGTCCGCAGCGTTCTGACTTCGGTTGTCGCAGCCAGCTTCAGCGGGACCTCGACGGTGAAACTCGAGCCCTGGCCCGGCGCGCTTCTGAGTTGAATACCGCCGCCCAGCACTTCGGCCAGTTGCCGTGCGATCGCCAGGCCCAGTCCCGTTCCGCCGTATTGCCGACTGATCGAGCCGTCGATCTGCTGGAACGCCTGGAAGATTCGTTCGTGCTGATCCTCGGCGATGCCAATGCCGGTATCGGTCACGCAAATCTGCAGCGTGTCCTCATCCGCAGGTTGCTCGGCCGCTCTGCGCGCAACATGAATATCCACAGAGCCCTGCTCGGTGAATTTCAAGGCGTTGGTGACCAGATTTCGCAGGATCTGTTGCAGCCGGGCCCGGTCACTGATGATGGATGCGGGCACATCAGGATCGATCCGCGACTTGAGAGTCAGCCCATTCTGCTCCGCCATCGGCTCGAGCCCGATCACGACTTCCGCCAGCAGCTCGGCCACATCCAGCGGCTCCGGCTTGATCTGCATATGACCGGCCTCGATCTTGGCCAGGTCGAGTACGTCGTTGATCAGCTGCAGCAGATCCTGTCCGGCACGATGAATGATATCGGCATGACGAACCTGCTTGTCGGTCAGGTTGCTCGCGGCGTTCTGTCTCAGCTGATCGCTCAGGATCAGGATGCTGTTGAGCGGTGTTCGAAGTTCGTGGGACATGTTCGCGAGGAACTCGGACTTGTAGCGATTGGCGACGATCAGCTCATTGGCTTGATCCCGCAGACGCCGCTCCGCAGCCTTGCGGTGTGCGATGTCGATCACCACGGCCTGCACCAGTTGTTCTTCGCCGCTGCGCAGCGGCGAAAGGCCGATCTCCACCGGCAACAGGCGGCCGTCTCGATGCCGACCGAACAGCTCGCGGTTATCACCCAACCGGCGCGACTCAGGTTCCTGTGCGAAACGATGGCGCACCTCGTGGTACGTCTTGCGCATCGACTCGGGAATCAGCAGCTCGACCGGTTGGCCGAGCAGCTCTTGTCGGCTAAAGCCGAACAGCAGCTCGGTCTGCCGGTTGACCATGACGATACGCCCGTCATGGTCGAACAGCAGGAAGGCGTTCGGCGAGGCTTCGACCACATTACGGAAGCGCTCTTCGTCCCGCTTGCGCTGCTGCAGATCGACCAGATTGAGCAAATGGTGAACACCGTCATCACGCCTGAAGCTGGTCAGACTCAGCGAGACCGGTATGGGCGTGCCATCCTCCCGTAGTGCCTGGCTTTCCTCATGGCTGGCTTCCAGCCGCTGCACGCCAGAAGAATCACCCAGGGCGCCGGGTACGTAACGATTGAGACGCTCACCGGCAAGCAAGCCGGCGCTGCTGCCAAACAATGCCGCGGCGCTCTGGTTGGCCAACTCTATTCGGCCCTGGTCATTACACAACAGTGTCGCAACCGGCAGCTGTTCGATCAGCTGACGGAACCGTGCTTCACGCTCCTGAAGCTGGACACCAAGTGCCTGACTACTGCGCAGGGCCCGTTCACGCAGGTACAGATAACCGCCAATCAGCAGCGAAAACAGCAATGCTGCGGTCAATGCCGCCGCCAGATCGAAGGCTCCGCTGGTCCGTTCCAGGATGGCTTCGTATTCGGGTGTACTGGCCACCTCCAACTGCCAACTGCGGCCGTACAGGTAGATATTTCGGGTGCGATGGAAGCTCGCGTCGCTGCTCACCGGCGCACGCCCCACCAACAAGGGCTCATCCGGGGCCGCGGCATCGAACAACTGCAGCTGGAACAACTTGCTGCGCGAACCCAGCACGCCTTCCAATAGATCGGTAAGTCGGAAAGCACCATGCAGCGTCCCGGCAAAGGCGCTCTGACGCTCTTCCAGGGTTGTAATGGGTACGCCAACGCGGTAGAGCGGAAGGTAAAGCAATATACCGACCTGGGCGTTCTGCTCTGTTTCCTGCTTCAGACGCAGAGGACCGGTGAGCATCGGCGTGCCGATGTTGCGCGCCGCGATGATGGCCTCCCTACGGGTCTCTTCGCTCAACATGTCGAAGCCCAGCACCCGACGGTTACGCCAATTGACTGGGTGGATGTAGTCCGTAATCAGATACTCGTCGCGCTTCCCGGGCGGGTACATGCGGAAATCGGTACGGCCGTTCTCCTGCATCCTGGCAATGATCGTCGACAGGTTGTCCGCGCGCACGTAGCGCGCCAGAGCAATCGCCTGAATACCCGGGTAGAAATCCTGAAGCTGCAACTGGTCCGCCGCCCGGTTCCAGTCCGCGAGGCTGACGTCGTCACTGCCGACAAAAAGCCCGGCCAGGCCGCGCATGACCATCTCGTAAGCACGCATGCGCTCACGCAGATTACTCTCGACGTCATTGACCGCCAGGTTGAACCGCTGCGCCTGCTCAGCACGGATGCGTGTTTCCTGCGCATGCCACTGCCAGACGACCCATCCCCCGAGCCCGGCCATCAAGGCCAACGTCACTACCAATGGCAGCCAAGGCTTACGAGAATGGAGAGCGGAACGATCATCCATTCGACCTCCTCAGTGCCACTACATGGCTCGCTGTCACCAGCTTCAGAGTCGCAAATCGCCGGGAGGTTCAATAGCCAATGGGAAAGATGTAAATATGACGCCACTTAAATGGCGTAGACGAGCCCATTGCAGGCTCGTCTGTTCGTAACGGATTAAAGCGGACGCAGGTTGATCTCTACACGGCGATTCTGAGCCCGTCCGGAAGCGGTATCGTTGCTGGCGATCGGCTGGTTCGGGCCGGCGCCGTAGGACGATATCCGCGAAGCGGCGACGCCGTTGCCTTCCAGGTAGGCTGCAACGCTACGTGCACGCCGGTTGGACAAGTCCTGATTGAGTTGCTGCGAGCCGGTGCTATCGGTATGACCGACGATATCAATGCCGTTCTTGTTGAATTCCTTGAACACCTGGACCAGCGAATTCAGCGTCGGATAGAAGCTGCTGGAAATATCCGCCGAGTTGCTCGGGAAAGTGATATTGCCCGGCATGATCAGCGTCAGGTTGTCGCCGTCGCGCTGAACCTGGACGCCAGTTCCCTGCAACGTCTGACGCAGCTTGGCTTCCTGAGTATCGACGTAGTAACCATAGCCGCCGCCGGCGGCGCCACCGACCGTCGCGCCGATCAAAGCGCCTTTGGCGCGATCCTTCTTGCTGGAGGTCGCGGCGCCGATCACTGCGCCGCTGACCGCACCGATACCGCCGTAGATGCCTGCTTTGCCGGCCTCTCGCTCGCCGGTATAAGGATTGGTGGTACAGCCGGCCAGCAGGGCGATGGTGGCGGCGAATGCGGTCAGGTTACTGAGCTTTTTCATGGTTACTTCCTTAATCTCAGGGACGCCAGCCTGCCGGAGACGATCCGTTAGCAGACTGAAATGCATGGCTAGGTTAACACCGAGCCCGGGGCAGAACCGGAACGCGCCGACGAAACCCGGCGCGGTTCACTGGTGGTAAAGCATCTGTTGTCTCTCAACATCCAACCACATCGGCAGTCCAAACCGCTCGATCTTGGCCCTTTCTCGTCCAGACGATACAGCGCTCCGGATTGATCGTTGCTGGGCGGGCACCCAGCACAGGGTGTGAACGTCGCCGACGATTGTTCAATCCCAACGCGCCGAGCCGGGTGAAGGGTCATACCTGTACACCGGGGTTGCATGAATCGCCTTGCCGATTAACGGATCGCCAATGATCATGCAATACATTGCAGCGGATCGATGAGAAAGGTTCACTAACCGGCGAACGTCTGTACCTCGACGTTCCATCTTCATAGATCGATTTTCCGCATCAGCTATCAGTAACCTATACAACACGTACAAGCGTGCCATTCAGCCGGGGAGCCGAGCCATCGACATAGCGGATCTGCAGCGTATCTTCGATGCCCTGCCTGGAATCTTTCTTGTGGTTGCCAATGACGCCGACTACACGATGGTCGCCGCGAGCGATGAGCGCTTGCGGGCAACCATGACGCAACGTGAGGACGTCATTGGCCGCCCGCTGTTCGAGGTTTTCAACGGCGGCGAATCGTTTAACCCGCCGGGCGTCAGCCTGCTGCGCGCGTCACTGGCCGAAGTGGCGCGCACGGGTCGTCCCCAAGAGATGAAGACGGTCGGTTATCCGCTGCGGCGCCCGCAGGGCGATAGCTATGAAAATCGATACTGGGACGTCGTCAATGTCCCGGTGCTGGATGAACAGGGACGGGTCTGCTTCATCATTCATCAGGCCGAAGACGTCACCGACAGCCTGCTCGAACAGGAGTCGGCAGCGCTGCGCCTGCGCGAGAGCGACGAGCGTCTGAATGCCGCACTGCTGGCCTCTGGAACCGGTACCTTCTATTGGGACCTGCGCAACAACCGCCTGGACATGGATCTGCCCATGCAGCGGCTGGTCGGCCTGGAGGGCCTCACCTCGGGCTGGCTCGACGACTTGCTCGACACGATCCATCCAGACGATCGAGACAGCATCACTCAGCAGTGCGAGCGCTGTGCGCGCTACGGCGATGACTTCGAAATGCAGTTTCGGGTCCGACTGCCAGGCGGTAACGAGCGCTGGATCTTCGACAAGGGCCAGACATTCACCGATGCCAACGGCAGGCCCTCTTACATGGTCGGGGCCTGTCTCGATATTACCCAGCACAAACGTACCGAACGCGCATTGCACCGTCTCAATGAGACCCTGGAACAGCGCGTCAATGCAGAGGTCGCCGCACGCGCCAAGACCGAGGCAGCACTGCGTCAGTCACAGAAGATGGAAGCAGTTGGCCAACTGACCGGCGGCCTCGCCCACGACTTCAACAACCTCTTGGCGGGGGTGATCGGCTCGCTGGAGCTTCTATCACTTCGCCTACAGCAAGGCCGCACCAACGACCTGCAACGCTACATCCGCAGCGCACTCACATCCGCGACTCGGGCAACCGCTCTGACTCACCGCTTGCTGGCGTTTTCACGCAGGCAAACGCTTGACCCCAGCCCCACCGAGGTGAACGCCCTGATCGAAGGCATGATGGAGCTGCTGCAGCGCACCATCGGTCCCATGGTGAGCTATTCGACGCGACTGTGCGACGATCTCTGGCTGACCCTGTGCGATACCAACCAGCTAGAAAACGCGCTGCTGAATCTAACCATAAACGCCCGCGATGCCATGCCTGATGGAGGCCAGCTGACCCTAGTCAGCGAAAATCTTTGGCTCGATGGCCCCCTCGCCCAGGAGCTGGGGCTGCAGACCGGCGAGTATGTCGCGCTCGGGGTCCAGGATACGGGCGTCGGTATCCCGCCAGAGAAGCTCGGCTACGTCTTCGATCCGTTCTTTACCACCAAACCCCTCGGTGAGGGCACCGGCCTCGGCTTGTCCATGGTTTACGGGTTCGCCAAGCAATCAGGCGGCGGCGTACGTATCGAGAGCACAGTGGGCGAAGGGACCCACGTCTGGATCTACCTGCCCCGCCACCACGGACAATCGGCTAGCGAGCACGCCCCGGCGGCTGCCGACCTGGCGCCCGCATCCGTCGAGGGTCGGACCGTCCTGGTGGTGGATGATGAACCCAACGTGCGCGCTCTGGTGATGGAAGTTCTACAGGAGATGGGCCTGAACACGCTGGAGGCCGCCGACGGCCATAGCGGCCTGCGCATCCTCGACAGCGATGTGCATCTGGACCTGCTTATTTCGGACATCGGCTTGCCCGGCGGCATGAACGGCCGCCAGCTCGCTGATGCCACACGGGAGAAGCGTCCCGCCATGCACGTACTGTTCATCACCGGATATGCCGAGAGCTCGGTGCTGCAGCGCAGCACCGCCATGTACGATTACGAAGTCCTGACCAAGCCATTCACCATCACGGACCTCGAAGAAAAGGTCCGCGGCATGCTGGAACCTGAGCAAGGAAAACCCAGGGCCTGCTGAGTTTTCGCTGGCCCTAGACCGAGGAGATGGCGCTGTTGCCTTCTCGCAGCCAGCTGGCGATATCGACCCGAATGCGCTTCTTGTCGAGCTTGCCGACACTGGTCTTGGGGATGTCAGCGACAACCGCAATCTGCTGCGGGATGGCCCATTTGTTGATCTGCCCCTGCTCTACCGCAGGCTCAAGGAAACGTTGCAACGTCTGCGCATCGAGCTGTTTACCCGCACCGAGCACCACCAGAGCGAAAGGTCTTTCACCCCAGCGCTCGTCGGGGACGCCGACCACCGCCACGTCACGTACCGCCTCGTGGCGGCTGATCAGCCCCTCCAGCGCCAGCGAAGATATCCACTCGCCGCCGGTCTTGATCACGTCCTTGATGCGATCGCGGATGTCGATATTGCCCCTCTCGTCGATGGTGGCCACGTCACCGGTATGCAACCAGCCGCCCGCCCATAATTCTTCGCTCTTCTCCGGATTGCCGGCGTAGCCCTGAGTCAGCCATGGTGCGCGCAGCACCAGCTCGCCCTGGGACGTGCCGTCGGCTGGCAGAAAGCTGCCGTCCGGCGCCTGGATGGCAGCATCGACCAGCACCACCGGAACCCCGGCCTTGAGCCGGTAACTGGTCTGCACGTCCTCACTGGCCTGACGCAACTCGTCGTTGATATGAGCGCCGGATATCAGCGGACAGGTTTCTGACATGCCATAGGCAGCCACCAGCTGCATGCCGCAGGCACGCGCCGACTCGTAAAGGCCGCGAGTCAACGCGCTGCCGCCGATGGTAATTTTCCACCCGTTGAAATCCGTGCCCTGCGCGCCTTTGGCGTTGAGCAGCATCTGCACGATCGTCGGCACGCAATGGGAGAAGGTCACCTTTTCGCGACGCCACAGCTCGATCAGCAGCTCTGGATCGTAACGCCCCGGATAAACCTGCTTGAGCCCCATCATCGTCGCCACGTAAGGCAGCCCCCAGGCATGCACGTGGAACATTGGTGTGATCGGCATGTAGACGTCTCCGGCCGCCATCAGCTGGGGATTCTCACGACAGCCGACCGTTACCGCGCCGGCGAGGGTGTGCAGCACCAGCTGACGATGGGTGAAGTAGACGCCCTTGGGGTCACCCGTGGTGCCTGTGGTGTAAAAGGTCGTGGCAACCGAATCCTCATCGAAATCCGGGAAGTCGTAGTGTGGTTCGGCGGCCGCCAGCAGAGTTTCATATTCGCCGACGCAGTTCGGCAATTGGCACTCCTTGTCGTCTGCATCGGTGATCAGCAGGGTTTTATCGACCGTGGTGAGCTGCCCGGCGATCGCCTGGTACAGGGGCGCGAATTCGCTGTTGACGAGAACGAAGCGATCCGCGGCATGATTCATGGTGTAGAGGATCTGCTCGGGTGACAGCCGTATGTTGATGGTATGTACCACCGCGCCGATCATCGGGATCGCGAACATGCATTCGAGATAGCGATGGCTGTCCCAATCCATCACCGCCACGGTGTCGCCGGCCTTGACCCCTGCCGCGGTCAACACGTTAGCAAGCCGAGCGATACGCTGGTTGAGCGTGCGGTAATCGAAGCGCAGCTGGTCGCGGTAGACGATCTCACGCGTGCGCTCATAGCGCCGGCCCGACAACAACAGGCTCTTGATCAGCAGAGGGTACTGGTAGGCGTTCGCGGCGGGTTTGATCACTCGGGTCTGCAACATAGGGCTTCCTGTTGTTATTGATGTTATGAGACGCACTCTAGCTCTGGCACTGGACGTTCGCCGCGCAACCCAGCGCGCGGCGCTCCACTTCGACAACCCAGCTGGCAACCGCTCAGCGCACCAAGGCCTTCGGTGTGCATCGAGCCAACAGACCGCTGGTCAAGCGATTTCACTTGCGGCTAGACGGATGCCAAGACCGATCAGCACGGCGCCGGTGACGCGATCGAACCAGTGGCCCATACGGGCGAACCCCGCCCGCACGCGCTCGCGACTGAACAGCCAGGCCACCAGGCAAAACCACATGCCAGTAGCGAACGCCAGATATAACCCATAGCCCGCCTGAACGGCGAGCGGCGTATGGGGGTCGATAACCACCGTGAATAGCGAAAGAAAAAACAGCGTGGCCTTCGGATTCAGGCCATTGGTGACGAACCCCACCATAAAAGCTTTTCGGCGAGAGTGCTCCACCCCTGCACCGGACGGAGCGAGATCGCCGCCCGCAACGGGTCGGGCGCGCAACGCCTGAAAGCCGAGATAGAACAGATAACCGGCCGCCAGCCACTTGAATAGGTTGAACAGCACGATCGACTGCGAGACGATCAGGCCAATCCCGAGCAATGAATAACCCACGTGCAACAGAATGCCGCTGCCCACACCGATGGCTGTCCAGTTGCCGCTTCGCTGGCCGCGAGACACGCTTTCACGCACGACCACGGCGAAGTCCGGTCCAGGGCTGGCGACGGCAAGCAAGTGAACCAGCGCCACGGTAAGAAACTCCATCCAGTACATCTTTAGCCACTCCGCTATTTCCAGGGCGGAACATCCGCCCGCTGATTCATACGAGTAAAGTCCATGAGCAATCGCCGCGCTGTATTCCTCGATCTATCTCCTCTCGACCAGGGCGACCTGGATCTGACGCCGTTGCAGTCAGCCTTCGGTGAACTGATCTGCCATGTGCAGACCAGCGACACTCAGATCATCGATCGGCTGCAAGGCGCGGAAATCGCCATCGTCAACAAGGTCGCCCTGAGCGACGCGGTATTCGCCGCCTGCCCGAACCTGAAACTGGTTCTGGTTGCCGCCACCGGCGTCAACAACATCGATCTGGCCGCCGCCAAACAGCGCGGCATTACGGTGAGTAATTGCCAAGCCTATGGCACCGCAACGGTAGCCCAGCACACGCTAATGCTACTGCTCGCACTGGCCACGCGACTACCCGACTACCAGGGCGCAGTGGCCCGGGGCCGCTGGCAGGAAAGCGGGCAGTTCTGCCTGCTGGACTTTCCCATCGTCGAATTGGCCGGCAAGAGCCTCGGTGTGCTCGGTCATGGCGAGCTGGGTAGCGCCGTCGGACGACTGGCCGAGGCATTGGGCATGCGCGTACTGACCGGCAATCTGCCAGGGCGGCCCTCGCGCGCCGATCGCCTGGACCTCGACGAGCTGTTGCCGCAGATCGACGCACTGACCTTGCACTGCCCGCTAACCGAACAGACACGCAACCTCATCGGCGCCCGCGAGCTGAAGCTGATGAAACCCTCCGCGTTCATCATCAACACCGCTCGGGGCGGCCTGATCGACGAGCAGGCGCTGGCGGATACGCTGCGCAGCGGCCACCTGGGCGGTGCTGCCACCGACGTGCTCACCAGCGAACCGCCGGCCAATGACAACCCGCTGCTGGCCGCAGACGTACCGCGCCTGATCGTGACGCCGCACAGCGCCTGGGGCAGCCGCGAAGCCAGGCAGCGCATTGTTGGCCAGCTGTGCGAGAACGCCGAGGCGTTTTTTGCCGGCACGCCGCGGCGACAGGTCGGCTGACGCCCTGCGGTCAGACTGCTAAGCTCGCCAGCTTTGCCCGGAGACTCCATGGACCCCCGAAGCGAAGTACTGCTGCGCCAGGCCGACCTGTTCAATGGTGGCCTGCTGCTCGCCGGCTTGCCGGCCGACGATCTGCTCGGCCAGTTGCCTAGCGCCAGGGGCTGGAGCTGGCACGCCGGTGAGTATAATCAGCTGCAGGCTCGCTTCGCTGGGCGCTGCACATTCGGCGTCGAGCCGCCTGCCGCCGCTTTCGACGCAGCGGTGCTGTTCCTGCCCAAGTCACGCGAACTGACCGATTACTTGCTGAGCGCGCTAGCGGCCCGCCTGCCGGGCCGTCTGCTGTATCTGGTGGGCGAAAAGCGTGCCGGGATCGAGCGAGCCGCTCGACAGCTGGCGCCGTTCGGCGAAGCGCGTAAGCTCGATAGCGCCCGCCATTGCCAGCTGTGGCAACTCAAGGTGGAGAACAGCCCGCCCGCGCCAGAGCTGCGGACCCTCGCTCAACGCTTCGAGCTCGAGTCGGCGGACGGCCCGTTGCAAGTCATCAGCCTACCCGGCGTATTCAGCCATGGCCGCCTCGACCGCGGCACTGCGCTGCTACTGGAACAGCTCGACGACTTGCCAACCGGGCGGCTGCTGGACTTCGGGTGCGGTGCCGGGATCATTGGAGCGTCACTGAAACGGCGTTATCCGAGCGATGAAGTAGTACTGCTGGATGTTGACGCGTTCGCGGTCGAAAGCAGCCGCATGACGCTGGCCGCCAACGGCCTGGATGCTGAGGTCATCGCCGGGGATGGCATTGACGCGGCACCTGACGACTGTGCCGCAATCATTAGCAACCCGCCGTTCCATCAAGGCGTACATACCCATTACGCCGCCAGCGAGACGTTGTTGCAACGCGCCGCCAGTCACCTGAGGCCTGGCGGCGAGCTGCGTCTGGTGGCCAATTCCTTTCTCAAATATCCACCGTTGATCGAGGCCCATCTGGGCGCCTGCGAGACCCTGGTCACTGCGGACGGCTTTCGCGTTTATCGTGCGCAACGCTCATGAACGTTCACGGGGCTGACTTGCACAACGCGCCGCGCTTGGGCAAACTCGCGCCCATCCTGGGGGAGTAGTCTCCGGCGAGCGCCCTGCTCGCCCGGCATGCGTCAACATACTTGGTCCGCAGACCATGGTGCATGCGACCCGCGCGACCTGCCTGCAGCTCGCGCTCGGTTTGACAAGACCCATGACACGTACACCTGACCCGGGGCGGGCAGGCGGTGCGTGTCATGGTGATTTTTGTCGACCCGCCCCCGCAAGGAAGTTCGTTTGGAATCGTTCTATATCCCCACCTTGATCGTTGCGCTCGCCGAAATTGGCGACAAGACACAGCTGCTCGCACTGTTGCTGGCCGCCCGCTATCGGCGCCCGCAGCCGATCATCTGGGGCATCGTTATCGCCACGCTGGCCAACCATGCCGCTGCAGGGGCCATCGGCAACTGGGTTTCGTCGTTGGTCTCACCGGCTATCCTCAGCTGGATCCTGGCCGCATCCTTTGCAGCCGTGGCGTTGTGGACGCTGGTGCCGGACAAACTGGAGGAGGACGAAGCCGCGCGCGGTCGCCGCTTCGGCCCCTTCGTCGCCACGCTGATCGCCTTCTTTCTGGCGGAGATGGGCGACAAGACTCAGGTGGCGACCGTCATGCTCGCCGCGCAGTATCCCGATTTCATTCTGGTGATCATAGGCACCACGCTGGGCATGCTTATCGCCAACGTGCCGGTAGTGCTGGCCGGCAATTTCGCAGCAGACCGCATGCCACTCACGCTGATTCGCCGAGTCGCAGCTATCGGTTTTGCTGCTTTGGCACTTTATGCCGTCTATCAGGCCTTGAGTTTGAGCAGCTCGCTTCCAGTCTGATACGCAGCGCAAATTGACGCGCCGCCGGTGCTGGTAGAGTGCGAACTTACCGCGTTCTGGCGGCACTTGAGGGGAGCAGGCGGCATGTCACCGGAGGAACGAAAACGGCGCGTTCGGCAGCATATCGATCTGAGCTGGTGCAAGGGTCGCCTGGCGCTGGCCGAACAGCTACAGAGCCGTTACTTCAGCTACAAAAGCTCATTCATCACGCAACCCGTCAACAGCGGCGCCTTCGGCCTGATCGTGCGAGAAATTCGCAAAGCGATGCCAGACCTCGACGTGGTGGTGGATGAATGCCTCAGCGAAGGCAATCGCGTGGTGACCTCCAGCACCCTGTTTGGCACCCTGGAGAAAACCGTGTTCGGACATGCGCCGAGCGGCAAGATCCTCACGGTCGCCGCGATGTCCATCTGGACGCTCAACCCAGGTGGCGACATTGAGGAAATCAACACATTGTTCGACCTTGAAAGCGCCCGCACACAGCTGGGCATGGATAGCCCGATCCCGGTAACGCTGCCACCGATCTGAACCCGGCGGCAGCTGCCGGTATCAGCGGCGCTGCTGGTACAGCGGCATCACCTTCGGAATGTTTTCCTGCAGCGCTTCCGTGCGGCTCCCCGATGACGGGTGCGTGCTGAGGAATTCCGGTGGCGCCGAACCACCGGCGGCGGCCATTTTTTTCCATAGACTGACCGCCGCGTTCGGGTTGTAACCCGCGCGCGCTGCCAACTCCAACCCGATCAGATCAGCCTCGTTTTCGTTACTGCGGCTGTTGGGCAACGTCATCAGGTACTCGACGCCCATGTTCGCCAGCTGCAGGCTGCCAGTGCCTACGCCAAAGGCAGAGCCGATCTGCGTCGCCATCTGCACACCATAAGCCTTGGACATCGCCTCGCGGCCATGCTCGCGCAACGCATGGGCAATTTCATGGCCCATTACCGCGGCGATTTCATCGTCGGTCAGGTTCAACCTCTCGATAAGCCCGGTGTAGAAAATGATCTTGCCGCCAGGGCCACAGTTGGCATTCAGCTCCGGGCTGTCGATGACATTGACCGCCCAATCCCACTGCGCCGCATCTGGCCGAAATGCCGGCACCTCGGCGATCAGCCGCTGGGCGATGGTATTGACGCGCTTGGTAATCGGGCTGCTTTTCTCAAGCATGCCCTTTTGCGACGCCTCGCTCAGCGTTTGCTGATAGGACTGCGCGTACATCTGATTGACCTGTTCGGTCGACAGCATGCTGAACATGTACTGCTTGCGGTCGACTCCGACAGCGCCGCCACTGGTGGTATTGACCGCCTGACAACCGGCGAGCGCCGAGGCCGCCAAAAAAAGCATTAAAGAATGCGGCTTGAGCATGTCGCGTCTCCCTTGGGTTCTGCGCCGTATGCTAGAGCGAGCCCGCTTGCCCGGCAACCGGCTGCAACATGTCGCCAATGCAACGCCGTTTGACAGATGGCTTCCCGTCTTCCTCTGCAAGACAGGCGTCGACCCGGTACGGCCGCCGCACGTTCACACTTTCGATAGCCACCGCCAACGGCTAGTTCACTGGCGTCAAGCATTCCGGCGCATCCAGCTTTGGGTCGTTGACGAAAGTTGCCAAGGGGCGCTCGCGCAGCGCCGGCTGCGGCGTGGTCAGCAGCGCCTGCAGCGCTTCGGGCGGGGTCTGCGGATCGAGCCACGCGGTCATTCCGGCCTGATCCAGCATCAATGGTCGCCGCTGGTTTGCTGCCGGCAAGGTCACTACGGCTGCGCTGAGGTAGGTATGGCCCGGCACTGGATAGGCTTCCCAGATAGCCGCGAAATAGATCAGCGAGTCCTCCCCGGTCATCCAATAGGGCCGTTTGCGCGCGGTGCCGCGCCATTCATAGAAGCCGTTGGCTGGCAGCACGCCCCGGCGCAAGCGGAAGGCGTCGCGAAACATCGGCTGCTCGGTCAACGTTTCCGCCCTCGCCTGCGCCGGAGTCCGGGTCAGGTCGGTGAGCCAGGCTGGGGTCAGCCCCCAGCGCACGCTGCTGAGTTGCAGCTCGCTGTCCGTCTGGCGAAGCAGCAGCACGGAAGCGCCGGGCGCCAAACTCCAATGCGGTTGCTGATCAGCAGGGAAACCGGGGAGCGCGGCGAAGGCAGGGCTCCAGCGAAACAGGGCATAGCGGCCACACATGGAGGGAACTCGTTGGGAGGCGGATCGAAAGCAGCGGCCTATTGGCGCGGGCGGCAGGCGCTCATCGGCCCGAATCAGCAGATGAGCTCGCCTGGATAGCTTTCCGGCTCGTCGCCGGGCAGCGGTTCGGCGCCATTGTACTCAGCGATCAGCTGTCGTGCGCGCTCGACCTGGTCATCGGCGACCATCAGCCCGAGCAGACCGGCCGCCGGTAGCTCGCCGACCGCGCCGATCAAATGCCGTCCAGTCAGAAACACCTCAAGGCCCTCGGCGGTCAGCATGCCGCATAACATTTCAGCTTCGAGCAAGTCACGAGGTTCATATACGCGCTGCATCTAGTCATCCTCCCGCAACACGTCGAGCTGCCAGTCGATACCATCAGTTCGCAGATCGAACACGATCGGCCTGCAGCAGACTGGACAATCCTCAATATAGCGCTGATCACCGCCACTCAGATCAAGCAGTGCCTCAACCCCTTCGCCGCAATAGGGGCATTGATAATCCTGTGATTCCAGCATCAGCGTCTCCTGCGTGACTTGCCGCTATAATCGCCGTCCTTAGTCTGTTGGTGTCGTCCCGGCGCGTTGCCACCGCAGGGACAAGCCTGATGGTGCAACCGCGTGACTCGCATTGCGAATGACGGCTCGCTATTGCCCTGCGCTTACCCGCTTGTGCGGTGCGCCGCGTTGAAACGTCAACAGACCTAACTTCGACCCCGAAACGTTTGGGGTTATTCAGTTTCCCCTTACAGAGAACATGATGGACGAATTCGAAGCCATCCGACCCTATGCCGACGCTGAAGTCCCTGCCGTGATGGCGCGGTTGTTCGCCGACCGGGAGTTCCTCGACATTCTGGCGCACTTTCGCTTTCCACGGCTGGCCGGCCCGATGGGCTGGATGCTTAAGCCGCTTATAGCGCAACGCCTTAAACGTGAGTTCGCCAGCATTCATTCGATCGACACGCTGCAGGCACGGATCGAGATGTACCTCGACCGGACCATTGAGCGCGCCACCGATGGCATCACCTATTCAGGGCTGGAAAAATTGCAGCCCGGCTGTGCCTATCTGTTTCTGGCCAACCATCGCGACATCGTGATGGATCCGGCTTTTGTCAACTACGCGGTGTTCCAGGCAAAGATGCGCACGCCGCGCATCGCCATTGGCGACAACCTCTTGCAGCGGCCATTCGTCAGCGACCTGATGCGGCTGAACAAAAGTTTCATCGTACGCCGTTCGGTCACTGGCCGACGCGAGAAGCTCGCGGCTTACCAGGTGCTCTCCGCCTACATCAACCACTCGATTCGCAATGATGGCGAATCGATCTGGATCGCCCAGGCCGAGGGCCGCGCGAAGGACGGTGACGACCGCACCGACTCGGCGATCCTGAAAATGCTCCACATGAGCCGCAAGGACGAGCCTTTCGCTGAAGCCATGGCAGCGCTGCGGCCCACCCCGGTATCGATCAGCTACGAATATGACCCCTGCGACCAAGCCAAGGCTCGAGAGCTCTACATCCGGTCCAGCACCGGCACCTACACCAAGGCGCCGGGAGAAGACGACACCAGCATCGCACTCGGTATCACCGGTTATAAAGGCCGCGTTCACGTCAACTTCGGCACCCCTATCACCGACGTCCCGGATGATCCCAAGCAGCTCGCAAGCGCCATCGACCAGCAGATTCTCTGTGACTACCGTTTGTTTCCGGTTAATTATCTGGCGTACCGGATCTGGGACGGACGCGACCCAGGGCTGGCGATACCTGAGCTCACCGAACTGTTCAGCACGGAGGAAATCGCGCGTGCCGAGGCGGAATGGAGCAAGCGCCTGGCCGCCTGCCCGAGCGTGCAACAGCCTTACCTGATCCAGCAGTACGCCACACCGGTACGTAATCAGCACCGATTGAAGGCAGGCTTGAGCCTCTGAGGAAGCGATGCCCGGCAGGCAGCTAGATCAGCCGGGTGAGCGAGGAAAGCAGCCAGGCCAGCCCCAGGCTGCTGAAACCAAAGCCATAGAAGAACCGGTCGATTCGCTGGGTTGCCGCCGCGCCAATCAGCTCGACGACCGGCCCGCGGGTGCCGATCGGATGCGCTGATTGACTCGCAAGTTGCTGACGCCAGCGCGTCGCCAGCAGCAACCAGGCACCGCCGAGCGCGATCAGCAACGCCATCGAGTTGAGCACAGGGCCGAAGCTGGCCAGCCCCGATAAATCGATACTCAGTGACAACCGAACCTCCACGAAGACCGAGAAACACCGGCCTTTGAAATGCCAAAAATCGGCAACGGAGTCTACCGAAACGCGCCAGCGGATTCAGCCGTTTCCCGACCAAGCGGAACGTAACCAAGAGATGGCAATTTGCCGGGTATTTGCGCCATTTATGCAGATAGGTGCCGTCTCGATTGTTGACTTATAGTCCCTTCCAGCTTCACCCTCATCTTGCCTCGAACAACCGAAATAGAGCGTGCGCCTGGCTTGAGCAACCAGACGGGACTGCCGCGGAGTCGAGCAAACGGCAACTTGTGATCGCTGCGTCTGTGACGTGATTTTTACCGGGCCTGCGGCCCGCCACCTTTTTCGTGGAAGTCGCCACCTGCAAGTGCCGCGCTTACGGCATCGCTTGCAGGGAACCAGTTACCGAATCAACAGGACCGAACAATGAATAAAAACAAGTTAAAGACGGGGGCCCTCACACTCTCTTTGCTGGCAAGCGCTCTGCTGGCAAGCGGAGCCCAGGCAGCGGTGTCCGAGTCGGAAGCGGCTAAGCTGGGCGACAGCCTGACGCCCATCGGCGCCGAAAAGGCTGGTAACGCCGCCGGCACGATTCCCGCCTGGACAGGCGGCTTGCCGCAGGATGCCGCCAGCGTCAGCGCCGATGGCTTCGTCAGCGATCCGTATCCGAACGACAAGCCAAAATTCACCATCACCGCGCAGAATTTCGAGCAGTACAAGGACAACCTGAGCCCCGGCCAGATCGCCATGCTCAAGCGTTACCCTGAAACCTATCGTCTGCCGGTCTTCGAGACCCGCCGCAGTGCCGCCGTACCCCAGCGGATCTACGACGCGGCGAAAAAGAATGCGACCCACACCGAGTTGGTCCGCGGCGGCAACGGGCTGGCTAATTTCGACACTGCGGTCGCTTTCCCGCTCCCCCAGGATGGCCTGGAAGTGATTTGGAACCACATCACCCGCTACCGGGGTGGCTCAGCCCGTCGAATCGTTGCCCAGGCCACTCCACAGGTGAATGGCAGCTACAACCTGGTCAAGTTCGTCGATGAGGTGGTCTACACCGACACTCTGCGCGACTACAACGCCGAAAAACACGGCAACGTCCTGTTCTACTTCAAGCAGCAAGTCACCGAGCCGTCGCGACTGGCCGGTAACGTCCTCCTGGTCCACGAAACCCTGGACCAGGTGAAGGAGCCGCGCATGGCGTGGATCTACAACGCAGGCCAGCGCCGTGTGCGCCGGGCCCCGCAGGTAGCCTACGACGGCCCGGGTACCGCAGCCGATGGCCTGCGCACCTCCGACAACCTGGACATGTTCAACGGCGCACCGGATCGCTACGACTGGAAACTGGTGGGCAAGAAGGAGATGTACATTCCCTACAACTCCTACCGCCTGGATTCGCCGCAGCTGAAATATGACGACATCATCAAGGCGGGCCACATCAATCAGGACCTGACCCGCTACGAGCTGCACCGCGTCTGGGAAGTCGAGGCGACCTTGAAGAGCGGCGAGCGCCATATCTATGCCAAGCGCAACTTCTTCATCGACGAAGACACTTGGCAAGCTGCGGTCATCGACCACTATGACGGCCGTGACACACTGTGGCGCGTCGCCGAGGCGCACTCTCAGTACTTCTTCAACGTGCAAGTGCCGCTGTATTCGATGGAAACCCTGTACGACCTGGTGTCTGGTCGCTATCTGGTGATGGGTATGAAGAACGAGGAAAAGAACCCTTACGTCTACAACTACGAAGCCAGCTCCAATCAGTACACCCCGGCGGCCCTGCGCAACTCCGGCGTGCGCTGATTTAGCGCTTTAGGGCCATCCGCCCATGGAAACGCCCCGGCCTGACGGGGCGTTTTCGTTTGTGCAGGTGAAGACTGCGCTCGCCTCTGCCTATGTCCCAGCGACAACCAGGCGGTAACGCCTGATGACACTGCACGCACAACACTTCAAGCGCCCTCCAGAACCTATATCGCAAACAAAAAACCCGCATCGAGATGCGGGTTTCGTTCACAACCGTGGTCGGCTTACTGGGCCAGCACCTGACCGATGTTCTGGTCACGGAACGCGCGGCTCAGCGCATCGCTCAACACCTCACTCACCAGTTTGGTGTTGGTCTGCTCGTTCGGGGCCATACCGAAACGCTGATTCAGCGAGGCGCCATACCGTCCGGTGTAGCGACGACCGCCGTTCTGCACTTCGACGCGGAACGTTGCGCCGATCGTCGCCTCAGTGACATAGAGGCCTTCCTTCGGCGATTGATATTTGAGTTCGGCAAGCGTCAACGTCAGCTGTGGAGCATTGTAAGCATTGGGCGACGGCGTGAAGCCAAGCAGGCGAACCGCTGCTTCTGCCTGAGCCTGCAGCTTGGGTACCACCTTCGCCTTCGGCACGATCACCGCGCTGGTTTCCGGATACAGGCCACCGCGGGTGCCCAGCGTCGGAGACGGACGCCCGTCCACCACCCGCACCGATACCGGCTGCCCCTGGCCAACAGGGTTGATGGTGCCAGTGATTTTGGGAGTTGGATCGAGTTGCTGCGGGCTATGTGCGCAACCGGCCAGGGCCAGTACCGACACGGCGGCAAGACTGAACAACAGGCGTTTCAGCATGCTGTCTTTCTCCAGATCAAGAATGATGGCGCGCAGTATAACCAGCCCCGCAACACGCTGACAGCTGATGCGCTAAAGACCCGTCCGACAGCGGCAATGTTCCATTCACCTAACCGCAACAACACTGTGCGATAACGCGCCGAGACCTTTCAGGAAGCACATCCATGTCACTACTGACTGCCCTGCTCCGGCGCCCGGCACCGCGCCATTACGTCCTGCTCGATGATCAGCGGCGCTGTCGCATGCTGCTGACCTCCATCGCGCCGCCGCATGGTGATCGCTGGGTTGAGGTAGACGAAATCTGCCTCGGCATGATCGGCCAATCGTTGCCGCACACAGCCTATCCAACGCGCTGCGCTCCACGGACATGAAAAAGCCGCGCGGCTCATGCAAGCTGCGCGGCTTCGGATGCCCCGGTACGTCTGACCTAGTCGGCTAGCCCAAGACGCTTGTCGACCATGGTAGTTACGTCACGGTAAACCACCGGATCAGCTTCCAGCACTTTCTCGCGAGCCGGGAAGATCTCGTCAAGCTTGCGAGACCAGTCTTCGCTCTTGGCCTGTTCCGGGAAGCAACGCTCGATGAGATCGAGCATGATCGACACCGTCACCGAAGCACCCGGCGAAGCACCCAGCAACGCGGCAATGGAACCGTCCCGCGCCGATACCAGCTCGGTTCCGAATTGCAGGATGCCGCCTTTCTTCGGATCCCTCTTGATAATCTGTACGCGCTGACCAGCCACTTCCAGGCGCCAGTCTTCGGCCTTCGCCTCGGGATAGAAGCCACGCAGGGTTTCCAGGCGATCCTCCATGGACTGCCGGACTTCCTTGATCAGGTAGCGGGTCAGGTCCATGTTGTCACGCGCGACCGCCAGCATCGGCTTGATATTGCTCGGCCGGATCGACATCGGCAGATCAAGCGGCGAACCATGCTTGAGGAACTTGGTGGTGAAGCCGGCATAAGGCCCGAACAGGAGCGACTTCTTGCCATCCACGACGCGCGTGTCCAGATGAGGAACGGACATCGGCGGTGCGCCTACGGCAGCCAGGCTGTAAACCTTGGCCTGATGCTGCTTGACGATTTCCGGATTATCGCAGCGCAGCCACTGGCCGCTGACAGGGAAACCGCCGTAGCCCTTGCCTTCTTCGATATCCGACATCTGCAGCAGCGGCAAGGCTGCACCACCAGCGCCGAGGAAGACGAAGCCGGCGTCGAGCTCGCGACTGCTTCCGTCACGCGTGTTCTTGATCTCCACGCGCCAGCCTTTGCCATTGCGCTCCAGGCCTGTGACCTTCTGGAAATAAGACATCTTCACGCCCGGTTTGGCCTCGAGATACACCAGCATCTGTCGAGTCAGCTCACCGAAGTTGACGTCTGTACCGTTCAGGGCGCGGGTTGCGGCGATCGGCTCATCCACCGGGCGACCCGGCATCATCAACGGCATCCACTCTTCCATCGTGGCGCGGTCGTCGGTGTAGACCATGCCTTCGAACGCATGATGAGTCTTGAGCGCATCGAAGCGGCGCTTGAGATAGTCGATATTCTTGGCGCCGCGGACGAAGCTCAGGTGGGGCACGACGTTGAGGAAGTCACGGGGGCTGCCGAAGCCCTCGCGGCCCGTCAGGTACGCCCAGAACTGCTTGGAGACCTCGAACTGGGTATTGATGGTGACGGCTTTCTTGATGTCGATCGAACCGTCTTTGCTGTCCGGCGTGTAGTTCAACTCACACAGCCCGGCGTGGCCGGTGCCAGCATTGTTCCAGGGATTCGAGCTTTCCACGGCCCCGGATTCTTGCAGTTCGACAATCTCCAGCTTGATGTTGGGATCGAGTTCCTTGAGCAGTACCGCCAGAGTCGCACTCATGATGCCGGCTCCCACCAGCACCAAATCCACGGCTTCGCTATCGTGTTGCGTCATTAACGCGTTCTCCAGAATCACAGCATTAAACTGTCACGACCGCAGTACGCAATCGCGTAGAACCACCAGCCAGGCGGCTAGAAACGGAGGAAGTCTCTACACCGCTGCTCGGGCTTGTGCCCGAAGGCGAGCATCTCAGGATGCCTGCCCGCTGTCGGGAGAACGGCTTTTGGCCTCCTCCCTCTCGCTCCGATGTTCTCCCGGAGCAGGGCGACAGGCCGGGGCTCTACGGGACACATGCAGCGAGAAAATCGATTGTGGCTGTCGGTTGCGCAGCCTGTACAACAGTAATGCCTGCCTCGGAGGCCTTCCCCGGAGGTGAATGAATCAGCGCGCGCGGCCCTGATCAGTTCGATGTAGGGCTCCGCCTGGCGCTGGTCGGCGACCAGAGCAACGAAATCCTGCCCCTTGGCGTCCTTTGCGTTCAGATCGAATCCGGCTTCGACAAAGAACCCGAGAAAACGCTCGAAATCATCAACCCGCAAACCTCGATAGGCCTTGATCAGCTTGTGCAGCGACGGCGGTGTCTCGTCAGCCGGTTCCGGCTCGAGAAACAACTTGATCGATTCATTGCTGACTTCTTCGCCGATCACCTTCTTCTTGTCTTTGCGCATGGTCTCTCCGGTCCGACGGGCCTTACGGGGGCGGCAGTTTACTCCGCGAGGCGAGTGCACTCAACGCGCCAGATGCGCTTGCGACCAAGGTCGTACGCGAAAAACCATAATTTGGCAGCGATATTGAGCGTGGGCAAAGCTCCCGGCGAGGCCTGTGCTTATACTTGCGCTTTGCACACAAGGACCGGTCTGCATGAATCTTCCACCGCTATTCGCCGCCTGGCGTCAAACCCTGCGATCTGGGTACGGTGGCCGCGAGCTACGCGGTGACATCGCGGCAGGAATAACGGTCGGAATAATCGCCATTCCATTGGCGATGGCGCTGGCGATTGCGGTGGGGGTTGCACCACAACATGGCCTGTATACGGTGCTGATCGCCGCGCCGCTGATCGCCCTGACCGGGGGCTCCAGATTCAACGTATCCGGGCCCACGGCGGCATTCGTTGTGATTCTGCTACCGATCACGCAACAGTTCGGCGTCGGTGGCCTGCTCCTCTGCACGATGCTCGCCGGGCTGATCCTGATAGCACTCGGGCTGCTGCGCGCGGGCAAGCTGATCACCTTCGTGCCTTATCCAGTGACGCTGGGCTTCACAGCGGGGATCGGCATCGTCATCGCGACCCTGCAACTCAAGGATGTGCTCGGACTGACCCTCACCGAACAACCTCAACATTATGTGGAACAGCTGGCCCTGCTGGTTCGCGCGTTGCCCAGCGCCCAAACCGGCGACGCGCTTGTTGCCGCGCTCTGCCTGGCAACCTTGATCATCTGGCCGCGACTGGTGCCCCGCGTGCCCGGCCATCTTGTGGCGCTCATCGTCGGCGCCCTGGCCGGAACGGCACTGGAATCCTCAGGCCTCGCCGTGGCCACGCTCGGCGAACGCTTCAGCTATAGCGCAGACGGCGTGGCGCATCCAGGCATACCGCCGTTCCTACCGGACTTCGCCTGGCCCTGGCTGTTGTCAGGCCCCGATGGGCAACCGCTGACGCTGAGCTTCGAGCTGTTCCGTCAACTGCTCGCGCCGGCGTTCGCCATCGCCATGCTGGGGGCCATCGAGTCGCTGCTCTGCGCGGTGGTGGCCGATGGCATGACCGGCAGCAACCACGATCCGAATGCCGAACTTCTGGGACAAGGCATCGGCAACCTGATCGCTCCTCTGTTCGGCGGGATCACCGCCACCGCTGCTATCGCCCGCAGCGCCACCAACGTGCGCGCCGGCGCCTTCTCACCACTGGCGGCGATCATTCATGCCGGCGTCGTGCTGGTGGCTATCCTCTGGCTGGCGCCGCTGTTCAGTTATCTGCCGATGGCCGCCCTGGCGGCGCTTCTGCTCATGGTGGCCTGGAACATGAGCGAAGCGCCGCACGTACTCAAGACCCTGCGCATCGCACCTCGCAGCGATGTGCTGGTTCTGCTGACCTGCCTGACCCTGACAGTGTTGTTCGATATGGTCCTGGCGGTCGGGGTCGGCCTGTTGCTGGCGGCTGGGCTGTTCATCAAGCGCATGAGCGAGCTGACCGATACCACGAGCCTGCGCTCCGGCCAGAGCCAGCTGCTACAGGATCTACCCGAGCACGTCGCCGCCTACGCGATCCGCGGACCGCTGTTCTTTGGCGCTGCGGAGAAGGCGTTGAGCGTGCTGCGACGCTTCAATCCCGAGGTAAAGGTCGTCATTGTCGATATCAGTAATGTGCCGATGCTGGACATGACCGCGCTCGCGGCGCTGGAAAATGTTCTGTTGGATTATCGAAAGCAGGGTATCGCACTGATCCTTTGCGGCAGCAACGCACGGGTGAGGCTCAAGCTGCGTCGCGCCGGCATTCACCTGCTTGAAGGGCAGCTGCATTACGTGCGCGATCTTACCCAGGCGCGGGCAAAAGCCTTGCGCCTGCTGCCAGCAGGTGCGGTGAGCGCAGCCGCTGGCTGACACGACAGGCCGGTCGAAAGGCGGGGATAGCCCATGCTCCTTTCGGCCTGACCGCCTGGCAGAATTAGCCGGCGTGCTTCTGCAGGTTGGCCATCATTTCCTTCAACGCTTCCATATTGTCAGCCGGATGCGCGGCGTTTTCGAAATTGCAGATCTGCTGCCAGTTGGCCGCAACATCTTCGGCATCGAAGCCTGCCCTTGGGTCGAAACCGGCGCCTAGACTGCGCTCCCAGCGCACTTTGCCCATCCAGCCGCCGCCCACTTCGAACAGTCCGGATGTTTCCTGGCATTGCTCGCTTGCCAGATACACCACCAGCGGGCTTACCAGCTCAGGCTTGAGTTGTTCGAAAACCTGCGGAGGAATAAGGCCTTCGGTCATCCGCGTGCCGCCGGTAGGCGCGATGGCATTGACCAGGATGTTGTTCTTGCGGCCTTCCAGGGCCAGGGTGCGGGTCAGCCCGTAGAGGCCAAGCTTCGCCATGCCGTAGTTGGACTGACCGAAGTTGCCGTAGATGCCGGAGGTGGACGCGGTGAAGATCACCCGGCCATAACCCTGCTCGCGCATGTGCGGCCAGGCCGCGCGGGTAACCTTGTAGGCGCCTTCGACGTGAACCTTGTACACCAGGTCCCAGTCGGCATCGTCCATCTTGTGGAACGTTTTATCGCGCAAGATGCCGGCGTTGTTCACCACCACGTCGATGCGTCCGAAGGCATCGAGCGCATGCTGCACGATCTTCTCACCGTCGGTAACCGAGTCGTGGTTGGCCACCGCCGTGCCGCCGGCCTGGCGAATCTCTTCCACCACCCGATCGGCCGCCGAGCTGTTGGCGCCCTCGCCCTGAGCACTGCGCCGAGATCGTTGACGACAACCTTGGCGCCATGACGGGCGAATAGCAGCGCATGGGCGCGACCGAGTCCGCCACCAGCGCCAGTCACGATTACCACCTTGTCTTCGAAGCGGATGGCTTCACTCATTCGGCATTCCTCCAGCAAATTGTTATTGGATGACGTTGCAATGCCGGCGAGTGTCGACGAGGCCAACTCGGCTCACAATCAAACGCCCGCGAATGAATGCCCCGGCATAACGCTGCGGGATGATGGCGGGCCACGACCGAAGCAGGCCGTGACCGATGGAGAGCCTGCTCCTGAGCTGTCGCCGCAGAGGCAACGACTGGCTAGTTTTTGCCCAACCACCCGCAACCCAGGCGCACCGGGGCATTCCCGCTTGTTCCCCCACCTTATCCACAGAACACCCCACAGCTATCTTTGATAACTTCAAGCTGCTTTACCGAGCTTTCTCAGCCCTCGGTACTCCTGGTAAAGCTTCTGAATTCAAACGCTTACGGAGCAAGCTAGCGGTTTGATCAAGAATCGTACAATTGCCGCAATGCGACTGGCGGCGCGTCCTCGAGCAACCCACTCAGAGGTTATCCACAGAACATTGCACAGCGACAGGGGATAACCGAACGAAAATGCTATCGAAGCGATATTCAGAAACTAAGAGCCGCCCGGCGCGCAGGTCAATTAGCCTTTCGCCCATCAAAGCAGCGCCAAGGTGCCATCATGTCCAGCTTCGACCTTTTTCAGACGTTGTTCGCCAACTACGCACTGGCTGTCAGTGGCGGCTGCAGCGAGAGATGCCTTGTAGGCTGATGCGATCCCCGTGACCTCCACCTGGCGTCGGGGTTAATCTGCCGGCCACGTGAATGACGGAGTGAGCGATGTCCCTGCAATCGATCTGCATATTCTGCGGTGCCAGTACGGGCGCCAACCCCATCTATCGAGAAGCTGCCATCGCGATGGGCCAGACCCTGGCGGAGAATGGCATCCGACTGATCTATGGCGGCGGTGCGGTTGGCTTGATGGGTGTGGTGGCTGATGCCGCCATGGCGGCCGGTGGCGAAGTGATCGGCATTATTCCCCGCAGCTTAAAAGAGCTTGAAATCGGCCATACAGGCCTGACGCGACTAGAGGTGGTCGACGGCATGCATGCGCGCAAAGCACGCATGGCCGAACTCTCCGATGCCTTCATCGCGCTGCCGGGCGGCCTTGGCACCCTGGAAGAATTGTTCGAAGTCTGGACCTGGGGCCAGCTGGGCTATCACAGCAAGCCGCTCGGGCTCCTGGACACCAACCAGTTCTATAGCAAGCTGAGCCACTTCCTGGATCATCTCGTCGAGGAGGGCTTTGTGAAAATGAAATACCGCTCTATGTTGCAGCGCAGCGACTCTCCTCGGAATCTCTTGCAGCGGCTTAACGCTTGGCAGCCGAGTATTCATAGCCGCTGGCAGAATGCCCAGTGACCTGAACAAGCCCCCCGGTGTCGTGGGCGGAAAGCTGTATGAAAAATAAACAGCTTTCCGCAACAGCCATGCCATGGCGCTCTCGACGACTTTACGGGCTGTTATCCACAACTCTCTCCACAGCAAACGGGGATAAGTGTCGGTCAACAATCCGAATCCAGCAAAAAAACCGTTACGAAACAGTCGCTAATGCCTTGTACAAGACGTGCTGCTGTGCGTACCAGCACCGCTTCCAAGCATTGATCAAAGCGTGATCAGCCAACGCCAACGCTAGTGCCGCACGGCTCCGGACGGTCAGCCCATAGCTTATCCACAGATCGCTGCACAGTTACCTTGGATAACTACCGTGCTGTTCGGAACGAACTCCCCTGCTTCTGCTCGTTCAAACGATCATGCAGAACACGTCAGGACAGCCCATGCATATCTTGTCTCCTCTGGAGATCCAGCCGCTTCCATATAAGGCAGGCTCTCAGTGACCTCCTTTCTCGGATTGGTGCTGGTGGCTTTCGTCTGCTTCGCCCTGGTCTTCCTTATCAAGCAGCGACAGTTCAACCATCCCGCCGTACGGATGCCATATCAACTGAAACATCCATTCTTTCAACCGAGCGAAGGCGAGCTGTTGGCATTGCTGCAACAAGCGGCCGGTGACGATCATTTGATCCTGAGCAAGGTGCGAGTTGCCGATGTGGTCGAAGTGACGGCGATTCCCCGGCGATCCCCCTGGTACCAGGCCGTCAACCGGATATCCGCGGCACGCTTCGACTTTCTTCTTTGTGACCGGACCACGCTGGAGCCTCGTTGCGCCATCGAAATGGAGCAGGCATCTGATTCGAATGCCTTTCTCGATGAGCTTTGCCAAACGATCGGCTTGCCCTTGGTACGCCTGGCTCCCGAAACGGCACGTTCATACGGCGATGTTCGCACCGCGATTGACAAGGCGACCGCAGCGGCTACCTAACCGCATCGCCACGAACCACTCGACCGCCACACTTGTGATGCATAACGGAGCAATGCCCCGAACCGGCACTCGAAGCAGAAGCCAACAGCGCTGCAGTTGACCGAAGTGACAGGCTGCGGAGAAACAGGGCGTCACAATGCTGCCCGAGTTGATTGATCTTGAGGAGCGGAGCAATTCCTGGCTCTCTGCGCCCAGCGGTGTCTCTGGAGAAAGGAATTCGATAATGGGTGGTTTGCTGCGCAACGTACTGACTTTGCTTCTGGCGCTGCTACGCCGCGAGCGCAACACGCCGGACCAGAGGCTGTCCAGCCGCTTTCTGGTGACCCCGTTGGATGTAGGCGCTATCAAACTCAAGAGTGACCGCTATCTACGTCTGACCGAGGCAGCGCAGATCGATTTTCTCGCACGCACCGGCCTTTTTGGCACGCTGGTGCGCCAACGCTATGCCTTCGTCAACGCCTCGGTCCTTATTCGCTTCACCGCGCCGATCAAGCTCTTCAGCTGGTTGAAGATTGAATCGCGAGTGATCTATCACGACGCCCGCGTTACCTACTTTGAGCATGTGTTCCTCAGCGGCCCCGTTCGTTGTGCCTGTGTGCTGGTGAAGATGAAATTCAAACACGGGCGACAGACTATCGCCCCGTCAATGCTCCTCGGCAGCGCCGGCTGCACAGAAAAGCCAGACTATTTGCAGGCTTGGGACGATGCCCTCGCGCAAAACTGGCCATGACCACAACCAGGGACGATTCTTGACGTGAAATCTACATGCCATTGAAATCCCGCCTTGCCGCGCTGTTCGAACAGGGCTCACGGTTAATTCGCCGCTATCCGGGCACAGTGGCGCTATTTGGCTTCTGCTCGGGTATTGCCAGTTTTGTACTGGTGGAGCGCCATGCCGGTTTGGCGAAGGTGATCGCGGCGACCATGCTGGCCAGCTGGCTCTGGCTGATGCTGGAAAACAGCCTGCGCCGCCGCCTGGAGCGCCATTTCGGTTGGAAAGTGCCACGTCCCGTGCTGCGCTACGTCACGCAGATGGTGCATCAGGAAAGCCTGTTCTTCATCATTCCGTTCTTCTTCATCACCACCACCTGGAACAGCGGGCAGGCGGTATTCACGGTGATATTGGGCGTCGCGGCCTTGATCTCGCTGGTCGACCCGCTTTACTACAAGTGGCTGGCACCGCGTCGCTGGGTCTATCTGGCATTCCATGCCCTGACGCTGTTCGCGGTTCTGCTGACTGCGCTGCCCATCATCTTTCACCTGTCCACGCCGCAGAGCTACCTTTGTGCGTTAATCATCGCGGTTCTGCTGGCGCTACCCAGCCTCAGAGGGTTGTTCCCGGAATGGAACTGGAAAAGCATGGTGGCCGTTCCACTACTGGCGGTAATCGTCGGGCTAGCCGGCTGGATGGGTCGTACCTGGGTACCGCCGGCTACGCTCTGGCTCAATGATGTCGCGGTGACCATGAGCATGGACGACGCATCACGCGAGCCCGGCAACCGCCTGCGTCAGCTATCCAGGCGCGAGCTTCACGGCAATGGCCTCTACGCCTTTACCGCGATCAACGCACCGCGGGGGCTGAAGGAACGCATCTTTCATGTATGGGAACACAACGGCCGGCGTGTCGACCGCATACCGCTGGACATCAGCGGAGGACGCGATGCGGGCTACCGCGCCTGGACCCATAAGCGCAATTTTCCTGACAAGGCCCAAGGCCGTTGGCGCGTACGAGTCATGACCGAAGCCGGCCAAATGATCGGCATGCTGCGTTTCGAGGTCACCGAATGAACCGTGATGCGCGGCATGACTCGAACATTTAGATACATGCGATCGCCGAGCTAGCCGGGGGAAGACATGGAATGGTGGGAGATATTGGGCCGCACCGTTGCGTCGGAATTTTCCGACATCCCCGATCTGGAACATGGCATTCGCGTATCCATACGGCTGCTGTTGGCGGCGGCGCTCGGTGGTGTGCTGGGCTATGAACGAGAGTACAAGGGCAAGGCGGCCGGGTTGCGAACCCACATGCTGGTGGCACTGGGCGCGGCGCTGTTCGTGCTGGTACCGCTGGAAGCCGGTATGCCACTCGAGGATTTGTCGCGAGTGATGCAGGGCATCATCACGGGGATCGGCTTTCTCGGCGCAGGTACTATCCTCAAGGGCAGCTCGCAGCGGGACGTCAAAGGCCTGACCACAGCAGCCGGAATCTGGCTGACCGCCGCCATCGGTGTCGCCACCGGGCTGGGGCACGAGTCCACCGCAGTGCTCACGACGGGCTTCGCACTGGTAATTTTTTTGCTGATGCCGAAACTGGAGCAGCACGCCTCGAAAACTGCCCGGCATGACAGCAAACAGGGCCGCGACCGCGAGCAAGGCCCTTGACCCAGCGCGTCGCACCACTCAGCGACATACCAGGAGCCTCCCATGCAACGCCATTACGCTTGTCTGTTGGCCGCGTCCCTGGCGCTCACGCTCTCAGGCTGCGGCGATACCGCCAATCTGCCGGTGCAGTCGGGCTACGGGCCAGACCCTGCGCTCCCGGAACCTAACGAGTCGCTGATATCCCAACGGTCAACATTGCCAAGGCAACCGGCTGGCCGGCTGGAGCGCAGCCACAAGCAGCTCCAGGCTTTCGCGTCGAAGCGTTCGCTCGCAATCTCGACCATCCACGCTGGCTGCATGTACTACCCAACGGCGACGTGCTGGTGGCTGAAAGCGATGCCCCGCCCAAGCCAGAGAGCGGAGGTATTCGCGGTTGGATCATGAAGAAAGTCATGGCACGCGCCGGCTCGGGCGGCGAGAGCGCCAACCGCATCACCCTGCTGCGCGACAAGGACGGTGATGGCACACCGGAGCAGCGCACGGCTTTCCTCGAAGGGCTGAACTCACCCTTCGGCATGGTGCTGGTGGACAATCAGCTCTACGTCGCCAACACCGACACTCTGGTGCGTTTTACCTACGAAGAAGGCGCGACCCGCATCGAGGGTGCGGGAGAGAAAGTCATCGATCTACCGGCCGGCCCGATCAATCATCACTGGACTAAGAATGTAATCGCCAGCCCGGACGGATCGCGGCTGTATGTGACCAGTGGCTCGAACAGCAACGTCGCCGAGAACGGCATGGCAGCCGAAGAGAACCGCGCAGCCATCCTCGAAGTCAACCCTGAGAACAAGACCCTGCGCCTGTTCGCTTCCGGCTTGCGTAACCCCAACGGGCTGGCCTGGCAGCCGGACAGCGGCGAGCTATGGACGACGGTCAACGAGCGCGACCTGATCGGCAGCGATCTGGTCCCGGACTACATGACGTCGGTGTGGGATGGCGGCTTCTATGGCTGGCCTTACAGTTATTTCGGCCAGCATGTTGACCAGCGGGTGAAGCCACCACGACCGGATCTGGTGGCAAAGGCACTGGTGCCGGATTATGCCCTCGGCGCCCATACCGCCTCGCTGGGTCTGGTGTTCTATGAAGGTTCCCTGCTACCGGAGCGTTACCGCCACGGCGCCTTCATTGGCCAGCACGGCTCGTGGAACCGCAAACCCCGCAGTGGCTACAAAGTGATCTTCGTGCCGTTCGAGCAGGGACGACCGAGCGGCGAAACCGAGGATATTCTCACGGGCTTCGTCAACGACCAGGAACAAGCCATGGGCCGGCCGGTGGGCATCGCCGTCGACAAAGCCGGTGCAATACTGGTTGCCGATGATGTTGGCGACACCGTCTGGCGCGTGACTCCCAGCGGAGATTAAGCAACGCAAGCAGTTGGCGGAACTGGCCGATCACATCGCCCCGCCCCGCCATCACAGAATCACGGGGAGCCTGCGCACCAGCCGAATCTCATCGTGCGAAAGCTCGACACCATACGCCAGGACATCCACACCCGCCGCCTGCGCTTCATGCAGCGCCGCCGCATAGTGCGGATCGATTTCGCTTGCGGGACGCACCGCCTCGATCCCGCTCAGGTTCACACAGTACAGAAGCACCGCACGGACCCCGCCGCGCGCCAGCGTGGCCAATTCGCGCAAGTGACGTGCGCCACGCGTCGTCACCGCATCCGGAAAGGCCGCCACGGCGGTGTCGCCGAAGCCGAGGGTCACGCTTTTTACCTCGACGAATGCCGGGCCATCGGCGAAATCCAGCCGGAAGTCCACCCGGCTGTTCTCGACGCCATAGGCCACCTCACGCTTGAGCGCAGTGAAGCCGTTCAGCTCCTCGACAACCCCGGCCAGCAGCGCCTCTTCGACCAGACGATTGGCGCGGGCGGTGTTGATGCAGGCCAGGCGCCCTTGCGGCGTTTCCACCAACTCCCAGGTACCCGGCAGCTTGCGCTTGGGATCGCTGTTGCGCTGAAACCAGACCCGCGCGCCCTCTCCCATGCAGTTAAGCATCGAGCCGGTATTCGGGCAGTGGATGCACAGATGCTCACCGGCATCGGTAACGATATCGGCAAGAAAGCGCTTGTAGCGTCGGATCAGCCGACCCTGCTCGAGAGGCGTGGCAAAGCGCATCAGCCTTGCCAACTCTGCAGGCCGCGGGCGATGCGCTCTACCGCCTGCTCCAGCTGCGGCAAATCCTGGGTATAGGCGAAACGCACATGGTGCTCAGCCTGATGGCGACCGAAATCGAGTCCAGGCGTGATGGCCACGAACTCGGTTTCCAGCATGTGCTGGCAGAAGGCATAGGCGTCGCCGCCAAACGCGCTGATATCGGCATACAAGTAGAAGGCACCCTCGGGTTCGACGGCGATGCCGAACCCCAGTTCGCGCAAGGCTGGCAGCAGGAAATCACGGCGAAGGCCGAATTCGGCCCGGCGTGCCTCGAGAATTTCCAGGGTAGCCGGCTCGAAGCAGGCCAGCGCCGCATGCTGAGCCATGGTCGGCGCGCTGATGTAGAGGTTTTGCGCCAGTTTCTCCAACTCCGGGACCGCCTCCGGTGGCGCAATCAGCCAGCCGAGACGCCAACCGGTCATGCCGAAGTACTTGGAAAAACTGTTGAGCACAAAGGCCCCGTCATCCACCTCAAGCACGCTGGCGGCATCGGTGCCGTAAGTCAGTCCGTGATAGATCTCATCCACTACCAGATGCCCGCCGCGCCCTTTCAATGCAGCGGACAGGTCTGCCAGTTCATTCCGCGTCAGCAACGTACCGGTGGGATTGGCCGGCGAGGCGACCAGCGCACCCACGCTGTCCTTGTCCCAGTAGCGCTCGACCAGATCGGGCGTCAGCTGGTAGCGGACATCGGCCCCCACCGGGACCAGCTGTGCGGCGCCTTCGATCAGGCGAAGGAAATGCCGGTTGCACGGGTAACCGGGGTCCGCCAGCAGCCAGTGCTTGCCTGGGTCGACCAGCAGACTGCTGGCAAGCAACAGCGCACCAGATCCGCCGGGAGTAATCAGCACGCGTTCGGGGTCAATAGACAGTTGATAGCGCTGAGCGTAAAAATCGGCAATCGCCTCGCGCAGCTGCGGCAGCCCTCGGGCGGCGGTATAGCGTGTGTGGCCCGCCGCCAAGGCAGCCTGGCCGGCCGCGACGATAGGCGCTGCAGTGGTGAAGTCCGGCTCGCCGATTTCCAGGTGAATGACATTACGGCCCAGCGCCTGTAATTCGTTGGCTCGCGCCAGCAGTGCCATGACATGAAAGGGTTCGATTGCACGACTACGCGCGCTATATGACGAGGTCATCTGACCTTCCTGATGAGTACAAAACGTGAATTCTACCGAAGGTCCCTCTGACACCGCAGCCACCGTGATATTCGGGAGTAGCGCACCCCGATACGATCTGGTAAGTTCGCCCGCTTGCAGCCGCAGGGCCGGCACGGGCCGGCAGAGGGATTTCACTATCCTGCGCAATGGACATAGCGAGAGGCGTTCATCCATGCCCATTACCAAAACGACACCGAATAACCAATTGATTCGCGCCTTCGTGCCCTACAAGGAAGCCAAGGGCGAGGAGTACATGAGCGACAACATGCGCGCTCATTTCACTGGCATCCTGAACAAGTGGAAGCTGGAGCTGATGGAAGAAGTCGATCGTACCGTGCATCACATGCAGGACGAAGCGGCCAACTTCCCTGATCCGGCCGACCGCGCCAGCCAGGAAGAAGAGTTCAGCCTGGAACTGCGTGCACGTGATCGCGAGCGCAAGCTGATCAAGAAGATCGACGAGACGCTGCAGCTGATCGAAGACAACGAATACGGCTGGTGCGACTCCTGCGGCGTTGAGATCGGCATTCGCCGTCTGGAAGCCCGCCCCACCGCCACGCTGTGCATCGATTGCAAGACGCTGGCAGAGATCAAGGAAAAGCAGATCGGTTCCTGATCCCGAACGGGGCGCTTCGGCGCCCCGCTTCATTTCATACCGCATGCCCTCGCCGCATCCCGCCTCGCTGCTGCTTCACCCGAGCCGGCTTCTCATGCCTTCCACCATTACACCCTCCTCCTATATCGGCCGCTTCGCCCCTACACCTAGCGGTTATCTGCATTTCGGTTCGCTGATCGCGGCACTTGCCTCCTACCTTGACGCTCGCGCGGCCGATGGCCGCTGGCTGTTGCGCATGGAAGACCTCGATCCACCGCGGGAAATGCCCGGCGCGCAGGACGCCATTTTGCGGGCGCTGGAAGCCTATGGTTTCGAGTGGGACGCGAAGATGGTGCGCCAGAGCGAGCGTCTGGATATCTACAACGCAATGATCGATCGGCTCTGGCAGGACGGTCATGCCTATGCCTGCGACTGCTCGCGCAAACAACTGCAACCCTTCGCCGGGCTCTATCCGGGTTTTTGCCGCGATGCCGGCCGGGATGTGACGGGTGCAGCCATACGTTTGCGCGTGCCCGATCGCGAATATGCATTCACTGACCGTGTGCAGGGCGAGTTCCGCCAGCACTTGGGCCGCGAGGTCGGTGATTTCGTGGTCCGCCGTCGCGACGGGCTGATCGCCTATCAGTTAGCCGTGGTGCTCGACGACGCCTGGCAGGGCGTGACCGATGTCGTCCGCGGTGCCGATCTGCTCGACTCCACGCCCCGTCAGCTCTACCTGCAAGAGCTGCTCGGTCTCCCGCAACCGCGGTATCTGCACGTGCCGCTAATCATCCAGCCGGACGGCCACAAACTGGGCAAGCGTTACCGATCGCCACCGCTACAGCCGGAAGAAGCCACGCCGCTGTTGCTCCGCGCGCTGCGCGCCCTCGGCCAGCCAACGGCGAGCGACCTTGCCTATGCGCTGCCCGGCGAACTGCTGGCTTGGGCGATCCCACGCTGGGATGCAGGGCGCATCCCGCGCTGCCGCACCCTGGCCGAGGCGCAGCTGCGCTAAGGCTGCAAAGTGCAAGCAGCAAGCGTAATCAGGGTCCGGTGGGCTTATCCGGCTTTTGCTTTAACTTGCCGCTTGTGGCTTGCCGCTTGCCGCTGCTTTACCATCCGCCTTACTTCCGACACGAGTTCCAGCATGTACATCTACCGACTGGTGCTGCTCCTGGTGGTGGGGATCTACCTGTTTTCCCCAGCGATCATGGACTGGTGGATCGACCCCAACGGCGCCTGGTACCGGCCCTATCTGCTGTGGCTGATCCTTATCGTGGTGACCTTCATCCTTCAGAGTCAGCGCGATGCAGACGAGCTTTAGCCTCAGCCACCTGATCCTGATCAGCGTCGCCTATCTGCTGGTGCTGTTCGGGGTGGCCTGGGTCAGCGAGCGCGGGCTGATCCCACGCTGGGTGATTCGCCATCCTCTGACCTACACCCTGTCGCTGGGCGTCTATGCCAGCGCGTGGGCGTTCTATGGCACCGTGGGCCTGGCCTACCAATATGGTTACGGTTTCCTTGCCACCTATCTGGGGGTCTGCGGCGCCTTTCTGCTCGCGCCGGTGCTGCTTTACCCGATCCTGCGCATCACCCGCACCTATCAGTTGGCCTCGCTGGCGGACCTGTTCGCTTTTCGCTTCCGCAGTACCTGGAGCGGTGCACTGACAACGATCGTCATGCTGATCGGCATGCTGCCGCTACTGGCCTTGCAGATTCAGGCGGTGGCCGATGCCATCGGCATTCTCACGCTCGAGCCCCTGCAAGAACGGGTGGCACTGGGTTATTGCGTGATGATCATGCTATTCACCATTCTCTTCGGTGCCCGGCATATCGCCACGCGGGAAAAGCATGAGGGGCTGGTATTCGCCATCGCGTTCGAGTCAGTGGTCAAGCTGCTGACATTCGGCGCGATCGGCTTATATGCACTTTTTGTGGTGTTCGGCGGCCCGCATCAGCTGGAAATCTGGCTGCTGCAGAACCAATCGGCACTGCAGGCGTTGCATACGCCATTGCAAGAAGGTCCCTGGCGGACCCTGCTGCTGGTGTTCTTCGCCTCGGCCATCGTCATGCCGCACATGTATCACATGACCTTCACCGAAAACCTCAACCCACGCGCCCTGGTCAGCGCCAGCTGGGGACTGCCGTTATACCTGCTGCTGATGAGCCTGGCCGTGCCGCTGATTCTCTGGGCGGGCCTCAAGCTTGGCGTCAGCACCAATCCCGAGTATTTCACCCTTGGCCTCGGCCTCACCGCGCAGAGCGAAACACTGACGCTAGTGGCGTTCATCGGCGGGCTGTCTGCATCCAGCGGCTTGATCATCGTCAGTACCCTGGCGCTGTCGGGCATGGCCCTTAACCATCTGGTGCTGCCGCTCTACCAACCACCGGCCGAAGGCAATATCTATCGCTGGCTGAAATGGACCCGCCGCAGCCTGATCCTGGCGATCATCATGGCCGGTTACGGCTTCTATCTGCTGCTAGGCGCCGAGCAGGACCTGTCCAATCTGGGCATCGTCGCCTTCGTTGCCACACTGCAGTTCCTGCCCGGCGTGCTTTCGGTGCTCTACTGGCCGACCGCCAACCGCCGCGGTTACATCGTCGGCTTGCTAGCCGGCATCGCCGTCTGGGTGGTTACCATGCTGTTGCCACTGGTGGGTAACCTCAATGGGTTCTATATCCCACTGTTCAACGTCGTTTATGTGCTCGATGACACCAGTTGGCACCTGGCGGCTATCGCCTCGCTGGCGGTAAACGTGCTGGCGTTCTCCCTGTTCTCGCTGTTTACCGAGACCAGCGCCGAGGAGCAGGCCGCCGCCGAGGCCTGCGCGGTGGAAAACGTGCGTCGCCCGCAACGGCGGGAGCTGATGGCCGCCTCGCCGCAGGAGTTCGCCACCCAGCTGGCCAAGCCACTGGGCGCCAAGACCGCACAACGCGAGGTGGAGCAGGCGCTACGGGATCTCCAGCTGCCCTTCGACGAGCATCGTCCTTATGCCTTGCGCCGGCTGCGCGACCGCATCGAGGCGAACCTCTCCGGCCTGATGGGCCCGAGCGTCGCGCAGGATATCGTCGAAAACTTTCTGTCCTACAAGAATGGCGCTGACGGTTATGTCACCGAAGATATTCATTTCATCGAGAGTCGCCTGGAGGACTACCACTCACGCCTGACCGGCCTGGCAGCCGAGCTCGATGCGTTACGTCGCTATCACCGCCAAACGCTGCAGGAGCTGCCAATGGGTGTCTGCTCGCTGGCCAAGGATCAGGAAATCCTGATGTGGAACCGGGCCTTGGAGGAGCTCACCGAGATCCCCGCATTGCAGGTGGTGGGCTCACGCCTGTCGACCATCGCCGAGCCTTGGAAGAGCCTGCTGACCGATTTCATTCAGCAGCGCGATGAGCACCTGCACAAACAGCGATTGCCGCTGGACGGCCACAGCCGTTGCCTGAACCTGCACAAGGCCGCCATCGCCGAACCACTGGCGCCAGGTAACAGCGGTCTGGTGCTCCTGATTGAAGATCTCACCGAAACGCAGCAGCTCGAAGACCGGCTGGTTCATTCCGAGCGTCTGGCCAGCATCGGGCGACTGGCAGCCGGCGTCGCCCATGAAATCGGCAATCCAATTACCGGTATTGCCTGCCTGGCCCAGAATCTGCGCGAGGAACGCGAAGCCGACAACGAGATCATCGAGATCAGCAATCAGATCGTCGAACAGACCAAGCGCGTCTCACGCATCGTCCAGTCGCTGATGAGCTTCGCTCATGCCGGCAGCAGACAACAGGATCTCTACCCGGTGAGCCTGGCCGAGGTGGCGCAGGATGCGATCGCCTTGCTCTCGCTCAATCGCCGCGGCACCGAGGTGCATTTCTTTAATCTATGCGACCCCAGCCACCTGGCCGAAGGCGATCCGCAGCGCCTCGCCCAAGTCCTGATCAACCTGCTCTCCAACGCCCGCGACGCATCGGAGCCCGGCGGCGCAATCCGCGTGCGCAGCGAGCTGTCCGAACAGACCGTTTACCTCATCATCGAAGACGAAGGCAGCGGCATTCCGCAATCGATTCAGGACCGCCTGTTCGAGCCTTTCTTCACCACCAAGGACCCCGGCGAAGGGACAGGGCTGGGCCTTGCACTGGTCTATTCGATCGTGGAAGAGCATTATGGACAGATCAATATCGACAGCCCGGCAGACCCGGAAACCCAACGCGGCACCCGTTTCCGCATTACCCTGCCACGGTATGTCGAGGCGAAAGATGCCATTGATTGACGAAGCGATGGGCGCTGTTGCCCTGCTACCGGCCACGCACGACAAAACGTGCTACGGCTCAGACCAGGGCTTGCACAAGTCGACACCGCAGCCCGGCGCTGGCAGATCCAGGCCACATCGCGACAGCTTGCACAGCCCGCGGAACCAGCGCCACACGGCGCCGTTTCCCATCGGCCTGTAGCCGCCTTCAGACCGTCGAGAGAGTACTGATGTCACATATCCTGATCGTCGAAGACGAAACCATTATCCGCTCCGCCTTGCGCCGACTGCTCGAACGCAACCAGTACGAGGTGAGCGAAGCCGGTTCGGTGCAAGAAGCACAGGAGCGCTTCAGCATTTCGGGTTTCGATCTCATCGTCAGCGACCTCCGGTTGCCCGGCGCGCCCGGCACCGAGCTGATCAAGCTCGCCGACGGCACGCCGGTGCTGATCATGACCAGCTACGCGAGCCTGCGCTCTGCGGTCGATTCGATGAAAATGGGCGCAGTGGACTACATCGCCAAGCCGTTCGACCACGACGAGATGCTGCAGACCGTGGCTCGTATCCTTCATGATCGGCAGCAGGCGGCCACCGCTCCAGCTACTGCGCCCCGCGGCGCCTCGACCCAGGCAGGCGCAGCAGGCGAGCGCGACTCGGGTAACAGCGAGATCGGGATCATCGGGCGCTGCGGCCCGATGCAGGATCTGTTCAGCAAGATCCGCAAAGTCGCACCGACCGACTCCAATGTATTGATCCAGGGTGAATCGGGCACCGGCAAGGAGCTCGTCGCCCGCGCCCTGCATAACCTCTCCCGACGCGCCAAGGCACCGATGATCTCGGTCAACTGCGCGGCCATTCCGGAAACCCTGATTGAGTCCGAGCTTTTCGGTCACGAAAAAGGCGCGTTCACCGGCGCCAGTGCCGGTCGCGCCGGCCTGGTCGAAGCAGCAGATGGCGGCACCTTGTTTCTCGACGAGATTGGCGAGTTGCCACTGGAAGCACAGGCGCGGCTGTTACGGGTGTTACAGGAAGGTGAAATCCGGCGTGTCGGCTCTACCCAATCGCAGAAAGTGGATGTGCGCCTTATCGCCGCAACCCACCGCGATCTGAAAACGCTGGCCAAGAACGGGCAATTCCGGGAGGACCTCTATTACCGGCTGCACGTGATTGCCTTGAAGCTACCGCCGTTGCGCGAGCGCGGCGCTGATGTGCTGGAAATCGCCAAGGCGTTCCTCGCACGGCAAGGCGAACGCATGGGCAGCGAGGATCTGCATTTCTCGCGTGAGGCCGAGCAGGCCGTACGGCTTTACGCCTGGCCCGGCAACGTACGCGAGCTGGAGAACGCTATCGAGCGGGCTGCGATCCTCAGCGAGAGCGAAGAAATCAGCGCCGAGCTTCTGGGGATCGACATCGAGCTCGACGACCTCGATGACGACTTCGAAGCGCCTTGCGCCCCGCTGGGCGCAGCTGTATCGACAAGCAACGAGCCGACCGAGGACCTTTCGCTGGAGGACTACTTCCAGCACTTCGTCCTTGAGCATCAGGATCACATGACCGAGACCGAGCTTGCGCGCAAGCTCGGTATCAGCCGCAAGTGCCTATGGGAACGCCGCCAGCGTCTGGGAATTCCGCGGCGCAAATCGAGCGCCACCGGGTAGCGGGTTGTTACCCACCCCACCACCACGTAACAGAAACCGGGTTCATCGGTAACGGGAACCCGGTTTTTTTGAAGCCAAAACAGAGACAAAAATTACCAAGTCGTTGTTTTTAAATGACTTTTAAAAAGTGGCACGGCAAATGCTTTCTATCTGGCACAACAACAATAACAAGCAGACCCACAATAAGAACAAGACGTACCGGCTCTAGCAGAACAAATACAAGAAGGCAGAGACGTAGCTAACTGATTCTTTTGGAGAGGAACTGCCAAATGGGGTTTTCGCCCCACGACCAGGCTGAGAACAACAAAAACTGCATAAAGCAGTGCCTGAACTGGTTGGATCATTGCGATTGATGGCAAGTCAGCGACCAAAGAAATCCGTTTGCTCTTTGCTCCCAATGTAGGAGCGATTCCCGAAAGCGATAGCTGCAGGGAACGGGTGATCAAACAAAAACAACACGCCCGAAATACTAATAACAACAAAGCACGCGACATCATTTTAAAGGGGAGCTTCGGCTCCCCTAGTGCTTTCCGGCTCCGGCCGATGTTTTGACACCTCCCCGCGGTTCGTTCACCATCCCTGCTCCCGGTGCTAGAATCCACGCTCGTTTCGTGGCCATTCCCTACGCCACCTTGTCATTTCGCCACACAGTGCCTCTCATGCTGAAAAAGCTGTTCCAGTCTTTTCGTTCTCCCCTGCGCCGCTTCCCGCATCCCCGTCGCACACCCGAAATACTGTCCAGCCGGCAGCATTCGCTGCACCGCAACGACCTGAGCCGGCATGCCGTCAGTGTTGTTGAGCGACTTCAGCAAGCCGGCTATGAAGCTTACGTCGTTGGCGGTTGCGTCCGCGATCTACTGCTGGAGCTGGACCCGAAGGATTATGACGTCGCCACCAGCGCCACACCCGAGCAGGTACGTGCCGAGTTTCGCAACGCGCGGGTCATCGGCCGACGCTTCAAGCTGGTTCACGTGCACTTCGGCCGTGAGATCATCGAAGTCGCGACCTTCCGAGCCAACCATCCGGAAGCGGATGACGAAGAAGCCAGTCACCTCGCATCGCGCAACGAAAGCGGGCGAATTCTGCGCGACAACATCTACGGCACACTGGAAGACGATGCCCAGCGCCGTGACTTCACCATCAACGCCCTGTATTTCGACCCGTCGAGCGAGCGCATTCTCGACCATACTCACGGCGTCCGTGACATTCGCAACCGGCTGATTCGCCTGATCGGCGATCCCGAGCAGCGCTACCAGGAAGACCCGGTGCGCATGCTTCGAGCGGTTCGTTTCGCCGCGAAGCTGGATTTCGAGATCGAACAGCACAGCGCCGAGCCCATTGCCGATCTGGCCGAGCTGTTGAATGAAGTCCCCTCGGCCCGCCTATTCGACGAGATCATCAAGCTGTTTCTCAGCGGCAAGGCCGAACGCACCTTCGAATTATTGCTGGAACACGACCTCTTCGCACCGCTGTTCCCGGCCAGCGCTGAAGCCTTGGAAGACAATCCCGAATACACCGGCACCTTGATTCGCAACGCCCTGGCCAATACTGATCTGCGCATCGCTCAAGGCAAGCCTGTTACCCCCGCATTCCTGTTCGCCGCTCTGCTCTGGCCGGCCCTGCCGGCGCGCGTCGCTGAGGTGCAAGCCCGAGGATTGCCGCCGATTCCGGCGATGCAGGAGGCCGCCCACGATCTGATCTGGGAGCAATGCCAGCGCACCGCCATTCCCAAGCGATTCACCATGCCGATGCGGGAAATCTGGGACATGCAGGAACGCCTCCCGCGCCGCCAGGGCCGCCGCGCCGACCAGTTGCTGGATAACCCGCGCTTCCGTGCCGGTTACGATTTCCTCCTGCTACGCGAGAGCGCTGGCGAGGAAACCAACGGCCTGGGCGAATGGTGGACCGATTATCAGGACGCCAGCGACAGCGAGCGCCGCAACATGATTCGCGGCCTGAGCAGCAAGGACGACGGCAGCGGCGCACCGCGCAAACGGCGCCGCAGCGGACGCCGCAAGCGCGGCCCGAACGAAAGCGCACCCGCGTCCGCCGAGTAAGCCGGTAATGGAACGGGTTTACATTGGCTTGGGCAGTAACCTGGCCGAGCCGCGCGAGCAACTACGCGCCGCCGTCACGGCACTGGCGGACCTCCCCGCGTCCCGACTCGTCGCCCTGTCTTCACTGTATATCAGCGACCCGCTCGGCCCGCCCGACCAGCCCCGCTACAACAATGCCGTCGCCGTGCTCGAAACCACCCAGGCCCCATTGGAGCTGCTCGACGCGTTGCAAGCCATCGAGCAGGCCCAGGGTCGCGAACGCAAAACCGATCGCTGGGGGCCGCGCACGCTGGACCTGGACATTCTGCTCTACGGCGATCAGCTGATCGATGGGCCACGTTTGACGGTGCCGCATTATCACCTGCACGCCAGGCCCTTCGTGCTCTATCCGCTAGCCGAGGTAGCGCCCGAGACCTTACAGCTGGCCGATGGACGCCATCTGGATGATCTGCTCGCAGCCTGCCCCTTCGAGGGTCTGGAGCGGGTGGGCGAGATGCTGTAACCACTCGGTAACAGTTGTAACGGCGCTGGTAACACTCCCGATTGACTTAGCACGCCGCCATCGTGACTATAAGCGCCCTCTGCCGGCACGCATCGAACCGGGGCACTCGCGCCCCCAACGCTGACGCTCCGACCGCAACCGTGATCCCTCAGAGGCTCTAGGAGGACGGCATTCATGCCAGACGTAACCCTGACTACCCTGCAAGGCCTCAAGCAGAAAGGCGAAAAGATCGTCATGCTCACCTGCTATGACGCGACCTTCGCCAAGACAGCCTGCGAAGCCGGGGTCGAGATGCTACTGATCGGCGACTCCCTGGGCATGGTCCTGCAAGGACACGACAGCACGCTGCCGGTGACTGTCGAAGAGATGGCCTATCACACCGCGTGCGTCAAACGCGGCAACCGAGGCGCGATGATCCTCGCCGACCTGCCCTTCATGGCCAACGCGACCATTGAGCAGACGCTGGACAACTCCGCGACGCTGATGAAAGCCGGCGCGCATATGATCAAAGTCGAGGGTGCGGCATGGTTGGCCGAGTCCATTCGCCTGCTCGCCGAGCGCGGCATTCCGGTCTGCGCCCACATGGGCCTGACCCCGCAGGCGGTGAACATCTTCGGTGGCTATAAGGTTCAGGGGCGGCAGGAAGCGCAAGCACAGCAGATGATCGAGGATGCCAAGGCCCTCGAAGCCGCGGGGGCAGCGATGCTGTTGCTTGAATGCGTGCCCAGCGAACTGGCCGCTCGCATTACCCAGGCGGTCGCGGTGCCGGTGATCGGCATCGGCGCCGGCAGCGCCACTGATGGCCAGGTTCTGGTGTTGCATGACATGCTCGGGCTGTCGCTCAGCGGACGGGCACCTAAGTTTGTCCGGAACTTCATGCGCGAGCATGGCGATATCCCCACAGCCATCGCCGCCTACGTCCGGGCCGTGAAGACCGCTGAATTTCCCGCAGCCGAACATGGGTTCTCCGCATGAATATGGTCAGAACCATCGCCGACCTGCGCGCCGCGGTGAGCCGTGCGCGTGGCGAAGGCAAACGCATCGGCTTCGTGCCGACCATGGGTAACCTGCACGCCGGCCACATCGCATTGGTGAAGAAGGCTAGCCAGCGAGCCGACTTCGTGGTTGCCAGCATCTTCGTCAACCCGCTGCAGTTCGGCCCTAACGAAGATCTCGCCAGCTATCCGCGAACGCTGACCGCGGACCAGGACAAGCTCTTCGAGGCGGGCTGCCATCTGCTGTTCGCGCCCAGTGTCGAGGAGATGTATCCCCATGGTCAGGCCATGCAGACCATTGTCCGCGTGCCCGGTGTGTCCGAAGGGCTCTGTGGTGGTAGCCGGCCAGGTCATTTCGATGGTGTCTCGACGGTCGTCAACAAGCTGTTCAACATGGTGCTGCCAGATCTCGCAGTGTTCGGCCAGAAGGACTTCCAGCAGCTGGCGGTGATCCGCACCATGGTTCGCGACCTGAACATGCCGGTCCAGATTGTCGGCGAGCCTATCGTTCGCGCCGAGGACGGCCTGGCATTGTCGTCGCGCAACGGCTACCTCAGCGCGAACGAACGCACGATTGCTCCGGCCCTGTACCGCACCCTCGGTCAGCTGGCAGAGACTATAAGCAACGGGAATCGCGACTACCCGGCACTGGTGACCCAGGGCCAACAGACGCTGCAGGCCGCCGGTCTGCGCCCTGACTATCTGGAGATCCGTAATGCCGTTGACTTGCAGCCCGCCGACGCGGAGACCCGCGAGCTGGTGATTCTTGCCGCCGCCTTCGTCGGCAAGACCCGTCTGATCGACAACCTGCTGGTGACCAGCAACCCCGCGTCGTTGTAACCGTCGACCATCGACATACCTTGCCTGTCCCTCGGTCTTGATCACACATGAGGGTTCGGGCACACTCTGCGCCGCTTGCGCCCCCGGAGGACCCCGCCATGCACGCAATCATGCTCAAGGCAAAACTGCACCGCGCCCAGGTGACCCACTCGGTGCTGGATTATGAAGGCTCCTGCGCCATTGACGGCGACTGGCTGGACCTGGCCGGCATTCGTGAATACGAGCAGATCCAGATTTACAACGTCGACAATGGCGAGCGCTTCACCACCTACGCCATCCGTGGCGAAGAAGGCTCGAAGATCATCTCCGTCAACGGCGCAGCCGCCCACAAGGCCGGCGTCGGCCACCGGGTAATCATCTGTGCCTATGCGCACTACAGCGAAGCCGAACTGGCCAACTTCAAGCCACACGTGCTCTACATGGGCGCAGACGGCGATCTCAGCCATACCAGCAACGCCATTCCGGTTCAGGTTGCCTGATTTCGAATGAGCCGTTCCAGAGCCCGCAACGCCCCCTGCGCTGCGGGCTTTTTTGCGCCCTGGGGCTTTTCGTGGACAGGTGAATCTGCAATGGTCCCAAGCTGGCCTGGCCACCGTCGGTACCGCACGCAGTAAGTATTCGGAACGCCGGGCGTTTTTCCAAGTCTGACTGTCTCGGCGGTGCAGGATGCGCCACCGCCGCTTCACTGAACCGAAGCGGCACGCGCCCCGTGCATTCAGGATGAATGCCAGCGCGTCAGCATGATCGAATGACTGTTCAGCCGCTGCCGCCCACGCCATGTTTACCCATGGCATGGAGCCGTTCAGATTTGCAGACAGTCCGCCAAGCAAAGGAAGCCGCACTACCATGAGCTATTACCAGCACCCTCTCGATGCCACCGGCCTGTCGTCCTGGAAGGCCTTGGAAGAACACCGCCTGGCCATGCAGAACTTCAGCATGCGCGAAGCATTCAAGGCCGACCCGACACGCTTCGATGACCTGTCGGTTTCCTGTTGCGGCCTGTTTCTCGACTATTCGAAGAATCTGATTACCCCGGAAACCCGCACACTGCTGGTCAATCTGGCCCGTGAAGCCGGTGTCGAGCAGGCCGCACACGCCATGTTCGAAGGCCAGCGGATCAACGCATCGGAAAACCGCCCGGTACTGCACACGGCACTGCGCCGGCCGATGGGCGATTCGGTGACGGTCGACGGCCGGAACATCATGCGCGACGTGCACGCCGCCTTGGCGCAGATGACCGATATCGTCACTCGCATTCACAACAACCTCTGGCGCGGCTTCAGCGACAAGACCATCACCGATGTTGTGAACATCGGCATTGGCGGTTCGTTTCTCGGCCCGCAGCTGGTATCCGAGGCGCTATTGCCGTTCACTCAGCACGGCGTTCGTACGCACTACCTGGCGAATATCGACGGCAGCGAGTTCCGCGAAGTGACCGCCAAGCTGAACGTCGAAACTACCCTGTTCATCATCTCGAGCAAGACCTTCGGCACCCTGGAAACCCTGAAAAACGCCCAGGCGGCACGCACCTGGTATCTGGGCAAGGGTGGCACGGAAGAGAAGCTCTATCGCCACTTCATCGCCGTGACCAGCAACAAGCAGGCCGCAGTCGACTTCGGCATCCGTGAGAAGAACATTTTCCCGATGTGGGACTGGGTTGGCGGACGCTACTCATTGTGGTCGGCTATCGGTCTGCCCATTGCGCTGGCCATCGGCATGTCCAACTTCAAGGATCTGCTGTCTGGTGCCTACAGCATGGACCAGCATTTCCTCAATGAGCCGTTCGAAAGCAACATGCCGGTATTACTGGCGATGCTGGGCGTCTGGTATCACAACTTCTGGGACGCGCAGAGCTATGCCTTCCTCCCCTACGATCATTATCTGCGCAACTTCGTCAAACACCTGCAGCAGCTGGACATGGAGTCCAACGGCAAAAGCGTGCGTCAGGACGGCACACCCGTGTCCTGCACCACCGGCCCGGTGATCTGGGGCGGCGTCGGCGCCAACGGCCAGCATGCCTACCATCAGTTGTTGCACCAAGGCACTCCGTTGATCCCAGCCGATTTCATCGTGCCTGTGGTCAGTCACAATCCGGTTGCAGATCACCATGAGTGGCTCTACGCCAATTGCCTGTCGCAAAGCCAGGCGCTGATGCTCGGCAAGACCCGCGAAGAAGCCGAAGCCGAACTTCGCTCCAAGGGCATGAGCGAAGCCGAGATCGAGCGTCTGGCGCCGCACAAGGTGATCCCAGGTAACCGTCCAAGCAACACGGTGGTGATGGAAACCATCAGCCCCGGCCGTCTCGGTGCGCTGATTGCCCTGTACGAGCACAAGGTGTTCGTACAGGGCGTGATCTGGGGGATCAACTCTTTTGATCAGTGGGGCGTGGAGCTGGGCAAGGACCTGGGCAAGGCCGTCTATGGTCAGATGACCAGCTTCGATGCGCCACCTGCCGAAGACGCCTCGACCCAGGGTCTGATTGACTTCTTCCGCGGGCGACATCGCGGCTGATCCTGTCATGCATACCGGGCAGCGCTTCAGCTGCTGTCCGGTTTCCCCTTTTCCGCTGCCTTGTTTCCATGCAACGTCGCAACAGCTGATCGGCTAGGCCGACAACCCCGACGCTCGGGTAACATCATCCATCCCGTCCGAGCCAAGGCGTCACCATGGAATTCATTCGCCGTCATATCGAATCGCAGGTGGTCAGCCTAACCGGGCTTGCCATAGGCGGTGTCGACTATGAAAACCCACCGGGTGACCCGGGGCTGTTCGGACCCAACTCGGTCTGCTGGCGAGTCCACGGCGATTTCACCTCGATGCTGATCGGTGGCATTTCCGCGCTGCTGCTCCAGGCGCTTCACCCACTGGCGCTCGCCGGCGTCTGGGATCACTCGAATTTCCGTGAAGACCTGCTTGGCCGTCTGCGACGCACCGGGCAGTTCATATCCGCAACGACATTCGGCAGCCGGGCCGACGCCGAGCGATTGATCGAGCGGGTCCGCTCTATTCACCAGAAGGTCACCGGCCACGCGGCCGATGGCCGCCCCTACGCCGCATACGATCCGGACTTGCTGACGTGGGTGCACGTCGCCGAGGTCAGCAGTTTTCTCAAGGCGCATCTTCGCTATCTGAATCCGTCGCTGTCCGGCGATGACCAGGATCGCTATTACGCGGAAGTTGCGCTGATCGCCGAGTCACTCGGCGCACGCGAGGTGCCGCGCTCAAGGCAGCAGATCGCCGATTACCTGCAAGGAATGCGACCCCAGCTGCAGTGCGACGAGCGCTCGCGGGAGGTCATGCGCGTTCTGTTCAGCGCGCCGGCGCCTAGCACCCTTGCCCGCCCGTTCGGTGCAATGATGATCCAGGCCGGTGTGGAATTGCTGCCCGACTGGGCGAGCACCATGCTCGGGCTGCAGCAGAGCCCCCGCCAACGCCAGCTGATACAACTCGGTGTCAGGCGCACCGCGCCAGTGTTGCGCTGGGCGGTGCGTAACGGCTCGGTTCACCGCGCGCGTCGGCGTATGGGACTGCCCAGCCGCTAGCGTGACCGGCAGGTTTCGCAAGTGGAGCCGTTCCGAGCGGTATGCCAACATGGGCGCCCGGCGGGAGCCCGCACCCTTCTCGAGGTTCTTCATCATGCAAGCAGTCGTCATCGTCGCCGCCACCCGTACTGCCGTCGGCAGCTTTCAGGGCGCGCTGGCCAATATTCCTGCCGCTGACCTAGGCGCCACAGTGATTCGCCGTCTGCTACAGCAATCCGGGATCGACGGCGCCGAGGTGGATGAAGTCATTCTTGGCCAGGTCCTGACCGCTGGCGCTGGCCAGAACCCCGCGCGCCAGGCTGCGATCAACGCTGGGTTGCCCAACGCGGTACCGGCGATGACGCTAAACAAGGTGTGCGGCTCCGGTCTCAAGGCTCTCCACCTTGGCGCCCAGGCGATCCGCTGTGGCGATGCCGAGGTGGTGATCGCAGGCGGCATGGAGAACATGAGCCTGGCGCCGTACGTCATGCCTGCCGCACGTACCGGCCTGCGCATGGGTCACGGCAAGCTGGTCGACAGCATGATCCAGGACGGCCTCTGGGACGCCTTCAACGAGTACCACATGGGTATCACAGCAGAAAACCTGGTGGCTAAGTACGGCATCTCCCGTGAGGCGCAGGATGCCTTCGCCGCATCTTCCCAACAGAAGGCGACTGCCGCTATCGAGGCTGGGCGTTTCCGCGGTGAGATCACGCCAATCGAGATTCCGCAGCGCAAGGGCGAGCCGCTGATGTTCGATACCGATGAACAGCCACGCGCCGGCACCACGGCTGAAAGCCTGGCGAAGCTCAAGCCGGCCTTCAAGAAGGATGGCAGCGTCACCGCAGGCAACGCTTCCAGCCTCAACGACGGCGCCGCCGCGGTGTTACTGATGAGTACCGACAAGGCCAAGGCGCTGGGTCTGCCTGTGCTGGCGCGCATCGCCGGCTATGCCAATGCTGGCGTCGATCCGGCGATCATGGGCATCGGCCCGGTATCCGCAACTCGCCGCTGCTTGGAGAAAGCGGGCTGGTCACTCGACGAACTGGATCTGATCGAAGCCAACGAAGCCTTCGCCGCGCAGGCACTTTCGGTCGGCCAGGAGCTCGGCTGGGACGCGGAGAAGGTCAACGTCAATGGTGGCGCCATTGCCATCGGCCATCCGATCGGCGCATCGGGCTGCCGCATCCTTGTCACCCTGCTGCACGAAATGATCCGCCGAGATGCCCACAAAGGGCTGGCCACGTTGTGCATAGGCGGTGGTCAGGGCGTCGCGTTGGCAATCGAGCGCTGATCGCTCCACCATCCCTGCGTTGGCAATTTCCGATAAACTGCGCGGCCACCTTTCCGAGTCGCCGCGCATGCATTCTCTCCAACAGGCGCTGCGCGCCGCCTTTCATAACCGCGAAGCACTCCTGGCCGAGCTGCACGCCCAGGGCACCGACTGCTATCGACTCTTTCACGGTAGCCAGGAAGGCATGCCGGGCTTGACGGCCGACCGTTATGGCCCGCTGCTATTGGTGCAAAGTTTCCACCAGCCTCTCGAGCGCGGCGTGCTGCTGGCACTGCATGAGCAACTGTGCAGCAGTCTCGGCGAATCATTGATGCTGGTCTACAACGACCGCTCCCAGGGCAACTCGCGTATTGATCGGGATGATCCGGTATATCGGGCCGATAGTGCGGCGCTGGACGATCAGGTCGGCCGCGAATGGGGCGTGAGCTACCGCGTCCGCGCTCGCCACAGCGGGCAGGATCCGCTGCTGTTTCTGGATCTGCGCAACGCTCGCGGCTGGGTCAAGGCCAACAGCGCCGGCAGGTCTGTCCTCAATCTGTTTGCTTACACCTGCGGCGTAGGCTTGTGCGCTGCCGCGGGTGGTGCGCGTGAAGTGTGCAACCTGGACTTCGCCGAAAGCAATCTCGCCGTCGGACGAGAAAACGGCGCGCTCAACCCCGAGTTGGCGCCGATGCAATTCATCCAGTCGGATTATTTCCCAGCGATCCGTCAGCTGGCGGGCTTGCCGATTCCGCAGCGGCGCGGACGCGCACTTCCCGATTACCCGCACCTGGCACCGAAGCAGTTCGACCTGATACTGCTTGATCCGCCGGCCTGGTCGAAAAGTGCATTCGGCACTGTCGACTTGATGCGCGACTACCAGAGCCTGCTCAAGCCCGCCCTGCTCGCCACGGCGGAAAACGGTGTGCTGGTCTGCTGCAACAACTTGGCGAAGGTTAGCCTGGAGGTCTGGCGCGAGCAGGTCTTGCGCTGCGCAACGAAGGCGGGGCGGCCGGTCCGCGACTGCCAGGTGCTAGCGCCAGCCGCAGACTTTCCGTCCACTGATGGGCGGACGCCATTGAAGGTATTGATGCTGCAATTGTGAACCGGGACAGAACACTGTCCCCTTAGAGGAACCCGTATGCCGTGCCATACTCCAAGGCAGTTCACCGCCCGGAATGTAGGTTCGCATGCCCAACGGAATGAAGCGCGCGGTCATCGGCCTGATGACCGCATTGGTCTGCTATTGCCTCCTCGGCTTCCTGATACTGCCAGGCATTGCCCAGCGGGTCGTCAACCAACAGCTGATCCAGTACGCCACCGTGCCGGCGCGTCTGGAGCGAATCGAATTCAACCCCTTCAGCCTTGAACTGACACTGTTCAACCTGCGTCTCGGCGAGGCGGATCAACCACAGCTCGGTTTCGAGCGCCTCTATCTCGATCTGCAATGGAGCAGCCTCTGGCACCGAGCCCTGCAAATCGAAGATATCGAACTGATTCAGCTGCATACCGAAGTGGTCTTCGACAAGAATGGCGTGCTCAACCTGACGCAGTTGTTCGACCTGCCAGCGGCTGACGAGCAATCGGACGAGAAGGAGGAAGAGCCTTTCGCGCTGAGCATTGGTCGGCTTCGGCTGGTGGAAGGCTCGGTCCGCTTTGCTGATCAACGCCCCGACGAGCCTATCGATTTTCTCCTTGATTCGCTCAACTTCGAGTTGCTGAACTTCGCCACCCGCTCGGATGACGCAGCCGACGCAGTGCTGGTCGCAACCGGTCCCAGCGGCGCGCGCGTGGACTGGGCTGGACGATTCAACCTGACGCCCGTCAGTTCGTCCGGTCAGTTGAAAATCAGCAATCTCTTGCTGAGGGATTCTGGGCCTATGCACAGGACGCCGTACCGCTTCGCTTGCAAGAAGGCCGACTGAGTTTCGCCAGCGATTATCGGCTCGATTTTGCCGAACGCGCCGAGCTGCAGCTAAGCAACCTGAACGCACAATTGGCACCGCTCAAACTCGACACTGCCGAGGGACAGCCGCTGGTTCGTCTGGAAAACCTGGAGATCAGCGAAACGTCTCTGGATCTCGCCAAGCAGCGGGTCGTGATCGGCAAGTTACGCAGCCGCTCACTGGAAACCTGGGTGAGCCGGGAGCCGGATGGAGAACTGAACTGGCTGAAGCTACTGGCGCCCTCCGCAAGCACCGAGACCAGCCGGAACTCTTCCACGGCGCAAACAGCCGCTCCCAAGGCAGAGCCAACCCAACCGCCGGCAGAAGATGGCGACTCCGACGCGAGCAACGACGCCTGGCAGATTCTGCTGCGTGACGCACAGTTACGTGAATATCAGGCGCACCTGAGCGATCAAGTGCCAGAAAAGGATGTCACCTTAGAGATCGGCCCGCTGAGTCTGGATGTATCCGACTTCGACAGCCTGGGCACCTCGCCTTTCAATCTTGAACTGAAGACGGGGGTCGGTAATCAGGGTGTGTTACAAGCTGCCGGGCAATTGCAACTGCAACCGACTACGGGCCAGCTGGATATCAGCACGCAGGACATCGATCTGCGCATCGCCCAAGCCTACCTGACCCCTTTCATTCATCTCGAATTACGCAGCGGGATGCTGGCAAGCCAGCTGGAATTGGAGCTGACCGGCATCGAGCCCCTGGTGTTCAAGCTCGACGGCGCGGCCGAGATTACTCAGCTGCACACGCTGGATACCATCAAGAACCGGGACTTCGTCAAGTGGCAACGGCTGGAGCTCGGCGGACTGGCATATCAACACCCCGAACAACTGCAGATAGAGCGCATCGGGCTGACCCAGCCCTACGCACGTTTCATCATCAACCCCGACCTCACCACCAATATCAATGATCTGCTGGTGGACAAGTCGGCACCTGACGACACTGCTGCTGCAGATGACGCAAGCGAGCAGGCGGAACCGATGGCCATCCGCATCGGCGGAATCGACATCGATAATGGATCGGCCAATTTCTCGGACCTCAGTCTGCGTCCTCCCTTCATCACGGCAGTACAGGAGCTCAACGGGCAGATCGGCACAATCGACAATCGCGCGCAGCAACCGGCCACGGTCGACGTCGAAGGCAAGGTTGATCGCTACGCACCGGTGAGCATCAAGGGAAATCTCACGCCTTTTGATCCGCTGCAAAGCCTCGATATCGCCACACGTTTCAGACAGGTTGAACTGACCACTCTTTCGCCCTACTCCGCCAAGTTCGCCGGTTACCGTATCCGTAAGGGCCGCCTCGACCTCGATCTGCACTACCGCATCCAGCAGGGTCAGCTGAACGCTGAAAACAAGGTGGTGCTGCAGCAGCTGCAACTCGGCGAGCAGGTGGAAAGCCCCGAGGCCGTCGATCTACCGGTTCGGCTCGCCGTCGCGCTGCTAAAAGACAGCCGCGGAACGATCTCACTCGAACTGCCGGTGCAAGGTGACCTCAACAACCCTCAGTTCGATGTCATGCCAATCGTCTGGCAGACGCTGCGGAATCTGATAACACGGGCGGTCAAGGCGCCCTTCAAATTCCTCGCCGGCCTGGCCGGTGCCGATCAGGACGACCTCAGCCAGATACTCTTCGCCCCAGGCAGTAGCGAGCTTGGTCAGCAAGCGCGCGGCAATCTTGACACTCTGGCCCGCGCGCTACAGGAGCGTCCCGTGTTGCGTCTGGAAATCGAAGGTCAAAGCTCACCTCAAGCGGACGGGCCGCTGCTGGCAGAGCAATGGCTGCAACGCGAATATCAGGAGACCTGGTACAAAGTCCTGCAACGTCGCGGCGACAAGGTGCCTGCCGAAGCAGCGCAGCTGGAAATTGGCGATGAGGAAAAAGCTGCCATGCTGGAAGGCATTTACCGCAGCCGACTCGGCCAACAGCCGCCGCCTGAGTGGCGCGAGCTCGACGAGCAAGAGCGCAGCGAGAGAATGCGCGACGCGGTGGTAACTAGCCGAGCGGACAGCACAGCGTTATTGCGCCGGCTGAGCCGTGCCCGTGCCGCCTCGATCAAAGATTATCTCGTCGATCAGGCAGGCCTCGACGATTCGCGGATTTACCTGCTGGACACCGGTATTACGCAAACAGAACAACAAGGCCGGATTCCCACGGCACTGCAACTGGGAGTCGAGTGACATGCCCACCGTCGGTGGCAGCGCCGCACTGCTCGCACTCGTACTTGCGGCCCCTCTGCTGCACGCGGAGACGTTACGTTGCGGCAGTCAGCTGATCAGTACCGGCGACAGGGCTTTCGAAGTTGAGCGCAAGTGCGGTGCGCCTGTTCAAAGGGATCCGATTGGTTACACCTTAGGCCCTCATGCCAGGCAGGAACTGATTCTGGAGGAATGGCTCTACGGGCCCAATAACGGTATGTTCAGGATCCTCATCTTCGAAGGCAATCGACTCGTACGCATTGAGTCTCGCCGCGACCGTTGAATGGAAAAGGATTCCTTATGCCGCTCGCCCTCCCCCTGTTCCTGCTGAGTCTTGTCGCGTTCACCTGTAGTGTCCAGGCGTCTTCTACCCATCGCTGCGGCAGCGCGCTGGTCAGCCTCGAAGCGGCTACCGGCGAGGTTCGGCAAAAATGCGGCGAACCTGCGAGCGCTTCCCTGGTGGGCTACAAGGAAATCCTCGACGAGCATGGCTTTCGTCATGAGGTTCAGGTCGAGGAATGGACCTATGGACCTACTAATGGGATGTACCATTTCCTGCGGTTCGAGGGGAACCGCCTACGACAGATCGATAGCCAGCGAGGTCGCTGAAAAATAAAAAACCCCGCTCAGTGGCGGGGTTTTTCGCGTACGCCGCTGTTGCGACGAGAGCGTTCGGTTATTCGGCGGCTTTCAGCCCGTCTGCCGACACTTCACGCACGCCTTCGATAGTCTTAGCCTTGTTGATTGCGGCCTCACGCTCGGCCTCGGTGGCCACGGTACCGGAGAGCGAAACGACGCCATCCTTGGTTTCAACCTCGATATCCATGCCCGGTGTGGCGTCTTCAGCCAGCAGCGAGGATTTCACTTTAGTGGTAATCCAGGTATCAGACGTAGCATCACCTGCGTCTTTCATGGTTTCGTTGGTGGCCAGCATGACGGTATCGGCGTTATCCAACCCCTGAGTCGTCTCGGCGAAAGCGGCACCAGCCATGGGCAAGCTCAACGCAGCAGCAACGGCGGCAGCGGTAAAAGAGTTCTGGATCATGTTCATAGTGGCACTCCTGTTTTTCTTCAGATGCCTGCGGCATGACTCCGACCGCAGATTCACAGATAACGTCGCAAGCGGCATGCCACTTTTCAGCTACTTAAAATCACTGCAAGATCAGTGACTTGAAAATTAATAGTAGCTGACGGCCACTAGCACACTGCATGTTTTGCATCAACAAAGCGTGCAACTTGCAATTACATCGGCCTCGTTGCTAGCCGATAGCTATCGCCAAACACTCGCAACGGTACATAAACGAAAAAAGGACCCCGAAGGGTCCTTTTCCGTTTGCTGCGGGTGCGCTTAAGCGCCAGAAGCTTCGGCTGCCGCCACGTCCTTGATAGATAGTTTGATACGGCCGCGATTATCGACGTCCAGTACCAATACCTTCACTTCCTGACCTTCCTTGAGGATATCGGTCACCTTCTCCACACGCTGATCGCTCAGCATGGAGATGTGCACCAGACCGTCCTTGCCCGGCAGGATGTTGACGAAGGCACCGAAGTCAACGATGCGCTCGACCTTGCCGACGTAGATCTTGCCGATCTCGGCTTCGGCAGTAATGCCCAATACCCGTTGCTTGGCGGCTTCAGCAGCTTCTTTGGTTTCGCCGAAGATCTTGATCGAGCCGTCGTCTTCGATATCGATCGAGGCCTTGGTTTCTTCGCAGATGCTGCGGATGGTGGCGCCACCCTTGCCGATCACGTCGCGGATCTTGTCCTGATCGATCTTCATCGCGATCATGGTCGGTGCGTTGGCCGACAGCTCGGTACGCGACTGAGCGATCACCTGGTTCATCTGGCCGAGGATGTTCTGGCGAGCTTCCAGAGCTTGGCCCAGGGCTATCTCCATGATCTCTTCGGTGATGCCCTGGATCTTGATATCCATCTGCAGGGCAGTCACACCCTTGGCAGTACCGGCCACTTTGAAGTCCATGTCGCCCAGATGATCTTCGTCACCAAGGATGTCAGTCAGTACAGCGAACTTGTCACCTTCCTTGACCAGACCCATGGCAATACCGGCTACCGGTGCCTTCATCGGCACACCGGCGTCCATCAGCGCGAGCGAAGCACCGCAGACCGAGGCCATGGAGCTGGAGCCGTTCGACTCGGTGATTTCCGACACCACGCGAATGGTGTAGGGAAATTCGTCAGCGCTCGGCAGCATTGCAGCAACCGAACGACGAGCCAGACGGCCGTGACCGATTTCGCGGCGACCGGTAGCGCCCATGCGGCCACACTCGCCCACCGAGTAAGGCGGGAAGTTGTAGTGCAGCATGAAGGGATCTTTCTTCTCGCCTTCCAGGGTGTCGAGCAGCTGCGCGTCACGGGCAGTGCCGAGAGTTGCAACGACCAGAGCCTGGGTTTCGCCACGGGTGAACAGCGCCGAGCCGTGGGTCTTGTCGAGTACACCGACTTCGATGTTCAGACCACGAACAGTGCGGGTGTCGCGACCGTCGATACGCGGCTTACCATTGACGATGTTCTCGCGAACGGTGCGGTACTCGATTTTGCCGAAGGCCTCTTTGACTTCGCCGGCAGAGGGTTGACCTTCTTCACCCGAGAACTTGGCAACGACCTGATCTTTCAGCTCACCCAGTCGCGCGTAGCGGTCCTGCTTAATGATGATGGTGTAGGCCTGCGAGATGGCCTCGCCGAATTCACTACGAATTGCGCTGAGCAGCTGAGTGTTTTCAGCCTTTGGCTGCCAATCCCAGGTCGGCTTGCCCGCTTCGGCTGCCAACTCGGTAACGGCCTGCACCACGGCCTGGAATTCGTCGTGAGCGAAGAGCACCGCGCCCAGCATCTGATCTTCAGTCAGCTCTTTGGCTTCCGACTCGACCATAAGTACGGCATCTTTGGTACCGGCAACGACCATGTCCAGGCTGGAGGCCTTGAGCTGCTCATAGGTCGGGTTCAACAGATAGCCGGTTTCCGGGTGGAAAGCGACGCGAGCAGCGCCGATCGGGCCGTTGAACGGAATGCCCGAAATCGCCAGCGCTGCGGAAGTACCAATCATCGCAGCGATGTCCGGATCGGTCTTCTTGCTCGTCGATACGACGGTGCAGATCACCTGGACTTCGTTCTGGAAGCCTTCCGGAAACAGCGGACGGATTGGACGATCGATCAGGCGCGAGGTCAGGGTTTCCTTTTCGGAAGGACGCGCTTCTCGCTTGAAGAAGCCGCCTGGAATCTTGCCGGCAGCGTAGGTTTTTTCCTGATAGTGGACCGAGAGCGGGAAAAAGCCCTTGCTCGGGTCGGCTGTCTTGGCACCTGTGACGGCAACCAGTACGGTCACGTCGTCATCAACGGTGACCAGCACCGCACCAGTGGCTTGACGGGCAATACGGCCAGTCTCGAGGGTTACGGTCGATTGACCGAACTGAAATTTCTTGATTACCGGGTTCACGGTGGTTCCTTCTCTATGTTGCCTTGGGGGAAACTTTTTCACGCCCCGCGGGCCATGCCTCGCGCGAAGCGTTTCATGCGAATTTCTGGGCAGTGGCGGGCGTCGAACCCGAGCGCTGTCCAAACGTGTTCCGCTAAAAGGCAAAAGCTGGAAGCAGGGGTAAACCCCACTTCCAGCTTCGGCATTCAGCTTCGCACAAGCATCGCTTAGCGACGCAGACCCAGACGACCGATCAGGGTGCTGTAACGAGTGGTGTCCTTACCCTTCAGGTAATCCAGCAGCTTGCGGCGCTGGTTAACCATACGAATCAGACCACGACGCGAGTGGTGGTCCTTGCCGTTGGCCTTGAAGTGACCTTGCAGCTTGTTGATGTTGGCGGTCAACAGGGCAACCTGCACTTCCGGGGAACCGGTATCGCCTTCAGCTTGCTTGTACTCGTCAACGATCTGGGCTTTTTCTTCAACGCTAAGTGCCATGATGGGCTCCTTCTATGAACAGGCCGGGACATGTCCCGTGTTTTAAAAGAGGCGTGACCGTGCCTGCCAACAGCCATCCTCGTAACGCGGCACGCCTTCGAGGCGCGCTGCGTATCGGTCATTCCGACCGAATCAGTCGACGCGGCGCAATACGCCCGTCTTCGCTCACTTCACCGATACCGATGAAGCGACCGTTGTGATCCTGCACGCGCAGCATGCCGAATTTCGGCGCCTCCGGTGCACGTACCGGCTGACCGTGCAGCCAGTAAAAGGCGCTGTGCTCCGAAAGCTGCAACAGCGGCCAGTGCTCGAGTCCGCTATCGACCGGTTTGAGGAAGGCATCTACCGCCTCCGCTCCACCTTCGGCATGAACCCGTTCAAGTTCCTCGAGGCTGACCGTCTGGGTCAGGTCGAATGGACCGGCCTGAGTTCGCCGCAGTTCGGCCACATGAGCACCACAGCCCAGCGCCTGCCCGATATCCTCGACCAAGGTGCGAATGTAGGTGCCCTTACTGCAAGCAACAGCCAGGCGAGCCCGGTCAGCTTCGAGCGACAGTAAATCTAAGCGGGTAATAGTAACAGAACGCGGCTCGCGCTCCACTACCTCTCCGGCGCGAGCGAGCTTGTACAGCGGCTGGCCGTCACGCTTGAGCGCCGAATACATCGGCGGAACCTGCTGCAGATCGCCTCGGAACTGCGGCAGCAGCGCCTCGAGCTGCGCAAGGCTGACATCGACAGGCTTACGCTCGATCACCTCACCCTCGGCATCGGCCGTGGTGGTGGTAATGCCAAGCTGGGCAACAGTCTCATAACCCTTGTCGGCATCGAGCAGATACTGCGAAAACTTGGTCGCCTCACCGAAACACAAGGGCAGCACACCGGTTGCCAATGGATCCAGGCTGCCGGTGTGCCCGGCCTTTTCGGCATTGAGCAACCACCGAACCTTCTGCAGGGCTGCGTTGGACGTAAATCCCCGGGGCTTGTCGAGAAGGATGATGCCGCTGACCGCGCGGCGAATGCGTTTTACCTGGGCCACCCTTATTCTCCGACGTCGTCGCTATGCTTGCGATCTTCAGCCACCGCCCGCTCGATGAGCGACGTCAGCTCGACACCACGACGCACGCTCGCGTCATAGTTGAAATGCAGTTGTGGCACAGTGCGTAGCTTCATCGCCTTGCCCAGCTGCATCCGCAGGAAGCCACCTGCATCGTTGAGAATCCTGAGATTCGTCTTGACCGCATCTTCGTCATCATCCTTGCCCATAACGGTGATGAACACCTTGGCATGGGACAGATCGCGACTGACCTCGACGGCGGTGATGGTTATCAGACCCAGACGAGGATCTTTCACTTCACGTTGAATGAGCTGCGCCAGTTCGCGCTGCATCTGATCGCCGATACGCTGGGTACGGCTGAATTCTTTGGCCATGAAATCTGCCTTGAGCAGCAAGCTGCTAATCTAAAAAACGTCGTGCTGCAAAGGCAAACGGCAAGCTTCCAGGATTTCGCCTGTAAGCTTGCCGCCTTATTGCCCCACAGCTGCTGTTAGAGCGAACGCGCCACTTCGACTTTCTCGAACACTTCGATCTTGTCGCCAGCTTTGACGTCGTTGTAACTCTTCACCGCAATACCGCATTCCATGCCGGCACGTACTTCTGCAACGTCATCCTTGAAGCGACGCAAGGACTCCAGCTCGCCTTCGAAGATGACCACGTCGTCGCGCAGAACGCGAATCGGACGATTCCGGTGCACCATGCCTTCGGTGACCATACAGCCCGCAACCGCACCGAACTTAGGCGAACGGAACACGTCGCGTACTTCGGCAATGCCGAGGATGTTCTCTCGCACGTCGCTGCCCAGCATGCCGGTCAGCGCTTTCTTGACGTCTTCGATGATGTCGTAGATCACGTTGTAGTAACGCAGATCCAGACCTTCCTGCTCGACAATCTTGCGCGCACCGGCATCGGCACGAACGTTGAAGCCGAACAACACCGCGTTGGATGCCAGTGCGAGGTTAGCGTCGCTTTCTGTAATGCCACCGACCCCACCGCCGATTACGCGGACCTGCACTTCGTCGTTGCCCAGACCGCTAAGCGACCCTTGTAGCGCCTCGAGCGAGCCACGAACGTCGGATTTGAGGACGATGTTGAGCGTCTTCTTCTCTTCCTGGCCCATGTTCTCGAAGATGTTCTCCAGCTTGCCGGCGTGCGCACGGGCCAGCTTCACCTCACGGAACTTGCCCTGACGGAACAAGGCCACTTCGCGCGCCTTCTTCTCATCGGCCAGTACACTGAGCTCATCGCCCGCATCCGGCGTGCCGTCGAGACCGAGAATCTCGACCGGGATCGACGGCCCGGCTTCCTTGATCGGCTTGCCGTTCTCGTCAAGCATGGCGCGAATACGGCCATAGTTGGAGCCGACCAGTGCCATGTCGCCCTGGCGCAGCGTGCCGTCCTGTACCAGCACGGTGGCAACTGGACCGCGCCCTTTATCCAGACGCGATTCGACCACCACACCGCGACCCGGAGCCGAGGGCGTTGCCGTCAGCTCGAGAATCTCGGCCTGCAGCAGTACGGCTTCGAGCAGATCGTCGACGCCAGTACCCATCTTCGCGGATACCGAGACAAATGGCGTGTCACCGCCCCACTCTTCAGAGGTCACTTCGTGGACAGACAGCTCGCTACGGATCCGATCGAGATCGCGCCCGGCTTGTCGATCTTGTTCACCGCCACGACCAACGGGACACCCGCGGCCTTGGCATGCTGAATCGCCTCGATGGTTTGCGGCATGACACCGTCATCCGCAGCGACCACCAGAATGACGATATCCGTCGCCTGGGCTCCGCGGGCTCGCATGGCGGTAAACGCCGCGTGACCTGGAGTATCGAGGAAAGTAACCATGCCGCGGTCGGTTTCCACGTGATAGGCACCAATGTGCTGGGTGATCCCCCCCGCCTCACCGGCCGCTACCTTGGCGCGACGGATATAGTCGAGCAGCGAAGTTTTACCATGGTCGACGTGACCCATCACGGTCACGACCGGCGCACGTGTTATGGCTTCGCCTTCGAATTTCAGCAGTTCGGCCAGCTGCTCTTCCAGGGCGTTGTCGCTGACCAGCTTGACCTTGTGGCCCAGCTCTTCGGCGATCAGCTGGGCAGTCTCCTGGTCCAGCACCTGGTTGATGGTCACCGGACTACCCATCTTGAACATGAACTTGATGACTTCAGCCGCCTTGACCGACATTTGTTGCGCCAGATCGCCGACGGTGATGGTTTCACCGATGGCAACTTCGCGAACGATCGGCCCGCTCGGGCTCTGGAAACCATGCGCATTGCGCTTCTTCAGTTTCGACTTGCCACGACCACCGCGACGGAATCCGTCGGCGTCGTCTTCGCCGCTGCGTACCGTGCGCGACAGCGGGGCTTTCGCCTTCAGCGAAGGGCGATGCTGCGCCTGCTTGCGATCACGGCGCTCGTCATCATCGCTGCGAGCCTTATCAGGGCGACGCGGCTCATCCTTCTTGCGCTCTTCGACCGGGGCGGCAGGCGCAACTGGAGCGGGCTCATTCGCCACGGCTGCAACCGGCGCCTTGGGCTCGGGTGCCTCTGCCTTGCTGGCGGCCGCTTCAGCCTGTAGGCGTGCCTCTTCTTCGGCACGCAGGCGCGCTTCCTCGGCAGCTTTCTGCCGAGCCGCTTCTTCCGCCGCACGCTGCTCTTCGAGCTCGCGCTGCTTCTCAGCTTCGATTTCGTCAGGGCTACGCTTGACGAACGTTTTCTTCTTACGCACTTCGACGCTGATGGTCTTGCTACCGCCGACCTTCAGCTTCGTTGTGGTCTTGCGCTGCAAGGTAATCTTGCGCGGCTCGTCCGCCTTGGCACCGTGACTGCTCTTGAGGTGCGCCAACAGGGCCTGTTTCTCGTTATCGGTCACTACTTGCTCGGCGCTGGTGTGCGACAGTCCTGCCTCACGCATCTGCTGCAGCAGTCGCTCGACCGGTGTGTCGACCACCTGGGCCAGTTCTTTCACCGTGACTTGCGTCATGCATCTCTCTCCTCAGGCCGCTAATTACTTACTCGAACCAATGGGCTCGGGCGGCCATGATCAGCTTGCCGGCACGTTCTTGATCTATGCCGTCTATGTCGAGCAGGTCATCAATCGACTGCTCGGCCAGGTCTTCGCGGGTAATGACACCCCGCATTGCCAACTCGACCGCCAGTTCCTTGTTCATGCCTTCCAGCTCGAGCAAATCCTCGGCCGGCTGGGCGTCTGCCAGTTTTTCTTCCGTTGCGATCGCCTTCGTCAGCAAGCGATCCTTGGCGCGGGTTCGCAGCTCGTTGACGATGTCTTCGTCGAAGCCTTCGATGCCGAGCATTTCCTCCATTGGGACGTAGGCGATCTCTTCGAGCGAAGTGAAACCTTCCTCGACCAGTACTTGTGCCAACTCTTCATCGACGTCCAGCTCTTCGATGAAACTGCGCAGGATGTCGCCGGTTTCTTCCTGCTGCTTGTTCTGGATGTCCGCTTCGGTCATCACGTTCAGCGTCCAGCCTGTCAACTGGCTGGCAAGGCGCACGTTCTGGCCACCACGACCGATGGCCTGAGCCAGGTTGTCTTCGCCGACCGCGATATCCATCGCATGGGCATCCTCATCAACAATGATGGCGGCCACTTCAGCCGGCGCCATTGCATTAATGACGAACTGCGCCGGGTTTTCATCCCAAAGCACGATATCGACACGTTCGCCACCGATCTCACCGGATACCGCCTGGACACGAGAACCCCGCATCCCGATACATGCACCCTGTGGATCGATACGCTTGTCCTTCGAACGAACAGCAATCTTGGCGCGCGAACCCGGATCACGAGAGGCCCCCATCACTTCGATCAGCCCTTCGGCGATTTCCGGGACCTCAATGCGGAACAGCTCGATCAGCATCTGCGGCGCTGTGCGCGACAGAATCAGCTGTGGACCGCGATTTTCGGTACGGATTTCCTTGAGCAGCGCACGTACTCGCGCGCCGACACGGAAAGTTTCGCGAGCGATGATGTCTTCGCGAGCCAGCAATGCCTCGGCGTTGTTGCCCAAATCGACGATGACGCTGTCCCGGGTAACTTTTTTCACCGTGCCAGAGATGATCTCACCCAGACGATCGCGATAGGCCTCGACCACCTGCGCACGCTCGGCTTCGCGAACCTTCTGCACGATGACCTGTTTGGCCGTCTGCGCAGCGATACGGCCGAATTCGATCGACTCGATCTTTTCTTCCAGGACGTCACCGACCTTGGCGTCAGCTTCGCTGGCCTGTTTCATGTCGACAGTCAGCTGGTGTGCCGGATCATCGAAGTCCTCTTCCTCGACCACCGTCCAGCGACGGAAGGTCTCGTAGCTACCGTTCTGCCGGTTGATCTCAACCCGCAGGTCCACTTCGTCCTCGAAGCGTTTCTTGGTAGCGGTGGCCAGAGCCAGCTCCAATGCTTCGAAGATCACACCGGCCGGTACGCCTTTTTCGTTGGATACCGACTCCACAACCAGCAGTACTTCTTTGCTCATCGTACGCCTCGCCTTTCGCAATCCATTGGGGTCCGCGGGATCCGCGATTCACTCAAAACGGGGAATTATGTTGGTCTTGTCGATCATATCGATCGGCAACAGATATTCGTGATCATCAACCAGCACCACCACATCCTGCTCCTCGATTCCCCGGAGAAGACCCTGGAAATTGCGCCGGCCCTCGAAGGGCGAGCGCAGCTTTATTTTGACTTGTTCGCCCACGTGCGCGGCGTACTGTTCAAGCGTGAACAGCGGCCGATCCATACCAGGCGAGGACACTTCAAGCGTGTAATCGGAGCTGATCGGATCTTCGACGTCGAGAACACCGCTGAGTTGGCGGCTGACCTTTTCACAGTCATCGACAAGAATACCGTTGGGATGATCGATATATACCCTCAACAAGGAATGCCGACCCTGTGAAATGAATTCGATACCCCAGCAGTGATAGCCGAGCGCCTCGACCACCGGGGCCAACAAGGCCTGCAACTGTTCTAGCTTGCTCGACATCGAAGTCCCTCGTGCATGCCGTAAAAATGAAAAATGGGCGAAACGCCCATCCCTGATGATCGCCTGTAGATGCCGGCGACCTGGCTTGAAGCTAATAAAAAGCCCCTCGACAGGGGCTTTTCATCAACTGGTTGCGGGGGCTGGATTTGAACCAACGACCTTCGGGTTATGAGCCCGACGAGCTACCAGACTGCTCCACCCCGCGTCAAACTGGGCACGAATTATACGACCGCACCAGAAACAGGTCAACCAAAACCCTGAAAACAAGAAAGCCCGCATCTGCGGGCTTGCTTGTTTGGTACCGAGGAGGGGACTCGAACCCCTACAGCCTATGGCCACTACCACCTCAAGGTAGCGTGTCTACCAATTCCACCACCTCGGCAAAAACCTTTACTGCTGTTCCTGAATCTGAGGCACTTCGTCTGCAGCAGGTGCGGACGGCGTAGATTCCAGAACGGGTACATCTTCTACAACAGGCTTGCTAACTGGAACTTCCAGTACCGCCGGATCCGGCAGACCCGCCTGCGACATCTGATCAGCCTGCCGGGTTGCGAAGAACGCCAAACCGAGACTGGTCACAAAAAAAACGCCGGCAAGTATAGCAGTAAACCGACTAAGAAAGGTAGAGGAACCTTGGCTTCCGAATACAGTTGCCGAAGCACCCGATCCAAAAGACGCACCCGCATCTGCCCCCTTACCCTGCTGCAGCAACACCAGCACAACCACACCAATGGCAACCAGCAGATGCACCACAATCACAACAGTCTGCAACATCTGATCAGTTCCCTGCAGCGCGACAGATCGCGCCGAAATCATTCGCTTTCAGAGAGGCACCACCGATAAGCCCCCCATCGATATCCGCCATCCCGAAAAGCTCGGCGGCGTTTTCCGCCTTTACACTACCGCCATAAAGTACACGCACGCCTTCAGCGATACGCTGATCTTCCCGTGCAAGCCGCTCTCGAATAGCCGCATGCACTTCCTGAGCTTGCTGCGGCGTCGCCGTCAGCCCGGACCCTATTGCCCAGACCGGCTCATACGCCACAACCGCCCGTTCGAAAGCGGCTATTCCAGCGTCAGCTATTATGCCAGCCAACTGACGCTCCACCACTTCCAGAGTCTGCCCAGACTGACGCTGCTCAAGCGTCTCACCCAAGCACAGCACCGGCGTCATACCGCACTCCAATGCCGCTGCGAACTTCCTGCTTACCACCTCGTCGCTTTCGCCTAGAATCAGACGACGCTCAGAGTGACCGACCAGCACCCACCTACAACCGGCATCAGCCAGCTGAGCGGCCGATTCCTCGCCAGTAAAGGCACCGAAGCCGGACTCGGCTGCACAGTCCTGAGCGCCCACAGAAATGGACTCACCTTCAAGACCAGACACAACCTGAGTCAGATGCAAACAGGACGGAAACACCACCACCTCTACCGCAGCAGGAACGTCCTGCATGCGGAGCGCCTCGATCAGCTCTGCGACGCTGGCGCGGGTACCGTTCATCTTCCAGTTACCAGCTACCAGTGGGCGACGCATGCTTTACCTCGTCGGTCAAAGTGGGCGCAGATGGTACTCAACGAAAACAAACCTGGCAAGCAGCAATCACGCACAAACTTCGGTAACCGCGTTCGCCAGCTCTTCGGCATAACGTTGAACCTGTTTTTCATCATCCCCTTCCACCATTACTCGCACTAAAGGCTCGGTTCCCGACTTGCGCAACAGCACTCGGCCACGACCGGCCATTCGCTCGGTAACGCTGTCGCAGACTGCTTGAACCTGAGGGTGAGAAATAGGATCTCGATCGCCGGCAAAGCGAACATTGATCAAAACTTGCGGGCATTTACTCCAGGCCAGCCGCTCTTGCGCCAGGCTCTGCCCACGACGCCTGAGCGCGAGCACGACTTGTAGCGCCGCGATGATGGCATCCCCGGTGGAAACGTGCTGAGCACAGACAATATGTCCCGAACTTTCCCCACCAAGCACCCAGTCACGCTCAAGCATTTCAGCCATTACGTAACGGTCGCCCACTTTCGCTCGAATGAAGGGGATATCGCGCGCCTTTAGTGCCAACTCGAGCCCCAGATTGCTCATCAGCGTCCCGACCACGCCACCAGACAGACGATCACGATCCTGCAAATCGGTCGCAATGATGTATAAAAGCTCGTCGCCATCCACCTGCGCGCCGGTATGATCGACCATCATGACGCGGTCGCCGTCCCCATCGAACGCGATGCCAAGATCAGCCCCCTGGTCCAGCACTGCTTTCTGCAGCTGCGCCAAATGGGTCGATCCCACCTCGGCGTTAATGTTCAGCCCGTCAGGCTGAGCGGCGGTAACTACCACTTCCGCGCCAAGCTCGCGAAACACACTAGGTGCAACCTTGTAGGTGGCGCCGTGGGCGCAATCAAGCACAATCTTCATGCCGGAAAAATCGGTACTGGTCGGCACGCTGCTTTTGCAGAACTCGATATAACGACCGGCAGCATCGTTGATTCGCGATGCCTTGCCAAGCTGTGCTGACTCCACCACGGTCATCGGAGTATCCAACAACTCCTCAATCATCAGCTCAACTTCGTCAGGTAGCTTCGTCCCCCGTCCCGAGAAGAATTTGATGCCGTTGTCGTGATGGGGGTTATGCGAAGCGCTGATGACGATACCGGCGTCCGCATGGAAAGTACGAGTCAGATAGGCAACAGCCGGCGTCGGCATCGGACCGAGCAACAGCACATCGGCACCCGCGGCGGAAAGCCCGGCCTGCAATGCTGATTCGAACATATAGCCGGATATGCGAGTGTCCTTGCCAACCAAGATGCGGCATTTTCCATGTTTGCGGAAAGCCATCCCGGCCGCCCACCCAAGCTTGAGCATGAAGTCCGGAGTAACCGGAAATTGCCCGACATGCCCACGGATGCCGTCGGTACCAAAATATTTTCTACCCATGGAAAATCCCTATTCTGCCGTCTGTACTGCGGCAATCATTCGAACCACATCAACTGTTTCAGCCACGTCATGCACGCGAAGAATGCAGGCTCCCTTGGCGATGGCTAGCGCAGCAAGCCCAAGACTGCCATACAAGCGATGGGCCACGTCGCGCTCGAGCACCTGCCCGATCATGCTTTTTCGTGAGACGCCGACCAGCAACGGCCGCCCCAAGACATGAAGCTGCTCCATATGCTTGAACAGGCTGAGGTTGTGCGCAAGGGACTTCGCGAAGCCAAACCCCGGATCGAGCACAACACGCTCGGCAGGAATGCCGGCCGCGGCGCAAACCTGCATACGCTCACGCAGGAAGCTCAACACTTCCGCAGCAACATCGTCATATCGCGGGTCGTTCTGCATGTTGCCCGGCTCACCCCGCATGTGCATAAGGCATACCGGGAGACCACTGTCGGCCGCTGCGTCCAGGGCACCGTCACGGGAAAGAGATCGAACGTCGTTGATCAGGCCCGCCCCAAGACGCGCGCTCTCACGAATTACCGACGGTGTCGACGTATCTACCGAGATAACCACATCGAGCTCACGAGCGATTGCCTCAACAACCGGCGCCACACGCTCCAACTCTTCGATCGGCGAAACGACGCGCGCACCAGGTCGAGTCGACTCTCCACCCACATCGATCAAGGTTGCGCCGGCCGCCACCATCGCCTCGGCGTGGCGCAGCGCTGCGTCAACACCTATATGCTGACCACCGTCGGAAAAGGAATCGGGTGTGACGTTGAGAATGCCCATGACATGTGGGCGTGACAAATCAAGAACCCGGTTGCCGCAGGGCAACCGGGTTGGATGGAACATTTCAGTCATCAAAACAGCCTTAGATTAATGCTCGCCGGCAGGGCCACCGATTGGTGTCTGCGGCGGACGACCACTCTCCGGCTGCAGAGGTGTTCCGGTCGGCCCCGAGCCGTCTTGCCAGTCACGAGGCTCACGCGGAGTCCGCCCGGCCATGATGTCGTCGATCTGATCGGAGTCGATGGTTTCGTACTTCATCAACGTCTCGGCCATTACATCGAGCTTGTCGCGGTTATCCGCCAGGATCTGCTTGGCCGTGCCGTAGCACTGATCAATGATGCTGCGAACTTCCAGGTCGATCAATTTGGCCGTGTCACCGGAGACATTGGTATGCTGGCTACCCGCGCTGCGCCCAAGGAACACCTCTCCCTCTTCTTCGGCGTACATCAACGGACCGAGTTTCTCGGACAGCCCCCATTTAGTGACCATGTTACGAGCCAGCTGAGTGGCACGCATGATGTCGTTCGACGCCCCGGTGGTGACCCCTTCGAAACCAAGGGTCATTTCTTCGGCGATGCGGCCACCGAACAGCGAGCAGATCTGGCTGATCAACGCACGCTTGGAAAGGCTGTAACGATCCTCTTCGGGCAGGAACATAGTGACGCCCAGAGCACGCCCACGCGGAATGATCGATACCTTGTAGACCGGATCATGTTCCGGTACGACGCGCCCGACGATCGCATGACCCGCCTCGTGGTAAGCCGTATTGAGGCGCTCTTTTTCGGACATGACCATGGATTTGCGCTCGGCGCCCATCATGATTTTGTCCTTGGCCAATTCGAACTCCTTCATTTCCACCACTCGCTTGCCGGCGCGCGCAGCGAACAGTGAAGCCTCGTTGACCAGGTTCGCCAGGTCAGCCCCCGAAAAGCCCGGGGTACCGCGAGCGATCAGTGCCGGCTCGACAGTTTCACCGAGCGGAACCTTGCGCATGTGAACTTTCAGAATCTGCTCGCGGCCACGGATATCCGGCAGCCCGACCACCACCTGGCGATCGAACCGACCGGGACGCAACAACGCCGGATCGAGCACGTCTGGCCGGTTGGTCGCAGCGATGACGATGATGCCGTCATTCATCTCGAAGCCATCCATTTCAACCAGCAACTGGTTGAGGGTCTGCTCCCGCTCATCATGACCACCACCGAGACCGGCCCCACGATGACGCCCTACAGCGTCGATCTCGTCAATGAAGATGATGCACGGCGCATGCTTCTTGGCCTGTTCGAACATGTCACGCACGCGGCTTGCACCCACACCCACGAACATTTCGACGAAGTCGGAACCAGAAATGGTAAAGAAGGGAACCTTGGCTTCGCCGGCAACAGCCTTGGCCAGCAAAGTCTTACCGGTACCCGGCGAACCCACCATTAGTACACCACGGGGAATGCGCCCACCGAGGCGCTGAAACTTGCCTGGGTCGCGAAGGAATTCGACCAGTTCGGTGACTTCTTCCTTGGCCTCGTCACAGCCAGCGACGTCAGCGAAGGTAGTCTTGACCTGATCTTCGGAAAGGAGACGAGCCTTGCTCTTGCCGAAGCTCATCGGTCCGCCCTTGCCGCCCGCGCCGCCTTGCATCTGGCGCATGAAGAACATGAACACCGCGATGATCACCAGAATAGGGAAACTGGCTACCAGCAACTGCGTCCAGATGCTCTGCTGCTCCGGCTGCTTACCCTCGATTACGACATTGTTATTGATCAGATCGCCGATCAGGCCGTTGTCCTGAATCGCCGGACGGATCGTCTTGAAGGTTTCACCATTGCTGCGCTTGCCGGTGATGACGAATCCATCAACAGTCACGCGCTCCACTTGGCCTTCTTTCACCTGCTCGATGAAATCCGAGTAGTTGAGCGTCTGCGGCTCGGTCGGGCTGGAAAAGTTGTTCATCACCGTCACCAGGACAGCGGCAATGATCAACCACAGAATCAGGTTTTTTGCCATGTCGTTCAATTCACTACCCTCTAGAGCAGGCACGTTGTCCGGAGCCTGCATGACGGCCGATGGTTCGCGTTCGGCCTAACTTACTACACAACGTTGCTGAACGGGCAGCTTGGTCTGTAACCCTATATGAAACATGCTCGTCCGTTTCTTCAATCTGCCCTACCAGGCTATCGCCATTCCAGTTAGGACCGCGCCCCGAGCGCCTCGTTGCCATCACCACGGTAGCCGCGCGCCAAAAGATACTGCTCCCGCGAACGGTCCCGTGAGGACAACGGTTTGCGCATCTGTACCTTGTCGAAATTCTGCCGTACTTCTTTCAGGTAGGCATCGAAGCCTTCTCCTTGAAAGATCTTGATCAGGAAGTCGCCACCCGGGCGCAGCACCCGCATCGCCAGATCCAGGGCCAACTCGCAGAGAAACATCGCCCGCGCCTGGTCAGCAACCTTCACTCCACTCATATTGGGGGCCATATCGGAAATCACAAGGTCGACCTGCGTTTCACCGATCGCATGGAGAATCTCGGCGAACACTGCATCCTCCGTGAAGTCCCCGAGCACGAAGGTCACGTCCGCGATACTGTCCATCGGCAGGATATCGGATGCGATCAGCCGCCCTCGATCGCCGATGACCCTGCTGGTGACCTGGGACCATCCCCCTGGCGCGGCCCCGAGATCGACTACGGTCATGCCCGGCCGCAGGATGCGATCCTTTTCCTGAATCTCGAGCAGCTTGTAGCTTGCTCGGGACCGATAGCCGTCGCGCTGCGCCATCTTCACATAGGGGTCGTCGAAATGTTCTTTCAGCCAACGCGGGCTGGTCTTGGAGCGTGCCAAGCTGATACCTCATCTGTGCGGCTCAGGGCGTGTCAGTTACACTAGCCGCCGTTTTCAAGTTCTGACGCAAGGGTCGAATTATGCCGCTCACTAACGAGCAGAAGAAACAGTACAAATCCATCGGCCATCATCTGAAGCCGGTCTTGATCGTGTCGGAGAACGGTCTGACCGAAGGTGTCCAAGCCGAACTGGAGCGCGCATTGAGCGATCACGAACTGATCAAGGTACAACTTCGGATTACCGAACGCGACGATCGACGGGCTGTGATGGAAGAACTCTGCAAAATTGGTGGCTGCGAATTGGTCCAGTCCATCGGCAAGATGGCGCTGATTTACCGCAAAAACCCAAAAGTAAACAAGCAATTGTCGAACGTGCATCGCTTTCAGGGCTGAGCTATCCGCAGCCCATCGTATTTCCGCTATCGCTCCCGCCCGGGAGCGACCTGCAGCACCAGAATCAGCCCGCACAACCCCATCACCAAGTAACTGAAGGCCAGCCAATAGGGTGACTCGACGACTCCGGTCTGCACCGCGAAATAACTTGCGGCAAGCAGCAGCACCGACAAGAGCAACTGCCCGCGCAAATCCTTCCACAGGCTGCGAAAGCCGTTGAGCTGAATCAGCACGACCGCCTGAAGTACCACACAAAACGCAGCAAAGCCCACCAACAAGGGCCTCAGGCTGCCAGCGATCTCTTCGATCAGCAGCGGCGCCAGGCCGATTTTCGCCAACGCCGGCAGCATCACGAACTGCAATAGCCAGAGGCCGCCGACCCAGAATGTCTGGGCCAGCTGCCAACTGATCACACCTGCTCGCATTGGCCGATGGTCAGATATGACGAACCTCGACGATCTCGTACTCGATCAAGCCACTGGGCGTCTTCACCGCCACCACATCTCCGACTTCCTTACCCACCAAAGCACGGGCGATTGGAGAGCTGACCGACAATTTGCCACGCTTGATGTCCGATTCATCATCCCCGACGATCTGGTACGTCACGGTTTCATCCGTATCGACGTTAGCGATATCCACCGTCGTACCGAAGATCACCTTGCCAGTATGCGGAATGCTGGCCACATCAATGACCTGCGCGTTCTGCAGCCGGCCTTCGATGTCACGAATGCGCGCTTCAACCATTCCTTGCTGCTCTCGGGCTGCATGGTATTCAGCGTTTTCCTTCAGATCCCCTAGCTCACGCGCCTCGGCAATGGCCTGCGTGATCTGCGGACGCAGTTCGGTTTTCAGATGCTTCAGTTCTTCCTCCAGGGCGCGCGCGCCCTGGACAGTCATTGGGTATTTAGTCATGCCTTGATTCCTGCATGGAGATCCTGCAAGCGACGCACGGTCTTCTCGGGACCGAATTTCAGCGCCTCACAGATCGCCTGTCCACCCGCGAGCGTAGTGGTACAGCAGATCTTGTGCTGCAGAGCGTTACGACGGATCGAGTAAGAGTCAGCGATAGACTGACGCCCCTCGGTGGTATTGATGATCAGGGTGACTTCGTCATTCTTGATCATGTCGACGACATGCGGGCGACCCTCGGTCACCTTATTCACCCGACGCACGGGCAACCCGGCCGCTTCGATGATTTTGGCCGTACCCGCAGTACCGACCACCTCGAAACCGAGCCCAATCAGATCTCGCGCGACCTGGGCAACGTGTGGCTTGTCATCATCACGGACACTGATGAAGGCGCAGCCGCTATTGGGCAGAATCTCGCTAGCACCCAGCTGCGCTTTGGCGAACGCCTCGGCGAAGCTGTCACCGACACCCATCACCTCACCAGTAGACTTCATCTCGGGGCCGAGAATCGGGTCGACGCCAGGGAACTTAGAGAAGGGGAAGACCGCTTCCTTGACGCTGTAAAAGTTAGGAATGATTTCTTCGGTCAGTCCAACTTCTGCAAGCGTCTTGCCCGCCATTACGCGCGCCGCGATCATTGCTAGCGATACGCCAATGCATTTCGACACGAAGGGCACGGTACGGGACGCGCGAGGGTTCACTTCGATGACGAAGATATCCTCGCCCTGAACGGCCATCTGCACGTTCATAAGGCCAACGACTCCAAGCTCCAGGGCCATCTTCTTGACCTGGTCGCGGATCTCGTCCTGGATATGCGCCGGTAGCGAATACGGCGGCAGCGAACACGCGGAGTCACCGGAATGCACCCCGGCCTGCTCAATGTGCTGCATGATCGCGCCGATTACCACCTGCTCACCGTCGCACACCGCGTCGATATCGACCTCGATGGCGCAGTTAAGGAAGTGATCGAGCAGGACCGGACTGTCGTTGGAAACCTTGACCGCTTCGCGCATGTAGCGACGCAGCTCTTCTTCCTGATAGACGATTTCCATAGCACGACCGCCCAGTACGTAGGACGGGCGCACCACCAGCGGATAACCGATGACCTTTGACGCAGCCAGCGCTTCCTCTTCGCTGCGCGCCGTCGCGTTTGGCGGCTGGCGCAGATTAAGACGCTCGACCATCTGCTGGAAACGCTCACGGTCCTCTGCACGATCAATCGCGTCGGGACTGGTTCCGATGATCGGCACGCCCGCTTCCTCCAGCGCGCGCGCCAGTTTCAGTGGGGTCTGCCCGCCGTACTGGACGATCACGCCCTTCGGTTGCTCGACCCGAACGATTTCCAGCACGTCTTCCAGCGTCACCGGCTCGAAGTACAGACGATCCGAGGTGTCGTAATCGGTGGATACGGTTTCCGGGTTGCAGTTGACCATGATGGTCTCGTAACCGTCGTCGCGCATCGCAAGCGCCGCGTGCACACAGCAGTAGTCGAATTCGATGCCCTGACCGATACGGTTGGGGCCACCGCCGAGAATCATGATCTTGTCGCGACTCGACGGATTGGCCTCGCACTCTTCCTCATAGGTCGAATACATGTAAGCGGTGTCGGTGGCAAACTCCGCAGCGCAGGTATCGACCCGCTTGTAGACCGGCAACACCTTGAGCTTGTGACGATGATTGCGCAGGTTCTTCTCGGTGACGCCCAGCAATTTTGCCAGGCGCGCATCGGAGAAGCCTTTGCGCTTGAGCTTGTACATCACATCGCGATCGATGCTGGACAACCCCATGGTCTTGATCTGCTCTTCGTCCTTGATCAGATCTTCGATCTGCACCAGGAACCACTCATCGATCCGTGTCAGGTCGAAGACCTCCTCGACCGACTTGCCGGCGCGGAAAGCGTCGGCCAAGTACCAGATGCGATCGGCTCCGGGCACGGTGAGTTCACGCTTGAGCGTGCTCTCGCTCTCGGGATCAGCCAGATCCAGCTTCGGATCGAAGCCCGAAACGCCGACTTCCAATCCACGCAGCGCTTTCTGCATGGACTCCTGGAAGGTACGGCCGATAGCCATCACCTCACCGACAGACTTCATCTGGGTGGTCAGACGAGCGTCGGCCTTGGGGAATTTCTCGAAGGCGAAACGTGGGATCTTGGTAACGACGTAATCGATCGCCGGCTCGAAGGACGCTGGCGTGCGACCGCCGGTAATGTCATTGGACAGCTCGTCGAGGGTGTAACCAACGGCCAGCTTGGCGGCGATCTTGGCGATCGGGAAGCCGGTGGCCTTGGAGGCCAACGCCGACGAGCGCGACACGCGCGGGTTCATCTCGATGACGACCATGCGGCCGGTGTTCGGGCAGATACCGAACTGCACGTTGGAACCGCCGGTTTCCACGCCGATCTCGCGCAATACGGCCAGCGAGGCATTACGCAGGATCTGGTATTCCTTGTCAGTCAAGGTCTGGGCCGGGGCAACCGTGATGGAGTCACCGGTATGCACGCCCATCGGATCGAAGTTCTCGATGGCACAGACGATGATGCAGTTGTCCTTCTTGTCGCGGACCACCTCCATCTCGTATTCCTTCCAGCCGATCAACGACTCGTCGATCAACAATTCGCTGGTCGGCGACAGATCGAGACCACGCGTGCAGATTTCTTCGAATTCTTCACGGTTGTAGGCAATGCCGCCGCCAGTGCCGCCCATGGTGAACGAGGGCCGAATGATGCAAGGGAAGCCGACCTTCTCCAGGACGCCATAGGCTTCATCCATGTTGTGCGCGATGCCGGAAACCGGGCAGGCCAGACCGATGTTCTTCATCGCAGTGTCGAAGCGGGAACGGTCTTCAGCCTTGTCGATGGTATCGGCATTGGCGCCGATCATCTCGACGCCGAATTTCTCTAGGACGCCGTGCTTTTCCAGGTCCAGCGCGCAGTTCAGCGCAGTCTGGCCACCCATGGTCGGCAGCAGCGCGTCGGGGCGCTCCTTCTCGATGATCTTGGCCACCGTGGCCCATTTGATCGGCTCGATATAGGTCGCGTCGGCCATGGCCGGGTCGGTCATGATGGTGGCTGGATTGGAATTCACCAGGATGACCCGGAAGCCTTCCTCACGCAGCGCCTTGCAGGCCTGGGCGCCGGAATAGTCGAACTCGCAGGCTTGCCCGATGACGATGGGGCCGGCGCCGAGGATCAAGATACTTTTGATGTCTGTACGTTTTGGCATGGTCTCTCTCGAATTCTGTGCTCGGCGGGCTTAGCGGCGCTTGGCCATGGCATCGATGAAGCGGTCGAACAGCGGCGCCACATCATGCGGCCCGGGACTCGCTTCGGGATGCCCCTGGAAGCTGAAGGCGACTTTGTCGGTGCGCTCGATGCCTTGCAAGGTGCCGTCGAACAGCGACTTGTGCGTCGCACGCAGGTTACTCGGCAGGCTGGCCTCGTCTACAGCGAAGCCATGGTTCTGGCTGGTGATCATCACCACGCCAGTGTCCAGATCCTGTACCGGGTGGTTGGCGCCGTGGTGCCCATTAGGCATCTTCACCGTCGTGGCGCCGGAGGCGAGTGCCAGAAGTTGGTGGCCGAGGCAGATGCCGAACACCGGGATATCGGTTTCCAGGATCTCCTGGATCGCCTTGATCGCGTAGTCGCATGGTTCAGGGTCACCCGGGCCGTTGGCCAGAAACACACCGTCCGGCTTCAACGCCAGGGCATCGCTAGCGGTAGCCTGGGCCGGCAGCACGGTAAGGCGGCAGCCGCGGGCGACCAACATGCGCAGGATGTTGTACTTGACACCGTAATCGAAAGCCACGACATGGTAGGGCAGCTCGCTGGCCGGGATCTCGGCGTGGCCGTCCTCTTTCAGGCACCAAACGCTCGACCGCCACTCGTAAGCCTCTTTGACGCTGACTTCCTTGGCCAGGTCCATGCCCTTGAGCCCAGGAAAGCTGCGCGCCAGCTCCAGCGCTTTTTCTTCGGTCGCATCATCCCCAGCAAGGATGCAACCATCCTGGGCGCCCTTCTCGCGAAGAATGCGGGTCAATCGACGGGTATCGATACCCGCGATCGCCACGGTACCGTTGGCTTTGAGGTATTCAGGCAGCGACTGCTTTTCACGCCAGCTGCTCGAAGTCAGCGGCAGGTCGCGGATCACCAGGCCGGCGGCCCAGACTTTCCAGGACTCGGCATCTTCCGGTGTGGTGCCGGTATTGCCAACATGCGGATACGTCAGGGTGACGATCTGTTTGGCATAGGAAGGATCGGTGAGGATTTCCTGATAGCCGGTCATGGCGGTGTTGAACACCACCTCACCAACGGTTTGCCCATCGGCGCCGATGGATTCGCCGCGAAAGATACTGCCATCGGCAAGGGCCAAAATGGCTGGCGTAAGGGCTGGCTTAGTCAAGAGACCTCCCAAAGATCAAGGCTGAAGCAGGCGCAGATTGTAAAAAAGCGGGATGACGTGTGAAGGTCATCCCGCTTTTTATTTGAGTCATTTCTGCGCAACTTTTAGTGGACACACTAAAACGGGAAGCTTACAGAAAAGGCCCTTTCAGGTCTAGCCGAAATCCATCCGAGCGCCAGGCGACAGCCTTCTCAACGCAACCCGAGTACGTCTTGCATGTCGTATAAACCCGCCGGCTGCTGCTCAAGCCACAACGCAGCGCGCACTGCTCCTTTGGCGAAAGTCATCCGACTGGAAGCCTTGTGGGTGATCTCGACTCGCTCACCGTCAGCGGCGAACAGCACCGTATGATCGCCGACCACATCGCCGGCGCGGACAGTCGCGAAACCGATGGTATCGCGCGCCCGTGCGCCGGTTTGTCCTTCGCGGCCGTACACTGCCACCTTCTGCAGATCGCGGCCCAGCGCCTCGGCGACGACTTCACCCATGCGCAACGCCGTACCCGAGGGCGCATCGACCTTGTGCCGGTGATGCGCCTCGATGATCTCGATATCCACCTCGTCGCCCAGCACCCGAGCCGCCGTATCGAGCAGCTTCAGACACAAATTCACGCCGACACTGAAATTGGCGGCGAAGACGATCGGGATGTCTTTCGCCGCCGCCGCCAACCTCTCCTTCTCCTCAGCCGAAAAGCCGGTGGTCCCGATCACCATCGCCTTCCCCACGCGGCGGCAAACCTCGAGATTCTTCAGCGTTACCGAGGGATGGGTGAAATCGATCAGCACATCGAACTCTTCCACCACCTTCGCCGCATCACCGATCAGCGGAACGCCCAGGCGGCCAATGCCTGCCAACTCTCCGGCATCAGCCCCGACCAAGGTGCTGTCGGGCCGATCGATCGCCGCGGTAAGCCCGGCGGTGCCGCCTGTCTGTTGGACAGCCTCGACCAGAGTTTTCCCCATGCGCCCCGCGGCGCCCATCACTGCTATACGTCGCATAAAAACAGCTCCAAGCTGCAAGGCTCAAGCTGCAGGAGGCGCCTTTCCAGGCCTTTCGCCCGCAGCCCGCCACCGAGTTAAAGGTCGCCGAAAAAGCGCTTCATACCCTCGAACCAGCCGCTGGCCTTGGGCGAGTGGGAACTGTCGCTCTGCAACGTCTTGCGGAACTCGTCGAGCAGCTCGCGCTGGCGCTTGCCCAGGTTTACCGGCGTCTCCACCGCGACACGACACAGCAAATCACCGGCAGCGCCGCCGCGCACCGGTGCGACGCCCTTGCCGCGCAGGCGGAACTGCTTGCCGGTCTGGGTGCCCTCGGGAATTTTCAGTTTGACCCGACCATCCAGCGTCGGAACCTCCAGTTCGCCGCCTAACGCTGCGTCAGCGAAGCTGATCGGCACCTCGCAATACAGATGCTTGCCATCGCGCTGGAAGATCGGATGCTCACGCACGTTGACCACGACATAGAGATCACCAGCCGGGCCGCCCTGAGCACCCGCCTCACCCTCACCAGTCAGACGGATACGGTCGCCTGTGTCGACGCCCGGCGGAACCTTGACCGACAGCGTCTTCTGCTCTTCGACGCGACCCTGACCATGGCAACTGCCACAGGGATCGGAGATCATCTTGCCGCTGCCATGGCAGCGCGGGCAGGTCTGCTGTACCGAGAAAAAGCCCTGCTGCATGCGCACCTGACCGATACCGCCGCACGTGGTACAGGTGACCGGGCTGGTGCCCTTCTTCGCACCCGAACCATCGCAGGTCTTGCACTCGACCAGCGTCGGCACGCGGATGGTCACCGTCGTGCCACGCACAGCCTCCTCCAGATCCAGCTCCAGGGTGTAACGCAGATCGCTGCCGCGCTGGGCACCGCCACGGGAGCTGCCGCGGGCGCCGGTAAAGAAATCGCTGAATACATCGCCGAAGATGTCGGAGAAGTTGGCGCCGCCATAAGCGCCGCCCGCTCCCGCACCCATTTGCGGGTCGACGCCGGCGTGACCGTACTGGTCGTAGGCCTGACGCTTGCTCGCATCGGACAGTACTTCGTAAGCCTCGTTGGCTTCCTTGAACGCGTCTTCGGCGGCTTTGTCTCCGGGATTACGGTCCGGATGATGCTTCATCGCAAGGCGCCGATAAGCTTTTTTTAGCTCCGTCTCGCTAGCGCCGCGCTCGACACCCAGCACTTCGTAATAGTCACGTTTGGCCATAAATTTCCTGAACCTTCAAATTCGTACCCTCCAGACACGCCGACGCGGGAGCAAGCCCCCGCGCGGCGATCAAGCCCGCCGCGGCATTGCCGTTGCGGGTCGGAGCGAAGGCAGCGACAACGATATGGTCGCTGCTTTCCCCCAAGTCATGGGGGCCATAAGCCGCAGCTTACTTGTTGTCCTTGACCTCTTCGAACTCGGCATCGACCACGTCGTCACCGGACTGCCCGTTGTCGCCAGCCTGCTCACCTTCGCCGCCCTGAGGCTGCTCGGCGTACATCTTCTGCGCCAGCGGAGTGGAAGCCTGGGAAACCGCAGCGATCTTGGCTTCGATCTCGGCCTTGTCGTCGCCCTTGATGGCCACTTCCAGCTCGCCGATAGCCTTCTCGATGCTGGCCTTGTCTTCTTCGGTTGCTTTGTCGCCGGCTTCGGTCAGCATCTTGCGGGTCGCATGGACCAGCTGATCACCCTGGTTGCGCGCCGTGACCAGCTCTTCGAACTTGCGGTCTTCTTCGGCGTTGGCCTCGGCGTCACGCACCATCTGCTCGATTTCCTCCTCGGACAGGCCGGAGTTGGCCTTGATCACGATGGACTGATGCTTGCCGGTGGCCTTGTCCTTTGCCGATACGTGCAGGATGCCGTTGGCGTCGATGTCGAAGGTCACTTCGATCTGCGGCACGCCACGCGGAGCCGGCGGGATCTCGGCCAGATCGAAACGGCCCAGCGACTTGTTTTGCGCCGCCTGCTTGCGCTCACCCTGCAGCACGTGAATGGTTACCGCGCTCTGGTTGTCATCAGCCGTCGAGAATACCTGCGACTTCTTGGTCGGGATGGTGGTGTTCTTTTCGATCAGCGCGGTCATCACGCCACCCATGGTTTCGATACCCAGGGTCAGCGGGGACACGTCGAGCAGCAGCACGTCCTTGACGTCACCCGCCAGAACGGCGCCCTGAATGGCGGCACCCATGGCAACGGCTTCGTCCGGGTTGACGTCCTTGCGCGCTTCCTTGCCGAAGAACTCGGCGACCTTCTGCTGCACCAGCGGCATACGAGTCTGACCGCCGACCAGGATCACGTCGTCGATCTTCGACACGTCGATACCGGCGTCCTTCATGGCCATGCGGCACGGCTCGATGGTGCGCTGCACCAGATCCTCGACCAGTGCTTCCAGCTTGGCACGGGATATTTTCACGTTGAGGTGCTTCGGACCGGTCGAGTCTGCGGTGATGTACGGCAGGTTGACGTCGGTCTGCTGGCTGGAGGACAGCTCGATCTTGGCCTTCTCGGCGGCTTCCTTCAGGCGCTGCATGGCCAGCGGGTCGCCCTTGAGGTTCATGCCGGTTTCTTTCTTGAACTCGTCGACGAGGTAGTCGATGAGGCGAATGTCGAAGTCCTCACCACCGAGGAAGGTGTCACCGTTGGTAGCCAACACTTCGAACTGGTGCTCACCGTCAACTTCGGCGATTTCGATCACCGACACGTCGAAGGTACCGCCACCCAGGTCATAGACGATGACAGTGTGGTCGCCCTTGGCCTTGTCCATGCCATAGGCCAGCGCGGCCGCGGTCGGTTCGTTGATGATGCGCTTGACGTCCAGACCGGCGATACGGCCGGCGTCCTTGGTGGCCTGACGCTGGCTGTCGTTGAAGTAGGCCGGAACGGTGATCACCGCCTCGGTCACTGGCTCGCCGAGGTAGTCTTCGGCGGTCTTCTTCATCTTCTTCAGAATTTCCGCAGAGATCTGCGGCGGTGCCATTTTCTGGCCGCTGACTTCAACCCAGGCGTCATTGTTGTCCGCCTTGACGATCTTGTAGGGGACCATCTGGATGTCTTTCTGCACCACGTCTTCATCGAAACGACGACCGATCAGACGCTTCACCGCATACAGAGTGTTGTGCGGGTTGGTAACGGCCTGACGCTTGGCGGACTGGCCGACCAGAATTTCGCCATCATTGGCGTATGCAATGATCGACGGGGTGGTGCGGCCGCCTTCGGCGTTCTCGATCACCTTGGCTTTGCCGTTTTCCAGGATGGAGACGCAGGAGTTGGTCGTTCCCAGGTCGATACCGATAATTTTGCCCATGTGCTTCTCTCCGAACTTGATTGGTCCGCGCCTGTTTACCGGCTGCGGGTAACACAAAAACGCTTGGCTACCAGATGGGGGTCAGTAGCCGGAATTCAAGCCTTCTCATCAATCGAAGGCGGGGTTTCTGCTGGCGCCTTGCTGACCACCACCATCGCCGGACGCAGCAGACGACCGTTCAGCAGGTAGCCCTTCTGGAATACTTTGAGCACGCTGCCCGGCTCGGCATGGGTGCTTTCTTCCATGGCCATGGCCTGGTGATGCTCGGGGTTGAAGGGCTCGCCCTGTGGGTCGACCGGCACCAGCTGATGCCGCGCCAGGGTGTCGATAAGCAGCTTGAGCGTCAGCTCCACGCCCTCGCGCATCGGCTTGACGGCTTCGTCATCCGGGCTCGACAGCTCGAGCCCGCGCTCCAGGCTGTCAGCGACGGCCAGCAGGTCGCCTGCGAACTTCTCCAGCGCAAACTTGTGTGCCTTCTCAACATCCTGTTCGGCACGACGTCGAATATTCTGCAGTTCCGCCGCCACTCTCAGGGACTGATCCTGCGCCGCCGCGAGTTGCTCCTCAAGAGACTGCACACGGGCAGTCAGATCTTCGGTGACTTCAGCTTGGGCGCTCTCGTTCTCTTCAGGGATCTGGTTTTCCAGGTTCTGCTCGTCCGCCATGCGGTCCTCCTCATCAACACATCAGCGAGCGGTCGGCCCGCGCTTGTGCGGCTATATGGGGGCGGCAAGTCAAGCTTCAAGGGCGAAAATGACATCAGCTTTCAATCGCGGACCAACGACCAATCGCACGTTTTGTTTACATACAACCTATTAAGCAACTTGTAGCGCCAAGCGGAAGCACTGTATAAATACCCAGTCAACTGAGTGGGAGCCCTGCCATGCTGGTTCATCTGTCTGTTCACAACTACGCCATCGTCGAGCACCTCGACCTCGAACTGAAGCGAGGCATGAGCGTGATCAGCGGCGAAACCGGAGCCGGCAAATCGATCATGCTCGATGCCCTGGGGCTGACACTTGGCGATCGCGCCGACAGCAGCGTGGTGCGTATTGGCGCGGACAAGGCCGACATCCTCGCCAGCTTCGACCTGGATGACATCCCTGATGCACGCGCTTGGCTGGCCGAGCGCGACCTGGACAATGAAGGTCCATGCATCCTCCGCCGCGTGATCACGGCAGAAGGCCGCTCGCGTGGCTACATCAACGGCACGCCTTGCCCGCAGGGCGATTTGAAGGCGCTCGGCGAGTTGCTGATCGACATTCACAGCCAGCATGAACACCAGTCGCTGCTCAAGCTCGACACCCACCGACGACTGCTCGACGAATATGGCGGCAGCCAGGACCTGGCCCGTCAGGTGCAACTTGCAGCGCAGCGCTGGCGCCAGACCCGGCAGACGCTGGAACGCCTGAGCAACAGTAGCGATGAACAGCGTGCCCGCCACCAGCTATTGAGTTATCAGCTCGAAGAGCTGGAAACCTTGGCGCTTGGCGAAGAAGAGCTGGAGCAGCTGGAACATGAGCACAAAAACCTCGCCAACGCGGAGCATCTGCTCGGCGCCTGCCGCCAGGTGATCGACCTGTGCAGCGAGAGCGATGCAGGCAATGTCCTGTCAGCGCTAACCTCTAGCCTGCAGCGGCTTACCGGCTTTCAGAACCAGCCGGGCGCGCTTGGCGAGGCAGTCAACCTGCTGTCCAGCGCGCAGATTCAGGTGGAAGAAGCTGTCGGCGAGCTGAATCGCTTCCTCGACCATTTCGACTCCGATCCGCAGCGTCAACAGGCGCTGGAAGAACGCCTCGACAGCATCTATACCCTGGCCCGCAAACATCGGGTACAACCGCAGGAGTTGCCCGCGCTGCAACAAAGCCTGTTCGAAGAGCTGGAAAGCCTGAACGCTGACGACGATGCGCTGGAGCAATTAGGCGAAGAGCTCGCCGCGTACGCTCAGCACAATCATGAAAAGGCCGAAGAGCTGAGCCGCGCCCGCCAACAAGCGGCCGAATCCCTTGCTGTCGCGGTCGAAGCGGAGATACAGCGACTGGGAATGCCTGGTGGCAAATTCAACGTGGTACTCAAACCCACACCGACAGGCGACCTTATGCCGCATGGATTGGAACAGGTGGAATTTCTTGTCAGCGCCAACCCGGGGCAGCCACTACGCCCACTGGCGAAGGTTGCATCCGGAGGCGAGCTGTCGCGGATAAGCCTGGCGATTCAGGTCATCACGGCACAGACCTCACGAACGCCGACCCTGGTATTCGACGAAGTGGATGTCGGCATTGGCGGCCCCACCGCCGAAGTGGTTGGTCAGCTGCTGCGACGTCTCGGCGAACGCGGTCAGGTACTTACCGTGACTCACCTGCCGCAGGTAGCGGCGCAAGGGCATCATCATCTGTTCGTGCACAAGGCTCGCGGAAGTGATGAGACCCACACGGCAGTGGCAGCCCTGGAAGGAGGCGATCGCGTCGAAGAGATCGCCCGGATGCTCGGCGGCGTTGATCTGACCGAGCAGGCACTGGCCCATGCCCGGCAGATGATAGGTTCAGCACAGGCCTGACAAGCACAAAAAAGGCGACCCTCGGGTCGCCTTCCTGTTCCGGCATCGACGAGTCAGTCGGCCTTCTTGCGCACGTAGAGCACCAAGTTATGGTCCACCAGCTCGTAACCGTGGCGCTTGACGATCTCTTTCTGCAGTTTCTCGATCTCGGAATCGAAAAACTCGATCACATCGCCGCTGTCAACGCAGACCATGTGGTCGTGATGGCCACTGTCAGCCAGCTCGAACACCGCATGGCCGCCATCGAAGTTGTGCCGGACCACAAGCCCGGCCGCCTCGAATTGCGTCAGTACACGGTATACCGTTGCCAGACCGACATCTTCGCCGGCTTCCATCAATGCCTTATAGACATCTTCAGCGCTCATGTGGCGCTGATCGGTGGTATCCAGCATCTGCAGGATTTTGACCCGTGGCAGGGTTACTTTGAGGCCCGCTTTGCGTAGTTCGCTATTTTCAACCATGGTTGGCTTTCTCGTTGCTGCTGTTTCGCAGCCTCCTTCAATACGGGTATGATCCGGCCTTTGCCCAGCCAAGATAGTGGAAGTCACCTACCGATGCAAAACACCAAGCTCATGCTGTCCAGCCTCACACTTGTGGGCCTGTTCGCACTCGCCGGTTGTTCATTCCCCGGGGTTTACAAGGTCGACATTCAACAGGGCAATGTCGTTACGCAAGACATGATAGACCAGTTACGCCCGGGAATGACCCGTTCACAAGTACGGTTTATCATGGGCAACCCGCTGATCACCGATACCTTCCATGCCGATCGCTGGGATTATCTGTACAGCATCCAGCCTGGCGGCAGTCAGCGCCAGCAGGAGCGGGTCAGCCTGATGTTCAATGCCAACGACCAACTGGCAGGCCTGGCGGGAGACTTCAAGCCTGGCGTCAGCCGCGATGAAGCGATTCTCGGCACAGATCTTCCTGCCAGCGAGGCGCCGGTTCGCACCGAGCCAGAAGCCATCGAGCCCGGTTCGTTGCTCGAACAGATTCAGCGGGACGTCGATGCCGCCGAGCCAGTCCCAGTCCCCACCCCGGATCGCCTGGAAACAAACTAGGCAAGACAGACAAACAAAAGCCCGGCATGCCGGGCTTTTTTATTGCTGAACACTGCCTAGGCGGCTGATCCACTGGCCTTGTTTTGCGCCGCCTTCGCCGCGCGCTGCTTACGTACCTCCTTTGGATCAGCGATAAGCGGCCGATAGATTTCAACCCTTTCGCCCTCTTCCAGCACGCGCTCGTCCGGCCTGGGCACCGCCTTACCGAAGATGCCAAGCGGTGACGTGGCGAGGTCCAGGCCCGGAAAGAAGCCTTCCATGCCCGAACGCAGCGCAGCCTCGCGCACGGTGGTGCCCTGAGGCACGGTCAGCCGTAGCAGCTTTTGCTTATCGGCCAGCGCGTAAACGACCTCAACCGCAATGACTGACCTATCCATACAACTGCTTCGCCCTGTCGCAGAACGCATCGACCAACGTATTCGCAGCCTGATTGAACAGCGGACCCAAAGTCGCCCGAACCAGCGGCCCCGCGTAATCGAAGGTAAGGTCGAGGCTGATCTTGCAGGCCTTCTCGCCTAGCGCCTTGAATTCCCAAATGCCATGCAAGTGGCTGAAAGGGCCTTCCTCCAATTTCATCTCGATACGCTTGCCCGCCTGTAACTCGTTGCGTGTAAGGAAGCGTTGACTCATGCCGGCTTTCGCCACTGTCATGCTGGCCTGCATCTGGGTTTCGCTGCTGGACAAGACCTCGGTAGCCGAACACCAGGGCAGAAACTGCGGATAGCTAGCTACGTCATTCACCATGTCGAATAGCGCGTGCGCCGGGTACGGCAGCAATGCCGAACGTTGAATATGCGTCGTCATTCAGTCCTTCTACTTCGTCATTCGACAATCGGCAAACGCAGCCATAGCCAGCGACGACTCACCGAGAGCAGGGTGATCATGCAGGTTCCGCCGCGGGGCAGTTTCCCGAACCAGAACGCATGTAAAGATTGCACATTGTCGGGGATAAGCGCACCCCTCTCAAGTTTCGTACCGTCGCAGCGTGCTGGTTATCGCCAGCCGCCACGCGACTCCCTATAATGCGCAGCCTATGGCCAAACAGAAGAAACAGTCCCCCGGGACCATCGCGCTGAACAAGAAAGCGCTACACGACTACTTCATCGAACAGAAATTCGAGGCTGGCCTCGTTCTGGCCGGCTGGGAAGTCAAAAGCTTGCGTGCCGGCAAGGCGCAACTGGTCGACAGCTACGTCTTGCTCAAGGACGGCGAAGCCTGGCTGATGGGTTGCCACATCACGCCGCTGACCACCGCCAGCACTCACGTGATTGCCGACCCCACGCGCACCCGCAAGCTGCTGCTGAACAAGCGTGAGCTGGGCAAGCTGTTCGGCGCAGTGCAGCAGAAAGGCTATGCCTGCGTGGCGCTGTCGATCTACTGGAAAAAGCACCTGATCAAGTGCGACATCGCCCTGGGCAAGGGCAAGAAGGAATTCGACAAGCGGCACACCGAGAAGGAACGTGACTCCGACCGCGAAATCCAGCGCGCCATGCGCACCAAGGGCAAGGAAGACTGACCTCGCCCCTGCGAGCAGATCGGGAGCACGTCAACCGCCCTGCTCGCCATACCGGATTCGCTCGCCTCGCCACCCCAACCGATCATCCCTCTGCAGGCTTCTCCGTCTTTCCCTGCCGGCGTTGCGCTCGTGCTAGCCGCTGCGCTTCCTGCTGCCCTTCGGCGAGCACTTCCTGCACATAGCTGATGTGTCGATGAATCACGTCGCGCGCCTCGTTGGCCTGCCGGGCGATGATCGCATCGTACAGCTCCTGATGTTGCTGCATGAGCATGTTGCGGGTCTCCTTGCGCAAGGCATACATGCCACCAATATTGGTCACCACGTTGCGCTTGAGCAGATCGAACAGACCGCGGATCGTGTGCAGCAACACGGCGTTGTGGCTTGCCTCGGCAATCGCAAGGTGAAAGCGTGCATCTGCGGCGCCCTCTTCGGCCCGGGTTACCGTGCTTTCGCGCAGATAGCAGTCCTGCAACGCTGCGAAGGCTTCCCCGAGCCGCTGTCGGTCGACGTCGGTTGCACGTAGCGCGGCGTAATAAGCGCAACTGCCTTCCAGCGTATGGCGGAATTCAAGCAAATCGCGCTGCGCATCGGCGTTGTTTTCCAGCAGATGCAACAGCGGATCGCTGAACGTCGAACCGAGGGATTCAGCCACGAAATTGCCGCCGCCATGGCGGCTGACCAACAACCCCTTCGCCGCGAGTTTTTGAATGGCCTCTCGCAACGAAGGTCGAGAGACACCGAACTGCTCGGCCAACACGCGCTCGGCAGGCAGGCGCTCGCCGGCCTTGAGGGTGCCTTCGAGAATCATGGTTTCGAGCTGCTCGACGATGTTATCGGCCAGACGTCGTTGACGCACCATTCCAAATTCCATGACACCTCGATTGGTTTGACCACTTGAACTTACTCAGCGTATCCACGCATCCAGTGCACTGCAACACGCCGCGTTGCGACCAAAGTCTATAGCTGGCTAATTGACGCAGCAGCAAGCGAACTCTTACGCTGGCCGAGCTCTTTTTTAAATTGGTATTACCAATTTACAATTCGTAGAGCCCAACAAGAAGAGGACTACCAATGCGGTCTCCAGATTTCCGCTCGTCGCAGGTCCAGCCGGGCCCCCATCCGCACTCTATGACCATGGGAGCCTGACATGTCTAACGGACTGCTCGCCCTGTTTGCCTTCACCCCGATCCTGCTCGCCGCCGTGCTGTTGATTGGGCTGCGCTGGCCGGCCAGCCGCGCCATGCCGGTCGTATTCCTGTTCACCGCGGCCATCGGCCTGTTCATCTGGGATATGAGTTTCACCCGGATAATCGCCTCAACCCTGCAGGGCCTGGTGATTACCATTGGCTTGCTGTGGATCATCTTCGGCGCGATTCTGCTGCTGAACACCCTCAAGCACTCCGGTGGGATCACTGCCATCCGCGCAGGATTCACGACTATCAGTCCTGACCGTCGCATCCAGGCCATCATCATCGCCTGGCTGTTTGGCTGCTTCATTGAGGGAGCCTCGGGTTTCGGCACCCCGGCCGCTATCGCCGCGCCCTTGCTGGTTGCCGTCGGTTTCCCGGCCATGGCTGCGGTATTGATGGGCATGCTGGTACAGAGCACACCGGTATCGTTCGGGGCGGTCGGCACACCTATCGTGGTCGGCGTGAACAGTGGCCTGGACACCGCCACTCTGGGCGCGCAGCTGACAGCGCAGGGATCGAGCTGGGAGCTGTTCCTGCAACAGATCACCAGCAGCGTGGCGATCACCCACGCCATCGTCGGCACCGTAATGCCGCTGATCATGGCGATGATGCTGACGCGGTTCTTCGGCAAGGAAAAAAGCTGGAAAGCCGGCCTCGAAGTCCTGCCCTTTGCGATCTTTGCGGGCCTGGCTTTCACGCTGCCCTATGTCGCCACCGGCGTCCTGCTTGGTCCAGAATTCCCATCGCTGCTGGGCGGCCTGATCGGCCTGGCCATCGTCACCACCGCCGCTCGCTTTAATTTCCTGGTGCCGAAGACGCCTTGGGACTTTGCCGATGCGAAAGACTGGCCGGCCGAGTGGATCGGTACCATCGAGATGAAGCTCGACGACCTCGCCGCGCGTCCAATGAGCGCTTTCCGTGCCTGGCTGCCCTACGTGCTGGTAGGTGCGATTCTGGTGATCAGCCGCATCTTCCCGCCCGTCACCGCCGCCCTGAAATCGGTCTCCATCGCCTTCGCCAACATCCTCGGCGAGGCAGGTATCAGCGCCAGCATCGAGCCGCTCTACCTGCCGGGTGGCATACTGGTCGCCGTCGTGCTGATCACCTTCTTCATGCATGGCATGCGTGCGGCCGAACTTAAAGCTGCGGTGAAGGAATCCAGCAGCGTGCTGCTCAGCGCCGGCTTCGTGCTGCTGTTCACCGTGCCGATGGTGCGCATCCTGATTAACTCAGGCGTCAACGCCGGTGATCTGCCGAGCATGCCGATCGCCATGGCGCGCTATGTCGCGGACAGCGTCGGTGGCATTTACCCACTGCTGGCACCTTCGGTGGGTGCGCTAGGTGCCTTCCTGGCTGGATCGAATACGGTCAGCAACATGATGTTCAGCCAGTTCCAGTTCGGTGTGGCGCAGTCGCTGGGCATCTCCGGCGCCATGATCGTCGCCACCCAGGCGGTTGGCGCCGCTGCCGGCAACATGGTTGCAATTCACAACGTGGTTGCTGCCTCTGCCACGGTCGGCTTGCTGGGCCGCGAAGGCGTCACCCTGCGCAAGACCGTTTGGCCTACCCTGTACTACGTGCTGTTCACCGGTGTGATCGGCATGGTGGCGATCTACCTGCTGGGGGTGACGGACCCACTGGTCGGCGTCTGATGATGTAGCTCCTTGCCCCGACCAGTTCGGCGCAAGGACGTACCAAAACCCGACCAGCCTCACCGCGCAATTCGCACCAAGCGGTCTGATCGGGCAAGCCAGATCGATAACGGTGCCCTCATCTATGGGGAAGCATCACGAGACTTACCTCGTTTCAACCGGTGAGAACAACGATGATCATCTCTGCCTCCACGGATTACCGCGCTGCCGCCAAACGCAAACTGCCGCCGTTCCTGTTCCACTATGTCGATGGCGGTGCCTACGCCGAGTACACGTTGCGGCGCAACGTCGACGACCTGGCCAGCATCGCCCTGCGCCAGCGCGTGCTGCGCAACATGTCCGAACTCAGCCTGGAAACCCAATTGTTCGGCGAAACCCTGTCGATGCCGGTTGCGCTGGCTCCGGTCGGCCTGACCGGCATGCTCGCCCGCCGAGGCGAAGTCCAGGCCGCACGCGCCGCCGACAAGAAAGGCATCCCCTTCACCCTGTCCACCGTATCGGTCTGCCCGATCGAAGAAGTCGCACCAGCCATCAAGCGCCCCATGTGGTTCCAGCTTTATGTGCTAAAGGACCGCGGCTTCATGAAAAACGCCCTGGAGCGCGCCAAGGCAGCCGGCGTCACCACCCTGGTGTTCACCGTGGATATGCCGACCCCGGGCGCCCGCTACCGGGACGCTCACTCCGGAATGAGCGGCCCCAACGCCAACATGCGCCGCATGTTGCAGGCCATGACCCACCCGTTCTGGGCATGGGACGTGGGCCTACACGGCAAGCCGCACGATTTGGGCAATATCTCCACCTACCGCGGGCATCCCACTGGTCTCGAGGACTACATCGGCTGGCTCGCAGCCAACTTCGATCCATCCATTTCCTGGAAGGACCTGGAGTGGATCCGTGAATTCTGGGACGGCCCGATGGTGATCAAGGGCATCCTCGACGCCGAGGACGCCCGTGACGCGGTGACCTTTGGTGCCGATGGCGTCATCGTCTCCAACCATGGCGGCCGTCAGCTCGATGGCGTGCTGTCGAGCGCCCGCGCGATGCCGGCCATCGCGGATGCGGTCAAGGGTGATCTGAAGATTCTCGCCGACTCAGGCATCCGCAGCGGCCTGGACGTGGTTCGCATGATCGCCCTGGGCGCCGACACCGTCATGCTCGGTCGCGCCTTCGCCTATGCGCTGGCAGCGGATGGCGAAGCCGGCGTGACCAACCTGCTCAACCTGATCGACAAGGAGATGCGCGTGGCAATGGTGCTTACCGGTGCCAAATCCATCAGCGAGATCACCACCGATTCGCTGGTTCGCGAACTGGGTCAATACCAGACCACCAAACACGTCGAATAAGCCTCACGAGGCCGCGCGTCCCGGCGCGGCCGCTTCATCCCCGGAGCCCCGTATATGAACGCGCCTGCCGCCCTGCCGAACGACTTTCTCGCTGCTGTCGAACGGTTGATACCGGCAGAGCGGCGCTTCGACGATCCCCTGTCCACGCTGGCTTTCGGCACCGACGCGAGCTTCTACCGGCTGATTCCCAAGCTGGTGGTGCGCGTCGAGTCCGAAGCCGAGGTGGTGGGACTGCTGCAACTGGCCCACGCCCAGCGCGTGCCGATGACCTTTCGTGCCGCCGGTACCAGCCTGTCCGGCCAGGCGATTTCCGACTCGGTGCTGATCGTGCTCGGTGATCACTGGAACGGCCGCGAGATTCGTAACGGCGGTGAGCAGATCCGCCTGCAGCCGGGCGTCATCGGCGCCAACGCCAACGCGGCGCTGGCTCCGTTCCAACGCAAGATCGGCCCCGACCCGGCCTCGATCAACGCGGCCAAGATCGGCGGCATCGTCGCCAACAATTCCAGCGGCATGTGCTGTGGCACGGCACAAAATAGCTACAAGACTCTCTCCGGTCTGCGCCTGGTGCTGGCCGACGGCACCGTGCTCGACAGCGAGGATGCATCCAGCGTCGCCGCCTTCCGTCAGAGTCACGTCGCGTTGCTCGATCAGCTCGCAGAACTGGGCCGCTCGACGCGCGCCAACACCGAGCTGGCGGCGAAGATTCGTCACAAGTATCGGCTGAAGAACACCACTGGTTTTTCGCTCAATGCGCTGGTCGATTACGACGAGCCGCTGGACATCCTCAACCACCTGATGGTCGGCTCCGAGGGCACCCTCGGCTTTATCAGCGCGGTGACCTACGACACCGTGCCGGATCATCCGCACAAGGCCAGCGCACTGGTGGTCTTCCCCGACGTGGAAAGCTGCTGTCGGGCCGTGCCGGTGCTCAAGCAGCAACCGGTGTCGGCGGTGGAGCTGCTGGACCGGCGCAGCATGCGCTCGGTGGAAAACATGAAGGGCCTGCCGGAGTGGGTGAAGGCGCTGTCACCGACCGCCTGTGCGCTGCTGATCGAGTCGCGTGCGGCCAGCCAGTCACTGCTGCACGAGCAGATCAAGCTGATCATGGCTTCCATCACCCATTTCCCGGTGGAGAAGCAGGTCGACTTCAGCGAAGACCCGGCGGTCTACAACCAGCTCTGGCGCATCCGCAAGGACACCTTTCCAGCGGTCGGTGCGGTGCGCCAGACCGGCACTACAGTGATCATCGAGGACGTGACCTTCCCAGTTGAGCGTCTGGCCGAGGGCGTCAACCGCCTGCTCGAACTGCTCGACAAGCACCGCTACGACGAGGCGATCCTGTTCGGTCATGCACTGGAAGGCAACCTGCACTTTGTCTTCACCCAGGGCTTCGACGATCCGGCGCAGGTCGCCCGCTACGAAGCCTTCATGGGCGATGTGGCGCAACTGGTGGCTGTGGAATTCGGCGGTGCGCTCAAGGCCGAGCACGGCACCGGGCGCAACATGGCGCCCTTCGTCGAGCTGGAGTGGGGCGCCGAGGCCTACCAGCTGATGTGGCAGATCAAGCGCCTGCTCGACCCGCAAGGCATCCTCAACCCGGATGTAGTGCTGTCAGAAGATCCTCAGGTCCACCTGAAAAACCTCAAGCCGATGCCGGCCGCCGACGAGATCGTCGACAAGTGCATCGAATGCGGTTTCTGCGAGCCGGTGTGCCCGTCCAATGGCCTGACCCTCACGCCGCGCCAGCGCATCGTTGTCTGGCGCGATATCCAGGCCCGCAAGCGCGCGGGCATCGATACCACCGAGATCGAACGTCTCTATCACTACCACGGCGTCGAGACCTGCGCCGCGACGGGCCTGTGCGCCCAGCGCTGCCCGGTGGGCATCAATACCGGCGATCTGGTACGCAAGCTGCGTGGTAGGGACGCGCACAACACCGGCACCGCCAACTGGCTGGCCGAGCATTTCAGCACCGCCGTGCAAGGCACGCGTTTCATGCTGCACGTGGCCAACGGCGCGCACCTGATGATGGGCACGCGCCTGCTGAGCAAGACCTCGGCGGCCTTCAGCAAGGCCAGCAAGGGGCGCGTACCGCAATGGACGCCGGCCATGCCGCAGCCGCTGCAGCGCCTGAATCTGCCCAAACCGACCCCACAGGATGAACGTCCACGCGTGGTCTATCTCGCTGCCTGCATCTCCCGTGCCATGGGCCCGGCCGCCCGTGATCAGGAGCAGGAACCGCTACTCGACACCACCCGCGCCCTATTGGAGAAGGCCGGCTACCAGGTCGTCTTTCCGGACAACCTGAACAACCTCTGCTGCGGCCAGCCGTTCGCCTCCAAAGGCTATGCCGAACAGGCCGAGCGCAAGCGTCAGGAAACCCTCGATGCGCTGCTCAAGGCCAGCCGCGGCGGGCTCGATCCCATCTACTGCGACACCAGCCCCTGCACCCTGCGGCTGGCTCAGGACCTGGCCGATGACCGCTTGCAGGTGTTCGATCCGGTGCGCTTCATCCGCACCCATCTGCTGGACAAGCTGGATTTCGAGCCCCAACAGGCGCCGATCGCTGTGCATGTCACGTGCAGCACCCAGCACCTCGGTGAAGCCCAGGCGCTGATCGACATCGCCCGGCGCTGCGCCACGCAGGTGGTGATCCCCGAAGGCATCCATTGCTGCGGCTTCGCCGGCGACAAAGGGTTCACTACCCCGGAGCTCAATGCGCACTCGCTGCGCAGCCTGAAAAACGCTGTGCAGATGTGCGAAGAAGGCATCTCCACCAGCCGCACCTGCGAAATCGGGCTGTCGCAACACGGTGGCATCGACTATCACGGGCTGGTTTATCTGGTAAACCGAAATAGCCGAGCCAAAGCGGCCGAGGTGCCTGCCTGAGGCAGCCAGAGCAAGAGGCGCCGGTCAAAAAAATGAAACGCTAAAGCGCAGCCGAAGTCCGAACTTATGAACCCCGCGTGTGAAGGGGCTCGACTCGCCTCGGCGCCGCCGCAATAGCAGAATCAGGCAGGCCCGCCGGGAAGACATCTCCCTGGAGGATCTCATGAAAAAATTTGCTCTACTTGCTGCAGCCGCTCTGATCGCCAGTCCCGCTGCATTCGCCGCAGAAAAGGATCTCTGCCAGATCAACATGCAGGAAATCGACGACAACATGGCCACCAGCCAGGCCACGCTCGGCGAGCCTGCACGCAGCGAAGTCGAAGAGCTGATCAAGCAGGCCCGCCAAGCCCAGCAATCCGGCGACACCGAGGCCTGCATCGCCCATTCGACCAAAGCCCTACAAGAGCTTGAGGGTCCCGGCAGCTCCGGAAGCACCGGTACCAGCGGCACCGGCTCGGGCGCCGGCAACTGATAGCGCCTAGGCAAGGCCGCCAGCGGTTGGCCTTGCCAATTCCAACTTCCTCTTGAATCCCGACGAAATGTCCCAAACTAGGAAACCAAGCGTTCGACGTCGCCAAGCATCTGGCGTACACTGCGCAGCACATGAAGCTGCATTACGCTTCATGGGGCCGATTAGGATTCGACGCCGGTAACAAAGCTCTAGGTGCATGCCGAGTTGGTAACAGAACTCGTAAATCCACTGTTGCAAACTTATAGTTGCCAACGACGACAACTACGAAGGGTACGCGCTAGCCGCCTAACCTTCATCTGGTCGCTTCGGCGCCAGCGGTCACTAGGGGATGCCTGTAAACCCGAAATGACTGTCAGATAGAACAGGATCGCCGCCAAGTTCGCTGCAGACGTAACGGCTAAAACTCATGCAGCTCGCTCCAAGCACCCTGCCAATCGGGCGGCGCGGAGTTAACTTAATAGATTTGGCTACGCATGTAGTACCGACAGTGGAGAGCTGGCGGACGGGGGTTCAAATCCCCCCGGCTCCACCAATTCAACACTGAAACCCGTCTAGAACGCGGGTTTCAGGCCAGATTTGATGGCATTGGATTACTCACAGTCCGTCTGTGAATCCAAAAGGTATGCCATCATGTCCAAGCGCCAAAGCAAAACAGGTGTTCCGCACCTCGTCTATCAAGCCAACACTGGCTTCCAGTACTACCTCACATTCCCGAAGCATTTCGCGGCCAACCCGAAACTGCCTGCGCAAATCCGGTGGTCGCTCAGCCACGACGAAGCGCTTGCCCGCGACCTTGCGAGGTATCTGAACACGGCTTTCGAGCAGTTCCTTGCCAAGGCGACCGAGCACTATGTCGAGCTCTTTTCTGACCGACTGTTGGCTGACCTTCAAAGGTTTCACTTAGCGGTAGCGGAAGCACTCAAATTCGCCGACCGGGTTTGGAAAGTCCGCCCGTCGCCAATGAAGCTCGCGAACCAAGACCTTTCGGTCGCCCACGCTCGCATGATGAAGGACAGTGCCGAGCGAGTGGTGCTCTATAGTCACGAGCCAGGGTGCGAAATTTTCTTCGCACTGACACCAACGCCCGCACTGGTGAAAGCGCTTGGCGTTGGATTCGTACGATTCGACTGGCCGCTCGGAACCTGCGATCACAATGTCGCCAGCGACGCTGCCCGGTACATTTACGCCGCCCTTGATGTACTCGAGACCGTCCCACCCTCTCCAGGGCGCTATTCGAAAGAATCTCCTGCATTTACAGCGATGACGCTTTATGAATACCTGTGCCATGCCCGCCCAGACCAGGGTCGGAATCTCATGCACATCCCCCCAGCACTACCGCAATCTCGGCAAGCTTTGCATTTTCATCTTCAGCAAGCCAACGCGATGCATCTGAAGCTCCGCATCATTGATCGAGCGCTCTTGGTGCAGGAGGAATCGGGGCTTTATGTGATGCTTATCGAACTTGATCCGCTGTGCATGAAAGCGCATCTGAGAGAAAAGAAAAGCTTTCGGGTTGAGCTGCTCACTAGCTCCATCATCATTGCGGTCCTCATGCTGACGTATACGCTGCAGAAGGTTGATAAGGTGCTGTTGCGTTACTTTCAGGAAGACGATCACCAAGATCCTTACGCCCAAGCCATGCAGGAAATCGGTGACCTGGTTCGGCGGATGTTGGGTTCTGCTGCAACCACCGAGCCTATGCAGACGATTCCGGAGCTGAACTCGCCGACAGATGCTGCGGCACCGCCACAGGATCCTGGCACGCTCGCGTTGCTGAATGCGCTCGGGAGCGTTCTGCCCGACGCGCAGAAAGCCAAGCTTGAAACCCTCTTTACGCAGCCCTCTGTCAACGAACGCATTGTCTCGCCGGCGTGCGGTCCAAACGCAGGGTTGAGCCTCGCAGCTTTGGTAAAGGAATACGAAGAACGGCAAATTCGTGAAGGAGCCTGGGCTAATCCGCGGACCCGCATTACCGCTCGGGCCCGCCTGGAAGGCCTGTGCGAGCTGCTTGGCGGGCACCGGCAAGTCGAAACGCTGACTCGTGCTGAATTCAACACGCTACGCGATCATCTGCGCAGCTATCCGAAGAACCGGCACCGCCTTCGCGCCACCCGTAATCAGCCGCTGAGCAAGATCATCAGCGACGGGAAATTTGAGCCGATCAATCCACGCACCGCGAAAAAGTTCTTTGAGCTGGCACGGGCGCTTGTCACCTACGCACATGATCAAGGCCACATCACCGAAAATATCGCGGCCGGATTGGCATTCAGCACCAAAGGTGCCGAGGCCCCGAGGAAGCGCACCTATAGCCCAAGCCAGATCGAGAAACTTCTTCACGGCCCGGCCTACACGCTGACCCAGCCGCCTCGCTGGCGTCTGGACGACTACAAGTTTTGGTTGCCGCTGCTTGGCCTCTATACCGGCGCGAGGCTCAGCGAGCTGTGCCAGCTACGGCTCGAAGACATTCGGCAGGAGCTCGGCGCTTGGATCATCAGCATCAATCGGACAGGGTCGAAGCAACTCAAAACGTCCGACTCTGAACGGCTAGTGCCCATTCACAAGCAGCTGATCGAGACAGGCTTCCTCGACTATCACCAAGCTCGCCTGGACATAGTTAAGCAGGATATGAAAGCTCCTCTTTTCGAAAATATCCGTGTCTACGGTGATCTTTCTCCTGGGCACGTTGCGAGTCGTTGGTACCTGGGCTCAAGCCAGAGCAGTCATGGCTACTTGGGGCTCTGCGGCCTCGGAGAGGAGGGCCTGACGTATCACGGCCTACGGCATACTTTTATCAACCAATTCCGCAGACAGAACCTCGACCTCGCGAAAGCTAAAGCACTCGTGGGTCACGCTGATAAAAGTACAACTGGCGGCTATGGCGACTGCTATCCGTCAGACGTCCTCAAGGACGAGATCGACAAAATCGATTTCGGGCTTGGCTTGGATCACATCCATTACCGGCACTATCAGGAGCTAAAAAAAGCACAAGGTGACTTCAAAGTCGGGCGGCCGGTGGGCACGCCATTTCCGAACGTGCGAGCCCCTAAACGCCACTGGAAATCGTACGCATAAGGCCTAGCCAAACAGAGGCGGGGGCCCTGCTCCTGCCCTTTTTACACATCCCTCAATTATTGACAAAGTGTCAATAAAAGCTATCGAAGGTGCCTTTACAATAGATTATCTTGACTGTTCATTTATACAGTAATAATCTCAAGCCTCACCCACCGTGAGGTATATATGAATGTAACGTCCCCTATCTCCATTCCTTTTTATAAGGGCCTGAGTCTGATTGTAGAGCCTGGCCATGAAGAGCACTTGCGAATCGCCTTGGCGAACATCTCCGCGGTAACGGACGCGATCAACCGCTTCCACTCTTCACCGTTACTTACCGAGTTCATGGACACTACGCTGTCCCGCTTCCTGCGAGAAAACACTTACGCAGGAAAGTCCGAGCATATGCTACGGGCTCGAATGGAAAAGCTGAAAGTCATCCTGACCCGAGATAACCCTACACGCCGAGTCGCTGAGCTTGATCGAGCTGATGTGCAGCGTCTAAAGGATCAGTTGCCATTGTTACTGAAGCAGAACTCGGCTTCGGGAAGTAAAGGCGCAAACCTCACGACCTATTACCAGCTGTTCAATCGCATGCTAGACGAGGCGCTGGAGAGCAAGCTGATTACTGATGCGATCAAGGTTGCTACTTGCAGTACAAAACAGGCCGAGGTCACCAAGCCATTTCTAGATAGCAACCTGATTCAGATGCTCTCCGGCTGGCCTTACCAAAAGTACCTCGCGGGCACACTGCCCAAGGTCTACCAAGACGCCAAGCCGTATCGGTTCTGGTTGCTTCCTCTCGGACTCTACACCGGCGCGCGGCTCAATGAACTCTGCCAGCTTCGTGTGCATGATGTGATCCGGGATGTCCACGGCGTAGAGCTCATCGACATTAACGATAACGGCTACAACAAGTCGCTAAAAACGGGCTCATCGGCACGGCAGATTCCGATCTGCACGAAGCTTGTGGAGATGGGTTTTATAAATTTCGTAGAGGAACGACGTCAGGCCGATGGCAACGATGCATTGCTTTTCGGCGAGCTGAGCTTTGACCCGAAGCACTTATACTCCCGCGATCCGAGTCGTTTTTTCTGCGGGCCGTGTACGGGAACGGGATACATCGGTCAGCATTGTCCGCCGGCCGTTAATGGCGGGCTCAATTTTAAAAGTCTCCGTCGTTCGTTTGCCGTCCGGCTGGAACGGTCAGGCATATCTCCGTCCACGATCGCCTATCTGCTTGGCCATGAGGGCAGCGCTCCGGAGGTCACAGCAGACCACTACTTGGAAAAGCCGCTGAGTTTGATACTGCTGGAGCAGATGGAGCGCGGCCTGACTTACAACATCCAGACCGACGAGATTCGCTGGGAACATTTTAAAATGCTGCTCCATAGCCAGGCGGGACGCGGAAAGCGCGGTAGGAAAGCAAGCTGCAGCTTCACTAACGCATAGAGTGGGAACGATCATCGCTTGGAGATGGTTATGAGACAGGATGAATAAAAGGCCGCAGCTAATCTGCGGCCTTTTTAGTTCTCAACACAACAGGAAAGAAACCGAATTTTCACGCAACTCCGGGCATCGCTTGCGGCGACGGTTGGCACGCCCTATCGCTGAGCACAGTCCACCATCGAAGAACTTGCATCCGCTGCGACGCGAATTCCGTGACAGTCGGCTGCTGCCACACAAATTTCACTTGAAGCGTGGGCGCTTTGGCATCAGACCGGACACCGCTTCATAACGCCACTGTGACAGACACACGGCACGGTCACCCGGCGCATCGACACTCACTAACTGCCGCAAGCCCTACGAGTGACACGGCGAGACTGCAGCACTCGAGTCATGTGACATGGCGGTCGTAAGACAAGTGTGCCGCGGTGATCGGGCTTATGATTGAGGCCGGGGCGGCAGCGCCCGCGAATGGCGCAGCTCACGTCTGTGCACAATCGCCATTTCGGCCAGGCAACGCCTGGCGGCTATGATTTGACAACAAAATTGCGGGGGCATACTTGAAGCAGCGAAGCGTTCCTTCAAGTATGCCCCCGCGCCCCATACTTGAAATCTTCAAGTATGGGGCAGTTGAGCATTTTGGGCGTTTGCAGGTAAGCGAAACGAATGTGGAGCGAGACCGAGCAATAAGACCAAAATGATCAACTGCCTTCGCGAAGCGGCTGCCATTGTTGTCAAAAAAGGCAGCTTTCTTCATTTGCCGCAGGTAAATGGCTAGCTCGAATTTCGATGCTATGCATGGCTACCTCTGCTAAAGCGGAAGAAGCCTGCTCACGTCCGCTTCCTCTACGGGATGCGCGACGTTTCTATGCAACGGCCGCCGCTTGGTCACCTCCCATTCTGCGAACCCACCACTTCATATGTCAGGAAAGTACGCACATCTCTGGCTGACAAACACTCCGCAGCGCTATCCCTGCCAGCCTCTCGATGACTGGATCACTCGCGAAATAGGTCGGTCCTTAGTTTTCTCCCTCCGTGCCCAAACGGTAGACTGAGACACACAAAGCAGTTTCCCATGTGAGTATTCGCATTGGTTCCGACACTAATTCGCATGCCTAACCAACACTGATTCGCACGCAAAACCGACACAACGCGTTTTTCAAAATCGACAGCCTTTCGCACACATCGACACCTATTCGCATCCTCCGACAGCCATTCGCACGCCCCGACACCGATTCGCATCCCTCCGGCAGCCATTCGCACGCCACCGACACCTATTCGCATCCCTCCGACAGTCATTCGCACCACACCGACAGTTCGCTTTGCCGGTGCCCGGAGATAAGCAGTCACTGACGCTGCAGAGCCCATATCGCAGTTCCAAATAGAGCAGCCGCAGAGTAATGTAGAGATCGAACATATTTGGTGAGATCGCTACATTGATTAATTGGCTATGTCTCGTGATGGCACTGCCTACGGCAAATGCCGCCGAGCGAATGCGGGCTTGGCGGACGCTGAAGAGTGCAGGAGCTGCCGTTCTTCGCGACGGCGTGTACCTATTGCCGGATGGCTCGGCTAGTCGTGAGGTACTGGAGTCCGTCGAGCGTGACGTGCTGGATAGTGGTGGCTCGGCGTCGCTCCTGCCGGTCACTGATCCCCAGGGTGAGCGCTTCATACCTCTCTTTGACCGTGGCGACGACTACACCAGGTTGCGCTCGGAGGTTGAGCCCCAACTGGCCCAGCTGACGCCCGAGAACGCACTGGCGACTGCTCGCCAGGCCCGCAAGCTGCGCAAGTCGTTCGCGCAGATCCAAGCCATCGACTTCTTTCCGGGCGCAGCTCTGCAACAGGCAGACGCGCTGCTGCGTGACCTCGAAGTGGCCATCAACCGCGCGCTTTCCAAGGATGAGCCCACCAGCCACGAGCAAATCATCGAGCAACTCGACCCGCGGGACTACCAAGGGCGAACCTGGGCGACTCGCCAGCGCCCCTGGGTGGACCGCCTGGCCAGCGCCTGGCTGATCCGCCGCTTCATCGATCCAGGTGCCAGCATCCTCTGGCTTCCCTCTCTTGATGCGTGCCCTGCGGAAGCACTTGGGTTCGATTTCGATGGTGCCCAGTTCAGCCATGTCGGCAACAAGGTCACCTTCGAAACCCTGCAGGCCAGCTTCGGGCTGGAGGCTCCAGGGCTTCAGCGCGTAGGGGCTCTAGTTCACTACCTGGACGTGGGGGGCGCGCAACCCACAGAAGCAACGGGTGTAGAGCGCGTACTGGCCGGACTGCGAGCCAGCATCGAAAACGACGATCAGTTATTGGCTGCGGCCTGCGCCATCTTCGATGGGCTGCTGGCTGCATTCGGCAAGGAAGGACAGAGTGATGAGTGAGACAGCCATGCAAGCGACAGAGCAAGACCAGGACAGGGTAGAAAAAATTGGCCTACTCGAGGCATTTCTGTTCTGGCTGAAACTCGGTTTCATCAGCTTCGGTGGCCCAGCCGGGCAGATCTCGATCATGCACCAGGAGCTGGTGGAGCGGCGGCGCTGGATCTCGGAGCGCCGTTTCCTGCATGCGTTGAACTACTGCATGCTCCTGCCAGGCCCGGAGGCTCAGCAACTGGCCACCTATATCGGCTGGCTCATGCATCGCACTTGGGGTGGGGTGATCGCCGGCGTACTGTTTGTGCTGCCCTCACTGTTCATCCTGATCGCCCTGTCCTGGGTCTACATCGCTTTCGGCGAAGTGCCGGTGGTGGCGGGATTGTTTTACGGCATCAAACCCGCCGTCACCGCCATCGTTGTTCAGGCTGCCCACCGTATCGGTTCACGCGCGCTGAAAAACAACTGGTTGTGGGCGATCGCTGCTGCCTCCTTCGTGGCGATCTTCGCCCTCAATATCCCGTTCCCGCTGATCGTTCTAGGGGCGGCCATGATTGGCTACCTGGGCGGACGCTATGCCCCGGACAAGTTCAGCGTCGGTGGTGGGCATGGGGCATCCAAACAGTCCTATGGGCCGGCATTGATCGACGATGACACGCCACCGCCGGCGCATGCGCGCTTCCGCTGGTCGCGCTTGGCTCTGTTGGTCGCCGTAGGAGCTGTGCTGTGGGCCTTGCCGATGGGGCTACTGACCGCCCTATATGGTTGGGAGGGCACCCTGACTCAAATGGGCTGGTTCTTCACCAAGGCTGCTCTACTCACCTTCGGCGGCGCCTATGCGGTATTGCCGTATGTCTATCAGGGCGCGGTAGGCCATTACGGCTGGCTGACCCCCACCCAGATGATCGATGGCCTGGCGCTGGGCGAGACCACCCCAGGGCCGCTGATCATGGTGGTGGCCTTCGTGGGCTTCGTTGGTGCCTATGTGCATCAGGTCTTCGGGCCAGAACAGGCATTCCTTGCCGGCGCTGTAGCAGCCAGCCTCGTCACGTGGTTTACCTTCCTGCCCTCGTTCCTGTTCATCCTCGCCGGCGGGCCGCTGGTGGAATCCACCCACAACGAACTGAAGTTCACCGCGCCGCTGACCGGCATTACTGCTGCGGTGGTTGGCGTCATCCTCAACCTGGCGCTGTTCTTCGGCTATCACGTGCTGTGGCCTGAGGGTTTTGCTGGCAGCTTCGATTGGCTCTCGGCGTTGATCGCTGTCGGTGCCGCAGTCGCACTTTTCCGCTTCAAGCGTGGAGTCATCCAGGTGTTGGTGGGATGTGCTCTTGTGGGTTTGGCTATCCACCTGTTGCGTTAGGGAGAGGTTATGGAGCGCATATCGATTCGCGAGCTCGCTGAGTGGCAGGCTTCAGGTCGCTGCTTTGAGTTACTCGATGTGCGCCGAGCTATCGCACGCAACGCTGACGGAGCACAGATCGCTGAGGCGAAATGGTATGACCCCGAACAGCTTTTCTCTTGGAAGGATCAAGTGCCACGGGATCGCCCCGTGATTCTTTACTGCGCTCATGGGCATGAGATCAGCCAGGGGTGTGCCGCTACTCTCTGGGCAATGGGACTGGATGCGCGGTATCTCGTCGACGGCTTTGCAGGTTGGCGTGAAGCCAAGCAGCCGGTGTGCGATTTGGTCTAGCCATCTGGTTCTGGCCGCCTCACGAGAGGCGGCCAGCACTGCCTAAATCAATGGCAGTGGTACTCGCCCGTGGAGTGGTTGGTATGGCAGCCCTTCGAGTCGGTGCCTCCGCTATGGGCAACTGCGACAGCAGAGAACAGGGCAATCACGGTGGCGATCAGGGCGGCAGAAAGCTTCTTCATGTTCAAACTCCGTTTCGATTGGCTCTTATATGTGATCTAGGTCACACTCCGGATTATGGCAAAAGACCTGCATTGAGCAAGGGGATTTTGATCGACCGGTCAGAGAGCCGCACGAAACAACGCCAGCACCGCTAGATGGCCGGGGTAGAAGTAGTAACCCCAGCGCCCCACTGGCCATATGTGTTGGGTGATTTTCTGGCGCAATAGCCACAGGCCAACCAGCGGAGCCGCAAAGGTCGTGGCCATGGCCCACCAGGTGCCAAAGGGACCAGCTCCGATCCAACCGTCACGGCTATTGGCCAACACGCTGATGACTGCGGGTATGAGCCAGGTGACCCCGGGGCGCTGCACTGCCAACACCATGGTGGCCGGCAGCAGGACTCCAAACGCGCCGTACATCAGCCGATCATGAAGCACTGTCGCAACGGTCAACGTGAATAGCCCCAGCATCAAGCCTGCACGATCGCTGTGATGGACACTCCAAGCAACTATGAGCCCCAACATCAGTGTCGGCATGACATTCAGCGTATTGCTCATCTCGGACAACGCCCGATACGGCAGCTCGGATATGAGGCTAAAAGCCAGTAGCCAGCTCAGATAACGAAAGTTGTTATCGCTGTACAGATCTCCTGGGCGTGAACGTGACACGTTGGCGGCAATACCCACGCAGAACAGTGGGAAGGCGAAGCGTCCAACCACGAACAGCCAGGCTGTCTCTTCAGGCCAGAGATAGCGCAGGTGGTCTATGACCATCGTCAGCATGGCGAGCCATTTGACGAGATCCAGGCTGGTCGAGCGCATTACCCCATGATCCCGAGGGTCACCACGGTGAGCACCAAGTATCGAGCAGCCTTGGCCAGCAGCACGATCAATAAGAAGCTCCAAAAGGGTTCGCGCATGACGCCGGCAATCAGGGTCAGCGGGTCGCCAATGATCGGCACCCAGCTCAGCAGCAGTGACCAACGACCGTAGCGGTGGTAGGCCCGCTGCGCGCGGGCCAGCTTGTCGTCACTGACTGGAAACCAGCGCTTGTGCCGGTAACGCTCAATGTAGAGACCGAGCAGCCAGTTGAGCGCGGAACCCAGAACGTTTCCTGCTGTAGCCACCACCAACAGCATGACCACCGAGTAGTTGCCACTTATCAGCAGGCCGGTGAGCACTGCCTCGGACTGTGCAGGGATCAAAGTCGCGGCACTGAAGGCCGCGAGGAATAGGCCCAGGTAGCCTGATAGCTCCCACATTTAGGCGGTCAGACCGATCCAGCCATGAACGCCGACATAGATACCGACACCAATGATGAGCACGCTCGAGAGGTAGGGCGCGCGACGCGCGACTGCCCCCAGCCATGGCCAACGATTAGAGGCCTGGCGAGCGCCTACTGCGGCAGCTGCGCCGACGGACACCAGCGTCAGCGCCAGACCGACACTAAAGCACAGCACCAGAACAGCCCCGAGTGCGACTTCCTTCACCTGCAGGCACAGCAACAACACCGTGATTGCGGCGGGACAAGGGATCAGTCCCCCGGTCAGGCCGAATAGGATGATCTGCCCAGTGGTGACGTTGCGGTTATTGAAGCGGTTGCGGATGTCGTTGGCGTGGGCTCGCTCATGAGCATCCTGATACCCCTCCACCGACAGCTCCAGGCCCTGCAGATCGGAATGGTCGTGGCCGTGGTCGTGCTCATGGAAATCGAGGTCGTAATCGTGCGAATGGCCCACGTGACCAAGGCTCAGGCGCGTGGTGAACTGATGGGGTTCGGGGATCTCTGACTCCGACTCCAGGTATTCGCCGCACTGCACAAAGCGGAATAGCTGAGCTGTTCCGTCTGGGCGTGTCGTCGACAGGCTCACGTCCTCTGCCGGCCAGGAATGGCCACTCAGGGTGCGCAAGCGCCAGCGCGGGGGAACACCTTCTTCAAAGATCGAAAGCTCGATGCGCCCGTGTCCGGTATCGATTCGGCGGGTCTCATCGTGATGGTGATCATGCGCGTGATCACCTTCTTCGAAACGCCACATCTGCTCCCCACGCCAGGTGCGCCAGAGCATCCACAACGCGATGGTGATGATGATCGCGGCAGAAGCGAGCTGGAAGTACGGCTCTGTCGTTTCGGCATTCAGGTTCTGGCCCAGATACATGCCACCCATGGCCACCAGCCAGACCACTGCTGTGTGCGAGATTGTCGCTGCCAAACCCAGCAGGATTGCCTGCTTTACGGTGCCCCGGATGGCGACGATGAAGGCCGCCATCATGGTCTTCGAGTGGCCCGGCTCCAGGCCATGCAATGCCCCCAGGAGGATAGCGCTGGGGAAGTACAGCCAAGCGTGGGACGCACCCTGCTGCAGTAATTCGGCAAAGCTCGACATAGGGAGACCTACAGGTACTTCGTGATCTGCTTGAAGTCTTCAAGGGAGGTGCGCTCGCCAGTGGCGAGAGCGTCCATCGTGTGCTCCAGACAGTGATCGATGTGATCTTGAATCAGGGTGCGCTTGGCCTGGCACACGGCCTTCTCAACGGCATGCAGCTGCTGCGCGATATCAACGCACTCACGACCATCCTCGATCATGGTGATGATGCTGCGCAGATGACCCTCAGCGCGTTTCAGGCGCTTCACGACATCGCTGTGGCTCTGGTGCCGATGGCCATGGCTGTGCTCGTGATCGCTCATGCCTTGAGTCCTATGTCTCGATGATTTACGCTCGCATCCTATCCCCCTGGGGGGGATACGGTCAAACGACCCTATTCGCTCATCGCGAGATGCAAGACATAGAAAAATGGCTAGTCGTAGCGCCTCGAAGAAACCCGTTATCGCATTGATACTGGCCTTGCTATTGGCCTGGGTAGGGCATTCGCTGGCCGCCATCAAGACTCCGCTGATACCGGGTGATTACTCTGGCGCTGTGCCCCATGGTCATTCCCATGATGTGGACGCGCCGGCGTTCCCGAGCCACAAAGATGCGGCTGACCATAGCCATGAGATCCCTTATCTCGGGTCGGCGCTGACACTGCTGTCACGCCCCGAGCGGGAAACCCCTCCCAACGCGTTGCGGGCAACTGTCCCTGAAGTGCCGATCTACCTGATCGAACGGCCACCACGCTCTAGGTTGTGTTCTGAAACCGGCCGCCTTGCGGCCCAGACCACTACAACCTAGGAAATCGTTATGAATTCGCTTCCCCTGAGCGGGGCAACGGCGCTGATCGCACGCCTGCGTCGACCGCTTTTTCTGCCCCTGCTTGCCATCGCTCTACTGATGGCAGTCATGCCTGAGGCGCTGGCCCACGGTGTGCCCGAAGGAGACAAGGGCTTCATCCAGGAAAGTACCGGCGTGATGTTGATGCCCTTCATCTATATGGGCGCCAAACACATGATCACCGGCTACGACCACCTGCTGTTCCTGTTCGGTGTGATCTTCTTCCTCTACCGCCTGAAGGACGTAGGGCTGTACGTCACGCTGTTCGCGCTTGGTCACTCCATCACCCTGCTCTTTGGGGTGCTGAGCAACATCAGCATCAGCTCTTATGTGATCGACGCCATCATCGGCTTTTCGGTCGTCTACAAGGCCCTGGATAACCTCGGCGCCTTCCAGCGCTGGTTTGGCTATCAACCCGACACCCGCGCAGCAACGCTGATCTTCGGCCTGCTTCATGGCTTCGGTCTGGCTACCAAGATCCAGGAGTTCGAGATCTCTTCTGACGGCCTGATCGCCAACCTGATTGCCTTCAACGTAGGTGTCGAGATCGGCCAGCTACTGGCTCTCGGCGGCATTCTAATTCTGATGGGCTACTGGCGACGTACCGCCAGCTTCTGGCGCCACGCCTATACCGCCAACGTCGCCATGATGAGCGCCGGCTTCTTGCTCATGGGCTACCAGATCACCGGCCTGATCGTCTCTCAGTAAGGAATTCTTTCTATGTTCAATACCAAGCTTCCGACCCTTAACGAACTCCCCTCGACAGCACAGCTACTGCGCTCCACGATCATCGCGGCAATCATTGCCTGCGTGCTTCTGGTTACTGTGGTAATGCCTTCGGAATATGCGATCGACCCCACTGGCGTGGGCCGAGCACTTGGACTCACCCAGATGGGTGAGGTGAAGATCCAGCTGGCTGACGAGGCCCGCGCCGATGAGGTCGCAGCTCAGACTCCAACTCCGCCGCCAGCTGAAGCTATCGCCGTAGCACCTACCGCCCCGGCAACTTCCCCATCAGCTCCTGTCGAGGTCATTCCCGCTCCAGAGCAACCGACTGCGCCTGAGCAGGCAGCTGGTCTGCAGCATGAAATGAGCATCACCTTGAGCCCGAACCAGGGCGCCGAAGTGAAGCTGGAAATGAAGCAGGGAGCCAAGGTGAACTACCTCTGGACTGCCAATGGCGGCGTCGTTAACTACGACACCCACGGCGATCCTTACAACGCGCCGCGCGACTTCTACCACGGCTATGGGAAAGGACGTTCAACCGCGGAAGACTCGGGTGTTCTGGAGGCTGCATTCGATGGCAAGCACGGTTGGTTCTGGCGCAATCGAACTAGCAAACCGGTGACAGTTACCCTGCGCACTCAGGGCGATTACATCAGCATCAAGCGCGTAATCTGACTTCACCAGGCAGCCCTGAATGGGGCTGCCATCAATGCCTGCAGGCCATACGGCTAGAGCTCTGCGTGCTATTCCACAGAGTGCATTTGTTCAGCCATCTGACTGCACTGTCGTAAAAGAGCACCTAGCACGATTCGTAGCTTGCTCACGTCGTACTCATTGGCGGCGATAGCCTCTGCACTCGCTTTGTAGAACGCATCGGCATAGCTTTCCTTGAAGTCAAGTGAGCCTTGATAGACATCCAATTTCTCTTTGTAGTTCGTCCAAGTCACTTGCGGTGGATTGCGGTCTTTCAGTCGCAGATCCAAATAGCATTCGATCGCCGCAGCTCGACCATTGAGATCAGCGTTGGATACCCCATCAGGGCCTCGTGCGGGAAAACTGCGCAGCTCCTCTAGGTCAGGAAGGACCATCGCGCACATGTTCACGGGGAAGTTGAAGCGCTGCAGGCTGCGGAACGCATCGTGACCTTCTGCGTCGTTGTCAAAGAGAAAAACGACTCGATTGTGGACGTCGATTTTGACGAGCCCTTCCGCGAATTTGGCCAGGTTGCCCGTGCCAGAGAAAGGGTGCCGATCTGCCACTTCCATGAACTTGAAGAAGTCCTGAACCTCAGGGAGAAGGAGCGCGATTGCTCGCTTCAGGATGTGGGTGTCAGATGATCCTTCCGTTGCAATTAAGTACGTTTGGGTGCGACGTGCGCCGGCAACAAAATCACTGTTCTGCGCCCAGCCTGCGCTAACGAATTTACCGTAGTCCCAGACGACCTCAAGGTCTAAATTTTCTGGATTTTCGGCAAGAACTCTCAGCGTTGAATAGGGGCTGAGAAACCCTAGCAGGTTGCCAAAATGACTTCGCTCGGAGTACCCGCCAGTCTCTCGATACAGAGCGCCTGCCGGCAGTTGCTCTATGGCGGCCTCGTGCGAGAAAAAACCGCGTTTTGCCCTGTGCTCCTCGTCGTAGTCAGCGTTGTACTCGTCGCTAAGTTTGCTCACGGCATAGGTTCGTATGAAGGCTACGAACTGATCGAAATCCAGCAGCCCAGATGTGTCAGTTCGCTCAGGGGCTTCCGTATCCAGTCGCTGCTCGTGATCCTGCATTGCGAGGCGATCATATTCGGCCTTTACCGCTGGGAGCGTATAACCAAGCAGTTCGAGTCTTGGAATGAGCGACCTAAGCGGACGACAAAAGCACATTTCACTCTGGGAGACGTCCTCGTCAGGGTGTTGCTCGTAGTACTCATAATTGATGTATTTATGGCGTCGACACTTACGATCTAACTCTTGGAAGAGCATCCCATGGTCAATGCCCATATAGGTCGTGTTGTAGGTGAGCTCGATGTCGCCCACGGTTAACGTGATGGGTGTGCTCATCGGAACTCCTAATGATGCTGCTCTCGGCTGACTTTATCTGTCGAGTCGAACCCTTAGCCTTCTTGCTCGCTCCTGGAAAGCTGTCGTGCCTCCTTCGAGGATTTCGCAAACAGATTGCCGAATCTCCTCGTTTTCTAGCCCACCTGATATGTAGGTGATCGGAGGCAGGCCACCATCTACATTGGGGCCTGACGCGGCCACAATGATTTGATCGGCATCAGTATTAATGACCAAGTTTGCGTTGTGGGTGACCATGATCACCTGACGCTTTGCCTTCGCTGCAATGAAAAGCGACACCAACTCATCGAACACCGACTTGGGGTCTAAGTTTTCTTCAGGCTGGTCGATGATCAGGGGACGATCGTCCGCATCATCTAGTGCTAGATACAGGAGCAAAAGGACGATGCCCCGCGTTCCAGGAGAGAGCTTTCGAATATCGACGCCGTCGTAGGAAATTTCATAGCGAACGGTCAGGTGATCGGTTCCAAAAAGCCAATGTGCAAACTGCTTCGACCAGGCACGAAACTCAGTTTGCTGGGACTGTACATAAGGCGCATGTGTTAGCAGATCCTTGCTGTACTTTTCCATGAAGGAGGTCATCGCTTCCTGCACTTCCGGTGCCGAGCCGGTTTCCCACGCTGCCTTTAGTTCTTGGATGGCTGCTTTGATTAGTGAGCCGCGGCCATAAAATGGACCAGCCTTCCGCCGATCAAGCAGTTCCTCCTCGGCGATTGTTCCCCAGCTTTCAACATCGGCTATGCGGCGAACCGAGAAGCTGAGTTTTTTGAGGGTGCCGGAAGATGCTGCGAGCCGGGCCATTAATGGTTCATACAAGCTGGCCAACGCGTTCTGCTCGTTAATAATGGCGTCGAAAACGCGTCCGTACGTGTCATTACGCTCGGCTTGCAAGGCCTTGCGACGGGCCTCGGCTCCAACTGCATCAGCGAGACGTGACTCGAGTACCTGAAGTGCAGTGTTTTCCTGCGCGATCCGTGCTGCTAGCGTCGTGTACTGATCCCGCACGATCTTGTCAGCACTGAACAGTGCCTCAAGGCGTGTCATCTCAGCTGCGATGGGCGCTAGTGGTAGCTTAGAGAGATCGGTAGCCCCATCGATAAGAGGGACATTCGGATCGCCAAGCGGTGGTGCGATGCCATTTAATTTACGGACTTCTCCGTCGGCCCACTTGATGTATGACGCGAGGCCCTCATCGACGTCGCCCTTATACACCAGCAAAAAATCGTCCCACTGCTGGTCGCTTAGTCCGCTGTTCGAATGACGCTCACGAGCTTGGCGAAGCATTTCTGGTGCACGCGTCGCGCGCATGCTTCGAACTTCATCCTGCAGCGCTTCATAGGTCCGACGCTGGTTGCCGAAGGATTGAATCTTGGAGCGAAGGCTTTGAGCCACCTGGCTGAGTTCGGTGTGGCGATTAACGTGGGCCTCAGTGCCTTTGACGACCAGCTTTGCCAGGTCAGCGTTGTAATCTGCGATCAGCTTCTTCTTCTGAGCGACTTGGGTAGTCAGCGCGGCTACGAGGCCTTCCTTTTCAAGCTCGGTAGCAATTCGACTTGAGATGTCTTCTAGCGCGCCGGCTTCGCGCTCACGAGCCTGTTGGAATCGTGCAGTGAGCTGATCTCGAAGCTCTGCGAAATCAATGGCACCGTCGCGATCATCCGGCGAGTGCGAATCAAAAATGACTCGCTCGATCTCCTCTACAAGACCATCAGAAACACCTTTAGCCGAGCAAAGCTCCTCGACGAACTGCTGAGACAAATAGCGCGCCCGAGGAAATGACAAATGCCCATTCGCATCCCTGCCATCGAGGGAGCGCGTAATCTCTGCTCCACCGCCCCAGGATAGCGTCGTTGAAGCATCGCCAAGCAGCTGGCGTGCACGGGCAAGGAATGATGGGCTGATAGCTTCATCAGCACTCCATCCGAATGGCGAAATCGCCTCACAACCTGCGGCGATTATGTCTGCCAAGGCGGTCTTACCTGAGCCACGCGCGCCAATGATTGCTACTAAGCCTGGGTTCAGAGGTATGTCCGGCGTTGTTAGCCAGTCCGCATCATCGATCCTGACGTGAGAGATGACTTGGGAAGGCATTGCCGTACGGGGTGGCACTTCTCCAACATAGGCCCGACCTTCGGGATCAATGCAGGCCTGGCGAAGCGAGTCGAACTCCAGCCCTCCTTTGATCCACGAAAAACGATTGTCGACAGGCTGCCCCACGGATTGTTGGTTATGGGAGTCACTCCCATGCAAACAAGGCTTACAACCGTCATATCGACTGCGCAAGTCAGCTGCAGTCATACCAGGCCGCAGGCCAAGCCAGAACTCTCGCTGAGACAGACTGCTCGAGAAAATGATGTGGGCGAACTTCTCGATTTCCTGGCGAACCGTTGCATCGGCAGCCTGGCGCAATCCGGACGTACCATCACCAGACCCACCGGCTACCGCGATCAGGATATTTTTCTTTGCCCATTCACTCTCGTGAAAGACCTTTCGCAGCAGGTTGAAATTGACTTTGAACTGCGTTGCGCCGTGCCGTAGAGCCGCCTCATCATCAATGATTGACTGGTCAGCACGCTTGCCGAGCTTGATCAGCTCTTCGCGTGTGCAGTCAAAGTTGTCATTGAATGCTGGAAACTGAAGCCGCTTGAGGAGGCGTTTGACCTCAGACAAATGCTCCGGGTCTTCCGGGCTTACCAAGAGGTGGATGTTCACGAACCCCGACTTTGCAGCTACATCGAGGCGCAGCTCGATGTTGGGGAAAATTAGCTTCACGCCTGGCAATCGGCCTGCGGCTTTGTGCCTGAGAAACTCTTCGTAGGTGTCCGTAACGTAGTAGTCAGTTACGGCAATGGCTTCGATCTGTGGCGTTAGTTTCTCGAGGCTCGAGAGATACTCTCCCCACGGATTTGCAGATCCAAACTGATTGTTGAGCACGGTGCCAGGAGCATGAATATGTGGTTCCCACCGATGCCACTCTGAACCCCGACTAATCATTTGAAGTCCTCACGACCAAAGTTTCCATACCTTGAGTGCGCAAGGCGCTACCCGTTTGAACCTGATGCAGCATAGTCAGCACGATCGGAGCTTCCGAATTGAGTGCTTTGACAGTATGGCAATGTGCCGCTTTCTCCGAGTGCTGTCCATGACAAGGAGGCGTTTGATGGTTGAGGCTGCTGTGACCGCCGGGATAGGGCGACTGGTTAACAATCGACCAATTATCTATGTCGAGATAATTGCAGATAATTCCCGCGATCCGTTGCTGGCTTTGAGGACCGGAAACCTTGCCAAAGTGAATCGCCCCAGCTTTCCTAGACACTCTCCAAGCTCTGGAAATAGCGCTTTTCAAACTCCACTGGCGATAGCTGCATAGCGCTGCTGTGCCGGCGCTTGGGGTTATAGAACATCTCGATGTAATCGAACACATCACTGCGGGCTTCTTCGCGGGTTCCGTAGGTTTTCCGTCGGATGCGTTCCCGCTTCAGCAACTAGAAAAAGCTTTCCGCGACCGCGTTGTCGTGACAGTTACCGCGTCGACTCATGCTGCTGATCAGGTTGTTGGCCTTGAGGAAACTCTGCCAGTCCGAGCTGCTGAACTGGCTGCCCTGGTCGGAATGGATCATCACTTCCTGCTTGGGCTTGCGCCGCCACACAGCCATCAGCAACGCATCAATGGCCAGGTCGCTGCACATCCGAGGCTTCATCGACCAGCCGATCACTTGGCGAGAAAACAGATCCAGAACCACTGCCAAGTACAACCAGCCCTCATACGTGCGGATGTAAGTGATGTCGGTGACCCAGACCTTGTTCGGTTCACTGACATTGAACTGCCGCTCTAGACGGTTGGGCGAGGCCACTGGCGGCTTGCCACCGTAGTACCCGGGGCGCCGGCGATAACCGGTCTGCGAGCGCAGCCCCTCTCTCCTCATCAGGCGAGCCACACGGTGCCGGCCACAGGGCTCGCCCAGCTCACGCAGGTCGTCGTGGATCTTGCGGTAGCCGTAGACCCCGCCGCTTTCCAACCAGGCATGCTTGATCAATCCGAGCAGGCGTTGATCTTCCTTGGCGCGTACCGATTTCGGCTCGACCAGCCAGGCGTAGTAACCGCTGGGATGCACCTTGAGGGTCTGGCAGAGACGCCGCACCGGGTACTCCACCGACAGTTTGCTGATGAAGGCGTACTTCAGCCTGACTCCTTGGCAAAGTACGCGGCGGCCTTTTTTAGAATGTCTCGCTCTTCGGTCACCCGCTTGAGTTCCGCGCGCAAGCGACGCAGCTCAGCCTGCTGATCATCTACCTGCTGCCGCTGTACTTGGGGTTTGCTGTAGCGCTTTACCCAGGCGTACAGGCTGTGCGCGGACACGCCTAGACGCTCTGCTACATCGGCAACGCGCAAGCCGCGTTCAGTGATGTGCTTGACCGCTTCAATCTTGAATTCTTCGGGATAACGCGGGTTGCTCATGGCACCTCCTAGTGGGCCGTATTATGAGGCCTGGAGGTGTCTACGAAACTAGGGGCGATTCAGGCGAACAGTTTCGGCTGCGCAATACTCCCGTGAAGCCCCTTGCACATTTGAGCACCCAGTTGTTGCTGTCTTGATATTTGAGACGATCGGTCTATTATGCTGCCATGACTAGTGCAAAACCAGTAGCCCGTCGCGGCCGTCCCCCAAAGGTTCCTCGTGAGCGTGAAGACACCCACGACGCGCTGCTTCGGTGCGGGATGGAAGTGTTGAGCGAGCAGGGCTTTGCGGCGACAGGTATCGACAGCGTGTTGAAGCGGATCAATGTTCCCAAGGGCTCGTTCTATCACTACTTCAATAGTAAAGAAGCCTTTGGACAGGCGGTACTGGACCGCTATGCAAGCCGCTTTGCCCGGAAACTGGATCTCCTGCTGCTCAACGAGGCGGACCCACCGCTCCAGCGCATACGAAACTTCGTCGAGGATGCCAAGGAGGGTATGGCTAAGTACGAATTCCGCCGCGGTTGCCTGGTGGGCAACCTTGGACAGGAGATCATGGCCTTGCCTGAGAGCTTCCGTCTGGCTCTGGAGCATACGCTGATTGATTGGCAGGAACGTCTGGCTTGCTGTCTGCGTGAAGCCGCGAGCCAAGGACAGATAGACAGCGATAGCGACTGCGATTCTCTAGCCGCTTTTTTTTGGATTGGCTGGGAAGGCGCAGTGCTTCGCAGCAAATTGAGCCGCGATGTGCGCCCGCTGGAAATCTTCAGCGAAGGATTCTTTGCGGCGATTGGCCGTTAAATTTTTTGGGAATTAATAGACGATCGGTCTAAATAGGAGGTGAAGATGTTCAAGGCGATTCTTATTGAGAAGAATACAGACGGATACCAAGCCCAGTTAGCTGACCTGCATGACGAGCAGCTCCCGGCTGGCGATGTTACCGTCCGCGTGAGCTACAGCACGCTCAACTACAAGGACGGCTTGGCTATCAGCGGCAAGAGCCCGGTCGTCCGCCAATTCCCGATGATCCCGGGGATTGACCTGGCCGGAACGGTTGAAGCCAGCAATCACCCGCACTATCAGGTTGGTGACCGAGTTTTGCTAAACGGATGGGGCGTAGGTGAAAGCCACTGGGGAGGATTGGCCCAGAAAGCCAGGCTGCGGGGGGATTGGTTGATCCCGCTGCCGAAGGGTTTGAGCGAACGCCAGGCCATGGCAATAGGAACTGCAGGCTATACAGCGATGCTTTGTCTGTTAGCCCTCGAGCGTCATGGCCTGACGCCGGCGCGTGGCGAGGTACTCGTAACGGGGGCCAATGGCGGTGTTGGCAGCTTCGCCATTGCGCTGCTGGCGCGCCGAGGCTACCAGGTGATCGCCGCGACAGGCCGAATCGGCGAAACGGAATATCTCAAGCGCTTAGGCGCAGCTACCGTCATCGATCGCAACGAGCTGTCCAATCCCGGGCGAGCCCTTGCGAAAGAGCGATGGGCCGCGGCAATCGACTCGGTCGGTAGCCATACGCTTGCTAACGTATGCGCCGGTACGCACGCTGATGGGGTCGTTGCTGCTTGCGGCCTAGCTCAAGGGATGGAATTCCCAGCAACGGTGGCGCCCTTCATCTTGCGCGGTGTAAGTCTGCTTGGCATCAACAGCGTCACCCGTTCCTACAAGGAGCGTGTCGAGGCCTGGGAGCGTCTTTGCACTGACCTGGACCTCTCGCTACTCGATCAGATCACCCATGAGATTGGCCTGAGCGAGGCCATGCCGGTCGTCGAACAGTTACTTAATGGCAAGGTTCGCGGTCGCGTGGTGGTAGATGTGAATCGATGAGCGCAAGCGTCGCCTATAGGGCATCGCGAGGCGGCCCCTCATCATCGCCGCTTCGCGCGCCGCTCCCCCCGGCGTTTCCATAGGGCTGATCGGTACCATCCAGGGTTGCTTGGATCGATCAAGCCCTGTCGTAGCGGCTGCTCGTTGCTTCACAAAAGAAGCCGCTGGCGAAACCCTGCCATCAGGAAGCCGAGTGGCGCCCGCTTGCTCGTCGATTTAGGGGGGCCTGTTTCTTAAATATGAGTGAAAACCTGCTCCGCTGGCAGACGCGACTTTGGTAGACCGGCATTGAAATCGGTTTCGTCACGATAGCCAAGCGCGACCAGCACCAGACTGGTAAGGCCCTGTGCCCGCAGCCCCAGCTCCTCATCGAGCTTCTTGAAATCGAAGCCTTCCATTGGCGTAGCGTCCAGACCAAGCGCGGCAGCACCCAGCAGCAGGGTCCCCAGCGCAAGATAGGTCTGCTTTTCCATCCAATGCTGCAGGTCCTTCTGGTCATAGCGGTGCAGTGCTACGTAACCGCGGCGGGCATTGTCCTGCCCGACCCTGGCATCCTCGCTATGGAAACGGCCATCACGCGCTTCCTGATCTAGCAGCGCCTGCAGGTGTTCCTCGGTCATGTCGTTACGGCTGCACAACACGATCACATGCGAAGCCTTGAGGACCTTGGGTGCGTTGTAGGCAAAGCTACCCTCGGTTCCCTTGGCGATTCGCGCCTTGCCTTCGTCGGTAGATGCAATGACGAAGTGCCAGGGTTGCGAGTTCACCGAGGACGGACTGTGGCGCAGTTGTTCAAGCAACGCGTCGATGGACGCCTGCGGAATCTTGCGGCTGGCGTCAAAAGCCTTGGTGGTATAGCGACGTTTGGCGAGGCTGGCGAGTTCCATTGGTGGTTTCTCCTGTCAGATAGTGTTTTCAAAGGGCAACGCTGCGAGCCAGCCACGCGTCGGCGGCTTGCAGCGCTGACATCCCATCGCGGCAGATCGAGTGATCAAGTTCGCTAATGACTTCGTTGCCTGGACTGAGGCGGTTCAGTTCCTCGAGCAATGCCGCGGGCATATCGCGGGCAAATGGCTCGCTCACGATCAGCGTTGCGTCATCCTGGCCACCGAGCAGCCCCAGGGGTTCGTCCAAGGGGCGAATGCGGTGTGAGTGATGCAGGAACTGCGGATGCCAGAGTGGCACGACGCACCATTCGCGCCGTGCATGGGCTTGTTCGTAGCGCACGAAGCAATCGGCCTGAGTACCGTTCTCGAAGTGATATCCGAGCCGATCGAGGCCGTATTGCTGGACAATCGCCCTGGAGAAGCGGCTGATGCCGGCGCCGGGATTGATGCCCTGGATCAGCCGCGTCATTCGTGTAGCGACCTCGGGGCGAAGGAGATCCGCGACGCTCTGTACCGCGTCGACGGGAACATAGTCCGGCACGCCCCAGATGCAGTAAGGCCGGTACAGTACGCCGAGCGTGCGTGTTTGCGCGGCATAAGGCGCCAGGTAGTCTCCATGGCTCGCCGGCAGCCAGGCCGAGGCCAGCATGTCGACAGCGCCGGCACCATAGCGGCGGAACATGTCTTCATGTGGCGCGGCACTGACCTGAACCTCATAGTCGTGGCGTTCAAGTACGCGCTGCACCAGCGCGGCACTCGCCGCATGAAAGCTCAGGTCGATGTAACCGAGACGGATGATCGGTTTCATGGTTTCACCTCGCCCGCAGACGCGCGTCTCGGGCACAGTCCGAAGTCAACGTTTTTCCGATTGCAGCTGCGTAGGCGGAGGCCGTCTCAGTGCGTAGGTGCCGGCGCTGCATCGATTTTTACCCGCAACAGGCTGTAGGGCTTGCTACGCAGGTCCTGGCCACCGTTGAAGCCAGGTGAGCGATGCAGCTGGTTGGCGGTGAAATACAGGTAGCCGTCCGGGCCGATGGAAAGGGTGTCCGGCCAGAGCACCCGCGGGTCATGGACAATGGTTTGCCACGTGCCGTCAGGCAGGCGCTTGCGAATTCCGTTGTGTTCGTAGTCGGTGGCGTAAACGGCACCCTCGGCATCCGCCTCGAGGCCATCGGAGGCGCCCTTCTCACCCAGGTTACGCACGGCAGCCTGCAGCTGTGCCTCGCTCACAGCTGGGTCGCGCAACAGTGCAGTTGACACGGCGTACAGGTGGCGACTGGACAACGGAGAGAAATAGAGGTCTTTTCCATCCGCGGATAAAGCGATGCCGTCGGAAGCCACCCCCAGCGCCTTCGGCTTGCCATCGGTGCCTTTGGTCAGTAGCGCCGGTCTGCCCTCCACGACCGGCACGAAGTCCGGGTCGACAGAGGTCTGTGCTGCGCCGCTCAACCGACGGCTGGCTTTACCACTGGCGATATCCATGACGATGATGCCGCCAGGGCCGGACACGGATGAATCGGTCACGTAAACCGTGCCTTGCTTGCCCACCCGGAAGTCGAAGCGCATGTCGTTGACATAGGTGGTGGGCAGGATCACCTCAGGTGGAAAGACCAGGGTCTTGACCACCCGGTTGCTGGCCAGGTCGATGGCGACCAGCTTCGCGCCGCCTGGACGCGGCGTGGCGAACTCCGGCGCGGCTGTGTCCAGCACCCAGATACGCCCCATGCCGTCGGCGACCACACTTTGCACACTGATGAATCCCTTGGCCGGGTCGTCCGGATCTTCGGTGTTGATGGCTGCATTGGGGTACGGCTGAACCCTCCCGTCTCGAATTTCACCCACTGTGAAAGGCACGGCGTCGCCCCAGCGCGGGAAGTTGACGAAGATACGCCCGGTCTCGCTGACGGTTACGCCGGTGGGCATGGCGTCATGGAATGCAAATACCTGATCAATCACCCCAATCGGCCGAGCCGACGCAGCGCTCGCCGGCAGCGGCTGGAGTTGCGTGGCGAAGGTGACTGGACTGGCGAGCGCCAAGGCCAACAGTGTGTGGCGAAACCGTTTTTCGATGCGCATGATGAGTCTCCTGCCCGCGCGGCGGGCGCTGGTCCATGGATAAGTCAGAAGCCTTCCAGAACGATCTTGCCCATGGCTTTGCCGCTTTCGATCAGTGCATGGGCACGCCGCAGGTTGGCCGCCTCGATGCGGCCGAAATGCTCGCCTACAGTCGTCTTAAGCACACCGGCGTCGATCAGCTTCGCCACACGGTTGAGCAACTGATGCTGCTTGATCATGTCGTCCGTCCCGTACAGCGAGCGGGTGAACATCAGCTCCCAGTGCAGCGCCAGCGACTTGCGCTTGAGCGGCACCACATCGAGCACGGCCGGATCGTCGATCAGTGCCAGATGGCCCTGGGGCCGCAACACCTCGACCAGTTGAGCAAGGTAGCTGTCGGTGTGGGTGAGGCTGATCACGTGATCCACCGCCTCGATACCAATGCCCTTTAGCTGCTCGGCCAGCGGCCGGCTGTGGTCGATCACATGATGCGCACCCAGGGCGCTGACCCATTCCCGGGTTTCCGGGCGCGAAGCGGTGCCGATCACCTGCAGGCCGGTCAACTGGCGGGCCAATTGCGTCAGGATCGAACCCACGCCGCCGCCGGCACCCAGGATCAGCAGACTCTGCCCTGCTCCACCGCCCTCGCTCATGCCGAGGCGGTCGAACAGCAGTTCCCAGGCAGTGATCGACGTCAGCGGCAAAGCGGCGGCACTGGCATCGTCCAGGCTGCGCGGCTTGCGCCCGACGATGCGTTCGTCGACCAGATGCAACTCGCTGTAGCTGCCTGGACGGTCGATGGCGCCGGCATAGAAGACTTCATCGCCGGGTTGGAACAGCGTTACGTCGGCGCCTACGGCACGCACTACGCCAACCGCGTCCCAGCCGAGCACCTTGGGCTGCTCGGTAGCACCCTTGCCAGAACGGACCTTGGTATCGACCGGGTTCACCGCGATGGCCCTGACCTGCACCAGCAGGTCGTGCGGCCCTGGGGTAGGTTCTGGCAGCTCACTGTCGAACAATGCTCGAGGGTCGTCGATTGGCAGGCCGTATTCGGTGAAGACGATAGCTTTCATGTGGGCAATCCTTGAAGGTCAGGTACAAGCGAAACGTAGGGGCATCTTCGTCTTCCCATACCCCTGGAAAAAGGCTCAAAATCCGCCAGCACTTTCACCACAGGTGTGAAAATGGTTCGGTTCGAAGATCTTCAGCTTTTCGTGCGCACAGCCGCGCTGGGCAGTTTCTCCAATGTCGCCCGCGAGGTCGGCCTGCTGCCGGGCCAGGTGGCCGCAGCGATCAAGCGCCTCGAGCGTGACCTGGATGTCCGTCTGTTCGCTCGCTCCACGCGCAGCCTGCGGTTGACTGCCGAAGGTGACCAGTACCTGCCGTTTGCCCGCGAGGTGCTGGATACCTTGCGCGAAGGCCAGGACCGGGTGCGCAGGGAAAGCACTCAGCTGCATGGTTTGCTGCAGGTCTCCGCGCCGTCAGATCTCGGCCGTAACCTACTGCTGCCGTGGCTTTCCGAGTTCCGTCGTCAGCATCCGGCGCTCAGCCTTCGCTTGCTGATATCGGATCAAGTGGCCGACGTATTTCGAGACCCGGTGGACGTTGCGCTGCGCTACGGTGTGTTTGACGATGCGAGTTGGGTAGCCTTGGCGCTGGCTCCCTGGAATCGCCGCGTTTTGGTAGGCGCCCCGCACTACTTGGAGCGTAACGGCAGGCCCCAAACGCCCGCCGATATTGCTCAGCACCATTGCCTGCTGTATTCGCTCAACGGACGCGCGCATGACCGCTGGCGGTTAGGTGATCAGACGGTACAAGTCACTGGCCCGCTGTACAGCAACGACGCCGACATCGCGCGACGCTTGGCGGTCGCGGGGGAAGGGTTGGTCTACAAATCCTGGCTCGACGTACACGACGACATCGAGGCGGGACGGCTGGAGATCGTGCTGGCTCAGTATCAAGGCGAGTCCACACCACTTAACCTGGTGTGCCCGCATCGCAAGCAATATTCGCCGGCCGTTCAGCAATTGCATGCACTGTTGCGCAGTCATCTCGATCCGCTGAAGCAGGAGCTGCCGCCTCTCGCGTCTGATCCTGGCCTGATCGCTTGAACGGCAATGCTAGATAGCAGCTGCCAGAACCAGTATCGCATCCCACGGTTCTGGCGGCCGAGACGCTACGGCTTCAAGCCAGCAACGACAGCTTCATCACGTCGAGCGTGATATGCCCTTCAAGCGTTTCGGCCAGCTCTCGAAAGACCGACCCTTCAAGATGGTCTTGTAGCGCCGCCTCGTCTCGCCAACGCTCGATCATGACCAACCTGTCCGGCCGCTCGCTGTCTTCATGCAGCTGGTACTGGTCGCAGCCAGGTTCCTTGCGGCTTCGTGCGACAGCTTTGCGAAGCGCCGCTTCGGCCACTTCACGGCTGCCGGGCTGTAGCGTAATCGTGGCGACCACAATGATCGGGGTGTCCATGAATCAGTACTCCTAAGGGTTGATGTTTCGGGGCATGCCTGACCGGCATCCACACGATGGTGCCGGCCTAGGTACAGCAGGCGATTTGGAAGATTGGAGGTTCTGTTATCCGGCCAGACGAGTGAGCTGGGCACGCTAACAACTGTGCAGCAATTGCCGTTACTGCTGCACAGCCGTTGCGATACACGCCACTCCAACCCACCCGCGCCAGCGGACCACTCAGTCAAGATAGCCAGGAAGAGCGGGCAACCGTGCGTTGTCAGCAGGCTCATGTTGGATGATGAAGGTCACGCCTTCACGGCTGGCCAGCTGCTCCAGCTTTTCCGACGATTCCAGTGTCTGGTCGTGGCTGAAGTTGAACGTCGGGACCTGATTTCTCAGCCTGTTCTCGGTGAAATGCCACTTTCACCAATATTGTGAAAATGGTGGCCTGCCAGCAGCACATGACGAAGGAATAGTTCAGCCAGGTTCAGATCGAGACACATACATGAGGCCGATCTGAACCTGCTGAACTAGGGTTTCGAAGCTGCGCGCCGATCCGGCGACAGCCGCCCACCAGCGTCATACACCCGATACGCTATCCGATTGGGTATCCGCCGTTCTAAGGCCGCCGATCCTGTCGAAGGCCACCAAGTCATTAAAGCCTCCAACATGGTTACCCTCGATATAGATCTGTGGCACCGTACGCCGGCCGGTCCGGGCGATCAGCGCGGCGCGCTGATCGGGGCTGGCTCCGACGTCGATCTCCGTGACGTTAACCCCTCGGCGGGATAGCAGCGCTTTGGCTTGGATGCAGTAGGGGCAGCCGCTAGTGGTATAAAGCGTAGCGTTCACGCTTTTACTCCTCTGTAAGCGGCTGGACTGCCGGAAAGTCAACGTCTGTCTGGGCAACGTTGTTGAGGTAATTGGTCAGTGTCATCAGGGCAATCTGCGCCACGATGTCGACTATTTGAGCATCGCTCAGCCCCCGCCGCCCGCGCCTCGGCCAACTGTTCGTCGCTGACCTGCCCGCGGCTTTCAGTCACCTGCCGGGCGAATATTGCAACCGCGTCCAGGCTGCCACGCCGCGCCAGCTCGATGGCGGAATCGTCAAGGCCCGCCTTGCGGCCGAACAGAGAGTGCGCGGCGAGGCAGTAGTCGCAACCGTTCGCCTCCGAAGTCGCCAGCGCAACGGTTTCGCGTTGGCGTGCGCTGAGGGAGTTTTTGCCAAGTGCTTGAGAGAGCGCAAGGTAGCCGCCCAGCGCAGCCGGCGCGTGAGCCAAGGTACGAAAGGCGTTAGGCACACTGCCAAGGCTTTTCTGAATGCCAGACAGCAACGGGCGCGCGGCATCAGGGGCGTGTTCGATAGATACAGGGGTAATCCGGCTCATGGTGGTTCTCCTAAGTTCAAGGTGGCTGGGCCTGTGCGCCAGCCTCGAACACATGATCAGCAAAACGACTTTTCAAATGGCGGCTGATCGTCGACCTTATGCTGCAGATCGTCCAAACCTGTGAGGCCACATGGACCGCTTGTCCGCTCTGCTCACCCATTTCCGCCTACACGCCACTACCTATTACAGCGGCGGCCTGTGCGGCACGGCCGAATACGATGGCCGAGATCGGCAGGGCCATCTGCACCTGCTGCGCGCCGGGCGGGTGCGTATCCAGGCCGAACGGTTATTGGTCTACGAAATTGAAGAGCCTACGCTGATCCTTTTTCCACGCCCGGCACCGCACGCTCTAATCGCCGACACTGCCGATCATGCGGAACTGGTCTGCGCCTCGCTGACGTTCGACGGCGGTATCGACAACCCGCTGACCCTCGCCTTGCCGGGTCACTTGCTTTTGCCGCTGTCGCAGCTACCGAACCTTGCCGGCAATCTCGAATGGCTGTTTCAGGAAGCGTTCAACGAAGAGTGCGGACGATTCGCGGTGCTCAACCGACTGTTTGAGCTGATGCTCATTCAATTGCTTCGTCATCTGCTGGCGACCCGCACCCTGTCCACGGGCCTTATGGCCGGCCTCGCCGATCCGCGGCTGGCCCGCGCCCTCACCCTGATGCACGACGCACCGCACCAGGCCTGGTCGGTGGAAACCCTTGCGCAAGCTTGCAACATGTCCCGGGCCGGTTTCGCTGCGCGATTCCATGAAATCGTAGGCAGCACACCGGCTGACTACCTACGTGGCTGGCGGGTCAGCCTGGTCCTAAAGCGTCTGCGCGAGGGGCGGCCGATTGCACTCATCGCCGATGAGGTCGGCTACGAAAGCCCGTCGGCTCTATCGCGTGCCTTTCGCCGCAAGGTCGGCAAAAGCCCACGCGAATGGCTCAGCGCGACACAGGCAAGTTAGCGAGCGAGCACGTACTCGCAGCGGTAGGGTTTTTGGTAGTACTGCCGAATGAGCGACCCCACCTTCGGAACCCGTATCATCCAACGACCAAACCGTTGGGTGGCAACGGCAGCGCCGTCTTGTAGCGCACCTGCTTCAGCGCGAAGCTCGAGCGAATATTCGCGACGCCGGGAATCTTGGTCAGGTGATCGAGGATGAAGCGCTCCAGCGCCTGGATGTCAGGCACCAGCACGCGGAGCAGGTAATCGGCATCCCCTGTCATCAAATAGCATTCCATCACCTCCGGGCGTTCGGCGATGGCACTCTCGAAACGCGCCAGCGCATCGACTACCTGCTTCTCCAGGCTGACGTGAATGAATACGTTGACGTTGAGCCCCAGCAGCTCAGGAGCCAGCAGCGTGACCTGCTGTCGAATCAGCCCCAGCTCCTCCATGGCCTTGACCCGGTTGAAGCATGGCGTTGATGAAAGATTGACTGCGCGCGCCAGCTCAGCATTCGTGACGCGGGCATCCTCTTGCAGTCGGTTGAGAATGCCGATGTCGATCCGATCCAATTTACGCATTTCAAATATTCCTCATAAATACCATATAACAGAATATTTTCCTGCAATTAGAAACAATCTAGGCCATTTAGGAAAGCTTCTCCGCCTCGGTCCCCTTAGGCTGTTCTCAACACGAATAGCTATTGGAGGCCACGGTGATGACCTGCCCGCACAGCCTAACTACCGAAGCACGAAACACCCCGGTATCCAGCCGTACCTTATTGACGCCTCGACTCAAGGGCATGGTGCTGTTGCTCTTGGCGATTCTGGTGTGGGGCGCGAACTGGCCGGTGATGAAGGCAGGACTTGGCCACGTCACACCCGTCTGGTTCTCAGCCAGCCGCTTCGCACTGGGCGCCTTGTGCCTGTTCCTTCTGCAGCTGCTGACCGGCACCCTCTATCGACCCAGCCGAGGCGACGTGCCGCTCCTGCTTAGCGTCGGGCTCCTGCAGATGCTCGCCTTCACACTGCTCGGCGCGCTGGCCATGACCGATATCCCGGCGGGCCGCTCGGCCGTACTCGCCTACACCACCCCGCTGTGGGTGACGCCACTGGCAGTGCTCGTCTTTCGTGAGCGGCTGGTCCCTCGTCAGCTCCTCGGCGCCGCCCTCGGCATGTTCGGCGTAGCCGTCTTGTTCAATCCGCTGACGCTTGACTGGAATAATGCGAGCCTGGTGCGCGCCAACCTGATGTTGCTCATCGCCTCGGCCTGCTGGGCGCTGTGCATCCTGCATCTGCGCTACGCCAAGGTTCGCGCCACGGCCTACCAGCTCGCCCCCTGGCAGATGCTCGTCGCTACGGTTCCTTTGCTGGCACTAGCGCGAATCGTCGAAGGGCCGTTCACAGGCGATGGCTCGGTGGCGTTCTGGCAGATCATTCTGTTCGTCGGCCCGCTGGCTACTGCCTTCTGCTTCTGCGCCGTCAACGCTGCGAGCATGTGGTTGCCCGCGACCAGCATGTCGCTGGCCATGCTGGGCGTACCCCTGGTGGGCTTGATGAGTTCGGTGTTCTGGCTCGGTGAGACCTTGAGTGCCAGTCTCATAGCGGGAGTACTTGCAATCTCTGCGGGAGTTCTCCTTGCGATCGTGAAGACACGGGCCAAGGCTACATCGTGAAGCATGTCTCACTGTTATAAGCGCTTCGCCTACCTGCAGAGCGGGCGCTTTCGGCCAAATGCTGCCTCCGGCAGCTACCGACCAAAGCCTCCACAGAATTCCATCCAAATACTCATTGGCGCCTAGCCCACGGGGCAAACAGGGCGCGCAGCAGGCGGGATAAGAACTTGGGTACATCAATCTCGGCGATCAGCAGAGCTGAAAAGATGAGAGCTGCACCGGCCAGGGTTCTTCCATCCAAGGTTTCGCCAAGGAGCATCGCTCCCGCGAATGCTGCGAAGATGGGCTCGAACAGGTAGGTCAGGGCTACTTTTTCTTCTTCGAGATACTTCTGCGCAGCACTCTGAACCGCGTACATGAAGGCTGTGGCGAGCAACGCGCAGAACAGAACTCCTTCCCAGAAGGAGGAATCCATTGGGGCCCATTCGGCCCTAGCGTCGAAAAGTGCAGCAAAAAGGCATCCAGTAGCGCAGGTAGCCAGCGCAGTGATGACCGTAAGCATCGAGTCGTACTTATGCGAGAAGAAGCCAACCGTGAGCACATATGCGGCAAAAAAGACTGCACAGCACATGATCCAGATGTCACCTGGATTCAGAGTAAGCCCGGCCCTCGTAACGATCAGATAGAGCCCTGTCAGCGCGACGGCGCAGCAGAGCCAGATTCGAGGCTCGACGCGCTTCCGAAAGAGAGCCCACTTGAAGACCGGGATGAGCAATACATCCAGGCCAGTGATGAAGGCGGTGTTGGTGATGCTGGTGTGCTGAAGCCCGACAGTCTGGAAAATGTTACCCAAACACAAGGGTAGACCTATGGCCACGCCGGCCAGGAGCGTTTCTTTGTTGATCAGTTTCAGCCGTCTGAAAAAGATCACGCAAAGCACTAGCGTAGCGAGTGCGAACTTGTACCCCAGGAATACGAAGGGTGACCCGTCCGCAACACCCACTTTGGTGAAGGCAAACGAAATCCCCCAGAACGCGGTTCCGAGGATTAACAGGCATAGATATGTCTGACGAACAGGCATGCGAAAACCATCCATTCAAATTGGAGTGGTTAGAGCATGCGGAGAGGCCGCAAGAAAGCCCGAGTTTGCCTTCAATCTCTTCTCTAACGTTAAGGCAAGTCGGTAAAGCGCTTTCATCTGCCGCTATTAATCAATCTGGGGCAGCAGGCTGTCAACAGGTGCTACAAACCAGTCTGCAGCAAGCTGCCATCGACAGATGGCTACAACATGGCACCCGATGCACTGTCGCCAGCTTCCGCTTCTGGCCGCTTTGAGCCCATCGCATCAGGCAAAAGTCGACCAAAAGCGGACTTCTACTTCTGGCGAGTGTAAAAATGGGGGACTACCCGCCACTGCAAACCCCTAGGGTTGAACCATCATGCCCCGCAACACTTCTTGTACTTCTTCCCCGAGCCGCAAGAGCAAGGTTCGTTTCGACCCTGTTTTGGCGCATCGGTGTTAGGCCCTAGGAAAGGAAGGGCATTCAGGAACTGCTGCTGAAGCATCTTGGCGAATCGGTCTTCCACGCAAAAATTGATGTAGTTTTTTGCCACCCCATGTCCGCCTGCGGCAGCAGCTTCTAAGAGCTTAAGGCCCCGCTCCTTGTCTTCTTCTAATTCTTTGCCTTCATAGAGCCAACGGCCAAGTAGATATTCGCTGTGGTGGCAATCTCTAGCGATACCATCTTCAAGGCACTGCTCGGCCTTCTCTGGTGAGTAAAAGGGCGATTCCTTTTCGAGATGCAGAAAAGCTAACCCAGCGTAGGCAGTGATTTCACCCCTAGATAAAGCTACCTCAAACATTGCCAAGGCATCTTCGAACTGCCCCTTCTGACGCAGATGATCACCGTACAGCGCACAGGCGGAGGGGTATCCACGCGTTGCTGCAATTTCCAATGCCTTTACACCCAGGCGATGACTCTCCTCACCCTCATTCTTATCAAAAGTTAGTTGGCCATATCGGTATAGAGCCTCTGTATTCGCCAGCTTAAACAGACAAGCCTCTTTCCCGCCCTTTAAATGTATCTCGCTAAAGCTAAACCTATCGAGCCCTGCACTGATCTCAGTGGCTGCCCAGTACAGCTCAGCAGCCATTCGGACGGTAGTATTCTTATGCACGTCCTCACTATAACCAATAAGTAGTGCCTTACTGTTTATCGGGGCCATCGACTGAGCTTCAAGAATTAGGCCAGCAGCCATCTTGGCCTCAAAGTCCATGGTCGTTACCGCCTTCCAGAGAGTCTGCTGACTGGTAAAATCGCCGACTTCGACGGTGGTAATGGCTGGTAACTTCTCGCCTCTGTTGAGCAGTAGGAACATGCTCTCGAATATCCCCACCAGAGTCTTCCGAGCATCTACTGCGCTTTGTAGATCACCTACCCCATGAGCTTCTTTGCTGCCTGACTCTCCTGAGCCTGCTGTGCTGGTTCCTTGTGAGTGGACTACTGCGTTTCCAGCTTTGCGAATGGCATGCAAATCAGAGCGCAGGCTATGGTCGATAATCTGGCTCGCAGACAACTGGTTGATTGCGTCGTAGAGAGCAACTTGGTCGATTTCCACTTGGAAGCGCTTGGCCAGCATCGAGGTTAAATGCTCAACCACAATCCGAAACTGGGTTTTTGCATAGTCCGGATAGGCAAACATCACGTCCAAGGCACGGCGGTAGTGCTCTCCCGCCTCCGGCACAAGATTGATGCAGAGCTCTACATCGGTCATCTCACGTCTGATATTCAATCCACTCGTCCTTGGGTTCGCGAAATGAGCCTAGTCTGCAGCAGCGGTAACTATTCGGCCATGGCCTGAAGCAGCCTAGCTTTAGTAGAAACTGGATGAACGACATACTGCTTATGCCACTTTTAAATTATGGGTTTTGGATCGGACACTCATTAGATAGCCAGCCGAACGGCCTCCGAGGCGTTAACCATAAGCTGTATAAAAATACAGTATAGCCTATTGCCTTTTTAAAGCGGAGCAACTTAGAATAATGAACAGAACAACAACCTGAGGAAAAAACATGTCTATCCTAATTCTTAACCGCGAGCGCGACGAAGTCGGCGGTCAATACCTAGTAGCAAGCATTCACGGTGTGGAACACTGCGTATCACTTGATGATGACTATCCGGAGCAAATCCCAGATTCAGATGATATAGTCCACCGCATTAATGCAGATGACTTCAATGAGCTTTCAGAGAAGGTACGCTCCTACGTGCGCAAGCACAGCATCGCCCCCATTCACTCACTCGATGACGTTAGGCTGCTTGCGATGCAGCTCGGCGATATGAAAGCAAAGACCTACGAAATCGACGAAGAAGGTCTTGGCCTCACGCTCCGCGACTGTAACATAGATAAAGGTGTACGCACCCTAGTTCGTAAATTTAATAGCACATATCAGGCATATCGCTGGCTGACCGAGCAACTGGATATTTTGGATTTCAATGCGCCACGGTAAGCGTGCAAGCGCTAATGTCCCGCCATTGCATTCCTAATCAAAAGCCGCATGCAACCGAGGCGCGCTATAGATAAAGACGTTTATTGACTAAATTGGCTTCAATGCGACTCGGTTAGACGTTGGCTTTATTGTAGATCGCCTGATTAACTTGAAGGCTGCTCACTTCAAATCTTTACTGTCTCGGTAGCCTTTCATTTACTAATGCCCGACAACCGACGCACGCTTAAAGATTGCACCAACAAAAGCGCATGGATTATGGTTCATCTACAGCAGACGAACCGGCAGGCGCAGGGTTGGGCTTCAGCCTCAGACCATTTAGCCAAAACCACCCTAGATCCATTGATCGCATCCGCATCGCCCAACAGAGCCTGTTCACGCAGCTCCACATAGCGATTTCGAATTATGATCGGATCAACCAATCCAAGAAGCGGGTTTGCTTCCCTGATCTCGTAATAGTTGACACCCCGCGCCTGCCCGCTCAGCTCCATCACTCTCAGCGATGGCATACCGATTCCAGCATAAAGGCGTTGCAACTCGTCAGGCTCACCATCTCGACGCAGTCAGCCCGGGGAAGAAGGTTGTCCATAAGATTGAAGATGTCTGCAGAGTTGCTCATGCTGCTGCCCATCGATGATCGTGTCTGACCATTTTCAGCGGCCATGCGACAACCTGTGTCGCACACAAACAAGGACGTAACTGTGGAACAGCTGCTTCGCCATGAACTCATTCTTGGCCTTCTCCCGAACAAGGAAAGCGCTCTCGATAGCAATGCTCCCCTGCTGGCTGCGAGCTGTATTCGTCATGCACCTCGCGCCACTCGCTGGAGTAGGTGAACAAGCCATCAGGCCCCGGCTCGTTGGCGAAGTAGGCGGCGCTGAAGGGTTGCAACGGGTGCTCCTGGGTCAGCGCTGGCAGCAATGGCTGGCCGTTGGCCGAGCGCCAGCCGCTGGCCAGGTGGTCGCGCAATTGGCCAATCAGCACCGAGGGCACACGCTCGCTGTTGTCGCGGATGTTGCGGCCCACCCAGCTCACATACAGTTGTTTTCGCGCCGACAGCACGGCCTCCAGCAACAGGTAGCGGTCATCTTCACGTCGCGACCTATCGCCAGGGCGGTAGTCGTTGCGCATCAGGTCGAAATCGACCGGTGATTGCTGGCGCGGGTAATCGCCATCATTCATGCCCAGAAGGCACACCACCTTGAACGGAATCGCCCGCATAGGCATCAGGGTGCAGAAGTTCACCGCGCCGGCCAGGAAGCGCTGCGACAGGCCGCTATCTTCGATACCGCTGAGCCAGGCCTCGTGCACCACGCTCAGCGGCAGTGGCTGCGCGAACTGCGCCACCTCGCAGGTGCGCAGCCAACCTTCGAGCAGCTTGAGCAATTGGTTGACCAGCAGTTCCTCTGTATCGTTTACCGGGCGGAAGAACACCTTCAACAAGGCTTGCAGGCGCTCTGCCCATTGCACCGGCGTGGCCGGTTGCTGGAGTTCCTGAAGGGCCACTTCCAGGTGGTCGAGCAAGGTCAGCAGCGGCCCGGCCAGGGCAGCTTCCAGCCCCGACACTTCGTCGTAGGGTTCGATGCCGTTGAGCTGAGGCGCTCGCCCAGCAGCGTAGCCCAGCAGCATGCGTCGCATTCCGAAGCGCCAGGTGTTCTGCTCGAGGCCCGCCGGCATGCCCAGGCTTTCGCGCTGCTCGGCATCGAGCCCCCAGCGCACACCGGCACCGTCGATCCAGCGTTGCAGTGTGGGTACGTCGGCTTCGTTGATCGTGAAACGCGCGCGCAAGGCCGGTACGTCCAGCAGGTCAAGAATGTCGCTGGCAGCGAAGCGGCTATGGGGCAGCTTGAGCAGGTGTTCCAGGGCAATCAGCAGCGGCTGGCGGCCGCGCTGGCCTTGGTCGGCCACGGTAAACGGCAGGTAGCGCGAATCACTCCTTGGCACCTGGCCGAACACTGCCTCGATGTGAGGGGTGTAGGCGTTGATGTCCGGCACCATCACGATCACATCCCGTGGGCTCAACTGCTTGTCGGCGCTGAAGCGGGCGAGCAGTTGGTCGTGCAGCACCTCCACTTCGCGCTGCATGCTGTGCACCACGTGAAAACGCAGCGAGCGGTCGGCGGTAGCGTCTACCGCCCCCCAGGCTTCGCGGGTTTCCGGCAACGGGCGCAGCTCAAGAATATCGCTTTGCAGCTGGCCTAGCAGGGTTGCCGTATCCGGCTCGGTGAACAGGTCGATACGCCCGCCATTGAGGCCATCGAGCAGGTGGCGATAGCTGCCGGGCTCGTCGTGGTAGTCGAGCAGGTTGATGTAGTCGCGCCCCTGCTTACCCCAGGCGGCGAGCAAGGGTTGGCCGTGCTCATTCGCAGCTGCGGCAACCTCACGGGCAGGTTGGCGGCGGTAGTGGTGCGCCAGCAAGTCTTTGTCGGCAACGATATCGCCCCAGTGGTGCCGGCAAGGGTTGTGCACGCACAGCAGCACCTGGCTGTAGCGGGAAAGCTCTTTCAGGGCTTCGAGCACCTGCGCAGGCATCGAGGAAATGCCGAACACCACAACCCTGCGTGGCAGCCCCTTTGGCGCCTGGGCAGCGCTGCGCAGGTGGGCGACGAAGCGTTTGTGAACCCCGGCGCGGCTTTGCTCGAGCGCGCCCTCGCCAACGTCGGCCAATACCTCGCGCCATAGCTGCGCCTGCCACAGGTTCGGCGCATCCAATGGCTGCACAGTGCCCTTGATGTGTTGAAGTTGATCCCGCCCGGCAGCCCAGTCTTCGAGCCAATCGGCGCGGTACACCTGGTATTGGTCGAACAAGTCCGCCAACCGCTCGCACAGTTGGTGCAGCTTGCGCTGTTCATCGTCCTTTTCCAAAAAGCGCTGCAGGCTTGCGAAAACCGGGTTCGTGAGCAAGCTGGGCAGCAGGCGCATCAGCCGCCAGCTCAGCGCTGCCTTGTCCAGCGGCGAGGACTGCGGCGTGGTCTGCGCCCCCAGCACCCCGCGATACACCTGCCACAGAAAGCGCGCAGGCAACTGCACATCCAGCGCCGCAGCAATGCCGCAGCCACCCTTGTGCGGGTCTTCGGCCAGCGCCAGTTTCAGCCACTGGGCGATACCGTTGCTTTGCACCAGCAGCACCTCGTTCTCCAGCGGATGTAGCGGGTGGCTGCGCATCCACTGCACTGCAAGGGCTCGCAGTTCTTCTAGATGATTGCCATGGATGACAACAAGACCAGGCTGATGCTCCTGCATAGACACACATCCCTCTAGGTACGCTGGAGTGAAAGCTAATCAACGCATGCGACACCCTGTGTCGCACGGGATCTTTCACGGAAGAAGCAAAATGACGTCGTTGAACTGAGGCAGCGATTGGAGAAACGCTCCGGCAACTTCAAATGACTTCAAGCCGGTAGGTATCGGCGTCATCGACCAACTCAAAGAACAGCTCGCCATCCGAAGACCGAGGGCTGTCAGATGCGGAGGACCAGAACGAAGAGTGCTGCGTCGCATAGGTACAAAGCGCGGCCACCAACGGATGAGCCTTCCACAGCTCGGTCAGCTCACGTCGATGCAGGCCCGGCATAAAGAGCGGTGCAAGCTTCTGCTTTTGATCCAACGAAAGCTCAGCCAACTCCTGCCCATGCTGACTGATCCACTTGCTAATCAAGCGAATGTCGCTGTGGTAGCGCGCATCGGTCACCTGAAGCTGAGCAATACGGATTTTCTGTGGTTCTACAACAACCCTGCAGGCAACGTATTCATCACCATCAGCCAGCGGAGCACTGGCATTCAGCAAAGCGAGTTCAGGGGTTGGGCTGGCGTAAATTGCATGCCGGCGGGACGGCATATTTCTCGGCCGAAGAGACTCCCAGAGGTTGTCGACCACGTAGGGAACATTGCTGGGTATTCGCATCGTTGAGTGACGACGAAGATCTTTTTCCGCCCTCCCCACTTGGCTGGCAGGAATCGCCCGATAAAGCTCCATTTAAATCTCCTTATGGGGAAACCCGGGGAAGCGGCAGAGGGGGGAGATCTGTATCTACGTTGTAACCGATCATGAAGAGGGCTTTCTCAAGCTCTGCAATGGAGCCAATGCTTGGGTTGTAGGCCATCACCTGCTGCAGCAACTCTCCTGCAAGCAACACCTGTCCCGCCCATAGCTGGCACTGAGCGGCATTGAGCTTGCGAAACTTGAACGCCCCCAGCGATGGATCTCTATTCGTCGTGTCGCCTTGTCCGGCCCCCCACCGAAAGGATAAATCAGCAGGGACGCTAGGTACGCCAGAACGCATGAGTGAATAACGGGCGAGCAATCCAAGTGCAGCACCAACGCGGCCGTCGTAGATAATGATGTGGTCAGGGTCGGCAGCCGCGTAGACCTTTGTCATAGCGGAATTCATCAGGAGTTCCTTGCCATCGAATGCAGCAAGCCCTTGAGCAGATCCAGGTTGAAGCAGTTGGACTGCATGCATGATTGATTGGCATAGCGTTTTTTTAGGTACTGATCCTCGACCCAAGCCAGAGATTTATCACCAGGGCGACGCGCGACGCCCCCCAGTGGAATATAGCCAGGCATGCATCGCGGGCAGTTGCTTGATCACGCACAGCTAGCGCTTGCCGTAAACGGGCAGCAATGCATTGGGACGAATTAGGCTTAGGGCTATCAGGCCAGGAGTAATGGAGAAAGGCCTCCTGAAGCGAATGACACCACCAATGATGAACCGCTGAGGCAATACGCCCTTTCCAAGGCTTCCAGCTCTGATGTTTGCTAATGCGAAAGCTATGCAGCAGCCCTGCCTCCGAAGCATCTCCCACTGGGAACAAACCACGCATCTCCCCCAGTGCCTCTGGCCTGCCCCATAAATCAGCCAGGTACCGTGCAAAGGCCTTTTGATTCCCAGTCAGACTCATTCCCTTCCTCTTAGTCCTAACCCCAGCACCTATTGATATCGCTGCAGGGGCATAAAGCCAGCATGCTATGAGCTTTTGCATACTTGTTGAATAGCAACATCCGATGCATGCAACTCTCTGGCCCACAAGCTTCCCTGGCTGATCGCCAGATCCCGCCAGAAACGAAACAGCAGCCCATCTGGATCCGGTGGAGACTCGAAGGTAGAAAAGTAAAATTCAGCAAGTCGCTCAGTCGCCAGCACCAGCCCCCTCATGGCCGCCCACTGCAGCCAATACAAGCCAAGTGCTGGATCATACTCGGGTGATGTCTCATCCAGAGCCAACCTGCCAAGTGAGAAGCACGCCATCAAGTCCTGCTCGGCCGCTCCACGCTTGTACCAACTGATGGCTTTGCCATGATCGACGATGACACCCTCGTCCCCACGCTCATACAAGCTCCCTAATGCTTGCGCAGCACAGGGAATCCCTGCTTCGAAAGCCTGCTCGTAATAGTCGATGGCCAAGCCCGGATTGACCACCAGCCCCTTGCCATAAAAGGCCAGCTCGGCGAGGTTGAATAGAGCCTCTGAGGCTCCCATCACTGCCGCAACCTTGAATAACCGCCTGGCCAGCGCAGGGTTCGGCTTCAGCCGCAGACCATTGAGCCAAAACCACCCTAGATCATTGAGCGCATCCGCATCGCCCAACAGAGCCTGCTCACGCAGCTCCACATAGCGATTTCGAATCCTGATCGGATCAACCAATCCAAGAAGCGGATTGGCTGCTTTTATCTCGTGATAGGTAACACCCGCCTGCCCGCTTAGCTCCTTCGCTCTCAGCGATGGCATTCCAATGCCAGCGTAAAGGCGTTGCAACTCGTCAGGCCCAGCTAGATCGACGTCTTCAGCCAGCGGAAGAAGGTTATCCATGAGATTGAAGACATCCGCAGATTTGCTCATGCTGCTGCCTCATCGATGATCGTGTCTGACCATTTTCAACAGCCATGCGACAGCCTGTGTCGCACACAAGTAGGGATGGAAGTGTGGAACAGCTACTCCGCCATGAGCTCATCCTTGGCCTTCTCCCTAGCAAGGACAGCGCTCTCGATAGCAATGCCATTCACCAACGAGTAGCCAACCAAGGCGTCCAGGTTGATAAACGCACCATTCAACGTGACCTCAGCGAACTCGAATAGAAATTCCCCCATGTGCACAGCAGGCCCAAGGGCAAAGCAAAACTGTGGTGGGCAGAGAAATCGCTATCGCGACTGAGCATGCTGCCAACAGATGCGATGAACCTCGTCATGATCATGGAGCACGCTGCTAGATTCGGAATGGCGGCGCAGGTAGAAAATCTGGCGCCCCTTCGGGATTACGCGACATCACTGTTGAAAGGAAACCGGCCTAGCCAAGACTGCTCAGGCAAGGTCATCAGCAACACCCGCTTCGTTGTCCTGGAACCAGGTCAGGTGAAGCCAGAGGTACTGGAGGTTGTCCAACAAGCACTTCTGCATGATGGCCTTATCGGCGCATCGGATGGCGGCACTGTACGAACAAGGTTGAATGCGACACAGGCTGTCGCATACCCAACCCATTCTGTCTCCTGTCATCTGACCATGGAGACTCAGCTATGACGACTTACTTTGCCTTCCTGCAACGCAGGACACCCAATGCGGGCCCACGCGCTAACTTTACAATCACGGTACAGGCCGTCAGCTCCGAGATGGCTCGCGTCACGGCAGAAGCCCAATACCCCGGTTACAAGTGCGCAAACGGCCCCGTGCAGGTGCGCTAAAGATGAACAACGCGCATCGCAAGCGCATGCAGCCTAGCGACTATCTGTACCACCTTTTAAACCAAGGTGACGATACCGAAAGCGCTAAGACAGAAACGCACCAGAAAGCTCTCAATCTACGGGAACAATACTCGGTAAGCTTCGATATCGCCTTGATCGCAGAAACACAAGCCGAAGCTCAGCGACTAGCGTAAGCGTACGCCGAACTCACCTTGCGCGACTCAGGCCGGCGCCCACTGATGCGGCAGCAGTTGGCCGATCTCACTCGCCCGCTGCGTCGGCAGCCGTG
>NZ_QORI02000004.1 GCF_003325755.1 Pseudomonas sp. SST3 | reverse complement strand
GTAGAATGCCGTCACACCGAGGCGAGCTCGGATCGCGTTCATGTGGCGATATTGTTGGAACCACTTGTATTCCGCGAGTTTCACCTTGCTACGCTGACCTAACTCTCCGCGAATGAAGTCCACCAGTTGACCAGGGACGTCGGTGATATCAGGAAAATATCGGAGCACCTGAAAGGTCTTGAGAAGAACGGCGAGATTGAGGTGAAAGGGGGCCTTGGACTTGCTCCGTACCCACTTAATCTCATCATCTGAGAACGAAAAATCACGCTGCAGTTCAGCTTTTGAATACGCCTTTGGCAGGGTGGGATACGCCGTACGCTCTAATGAAGCCATAGGAACTCCTTTTCTGAGGAGTCAGAAAAGATAGTCCACGATCAGAGGCTGTGCGGTCTATTTGGTAAACTCGTTTGGCATCAACACGTTACGAGCGGAGTGAGTGAATTTTCCCTTTATCTCGGCATGACCCCTCCAGTGGCCTCACCAAATCATCTTGAGCGTCGATTCAATGTCACCGAACCCAACAAGGTCTGGGTTACGGACATCACCTACATCCGCACCTATGAGGGCTGATTATTTTTGGCGGTGGTACTCGATCTGTTTTCGCGGCAGGTAATCGGTTGGTCGATGAAGCAGCAGATGACCAGCGACCTGGCTATCGATGCATTGCTGATGGCGGTTTGGCGGCGTAAGCCAAAGCAGGAGCTGATGATTCACTCAGACCAAGGTAGCCAGTTCAGCAGCGGCGACTGGCAGAGCTTCCTGAAAACCAACAACTTGCTTGGCAGCATGAGTCGACGTGGTAACTGCCATGACAACGTGGTAGCGGAAAGCTTTTTCCAGTTGCTGAAGCGAGAGCGGATCAGGCGAAAGATCTACAGCACCAGGCAAGATGCTCGCGCTGATGTGTTCGACTACATCGAGATGTTCTACAACCCAAAACGCCGGCATGGTTTCAACAACCAGCTGTCGCCGGTAGAGTTTGAAAAACGCTATTTCCAGAGCCTGGAAAGTGTCTAGGAAATCCGGGGCGATTCAAGATGCTCGGCCAGTCGTCATGGTTTTTTGTGAACATAGCGATTGGTTCCGGAGCAAATATCTGTCCGAAATCTGCATTTTTTGCCAGTTGGCGCAATCTGGATGAGCTATTGAAAGCCCAGAATGAGGAACTAAGCGTAACTAATGTCATGCTTGTTAGTTCGCCGGTTCTCAATGGGACTAAACACTGGCGGATGGAGAGACTGGTGTCACTTTATCTTGCCCTTGAGCAGGCCGGGGGCGAGCTCCGTTGTGTCTATGATGTAGCTGACACGACCTATGTAGAGCCCAGCACCGTCGCGGCGTTGGTTGGAGAGTTTTTGATTTACCGAGAAAGCGGGTCTTGACTAACCCGATGGGTCCTGACGACACCCAGTTATTTTCTCATTTTTAACGAGAAGCCACATTTACACGCCCAAAAACAGTTGCTGCCTTTAGCTTGTCGTTTGCAAAGTTGGACGGCACAACCCTGGTGTTACGTCTTGCCTAGGTCATGCGGATGAGAGATTAGCTTGAGTGAGCGGCAGGTACGAATGATGGGGTTTTATTTTTTAAAATCGAATGCGGATATATTCAAACAAAGCGCGTTAAAATCTAGAAGTAGCCACTCTTTAATTGCGCCAATCGTTCCATTACTTCGTCCATGCGTCCGCCTCTTGCTGCCTCGAGAGGGCTGAGGCCATTGAGGTAACCTTTAGGCTTCGATAACCAGCGATCAGCCATCTCTCTTGATGAAAATATTGTCAGAGCGAGATTCTCGAGTTGCTGCACTTGATAGTGATTTTCATGGCATGCGTCGGACATGGAGGGGGCTTCCGGATGCACCGGCGAGCTTGTTACGACGATGCGTTTCATTCCGTCAGCTGTTACCTCCCAAATATATAATCTATCGCCGGCGGTAATATGCATTGATCTAACCAATTGCTCCGGAAGCTCTATAAGATATTTTCCGCTAATGTGCTTTACAAAGGTATGCATAATTTCCCCATTTTCTGCTTGAAAAGCTGAGTCTCAGGGTGTCCCGCAGTTTCGCACAATCATAGAGGATACTACTTAGCCCGGGCTGGTTATATGCGTGATTGAACCTATTAGTAAAGCCCAGTCTTGCTCTTCTCATGATTTATTTACAGATACTTTCGTCGGTCCTTCACTGATGATACTCATCAGTAGCTAAAGCTTCGTTCATAGTGCGGTCTGCAATGTGTTGCCGTTAGGGGCGCGATTAATCATTTCGTAGAGCCATTTCTCCATCGTAGGCTATAAGCCATGAAGCTGCTTCAACTGGCTTGGGCAAGGCAGCTGACTTATAGCAGTCTATGCGTGAAATGGGCCTATTGTTCAGAAGGGCGCGTGACGTTACGATATGTGAGCACATGCTGCATGCAGCAAAAAAGGCAGCTGGCCAAAAACAGCATGCTGGACCGAGCGCATCGCTCGGCTAGCAATATCATCGTGGAAAAGCGATTTTGTAAAGATTTTCTACCTGTTCAGGCTAAAACCATACGAATTTCTTTACAGTTCAGTATCTGCGCGGTGTTGGATGGCGCGCAGCTGAGGGGTAAGCAAAATTTTCGTAAGCTGCAAGGTAGATACTACCATTTTAGAGTTCAATCCATGCGAATGCGCCTGATGCTGTTGGGCGGCGGCAATGCCCTGGGTCAGGCGCTCATCCGCCTCGGCGCCGAGGAAGACATCGGCTTTCTCGCGCCGCGCCCGCCCGCTCAGGGCTGGGATGCGCCCAGTCTGACTGAATTGCTCGATATCAATCGCCCGGATGTCGTGATCAATCTCGCCTACTATTTCGACTGGTTTCAAAGCGGCCATGTCGATGATGAGGTGTTGGCCAATCAGGAGCGGGCGGTGGAACGGTTGGCGCAGTTGTGCCAGCACCATCAGTTCGTTCTGATGCAGCCGTCCAGTTATCGTGTCTTCGATGGCGCTCGCACCACCGCTTACAGCGAAAAGGACGAAGTTGCGCCATTGGATGCTCGCAGCTGCGCCCTTTGGCGTATGGAGCAAAGTGTCCGCTCGTTGTGTCCGCGTCACGTTCTGCTGCGTTTCGGCTGGCTGCTCGATGACAGCTCAGACGGTTTGCTCGGGCGTTTCCTTCAGCGTCTCGAACAGGATGATGAGTTGTGTCTCGCCGACGACCGGCGTGGCAACCCTACGCCTGTCGAAGATGCGGCGCGGGTGGTCCTTGCCGTGCTGAAGCAGCTGGATTGTCAGGCACCACTGTGGGGAACCTATCATTATGGCGGCCACGAGGCTTCGACTCCGCTGGTAGTCGGTCAGGCGCTACTCGCCGAGGCGGCGCATCATCGGCAGCTGACCATCGATCGCCTGACCCCCGTCGCTCATGCTGCGTGTCCAGATGCGGCAGATGAGCCACAGCATGGCGTGCTGGCGTGCAAGAAGATCTTCAATACATTCGGCATCAAGCCTCGAGCCTGGCGCACCGGGCTGCCCACTCTGCTGGAGCGTTACTACCGTTATGTCTGAATCACCCATTCTGGTTACCGGGGGCGCCGGGTTCATCGGCTCGAATCTGGTTGATGTGCTAGTGGCTCGCGGCTATTCGGTGAGGGTTCTGGATAATCTGTCGACGGGCAAGCGCAGTAACCTGCCGGTCGATGCCGGGGTGGAGCTGATCGAGGGTGATGTGGCTGACCCACAGGCTGTACGGCGTGCTGTCCGGGGATGTGGCGCCGTGGTGCATCTGGCTGCCGTAGCATCTGTGCAGGCATCGGTCGATGATCCGCTTGGCACGCATCAGAGCAATCTGGTGGGTACGCTGAACCTGTGTGAGGCGATGCGCGAGGCGGGTGTACGCCGAGTCGTCTTTGCTTCAAGTGCAGCGGTGTACGGCAACAATGGAGAAGGGCGACCTATCGACGAAGATACGCCGAAGGCGCCCTTGACCCCCTATGCGGCGGATAAACTGGCCAGCGAGCATTACCTCGATTTCTATCGACGCCAGCATGGGCTGGAGCCGGTGGTGTTCCGCTTCTTCAACATTTATGGGCCGCGCCAGGATCCGTCTTCACCCTACTCGGGCGTCATCAGCATCTTTACCGAGCGTGCGCAACAGGGGCTGCCAATCACCGTATTTGGCGATGGCGAGCAGACCCGCGACTTCCTCTACGTTGGCGACCTGGTAGAGGTGCTACTGCAGGCATTGGAGCAGCCGACCGTTGAAGTCGGTGCGGTAAACGTCGGCCTGAATCGCGCAACCAGCCTGAAACAGTTGTTGACCGCAATCGGTGATGTCTTGGGTGAGCTGCCGCCGGTGAGCTACCAGCAAGCCCGTAGTGGCGATATACGCCATTCTCGGGCTAATAATGCACGGTTGATGCAGCGTTTCCATCTGCCGGAGCCGCCTACCGATATGCGCACAGGGCTGGCGAAATTGTTGGCGCGCTAGCGTAAACGAGAAAAGACAAAGGCGCCGAGGGCGCCTTTGTCGTGTCTGCGGCAGGCAATCGGCCGGGTTCGTCAGAATTTGTACCCGAGGCCGACCATGTAGACCATCGGGTCGACGTCTACATCGACCTTCACCTTTCCGAAAGCGGAATTGGCCGTCGCTTCGGTGTCGATGTCAATGTAGCGGACCTGTGCGTTCAGCATGAGTTGGTCGGTCAGCATGAAGTCCAAGCCTACCTGAGCAGCCAAACCCCATGAGTCGTCCAGCTCCAGGTCGCTGAACTGCTCGCCCTTACGACGGCTGTTTAGCTCTTCGTCGAAGAAAATCGTGTAGTTCACCCCGAGTCCGACATAGGGCTGGAAGGCCGACTTGGTGTCCAGTGGGTAGTAGACCAGGCTAAGGGTTGGCGGAAGGTGCTTAACGTCAGCGAAATCGCCGTCGAGACCTAGCGGCATGCCGCTCAGGCCTACGGAGTGCTCGAACGGTGTTGCGGCTAGCAGTTCGATACCCAGCTTATCGGTCACCATGTAGGCGAAGTTCAGGCCCAGCTGCGTATCACTGTCCAGGGTAGCCTTGCTGCCTGCAAGAGAGCCCGTGACGGAGGTGAACACATTGCCGCTATCTTCCCGCGGATCAACGGTAATGGCACCGGCACGCAGTATGACATCACCAGCCTGATGGGCCTGGGCGAAGGGAGCGGCGAGGGCCACGGCCAGCACGGAAGCGGTAAACAGGGTCTTGCGCATAATGGAACTCCATCGAGACATGGTGTGTTGCGATTGCTTGCCATGGTAGGGCGCAAGGCCCCCTCGATTTTGATCCAGCTCAACGAAACGCCCCGCTTTGGCTGGGCTGCGACCTCTTGTCCTGGTTGCCTTCCTTTGTGCATGTAGATGATAATGTTTCTCTTTCGAGTTTGACCTTCGTCTGCAAGGACCCATCAATGCAAGCCCTTATTCCCCGCCTCTTGGCGGTCGCCGTGCTGCCATGCTGCGTGCAGCTTCACGCAGCTCCGTTGGATGCCGCGCTGGACGAGAGTCAGCGCCTGGCCGCTGAGGCCAAGGCATCGCAAGCACGCATCGAACAGCTCGATGACGCGACCCGGCAGATGCTCAACGACTATCGCAGTGCCGTGCAGCAGGCCGAGGCCCTGAAAGCCTACAACGCGCAGCTGGCCGAACTCACCGCGGGGCAGCGCAAGGAACTTGATGACTTCCAGCGCCAACTGGACAGCATCGAGCGCACCCAGGAGGCCGTTGCGCCGCAGATGGGGCGGATGATCGGCGTGCTCGAAGAATTCATCACGGCGGATCTGCCGTTCCTACCCGATGAGCGCGCCGATCGTCTGGCCGCTCTGCAGGACATGCAGGCCCGCGCCGATGTGAGCCTGGCCGAGAAGTACCGGCGCATTCTCGAGGCCTACCAGATCGAGAGCGATTACGGCAGAACACTTGAAGCCTGGCGCGGCGAACTGCCTATCGAAGGCGGCAGCCGTAGCGTCGAGTTCCTGCGCCTGGGCCGGACCATGTTGTATTACCAGACTCTGGACGCCCACGAGAGCGGCTGGTGGAACCCGCGGACCCGTGCCTGGGAAGTGCTTGACGGCAGTGTGCGCCGGCCGATTACCAAAGCCATCGCCATAGCCCGTCAACAACAGGCACCCACCTGGCTCGAATTGCCCGTGAAGACCTTGGTCAAGGAGGCTGCGCAATGAGCCGTTTGCTGACATTGTTGTTCATTGGCCTGTTGCCTGCTCTGGCTCAGGCAGCCGAACCCTTGAGTCCTGATCAGCTGCTGCAGCGCATCCGTAGCGAGCGCGCGGCCGAGGTCGACGCGATGCAGGCGCGCGAACAGGCATTCATCCAGAATCGCAGTGAACAGGCGCAGCTGTTGGCTCGTGCCACTGCAGCGCTGGAAAAGCAGAAAGCCGAAGCCGAACGCCTGAAGGCCGAGTTCGACCGCCAGGAAGCGGAACTGGCCGAGCAGGAAAAGCTCCTGGCGCAGCGGGTTGGCCATCTCGGCGAGCTGTTCGGCGTGGTTCGTCAGAGCGCTGGCGATATCGCCGGGCAATGGCAGGACAGCCTGCTCAATGCACAGTACCCTGGGCGGCTCGAACGACTCAAAGCATTGGCTGAAAGCCGCACGCTGCCTTCGGCAGAGGATCTGGACAGCTTTTGGATGACCTTGCTCGAGGATCTTGCCGCCAGCGGTCGCATCGAGCGGATCGAGCTGCCGGTGGTGGGTGTCGATGGGCAGCGGAGCGAGCAAGCGGTGCTGCGCGTCGGCAGTTTCTCCGCCTTCACCGATGACGCCTTCCTGCGCTACGAAAGTGGCGCCGACGAGCTGTTGACGCCCGGTCGTCAGCCCTCCGGTATGGACCTGGTCGATGACTACCTGGAAAGCGCCGATGCGCTCGCGACCCTGCCGATCGATCCGAGCCGCGGCTCGTTGCTGGCGCAGCTTCAGCGGCAGCCGCAGCTGTGGGATCGCGTTCAGCAGGGCGGCTTGGTCGGTTGGGTCATCCTGGTGCTGGGAGCCATCGGTCTGCTGCTCGCCATCTGGCGCATGGTTTACCTGACCGGCGTTGGCCGCGCCGTGGGCCGGCAGATGCGCGAGCTCAATCTGCCGCGCGATGACAATCCGCTGGGGCGCATCATCGGCGTGCTCGGGCCTAAGCCGCAGTTATCGGATCTGGAAACCCTGGAACTGAAACTCGACGAGGCAATTCTTCAGGAAACACCGCCATTGGAGCGCGGCCAGCCGCTACTCAAACTGCTCAGCGCAGTGGCCCCGCTGCTTGGCCTGCTGGGCACCGTGACCGGGATGATCGTGACGTTCCAGGCGATCACCCAGAGCGGCGGCGGCGATTCGCGACTGATGGCCGACGGTATTTCCCAGGCCCTGGTGACCACCGTGTTGGGTTTGGTGGTAGCAATTCCGCTGTTGTTCCTGCACAGCCTGCTGGCCAGTCGCAGCAAATCGCTGATCCAGCTGCTTGAACAGCAGAGCGCGGGCCTGATCGCGCTGCATCTGTCGGGGACGCCACGTCGTGACTGACCTGCACGGGCACTGGCTGCGTCTGGTCGACAGTGGCTATGCGCTGCTCGACTTCATGGCGGCGGGCGGCGCGGTGATGTGGGCGTTGGCTGCCTTGTGCGTACTTTATTGGACGCTGGTGTTCGAACGCCTGTGGTTCATGCGGCGGGTATTCCCGCGCTGGGTCGACGCGCGCCGCGAGGCCTGGACACGGCTCGGCGATGAATCCGGTAGCTGGCAACGCGCGGTGCGCACTGCGTGGCTGGCCCAGGCACAGCAGCAGCTCACCGGCCCGCTGCGGATGAGCAAGACGCTGGTGGCGATGTATCCGTTGCTGGGCCTGCTCGGCACCGTCAGCGGCATGATTGCGGTATTCGATGTGCTGGCACTCAACGGCACCGGCAATCCCCGCGGCATGGCCGCTGGGGTCTGGCAGGCGACCCTGCCGACCATGGCCGGCATGGTGCTGGCCATCACTGGACTATTCAGCCTGGCGCGTCTCGAACGTATTTCACGCCAGGCTCTCGACCGGCTGGCCGACCAGCTGCGTCACGATTGAGGATTACCGGATGCGTATGCGTCGCCATCATTATCAGCAGGAAGAGGACACCGGCATCGATCTGACGCCGATGCTCGACGTGGTCTTCATCATGTTGATCTTCTTTATCGTCACCAGCTCTTTCATCAAGGAATCCGGGGTCGAGGTCCAGCGCCCGCAGGCCGATACCGCCAGTGCCCAGGACAAGGGCAACATCCTTATCGCAGTGACCGCCGAGGGTCAGGTCTGGATCGACAAGCAGCCTGTAGATGTGCGCAGCGTGCGCGCCCATGTGGAGCGCATGCGCGTCGACCAACCGGAAGGCGCGGTAGTGGTTCAGGCTGATCAGGACGCGCGGACCGGACTGGTGGTTCAGGTCATGGATCAGGCGCGCCAGGCCGGCGTCCGGGACGTGGCGCTTGCCGCCAGTTCGGGAGCGCAATGATGGTCCGTGGGCTGACCCGCGTCGGGTTGTCCTTCATCGCCGCCTGCGTGGTGGCGCTGCTGCTGTTCGCCTTGATGCTGAGCATGGTCAATCCGCCGCGCAGCGATGTGGCGGAAGAAGCGGTGGCGATCGCCAACTTCGTGCGCATGGACAGCCGTAACGAAAGCACTGCGACACGCTCACGGCAACAGGCGCCACAGCCGCCCCAGCCAAAGACGCCGCAGCCACCGACCCCGCCCACTCCGAGCATGGCCACGCCGAGTGCCAACCTGCCCAAGCTCGATCTGCAGCTGCCGAACATCGACAGCGGGATGGCTATAGCCAGCGCGCCGGCCCCCAGCCTGAGCGGCCTGACCGCAGCGGCACCCGCAGCGACGCCAGCCCCGCCGCCTATAGCTGCTGACACTGGATCGCAATCCGGCGGTCCGGAGCAGGAAGTCATGCCGCTCAACGACGTCCGTCCCGAGTACCCGTATCGGGCACGTCAGCGCGGCATCGAAGGTCATATCAAGCTCGCCTTCACCATCACGCCTGCCGGTAAGGTTGAAAACATCCGGGTTCTGGAGGCCTCGCCACGCAACGTGTTCGACCGTGAAGCGCGCCGCGCCGCTGCTCGCTGGCGCTTTGCGCCGCGCACCGAAAATGGTGCCGCAGTATCGCGCGAAGCCGTCAAAACCCTGCATTTCCGCCTGCAAGGAGAACGCTGACATGCCACGTTTGCTGTTATTGATCTCGTTGTTGTTCACTGTCTCGACTCATGCCGCACAAAGCATCGATCCGGCCGTTTTCAAGGCGTTGGAACGTGCGCAGAGCGCCCAGGAGAAGGGCGACTATGGCGCGGCGCATCGCGTGCTCAAGCAAGCCGAGGCCAAGTCAGGCAGCCTTGAAGAGGCGCTTGTGTGGCGCAGCCGGGCCTATCTGGCCTGGGCTGAAGGTAAAAACCGACATGCGCTGGAGCTACTTGAAAAGGCGGTCACGAGTGGAAAGCTCGACGAGGCGATGCTGCCGAATGAGCGGCTCAACCTGGCTAAGCTGAACCTGATCGAGCGTCGTTACGCCAAAGTGGTCAGTCTACTGGGCTCGCCCGACCAGGCGAGCGAAGAGGTTCTGCAGATGCTGGTGCAGGCCTACCAAGGGCTGGGCCAGCACAGCAAGGCGCTGCCGCTGGCTGAGCGTTACGTCCAGGCCAATCCCGGTGCAGCCGATACCTGGCTGCAATTTCTGGTAGCCGGTAACGCCGAGCTGAAACGCTACGAGACCGCCGAGCGCTGGCAGCGTCGCCTGTTGGCGCGCCATCCTGACCAGGCCAACGCCTGGCGGCAGCTCGCGGGGCTGCAGCAGATGGCCGACGCCGAGGACAAAGCGCTTGCCACGTTGCGTGCGGCGCATGCCAAGGGCGTGCGTTTCAGTGAGTCGGAACTGGATAACCTGGTGTTGCTGGCGAGCGCCGCCGGACAGCCATGGCAAGGCGCCAAGCTGCTGCAGGGGATGCTCGAATCAAATCTGTTGCCAACCAATGCCACCCGCCGCGAGCGGCTGGGCATGCTCTGGTGGCAGGCGCGGGAACGCTCGGCTGCGGCGAAGATTTATCGCGAGTTGGCTTCGCAGTCCGGCAGCGCCGAGTTCTGGTTGCATGTGGCTCAGCTGGAGCTGGAACAGACGCACTGGCAGGCGGGGCTCGATGCGCTGAAGCAGGCTGAACGCGCAGGTGCGGAGCGGCGCAAGGTGCGCGCTTGGCGAGAGTGGGCGCAAGGTGAACTGAGCTTCGAGCGTGAGCGTCAGGTCGCCAGCGCACGTTGAGCGGTGCGCGGGCGTTGGCATCGCGGCGACTGACTCATTCAACGCCAGGGACGTTCAAACACGGGGAGCCGCTAGTCTCTGGCCGTGCCTCGTCATTTCGCAGCTCGCTGCCAGCCTACAGCGGGTCACTCCATCTCGTAGAAATAGATCTTCTGTGCGTCTATGCGATAGCCGGCTTCGGCCAGCTCGCTGCTGGCGTGCTCGACCCGCAACAGGCCTTCGATCCAGAAGGGCTGGTAAAGCTCGTCAACCTTGACGCCCAGCTCGCTGGTCGCATGCACGATCTGGTTGGACGGCGGCGGTGGCACATGGATGCAGGCGCCGAAGTAGGGCACCAGCAGAAACTCGATGACGCGCCCTTCCTCGCTCATGTCCAGCGGCACGATGTAGCCCGGTAGTTTCGCCTGGATGCCGTCGAGCGCTTTGACCACCGGCGCGGCCGGCGATTGCTGTGCGGCGGCAGGGCCGTTCTCGGCGGCAAGCACGTCCGCGAGCTGGGACATGTCATGGATCGCCAATGGAGGTGGTGGCGGTGGCGCATCGGCAGGAAGCAGATCCGACCATTGCAGCTCACGCACGTCGGCGTTCGCAAAGGTCGCGGCAAGGGTGAACAGCGTGGCAAGCAACAGACGGGGCATGGTTGTCCTCATAGTCGTATCGACAGGCCATCAGCCAGTGATTGTCGGTAAGCGCGCCAGGCGGGTACGCAGCCCATCAGCAGCCCGGCCAGCAGTATCGCCGCCAGCAGCGACCACTCATAGATGCTGGGCCAGGCGATTGGCAGATAAAGGCCATACTCGGCCTGCAGCGGGGTTTGAGCAATTGCGATAGCGACGTACAGCAACAGCAGGCCGAGCAGTACGCCCGCCAGTGCCAGGCTGAAAGCCTCAGCCACCAGCAGGCTGCCGATATGCCAGGGCCTGGCGCCTACCGAGCGAAGGATGGCCATTTCCCGGCGGCGTTCGTTGAGGCTGGTAAGGATCGCGGTGAGCATGCCGATCAGCCCGATGAGCACCACGAACAGCGATACCACGAACAACGCCTTCTCCGCAGTGCCCATCAGGCTCCATAGCTCCTGCAGGGCGACGCCCGGGAGGATCGCCAGCAGCGGCTCGCCGCGGTATTGGTTGATCTCGCGCTGCAGGGCGAAGGTCGCGATTTTGCTGTCCAGGCCGAGCAGAAAGGCAGTGATCTGCTTCGGCTGCAATTTAAGCTGGCGCGCCTGCTCGGCATCGATACGCGCTGCGCCGCGCGCCGGCATGCCGTTCTGCCAGTCAATATGCAGCGCTTCCATCCCGGCGAGGTTGATATGCAGCGTGCGATCGACCGGCGTGCCGGTGCGCTTGAGGATGCCAACCACGCGAAACGGCTTGTCGTCATGTTTGACCAGGCTGACCGTGGCGACACCGTGCGCCAGCACCAGTCGGTCGTCCAGCTTGTAGTCCAGCGCCCGAGCGACTTCCGCCCCGAGCACCACCTCGAACGGGTCGTCGGCAAACGGCCGGCCCTCAGTCATTTGCAGGAGCTGCTTGCGCCCGTAGCGATAGTGCTCGAAGTAGCCCCTGCTGGTGCCCATCACCCGGTAGCCTCGGTGGGAATCGCCCAGCGAGATGGGAATTGCCCAACTCACCCGGGGATGTCTGGCAAAGTCTTCGAAGCTGTCCCAGCGAATGTTGTTGGTGGCATTGCCGATGCGGAAGACCGAGTACAGCAGCAGATTCACCGAGCCGGAGCGCGCACCCACGATCAGGTCGGTGCCGCTGATGGTACTGGCGAAGCTGGCGCGCGCTTCGGTGCGCACCCGCTCGACGGCCAGCAACAGGCACACCGACAATGCAATAGCGAAGACGGTGAGCAGGGCGGTGAAGCGGCGGTTGATCAGGCTGGCCACGGCCAGGCGCAACAGATACACGGCTCAGATCTCTGCGGCGCAGGAGGCGCGGTTAAGTTCGGACAGGGACAGGCTGCGGTCGAACAGTGGCGCCAGGCTCTGGTCGTGGCTGACGAACAGTAGGCTCGAGCCGGCCTCACGGCATTCAGCGAACAGCAGCTGCAGAAACGCCTCGCGGCTGTCGGCGTCGAGTGCAGACGTGGGCTCGTCGGCAATCACCAGTTCCGGTTGGCCGATCAGCGCGCGCGCCGCAGCGACGCGCTGTTGCTGGCCGATGGATAGGGCCTCGGCGCGCCGATCGTGCAGGTCCTGAGGGAGGCCGAGATGCGACAGCAGACTCGCCGTTGCCTGCGCGACGCTGCCGTGCCGCTGCCGGGCGCGCTCTGCGCGGGTCTTTGAGAAATGGCAGGGCAGCCCGACATTCTCGGCGACCGAAAGAAACGGCAGCAGATTGAACTGCTGGAAGATATAGCCGGTGTGATCGACACGGAAACGATCTCTCGCTCCGGCCGAGAGTGCCGCGAGATCGGTGCCGAGCAGGCTAACGATGCCACGCCGCGCGGTCTGCACACCGCCAACCAGACCGAGCAAGGTGGTCTTGCCGCTACCTGAGGGGCCTTTGAGAAACAGGCTCTGGTTTCGCTCGAGGCTAAAGCTTGGAATATCGAGCAACTCTGCCTGGCCGGGCCAGGCGAATCCCAATTGGTGGAGTTCAAGTAGCGGTGCGGTCATCAAGATGATCCGTTTCAGACGAGCCGAGAGTTTACTGCGTCAGGTCGGGCAGCGGCAGAGACAGGTCGGATCAGAATTCTGCGCGCAGCTGATCGGCGCTCAGCTGTGCGCCATGTTGACCGTTCGGGCCAATCAGCTGTGTCTGGACTTTCTCGGTGCCTGGGAAGGCTGCGAACAAGCCCTGCAGATCGACGCCCGTCAGTGCTTGGGGGGTGGCGCAATCAAACCGGTACCGCGCGTGGATCTCGCTGTGGTCCTGATCGTGGCCCTCCTCGTGTTCATGCTCAGGAACATCATCTTCGAACAGAGGGCTCTGCAGATCGGTTTCAGCCAGGACACAACCCGCTGCGGCCGAGAGCCCGAACAAGGTGTCAGGCTGCTCCAGTCGCTTGCGCGCATCGGCGATCTTGCGGTCATCGGCTTCGCTATTCGGTGCGTGTTCGAAGCCCACCAGGTTCATGGCCGGGCTGCGCATTTCGATTTCCAATGTGGAACTATCCAGTGCGACATCCAGCTCAGCTGCCCCGTGCTCATGTGCGCCGAGACTGCCATGCTGAGCGTGATGATGATCGTGGTCGTGGGTTTCGGCGGCTAGAACGAAACCGGGCAACAGAGCGAAGGGCAGGGCAAGCAGCAGGTGGTGCATAACGGGACTCCCGGATAAAGAGCGAGTTACGTTATAACAGGTGGCAGCTGTGGCTGGCCAGCCCAAGCCGGAGCGTGGGAGCATATCGTCCTGACTTTCAGGAGCGTGAAGATGATTCGAATTCGTGGCCATGTCGGCGAATGGCCGGTGGACCTAAGCATTGATATGGATGATCAGGACTGGGCGCAATTGGCGCGGCAGTTGCCGTTGAGTGCCAATGTGCAGGCCGCGCCTGCGGAGACCGGAACCGACGCGCTGTGGCTCGGTGCTCAACAGTTGCTGCGCGAAGCGGGGCGCATGGAGGGCCCGCAGTTACTGGCCGAACTGGAAGCCCTGAGCGGCAGCGCCCTGGCTGGCAAGCGCCTACTGGTGCGTCTGCGCCACAGCGCCCAGGTGAAAGTGCAGAGCGGCGCAGACGCACCGATCTACAACTGGGTGACCGAGCCGGGCTGAGCGCTCAGAGCCGGCTTGCCTGGAACGTATCGCAGCGCGTCGGCTCGCCACTGTCGAAGCCGGCGCGGAACCATCTGACCCGCTGCGCCGAGGTGCCATGGGTGAACGCGTCCGGCACCACGCGGCCTTGACTCTGCTTTTGCAGATGGTCATCACCGATGGCATTGGCGGCGTTCAGCGCCTCTTCCAGATCGCCCGCTTCGAGCCAATCATGACGTTGCTGCGCATGGTAGGCCCAGACACCGGCGAAGCAGTCGCCTGCAGCTCCTGACGAACCAGCAGGCCGTTGTCGCCTTCCATCTGAGCGCCGCGCTGGCGTGCGGCCTGCATCTGCTGCGACACCCCCAGCAGCGTCTGTACATGATGGCCGACCTCGTGGGCGATCACGTAGGCCTGGGCGAAATCTCCGGCGACCGAGAAGCGCGACGCCATTTCGTCGAAGAATTGAAGGTCGAGATACACCTGGCGATCGCCCGGGCAGTAGAAGGGGCCGACCGCCGAGCTGGCGAAGCCGCACGCTGAGTTGATTCCGCCACGAAACAGCACAAGCGTCGGATCGCGGTACTGCGCGCCAGATTGCTGGAACAGCGCACGCCAGGTGTCTTCGGTATCACCGAGGATGGCCTGGACAAAGGCCACCTGCGGATCGTCGTCGCGTGCTGGCGCCTCGCTCTGTTGGATGGGCGGCGAGCCGGTCTGGTTGGCCAGCTGGCCGAGGATCTGCATCGGGTCCTGGCCGGACAGCAAGCCGATCACCACCACGATGGCTATCCCGGCCAGGCTCAGACGCCCTCGACCGATACCGCCGCTGCGGCCCCTGGCATCCACCACGTTGTCGCTGCGACGCGCTTTCTTCCAACGCATGTACGAATCCCTCGACCAGACATAGCTGGTGGGTAGACCGCGCGGTTATCAGCTAATTCAGTCGGGCGATTGCGTTTCGCCTATTTTTCAATCAGTGCGCCGGATATTCAGCCAGCACCGATTCCTCGCCCTGCTTGTCCAGCCCAATCACTTTGTAGGCGTCCTGGCGATCGCCCATTTCCATACCCGGCGAACCCAAGGGCATGCCCGGCACTGCCGCGCCGATCAGATCGGGCTGAGCGCGAAGCTTGAAAATATCGGCAGCGGGAACGTGTCCTTCAACGAACTTTCCATCGATCACGCCGGTGTGGCAGGAACCCAGCCGGTGAGGCACACCGAGGCGACTCTTGACCGCCGCCATGTCGGTTTCGACATGGTCGTTCACCTGGAAGCCGTTCTCTTCGAGATGCTTGATCCACGAGGTGCAACAGCCGCAGTTGGCGTCGCGGTGAACATCAATGGCGATGGGTTCGGCTGCCTGGGCCAGGCTGGCGAAGAAGGTGGTGGCGAGTAGCAGACGGCGCATGAGCATTTCCTCCAACGGATGGCGCAGGATAACGTCAAGCGAGCGGCGAGCCCAAACATCCATCCGTGAGCGATTGTCACAGGCTGCTACCGGCTCTGCGGCGAACCAATACGAGCCGTTTCGGTCCGATAACCATTGTGGTGCGCAGCCGCTATCAGGGGAGTTTTCGATGCGTTTTGCCCGGTTCGTTCTGGTTGTCCAGGCCGTGATCATGATTGCTTTCAGCCTCGCCTACTGGCTGCGCCCGTATGAGATGGCCAATCTGAATGGAATGCTGTTGATGGAGACCGCCTCGGTCAGCCACATGCGCGTCTATTACGGAGGATTACAGCTGGGTCTTGCGCTGTTCCTGCTCTGGGCGATGCGAGTGCCTGAGCACACCAGAGCGGCCCTGGTAATGCTGGTGATCACCATGCTGGCGCTGGCCGCCGGGCGGCTGGGATCGTTGTGGCTCGACGGCGGTGAGCTGATCGGCTTCGATCTGGCCTCGCTGATTTACCGGGTTGGTGCCGCATTGCTCGCTGCAGTGGCGCTGCTGTTGATGAGGGAGCGCCTGCGGACGGACCCGGATGCAGACGCCGAACTGGACGCAGCATCGCAATCCAAGCGGACCCGCCTCGATGATGGGCCGCCCAAGCCGTTTCGTCTGGGCGACGGACCTGCTCCCGTGACAACCACCGAGCCTGCACCGGCGCCCTTTCGACGTGGAGATCCCGAGGCTCAGCCGGCGGATATACCGCAGGATCCGCCCGGCAGATAGCAAGTGGGGCTCCACCGCTGCGAATGGCGCTCCGCTGCCTGGGCGATCAGCACGCGCGACCTCGACCATCTCGATGCTCGCCGCTCGCGCTACTGCGCAGCGTTCACATCAGGCCTCGATCGGCTCTGGATTATCGCTCAGTTGCGCCGCACCAACAGCACGCCGGATTCCATGTGGTGGGTATAGGGAAACTGATCGAACAGGGCGCAGCGCTCGATGCGGTGGGTGTCGTGCAACTGGGCGATGTTGGCCGCCAGCGTCTCAGGATTGCATGAGATATAGAGGATGCGCTCGAAGCGACGGGTCAGTTCGCAGGTGTCCGGGTCCATTCCTGCGCGGGGTGGGTCGACGAAGACGCTGCCGAAATCGTAGCTCTTCAGGTCAATGCCAGCCAGGCGGCGGAACGGCCGCACTTCGTTGAGGGCCTGGGTCAGCTCCTCCGCCGACAGGCGCACCAGCCTGACGTTGTCGACGCCATTATCGTCGAGGTTGGCCAGCGCCGCGCTCACCGAGGATTTGCTGATCTCGGTAGCAAGCGCCTTGCGCACACGGGTCGCTAGCGGCAGGGTGAAATTGCCGTTACCGCAGTAGAGCTCGAGCAAGTCGTCGGTGCGTTCGCCCAGCACGTCGTAAGCCCAGTTCAGCATCTTCTGGCAGATTTCGCCGTTGGGTTGAGTGAAGGCGCCTTCCGGCTGACGATAGCTGAAGGTGCGACCGGCGACCGTCAGTTGCTCGGTTACATAATCTCGGCCAATGACGATGCGCTTGCCCTTGGAACGCCCGATAATGCTGACGCCGAGGCTGGCCGCAAGCAGTTCGGCCTCGGCCTGCCAGGCTTCATTCAGCGGACGGTGGTAGGCGAGGGTAATCAGCGCATCACCGGACAAGGTGGTCAGGAACTCGACCTGGAACAGTTTGAAGCTCAGGGTTTCCGAGGCCTGCCACGCGGCTTTCAACTGCGGCATCAGCTCGTTGATGCGGCGGCTGGCGATGGGGAAGTCGTCGATCAGGATCGGTGTGTGCTTGTCCCCCTGCTCGAACATCGCATAGTGCCGCTGGCCGTCCTCGCGCCAAAGGCGGAACTCGGTGCGCAGCCGGTAATGCTCGCGTGGGGAGTCGAAGACTTCTGGAGCCGGCGCATCGAAGGGCGCTAGCAGCTCGACCAGCCGGGCGGTCTTGTCGGCGAGTTGGGCATCGTAAGTGGCGGGGTCGAATTGCGGAGCGCTCATGAAGACTCTTGGAATGGCAGATAAATCGTAGGGTGATGACGCTTCATCCATCCACCGTTACCGCGCGGAAGGTGGATGAGAAAAGCGTCATCCACCCTACGGGGCGTCAGCCGGCGAACCAGCCCAGCTTGACCACAAACAGGATCGAGAGAATCCACATCGCCGGGCTCAGCTCGCGCCAGCGGCCGGCGAGCAGCTTGATCGCGGTCCAGGCGATGAAGCCGAAGGCGATGCCGTTGGCGATGGAGAAGGTCAGCGGCATGGCCAGCGCGGCGATGGCCACCGGTGCGGCGACGGTGAGATCGTCCCAGTCTATGTTGGCCAGGCTGCTCATCATCAGCACGGCGACGAACAGCAACGCTGGCGCCGTGGCATAGGCGGGCACGGCGCCAGCGAGCGGTGCGAAGAACAGGCTCAGCAGAAACAGCAGCGCAACCACGCAGGCGGTAAGGCCGGTGCGCCCACCAGCGCTGATACCCGCAGCGGATTCGATGTAGCTGGTGGTGGTCGAGGTACCCAGTGCGGCGCCGGCCATGGTCGCGGTGCTATCGGCGAGCAGGGCGCGGCCCAGGCGCGGCATCCTGCCGTCCTTATCCAACAGGTTGGCCTTCTGCGCCACGCCGATGAGCGTGCCGGAGGTGTCGAACAGATCGACGAACAGGAAGGCGAAGATCACGCTAAGCAGGCCGATATCCAGCGCGCCCATGATGTCCAGTTGCATCAGGGTCGGCATCAGCGAGGGTGGCATCGAGACGACACCGTTGAGCTGAGACAGGCCGAGCAGGATCGACAGCCCGGTCACTACCAGAATGCCGATCATCACCGCGCCGGTGACCTTGCGGTAGGCCAGCGCAGCGATCAGGAAGAAGCCCAGGCAGGCCAGCATCGGGCCGCCGGCGGTCAGGTCGCCGAGGCCGACCAGTGTCGCCGGGTTATCGACAACGATGCCGGCGTTTTTCAGGGCGATGATCGCCAGGAACAGGCCGATACCCGCAGCGATGCCCGAGCGCAACGCCAGCGGAATGCTGTGAATGATCCATTCGCGGATCTTGAAGATCGACAGCAGGAAGAAAATCACACCAGAGAGGAATACCGCACCCAGCGCGGTCTGCCACGTGTAGCCCATGGTCAGCACCACGGTGTAGGTGAAGAAGGCGTTGAGCCCCATGCCCGGTGCCAGGGCGATCGGGTAGTTGGCCACGAGCCCCATGATCGCCGAGCCGATGGCGGCGGCCAGGCAGGTAGCGACGAACACCGCGCCGTGATCCATGCCGGTTTCGGCAAGTATGCTCGGGTTGACGAAGAGGATGTAGGCCATCGTCAGGAAGGTGGTGAGACCGGCAAGCATCTCGGTGCGCAGCGTGGTGTTGTGCGCTTTGAGTTGAAACAGCTTCTCCAGCATGGTCAATCCTCGTGTGTCCCGGTCAGGGCAGGCGGTTTGGGTATCTTTGCCTCTTGGGGCAATTCGCTTGCTACAGCAAAGCCTAGCAGGGCGTTGCGCACAAAAGCCGCGCATCTTACACCGGCCCCGCATCGGGTTGAATTTCCAGTTGTGTGACCGACGGGTTTCGTCAGGCGTGGCGGCCCGGCGTCTGTGGGTAGGCATCCATGCGGCGGCGAACTAACCGCTACTCCGGTCAGTCATTGAAGGCATGCCGGTTTGATCGGCGTTTCGACCGAAACCGATGAGGGAAAGATGGACAGTGTGGATCTGGCGGTGCTGCGCCGTGCCCGCCACTGGCTGCGCGATGGCCATGAGGTGATGCTTTATACCGTCCTGGAAACCTGGGGCAGCGCGCCGAGACCGGTAGGTGCGCTGCTGGCGCTGCGTGACGATGGCCAGGTGGAAGGGTCGGTGTCCGGCGGCTGCATCGAAGACGATCTGCTGGCCCGCCGCCAGGCCATCACCAGCCGGGGCAAAGCCTGCGAGCTGATTACCTATGGCGTCAGCAAGGAAGAATCCGCGCGCTTCGGGCTGCCGTGTGGGGGTACCCTGCGCCTGCTGGAGGAGCCGTTGCACGACGTGACCTGGCTCGACGAACTGCTGCAGCGCTGCGCCGGTCATGAGCGGCTGGTGCGCTGTCTCGACATGGCCAGTGGCGTCGTCAGCCTGGTCCCCGCCGGGCGCAGTGAATGTCTACAGTTCGACGGCACGAACCTGCGTGCACCCTTCGGGCCAACCTGGCGGCTATTGATGATTGGCGCCGGCCAGCTATCACGCTATACCACCGACCTCGCGCTTGGGCTCGGGTTCGAAGTGCTGATCTGTGATCCCCGTGAAGGCTACGATCATGGCTGGCGTGACGCCGACGTACGCTTCGTGCCGGGCATGCCGGACGATGCGGTGGTGACCATCGAGCCGGACTCGCACACCGCTATCGTTGCGCTGACCCATGACCCACGGCTGGACGACATGGCGCTGCTCACCGCGCTGCGGTCCGAGGCGTTTTATATCGGTGCGCTGGGCTCGCGTCTCAACAACGAGAAGCGCAGGTCGCGCCTATTGACGCTGGGGTTGGGCGAGCATGAAGTGAACCGCTTGCACGGGCCCATCGGCTTGCCCATCGGCAGTCGCACGCCGGCCGAGATCGCGCTGTCGCTGATGGCGCAGGTGGTGGCGATCAAGAATGGCGCGCAGCGCGAGCAGGCCGCGGCGGCGCGGCGTTGTGCCTGATTCGATCGAGGGGGTGTGCGCCGTCGTCCTCGCTGCGGGACAGGGGAGCCGTTATCGCGAGCACCGCGATGAGGACAAGCTGCTCTCGCCCAGTACCGACGCACCCGATGCGTCGCCAGTATTGGCCGAGACGTTGAGCGCACTGAGCGGCGTCGCCGAATGGCTGCTGGTCGTGGCCCGCGACGACAACCAGCGGTTGCTGGCCTGGCTGAATCAAATCGGTGAGGGTCTGGGTGCCGAGATCCTGTCGGTGCGCAGCAACGGCCTCGGTCATAGCCTAGCGCAGGCTGTGGCTCATCGATCGGCTCGCCGCGGCTGGCTCGTGGCGCTGGGTGATATGCCCTACGTGCGGCGCGAAAGCATCGCTCGCATCGCTGCTGCCATCCAGCCGCAGCGATTGGTGGTGCCAACCTACCGGGGCCAGCGCGGCCATCCACGCGGGATCGGCGCTCACTACCTCGATCAGCTACTGATGCTGGGCGACGACAGAGGGGCTCAAGGGCTGTTCGTCGATTCGCAGGTGATTGAAATCGAGCTGGACGACCCTGGCGTACTGCAGGATATCGACCGTCCAGGAGACCGCCGCCCAGGCTGAAGAGCCAATGCCGGGCCGCATGCGATGGTTGCATGGCGCTTGACTTCCTGATTAGCACGCTCCACATATGCCTGCCGGGCGGCGGTTGGACAGCGGTACCTGTCATGGGGCCTCCTGCCTATCTCGCCCTTGGCGACTCATGGCCCGGCTGAACAATCTTCCCGCTTGGGCAGTCGTACCCCTAGACGCACGGACAGCGCACCCAATGCCTGAGGTCGTCGGCGAGCCTGCGCAGAACAGGTGCCGGACGGCCCCCAAAACCGTGAGGCTGCCATGAGCGAAACATCCTCTCCTGCAGGTGCCGCCGCCTGCCCGATAACCCTTGAGTTGAACGGCCAGAGCCGCCAGGTTGAGGTATATCCCTGGACCACGCTGCTCGATCTGCTACGCGAGCAACTGCATCTGACTGGCACCAAGAAAGGTTGCGACCACGGCCAATGTGGCGCTTGCACGGTATTGCTCAATGGCAAGCGGATCAACTCATGCCTGACCCTGGCGATCATGCACGACGGCGCTCGGCTGACGACCATCGAGGGACTTGCCCAAGGCGAGGAGCTGCATCCGATGCAGGCCGCCTTCGTCAGTCACGACGCCTTCCAATGCGGTTATTGCACGCCGGGGCAGATCTGCTCGGCGGTCGGCCTGGTGGCTGAAGGTCACGCGCAGACCCGCGACGATCTGCGCGAACAAATGAGTGGCAACCTCTGCCGCTGCGGCGCCTATCCGAACATCCTCGCAGCAATCGAAGAAGCGATACCGCAGACGCGCGACCGCCTCACCGCCGTGCGGGAGGTGAAGCCGTGAACCCGTTCAGCTACGCACGACCAGCGGCCATCGACGAAGCCATCGGCCTGTACCGGCCGAACAGCCGATATATTGCGGGCGGCACCAATCTGCTCGACCTGATGAAAGAAAACGTCACCCGCCCGGCGCAGCTGATCGACATTACGCGTCTGCCGATGGCCGACATCGAGGAGACGGAGGGCGGCGGACTACGTATCGGTGCGCTGGTGAGCAACTCGGATCTGGCTTGGCATCCGCTGGTGCAACAACGCTATCCATTGCTGTCCCAGGCGATTCTCGCAGGCGCCTCGCCACAGCTGCGTAACATGGCCACCACGGGCGGCAACCTGTTGCAGCGCACCCGTTGCTACTACTTCTACGACAGCACCACGCCATGCAACAAGCGTGAGCCCGGCAGTGGTTGCTCGGCGCGCGATGGCCTCAACCGTATCCACGCGGTTCTCGGGCACAGCGAGGCGTGCATCGCTGTGCATCCATCTGACATGTGCGTAGCCCTGGCCGCATTGGAAGCCGTGGTGCAGCTGCAAGGGCCGCACGGCGAGCGGCGGATATCCTTCGCCGACTTCCATCGCTTGCCGGGCGACACACCAGACCGTGACAACATGCTGGCCGACGGCGAGCTGATCACCGCGGTCGAGCTGCCGGCGCAGGGTTTTGCTACGAACTGCAGCTACCTCAAGGTGCGCGACCGCGCTTCCTATGCTTTCGCCCTGGTCTCGGTGGCGGCAGCGTTGGAGATGAGCGGCACCGGCATCCACAACGCCCGCATCGCCATGGGTGGTGTGGCGCACAAACCGTGGCGCAAGGCCGAAGCGGAGGCGGCGCTGGTCGGCAAATCTGCTGACGAGGCCGCATTCACAGCCGCTGCTGAGATCCTGCTAGAGGGCGCCAGCGGCTTCGAACACAACACTTTCAAGATCGAACTGGGCCGGCGCACCATTGTGCGTGCCCTGACCGATGCCGCCAAAGGAGCCGCCTGATGAAACCTGCCTCTTCTCCCTTCGGCCAGCCCATCGATCGCGTCGACGGCCCGCTCAAGGTCACAGGTAAGGCGCAGTACGCTGCAGAATTCCAGGTGCCCGGTCTGCTCTACGGCAGCGTAGTCAATAGCAGCATTGCCCGGGGCAGGATCCTTAGCATCGATGCCAGCGCGGCCGAGACGGTGCCTGGCGTCGAGCTGGTGCTGACTCACCAGAACCGCCCGCCGATCGCCAGTTACGACGAACCTTACGAGGACGATGATGCCGCCGAGGGTTCCCCGTTTCGACCGTTGTACAACGATCGCATCCTTTACAGCGGCCAGCCGGTTGCGCTGGTGGTCGCTGAGAACCTTGAACTGGCCCGTTATGCCGGCAGCCTGGTGCGCGTGGAATACGAGTGCGAGCCGCACCGGACCGACCTGCTCAGCGAGCTGGAAACCATGCACAAAGCGCCGGCCGAGCTGCCCCCGGCCCGTGGCGACGTGGAGGCTGCATTGCGTGGCGCGATGCTCCGGCTTGATCTCGAATACACCACGCCGGTCGAGCACCACAACCCGATGGAGCCGCATGCCTCCACCGTCCACTATTTTCCGGAAGGCAACCTGGAGGTCTACGACAAGACTCAGGGCGTGCAGAACTGCATGCGTTATCTGGAGGAAGTGTTCGGCATGGAGGGCCGGATCCGCGTCATTTCACCTTTCGTTGGCGGCGCTTTCGGCTCCGGGCTGCGCCCGCAGTATCAGCTGCCCCTCGCCGTGATGGCGGCGCTGAAACTGCAGCGTTCGGTGCGCGTGGCGCTCAAGCGACAGCAGATGTTCACCTTCGGCTATCGGCCGCGCAGTCTGCAGCGGATCTCACTCGGCGCGGCACCCAATGGCCAACTGGAAGCCCTGACGCATCAGGCGATTGGCCAGACCTCGAGCTTCGAGGATTTCACTGAGCATGAGGTCGAGTGGTCCGGCATGCTCTATCGGTGCCCCAATGTGCGGCTGGATTATCAGCTGGTGCCGCTGGACGTTTACACCCCGCTGGACATGCGTGCACCGGGTGCGGCCATCGGTGTGTACGCATTGGAATGCGCCATGGATGAGCTGGCCTATGCTGCGGCCGTCGACCCGCTAGCCTTGCGGCTGACCAACTATGCCGAGCGCAACGGCAACGCGGACAAGCCTTACTCCAGCAAGGAGCTGCGCCAGTGCTACGAGCAGGGCGCCGAGCGTTTCGGTTGGTCGCGCCGCTCTATGGAGCCACGCAGCATGCGCGACGGCAATCAGCTGATCGGCTGGGGCATGGCCACCGGCGTCTGGGAGGCGATTCAGATGCCGGCCAGCGCCAAGGCCTGCATGGGGCCGGATGGTCGGCTGGTAGTCAGCAGCGCCACCGCCGACATCGGCACCGGTACCTACACGGTGATGACCCAGATTGCTGCGGCGGCGATGGGCCTGCCGCTGGAGCGTGTCGAGTTCCGCCTGGGCGATTCCAACCTCTCCCAGGCGCCTCTGGAAGGCGGGTCGGCGACCGTGTCGTCGGTCGGCAGCGCGGTGCAGCAAGCTTGCGAAGGGTTGCGGCAGAAGATCCTCGATGCGGCGCAGCAGTCGCCGGTGTCACCATTTACCGGGGCCAAGCTCGACGATGTCGAATTTGTCGAAGGCCAGATGCGGATGAAGGCCTCGCCCGCGCACAGCGTTGAGATCGAACAGATTGTCGCCGTCAGCGGCGTGCTCGAGGCTGAGGTGAGCGTCAAGCCCGGCGAGAAGCGCAATGCCTATTCAACCGCCACGCACTCGGCGGTGTTCATCGAAGTACGGGTCGATGAGAACCTGGGCACGGTCAAGGTCAGCCGGGCGGTGAGCGCCGTGGCCGCCGGGCGGGTAGTCAATCCCAAGACCGCCGGCAACCAGATCGTCGGTGGGGTGGTGTGGGGCATCGGCCAGGCCCTGCATGAGGAAACCATGATGACCACGCATTAGGTCGTTACATGAACCACAACCTGTCCGAATATCACGTCCCGGTAAACGCCGATATCGGCGAGATCGACGTGATTTTCGTCGAGGAGAAGGACGAGATCGTTAACGCGCTCGGCTCCAAGGGCGTCGGCGAGATTGGCATCGTCGGTGTCGCTGCAGCGGTCGCCAACGCGATCTATCACGCCACCGGCAAGCGGGTGCGAGATTTGCCAATCACCATGGATAAGCTGTTGTAAGAGGCGGGACGGCGAAAGGCTTCGCCGTTTTCCTCCCTACGGTTGACCGGTTACGGTTGTAGGGAAGACTGCGAAGCGTCTTTTCCACCTAATCCAGATCTCGATGCAATTGGTCCCGATTGGTCAAGGTTGGGAACAGCTTCATCCAGACGCCGGTAACGATCAGCGTACCAACCCCGCCGATCACCACAGCCGGCACCGTGCCGAACCAGTGAGCCGTCAGGCCAGACTCGAATTCGCCGAGCTGATTGGATGCGCCAATGAACAACCCATTGACCGCACTGACCCGCCCGCGCATCGCGTCCGGCGTTTCCAGCTGCACAAAGGCGCCGCGGATCACCATGCTGATCATGTCCGCTGCGCCGAGCACCACCAGTACGCCCAACGACAGCCAGAACGAGGTCGACAGCCCGAAGGCGATGGTCGCCAGGCCGAACACTCCGACAGCCGCGAACATGACCCGCCCGACTTGGCGGTTTATCGGGTAACGCGCCAGCCAGAAGGACATCAATAGCGCACCCACCGCCGGTGCTGAGCGCAGCAGCCCGAGGCCCCACGGCCCGGTGAGCAGAATGTCCTTGGCGAACACCGGCAACAGCGCTGTGGCACCGCCGAGCAGCACGGCAAACATGTCCAGTGAAATGGCGCCGAAGATGTCCGGACGGCTGCGAATGAAGCGCATGCCGGCGAGCAGATTGTCCATTGCCGGACCGGTTTGCTTTGGCGGCGCGGGACGCTTCGGCAGGCTCAGCATCAAACAACAGGCAAAGGCGAACAGCAGCGCTACCGGCCCATACACCCACAGCGGACCGATGGCGAACAACAGACCGCCAAGCGCAGGTGCGACGATCGTGGCCGTCTGCATGGCCGAAGATGAGGCCGCTACAGCTGCCGGGAACAGTTGTGTGGGAACCAGGCTCGGCAATAGCGCCTGGGTGGCCGGGCCTTCGAACGCCCGCGCGGTGCCCAGCAGGAACGCGAGCACGAAGATCATCTCCCGCGTCACACCCAGCCCGCCGGCCCCGAGCACCAGCGACAGGGCGATCAGCCCTTGCAAGCCCTGACACAGCGCCGCGACACGGCGCCGATCGAAGCGGTCAGCGACATGACCGGTCCAGAGAATGAACAGCAGGCGCGGAAAGAACTCGGCCAGGCCCACCAGGCCGAGGTCGAGCACGCTGCCGGTCAGCTCATACATGTGCCAGCCAATAGCAACGGCCAGCATCTGGAAGCCGCTGGCGGTGAAAACGCGAGCGAACCAGAACTTGATGAAAGGGCGCTGGTGGCTCAGCAGGAGTTTGGCGTGGGTCGACATCAGGCAGGCGCAAACACGGCAGGGCCGGGCAGATTAGCACGCAGCCAACGCACGCGAGGCTAGCGTTTGACCGCTGCGTTCGTTGTTCGCGCCGATTCAATCGCGCCGCTTGGTAGGGTGGGCCGGGCAGCGTTGCGCCTCAGCCAGCGATGGTGCGAAACGTTGTGTCTCTAGTGTCGCTGGTGGGCTGAAGCCCACCCTACGCACTGCAGCCCACCCTACGTACGAAATCAGGCACCGGGTTTCCCCTGTAGGGTGGGCTTTAGCCCACCAACATGGCCGATGTTGCTGAAAATGCTAAAGCTGAACGCCCAACCCACGTTGCCAGCTGTTCAGCCGTCGCCCGGTGAGCCAGGCAGTACACCGCGCTCGGCAAACACGGCCTTGGCGGTCGCCATGCCGTTCAGCGCAGCCGGGAAACCGGCATAGACCGCCATCTGAATGATGACCTCAACCACTTGCTCAGGCTTGCAACCGACATTCAACGCGCCATGGATATGCACCGCCAGCTGCGGTTGGCAATGTCCGAGTGCCGTCAACCCCGCGACTGTGGCCAGCTCCCGCTGTGGCAAATCGAGGCCGGGGCGCTGATAGATATCGCCGAAGGGAAACTCGATGACGTAACGGGCGAGATCCGGGGCGATGGCTTGCAGGCTGTCGATGACCTTTCGGCCGGCCTCGCCGTCGATCTGCTCGAGCTTGGCTAGGCCTTCGGTGTAGCGGGTCGATGCAGACATGGAGCGTTCCTCTCGATTGGGTAGAGGACGAACCTGCGGGTTGGAGTGGACTCCAGGTCAAGCGGTTGTTTGCTGGCGATACAGTTCAATTTTCGCCTGCAATGCATCAAGGTGCTCGCGGTCGCGCTCAAGGCGCGCCTGCAGCTTGGCGGCGTGCGCTTCGAGCAGGGCCTGGCGCTGCGCGAGCGTCGCGTCGCCCTGTTCGCGCAAGTCGGCATATCGGGTGATGTCCTCCAGCGCCATGCCAGTGTCCTTCAGGCGGAGGATGAAGCCGACCCACTCAAGGTCGCGCGGGCCGTAGACCCGAAAGCCGCTGGCGTCCCGAGCGACATGGCGCAGCAGGCTGATTTTTTCGTAGTAGCGCAGGGTGTCGGCAGACAGGCCGGTTCGCGCGGCAAATTGCTGGATGCTCAGCCGGACCGGTGTTTCGCTCACGGCTTGATCGCCCGCAGGATGACGAACTTGGGCGTCGCCGCGACCTGTTCGACCTTGCCGAACAGGCGTTTGAGCTTGAGGTGATAGCCGAGGTGACGGTTGCCGACGATCCACAGCTCGCCGCCCTTGGCCAGCGCTGTCTTGGCCTGGGTGAACATCCGCCAGGCGAGAAAATCACCCACAACCTGCTGCTGGTGGAAGGGCGGATTGCACAGCACCAGATCCAGCGAATCCATCGGCTGCTCGGCCAGCCCATCACCGGCACGGATATCGACGGGACGCTCTCCGTGGATCGCCTGCCAGTTCTCGCGCGCCGACTGCACCGCCATGTAGCTTTCATCCACCAGCGTCAGCTCGGCCTGCGGATTGCCCAGCGCATAGACGATACCGAGCACGCCGTTACCGCAGCCCAGGTCGGCTACGCGCAGGTTGCCGAGCGCCTTGGGCAGATTCGGGAGAAAGGCGCGGGTGCCGATGTCGAGGTCTTCCCGGCAGAACAGATTGGCGTGATTGATCAATTCCAGACCCGGCTGATCGAGGCGGTAGCGGGTCGGGTAGGGCGAGCGGGATGCTGGCTTTTCTACTGGCGTAGCGGTCAGCAGACGTGCCTTCTTTACGGCGAGCGATGCCTGCACCGGGCCGATGTACTTCTCCAGCAAGTCGCCCGCCGCCCGCGGTAGATGCTTGATCATCGCGGCGGCGATCACCTGGGCACCCGGCGCCAGTTGACCATGCAGGCGGATCAGCTGCTCTTCCAACAGGGCAAGGGTCTTGGGCACGCGTATCAGCACCCGGTCGAACGGGCCCTGCGCGACTTCGCTGGCCGGAACGAAGGTCACGGCGTCACTGAGGAGTGCATTGCGCTGCAGGTTCTTTTCAAGCGCCAGATGCGCCAGGTGGGAATCGCCGCTGCTGGTGACATGGGCGTGCTGCGCCAGCGAGCAGGCCAGCGCGCCGAAGCTGTCGTTGAGGGCCAGCAGCCGCATCGACGCCGGCAAGCCTTGCTCATGAAGCTGCGCCAACAGGTATTCGTCAGCTGCATCGAACGCCTGCAAGGGTTCGTTGGGCTGTTCCGGCTGGCGGATCAGATCGAGGTGGGCGTAGGCGGTTTCGAGAATAGGCATAAGAACTGGCGGTGTTTATCTGCGTCGGAAAGGAGTATCAAGGGCTTAGGCCGTGGAAAAACTACCTGCGTTGCCAATACTGCGTTAAGAACAGCCTCAGCAAGCCGCTTGCGGCTAACGCGCTTCAGCACGGCCCGTAGGGCGAAGAAGAGAGTCAGGCTCATCTAGAACGCCTGACCTCGAGCCCGAGCGCGGTCCGCTTCTCGGCTGTTCTGCCTTGTCTTGCCTGCCTCGCCTACGTTTTTCCACGGTCTGGGTACCCGGAGTGTCCATGTTTGGGAGGGAGCGAAGTATGACCGTCAGCGAAGAGAAGTTCACCCGTCAGCGTCTGCTCGAGGTGCAGACGCTGACCCCCACGTTATTCACGTTACGCACGACCCGCGACCCCGGTTTCCGCTTCACCGCCGGGCAGTTCGCTCGCCTCGGTGTGCGCAAAGCCAGTGGTTGCATCGTCTGGCGCGCCTATTCGATGGTGTCGGCGCCCCATGATGAGTTTCTCGATTTCTTCTCCATCGTGGTGCCGGATGGCGAGTTCACCAGTGAACTGAGCCGCCTGAAGCCCGGCGATGAACTGCTGGTGGACAAGCAGGCGTTCGGCTTTCTTACCCTGGATCGCTTCATCGATGGCCGCGACCTGTGGCTACTGGGCACAGGTACCGGTCTTGCACCGTTTCTTTCGATTTTGCAGGACTTCGAGGTCTGGCAGCGATTCGAGCGGATCGTGCTGGTCTACAGTGCGCGTACCGCGTCCGAGCTGGCGTATCAGGACCTGATCCGCGAGCTGCCGCAGCGTGATTATCTGGAAGGGCTCGGCTCCAAGCTGACCTATCTGCCGGTGGTGACCCGCGAGCAAATGCCCGGCGCGCTGCATGGCCGTGTCACCACGCTGATCGACAACGGCGAACTGGAGCGTGCCGCCGATCTGCAACTGGAGCCTGAGCACTCGCGGATCATGCTCTGCGGCAATCCGCAGATGATCGAGGACACCCGCACCATCCTCAAGGCGCGCGATCTCAACCTGAGCCTGACCCGGCGGCCCGGGCAGGTGGCCGTGGAAAATTATTGGTAGATCAGGCGGGCTGGGCCGACGGCGCTCCGCTTCAGCTCACCAAACAGCAGAGCAGGGGCAGTAATGTAGGGTGGGCTTCAGCCCACCAGTGACGGCTCAGGCCGAACGCTTGCTCGGCGGATTCGGCAGAGCGCCGCCCGGCCCACCTACGATTTCCGCTCTCGGTTTCCAAAAAAGAGCCCCCACCGGACGACCCGGCGGGGGGCTTTTTCGTGAAGCTTTCGGCTTGAAAAAGCTTGCCGCTCTTTTACACGACGCCCTGCGCCAGCATCGCATCGGCGACCTTGACGAAGCCGGCGATGTTGGCACCCTTCACGTAGTTGGTGCGGCCGTTTTCTTCGCCATAAGACACGCAAGCATGGTGGATCGATTGCATGATGCTGTGCAGCTTGGTATCCACTTCGCCGGCGGTCCAATGCATGCGCATGGCGTTCTGGCTCATTTCCAGGCCGCTACAGGCGACACCGCCAGCATTGGAGGCTTTGCCCGGCGCGAAGAGAATGCCCGCCTCGAGGAATAGATCAACCGCTTCGAGCGTCGAGGGCATGTTGGCCCCTTCGGCCACGCAGACGCAGCCGTTGTTCAGCAGGCTGCGGGCATCCTCGCCGTCGAGCTCGTTCTGCGTAGCGCAAGGCAGGGCGATCTCGCAGGGCAGGTTCCATGGACGCTGTTCCGCCAAGTGGGCGATGCCGAAATGCGCGGCCATTTCCTCGAGCCGACCGCGTCGAACGTTCTTGAGATCCATCAGGTAAGCCCATTGCTCTTCGGTCAAGCCGTCTGGGAAGTGCAGGGTGCCGCCGGAATCGGACAGGGAAATCACCTTGCCGCCGAGCTCCATGACCTTCTGCGCGGCATACTGGGCGACGTTGCCTGAACCGGATATGGCGACTCGCTTGCCGTCGAAACTGCTGTGGGTGCTCTTGAGCATTTCCTCGGCGAAATACACGCAACCGAAGCCGGTGGCCTCCGGGCGGATCAGGCTGCCGCCGTACGACAGGCCCTTGCCGGTGAGCACTGAGGTGAACTGGTTGGACAGGCGTTTGTACTGCCCGAACAGGTAGCCGATCTCGCGCGCGCCGACCCCGATGTCGCCAGCCGGTACATCGACGTCCGCTCCGATGTGGCGGAACATCTCGCTCATGAACGATTGGCAGAAGCGCATCACTTCGCTGTCGCTCTTGCCTTTGGGGTTGAAGTCCGAGCCGCCTTTGCCGCCGCCCATGGGCAGCGAGGTGAGGGAATTCTTGAAGACCTGCTCGAAGGCGAGGAACTTAAGCACACCCACATTGACTGAAGGATGGAAGCGCAGACCGCCTTTGTAGGGGCCGATGGCGCTGTTCATTTGAATGCGGAACCCGCGATTGACCTGTACCTGGCCGCGATCATCGACCCATGGAACACGGAACATGATGGCCCGTTCCGGCTCTACGATGCGCTCCAGGATGCCGGCCTGCTGGTACTTGGGGTTCGCTTCCAGAAAAGGCCAGAGGCTGCCGAGAACCTCTTCGACCGCCTGATGAAATTCCGGCTGGTGTGGATCGCGCTGCTTTAGTCGGGAGAGAAACGCATTGACGGTTTCAGTCATTTAAAAGGCCTCGATTACCGCGATTAGCGGTCATGAAAAAATGATAGGGCCGCCGACTCTAGCAAAGCGCATTTGCCTTGCGATAGTGCGTTTTAGCGAGCAAAGCACTCCGATGGTGCAGATTCGCTGCGTTTCGGGCAGCGTATCGGGGCTTGCTCGGTGCGGTTCCGACGGGTGGTTGACCGCTGAATTTCGAGGTTCAAGGCTGGTTGTCGGCCAGCTCGGTCTGGAGCCAGGTCACGAAGGTGCCGATCAGGCGCTGGCGCCGTTTCCGTTCAGGAAGCACCACGTAATAGCCGAACTCGGTTTTCACGCTTGTCGTGCAAACGCGGCAAAGCAGGCCTTGGGCTATCAGATCATCGACCAGATGGCGCCAACCGATGGCGACGCCCTGGCCGGCGATTGCCGCCTGAATCAATAGTGTGTAATTGTCGAAGCGCAACATGCCCGAGCCGGGTGTCTCGGCGATCCCCAGCGCGCGAAACAGGCTGCTCCAGTCGAGCCAGCGCGAGCGGCTCTCCGGGCGCAAATGCAGCAGCGGCAGCCGCGCCAGTGCGGTCGGCGACAGCGGCGCGGTCTGCTCCTTGAGCAACCGCGGACTGCAGACCGGATAGACCTCTTCGTGAAACAGCAGGTGCGCCTCGCCATGTTTGGAGCGACCGTCGCCGAAGACGATGGCCACGTCGGTCTCCGATGGCAGCGCACCCAAGCCGCGCTCGCTGGTCACCAGGCTGACATCCACCTCGGGATGAAGTTGATGGAAGCGCTCCAGACGCGGCATCAGCCAGTACGCGGCGAAGGCGAAGTCGGTGGCGACCTGGAGCACCTCATGCTGCTGCTTTGCAGTGACCGCGGCGATGCCGGCGTCGAGCGTGCCCAGACCTTGCTGGACATAGCCCAGTAGCAGCTCGCCGGCCTCGGTGAGGACGATGCCGCGGTAGACACGGTCGAACAGACGGGCCGCCAGCTGGTGCTCCAGACGCTTAATCTGCTGACTGATCGCCGGTTGCGTGCTCCCCAGTTCCAGCGCTGCGGCGGTGAAGCTCTGCAGGCGAGCGGCGGATTCGAATACCCGTAGCGCATCAAGGGAGATTTTGTCGATCTGATTACGCATTAGCTGTACTTATCCTAGGCATATCCTGCAGCCGGGTTTACCGCAGCGTTTCAGGGTCCAGACTGTGTTCGAAGCAATCTCGCATAAAAAACAGACATGGACCACTCGGATATGAAGCGCCCAAACATACTGTTCATCATGGCCGATCAGATGGCCGCGCCAATCCTGCCGATGCATGACCCGGCATCGCCAATCAAATTGCCGAACCTTTCGCGTCTGGCGGCCGAAGGCGTGGTGTTCGACTCGGCATACTGCAATAGCCCGCTCTGCGCGCCGTCGCGCTTCACTCTCGTCAGTGGCCAGCTGCCCAGCAGGATCGGCGCCTACGACAATGCCGCCGACTTTCCTGCCGATGTGCCGACCTACGCGCACTACCTGCGCCGGCTCGGTTACCACACTGCACTGTCCGGCAAGATGCACTTCTGCGGACCGGACCAGCTGCATGGCTACGAGGAGCGGCTGACCAGTGATATCTACCCGGCCGATTACGGCTGGGCGGTGAACTGGGACGAACCGGACGTACGCCTGAGCTGGTACCACAACATGTCTTCGGTGCTGCAGGCAGGGCCCAGCGTGCGCACCAACCAGATGGATTTCGATGAGGAGGTGGTATTCAAGGCGCAACAGTACCTCTACGACTTCGTTCGCGCGGAAGATGGCAAGCCGTTCTGCCTGACGGTGTCGATGACCCACCCTCACGATCCCTACACCATCCCCGAGGAGTACTGGAACCGTTACCGGGACGAAGACATCCCGCTGCCGCGCCAGGATATCGCCCAGGATGAACAGGACCCCCACTCGCAGCGCCTGCTAAAGGTCATCGACTTGTGGGGCAAGTCACTACCCGAACAGAAAATCAAGGATGCCAGGCGCGCCTACTTCGGCGCGTGCAGCTATATCGATGACAACGTCGGCAAGCTGTTGAAGACGCTTGAAGCGTGCGGTCTGGCCGAAGACACCATCGTGGTGTTTTCCGGCGACCACGGCGACCAGCTGGGCGAGCGCGGGCTCTGGTACAAGATGCATTGGTTCGAAATGGCGGCTCGTGTGCCGCTGATCATCCACGCACCCGGCATCGATCCGGCCCGCGTCAGCGCCTCGGTATCGACCGCCGACCTGCTGCCGACCCTGGTCGAGCTGGCCGGCGGCACGCTGGAGGCCAACCTGCCGCTCGATGGCCGCTCGCTGCTGCCGCACCTGACCGGCCACGAAGGCCATGACGAAGTGATCGGCGAGTACATGGCCGAAGGCACCACCAGCCCTCTGATGATGATCCGCCGCGGGGCCTACAAATTCATCTATTCGGAACAGGATCCGTGCCTGCTGTTCGATTTGGTCAACGACCCGCTGGAGCGCGAGAACCTTGTCGGTTCGGCCGATCACCAGGCGCTCGCCGAAGCCTTTCTGACCGAAGCGCGGCAACGTTGGGACATGCGGGCGATCCATGACCAGGTGCTTGCCAGCCAGCGCCGGCGGCGTCTGGTCAGCGAAGCGCTGAGCCTGGGCAAGCTGACCAGCTGGGATCATCAGCCCTGGGTGGACGCCAGCCAGCAGTACATGCGCAACCACATCGACCTGGACGATCTCGAGCGTCAGGCCCGCTACCCTAGACCCTGAATCATCACGGCACGGCAGCAACCAGGCCGTGTTTACGGAATCCTTTCGAATAGAGAGAAGGCAGACGGACATGAGAAAAACAATAAATGCGGTTGTGGCCGGTAGCGTGTTGCTGGCCGCCACGAGTCTCCAGGCGCAGGGCGTGATCGAAGACAAACAGTGCGCCACGGTGCGCCTGGGTGATCCGGGCTGGAGCGACATTGCCGTAACCAATGGCATCGCCAGCCTGCTGCTCGAAGGCCTCGGCTACAAGCCGCAGGTCATGACGCTGGGCGTGCCGATCATCTTCGCCGGGCTGACCAAGGATCAGGTCGATGTCTTTCTCGGCAACTGGATGCCGGCGCAACAGGACAACTACGACAAGTTCGTGGCCACCGGTGAGATCGACGAGCACAGCGTGAACCTGACCGGCACCGAGTACACCCTGGCGGTGCCGACTTCGGTCTGGAATGCCGGCGTGAAGCGTTTCGAGGATCTCGACAAGCACGCCGATCTGTTCGACAAGACGATTTACGGGATTGCCGCCGGTGCGCCAGCGAACCTGACGATCCAGAAAATGATCGCTAACGATGAATTCGGTCTTGGCGACTGGAAGTTGATCGAGTCCAGCGAGCAGGCAATGCTGGTGCAGGTCGGCAGGGCAGTTAAGCGGGACAAGGGCGTGGTCTTTCTCGGCTGGACGCCGCACCCGATGAACGTGCAACACGACATCAAGTATCTCAAGGGCGGCGAGGCTTATTTCGGCGAAAGCGGGACGGTCAATACGCTGGTGCGCAAGGGCTATGCTGCGCAGTGCCCGAATGTCGGCAAGCTGCTCTCCAATCTGAAATTCACCCAGGACATGGAGAACGCCATCATGGACGAGGTGCTGGCCAGAAACGCCAGCAACGAGGCGGCGGTGAAGGCTTGGATACAGGCCCATCCCGAGGTGCTCGAAGGCTGGTTGCAAGGCGTCACAACCCGCGAGGGTGAAGATGGGCTAGCGGCGGTGAAGGCCTCGCTCTGAGGTTTAGCTTCGTAGGTGGATCACGCTTCACCGATCCACCGGGTGGCGCTCCACCGGGTGGCGCTGCACCAAGCGGTGCCAAAGGTGGATGAAAAAAGCGTCATCCACCCTACGCCATGACGTTTGGTTGAGCGTCGCCTGATTCCTAAGTGCGCACATGCAAGAGCTTGGTAGGGTGGATCACGCTTCACCGATCCACCGGGTGGCGCTCCACCGAGCGGTGGCACAGGTGGATGAACAGAGCATCATCCACCCTATATCGGCCCCCTAGACTTGAACGCTTTGCGCCTTCTGCGCCTTCTGCGCGGCTGCCGGCTGTGTCTGCGCCGCGTTGCGCACCGGGTCGGATCCCGCGACGTAATACGGCGCGGTGCTGCGCGGCAACGGCGTGCGCCCGCGAACCCGGTCGGCGAGTTTCTCGGCCATCATGATGGTCGGCGCGTTGAGGTTGCCGGTAGTAATCAGCGGCATGATGGAGGCATCGATCACCCGTAGCCCGTCGAGGCCGTGCACCCGGCCCTGGCCGTCGACCACGGCCATCTCGTCTTCGCCCATCTTGCAGGAGCAGGACGGATGGAAGGCGGTTTCGGCGTGCTGGCGGACGAACTCATCCAGCTCGGCATCGCTGTCGATGTTGGCGCCGGGACTCAGTTCTCGGCCGCGATAGGGATCCAGTGCCGATTGCGCCATGATCTCCCGGGTGATCCGGATGCCGTCGCGGAACTCCTGCCAATCCTGCTCGCACGACATGTAGTTGAACAGGATGCTCGGGTGCTGGCGCGGGTCCCGCGAGCGGGCATGTACACGCCCGCGGCTGGGCGAGCGCATGGAACCGACATGGGCCTGGAAGCCGTGCTCCTTTACCGCGTTGCTGCCGTTGTAATTGATCGCCACCGGCAGGAAGTGGTACTGGATGTTCGGCCACTCGAACTCGGCGCGCGAGCGAATGAACCCGCCCGCCTCGAACTGGTTGCTGGCGCCGATGCCCTTGCCCAGGAACAGCCACTCGGCGCCGATCAGAGGCTGGTTATGCAACTGCAGCGCAGGGTAGAGCGAAACCGGTTGTTTGCAGGCGTACTGCAGGTACATCTCCAGGTGATCCTGCAGGTTGGCCCCGACGCCTGGAAGATCGTGGACGATCGGGATGCCCAGTTCGCGCAGCAGCGCGCCCGGGCCGACGCCAGAGCGCTGCAGGATCTGTGGCGAGGCGATGGCGCCACTGCACAGCAGCACTTCACGCCGGGCATGGACGATCACTGGCGTGTCGCTGCTGCCATGCAGGTAAGCCGCACCGATGGCCCGCTTGCCGCTGAACAGGATGCGATCGGTCAGCGCATGGGTCACGATGGTCAGGTTCGGTCGGCCACGGGCCATGTCCAGATACCCACGCGCGGTGCTGGCGCGACGCCCCTTGGGCGTGACCGTGCGATCCATCGGGCCGAAGCCTTCCTGGCGATAACCGTTGAGGTCGTCGGTTTCCGGATAGCCGGCCTGTACGCCGGCCTCGATCATGGCGCGGAACAAGGGATTGTTGCCGGGCTTGGGCGTGGTCACGCTCACCGGGCCGTCGCCGCCATGGTAGTCGTTGGGGCCGATGTCACGTGTCTCGGCTTTACGGAAATAGGGCAGGCAGTCGAGATAGGTCCAGTCTTCCAGACCGGGCGCCTTGGCCCAGCCATCGTAGTCCATGGCGTTGCCTCGGATGTAGCACATGCCGTTGATCAGCGACGAGCCGCCCAGGCCCTTGCCCCGACCGCACTCCATGCGGCGATTGTTCATGTGCGGCTCGGGATCGGTCTCGTAGGCCCAGTTATAGCGCCGCCCCTGCAGCGGAAAGGCCAGCGCGGCGGGCATCTGGGTACGGAAATCCATCCGGTAGTCGGGACCTCCGGCTTCGAGCAGCAGCACGCTGACATCGGCGTCCTCGGTCAGGCGGGTTGCCAGAACGTTACCGGCCGAGCCAGCACCGATGATGATGTAGTCGAATTCCATAGTCAGATCCTCTGGACGAAGGCGGCAGCCGTCACGCCGTCGAGAAAAGGCGTGAGCAGCGCCGGCTGCCTTGCAGCTCGTGGCTGTTTTCTAAAACACCGAGGCGAAATCGCCCAGTTCGACCTGGATCGATTTTGTGCGGGTGTAATGCGCCAGGGTCGTCAGGCCGTTCTCACGGCCGACACCGGATTGCTTGTAGCCGCCGACCGGCATCTCAGCGGGCGACTCGCCCCAGGTATTGATCCAGCAAATGCCCGCTTCGAGCTGATGGATGACACGGTGGGCGCGGGCCAGGTCGTTGGTCACCACGCCGGCAGCGAGGCCGTACTCGGTGTCGTTCGCGCGGCGGATCACTTCCGCTTCGTCATCGAAGATCAGAATGCTCATGACGGGCCCGAAGATCTCTTCGCGCACGATGCGCATGTCATCGCGGCAATCGCTGAACACGGTTGGCGCGACATAGGCACCTTTGGCGTATTCACCGTCGGTCACCCTTGCGCCGCCACAAAGCAGACGTGCCCCTTCCGCCCGGCCCGACTCGAGGTAATCGAGCACGCTGTCCATGTGTGCGTAGCCCACCAAGGGGCCGAAATTGGTTTCCGCGTTCAGCGGGTCGCCCAGGCGGATGCGTTTTACCCGCTCGAGCACCTTGGCTTCGAACCGCGCCTGCAAAGAGCGATGGATGAATACGCGGGTGCCATTGGTGCAGACCTGGCCAGAGCTGAAGAAGTTGGCCATGACCGCAATGTCCGCGGCACGGTTGAGATTGGCGTCCTCGAAAATGATCAGCGGCGACTTGCCACCCAGCTCCATGGTCACATCCTTGAGCGAGGAGCTGGACGCGCTGGCCATGACCTTCTTGCCGGTGCTGGTGCCGCCGGTGAAGGAAATCTTCTCGATGCCTGGATGCTCGGTAAGCCAGGTGCCGACTTCCCGACCGCTGCCGGTGAGCACGTTGAATACGCCATCCGGCACGCCAGCCTCGGTGTAAATCTCGGCCAGTTTCAGGGTGCTCAGGGACGTCATCTCACTGGGCTTGAAGATCATCGCGTTGCCGGCCGCCAATGCCGGTGCGGACTTCCATAGGGCAATCTGGATCGGGTAATTCCAGGCACCGATCCCGGCCACCACACCCAGCGGCTCGCGGCGGGTATAGACGAAGCTGGTATCGCGTAACGGGATCTGCTCGCCTTCGATGGCCGGGATCAGCCCGGCGTAATATTCGAGCACATCGGCCCCGGTCACGATATCCACTGCGCGGGTTTCCGCCAGCGGCTTGCCGGTATCGAGGGTTTCCAGTTCGGCCAGTTCATCGTTGCGTTCGCGCAGGATGTCGACCGCTCGGCGCAGGATGCGCGAGCGCTGCATGGCGGTCATCGCGGCCCAGACCTTCTGTCCCGCGGTGGCGCTGGCGACAGCTTTATCGACATCGTCCCGCGACGCGCGCTGGAGCTCGGCAAGCACTTCGCCGGTCGCTGGATTGACGGTCTCGAAGGTGCCGCCGCTAGTGGCCTCGGTATAGCGGCCATCGATGTAGAGTTTCTGTTGTTCGAAACGGGGCATGGTCATCCTCGCGGTGCGTAGTGAAGAAGGGGATCAGTGCACCTGCTTGGTCAGTAGCTGATCCAGGTAGTCATAGGCCAGTTGCAATGCCTGTTCGATATCGAAGTCGTCGCTGGCCAGCGCGCCGCGCAACCACAAGCCGTCGATCAATGCCGCCATGCCTCGCGCAGCCGAGCGTGCCTGCTCCTTCGGCAGAACGCGGCGGAACTCGCAGCAGAGATTGGAATACAGGCGGCAGTCGTTGATCCGCTGCAACCGGTGCAGGGAGGGTTGATGCATGCTGAACGCCCAGAACGCCAGCCAGGTTTTCATCGCGGGTCCGTTCACCTGGCTATCGTCGAAGTTGCCCTCGATGATCGCCTTCAGGTGCGCGCGCGGACTGTCGTCGGTAAGCGCCTCGCGGCGTATACGAACGGCCTGATTGAGCGCTTTCATCAGGTGTCGCATGGTGGCTTCGAGCAGGCCGTTCTTGTCCTGAAAGTAGTGCGCGATGATGCCGTTCGAGACACCTGCCAGACGCGCGATCATCGAGATACTGGCGTCGCTCATGCCGACCTGATCCACCGCTTCGAGCGTGGCGTGGATCAGTTGCTTGCGCCGGATGGGCTGCATTCCAACCTTGGGCATGAAGGGGGGCTCCGGTCAGGGTTTGACTGGCGACCAGCCTAGGGATTTTTTATTGAACGATCAATCAATAAAGGGCCAGTTGTCGCTATTGCGCATGCCGGTGTCGTGTGATCAGCGATGACGGACGGGCGGACACAGCCGCCGGCGCAAGCGGGCTGTGCGGTGGCGGGCAGGTGCGCGAGCACCCGCCCGCTGCCGATCAGAGAATATCCAGCGGATACTCGGTGATCACGCGCAGCTCGTCGATATCACCAGCGAATCCGCGTGCCGTGGCGTAGCGCACGCGCAGGGACAGGTCCTTGAGGCCGCCATCCTGAACGACGTACTTGGCTTCAAGGTCGCGCTCCCACTCTTTGCCCTTGCCGGCGGCTCCGGCGTAGTAGGCGTAGGCTCCGTTGGGGTCGACGCTCGCGCCGTCGATATCTATCTGGCCATCAGACTCAGGCCAGGCACGCCGTAGGCCGCCATGTCGAGGTCGTAGCGGGCTTGCATGGACTGCTCGCCGGGCGCGTTGAAATCGGACCATTGCGAGGAGTTGGCCAGGTAGATGGAGTCGCCGGCGTTGGTGCCGTCTATGCTGATGTAGTCCATGGGCGAGTTGCCGTTCACCTGCTGGTGGGCGAGGGTGAAGGTATGGGCGCCGATCGAATAGCCAGCAGCCAGCGACCAGGCCGTGGTGTTGATGTCGCCGGCCAGCGCTGCACCCTCGTCCCGGGTGTCGTAGACGTTGAAGTCGAAGGTCAACGCCTGGTTTTCGGCGAGTGGCAATGCGTAGTTCAGGTTGCCGTAGTACTGGGTCCAGACATCCTCGTATTTGGAGCCATAGAGTGTGGCGCTGAGGCTGTCGGTGAGCTGGTAGGTGCCGCCCAGGTAGCCGACGGTTTCCGAGTCGATGGCGCCGGCATAGACCAGGGTGATTTCGCCGTCTCGATTGACCGAGCGGTTGCGATCACGAATCGAGGTGAAGTAGCCGGCATCGACCGTCAGCCGCTCGATTTCGCCAGAGATCAGCTGGAAGCCGTTGGCGGTGCTGGCAAAAATGCGCCCGGTGCCCGGCGAGAAGACCGGGGCGGTAGGGGTCAGGTCACCGTACTTGAGCGTGGTATTGGAGATGCGCAGCTTGACGGCGCCTCCGGCGAACCCGAGCTCGTCGGCGGCGCGGCCGTCACTGTCCACCGGTAACAGGCCGGTGCCGCTGGTGCCGCGACCGCTGTCTAGCTTGATGGCACCACCGGCATGGAGATCGACGCCGAAGCCGACGGGGCCCTGGGTGAATCCGGACTCATAGGTGAGCAGCATGCCGTGAGCCCACTCTTCGATGCGGCTCGGATCGGCGCCAGGCGCATGGTTGTCGCGGGCGAAGTAGTAGTTCTTGTTCAGCAGCGTCAGGTTGCTGTCGTCGACGAAGTCGGCGGCTTCCGACTGTTCGCTGGCCACGGCCAGCTGGTTGACGGCGGCGGTGACGGCCAGCGCCAGGGTGCTCCACTTGATTACACGCATGCGCACGACTCCATGGCTTCGAGCGGCGCCCGCCAAAGGGCGCGGTCGGGGTGGGAGAGATAGGGTGTAGGGGGATCGATGGTTATTCGAGCCAGCCGGCGACGCGTTCCGGGTTGTTTTTGACCCATTCGCGAGCGGCAGCGTCCGGCTTGGCGCCGTCGCGGATAGCCAGCATCACTTCACCGACTTCTTCGGCGTTCCAGCTGAATTTCTTCAGGAAGGCCTCGGCCTCGGGAGCCTTGCTGGCCAGGGCCGGGTTGGCGACCGTGTCGACGTGTTCGTCATCGCCGAAGACCTTCTTCGGATCATCCAGGAAGCGCAGCTTCCATTTGGCGAACATCCAGTGCGGGATCCAGCCGGTGACGACGATGGGCTCCTTCGCCTTTTCCGCACGGGTCAGCGCGGTGGTCATTGCCGGGCCCGAGCTGGCCATCAGCCGGATGTCCAGATCGTATTGCTCGATGGCATCTTCGGTGCGGCGCATCACGCCGGCTCCGGCATCAATGCCGGTGATCTTGCCACCCAGTGCTTCGCTGTGCTGGTCGAGATCGGCGATGCTTTTGGCATCCATGTAGTCCGGTACGATCAGACCGATCTTGGCGCCTTCGTAGTTGGTGCCGAGCACCACGACTTTATCCTTCAGCTTTTCGAAGTATTCACCATGGGTGGCGGGCAGCCAGGCGGAGAGCGTGGCGTCGAGATCACCGCGTGCGACGCCCTGCCACATGATGGCCGGCTCGACCGGTTGCAGCTTGACGGTATAGCCCAGGTTGCTTTCGAGAATCTCGCCTGCCACGTGGGTGGCGGCGACGCTATCGTCCCAGCCGTTTACGTAGCCGATTTTCAGCTCGGGCTTGTCCGCCGCCATGCTGGTGGCCATGCCGAGCGCCATGCTGGCGGCGCCGAGACCACAAAGAAGGTGCTTGAATAGACTCATGCGTTATAGCTCCATGTCAGGATATGGCAGTGATGCCGACCGTGGTCCCGTTCTGCGAGGACTGCGGTTTGTTGCAGGGATTTCAGCGGTTGAGCGAAATCCCATGCACGGTTCGGCGCGCTGGTTCTGCTTGCGCACCGGCGAAAATGAAATGTGATCGGTTGTGTTGCGGCTGGGCGGCAGACTCGTCTCGGGCACAGGCCGGGACGGGCCTGCTGGCTATCCTTGCCCGGCCCTGCGTTGCCTGAGTGCCTTCAAGCGGTCAGAGACCGACGAATTTCTTCACGGCGGCAACGCCATCCTGGCCATCGAAGGTCGTCACGCCCGCCAGCCATTGCTCGAGGATGGCCGGGTTGGCCTTGATCCAGCTTTTCGCCACGGTCTGCGGATCGTCGCGTTCGAGCGCCATGCTCATCAGCTCGCTCTCGATGGGGACGGTGAACTGCAGGTTCTGCAGCAATTTGCCGACATTCGCGCAGCGTTCCAGATAATCCGGCGGCACCACGGTGAATACCTTGGCGGCACCGTAGTCGGGGCCGAACACCTCATCGCCACCAGCCAGATAGGTCAGGTCGTACTGGGCGTTCATCGGGTGTGGAGCCCAGCCGAGGAACACCACTGGCTCTTTCTTCCTGATCGCGCGCTGCACCTGAACCAGCATGCCGGCTTCGCTGGATTCGACCATGCGGAAATCACCGAGGCCGAACTGGTCGCTCTTGATCATCTTTTCGATCAGCAGGTTGCCGTCGTTACCCGGCTCGATCGCGTAGATTTTGCCGCCCAGCTCGTCTTCGAACTTGGCGATGTCCTGGAAGCTCTTCAGCCCTGCTTCGGCCGCGTAGGTCGGCACCGCCAGGGTGTATTTGGCGCCCTCAAGATTCGGCGACTCGAGCACCTTGACGCCGCCATCCTTGGTAAAGGGCTCGATGACCGCGTCCATGGAGGGCGACCAGTATCCGAGAAAGGCATCGATCTGCTTGTTTTTCACGCCGGTGAAGGCGATCGGTACCGAGGCCATCACCTTGCTTGGGTCGTAGCCCAGGCCTTCGGACAGCACCATCGCCACGCCTGTGGTGGCGGCGATGTCCGCCCAGCCGATCTCAGCGAAGCGCACCTTCTCGCAGCTGGCTGGCTCCTGCGCCCATGCGTTCTGCATCAATGCGCAGGAGAACAGTCCGATACCCGTGATCTTCTTGAACGTATTCATCGTAAATCCCTGTGTCTACGGTTCGTGATGGTCTACTGGCGCTGCAGCCTGAGCTTGGTGCTCACCCAGGTGTACCAGGCAGCTTTCTGCGTGGCCCGCTTGGCAGTACCGAAGCTTTCGGTGATGCGGTCGAGGATGATTGCCAGCAGCACCACGGCCATGCCGCTTTCGAAACCGAGGCCGATGTCCAGTCGCTGGATACTGGCCAGCACGTCGTTGCCCAGACCGCCAGCGCCGACCATCGAGGCGATGATCACCATCGACAGCGCCATCATGATGGTCTGGTTGACCCCAGCCATGATCGACGGCATTGCGTTGGGCAACTGCACCTTGAACAGCAGCTGCCGGGCGTTGCAGCCGAAGGATTGTCCGGCCTCGACGATCTCCTTGTTGACCTGGCGGATGCCCAGGTTGGTCAGGCGCACCGCTGGCGGCATGGCGAAAATCACCGTGGCGATGATGCCGGGTACGCGACCGAGGCCGAACAGCATCGCCGCCGGAATCAGGTAGACGAATGCCGGCATGGTCTGCATGAAGTCCAGGATCGGGCGGGTGATCATGGCCACGCGTTCGCTGCGAGCCGACCAGATACCCAGCGGAACGCCCAGGACCAGGCTGATCAGCGTGGCGGAAAAGGTCAGGCCGAGGGTCACCACGGTCTGCTCCCAGAAGCCGGTGAGCACGATGAGAATGAAGGATACGGCGGTAAAGACGGCGAACCGGGCGCCGATGCGCCACAGCCCAAGGCCGACGAAAATGGCGATGAGCAGCCAGGCCGGCGGCAGCATCAGCAATGCTTCGATACCTTCGGAAAATCCGCTGACCACACTGCCCAGGCTATCGAAGGCGCCGCTGTAGTTCTCCAGCAGGTGCTGGACGACGTCGTTGACCCAGCTCCCCAGATCGAGTTCTTTGCTCATGATCATTCCTCCTGCAGGCGAGTCAGAAGGCGGCCTTTGCTGATGGCGCCCGCGTAGAACCCTTGGCTGTCCACCACGGGCATAGGCCCTTCGTTATCCACCAGGCGTTCGATCACCTGGTCGAGTGGCTGGTCTTCGGTCAGGGGATCAATCTGCTTCAACACGTCCGCCTCGAGGGCGCAGGTCTGGCCGTTCTCGACCAGCAGAGCGATGCGTTCCAGGCTGATCGAACCGCGGAATTTCTTGTCCTCGTCAACGACGAAGGCGTAGTGCTTGTCCATCGCTTGCAACTCCTGACAGACCTGCAGGGCGTCCGGCGCCTTGCCGTTGTGCACATAGAGCGGAACGCTGTCGGCCTTGAGTTGGCCGGCGGTGAGGTAACGGGTCGTGTTGACGGTTTCGAAGAAATTGCGCACGTAGCTGCTGGCGGGGTTGTCGATCAGCTCCTGCGGCGTACCGACCTGAACCAGCTTGCCGCCTTCCATGATGCCGATGCGGTTGCCGATGCGCATGGCTTCCTCGATGTCATGGGAGACGAAGATGATGGTGCGTCGATGGGTCTTTTGCAGCTCCAGCAAGACGTCCTGCATCTCCCGGCGCTTGAGCGGGTCGAGGGCGGAAAAGGCTTCGTCCATGATGATCATCGAAGGGTTCACCGCCAGCGCACGGGCAAGGCCGACGCGCTGCTGCATGCCGCCGGACAGCTCGTGCGGATACTTCTGCGCGAAGGTGTCGAGACCGACCTGCGTGAGCACCGTCATGGCGCGCTCTTCTCGTTCTCGACGACCGACGCCGGCGACCTCCAGGCCGAAGGCGGCGTTGTCCAGCACCGAGCGCGACGGCATCAGTGCGAAGGACTGGAAAACCATGCTCATGTCGCGACGACGCAAGTCGATGAGTTGTGAGTGGGGCAGTTTCGCAACGTTCTGCCCATCGATGAAGACGTCTCCGGCGCTGGGCTCGATCAGGCGGTTGATCAGGCGTATCAGCGTGGATTTGCCGGAGCCGGACAGGCCCATCAGGACGAAGATTTCACCTTCCTCGACACTGAACGAAACATCACTCACACCGATGACCGCACCGCGCTCGGCGAGAATCTTGTCCTTGCTCCAGCCTTGCTTGAGCAGGGCGATGGCTTCTTGTTCCTGCGGGCCGAAGACCTTGTAAAGGTTCTCGACGACGATTTTTCCAGACCGCATGGGATGGTTCCCCTCAGTAGACATCCAGATCAGCTAAACGAGGCCGCAAGCGCCTTGCAGCGCTGCCGGCTAGTGCCAACTGCTATGGCTTATGGGTTGACATATTTTCGGGCGGACGCGGTGCGGCGGGACTCGACGGGCCGCGGCTCTGCAGGCGAGCTGAATGTTCATCTCGCGTATCGGCCGATTCCTACGTTCTGTCATTCACCGCTGTGCTGCTTTGGTCCTCTGGCAGTACTAGCAAGCCAATCGTGGTCGCCGCTCCATAGGGGCTGAACCGGCTACCTATTATTGTTATGTACAGCCGTTCTGCTGGACGGCTGGGGGTTCATCTGCGCAAGGCATTCGGCGTTGCCAGGACCTGTGCTGACCTGGCGACTTCGGATAAACATGACTTAACGATATTCCCCTTTGGCGCTTGCGATTGTCGGGTTGCGACGCTCACGTACTGAGCGGCGACATGTATGCCTAAAAAAACCATAACAGAAAAAAATTCATCATGGCACCGCTGGGTTTCTTCGTTGGGCATAGTTGTACTCCAGCAAATGCGCGGATAGATCGCTGTGCCGTGGCCTGGCGCCATCAGCGGCAACGTGAAAAAAAATCATGAGGATGGGCTGATTAACCAGAGTTTGAATGTCATTGAGAAGTTTTTTGTTCCGTTTCGGGAGCTTCGTTGGCCCGGCGACAACGCCTGAAGACATTCAAGGTAAGCGCGCAACTGCGGGGCAAAAGCGACAGGTGTGATGCGCGAATTCCTGCCCGAATCCGATACGTCATTTGTCCGGAGCGGCACCACTGAAATTGAGTGGCTGTGCACGATGTTCTTCCGCTCGTAACAGCGCCGGGGGCAGCCCGTCGTCGCTGCCTGAAGTCCACGGCGGCTGGGCTGACGGATTTGGACATGAGTGCGTCGGTGCCAGACTTCTTTTCGCAGGCAAAACGATGATCATGCTCCCTGTCTTGGGGCATCCTGTGGAGCGTTCAGCGTGGCGATCAGCGTATTCGATCTTTTCAAAGTCGGCATCGGGCCCTCCAGCTCGCATACCGTTGGACCCATGCTCGCCGGCGCGCTGTTTGTCGGTGCGCTGCGCGAACGCAAGCTGCTGGAACGTGTGTGGCGCGTAGAGGTGCGTCTGTATGGGTCGCTGTCGGCGACCGGGGTCGGGCACGGTACCGATAACGCTGTACTGATGGGGCTGATGGGCGAACGGCCGGACCTCATCGATCCGGAGCAGATCGCTCCGCGCATCGCGGCACTTCGCTCCAGTGGGCAGCTGCGGCTCGATGGTCACTGGCCGATCGCATTCGACTGGGCGAAAGATCTGCTCCTGCTTGAGGAGAACCTGCCCTACCACCCCAACGCCGTGACCTTCATCGCGCAAGGGCATTCCGGCGAGCTTTTTCAGGACACCTATTACTCCGTCGGCGGCGGCTTCGTGGTCAACGCCGAGCAGGCGGCAGCCGGTCAGCTGGATCAGGATCACACCGCGTTGCCCTATGACTTTTCCAGTGCGGTCGAGCTCCTGCAGCTGTGCAAGCGCAATGAGCTGCGTGTCAGCGAACTGATGATGATTAATGAAACGGCCTGGCGTAGTGAGGCGGAGGTCCGCAGCGGCCTGCTGCGCCTGTGGCAAGCGATGCAACAGTGCGTAACCAATGGTCTGCGCCATGAAGGCGTGTTGCCCGGCGGGCTGAATGTCCGTCGACGTGCCGCCAGGTTGCATCGCAATCTGCTGGAGCTGGGCAAGCCGAATGTCATCGGTTCGACCATGAGCGCAATGGAATGGGTGAATCTGTTTGCGCTGGCGGTGAACGAGGAGAACGCGGCGGGCGGGAGGATGGTCACCGCACCCACCAACGGCGCGGCGGGCATCATTCCGGCGGTCTTGCATTACTACATGAAATTCCACCCGCAAGCCTGCGATGACGATGTGGTCAATTACCTTCTCGCGGCGGCGGCGGTTGGCATTCTCTGCAAGAAGAACGCGTCGATTTCCGGCGCTGAGGTGGGCTGTCAGGGCGAGGTCGGTTCCGCGTGCGCCATGGCGGCAGCTGGTTTGGCAGAGCTTCTGGGCGCGACGCCCGAGCAACTCGAGAATGCCGCCGAGATTGGTTTGGAGCATAACCTCGGGCTGACCTGCGACCCGGTCGGCGGCCTGGTGCAGGTGCCCTGCATAGAGCGCAACGCCATCGCTGCGATGAAGGCAATCAATGCGGCACAGATGGCATTGCGTGGGGACGGCGAGCACTTCATCTCACTGGATCGAGTCATCCGCACCATGCGTGATACCGGCGCGGACATGCATGACAAGTACAAGGAAACGTCCCGTGGCGGCCTTGCAGTCAACGCGATCGAGTGCTGACCCAGATCCGTGCGTTGGTACCGATGCACGGGATCTTTGTGGTGCGTTCTTCGGGTGAGCGGGCGCAGCGCCGGCCGGTTCCGGCCCTTGCCTGTTACCGCTTTTTGTTACCGCCGGTTTTTTTCTACCCGAGTTTCGCGCTCGACACGCCGGGCATTGCTACCAAAGTGCTCAGCCCCTGCCAAAAGCAGGCGTGCCGGCCCGATACAGCAAGTTTTTTCTGCGGGCCCCAGCGCTTGCCGCAGGGCCGTTTTGGCGGGCTGCCGGCTTTTATTGAACATCCAATCAATATAGGCATGCGGTTTGCCTTGATATCTGCAAAACCCGGCGCCGTTACACGCCGGAAAATAAGAAAAGGGCCATCCAAGGCTCATCAATATTGCTAAGCGTGAGGATCCGTCATTGTCACAGATCAACCCCGGGTCGCAGCCCCCGAATCGGCTCCCGCAGACCATCGGCTTTTTGCTGTTGGATAACTTCACCCTGATCTCCCTGGCTTCGGCCGTCGAGCCGCTGCGCATGGCTAACCAGCTTTCCGGCAAAGAGCTGTATCGCTGGTTCACGTTGACCCATGCTGGGCAACCGGTAATGGCCAGTGACGGGCTGCAGATCACGCCGGATGCCAGCTTCGCTACGGCGCCCAGCCTTGATTCAGTGATCGTCTGCGGCGGGGTGGATATCCTACACAGCGCGACCCGCGAGCATCTTCACTGGCTGCAGGCGCAAGCCCGCCATGGTCGTCAGATGGGGGCGGTGTGTACCGGTAGCTGGGCGCTGGCCAAGGCCGGGTTGCTCGATGGCTACGACTGCAGCGTGCATTGGGAATGTCTCGCGGCGATGCAGGAAGCCTTTCCTCGTGCGACGGTGACGCCCCGGCTGTTCTCCATCGATCGCAATCGCTATACCGCCTCCGGCGGCACCGCCCCGATGGATATGATGCTGCATATGATCGGCGCGCAGCATGGACGTGAACTGGCCGCGGCGATCTCGGACATGTTCATGTGCGAGCGCATTCGCAACGAACAGGACCACCAGCGGGTGCCGCTCAAGCACATGCTGGGCACCAACCAGCCGAAGCTGCTGGAAATCGTGGCGTTGATGGAAGCCAACCTCGAAGAGCTGATCGACCTGGACGAACTGGCGTGTTACGTCAACGTGTCGAGACGCCAGCTCGAGCGGCTGTTTCAAAAGTACCTGCACTGCTCGCCGTCGCGTTACTACCTCAAGCTGCGGCTGATACGTGCCCGCCAGCTGCTCAAGCAGACGCCCATGTCGATCATCGAAGTGGCCTCGGTGTGCGGCTTCGTCTCGACCCCGCATTTCTCCAAGTGCTACCGCGAGTTCTTCGGCATTCCACCGCGTGACGAGCGCTCGGGTCAGCACTCGGGGCAGGTGGTCGCGCTGATTCCTCGCCCTGATGAAGTCCGCAAACACCCAGCCGTCATGGCCGCGTTGCAACGGGCCCAGGGTGAGTCGACCTTCGCCAGCGTGCGCATCTGATCGACGATAGACGTTCTGGCCAGGCTGATGAGCGCCTGGCCCAGACCGACCCAGCGTAGGGTTGATGGAAGCCTGATGAACGCCGATTGGGCCAGTGCAGCGTCTAGGACGGGTGCTGGCCCGATAGCCACAGGTTTCCCGGGCCGCAAGTGGGCGGGGCAGGCCCGTTAGCCTGCCTTGATCCAGAACGATAACGCTCACGTCTTCATGCGACGCGAGACGTCATCTCGCGTCGCATGAGCAAGCGCGACGTGCTTCAGAACGGAACGTCATCCGCCCCTGCGTTGTACTACGGTCGCACCAATGCCGGGAGCAACTTTCTGCTGATGGCTTCACGCACCGCGGGCAGCAGGGTTGCGGAGCCGCCGAGGAGTTCCTCGACCAATCGGCGCAGTGCCTGCGCGCGTTCCTGAGAGAGGCCGCTGACAGCCCGTTCGCAGGCCTGCTCGGCGGTAACGCCACTGGGTATCTCAAAGCCCAGCGACACGAGGCGATCACGAAAATCGTCCTGGTCAATCAGATCGGCATGCATCATCGCGTTTGCTCCTTTGGCTTCGATGCGAGACGGGTCACTGCGCTCAGCGCAGCACACCTTCCTCGCGCAACAAGTTGAAGATAGCCTCAGCGCCGGCTTCCGGCGACAGATCCCGAAGCACCTGTCCGCCGTCGCCGGACGCCTTGGCTGTGGCGGCTTTCAAGCGATCAGCGGCGGTCTTGCCATGGATGACCTTGAGCCGCTTGGGGCGTGGGCGCGCAGGTTGCAGCTGCGCCTCGGCGAACAGCTCGTCTTCGATCACGGGGACCGCTTCGGCGCTGATTTCGCCACGGCGGGCTGGCCCGAACGCGCTTTGCCGTGCCGGTGGGCCTGCACTGTCGATGCTGGCGAGAAACGGCAGGCGCACCTTCAGCCGGCGTCGCTGACCCCGTGGCAGCGCCTGCAGTACCAGTGCGCTACCGTTTTCGACTGTCTCCACTTCGGCCAGACCGACCACCAGTGGCCAGCCCAGTTGCTCGGCCAGCAGGTAGGGCAGCATGCCCGAGCCCTCGCCCGTTTCGGCCTGGCTTCCAGTCAGCACCATCTGGGCGCCTGCGTTTGCCAGGTAGTCAGCGAGCACGGGCAGGGCGTCGGCCCCGGAGGGTTGTTTAAGCACAGTCAGTTCCGCCAGACCCATGCCGAGGTAGCCGCGCAGTGCCTCTTCTTCGGGGGCACCGGCATGCACCAGCTGCAGTCGCTCGCCCGCCAGGCGCAAGCCCAACTCGACGGCACGCGCATCCTGTTCGGCGCGGCGGGCTCGCCCCGAGGTCGGGTGAGCGCCCACGGAAACCAGGGCGATAACATTCAGGTCATTCATCACGGGTGCTCCGTAGGGTGAATCGCACTTCATGGATCCACCGAGACGTGGTGATGGTGGCTGCGAACAACGGCGGCCACCCTAGGCATTCACGCGGCATCGCGTTGTCCTCCCTGGCGATAGGTGGCGACCCGCTCCATCAGCGCCTGGAGAATCGCCGCCGAATCGCCAATGACCGACAGGTCCGCGCGTTTGATCATGTCGCAGCCCGGATCCAGGTTGATTGCCACCACCTTGTCGCAGGCGCCGATACCCTGCAGATGCTGGATGGCGCCGGAGATCCCGACCGCCAGATAGACCCGCGCTGTGACCCAGGTACCAGTTGCGCCGACCTGGCAGTGACGCGGCATGAAGCCATCGTCCACCGCGACCCGAGAGGCCCCCTTGGTGGCGCCTAGCACCTGCGCGGCGCGGTGGAACAGGTCCCAATCTTTCACGCCGTTGCCGCCGGAGAGGATGAATTCCGATTCGGCCATGGGTATCTGCGCGGGATCGACGGCAACCGGGCCGAGATCTTCGAGCCGCGGCAGGCTACGGGCCACGACGACCTGCAACTCCACCGGCAGCACTTCGTGGCGGGTCTCGGCGACGGGTTCGGCGCACTCGGCGGCGGCCAGGATCAGCTTCGGCAACGGCCGCTGCAGGTCTTCGCGGCCCGCGCCGGCGCGCCCGGTGCAACGGGCTTCGTCCACCTGCCAGACACGTGTAGCCGGGCGCTCGTCCAGCTTCGCAGCCAGACGGCGGCCAAGCTCAGCGCCGCCGCCACGACTGTCGGGTACCAACCAGTGACGTGGCTTGAAATGATGTTCGACGGCAACCAAAGCCTGCAGGCGTTGCTCCGGCGCGTAGCCTTCGTACTCACTGCCTTCGAGATGCAGCAGGCGGTCCACGCCGGCCGTGTCCAGGGCGGTTTCCTTGTAGTCGCCGAACAGCACCGCCAGTACCGCTCCTTCGGCCCCTGCCAGTTTGCGCGCCAGACCGAGCAGGTCGCGGTCGTGGCTGGAGAGTCGGCCACCTAGCATGTCCGGCACCACGACGATGTGAAAGCTCGGCTGCTCGATGCGATGCAACGGTAGTTGCAGCGCTTCCCTGGTCACGGCGCCCTTGTTGCTGCCGCCTTGCTGGGCACCGCTGCGGTCAATGCGCTTGATCCCGTTGGGGCCGATAAAACCGACGGCGTGGGGATTCTTGCGAATGACGCCGTTGGGACCCATCCAGCTCGTCTCGCCTTTGGTCTGCATCGCTGTGTGCAACGGATGCAGGCGGTTGCGGGCGATCCACTCGGCGCGGGGATCGCGACGGATGATGTTCATCACAGGGCCTCCTGGTTCGGGGCGCTTTCCCTGAGCGCGAGCGTGCTTGCGAACGGGTTAGTGCGGAAGTCCGGGCGTTTCGCGAGCAAGCTCGCTGCAGGTTGGTATCGCAAAAAATGGCGCCTGCTCATGAATGCATCTCCACGACCTTCTCACGCTTCACCGCCGGGGGTGTGCTTGCTGGGGCTTGCGCACTTTCGATCAACACGTCCGCCACCAGCTCGGCGATGTCCTTGATCTGTGGGCGCGGTTCGACCACGCCTTCGAGCATGGCGGTGCACTGCGGGCAGCCGACCGCCACCAGCTCAGCTCCGGTCTCCTTGATGTCTTCCATGCGCATGTCGGGAATGCGTTGCTTGCCCGGGATGTCGGTGATCGGCGCGCCACCGCCACCGCCGCAGCAGCGCGAACGGAAGCCGGAGCGGGCCATCTCCTTCACCTCGATGCCGATGGCCTTGAGCACGGCACGCGGCGCCTGGTACTCGCCGTTATAGCGGCCCAGGTAACAGGGGTCGTGGTACGTCACGCTGGCGCTTTGGTGCTTGCCAAGATTCAGTTGGTCACGGGCGATGAGGGTGGCGATGTATGTGCTGTGGTGCAGCACTTCGTAGCGGCCTCCCAGTTCGCCGTACTCGTTCTTCAGTACGTGGAAGCTATGCGGATCGCAGGTGACGATGGTCTGAAAACGGTACTGGTCCAGGGTGGCGATATTGCGCTTGGCCAGTTGTTGAAAGGTTGCCTCGTCGCCCAGTCTGCGCGCCACATCGCCGCTGTCACGCTCTTCAAGGCCGAGCACGGCGAAGTCGACGTTAGCGGCTTTCAGCACCTTGACGAACGCGCGCAGGGTGCGCTGGTTGCGCATGTCGAAGGCGCCATCACCGACCCAGAACAGCACTTCAGTCTCTTTCTTTTCGCTCATCAACGGCAGGTTCAGGTCAGCCGCCCAGTTCAGTCGGCCACCTGGGGTAAAACCGCCGGGGTTGTCGGTGGCGATCAGGTTGTCCAGCACCTCGGCGCCCTTGTTTGGTGTGGCGCCTTTTTCCAGGGTCAGATGGCGGCGCATGTCGACGATGGCATCGACGTGCTCGATCATCATCGGGCATTCCTCGACGCAGGCGCGGCAGGTGGTGCAGGACCATAGGGTTTCAGCTTCGACCAACCCCTTGCCTTCGGCGAAGACGATGGGCTGGTGCGGGTTACCACCGTGCTCGCCGACCGGAATCCCCGGGTAGGGGCTGCCGAAATAACCCTTGTCACTGCCGCCCGCGAGGCCGATGACCATATCCTGGATGAGCTTTTTCGGGTTCAGCGGCTGGCCCGCCGCGAAAGCCGGGCAGGCCGCCTCACAGCGGCCGCACTGCACGCAGGCATCGAAGCCGAGCAGCTGGTTCCAGGTGAAATCCTTGGGTTTCTCCACACCCAGCGGTGCGTCCGGATCGTCCAGATCAAGGGCTTTCAAGCCGCTGGAGCGCGCCGCGCTGGCATTGTGGGGGTTGCGGAATCGCTCCGGGCGGCGGTGCCAGGCCAGGTGCAGCGCGCCGGCGAAGGCGTGCTTCATCGGCCCGCCCCAGGTCATGCCGAAAAACATCTCGGACACACCCCAGGCCACGCCCACAGCCAGGACGGCGGCGAGTATCCACCCGCCGAAGTCCTGCGGCAGGATGCCGGCCACCGGCAGGGTGGCGATGAAGAAGCTGAACGAGAACATCAGCAGGCTTTTCGGTAGGCGCATCCAGGGCCCTTTCGACAGCCGCGCCGGCGGGTTGCGGCGGCGCTTTGCGACAAACAGCGCGCCGACGAACATCAATATGCAGGCCGCTAGCAGTGCGAAACCGAGAATCCGGTTCTGCAGGCCGAAACCATGCACGATGATCGCCAGCAGCGCGGCCAGCACAAAGCCGCCAGCCGTGGCGACGTGAGTTTTGGACATGTACTTGTCGCGCTCGACCACGTGGTGCAGATCGACCAGGTAGCGTCGCGGCATCTTCAGCAGGCCGCCAAGCCAGTCAACCTTCGAGGGCCGGCCGCGACGCCACATGGCGAAGCGCTTGCCGGCGCCGAGCACGGCGAGGCCGAGGGCGGCGAACAGCAGGATGGGGAGTAGGGTGTCTAGCATGATGGCTCCTAGCGAACGCATCGAAACTCAGAAAGCGCCAACTGGCCAAGGCCTGCACAGGAGCGAGGCTGCTCGCGATGGCGGTGCCGACGACGTGTTCCGTCAGCCATCGCGAGCAAGGACAACCGTCCCGCTCGCTCCTACAGGGCCTGGGCTGGAAGGTCAGAAGTCCTTGCAGATCCGCAACGCGTCGTAGATCGCTGCATGGGTGTTGCGCTGGGCCACGCAGTCGCCGATGCGGAACAGCAGGTAACCATCGCCGGCCTCCGACAGGCAGGGTTGTGGCTGGATGGCGAACAGCGCCTCGACGTCGATCTGCCCCTTGTTGCGCGAGCCCTCCTTGAGCGCGTAGTAGAGCGTCTCGTCCGGCCGCACGCCGTTTTCCACCACCACCTGATCGACCACCCGTTCTTCCTTGGCGCCGGTGTATTCGTTCTCCAGCACCGCCACCAGCTTGTCACCCTCGCGGTAGACCTTCTCCAGCACCATGTCGCCGGTCATGATCACTTCCTTGGGGTAAAGGCTGCGGTAGTAAGTCGGAAAGCTCGTACCTCCAACGGCCACACCGGGTTTGATGTCGTCTGTGACGATTTCAACCTTCGCACCTTTCTCAGCGATGAAGTCAGCCACTGACATGCCGGTGAATTCACAAATGGTGTCGTAGACCAGGACGTTGTTCCCGGGTGCGACCTTGCCATCGAGCACATCCCAGCTGCTGACGATCAGGCCTTCTTCAGCGCCCCAGTGCTCGTTCTGTTCGATGAACGGATGGCCGCCGTTGGCCAGCACTACGATGTCCGGGCGCAGGTCGAGGATGGTGGCTACGTCCGCACCGGTACCCAGGCGCAGGTCGATGTTCAGGCGCGCCAGTTCAAGCTGGAACCAGCGAGTGATGCCGGCCATCTGGTCACGTTGGGGCGCCTTGGCAGCAATGCTGATCTGCCCGCCGAGGCTGTCCTTTTTCTCGAAAAGGGTAACGTCATGGCCGCGCTCTGCAGCAACGCGTGCCGCTTCCATGCCGCCCGGGCCGCCGCCAACGATCACCACCTTGCGTTTGGGTCCGGTGGTCTTTTCGATGATATGTGGCAAGCCCATGTATTCGCGGCTGGTCGCGGCATTCTGGATGCAGAGCACGTCCAGGCCTTGGTACTGGCGGTCGATGCAGTAGTTGGCGCCGACGCACTGCTTGATCTGGTCAACCTGGCCCATCTTGATCTTGGCGATCAGGTGTGGATCGGCGATATGCGCCCGCGTCATGCCGACCATGTCCACGTAGCCGCCTTCGAGGATGCGCGAGGCTTGGTTGGGATCCTTGATGTTCTGTGCGTGAAGCACCGGAACCTTGACTACCTCCTTGATCCCGGCAGCCAAATGCAGGAAGGGCTCCGGCGGGTAGCTCATGTTCGGGATCACGTTGGCCAGCGTGTTGTGGGTATCACAACCCGAGCCGATCACGCCGAAGAAGTCGAGCATGCCGGTCGCATCGTAGTACTTGGCGATCTCTTTCATGTCCTCATGGGTGAGGCCGTCAGGGTGGAACTCGTCACCGGTGATGCGCATGCCGACGCAGAAGTCGTCACCCACCTCGGCGCGCACGGCCTTGAGCACTTCCAGGCCGAATTTCATGCGCCCCTCGAAGGTGCCACCCCATTCGTCGGTACGCTTGTTCACCCGTGGCGACCAGAACTGGTCGATCAGGTGCTGGTGCACGGCGGACAGCTCAACGCCGTCCAGCCCGCCTTCTTTGGCGCGGCGCGCGGCCTGGGCATAGTTGCCGATCACCCGCCAGATTTCTTCCGGCTCGATGGTCTTGCAAGTGGCCCGGTGCACGGGCTCACGGACACCGGACGGCGACATCAGGGTCGGCCAGTGATAGCCGTCCCAGCGGGAGCGGCGGCCCATGTGGGTAATCTGGATCATGATCTTGGCGCCATGCTTGTGCATGGCGTCGGCCAGATTCTGGAAATGCGGGATGATCCGGTCGGTGGCCAGGTTCACCGAACTCCACCACTGCTGAGGGCTATCGATGGCCACTACGGAAGAGCCGCCGCAAATCGCCAGGCCGATACCGCCTTTGGCCTTCTCCTCGTAGTACTTCACGTAGCGCTCAGTGGTCATGCCGCCGTCGGTGGCATAGACCTCGGCATGGGCAGTGCTGATCACGCGGTTGCGGATGGTCAGCTTGCCGATCTGGATGGGTTGGAACATTGCTTCGAAAGCCATGGCGGCATCCTCTGAAAACTACTGCGCTCGGTTATGCGGCGTTGGAGGCAGAAGCGAAAATGCTCATTTACAACAGTAAACTCCGCTTTTCGCTTTGCCTCCGCCTTGCCTACGCTTCGCTCGCTACGTTTTCGATCACGGTTGAAGTTGTTTTTAGAGTGGTTTAACGCGGAACAAGCCGTGGTCGTGGCCTTCCTGCGACGCGCCATAGACCTGCTCGGCGACGGTGCGGATGCTGCTGCCCTTCGCCTGGAGAATCTGGTCCATGGCGCCGGCGAACCAGCCGGTGAACATGTAATCCACCGGACGCCCGCATTTGCCGTAGACGTAAACGAAGGCCGAGTGGTCCAGACGTACTTCGCAGGTGCCGGCGTCCAGGTCGATCGCCTGGATCTTGAACAGGCCCCAGCCGCGCTGGGACAAGCGCTTCATGTAATGCTCGAAGACTTCCACGCCGACCAGGCCATGGCATTCGGCTTCCTTCTCGCACCAGTGCCAGGCCGATTTGTAGCCGGCCTTGTAGAGAATCTCGGCATAGGCTTCGGCGCCGAGTACTTCCTCGATGCCGATGTGGTTGTTGACGAAGAAATGCCGGGGCACGTAGAGCATCGGCAGCGCGTCGGTGGTCCAGACGCCGGTTTCGTCGTCGACCTGGATGGGCATTTCAGGGGCGTGTGTGGACATGTGTTCAAGCTCCGGAATTAGATGGTGTCTTGCGTATTAGAAAAGCGCGGATGGATGCCTGTGGAGCCGTAGCGAGCACGCCGAGAGCAAGGAGACCCGCAGCGACAGGCGAGAGCAGTACGCATGTACGGCGAGCTTGTCGCGAGGACGCGACGCGGCTATCGGTGTGCGCAGTAGGCTCCGGAGGTATTCATCATTCGCCCCAGACATCGGAAAGAACCCTCACCCAGTTCTCGCCCATGACCTTGCGCACGGTGCGCTCAGGCATTCCGCGCTTGAGCAGGGTTTCGGTGAGGTTGGGGAACTCGCCGACGGTACGGATACCCAGCGGGTTGACGATCTTGCCGAAGCGGGTCAGGCGGCGGGCGTAGCCCTTGTCGTGGGTCAGCCACTCGAAGAAATCCTGGCCGTGACCCTGGGTGAAGTCGGTGCCGATGCCGATGGCATCCTCGCCGACGATGTTCATCACGTATTCGATGGCCTCGGCATAATCGTCGATGGTCGAGTCGATGCCCTTGGCGAGGAATGGCGCAAACATGGTCACGCCGACGAAACCACCATGGTCGGCAATGAACTTCAATTCTTCGTCGGACTTGTTGCGCGGGTGTTCCTTGAGGCCGGAAGGCAGGCAGTGCGAATAGCAGACCGGCTTGTTCGACGCCAGGATGACTTCTTCGCTGGTCTTGCTGCCGACGTGGGAGAGGTCGCACATAACGCCGACGCGGTTCATTTCGGCGACGATTTCATGGCCAAAGCCGGACAGGCCTCCGTCGCGCTCGTAGCAGCCGGTGCCGACCAGATTCTGGGTGTTGTAGCACATCTGTACGATGCCGACGCCCAGCTGCTTGAACACCTCGACGTAGCCGATCTGGTCTTCGAATGCATGGGCGTTCTGGAAGCCGAACAGGATGCCGGTCTTGCCCAGCTCCTTGGCCTTGCGGATATCGGCGGTGGTGCGCACCTGCATCACCAGGTCGCTGCACTCGCGGATAAGCTTCTGGCTGGCGGCGATGTTGTTGACTGTGGCCTGGAAACCTTCCCATACCGAAACGGTGCAGTTGGCGGCGGTCAGGCCGCCCTTGCGCATGTCCTCGAAGAGTTCGCGGTTCCATTTGGCGATAATCAGACCATCAATGACGATGCTGTCGGCGTGCAGTTCGGTTGGGCTCATCAGGTCACTCCCCAGTGCGGCGCATCGAATCTTTTGTCGACGCTTTGCGGCAGCTTATCCCTGGGGGGGATGTCGTCCCGATGCAAAAACGACTGGGGTATTGCTTAAAACGTCAGGTCCGGTTCTCCGGGTGCTATAGCGCCGATCGGCGGGCTCAACGAGCAATGGCCGGGCAATTCTGGTGCCGGCTTGCGCTGGTCGTTCATGGGTAGCCTCCTGACTTACACTCTGGCCGGTGGCGATGCGGGCATGCGCCACTTCATGACGCAGTTCGGTCCGGCCCTGGAGCTGCCTTGGAGCTACCTGAAAGCCCCTGAGCTAACCGAGTCGCTGATCGACAGCGTGGTCGAGGGCACTGGCGAGCAGCAGGGTCAACGCAGCATTGCCGAGCTCGAGCTCGAGCGCTTCCGCGACGACTGGCTGCTGGCCGTGCTCGGTGCTATCAGTACGACCAAGGCGCAACATGGTTTCGCTTTCTATGAATGAACGTGCCAGCTCAACGGTCGGGCACTCGCCAACTCGATAACTGGCGATGGTCTCGACCAGCCTGGCTCTGCCAAAGGACACACATCAGCATGCTCAACACCTATCGCACCCCCATCCTGCCCGAGTGGGTCGATTACAACGATCATCTACGTGACGCCTTCTACCTGCTGATCTTCAGCTACGCCACCGATGCACTGATGGAGCATATCGGCCTCGATCAGGCCGGGCGTGAGCGCAGCGGTCATACGCTGTACACCCTCGAGTGCCACCTGAACTATCTGGCCGAGGTCAAGCTCGGTGCCGAGGTCGAGGTGCGCACCCAGTTGGTGGCCCACGATCGCAAACGCCTGCATGTCTACCACGGCCTTTATCGGCCCGGCGATGAACAGCTGCTGGCGGCCAATGAGCAGATGTTGATGAACATCGATCGCCACGCTGGACGCTCGGCACCCTTCGATGACGCGGTGCTGGCCCAGGTGCAGGCGTTACAGGAGGCTCAGAATGGTCTGCCCAGGCCCATCCATGTCGGACGGGCCATAGGGCTGCCGGGTTGAGCCTGGCATTAGCCTGGAGCCGGAGGGCTTCTCTCGGACCGCTGACAAAAAAAGCCAAAGCCAAAGCTTCCCCAAGGGTGGGCCTCCTATAAATCAGAAACGCCCTGCCAAGCCTAAGCCGGGCCACTTGTCGTGGGAGGCGCGACCCGCGGCGAATGCTGACTTAGGCCTGTCGATGAACCATGGACGGGTCACAAGGCGGAGCGCACAAAGCAGCTTTTGAAAAAACGAAACCCGCCAGAGCGGCGGGTTCGTCTTCAACTCGAAGGGGAGTCGGAAAGCTCCAACATTGGCAATCCGGAGGCTAGGTGAATTTGCCAGCGCCACACGCAATGATGTAGCTCACATTCCCGTTCAGGCGGCGCTGAACATCCGGTGCGGGTCGATGACGAATTTCTTCGGCACGCCGGCATCGAACTCGCCGTAACCCTTGGGCGCATCGTCCAGGCTGATCACCTGTACGCCGACCACCTCGGCGATGTTGATGCGGTCCCACATGATGGCCTGCATCAGGGCGCGGTTGTATTTCATGACTGGGGTCTGGCCGGTGTGGAAGCTGTGAGACTTGGCCCAGCCCAGACCAAATCGAATGCTCAGGCTGCCCATTTTCGCGGCGGCATCGACGGCGCCTGGATCTTCGGTCACGTACAGGCCGGGAATACCGATCTTGCCTGCCACGCGCACCACGCCCATCAGCGAGTTGAGCACGGTAGCCGGGGCTTCGGCCTTGACGCCGTCGTGGCCGTGCCCGCGTGCTTCAAAGCCCACGCAGTCAACGGCGCAGTCCACTTCCGGCTCGCCCAGCAGGGCAGCGATCTGTTCGTGCAGGGGCGTGTCCTGGGACAGATCGGCGATCTCGAAGCCCTGGGCTTTGGCGTGGGCCAGGCGTACCGGGTTGACGTCGCCGACGATGACCACCGCCGCACCTAGCAGCCGCGCGGAAGCCGCCGCGGCGAGACCGACCGGACCGGCACCGGCAATGTACACCGAGCTACCTGGGCCCACGCCTGCGGTGACCGCGCCGTGATAGCCGGTGGGCAGGATGTCGGACAGGCAGGTCAGGTCGCGGATCTTCTCCATCGCCTTGTCGCGATTGGGCAACTTGAGCAGGTTGAAGTCGGCGTAGGGCACCAGCACGTACTCGGCCTGGCCACCAGTCCAGTCACCCATGTCGACATAGCCATAGGCGCCACCGGCGCGCGCCGGGTTGACCGTCAGACAGACGCCGGTGTGCTGTTCCTTGCAAGAGCGGCAGCGGCCACAGGCGACGTTGAAGGGCACCGAGACGAGATCCCCAAGCTGCAGGTTTTCGACGTCGCTGCCTTTCTCGATCACTTCACCCGTGATCTCGTGGCCGAGCACCAGGCCGGTCTGTGCAGTGGTGCGTCCGCGGACCATGTGCTGGTCGGAGCCGCAGATGTTGGTGGAAACGACGCGCAGGATTACACCGTGTTCGATCTTGCGTCCGCGTGGGTCCTGCATTTTCGGATAGTCGATGCTCTGCACTTCGACCTTGCCTGCGCCGAGGTAAACGACGCCACGATTATCAGCCATCTGCCTTTCTCCTTTGTTTTTGTGAATACAAGGCGCGGCGGAGGCCGCGCGGGCTTGTAGTGGAGCTGTCAGTTGCGGCCTGGCTGGCTTGCCGAACGCAGTGCCAAGCCGCTTTTATGGTTAGGGCGTATGCCGTGTTTCTGGAGCCAGCTTGCTGGCGATCCGCTGGTGGTTTGATTGCCAGCAGGCTGGTTCCTACAAATGCGAAGTGCTATCGGGGCTACAACACCACCGTTCGGTTGGCGTGAAGGAACACGCGTCGTTCGAGGAAATAGCCGACCGCCTTGGCCAGAGTCAGGCATTCGATGTCACGGCCCTTGGCGATCAGGTCCTCGGGGTAGTGGGTGTGGTCCACCGGCTCGACGCCCTGGGCAATGATCGGGCCCTCGTCGAGGTCGTTGTTGATGAAGTGAGCGGTGGCGCCGACCAGCTTGACGCCCTTCTGGTACGCCTGGTGGTAGGGTTTCGCGCCCTTGAACCCGGGCAGCAGGGAGTGGTGAATGTTGATGGCTCGGCCGTCCAGGGTGCGGCACAACTCGGGTGAGAGAACCTGCATGTAGCGCGCCAGGATCACCAGTTCCGCGCCGCTGTCCTCAATCACCTGTAGCACCTTGCGCTCTTGCGCCGGCTTGTCCTGAGGATCGAGCGGAAAATGGTAGTAGGGGATGGCATGCCAGCGCGCCAAGGGCTCGAGGTCCGGGTGATTGGAGACCACGGCGGCGATATCCATCGGCAACTGGCCGATGCGCTGACGATAGAGCAGGTCGTTCAGACAGTGATCGGACTTGGAGACCATGATCACTACCTTGGGCCGGTAGCCCGGTGGTGTCAGCTCGGTATGCATGTCGAACGGCGCGGCACGGTCGATCAACCCGGCCCGGAAACTTCCCTCGTCGAAGCCGGCGGGTGCGCGAAATTCGACCCGGATAAAGAAACGGCTCACCAGGCGATCATCGAAGCTGTGGTGCTCGGTGACGTAGCAGTTCTGCTCGAACAGATAGCGTGTCACCACGTCGACCGTGCCAAGCAGGCTCGGGCTGTGTGCTGTGAGGATCCAGGTATCGGGGGTTCGGCTCATGTTTATCTCCCAGTCTGGGCACGTAGGGTGGGGTGCGTGGCTGATGCTTCACCCATCCACCTTTGCTGTACGACGGTGGACGAACAAGGCGTCGTCCACCCTACGCTCACGCCTCGATTGCCAGCCCGTACTCGGCACTGGCGTCCTGCAGCCATAGCCAGATGTAGTCGGCAAAACTGCGCCGCACCACCAGTTCCCAGACGTCTTCGGCGGTGTGGCGGATCACCAGCTGGCTCTTAGCGAAGTGGGTGCCCACCGCTTTACCCACCGGGAAGTTGCTCGGATGCACGTCGTAGGAGGTCGACTTCATCAGCAGCTCGCGGACCTTTTCCCCACTGAGTTCGAGCAGGGTCTGCCCGCCGCTGACGTTGACCACCTGGATATGCTGCCCCGCCAAGGCGTCACGCAGTCGCCGTTCGGTGGTGAATTCCTCGCCCTGCGGGACGATCAGCAACCATTCATCCGGGCCCATCCACTGCAGGGAGGTTTCGCCCTCAGCCACCAGCGTCAGCGCGACGGGTAATTGCAGCCCGAGGGCCTCGTGTACACCCTTGGCGAAGGCCGGATCATCGGCGTCGCCGCGCAGGGTCAGGTGACCGCGCAGCTTCTTTTCACGCAGGCGTATGCCGGCGCCGCTGCGACCTTTGCCGACCAGCTCGGCGAGACCGGCGTGGTGCAGCGGCGATTGCCCCTCGAGATTGTCCGGGCGTTGTTTGTAAACGTTCACTGCGGTCATGGGCGCTCTCTCATTCTGTTTCGTCGGACACCGTAGGAGCCAGCTTGCTGGCGGTCACGGGTCGAGACCATTCGCCAGCAAGCTGCTCCTAAAGGGTCATGCCTTAAACGTTCTGCCGCTCGCCCTTCGGGTCGTAGAACACCGAGCTGACAATCTCAGCCTCTATCACACTGCCATCCACCAGAGGCGCGAATACCCGTTCGCCGATACGCTTGAGGCCACCCTTGACCACGGCCATGGCGAAGCTGTAACCCATCGCCGCACTCATGTAGCTGGAGGTGACGTGACCGACCATGCTCATCGGAACCGGCTGTTTCGGGTCGAACACCAACTGTGCGCCTTCCGGCAGAACCTTGGTCGAATCGACCGGCTTGAGGCCGACCAGTTGCTTGCGGTTCTCGCGCAGACAGTCCTCGCGGTTCATGCCGCGCCAGCCGATCCAGGAGAAGGGTTTGGTGCGCCCGACGCACCAGCCCATGTTCAGGTCGTCCGGGGTGACCGAGCCGTCTGTGTCCTGGCCAACGATGATGAAGCCCTTCTCTGCGCGCAGTACGTGCATGGTCTCGGTGCCGTAAGGCGTCAGGCCGTGCTTCTTGCCGGCTTCGATGATCTTTTCCCAGACGCCCAAGGCGTAGTCAGCCTGGACGTTGACTTCGTAGCTCAGCTCACCGGTGAACGAGATGCGGAACACCCGCGCCGGCACGCCACCGACCTGACCTTCCTTCCAGCTCATGAACGGGAAGGCCTCCTTGTCCAGATCGATGTCGGTGAGCTCGGCCAGTAGCTTGCGGCTGTTGGGGCCGGACAGGGTCATGGTCGCCCAGTGGTCGGTAACCGAGGTGAAGTACACCTTCAGCTCCGGCCACTCGGTCTGATGGTAGATCTCCAGCCATTCCATCACCCGTGCGGCGCCGCCGGTGGTGGTGGTCATCAGGAAGTGGTTGTCGGCCAGACAGGCTGTTACCCCGTCGTCGAAGACCATACCGTCTTCCTTGCACATCAGCCCGTAGCGCGCCTTGCCCACGTCCAGCTTGGTCCAGGCGTTGGTGTAGACGCGATTGAGGAATTCGCGCGCATCCGGACCCTGGATATCGATCTTGCCCAGGGTCGAGGCGTCGAGGATGCCCACCGCGTTGCGCACGGCCAGGCACTCGCGAGCCACGGCGGCGTGCAGGTCTTCGCCCTTCTTGGGGAAGTACCAGGGACGCTTCCACTGGCCGACGTCCTCGAACTCGGCGCCGTTCTGCAGGTGCCAGGCGTGCATGGCGGTGTAGCGCTTGGCCTCGAACAGCTCACCGCAGTGACGGCCGGCGAGGGCGCCGAAGGTCACCGGGGTGTAGTTCGGGCGGAACATTGTGGTGCCCATCTGCGCGATGCTGATGCCCATCGAATGGGCGGCGATGGCCAGACCGTTGATATTGCCCAGCTTGCCCTGATCGGTGCCGAAGCCCAGCGCGGTATAGCGCTTGACGTGCTCGACCGACTCGAAGCCTTCATGCGTGGCCAGCTTGATGCCGGCGGCAGTGACGTCGTTTTGCAGGTCGACGAACTGCTTGGGTGCACGCGCCGTGGGTTTGTCGTGGGGCACCTCGAACAGCGCGACGGTGGGTTCTTCGAGGCGTTGCTCAACCTTCGGCAGGGTGCCGGTGACCGCCTTGAAGCCAGTCTCGGCGGCGGCCATGGCGCCGGCCTCGAAGCCGTCGGCGAGGGCGTCGCCGAGGGCGAACACGCCATTCACCGCGCCGGCGCAGAGGCGCTTCTGGAAGCCTTCGCCGGGGACGAAGGCGAGAATGTCTTCACGCCAAGTTGGACGGCCACCGAGGTGCGAGGCCAGGTGGACCACCGGGCTGTAGCCGCCGGAGCTGACGATCAGGTCGCAGTCGATCACTTCGCCGGAGCTGGTGACTTTATGGCTGGCAAGATCGATGGCGCAGATGCGTGCACCGGTAACCCGCTTGCTGCCGCGCGCTTCGACCACCGCACTGCCTGAAAGAACGCGTACGCCACGCCGGCGCGCTTCCTCGACCCAGGCACCGCGTGGATTGCTGCGCGCATCGGCGACGGCGACCACCTGATGGCCGGCGTCGAGCCAGTCGAGCACCACCCGGTAGGCGTAATCATTGTTGGTCGACAACACCAGCTGGCGGCCCGGCACCACGCCGTAACGGCGCACATAAGTGGATACCGCATCGGCAAGCATGTTGCCCGGCACGTCGTTGTTCGAATAAACCAGTGGGCGCTCGTGGGCGCCGGTGGCCAGTACCACGCGCTTGGCGCGTACGCGATGCATGCGCTGGCGTACGAGTCTTTGACCGAGTGGCCCCATGGGTGCAACTTCACCCAAATGGTCAGTCAGGCGCTGATGGATGGTGAGGAAGTTATGGTCGTGGTAGCCGTTCACGGTAGCGCGCGGCAACAGGGTCACTTCCGGCATGTTCTCCAACTCGGCCATGACCTTGGTGGCCCAGTCGGCGGCGGGCTTGCCGTCGAGGGTCTCGCGGGTGGCGAGCAGGCTGCCGCCGAACTCTTCCTGTTCGTCGGCCAGAATTACCCGTGCGCCACTGCGTCCGGCAGCCAGGGCCGCGGCCAGACCGGCCGGGCCAGCGCCGACCACCAATACGTCGCAGTGCTGGTTCAGGTAGTCGTAGCTGTCCGGGTCGTTTTCCTTAGGCGCGCGGCCCAGGCCTGCGGCCTTACGAATGTACTTCTCGTACGTCAGCCACAGATTCTGCGGATACATGAAGGTCTTGTAGTAGAAGCCGGGCGGCATCATGCCACCGCCGACCTTGCCGAGAATGCCCATCAGGTCGGTGTTGACGCTCGGCCAGCCGTTCACGCTGTTGGCGGTCAGGCCGGCGTAAAGTGCTTGCTGGGTAGCGCGCACGTTGGGGATCTGTGTGGCTTCGCTGCCGCCGATCTGCAGCACGGCATTGGGTTCCTCGGCGCCGGCGGCGACTATGCCGCGTGGTCGCGAGTACTTGAAGCTGCGGCCGACCACATCGACACCGTTGGCCAGCAGCGCGGCGGCCAGGGTGTCACCGGCGAAGCCCTGATAGGTTTCGCCGTTGAAGCTGAAGGTCAGGGGCTGGCTGCGGTCGATACGACCGCCCTGGGAAAGACGATTGACCTGGCTCATGCCGTTACTCCTTGGTCGACAGCCTTCTTCGCAGCGAGCGGAGCCTCAGTCACGCTGGGCCGCTCGCCGATCTTGTAGGTTTCGAGGATTTCGTAGCTCACCGTATGACGGGTGACATTGAAGTACTGGCGGCAGCCCGCCGCGTGAATCCACAGTTCGTGGTGGATGCCGCGCGGGTTGTCGCGGAAGAACAGGTACTCGCCCCACTCCTCGTCGGTGCAGGCGTTCGGGTCGAGCGGGCGCGGGATGTGCGCCTGGCCGCCGGCGTGGAACTCTTCTTCGGAACGCAGTTCGCCGCAGTGAGGGCAGAAGATATGCAGCATGCTCGGTACCTCCAGAAAACCATCCTCCCTCTCCCGTCGGGAGAGGGGGCCAAAATCAGTGCGCGACCCCGGCCGCCCCGTGTTCGTCGATCAAGGCGCCGTTGTGGAAGCGCTCAATCGAGAACGCCTTGGCCAGCGGGTGCATCTCGCCCTTGGCCAGGCTGGCGGCGAACACATGACCCGAACCCGGGGTAGCCTTGAAGCCGCCGGTACCCCAGCCGCAGTTGAAGAACAGGTTCTTCACCGGGGTCTTGGCGATGATCGGGCAGGCGTCCGGGGTGGTGTCGACGATGCCGCCCCACTGGCGGTTCATGCGCACCCGCGAGAGCACCGGGAACATCTCGACGATGGCCTGCAGGGTGTGTTCGATGGTGGGGTAGGAGCCGCGCTGGCCGTAGCCGTTGTAGCTGTCGATGCCGGCGCCGATGACCAGGTCGCCCTTGTCCGACTGGCTGATGTAGCCATGCACCGCGTTGGACATGATCACGGTGTCGATGATTGGCTTGATCGGCTCGGATACCAGGGCCTGCAGCGGGTGGGACTCGAGGGGCAGGCGGAAGCCGGCGAGCTTGGCCATATGCCCGGAATTACCGGCCGTGACCACGCCAACACGCTTGCCGCCGATAAAGCCTTTATTGGTCTCCACGCCGATGCAAACGCCGTTTTCCTTGCGGAAGCCGGTCACTTCGGTTTGCTGGATCAGGTCGACGCCCATGGCATCGGCGGCGCGGGCATAGCCCCAGGCCACTGCGTCGTGACGGGCGACGCCGCCGCGGCGCTGTAGCGAGGCGCCGAGAATCGGGTAGCGGGTGTTCTTCGAGCAGTCCAGGTAGGGGATCATCTCCGCCACCTGCTTGGCGTCGACCACTTCACCGTCGACACCGTTGAGGCGGTTGGCGCTGACCCGACGCTCGATGTCGCGCATGTCTTGCAGGGTGTGGCCCAGGTTGAACACGCCGCGCTGGGAGAACATGACGTTGTAGTTGATGTCCTGGGACAGGCCTTCCCACAGTTTCATTGCATGCTCGTAGAGCTGCGCCGATTCGTCCCACAGATAGTTGGAACGCACGATGGTGGTGTTGCGCGCGGTGTTCCCGCCACCCAGCCAGCCCTTCTCGATCACCGCGACGTTCTTCACGCCGAACTCTTTCGCCAGGTAATAAGCAGTGGCCAAGCCATGGCCGCCAGCGCCGACGATGACCACGTCATACACCGGTTTGGGCGTGGGATTGCGCCACATGCGCTGCCAGTTTTCATGATGGCTGAAGGAGTGCTTGAGCAGGCCGAAGCCGGAATAACGTTGCATATAAATGCTCCTGAAAAACGACCGCCTCGAAGCGGTGACGCAATGCGACTCGCAAAGTGGATCGCCGGTTATCGATCCACCGGTTTGCGGTGGAAGGAAACAGCGCCTTCCACCCTACGAATCAGCGGTACACCGGATAATCAGCGCACAATCCAGCGGCCTGTCGGGCCACCTGGGCCTCCACGTCGTCATCGCCCAGGTGGTCGAGGATGTCGCAGATCCAACCAGCGAGCTCGATGCTCTGGGCTTCCTTGAAACCACGCGTGGTAATGGCCGGCGTGCCGATGCGCAGCCCGGAGGTGACGAAGGGCGACTGCGGATCGTTGGGTACGGCGTTCTTGTTGACGGTGATACCGGCGCGCCCGAGAGCGGCGTCGGCATCCTTGCCGGTGATGCCCTGCTTGATCAGGCTGACCAGGAACAGGTGGTTGTCGGTGCCGCCGGAGACCACATCGAAGCCGCGCTCGATAAACACCTTGGCCATGGCCTGGGCGTTGTTGATCACCTGCTGCTGGTACTCCTTGAAACCAGGCTCCAGTGCCTCCTTGAAGCACACCGCCTTGCCGGCGATCACATGCATCAACGGGCCGCCCTGGGCACCGGGGAACACCGCGGCGTTGAGCTTCTTCTCGATCTCGGGATTGGCCTTGGCCAGGATCAGGCCGCCACGCGGGCCGCGCAGGGTCTTGTGGGTGGTGGTGGTGACCACATCGGCAAAGGGAATCGGGTTGGGATACAGGCCTGCAGCCACCAGCCCCGCAACATGGGCCATGTCGACGAAGAGCAGTGCACCGACCTTGTCGGCGATGGCGCGGAAACGCGGGAAGTCCAGGGTCTTCGAGTAGGCGGAGAAGCCGGCGACAATCATCTTCGGCTTGCTTTCGACGGCTAGGCGCTCGACCTCGTCGTAATCGATCAGGCCGGTGTCGGTGTCGATCCCGTACTGAACGGCGTTATAGAGCTTGCCGGAGCTGCTGACCTTGGCGCCGTGGGTCAGGTGGCCGCCGTGGGCCAGGCTCATGCCGAGGATGGTGTCGCCGGCGTTGAGCAGGGCAAGGTAGACGGCGCTGTTGGCCGACGAACCAGAATGCGGCTGGACGTTGGCGTAGTCGGCACCGAACAGCTGCTTGGCACGGTCAATCGCCAGTTGCTCGACCTTGTCGACGTGCTCACAGCCACCGTAGTAGCGCTTGCCCGGATAGCCTTCGGCGTACTTGTTGGTCAGCCCGCTGCCCTGGGCCTGCATCACGCGCTTGCTGGTGTAGTTCTCCGAGGCGATCAGTTCGATGTGGTGCTCCTGACGAGCCTCCTCGGCATTCATCGCAGCCAGGAGTTCATCGTCGTAGCCTTGGATTTGGTCTTGCTTGCTGAACATCTCGATCTCCTAAAGGCGCGGATGCGCCACTCGCCTCGGTGAAGGCTTTGGTCTGTCTGTCTGGATGCGATGGTATGGCCGGGCCTTGCCGGGAAGATGCCTGCCTGCGCCTCGTGAGAGTTCGTTTGCGACATGCTTCGTCGTTATCGGAATCGGCGTGCGGGCGGCCTCACTCAGCGCCGTCAGCGCGCGCCAGCAGGTAGGCGTTCTCCCTTCGCGTGAGTCGCATGATTTGGTGTTGGGAACGGCCTCAGCCGGGAGTTGGTCGTGACGCCGCTTCGTGACTGAAGCCACTCCACGGGTCCCAATTGGCATGGCTTTCGCCAGGGCGAGCGCTTGCGAAGCAGGCTTTCAATCAGCGATTGAGAACAGGCCTGTCCTCCAATGAATCCGCATACACCGAACGTAGGTGAGGCTTCACGTCTCAGTTACGAATGGCGCCGCAAGGGCGTTTGCGGCTGAGGCTCATGTGCTGGCGGGTCGAGCGGCTGCCAAAAGGCGGATCGGAAGCGTGCCCGGCTGGCTAGGGCAGCCGGGTGTGCGGGGGATTGAACGATTCAGTAATCGATGACCACGTCGCCCTTGGGTACGCTGCAGCACGACAGGATGTAGCCTTCTGCGACGTCTTCGTCGGTGATGCCGCCGTTGTGCTCCATGGACACTTCGCCGGCGGTCTTCATTACCTTGCAAGTGCCGCAGATGCCCATGCCGCAAGCTTTGGGAATATGCAGGCCGAGCTGCGCGGCAGCCGAGTGGACGGTGTCTCCTGGGCCGACACGGATGCTCTTGCCGGTCGCGGTGAACTCCACCTGATTAAGGTCTGCGAGCGGCACATCGGGTGCGCCGGCGGCCAGCTCGGCCAGCTCTTTGACGTCTTCGCGCACGTCTGCCGGGGTCGCACCGAAGGACTCCTCGTGATAACGCTGCATGTCGAAGCCATTGGCGCTCAGCAGTCGCTTGACAGCATTCATATACGGAGTCGGTCCGCAGCAGAAGATCTCCCGGTCAGCGAAATCCGGCGCGATCAGCTCCAGCATGCGCTGGTCAAGGTAGCCGCGGTAACCGGCCCAAGCCTCGCCCATGCCATGGCGCTCACAGATGATGTGCAGGCTGAAGTTGTTGACCCGCGAGGCCATGTGTTCCAGCTCGCGGTGGAAGATGATGTCCTTGGGCGAGCGCGCGCTGTGTACGAAGGTCATATCGACATTGGCGTTTGTATCGAAAAACCAGCGCGCCATCGACATTACCGGGGTGATGCCGACGCCACCGGAAAGAAACAGGACCTTATCCGTGGGGAAATCGATGGCGTTGAACAGCCCGACCGGACCGTGTACCGGCAACTGGTCGCCTTCGGTGAGGTTGTCGTGTAGCCAGTTGGAGACCTTGCCGCCGGGGATGCGCTTGATCGTCACCGAAAAGCTGTAGGGCACCGAGGGCGAGCTGGCGATGGTGTATGAGCGCATCACCTGTTGGCCGTCGATTTCGAGTTCCAGGGTGACGAACTGTCCCGGCTTGAAGAAGTACATGATCGGCTGATCGGACATGAAGCAGAAGGTGCGCACGTCCCAGGTTTCCTGGATCACCTTCACGCAGCGCACCAGATGGCGGCCGTTGGTCCATGTCTGGGTATTGACCGGATTGAGGAAATTGCTGGACATGCTCACCTCGATTGCGCTGGCTACTACGGCCCTTCCAGGCCCGTCTGCAGGGCTGCAACTGAATTGATGTGCGGCCCTTCTGGCGCAGAATTGTGCGCAACGCTCTCGGTGCCCACTTACCTATCCGCGACATCGGCATGCTTATCGCGACCAGTCCTGTTACACGGGCGTTCCGGCGTCGGTAACGGATGTGCGGCTGTCGCCCATAGATAAGGTTTTCCATTTGCACCGGGACACACTCGGTCGCAGCCGAACAAGGGAGGAGATCTCGTAGGAGTCGCTTTTCCTCCCGGTGACTGGAGGTCGTCCGGCACCCCTTGCGTAGCACCCGTATAGCCATTTTGTCGCCAGCCATAGATGCCCGTCAGGGCGCGGCCGGCTTGAGGAGTAACCGATGGATGCCACTTTCACCCTGAGCCTGGGCGATCCGCTCGAAGCCGCGCGCACGGCGACGGCCGAGATGCTGCAGACCCGCGAGCCTACGTTTTCCCTTCCGCAGCCCTTCTACAGTGATGAGCGCCTGTTCCAGCTGGATATGCAGGAGATCTTCCATAAGGAGTGGCTGATTGCAGGCATGACCTGCGAGATCCCCGCCAAGGGCAATTTCCTGACGCTACAGATCGGCGATAACCCGATTCTGGTCATCCGTGGTTCCGAAGGCGTGGTGCATGCCTTTCATAACGTTTGCCGCCATCGCGGCTCGCGGTTGTGCACCAGCGACAAGGGCAAGGTCGCCAAGCTGGTTTGCCCCTATCACCAGTGGACCTACGAACTGGACGGTCGCTTGTTGTTCGCTGGCACCGAGATGGGTGCCGACTTCGACATGAACCAATACGGCTTGAAGCCCGTGCAGTGCAAGACGGCGGGCGGCTACATCTTCATTTCCCTTGCCGAGAACCCGCCAGCCATCGACGATTTCCTCGCGACCCTGACGCACTACATGGAACCGTACGACATGGAGAACACCAAGGTGGCGGTGCAGAGCACCCTGGTGGAGAAGGCCAACTGGAAGCTGGTGCTGGAAAACAATCGCGAGTGTTACCACTGCAACGGCGCGCACCCGGAGCTGCTCAAGTCGTTGCTGGAATGGGACGACGTTACCGATCCACGCGCCAGTCAGGAATTCAAGGACCATGTTGCCGCATCGGCCGCCGCCTGGGATGCCGAGCAGATTCCCTACGCTCACGCCAGCTTCGGACTGCGCAACCGTATCGTGCGCATGCCGCTGCTCAAAGGCACCGTATCGATGACCATGGACGGTCAGCTGGGCTCGAAAAAGCTGATGGGGCGGATCAAGAACCCCGAGCTCGGCTCGATGCGTATCCTGCATCTGCCGCATTCCTGGAACCACTGCATGGGCGATCACATCATCGTCTTCACAGTGTGGCCGGTAAGCGCTCAGGAAACCCGGGTCACCACCAAATGGTTGGTGCACAAGGACGCGGTGGAGGGCGTCGACTACTCGGTGGAAAACCTGCGCAAGGTTTGGGACGCCACCAACGACCAGGACCGCCGCCTCGCCGAAGAGAACCAGCGTGGAATCAATTCCACCGCCTATCAGCCCGGGCCGTATTCGAAGACCTACGAGTTCGGCGTGGTCAATTTCATCGATTGGTATAGCGAGCGCATGCTACACAACCTCGGCGCCGCGCCAGCGCCCTATCTCAGACAGATCAGCCAATGATCCGATGAGGCATTCGGCGCACCCGCATCAGACGTGGGTGCGTCGCCTCTTGCTGAACCGCATGAGAGCGTCATCGAGTGCCTGTCGATGCCGCTCGGATCCAGCGCCGCGACACGTTGTGAAACCTCGGACGAGGAACTTCGATACATCCACATGACCGAAGTGGGAAGTGCGGGTCATCCGCGCCAGATGGTCGCGCGGGTGTTCGAACGCGCGTCATCCCCCGACCCCGAATGGCTGCAACGAAGAGGTGCAAGTGATCGTCGTCATCATGGGCGTGTCCGGAAGTGGCAAAACGACAATTGGCGAGCTGCTGGCCAGCCGCATGGGGTGCGGGTTTTCGGATGCCGATGAGTATCACGGACCCGCCAACAAGGCGAAGATGGCTGCCGGGGTCGCGCTCGACGATGCAGATCGTGAGCCCTGGCTTCAGGCGATGCATGAAGCAATTGTCGAACAGGCGCGTCAGGGCGGGAATCATGTGTTCGCCTGCTCGGCGCTCAAGCGGCGATATCGCGAATTGCTGCGTGGTGGCATCCGGAACGTGAGGCTGGTCTTTCTGCATGGCCCCCGTGAGGTGTTGGCCGAGCGCGTTGGCAACCGTCGTGGACATTTCTTCGCGTCTTCGCTGCTGGGCGATCAACTGGCCAACCTCGAGCCGCCAACGGAGGATGAGGCGCTGATCGTTGATATTCGCAACACGCCGGACGAGATCGTCGAGCAGATCGTTCAGGCCCTGGCACCGGGAAGAGACTCAGCAGGACCCGAGCAGCGCTAGCCGCATTCCTGGATGGTCACCCTTGTTAGTAAAGAAAACTGCCCGTGTCGCCGGTTTAGCACAGGCGTTACGCTTTATGTCCGATTGCCGGGACGCGCCTCCAGGCTGAACGATCAACAAGCGTACCAGCCGACGAAACGAACGCCCTTGAAAACGAAACCCCGCCTTATGGGCGGGGTTCGTCGGTGACCTGACGGCGCTTGCGGTGCCGTTTTCGGCTCCGTTACTGAGCTAACTTCTTGTACTTGACCCGGTGCGGCTGGGCTGCAGCATCCCCCAGGCGCTTCTTGCGATCGGCTTCGTACTCGGTGTAGTTGCCTTCGAAGAACACGATATCGCCGTTGTCCTCGTAAGAGAGGATGTGTGTGGCGACGCGGTCGAGGAACCAGCGGTCGTGGGAGATCACGATGGCGGCTCCGGGGAAGTCCAGCAGCGCTTCTTCCAATGAGCGCAGGGTTTCCACATCGAGGTCGTTGGAGGGTTCGTCGAGCAGCAATACGTTGGCGCCTTCCTTGAGCGTCAGCGCCAGATGCAGGCGGCCGCGTTCACCGCCGGAAAGGTCCTTGACGAACTTCTGCTGGTCGCCGCCCTTGAAGTTGAAGCGCCCCACGTAGGTGCGCGACGGGACCTCGTAATTGCCGATGCGGATCATGTCCGAGCCGTCGGACACCGCTTCCCACACGGTCTTGCTGCCGTCCAGGTCTTCGCGGCTCTGGTCGACGCAGGCGACCTGCACGGTATCGCCGATCTCGATGCTCCCCGAATCCGGCTGCTCTTTGCCCATGATCATGCGGAACAGGGTCGACTTGCCCGCGCCGTTGCCGCCAATCACGCCGACGATGGCGCCCTTGGGCATGCTGAACGAGAGGTTGTCGATCAGGACGCGGTCGCCATAACCCTTGGTGACGTTATTGAAGTCGATGACCTTGTCACCCAGCCGCGGGCCGGCCGGAATGTAGATCTCGTTGGTTTCGCTGCGCTTCTGGAATTCCTGCGACTGCAGTTCCTCGAAGCGTTGCAGGCGGGCCTTGGACTTGGCCTGACGGGCCTTGGCGCCCTTGCGCACCCACTCCAGCTCTTCCTTCATGGCCTTTTCATGGGCCGATTGCTGCTTGGATTCCTGCGCCAGACGGTTGGATTTGGCTTCCAGCCAGCCGGAATAGTTGCCCTCGTAGGGAATGCCCGCGCCGCGGTCGAGTTCCAGAATCCAGCCGGCGACGTTGTCGAGGAAGTAGCGATCGTGGGTGATCGCCACCACGGTGCCGGGGAAGTCGTGAAGGAAGTGCTCCAGCCAGGCCACCGAGTCGGCGTCCAGGTGGTTGGTCGGTTCGTCCAGCAGCAGCATGTCCGGTGCCGACAAGAGTAGACGGCACAGCGCAACGCGGCGCTTCTCGCCACCGGACAGGTGCCCCACCTTCGCATCCCATGGCGGCAGGCGCAGGGCGTCGGCGGCGACTTCCAGTTGACGCTCGAGGTTGTGGCCATCGCTGGCCTGGAGGATAGCTTCGAGCTTGGCCTGTTCGGCGGCCAGCTTGTCGAAGTCGGCATCCGGCTCGGCATACGCGGCGTAGACCTCATCCAGGCGCGCCTGGGCGTCCTTGATGCTGCTGACGGCTTCTTCGACGACTTCGCGAACGGTCTTGCTCGCATCAAGCTCCGGTTCCTGCGGCAGGTAGCCGACATTCAGGTCGGGCATCGCCCGGGCTTCGCCGTCGAACTCCTTGTCGACGCCGGCCATGATCCGCAACAGCGTGGATTTGCCCGCGCCGTTGAGGCCTAGCACTCCGATTTTGGCGCCGGGAAAGAATGACAGGGAAATGTTCTTGAGAATCTCACGCTTCGGCGGAACGACTTTGCTCAGCCGGTGCATGGTATAGACGTATTGAGCCATGGAGACGAATGCCCGCGACAAAGAAAAAGGAAAGGACGAAACCCGTCGCGTTGGACGGGTCAAAACAATTGGGCAAAGCTACCGGAATGAAACAGGCAGGGCAAACCAGGGGAATGGTTTTGGTGTGATGGCATTTTGCCTTACGACGAGGCATTCTTTGCGCTACCACGCGTCAGCTACAAGGCTATCGCTCAGTACTAGGGTCCGATCCGTTTTGGCCGACACCGATCCGCACCAGCTATGCACGCATCGCCCGGGCGATCGCCAGGTTTGGCCACTCCCTCACCAAGGCAGTTGCTCGGTTTCTGCTGCCGCGACGTTTGGAGCCGCATTGGCAGGCATGGCGCTATTCGGCTACGGCGCTGGATGCCGTTGAGGAGCGTATCCTCATTACTGGTTTTTCCGGTCGGCTCCAGTACATAAACAGTTCTGCCGCGGCGATGTTCGACTTGAGCCAGCGCGATTTGTCTCGGTATTCCCTGCAACGATTATTGCCATCGCTGGGGCGGCAAGCGTTCGACGCCAGTAACGCCGAGGCCGATATCGTCCTTGACCCGGTGAGTCTGCTGCAGGATGGCGAGCGACACCTCTATGCTGTGACCCGCCGAGCGTTGCGTCTGAAAAATGAGGTGCAGCCCTCGGGCTTCGTCTGGGTCATGCGTGACATCACACGCGAACACCTGACGCAGACTGCGCTGGAAGAGCGCGAGCGCTTCTGGTCCGAGGTGCTGAGAGCGGTGCCCGACACGCTGTACGTTCAGGATATCCAGAGCGGCAGTCTGGTTTTCAGCAACAGCAATCTCGCCTCCCGGCTGGGCTACAGCGAAGAGGAGCGCGGGGAGGACGGCAACGCTTTCTGGGCACGCATCAGCCACCCCGACGAGCAGGAATATATCTGGCGCCTGCTGTCACTGCGCAAATCGATGCGCGAGGGGGTGGGCCAGGAGTCGCTGCTGCGCTGGCGCCACCGGGATGGCAGTTGGCGTTGGTTCAGCATTCGCGAGCAGGTGCTGTCGCGCGACGATCATGGGCGAGTATGGCGGCTGATCGGCGTGGCCCGTGACGTCACTGCGAATATCGAACACAGCCACTCGCTGCGTGAAAGTGAGCGGCGCTATCGAATGCTGGCCGCAGTCTGCAGGATGTCATCTTCACCACGGACAGCTCGGTTCACATCGACTATGTCAGCCCGTCAGTGCAGACCGTGTTCGGTTACAGTCCGGAGTGGACGATGCGCCACGGACTCGATCGGGTCGTGACGAAACCACGCCAGGCCGCGCGCTTCTACGATTTGATGCGCAGGGTACGCAAGGCCTCGTTCAATCTGGCAGCGCTCACGGAACTTGGACAGCGCCTGCAAGGCGAGACGCTGTACTTTGACTGCGTTGCTGCGGACGGTCGGCCAGTGGCAATCGAGTTGCGCATCACGCTGATCTGGAACGAGAACAACCGTTTCGGAGGCGCCTTGTGCATCGGTCGCGACATTAGCAACCAGCGCCAGGCGGAAAAAGAGCTGCGCCGCGCGGCGACGGTGTTCGACCATTCCACGGCTGCCATCGTGGTCACCGATCCGGACGGCAACATCGTCCAGGTCAACGATGCGTTCGAGCGCATCACCGGGTACGCGAGCGCCGAGATAGTGGGCGAACAGCCGACCACGCTCAGTGCGGATCGCCAGCAAGCCAACCAGATGTCGTTCGTGCGAAACCAGATCCTCGAGGTTGGCAAATGGGAAGGTGAACTCTGGCTCAAGCGCAAAGATGGAGAAGCTTTCCCGTGCTGGATTGGTATTACCGCAGTGCGCGACGCCGACGGTGACCTGGTCAGCTACGTCTGCTTCTTCAGTGATATGAGCGAGCGCAAAGCCAGCGAGAAACGCATTCATCGGCTGGCCTACTACGACAGCCTGACCCAGCTACCGAACCGGACGCTGTTTCAGGACCGTCTGCACAACAGTCTGCAGCTGGCCGCACGACGCGGAAGCTGGGTAGTGCTGATGTTTCTCGATCTGGATCGCTTCAAGCCGATCAACGATTCGCTCGGCCATGCGGCAGGTGATCGAATGCTCAAAGATGTCGCCATGCGGCTGGCCTCATGCGTCGATGAGGACGATACGGTGGCGCGCATGGGCGGTGATGAGTTCACCTTTCTCTTGCACCCCAGCGGTGACCGCGACGAGGCCCTGACCCGCGCAATTCACGTCGCTGAACGCATCCTAGCGAGCCTGAGCGAGCCATTCGTGTTGTCAGGTCGTGAGTTCTTCGTCACCGCCAGCATTGGTATCGCCCTCAGCCCTCAGGACGGGGATGACCTCAGCCAGCTGATGAAAAACGCAGATACGGCGATGTATCACGCCAAGGAGCGCGGCAAGAACAATTTCCAGTTCTACCAGGCTGAAATGAACGCCAGTGCACTGGAGCGCCTGGAGCTGGAAAACGACCTGCGCCATGCTCTCGAGCAGCAGCAGTTCGTGCTGCATTACCAGCCGCAGTTTCTCGCCGATGGTCGAACATTGACGGGTGTCGAAGCGCTGCTGCGTTGGCAGCATCCGAGTCGTGGCCTGGTTCCGCCGGGCGATTTCATCCCAGCATTGGAAGAGCTGGGGCTGGTGGTCGAAGTCGGTGACTGGGCGCTAGGCGAGGCCTGCCGACAAATGGCTCATTGGCAGGCGCAAGGGCCGTTTGTGCCGAAAGTCTCGGTGAATCTCTCCGCCCGGCAATTCGCCGCTGGCCGGCTCGGTCAGCGCATTGCGGCTATCTTGCAGACCAGCGGCATCGCGCCCGGTTGTCTCGAGTTGGAGCTGACCGAAAGCATCCTGATGCAGGATGTCGGCGAGGCGATGCGTATTCTCGAGTCGCTGAAGCGGCTCGACCTTCGATCGCCATTGACGACTTCGGCACAGGCTACTCTTCGCTGAACTACCTCAAGCAGTTCCCCATTGATGTGCTGAAGATCGATCGCAGCTTTGTCGATGGTTTGCCTGCGGGCGAACGGGACGCGCAGATCGCCCAGGCGATCATCGCCATGGCGCACAGCCTCCGGCTGTCAGTGATTGCCGAGGGCGTGGAAACCCAGGCGCAGCTGGATTTTCTTCAGGCGCATGGCTGCGATGAGGTGCAGGGGTTCTATCTCGGCCGCCCGGTGCCGGCGGATCAATTGGAAGAGGCAGTGTCGAACCGCCTGCGCTAAGGCGCAGGCTAGGCAGAACCGTCGCTATCTTAGGTGACAAGCCTCGCGCCGATTCGCTTGCAGCTTGCGTTCATGTTGCACATGACCACGTCTCATACCCGCACTCGGGCGGATGAGGTAGAATCCGCGCCTCTCTTTTTTTACCGCCAGCTGATTCTCAGGGGACTGCCAACCATGTTCAGCCGTGATTTGACCCTCGCCCGTTTCGACGCCGATCTCTTCGCTGCCATGGAGCAGGAAGCCAAGCGTCAGGAAGACCACATCGAGTTGATCGCCTCGGAGAACTACACCAGTCCGGCGGTAATGGAAGCCCAGGGTTCGGTACTCACCAACAAGTACGCTGAAGGCTACCCGGGCAAGCGTTACTACGGCGGCTGCGAGCATGTCGACGTGGTCGAGCAGCTGGCCATCGATCGCGCCAAGGAACTGTTCGGTGCCGATTACGCCAACGTTCAGCCGCATGCCGGCTCCCAGGCCAACGCCGCGGTTTACCTCGCCCTGCTCAGTGCCGGTGACACCATCCTCGGCATGAGCCTGGCCCACGGCGGCCACCTGACCCACGGCGCTTCCGTGTCGTCCTCCGGCAAGCTGTACAACGCCGTGCAGTACGGCATCAACGATCAAGGCCTGATCGACTACGACGAAGTCGAGCGCCTGGCCGTCGAGCACAAGCCGAAGATGATCGTCGCCGGCTTCTCCGCCTATTCGCAGGTGCTGGACTTTGCCCGCTTCCGCGAGATCGCCGACAAGGTCGGTGCGTATCTCTTCGTCGACATGGCGCACGTCGCCGGTCTGGTTGCTGCTGGCGTTTACCCGAACCCGGTACCGTTCGCCGACGTCGTTACCACCACCACCCACAAGACCCTGCGCGGCCCGCGCGGCGGCCTGATCCTGGCGCGCGCCAACGCCGACATCGAGAAGAAGCTGAACTCGGCTGTATTCCCCGGTGCCCAGGGTGGCCCGCTGGAGCATGTCATCGCGGCCAAGGCGGTGTGCTTCAAGGAAGCGCTGCAGCCTGAATTCAAGGCCTACCAGCAGCAAGTGGTGAAGAACGCTCAGGCCATGGCCGACGTGTTCATTCAGCGCGGCTTTGACGTGGTATCCGGTGGCACGCAGAACCACCTGTTCCTGCTCAGCCTGATCAAGCAGGACATCACCGGCAAAGATGCCGACGCGGCCTTGGGCAATGCGCACATCACCGTGAACAAGAACAGCGTGCCGAACGATCCGCGCTCCCCGTTTGTCACCTCCGGTCTGCGTATCGGCACCCCGGCCGTCACTACCCGCGGTTTCGGCGAGACCGAGTGCCGCGACCTGGCGGGCTGGATATGCGACATCCTCGACAAGATGGGCGATGAGTCGGTGGTCGAGGCGGTGCGCGCCAAGGTCGAAGCCGTCTGCGCCAAGTTCCCGGTTTACGGGAAGTAATATTGCCTAGCAGCAGCGAAAGCCCGGCCAATGCCGGGCTTTTTCGTTTTTGCCCAGGCTAGATAATCAGCCAAGTCGCCTGGGTTAATTTTGCAACGCCCGGTTAGTGGACATTTCGTCCCGAAGAGGCTCGATGCAGCTCAGACATAAAATCGCCGCACTGAGTATCCTGCCATTGCTGTTGGCCGTGGCGGTTGTCTGCGCGTTGGTCATCGTGCAGAACCAGCGGCTGGGCGAGCAGCAGGCGCAGTTGATCGAGGCCAGTATCCTGGCGAGCAAGCAGGCTGAGCTGAAGCACTACGTGGAGATGGCCACCAGCATCATCGCGCCGCTTTATGACAGCGGTCTGGACGACGAAGAGACCAAGCAGAAGGTCCTCGCGGCATTGAGCCGATTCAGCTTTGGCAGCGATGGCTACTTCTTTGTGTACGACCAGAACGGACGCAACCTGATGCACCCGCGGCAGCCCGAGCTGGTGGGGCAGAATTTGTGGGACATGACCGACCCGAACGGGTTGCCCGTGATCCAGGCTTTGATGCAGAGCGCAAGAAGCGGCCAGGGCTTTCAGCGCTACACCTGGCAGAAACCTTCTTCTGGGCAATTCGCGGCGAAACTCGCGTATGTGGTAATGCTCGACCGCTGGGGCTGGATGCTCGGCACCGGGCTCTATCTGGAGGATGTCGATCAGGCGATTCTGAAGGTCCACGAAGAGGTATCCGGCGGTATCCACACCACCATGCTGGCGATCACCGGCGTGGCCCTGGTCGCGGTGCTGCTGGTCTTCGCCAGTGGTCTGACACTGAACGTCAGCGAGCGCCGACTGGCGGATCGCAAACTGCAGGCGTTGACCCAGCGTATCGTCAGCTTGCAGGAAGAGGAGCGCTCGCGGGTGTCCCGGGAGCTGCATGACGGCATCAGTCAGCTGCTGGTGTCGATCAAGTTTCAGTTCGAGCTGGCCAGCCATCAGCTCGTCAGCGGAAATCCCAAGGCGCTGGAAACCCTGGATCTCGGAACCGAGCGGCTTGCCGGAGCGATTGGCGAGGTACGACGGATCTCCCATGATCTGCATCCGTCGCTGCTCGACACTCTGGGGTTGTCGGCGGCAGTTGGCCAGCTTGTGGCCGAGTTCGAACAGCGAAGCGGACTGAAGATGCTATACAGCAATGACCTTAGCGGCGGCGACCCGGAGGATTCGGTGGCCGTTGCGCTGTTCAGGGTTCTGCAAGAAGCGCTGACCAACATCGAACGTCACGCGGCGGCACGGTCGGTTCGCATCAGCCTGGAGGGTGACGATGCATCGGTGCGTCTGCGGGTCCGCGATGACGGCGTCGGCTTCAACCCGCGACAGCTCGACAACATCGGGGGCGGCGGTATCGGTTTGCGCAATATCCGTGAGCGGGTAGAGCACTTCGGCGGGCGTTTCAGTCTGCTTTCGGCTGCCGGCGGAACCGAACTGGACGTTACCTTGCCGGCACGGGCCGGATGACTAGGGTCTGTTGCCGTTTCGCTGCGAGCCGCGCAACCCGGAGGGACGGGCCGTTTTCGCGCGATATTGCGTTTCTCGTCGCTTATTTGGAGTGACCAAACTGCGCGACTCGTGCCTTGTCTCGCGCGAAAACCGGCTCCGTCGCGGCCGCGGCGAAACGGCAACTGACCCTATGGATCTCCAATAATAAGAGGCTCGCTCAATGAACCCGCAAACTTGCATCAAGGTGGTACTGATCGACGACCATGCCTTGGTTCGGGACGGCATCCGCGCGCTGCTGATGGCCGTACCCGAACTGGATGTAGTCGGCGAGGCCGGCGGTGGCGCCGAGGCGATCGAGCTGCTGCGCCGCGTGCCGGCAGATGTGGTCCTGATGGACATCGGTCTGAAAGACATCAACGGGCTCGAGCTGACCCAGTCCCTGCGTGAGGAGTTTCCTGATATTCGCGTACTGATCCTGAGCATGTACGACAACCAGGAGTACGTGAATACCTCGGCGAGGGTCGGCGCACGCGGTTATGTACTCAAGGACGCGCCGTCGCGGGAAATCATCGTCGCCATCGAGGCCATTGCCGCTGGCGGCACCTACTACAGCGAAGGGATCGCCGAGAAGCTGGCCAGCCGCGGCGCCGAGGAGCGTGAGCTGACCCCACGTGAGCGAGAGGTGTTGTTGATGCTGGCTCAAGGTCACAACAACAAGACCATGGCGCGCGCGCTCCAAATCAGCGTGCGCACGGTCGAAACCCATCGGCTGAGCATTCGCCGCAAGCTCGATATCGACCGGCCCGCCGACCTGATGAAACACGCCATGATTCATGGATGGTCGCCGGGCCAGCACTAGCGGACGCCCTGCGCTGCGCAGCCGATCGACCGTTTGACTGCTGACAGTTGACTGGGCAGACGCATCGTCCCGGGCTTCTGTAGGATGCCTTCAATCGAATCGCCTATGGACCATGCCAATGTCTGCCAAATCTTCCGGTGTGATCCTGCCGCCGCCGCTGATCTACCTGGTCTTCGTGGCTATCGCCTGGGGGTTGGGGCAGTGGATGCCTCTCGACCTGCCAGCGCACGAGCTGTTGCAGTATGCCGGCTGGGTTTCGATTGCGGTCGGCATTGTGCTGATGCTCTGGGCGGCGCTGGCGATGTTTGGCCATCGCACCACTATCAACCCTTACGGTAAGCCGAGCAGTTTGCTGCAGACCGGCCCTTTCCGCTTCTCACGCAACCCGATCTATCTTGCCGATACGCTGGTCTATTGCGGTATCGGGCTATTGCTGGGCAGTCTCTGGCCCTGGCTATTGCTGCCTTTACTGATCTACTGCATGCAGCGCACGGTGATCGGCCACGAGGAGCACTTGTTGACCCGATTGTTCGGCGATGAGTACCGGAGCTACCGGCGGCGCGTACGGCGCTGGCTCTGACCATGGCCTGGCAAACGCTTGACCTATAGTTAAAAAACGAGAATTTCCCGGGAGTGGTTCTGATGAACGACACAAGCAGCGATCGCCGGCGTTTCCAGCGCTTTGCCTTTGATGCCGAAACCGAGCTGGCTCAGGGCGCACGTCACTGGCCCGTCGAATTGCATGACCTGTCGCTGAAGGGCTTGCTGGTGCATCGTCCGGCGGACTGGGATGCCGACCCCGCCCAGCCGTTCGAAGCACGGATACGACTCGCGGATGACGCCGAGGTACGCATGTCGGTAGAAATGGCCCATCGAGAGGGTGGGCTGATCGGTCTGGTGTGCCGGCATATCGACGTCGATTCCATCAGCCACCTACGACGGCTGGTCGAGCTCAACCTGGGCGATGAAGCCTTGCTCGAGCGCGAACTAGCGGCGCTAGGGGAGGGCGACGAGGCAAGCTAACAAGCGCTTGCCACGTCGACGCAGCCTGTCGTCCTATTCGAACAACGCGTCCAGCGCCTGTTCGAGTCGGGTTACGGCAATGACCTGTAGCCCGGCGGGCGCTTCCTTCGGTGCGTTGCCCTTGGGCACGATGGCGCGCTTGAAGCCATGTTTGGCCGCTTCCTTCAGTCGTTCCTGACCGCTCGGCACCGGACGGATCTCACCGGATAGCCCCACTTCGCCAAATACCAGCAAATCGGTATCCAGTGGTCGGTTGCGCAGGCTGGAAATCACCGCGGCCATCAGCGCCAGATCCGATGCTGTTTCCAGCACTTTCACGCCACCCACCACGTTGATGAACACGTCCTGATCATAGGTGGGAATGCCGCCGTGGCGATGCAGCACCGCCAGCAGCATGGCCAGGCGGTTCTGGTCCAGGCCCAGGGTGACGCGTCGCGGATTGGCCATATGACTGGTGTCGACCAACGCCTGCACCTCCACCAGCATCGGTCGGGTGCCTTCCCACGTTGCCATGACCACGCTGCCAGGCACCGCTTCCTGCGCACGGGTAAGGAAGATCGCCGAAGGGTTGGTGACTTCCTTTAGCCCCTTGTCGGTCATGCCGAACACGCCGAGTTCATTGATCGCGCCGAAGCGGTTCTTTACTGCGCGCAGCAGCCGCAGACGGCCGTCCGACTCGCCTTCGAAATACAGCACCGTGTCGACCATGTGCTCCAGCACGCGCGGGCCGGCCAGCGCACCTTCCTTGGTGACGTGGCCGACCAGGAAGATCGCCGTGCCGCTCTGCTTGGCGAAGCGCACCAGCAGCGCGGCGCTTTCTCGGACCTGGGCGACGCCGCCGGGTGCCGACTGCAACTGCTCGGTGAAGATGGTCTGGATGGAGTCGATGACCATCACCTTGGGCTTTTCCAGGCGAGCGGTGGCAATGATCGATTCGATGCAGGTTTCGGTCATGACTTTAAGCTGGTCCTGCGGAAGATCCAGCCGCCGCGCGCGCATGGCCACCTGTTGCTGGGATTCCTCGCCCGTGACGTAGAGCGCTGGGAACTGTCGGGCAATATTGCACAAGGTCTGCAGAAGAATGGTCGATTTGCCGATCCCCGGGTCGCCGCCGATCAGCACCACCGAGCCATCCACCAAGCCACCACCGAGCACGCGGTCCAGCTCGCCGGATGCCGTGGAGAAGCGCGGTACTTCCTCGACGCTGACTTCGGCCAGGGTCTTGATGTTCGCCTTGTCACCGGCCCAACCGGCCCGACCGCTCGGTGGCGCAGCGCCGTCGATGATGGTTTCAACCAGCGTATTCCAGGCGCCGCAATCGCCGCATTGACCGGCCCACTTGGGAAAGGTCGAGCCGCATTCGGTGCAGCCATACATGCGCTTGGCCTTGGCCATGGGGAACTCCGCGTTGGACGAATGGAGTCGCATGATAACGGCTGGCTTGATCGACATCAGCCACAAGCGCTACACAAGCCGCCAGACTGTAAACAAATCGAACAGGAGTCAGCCCCATGCGCCATTTATTATTCCTGCACCTGTTGGGCGCCAGTGTCTGGGTTGGCGGTCATCTGGTGCTGCTGTTCAGTGTGCTGCCCGGTGCCTTGCGAAGGCGCGATGTGCAGCCGGTGCGCGCATTCGAGCAGCTCTACGAACGGGCCGGCATTCCGGCTTTGCTACTCCAGATCGTTACCGGCGTCTGGTTGGCGGGTAAATGGTTGCCGCATTCGCAGTGGTTCAGCGATTCGCCCATCGCCCATCTGGTTCAGGCCAAGCTGGTCTTGCTGGCGTTCACGGCGGTGCTCGGCGTTCATGCGCGGCTGGCGATTATTCCGAAGCTGGATGCACAGCGGTTGCCGCAGCTGGGCGTGCATATCGTCCTCATCACGCTGACAGCCGTGGCGTTTGCGTGGGTCGGTTCGGGTTTCAGATTCGGCGGGTTGTTCTAAATGAACGATCGTTGAGGTGCGGCTGAAGCGGAGGAGCGGAGGCGAGCGATTGCAAAAAAGCGGGTGAGACCGAGGCGCAGGATCGAGAACATTTCGATGCATTCATCATTCGTCCCGCGACCCCATCGGCTATCTGGCGTGCAGCTGCGGGACGTGATGAACATGAGTCAGATCAGCCGCCACAGCCGCCGCAGCAGCTACCGCTTGCGTGCTTGAGTTCGCGGGTGATGTCGTTCTTGAGTGTTAGATGTTCCTGCTTGAGTGCGCTGAGTGCCTCGTCATCCAGCGTTACCGCACCCGCTTCGACGCTGCGTATTTTCTGGTCCAGCGCTTCATAAGCGTCGGTCTTGCTGGCGAAAGACGGGTTCTGCTGACGCAGCTTCGACAGCTGTGCTTGCTTCTCGGGAAAGTCTTTGACGAGCGCTTGATGTTCAACCTGCATGGTGTTGCTCCGGGCTGTTTCTGAAGGCTTGTACCTTAGCGGCGCGCCTCTTCATTTCCTTTTGACCGCGATCAAGATCGGCTGAAGCCACCTCCCGCTCGTCATCAAGCCGTCTGGCGCGGCGGTTGGCGCTGCCTATGCCTATAATCACCGAGCCATACGGCCGGCCCTCCAGCCGTACCTTCAATTGAACGGGATATTCTCAGATGGGCATGATCAGTGAATTCAAAGCGTTTGCAGTCAGGGGCAATGTAATCGACATGGCCGTTGGCATCATCATTGGCGCGGCGTTTACCAAGATCGTCTCGTCATTTGTCGCCGACGTGGTAACACCGCCGTTGGGCCTGTTGATCGGTGGGGTGGATTTCTCGGATCTGTCGATCGTGCTCAAGCAGGCGGTTGGCGATACGCCTGCAGTGACCTTGAGTTATGGCAGTTTCCTGCAGACGCTGTTCGACTTCATCATCGTCGCCTTCGCCATCTTCCTTGCCGTGAAAGGCATCAATAGCCTGAAGCGCAAGGAGGCGCAGGCTCCTTCTGCACCGCCAGCGCCGAGCAAGGAGGAAGTGTTGCTCACCGAGATTCGCGATGCGTTGCGGGCACAAAACCGGCCCTGAATCTGGGCAGTGTTCAACTGGAGTTTGATTACAAAGGCCCTGTTTCTGATCAGGTCGCGAGCAGTCGCTTGAGCCATTCCAGCAATACGCTTGGCAGTAGCTCCGGCCTGGGCAGCAAGGCGTATTGTTGGGCGCCGAAAACCTTCGGCAGGTAGTCGGCGGCCTGGCGATCAATGGTCAGGCAGAACGTTGAATGCCCTGCAGTTTGGCTTCGGTTACGGCCTGACGCATATCCTCCACGCCGTAGCGACCCTCATACTCATCCTTGTCGTTCGGCTTGCCGTCGGAGGGCAGTAGCAGCAGTCGATGCGTGGCGGCTTGTTGCAGTAGCTCGCTGCTCGCATGACGAATGGCTGCGCCGGCGCGGGTGTAATGTTCCGGCCTGAGCGCGCTGATGTGCAGGGCCACGGCATGGCTGAAGGGTTCGTCGAAGCGTTTCAGTTGTCGCACGATCACGGCGTCCGGGCCTTCGCCCGAAAACGCCTGCACCGCGTATGGTTCACCGAGGCTTTCCAGAGCGATGCAGACGACGAGCAGCGCTTCACGCTCCACATCGATGATCCGGCGCCTACCTGTTCCTACGGTCTTTGCCGCAAGCCGGAGGGACGACGTGCGGCCACTCGTTCATCAGGCACGTTGCCGCGCAGCCAGGCTTTGCACGCTACCGTTGGTCGTGACTGTCTGGCACCGACCGCCGGTTCAGGCCGCCGTCACACGGTGACGACAGGCTCCGATTGGCAATCCGCCATGCGTCGCCTTGCCGAGCCTTGCAGGCTGATAGAGGCATCGCCAGAATGGCGGCATCAATCGTGGCCATCAGGCCACCTCAGCAAGGATTACCAATGCCCGAAACTGTCGCTGCAGGCCTGCGCCTGGCGCCCGAAGCGCTGACCCGTCCCTTCGAACCCAGCCAGTTCGACTTCAAGACCACCGATGAGCTGGAGCCATTTCTCGGTGTGCTCGGCCAGGAGCGAGCTGTCGAGGCGCTACAGTTCGGTGTGGCGATGCCACGTCCCGGCTACAACGTCTACGTGATGGGGGAGCCGGGCACGGGGCGCTTCTCGTTCGTGCGACGTTACCTCAAGGCCGAAGGCAAGCGCCTGGATACGCCGTCGGACTGGTTATACGTGAACAATTTCGACGAGCCGCGGGAGCCGCGTGTGGTGGAGTTACCGCAGGGCGGCGCCGCTGAGTTCATCGCCGACATTGGGAAGCTGATCGACAACTTGATGGCGACCTTTCCGGCTGTATTCGAGCACCCGAGCTTCCAGCAAAAGAAGAGCGCCATCGATCGCGCCTTCAATCAGCGCTACGACAAGGCGCTGGATGTCATCGAGAAGCTCGCGCTGGAAAAGGAAATTGCGCTCTACCGCGACAGCACGAACATCGCGTTCACGCCGATGAAGGATGGCAAATCGATGGACGAGGCTGAATTTGCGCAGCTGCCGGAGGCGGATCGCGAGCGTTACCACGAAGATATTTCCGCGCTGGAAGTGCATCTGAATGAAGGGCTCGCCAGCCTGCCACAGTGGAAGCGCGAATCGAGCAATCAGCTGCGTCAGCTCAATGACGAAACCATCAGTCAGGCCCTGCAGCCGTTGCTGGCTCCGCTGTCGGAAAAGTATGGAGAGAATGCCGGCATCGAGTCCTACCTGCAGGCGGTGCAGGTCAACCTGTTGAAGACGGTGGTTGAGCAGCTGGTCGACGAGAATCGCCCAGATGCCCAGACCCGCCAGCTGCTGGAGGAACAGTACAGCCCGAGTCTGGTGGTGGGGCATCCGCTGGATGGCGGTGCGCCGGTAGTCTTCGAGCCGCACCCGACCTACGACAACCTGTTCGGCCGCATCGAATACAGCACCGATCAGGGTGCGCTCTACACCAGCTATCGCCAGTTGCGTCCCGGCGCGCTGCATCGCGCCAATGGCGGCTTCCTGATGCTCGAGGCCGAGAAGATGCTCAGCGAACCCTTCGTCTGGGAGGCACTCAAGCGTGCTCTGCAATCGCGCAAACTGAAGATGGAATCGCCGCTGGCAGAGCTGGGGCGCCTGGCCACCGTGACCTTGAACCCGGAAGTCATTCCGCTCAACGTCAAGGTGGTGATCATCGGTTCAAGGCAGCTGTACTACACGCTGCAAGATCTCGATCCGGACTTCCAGGAGATGTTCCGTGTGCTGGTGGACTTCGATGAAGAGATTCCGCTGGCCGAAGACAGTCTCGAGCAGTTCGCCCAGCTGATGAAGACCCGCACCTCGGAAGAGGGCATGGCGCCTCTGACCGCGGCCGCGGTGGCGCGTCTGGCAACTTACAGTGCGCGGTTGGCCGAGCATCAAGGGCGCCTGTCGGCGCGCATTGGCGATCTATTCCAACTGGTTAGCGAAGCCGATTTCATCCGCCAGCTGGCCAAGGATGAGGTGACCGACGTCGGCCATATCGAGCGGGCCCTGAAGGCCAAGGCCACCCGTACCGGGCGCGTCTCGGCGCGCATCCTCGAAGATATCCTCGCCGGAGTCATCCTCATCGACAGCGAAGGCGCGGCGATCGGCAAGTGCAACGGCCTTACCGTGCTTGAAGTCGGTGATTCGGCCTTCGGTATGCCTGCGCGTATTTCCGCTACCGTCTATCCGGGTGGTTCGGGGATTGTCGACATCGAGCGTGAGGTCAACCTCGGCCAACCGATTCACTCCAAGGGCGTGATGATCCTGACCGGCTTTCTCGGCAGCCGCTACGCCCAGGAATTCCCTTTGGAAATTTCCGCCAGCATCGCGTTGGAGCAATCCTACGGCTATGTCGACGGCGACAGTGCCTCGCTGGGCGAATGCTGCGCCCTGATCTCAGCCATCTCGCGCACGCCGTTGAAGCAGTGTTTCGCCATCACCGGTTCGATCAATCAGTTCGGTGAGGTGCAGGCGGTAGGCGGTGTCAACGAGAAGGTCGAAGGGTTCTTCCGCCTCTGCGAAGCTCGCGGCCTGACCGGAGAGCAGGGCGCAATCATTCCGTTCGCTAACGTCACCACGCTCATGCTCGGCGAGCGCGTGCTGGACGCCGTGCGCCAGGAGCGGTTCCACATCTACGCGGTCCGTCATGTGGATGAGGCGCTGTCGCTGCTGGTGGGCGAGCCGGTAGGGGCTGCAGACGAGAATGGCCAGTTCCCCAAAGGCAGCGTCAACGCCCGGGTGGTGGAACGTTTGCGTGATATCGCTGAGATCGAACTCGAGGATGATCATCGAAGCGATGCAGCCTCTCCCGAGGAGGTACTGGCGGCGGCACAGGCGAAGGGAACCGAGCAGGGCTAGCGGCTCTGCATTGAGCAATAACTGGACGGAACGATACGGACGGCGGCAGGTCTGCAATGGAAGAGAGTTCCCACTCTCTGTCCACATGGTTATCCACAACTTTTGGGGATAAACAGGTTGGCCCGCTCGTTCACCCAGAACGACGGTGCGCAACCTAGCGCGAGGATCGCCGTCATGTCTCACACTCTCTGTCTGAACCGCCAGTGTCTGGGCCTGGTTACCCGTATTGAATGTGTCATCCGCCCACTAGCTGGCGGCAATGGCTTGTGGACGTTGCTCTGTGCGGCCGGTATCGATACCGGCCAGCCGACTGCGATCAAGGCGCAGGGCCCATTCCACGGCCCTCGAGAGGCCGAATCGGTGCTGAAGGCAATTGCCACCAATCTGTATGGACAGGGTTATAGCGAATCCGGCTCGCCCTCGATCTGGCAACTGCATATGCAGGCGGAGCTGCGCAAGATCAACGCCAACCAGGCTCGTTATCTCGGCGGCTGGCAATCCAAGACCTGATAGCGAAGCTCGCTTCCGCGCTGGGCGCACGAGCCGATTCGGCAGATGTGGTGCGATGCCTCGTTTTCTTATCCACAAGGAAAACATGCTGCCACAGGAGCCTTCTTGAAGACTCCGCGGTGCTGCGTATACTCGCGTGCCGGTATTCACCTCATAGTGAGAACAGATGGAACGCCTCATCGAAAACGCCATGTACGCCGCGCGCTGGTTGCTGGCGCCTATCTACTTCGGCCTGGCATTCGCCCTGCTGGCGCTGGCGATCAAATTCTTCCAGGAGATCTGGCACATCCTCCCAGCCGTACTTTCCTTGAGCGAAGGCGATCTGATCCTCAAGCTGCTGTCGTTGATCGACATGGCGCTGGTGGGTGGTTTGTTGGTGATGGTCATGCTGTCCGGGTACGAGAACTTCGTCTCGCAGCTCAACGTCGACGAAGGCAAGGAAAAGCTCGATTGGCTGGGCAAAATGGACTCCGGCTCATTGAAAATGAAGGTCGCGGCCTCGATCGTGGCGATTTCGTCGATCCACCTGCTGCGCATGTTCATGGATGCTCAGCAGCTCGAGAGCGAGCAGCTGATGTGGTACGTGATCATTCACCTGACGTTCGTCTTCTCCGCTTTTGCCATGGGCTATCTGGATAAGCTCACCAAGCACTGATTTTGCCGTCGGTAGTGCCGCTGAGCTGCTCTCGTACTGCGAGCGGGCCGTCGCGGCTCACAGCGCCACTGGACGACGGATCAGTGATCGAGGCTTGCCTGTGCTAGGCTGTCGGCCCTTTTTTACCCCGGAGCGCAGGCATGACCGACCTCAACCTATCCACCGATGAAACGCGCGTAAGCTATGGCATCGGCCGCCAGCTGGGTGACCAGCTGCGCGAGAATCCGCCGCCGGGCATCAGTCTGGACGCGGTGATCGCCGGTATTCGTGACGCCTTTGGCGGTATTGCCAGCCAGGTCAGCCCGGAAGACTTGAACGCCAGCTTTGCGGTCATTCGCGAACGCATGCAGGCTGAAGCGCAGCGCAAGGCTGAAGCTGCCGCGGGTGAAGGCAAGGCGTTCCTGGCCGAGAATGCCAAGCGCGAAGGGGTTACTACCTTGGCGTCGGGTCTGCAGTATGAAGTGTTGGCTGCGGGTGAAGGTGCTAAGCCGACCGCTGAAGATCAGGTGCGTACCCATTATCACGGCACGCTGATCGACGGCACCGTGTTCGACAGTTCCTATCAGCGTGGCCAGCCGGCCGAATTCCCGGTTGGCGGTGTGATTGCCGGCTGGACCGAGGCTTTGCAACTGATGGGTGTGGGCAGCAAATGGCGTCTCTATGTGCCGAGCGAACTGGCCTACGGCGCGCAGGGCGTCGGTAGCATCCCACCGCACAGTGTGCTGGTGTTCGACGTCGAGCTGCTGGCCGTTCTGTAAGAGTGATCGCTACGGGCGCAATGCTCGGGCATAGCAGAACAGGAACAGGTTGCGTACCTGTTCCTTGAGCACATAGGGTTCGCTGGTGCTCAGCTCCTGCAAGTCCAGATCTCCTTGGTCGCGAAGCTCATCCAGGGCCTCGCCCTCCAGCGAAATGCACACCGCACCGGTATTTCGATCAAGTATCCGCAGGTAGGGTTGCGGGCGGTCCAGCCAGGCATCGATCAAATAAGTCATACTCGCCTCCAATTGGTCTCCTTAATGAGAATAATTGTTATTTGCAAACATGCAAGCACGAAAATCCTCAGCGCCGATCAAGGGTGGTCGAGCTGGTGTTAATGGGAGGCTGAAGCGGGGAGGGGATATAGGGCTGAAGAGCGCGCAATTGCACCCTTCGGCCAGAGAGGCTGACTCAGTGAGTGCGGGCAACAGCGAAGCGGCTGAGCTCCACCAGAGCGTCGCGATAACGGTTGGCCGGAATGAGTTCCAGGCAAGCGATGGCGCGATCGGCATATTCGCGAGCCAGGCGGGCGGTGTATTCCAGTGCGCCGGACGCTTCCACGGCGCTGCGGATGCTTTCTAGATCTTCGATACCGCCTTTCTGGATGGCCTGACGCACCACTGCGGCTTGTTCCTTTGTGCCTTCGCGCATGGTGTAGATCAGTGGCAGCGTTGGTTTGCCCTCGGCCAGGTCATCCCCTACGTTCTTGCCCAAGGTTTCGGCATCGCCCTGGTAGTCGAGCAGATCATCGACCAGTTGGAATGCGATACCCAAATAATCGCCGAAGGTCCGCAGCGCCTCGCGCTGCTCGTCGCTGGCGCCGGCCAGGGTAGCGGCGCTGTGCGTTGAGGCCTCAAAGAGCATGGCTGTCTTGCCGCGGATCACTTCCATGTAGATTTCTTCGGTGGTGCTGGCGTCGCGCACCTTGGACAACTGTAGTACTTCGCCTTCGGCGATCACTCGGGTGGCCTGGGAAATGATGCGCATGACCGGCATCGAGCCCAGGTCGACCATCATTTCGAACGAGCGCGCATAAAGGAAGTCGCCGACCAGCACGCTGGGCGCGTTGCCCCACAGGGCGTTCGCTGTTGAGCGGCCGCGACGCATGCCCGACATGTCGACTACATCGTCATGCAGCAACGTCGAGGTGTGCAGAAATTCGATGATGGCTGCCAGCAGGCGCAGTTGTTCTCCCTTGAGTCCCAGCGCATTGCCGCTGAGCAATACCAGCAAGGGGCGCAGGCGTTTGCCGCCGGCCGAGGTAATGTAGTCCCCGATCTTTTCCACCAGCGGTACGCGGGAAGTCAGCTGATTGCGGATGATGCCGTCAACGGCGGCAAAATCTTCAGCTACTACTTGGTAAAAGGCCTGGGGTTGCATCGGCGACGAGTACTCCTCGGAGATTGCGCGGCATGCTATGGGGCGGGTCAGGCACTGTCAAGGCGAGGCCTGGCGGCTATTGCGCCGACTCTGGTGGATGCGTACAATCGCGGACCCTGAACTTTCCCCCTGGGCATTTCCCTGCCTTACGCAATTGCAAGGGCGTCCCTTCCGGCCCCGAGCAGCCATGCCAGCCACTAACTATTTCACTTAAGCGCTGGGTGAGCAGGATCAACGGAGATACACAGATGTACGCAGTTATCGTTACCGGCGGCAAGCAATACAAGGTCGCCGAAGGCGAATACCTCAAGATTGAAAAACTCGAAGTTGCCACTGGCGAAGCAGTCACTTTTGACCGCGTTCTGCTGATCGGCAACGGCGATGATGTCAAAATCGGCGCTCCGGTGGTTGATGGTGCCAAGGTCACTGCTGAAGTGATCGCTCAAGGTCGTCACGACAAAGTCACCATCATCAAATTCCGTCGCCGTAAGCACCATATGAAGCGTCAGGGCCACCGTCAGTGGTTCACTGAGGTCAAAATCACCGGTATTCAGGGCTAATCGGCCTGAATCCCCTTATAGGAGTATTGAACTCATGGCACACAAAAAAGCTGGCGGTTCTACCCGCAACGGTCGCGACTCAGAAGCCAAACGTCTTGGCGTGAAGATGTACGGCGGCCAGGCCATCAAGGCCGGTAACATCATCGTGCGTCAGCGCGGCACCCAGTTCCATGCCGGTTACGGTGTTGGTATGGGCAAGGATCACACCCTGTTCGCGAAAGTGGAAGGCGTGATCAAGTTTGAAGTGAAGGGCGCTTTCGGCCGTCGCTACGTGAGCGTCGTCGCAGCCTAACTGCGGCGTTGCTGGAAAAGCCCTGTCATGCGACGGGGCTTTTTTGTTTCTGTATCCTGTGAGGCTCTTGCAAAGAACTGCTCGGTGCTCATTCAGTTTTCGCTGGGTTTTTTTGCAAGACCCTTACGTTTCTTGTTTCTTAAGCCCGTCCTGCGACGGGAGGCGTTCCCATGAAATTCGTCGATGAAGTATCGATTTTTGTAAAGGCCGGCGACGGCGGCAACGGCATGATGAGTTTCCGTCGTGAGAAGTTCATTGAGAAAGGTGGCCCCAACGGCGGCGATGGTGGTGACGGTGGCTCCGTTTATCTGGAGGCTGACGAGAACCTCAACACTCTTGTCGATTATCGCTATACCCGCCGCTTCAATGCGCCGAATGGCCAGAAAGGTGGCAGTACCGAATGTACCGGTGCCAAGGGCGAGGATCTGATCCTGCCGGTGCCGGTCGGCACGACAGTGATTGACGCCGCCACTCAGGACGTAATTGGTGACCTGACCAAGGCGGGGCAGCGGTTATTGGTTGCTCAAGGCGGCTGGCATGGCCTGGGTAACACCCGTTTCAAATCGAGCACCAATCGCGCGCCGCGGCAGACAACGCCGGGCAAGCCGGGCGATGCTCGTGACTTGAAACTCGAACTGAAGGTGCTGGCTGACGTCGGTCTGCTGGGGTTGCCGAATGCCGGTAAGAGCACCTTTATTCGCTCGGTATCGGCTGCCAAGCCGAAGGTTGCCGACTATCCGTTCACGACGCTGGTACCGAACCTTGGTGTGGTCAGTGTCGGGCGCTACAAGAGCTTCGTGATTGCCGATATCCCAGGCTTGATCGAGGGGGCATCAGAAGGTGCAGGGCTGGGGATTCGCTTTCTCAAGCACCTAGCGCGTACGCGATTGTTGCTGCATCTGGTCGACATGGCGCCGGTTGATGAGAGTGATCCTGCCGATGCGGCCGAAATCATTCTCAACGAGCTGGAAAAATTCAGCCCCGCACTGGCTCAGCGCGATCGTTGGCTGGTGCTTAACAAAGCCGATCAGTTGCTCGAAGAGGACCGTGACGAGCGCGTGCGCCAATTGGTGGATCGCCTTGAATGGACAGGGCCTGTATTCGTCATCTCCGCATTGGAGCGTGAGGGTACCGAGGCGTTGAGTCAGGCGATCATGCGCTATCTGGATGAGCGTACGCTGCGTATCAGCGAGGAGCCGGCTTATGCCGAGGCGCTTGCCGAACTGGATCAGCAGATCGAAGATGAGGCCCGTGCGCGTCTGCAGGAGCTCGATGATCAGCGTGCGTTGCGTCGCGCTGGCGTCAAGGCGGCGGTCGATGCGGATGAAGACGACTTCGATGATGATGACGATGATGAAGGCAGCGCGGAAATCTTCTACGTTCGCTAGGGGCTTGTTCGCGTAGTTGCGTAGCTGTAGGTGGGTGGTCGTTGGGCTGGCTCGTCTGCTGCTCGTCGACCTGGTTTGGCCGGATATGGGATAGAAGGCGGGATCGATGCGGGACAAGGTGAGCGGCGCGCGGCGCTGGGTGGTGAAAATCGGCAGTGCTTTGCTGACGGCTGACGGCCGCGGCCTCGATCAGGCGGCAATGGCGGTCTGGGTTGATCAGATGGTGGCGCTGCGGCAGGTCGGGGTCGAGTTGGTGCTGGTCTCGTCCGGTGCGGTTGCGGCCGGCATGAGCCGCCTCGGTTGGACGGCACGGCCCAAGGCCGTTCACGAGTTGCAGGCTGCTGCTGCGGTGGGGCAGATGGGCCTCATTCGTGCTTGGGAGGCCAGTTTTGGGCGCTGCGATCAGCAGACCGCTCAGGTTCTGGTGACCCACGATGATCTGTCGGACCGCAAGCGTTATCTCAACGCGCGGAGTACGCTGCGCACGCTAATCGACCTCGGTGTGGTTCCGGTTATCAACGAAAACGACACCGTCGTCACTGATGAGATCCGCTTCGGTGACAACGATACGCTTGCGGCGCTGGTGGCGAACCTGGTCGAAGCTGATTTGCTGGTGATCCTCACGGATCGCGACGGGATGTTTGACGCGGATCCACGAAATAACCCCGACGCCAATCTCATCCGCGAAGCTCGCGCCGACGACCCTGCGTTGGACGCGGTAGCGGGCGCTACGGGCGGTGCGCTGGGGCGCGGTGGCATGCAGACCAAGTTGCGCGCGGCGCGCCTGGCGGCGCGCTCGGGGGCCCATACGGTAATCATTGGCGGGCGCATCGATCAGGTTCTGGCGCGGCTGAAGGCCGGCGAGCGGCTGGGCACCCTGCTGGCGCCGGAGCGCAGTCGTCACGCTGCGCGCAAACAGTGGCTCGCCGGCCATCTGCAAACGCGGGGCTCGGTCACGCTGGATGCCGGGGCGGTGCATGCGCTGAAGCAGAGCAATCGCAGTTTGTTACCGGTTGGCGTCAAGGCCGCCCAAGGTGGTTTTCGCCGTGGCGAGATGGTGGTCTGCGTGGGGCCGGAAGGGGAGGAGGTTGCTCGCGGTCTGGTTAACTACAGTGTTGCTGAGACTCAGAAAATCCTTGGCCATTCATCGGACGAAATCGAGAAGTTGCTCGGTTACGTCGACGAGCCTGAGCTTATCCATCGCGACAACATGATCCTGCTGTGAGGTGCTCGATGCGATACGCAGGTGCTTTGATCGCGCTGCTGGTCTGGCCGGCGGTTGGTATGGCGCGGGAAGTGGGTGAAGTCGATACGGTCTTCAAGTGGCTCGGGCCGAACCACAAGATCGTGGTGGAAGCTTTCGATGACCCCAAGGTCGAGGGTGTGACCTGTTATCTGTCCAGGGCCAAGACTGGCGGGATCAAGGGTGGGCTAGGGTTAGCAGAGGATCGCGCCGAGGCATCGATTGCCTGTCGCCAGGTCGGACCGATCCATATGGGTGAGGATCTGGAGGATGGTGAGGTGGTCTTCAGGGAGCGAACCTCGCTGGTGTTCAAGACCATGCAGGTGGTGCGCTTCTTCGACGAGGCGCGCAATACGCTTGTGTATCTGGTTTACAGCGATCGGGTGATCGAGGGCAGCCCGCAGAATGCGGTGACCGCGATCCCTATCTTGCCCTGGGTGCAGCAATAACCGGATGAGGTCCGCCGATGCCGGTCTCTTTAGCGGCGGCCGGCCTTGTTGGGCGAAGTAAAAGGCCATAAAAAACCGGCGCTAGGCCGGTTTTTTAAAGAACGTGCAGTTTAGGCTGCAGCAGCTTCGCCGAGGGCCTTGATATGGCCGTTCAGGCGGCTTTTATGCCGGGCTGCTTTGTTCTTGTGAATGATGCCTTTGTCGGCCATACGGTCGATTACAGGCACGGCTGCAGTGTAAGCAGTACGAGCTTTTTCCAGATCTTTTGCATCAATGGCTTTGACCACATTCTTGATGTAGGTGCGAACCATGGAGCGCAGGCTGGCGTTGTGGCTGCGACGCTTCTCAGCCTGAATTGCGCGTTTTTTGGCGGAAGGGCTGTTGGCCACCGTCGAACTCCTCGAAAACGTGGGATTACAAAGCAAATAAGGCCGCGAATCATGCCGATGCATCGAGCCCTTGTCAAGCCCGAGTGATTCCTCCGAGACACTGGCCTGACAGATGGGCTGCCGCTAAACTCGCGACCTCTTTCACTGTCGTAACTGGCCATCGACTCGATGGCCAGTGCCTGGCCGGAATCATCCTGCTGCAACTCTAGGAAGACAAATGTCCGATACATCCGGCAAAGGCGGCTTGCTGCGGTCCAGTGCGGTAGTCAGCGTGATGACACTGCTGTCCCGGGTGTTGGGCATGGTACGCGATATGGTGGTGGCCAGCTACTTCGGTTCGGGTGCCGCCGCCGACGCCTTCTTCATTGCGTTCAAGATTCCCAACTTCCTGCGTCGTCTGTTTGCCGAAGGTGCTTTCGCCCAGGCTTTCGTTCCGGTGCTATCTGAGTACCGCACCAAGCGGACGCTGCCCGAGGTCAAGCTGTTGGTCGATCGCACGGCTGGCATGCTCGGGTTGATCCTGACCGGTATTACCGCCATCGGGGTGCTGGCCTCACCTTATGTGGTAATGGTGTTTGCGCCGGGTTTTCATGATGAGCCGGCCAAGATGCAGCTGGCAGGAGAGCTGCTGCGCATCACTTTCCCTTATCTGCTGCTGATTTCCCTCACGGCATTCACTTCTGGCGTGCTCAACACCTATGGACATTTCGCGGTGCCGGGCTTCACCCCGGTACTGCTGAATGTATCCATGATCACCTCGGCGGTGTTCCTTACACCCTATTTCGATCAGCCAATCATGGCGCTTGCCTGGGGTGTGTTCATTGCCGGCTTCGCTCAGCTGGCCTTCCAGCTTCCTTATGTTGCCAAGCTGGGGCTGTTGCCGCGGCCTCGGGTGAAGTTCGGTGATGAAGGGGTGCGGCGTATCATGCTGCTGATGGTCCCGGCGTTGTTCGGGGTGTCGGTCAGCCAGATCAATCTGCTGCTCGACACGGTGCTCGCTTCCTTTTTGCAGACCGGTAGCGTGTCGTGGCTCTATTACGCGGATCGGCTTTCGGAGTTGCCGCTCGGCGCCTTCGGTATCGCCATCGGCACGGTGATCCTTCCGAGCCTGTCGCGCCAGCACGCTGGCGAAGACCCCAAGGCCTTTTCCAATACCCTCAATTGGGCGCTGCGAATGGTGTTACTGGTGGGGATTCCCGCCGCGCTTGCGCTGGGTATCCTGGCCGAGCCGCTGATTGCCAGCCTGTTCTTTTACGGCGCGATGAGCGAGGAGGCCGTGGTGCAATCGGCCAATGCGCTCGAGGCTTACTCGCTGGGTGTGCTGGCGTTCATGCTGATCAAGGTGCTGGCGCCGGGTTTCTTCGCGCGCCAGGATTTGAAGACGCCGGTGCGCGTCGCCATCATCTGCATGATTGCCAACATGGCGCTGAACTTGATGCTCATCTGGCCGCTCCAGCACGTTGGGCTTGCGCTGGCCACGTCGTTGTCGTCGATGCTCAATGCCGGGCTGCTGTTCTGGGGGCTGTATCGGATCGGCGTGTTTCAGTTCGCGCCGGGCTGGGGGCTGTTTCTGCTGCGCTTGGCTGGCGGTTGCGCCGCCATGGTGGCGATGGTCTGGTGGCTCAACGCGCCGTCGGTCGAATGGTTCGCCTGGAGCTGGCAGCAGCGCGCGCTGCAGCTAGGACTGCTCGTGGTGGCGGGACTGGGCGCTTTTTCGGCAGGGCTGGTATTGCTCGGCTTGCGGCCGCGGCATATACGCCATTGATCCGCCGGTAGGCGGGTGGCAAACCTGTCCGCGGCTGCCGGCTCATGCGTATAATCGACGACTTTTCAAGCAAGAAGTGCGGTATGCAGCTGGTTCGAGGTCTTCATAACCTGCGACCCCGGCATCGGGGTTGCGTCGCCACCATCGGCAATTTCGACGGGGTTCACCGGGGGCATCAAGCCATCCTGGCGCGCTTGCGCGAGCGTGCCGCCGAGCTCGGTCTGCCTAGCTGTGTAGTGATCTTCGAGCCGCAGCCGCGAGAATATTTCGCGCCGGACAAGGCGCCCGCGCGGTTGACCCGGCTGCGTGAGAAACTTCGGTTGTTGGATGAGCAGGGCGTCGATCTGGTGCTGTGCCTGGCGTTCAATCGGCGTTTACGCGAGTTGAGCGCCGCCGAGTTCGTCCACGCGACGCTGGTTGAAGGGCTTGGTGTGCGGCATCTGGAGGTTGGTGACGACTTCCGTTTCGGTTGTGACCGTGCCGGCGATTTCAACTTTCTGTTGAAAGCGGGCGCTATGGAAGGCTTCTCGGTCGAGGCCGCCACCACTATCGAGGTCGACGGTGAGCGCGTTAGCAGCACGCGACTGCGACAGGTACTCGCCAATGGCGATCTGACGCTGGCGCACAAGCTGCTCGGCCGAGCGTTCAGCATTACCGGGCGGGTCATGCATGGGCAGGCGTTAGGGCGTCAGCTTGGCGCGCCGACTGCCAATATCCAGCTCAAGCGCAAGAGCACGCCGCTCAGCGGGGTGTTCATGGTGAGCACGGAAGTTGACGGCATCACTCAGCCGGCAGTGGCCAACATCGGCATGCGGCCGTCGGTGGAAAGTGACGGGCAGCCGCATCTGGAAGTGCATCTGCTCAACTATCAGGGCGACCTCTATGGCCGTCTGCTGCGCGTGACTTTCCATAGCAAGCTGCGTGACGAGCAGCGCTTCGCCTCGCTGGAGGCACTCAAGACGGCGATCGAAGCAGATATCGCCGCGGCTCGCGAATACTGGCGAGCTTCACCCTTTACCACGAGTCAGGACTGAAATGACCGATTACAAAGCGACCCTCAATCTGCCGTCTACGGCATTTCCGATGAAGGCCGGTCTGCCACAGCGCGAGCCGGAGACCCTGCAGCGCTGGAACAGCATTGACCTCTACGGGAAGCTGCGGCAGATCGGCGAAGGTCGTCCTAAGTTCGTCCTGCACGATGGCCCGCCGTACGCTAACGGCAGCATTCACATCGGTCATGCGGTGAACAAGGTCATCAAGGACTTCATCGTCCGTTCCAAAACCTTGGCCGGTTTCGATGCGCCCTATGTGCCGGGCTGGGACTGCCATGGCCTGCCGATCGAACACAAGGTCGAGATCACCTACGGCAAGAATCAGCCGGCTGACCTGACGCGCGAGCGTTGCCGTTCCTATGCCGCGGAGCAGATTGAGGGACAGAAGGCTGACTTCATCCGCCTCGGCGTGCTCGGTGAGTGGGAAAACCCGTACCGCACCATGGATTTCGCCAACGAGGCCGGCGAAGTCCGTGCGTTGGCAAAGATGGTTGAAGGCGGCTTCGTCTTCAAGGGTTTAAAGCCGGTTAACTGGTGCTTCGATTGCGGCTCGGCACTGGCTGAAGCTGAGGTCGAGTACCAAGATAAGAAATCCGACGCCATTGATGTCGCCTTCCAGGTCGAGGACGCGGACAAGCTGGCTTCGGCCTTCAGCGTCGCAGCGCTGGCCAAGCCGGCCAGCATCGTCATTTGGACGACCACCCCCTGGACCATTCCCGCCAACCAGGCACTTAACGTGCACCCCGACTTCGTCTATGCGCTGGTCGACACTGGCGACACGTTGCTGGTACTCGCCGAGGAGCTGGTCGAGTCTTGCCTGCAGCGCTACGAGCTGCAGGGCGAGATCATTGCCCGCTGCGAGGGTAAGGCGCTGGAGCTCATCCGCTTCCGTCACCCGTTCTACGAGCGTTTCGCGCCGGTCTATCTGGCTGAGTACGTGGAAACCGGCGCTGGCACCGGCATCGTTCACTCTGCGCCCGCGTACGGTGAAGACGACTTCCGCTCCTGCAAGCATTACGGCATGGAAAACGACGACATTCTCAGTCCGGTGCAGAGCCACGGCGTTTACGTGTCGGACCTGCCGTTCTTTGGCGGCCAGTTCATCTGGAAAGCCAATCCTGCGATCGTAGAAAAGCTGCGTGAAGTCGGCGCGCTGCTCAAACACGAGTCGATCCAACACAGCTACATGCATTGCTGGCGGCACAAGACGCCGCTGATTTACCGAGCCACGGCGCAGTGGTTCGTCGGCATGGACAAGGTGGCGCACGATGGCAGCTCGTTGCGTCGCCGCGCGCTGGACGCCATCGAGCAGACTGAATTTGTTCCCGCATGGGGCCAGGCCCGGCTGCACGGCATGATTGCCGGGCGTCCTGACTGGTGCATCTCGCGTCAGCGTACCTGGGGTGTGCCGATCCCATTCTTCCTGCACAAAGAAAGCGGCGAGCTGCATCCGCGTACCGTCGAGCTGATGGAAGCCGTCGCGCAACGCGTCGAGCAGGGCGGCATTGAGGCCTGGTCGAAGCTGGATGCAGCCGAGCTGCTGGGCGACGAAGCGGCGCAATACGAGAAGATCAGTGACACGCTGGACGTCTGGTTCGATTCCGGTACCACTCACTGGCACGTCATGCGTGGCTCGCACCCGATGGGGCACGACCAGGGCCCGCGTGCGGACCTCTATCTCGAAGGCTCCGACCAGCATCGTGGATGGTTCCATTCTTCGTTGCTGACTGGTTCGGCGATAGACGGCCACGCGCCCTACAAGGGGCTGCTGACGCATGGCTTCGTGGTCGACGAGAACGGCCGGAAGATGTCCAAGTCGCTGGGCAACGTCGTCGCGCCGCAGGAAGTTACCGACACCTTGGGTGCCGATATCCTGCGTCTGTGGGTGGCGTCCACCGACTATTCCGGGGAGATGGCGGTTTCCAAGGTGATTCTGCAGCGCAGCGCAGATTCCTACCGGCGTATCCGCAACACCGCACGTTTCCTGCTGAGCAACCTCGACGGTTTCGACCCGGCGCAGCATCAGGTTCCAGCCGACCAGCTGATCGCGCTCGACCGCTGGGCCATTGACCGCGCCCTGTTGTTGCAGCGGGAGATCGAAGAAGCCTATGGCACGTACAAGTTTTGGAACGTCTACCAGAAAGTACATAACTTCTGCGTGCAGGAGCTGGGCGGCTTCTATCTCGACATCATCAAGGATCGTCAATACACCACAGGTGCCGACAGTCTGCCGCGGCGCTCCTGCCAGACCGCGCTGTACCACATCGCCGAGGCACTGGTGCGCTGGATAGCACCAATTCTGTCCTTCACAGCCGACGAGATCTGGCAATACCTGCCGGGCGAGCGCAACGAATCGGTGATGCTCAATACATGGTATGAAGGCTTGGCCGAACTGCCGGACGATGTCGAGCTGGGTCGTGAGTTTTGGGGCAAAGTCATGGCGGTCAAGGCCGCTGTAAATAAGGAATTGGAAGCTCAGCGCGCTGCCAAGACCATTGGTGGCAACTTGCAAGCTGAAGTGGTGCTCTACGCGGAAGACGCGCTGGTAGCTGACCTGGCCAAGCTGGGCAGCGAGCTGCGCTTCGTGCTGATCACCTCAGCAGTGACGGTAGCGCCTCTTACCGCCGCACCGGCTGAGGCCGTACAGAGCGAGCTTTCTGGCCTCAAGCTGCGGATCAGCAAGACCGGCCACGTTAAATGCGGCCGATGCTGGCATCACCTGCCCGATGTCGGTATCCATGCGGCGCATCCGGAAATCTGCGGTCGCTGCGTTGAAAACATCGAAGGCGCCGGCGAGGTCCGCCACTATGCGTGATTGCGGCTCGATGCTCATGGTACGGGTAGGGTGGGCTTCAGCCCACCGTCGCTGCAGCTCGATTCTCGAAGAATCGCAGCGGGGCAGCACCCATACCATTCTGCGGCACTTGTCAGAGTTGCGCGTTGGCGGTGAAAGCCTTTTGGTGAACGCGAGGCTGATTGCATGAGTGCCCGTCTCGGCAAGTTGTCATGGCTATGGTTGAGCGTGCTCATCATCGCGCTGGATCAGGCGACCAAGCATTATTTCGAAGCCAATTTCCGCCTGTATCAGAAAGTCGATGTGATTCCCGACTACTTCGCCTGGACCCTGGCCTATAACACGGGCGCCGCCTTCAGCTTTTTGGCCGATCACTCCGGCTGGCAGCGCTGGCTGTTTGCAGCGATTGCCATTGGCGTCAGCGTCGTGCTGGTGGTCTGGATGAAGCGTTTGAAGGTCGGTGAGACTTGGCTTGCCGTTGCCCTTGCCCTGGTGCTGGGTGGCGCACTGGGTAATCTTTATGATCGTGTGATGCTCGGCCATGTCGTCGATTTCATCCTGGTGCATTGGCAGAACCGCTGGTACTTCCCTGCGTTCAACATCGCCGACAGCGCCATCACCATCGGCGCCGTCATGCTGGCGCTGGATATGTTCCGTAGCAGTAAAACGGGAGAAACGGTAAATGACTGAACAGCGCATCGGGCCGGACATGCAGGTGACGCTGCATTTCGCGCTCAGTCTGGAAAACGGCGGGCAGGTTGACACTACCTTCGACAAACAACCGGCGACGTTCAAGGTCGGCGATGGAAACCTGCTGCCAGGATTCGAACAGCAGTTGTTCGGACTCAAGGCCGGCGACAAGCGCACCTTCCAGATTGCACCGGAGCAGGGCTTCGGTCAGCACAATCCGCAGAACGTGCAAGTCATGCCGCGCAGTCAATTCGACAGCATGGAGCTATCCGAAGGGCTGCTGGTGATTTTCAATGATGCAGCCAAGGCGGAGCTGCCTGGGGTTGTCAAAAGCTTCGATGATCGCCAAGTTACCGTTGACTTCAATCATCCGCTGGCAGGCAAGGCACTGACCTTTGAAGTGGAGATATTCGAGGTCAAGCCGGTCTGATCGTCAGATCGCATACTGTGGCTTGTGGGGCGCAGGGGATGCTTAGTCCTCGCTGGCGATCATGCCGCTTCATTGTGCGTATGCGCACTGCAGACCACTGCGTTTCATCGCTATAGGCAGTCGGTATACTTCAAACTTACCCGCTCAGAGCGTCGGGAATTTATTATGCAAATCAAACTCGCCAATCCGCGTGGCTTCTGTGCCGGTGTTGATCGTGCCATTGAGATCGTCAACCGCGCCCTGGAGGTGTTCGGGCCACCGATCTATGTGCGTCATGAGGTGGTGCATAACAAATTCGTGGTGGAAGATTTGCGCGAGCGGGGCGCCATCTTTGTTGATGAGCTGGACCAGGTGCCGGATGGCTTCATTGTGATCTTCAGCGCTCACGGCGTGTCCCAAGCGGTGCGGATGGAAGCCGACAAGCGCGGTCTCAAGGTCTTCGACGCGACTTGCCCGCTGGTGACCAAGGTTCATCTGGAAGTGACCAAGTACAGCCGAGAAGGGCGCGAATGCATCCTCATCGGCCACGAAGGTCATCCGGAGGTCGAAGGCACCATGGGCCAATACGATACTGCCAACGGCGGCTCGATTTATCTGGTTGAAGATGAGGAAGACGTTGCCAAGCTGCAGGTACGTAATCCCGAATCGCTGGCCTTCGTTACTCAGACCACTCTTTCGATGGATGACACCAGCCGAGTGATCGACGCGCTGCGTACTCGCTTTCCCAGCATCGGCGGCCCGCGCAAGGACGACATCTGCTACGCCACCCAGAACCGCCAGGATGCGGTCAAGCAACTGGCCGGTGAGTGCGATGTAATGCTAGTAGTCGGCAGCCCCAACAGCTCGAACTCCAACCGCCTACGCGAACTGGCCGAGCGCATGGGCACGCCAGCCTACCTGATCGATGGCGCCGAAGACCTCAAGCGAGAGTGGTTCGAGAGCATCGAGCGAATAGGCATCACCGCCGGCGCTTCAGCACCCGAGGTGCTGGTGCGCGGGGTAATCGAGCGGCTCCGCGAGTGGGGGGCTACGGGGATGGATGAGCTCGATGGGCGGCCGGAAAATGTGACGTTTTCAATGCCCAAGGAGCTGCGGATTAGGGAGCTATGATGCTCCCTTCGATTTCGTCTATTTTTTAACGTCTCCAGCACTGTGCTAGTGTCGCCCCGGCTTTCTGCCCCTTTGCTCCGGTATGCGCAAGCGTGAGCGTGCCGCAACTATCATTTGCCATGGCATTCTTAGGCACTGCACGAAGAGTGTAGCCGCTGGCGGTTGGGGCTGCTGCAAATTCCAAAGTATAGAACTTTGTCGCTCCGTCCTTTGGTGCATCTGTAAAGGGCAACGCAGGGGCTGCGTTAGCAGGGTTCGCGTTAGCGGCCGTCAAATACCTGCCGTTCGCCGTATAGTGACGCTCCATGAATTGAGCCAACTCCATCAGGGCAGATTGAGCATCTGCACGGCGCGCCTTGCGTACATGCTCCTGATATGACGGATACGCAATGGCGGCGAGGATGCTGATGATTGCCGCGGCGATCATTACTTCAATTAAGGTGAAACCCGCGCTCGATTTAGGTGCGTGAGCCATTAATTCGTCCTCACTTCACGCCAGGAATGGCGGCCAAAACGTTGCGATCCTGCAACAGGAATACATTGTGGGGTGGCTCCGCTAGAGCCGGCAAAGCACAGCAGTTTTGGTAGCGGGGCGGTGCCTTTGACCACCCCGTCACCTATGTCGATGCCTGTCCATGGAATGTTCTTATCATCGCCGCTGGAGGTTGTGTCTCCATCATCTGGCTTCCCATCGCCGCTGGTGTCGAAATAAACATAGTTCAAGCGTGAGCCGCTGAAGAGGTTCATCGCCATGATAAAGCTCGTGCCGCCAAAAGCGCAGGGATCGGCTGAAGGTGTCATCGTAGTGAAGATCACACGATCAGAACGTAATGTAGCCTTGGCAATCACGCGTTCACCTCGTGCACCTGTTGCGCCTTCACCCTCCAGCCAACCAAGGTCTATGTACCAGCCGGTTTCGGTAGTTAGAGCGTTGTTGGTGATTGCCCGTGCGTTGATCCCGCTCTCCAGTTTCGCCTCCTTGATGACGGCTTGTTTCAGCAGCGAACCACGGCCATCGATAGTCTCGCCTCTGTCAATAATGCCGTAGAAGGTGTCGACGGACGGATTCTCCGGGATTTCGTTATCGCCGTCGCGGTAAAAACTGCCGGTTCCGAAGAACACCATATGTTCGTTCTTGTCATTGAAGGCCGAGGACAGCGGCGCGGTGATAGCCTGGCGGTTACCGCTGGCGTTCTTGGCGATAAACAGCGGGTCATCACCCAAACTCTTGGGGATATCCCAGCTCGATGGATTCCCGCCTGACAAGTCGATGCGCCAGACATATCCGAGGGTGTCGGCGACATAAACACGGTCCGCCACTTGGTCAAAATTGGTGTCCGAAGCCAATGGCGAGCCCAGGTTGCCAGTGGTTGGTAAATCTATCTGGCGGATGATGGCGCCGTCAGCTGCGTCCAAGATCCAGATTTTACCGCTCTCTGGTGCGGTGTCGTGATAGCCGCTGCTGACGACAACCCCAAATTTCTCGTTCGGTAGCGCTACTAGTGCTGGCTGGCCCACTGTATAGCCCATATCGGGATGGCTGAACTCCCACATGACATCGCCACTTGTCATGCTGCCCGGGTTTGTTACATCAAGGGCAAAAACGCTTTTTCCGCCTGCCCCGGTGGTACCTACAACCATGGTCATCCAGCTCCCGCTTACCCATACATCTGATACGCGAGGGGTGCCGTCGACAAAGTAGCGGTGGGAGTAGGCGGGGTCGGTCAGGTTGATAAGGTTGCTGAACACGCTATTGGGTACATAGGCGAACAGCTCAGCGCCGCCGTTGGTGTCTGCCGTCGCGCTGACGCGGGCATCGAAACCATGCAGCATGCCGTCGTTGGCGCCCACTATCACCGTAGGGATACGGTTCTGATAGGCGCTGCTGGTACGGAAAGTGTTGTAGGCCGAGCCTATGGCACCATCATTCCAACTCAGGCGCGAGTAGCCAAAGTCCTGTTTGTGGATGAATTGCGGGTCAGAATTGACGATATCGCCCAGACGGCTACCGCGCTGGCGGAAAGGCTTGGTACGGTCATCGGTAGTGATTTCGTTCGTACGATCACCACGAAGATAAGCTAAACGTTTCTGGGCTTCTACCGAGTCAGTTTCAGAAATTCTTTGTAGCAAGGCTCGCTGGGCATTATCCAGGCCGTCCCAGGTGAAACTGGTGCCATTGGTAGCAATTGCCTCACCAGAATTGCCGGAAGTAGTGGCAGGCGTGATGGAGAAAATCTTGCGGGAATCGACAGGGCTCAGATTGTCGAGCTTTTGCGCGGCGCTCCAGGCGGCATCATTTTCTACCTCGCCATTGGCACCGACACGCCGCGCGAGTAGGTCACCGCTCCAGAAACGGCTATCCAGTCGCGATTGGAAAACGGCCGTATCGGTTTCCAGGCGGGTGGAGTTGGTCGCCAGGGAGGCGGTTGTGCTCTGTACCTCATTAGAGATCTGAGCAAAAGCTTTCCGAAGGCTTTCCACCATATTCGTGGCGTCACTGGCGACGAAAAAGTTGTCAGGGCGCGGGTAGTTTGTGGCTAGCATATCGGTATTGGTGCGCCACCATTCTGTTTCCAGCGGGGCTGTACGCGCATAGGGATCCCCGAAGTCTTTAGGTACTTTGAAGCCACCGTACTTAGCTGCAAGCCAGTACTGGTTCCCTGTTTTTCCCGCAAGACTTTGCCCTTCCCTAACGTCAACCCAATAGGTAGACACATTCTGTCTGCCTGTATAATCAGAACGTAGGTCTTTAGTGTTCGCATCGTAGGCAAGGCCTGCCATATAGGCTGAGCTACGACGCCCATTGTTGAATGGGGTGGCAATGCTGATGCCTTCGAGCTCCGCGACTTTTTGAGTAGCTGTAACAACGTTAATTGTGGTGTCGGCGCTAACCTCCGCTGGCACGGTCGGCTCATCTGTAACTACTGTATTCCCCGGCAAATTTTTATCGCGGTGAGTGTTGGTGTCACCGATCCCCAAGATCACGTTTTTCTGGCAAGCATATTGGACGGGGTCGTTCCAGTTAGTGATAACAGGGAAGCCATCATTCCAACGATCCAATGTATCATTGCCTGGGTTTGGGTTGTGCGCAGGCGTGGAGGCACTATAAGCAGCGACATTGCCTTGGTTTTTGAAGTAGCGCAGAGCGGCGTAATAAAGCTCGCTAACCGGGTCGTGGGATTTGAAGCTGTTATTGTTAAGCTCGCCAAATTTATTCAAGTAGTTCATTACGCCGCTGTTGCTTATAGGGCGCCCTAGGCTGCTTGAGATAGCATCGGGGTTGGTAAGCATTACGCCGGTGTTTGCATTCCACTCGGGATTTGCAGCGTCGGGGGAAATGAATTTCTGCTGAGCCCGTAGCACCCCGCCGTCTCTCAGCATGTTTCCGTCGTTCAAGTATCCGAATACACTGTATCGTAAATTTCCCGAGTATTGCTGGAGAAGTCCGACCGGTTTGTAGGTTCCGTTTGGGTAGCGCTCGCAGTTAGTCTCCAGGCCTTTATTGGGGTCGCAAACTTTAACCCGAATTTTGACGCGGTATACGCTTTTAATCTGATTGGATGGAGTATAGGCTGTCTTAAGGCGATTGTTTTCCCATTGCGCACTAGTGTTGGGTTCGTAATTTATCCATTCAGCTGTCTTCTCGCCCGTCGATCCGCCTCCGCCGATACCATCTTTCCAATTAGAAAACAACATGGTATGGCCTTGCCCCTGAAGGCGGATATAAAAATTGTCCCAGTCGGTGCCAGCGGGCGTTGCTCCTGCAATGTCGGATTTAACTATCAGGCCCTGGGGGTTGTTGTTCGTATGCTCTAGGCGGTTGCCAGCACTGCTCTGTCCGTCATGGCGGGCTTTCTGAAGAATCGTCTCGGTGGCTGTGTCACGATACCGATAGCCACCTGTTAAAGCGCTGCGAAACGGATCGATCGTGGGTGTTGCGGCCCAGTTGAGAAAGTTGCCGCTCCAGCGTTTGTTACCGGAGCATATATGTTCGATAGCGTCGGTGTCAGGCTCGAACCATTCACTGCTTTGGTTATAGATGTAGCATTTTTTAGAGTTGAAATAGCCGACGTAGATACTTGAAGGACTATAGCTCCCGGTATTTGCAACCGAGAGCACCGTGGGCCACTCGACTGAAGGCACTAGTGCCAAATTGCCCGGCACGCTACCGCCTCCGAGCAGCAGAGGTGCTTGTGATACAGCCGCAAAGCTGGGAGTAGCTGCTACCGCAATGCAGAGTGACAGCGCAAAGCTAATGTTGGATTTCAGTGTGCTCAAGGCGAAAGGACAGGACTTCATAGAGGAAACTCCGTGACAAGCTTGGTCAAGCAACTAATTTTTATTGCTCGACCAAAAAGGTGGAGCGGAGCTGTATATGGACGCTGGGTTGATCATTGTTATTGGTGCTGAGGCCATAGCCATCGGACTCGACACGCACCAATGCGCCTTCGTCGTCGATAGGCGCGCCGGCTTCAGTGCTGGTTCTGAGTTTGGCTAGCAGAGTGATTGTGTATTCGGGATCTTCGCTAGAACCGGGGAAGTTTTCGTAAGTGCCAGTTATGTTCGCGGTTTCCAGCGCGTTGTGAGTGCCAGCGATAAAGCGTGTGGTGACGACTTCTTCACCTTTGCGCAGGGAGGCTTCCGCCGCTTGAAACGCGACATCACCGTCTCGAAGATTACCTGCCATGCTTTCCTGTAGCGAAGTGCCACGCATGCTGGCTAGCCCGATAACCGTCAGCAGAAGCAGCATGACCAGCGCGACGATGAGTACTGCGCCACGCTCTGCGCGAGGCGAAACGATATGTCTGATCATGGCAGGCGGTTCCGTATGCCAATTGTCGAGCTAAAAACCTGAGCAAGGCGGCGCTCCGTTATGGTGACGTCCGTGCCGTTGAGACGGACAATCTGGTTCTCCGGTGTTACGTTGGCAGCATTGCTCACAGCAAGCAGCTCTATGCGAACGGCCGCGACGTTGTCCCAGTTAGTTATTTTGTCCGCATCTCGGTATTCAATTACCTGCTTGTTTGTCCCGTTAGTAATTCCGTACCTGATCTGCATATCTTGAATGCCTTCTACTAACTCTTCGTTAATAAACTTGGCTTCGGTGCCCGCTACTGTCAGGCGGCTACGAACGAGGGAAGGGGGGCGGTCGCCGTTATCCCTCACATAAAAGAGGACATTCTGTAGCGTTAGGATCTCCATCTCGCCTGTATATTCATGGCTCCAGTAATTGCCATCAGTATCCTTGCCTTTGTTTCCAGGCTTGACGTTACCGCCGCTTTGTTGAAGAACGCTTGCTTGTTCGTTATTGGTGTTCTGGAAAATGTCGCAGCCGAGCGCATCGGAAACTAGTGTTATGGTTCCCGCCGATATGCCAGTGCTTGCCTCCGTAACTCCGAGATTCGGCGTTGAAGTAGCGTTGCTGGTGTCGCCGTTGAAATTTCCTGTCCCCGCTGCAAACTTCACAAAGATTGAGTCGGTGCCCGCGAGCCTGTTTTTACCCGCCAGATGAGCGTGCTGCTCGTTCTTGGAGCCCTCCCAGCCCTCTACAGGATCGCTGAGCGAGAACATATCGTCAGCGGTGTTTAGTAGATTATTAGGCTCGCCTAAGCATTGACCCTTGTAGCCAGCGTTACGAATATCGGGAACAACCAGTTGTATGGCGAAACGACCGCTTTCCTGGACTCGAGAAAGAGCATTGTTTGTGTTGTAAGTCTGCTTGCTGCTGAGGAAGATCTGAATGACGCCGAGCATGAGTAACAAGCTCAAGGCCATGGCAACCATCAGTTCAACGAGCGATAGGCCGCGCTGTCGCTGAAGGATTGAGGAGGTCATATCTCGGTCCGGTAGACGAAGGTTTCATTGTGGGTTTTGTTGTCGTCGCTGGCCTTGATCTGGCCTCGAGTGTCGTTCCATCGTATGGAAATGGTTACGAGGGTGTCGTTCCTTTCCACCTTGCCAGTGCCTTCGGGAAGCGTCAGAGCTAGTCGGTTCAACCATTCAGCCGTGTCCTTCTGTGCCTGTGTGCCACTTACGCTGTGGCTGCTTGATGAGGTGGGAAAGTCGATACTGTAATCGCCGTTCGTCGCCTGGGCGCGATTGGCTCGCATGCGATCGCCCAGGTCGCCAGCGAGCAGTGTGGCCTGTGAACGGTAATAGGCGCTGTGATTGCTCTGTATACTGGTGGCTTGGAGACCTGCCAGGCCAAGGAGGCCGATGGCAAGTACCACCATGGCGACCAACACTTCGATCAGTGTCGCCCCGGCTTCTTTGTGAAAGGGGTGGGCGGGCATCATGGACATCCTGTCTTGTTGGTGGTCGCGCTCCCGGTCAAGGAAACGTCGATCGTGTACTTGCTTCCGCTAGTGCAGCTGGATGTGGTTGCGGTGAAGCTGGCAACCGCTTCGGCCATCCCGCTGCTATGGAACACAACCCCGGTATTCGGCCCGGTTAAGGCCATTCCTGCTACAGGGTCCCAGACCTTAACTACGTCGCCGCCTACCTCCCTGACGAGCCAACCAGCCGCCCAGTTCGTACCATTGGCGCACACGCTCTGATTTTCCGTTCTGCAGATGATCACGTCCTTGCGGCGTTTCACAGCTTCGGAGCGGGCGAGTTGAATGGTACCCAGCATTTCCTGATTCAGTGATGTGGTGCGATTGCTTTGAATGACCGATGTAAAGGACGGAACGGCGATAGCAATGGCTATTGCCAGCACGGCGATAGTCACCATTAACTCAATCAGGGTGAAGCCACGGGTAATATGCATGGGTGTTCTTCTGGCGTTTCGACTAATGAATCATCCCAGCTTAACGTTGGGCTACGAACGCTAAGGGGATATTCGGTCGCTTTCAGGGGGTATACGGTTCGTTAGCTACAGGCGCTGTTGTCCTTTGGTGATCGAGTTCGCAAACGCCCTGTGATGTTGATCGCAAGTTGTTGTATGGCTTCGCTACCGCTGCAAAGGGTGTAGGTACCGTTCAGGCTATCGGTCGTACCGTTAGCCTTGAACGACATGAATGCCTTGCTACGAAAGTTGCGCCAATTCCAGCGATAGCGATCCGGTAGCGCCACGATGCGATGGATTTGCTCGCCTGCATCGAATTGCCCGTTTCGGTTCGGGTCGCTGAATATGAAGATGGTCTTCTCCCAGTTGGCTGAAGACTCGCAGCTATCGATGCCGGAACAAAGGCTGACAAGCTCGCGGCGATTGATAGCCAGGCCGCGGGCGTGACTAAGTGCAGTGAGCAGATCGTGGATTGTGGTTGTTTGCTGATTGCGCTCGATTAACGAACTGAAGCTTGGCGCGGCGATGCCTAGCAGGATGCCGAGTGCTGCAATTGTGACGAGTAGTTCGATGAGCGTGAATGCTCTTGAACAGGTGCGGTTCATGGTGCGCTTCCCTTTGCACGTATGATTCGGTCTTCCAGACCGCCCTCCTTTTAACGTCGTGTGAGTCAAAGTCAAGGTATGGATGTTAATTCTGCTGACCGTTTGGAGATAAGCGTGGTTGAGGTATCAATAGTTGTGGGCGGCGGAGTAATTGGCCTGCTTTCCGCCTATTTGCTGGCGAATGCGGGGCGGAATGTGGTCCTGCTCGAATCAGGTGAAACGGGCACCGAAGCCTCCTGGGCCGGTGGCGGAATCGTTTCGCCGTTGTACCCGTGGCGTTACAGTCCGGCGGTTACGGCATTGGCGCATTGGTCGCAGGATTTCTATCCGCGGTTGGGGGAGCGCTTGCGAGAGCAGACCGATATTGATCCGGAGGTTTACGAGACGGGACTCTACTGGCTGGATCTGGATGATGAAGACGAGGCGCTGACCTGGGCCGAGCGTGAAGGTCGACCGTTGCACCGAGTGGGGATCGAAGAGGTGCATGCCGCTGTGCCGCCCCTCGGTGAAGGTTTTTCCCGCGCGGTATTTATGCCGGGGGTGGCCAACGTGCGCAACCCTCGTTTGCTGCAGGCGTTGCGTGCAGCGTTGATCAAGCTGCCTAACGTCCGGATCATCGAGCATTGCCCCGTAGCCGGCTTCGTTCGTGATGGGTGGCGGGTTGTCGGTGTGCAGACGGCAAAGGGCGAGATGCGGGCCGAGCGGGTTGTCGTCGCCGCGGGCGCCTGGAGCGGTAACTTGCTGGCCACGCTCGGAGTCGAACTGCCGGTGAAGCCCATGAAGGGCCAAATGATTCTCTTCAAGTGCGCCGAAGATTTCCTGCCGAGCATGGTGCTGGCCAAGCGGCGATATGCGATCCCACGGCGTGATGGCCATGTTCTCGTGGGCAGTACGCTGGAAGATGTCGGTTTCGACAAGACGCCTACCGAGGATGCATTCGAAAGCCTCAGAGCGACGGCGATCAAACTGCTGCCGGCTCTGGCTGACGCCGAAGTGATCAAACACTGGGCAGGACTGCGGCCCGCATCGCCTGAGGGCATTCCATATATCGGCCCGGTACCCGGCCATGATGGGCTCTGGCTCAATTGCGGGCATTTCCGCAACGGTCTGGTGCTCGCGCCTGCCTCATGCCAGCTACTGGCCGATCTGATGACCGGCAACGCGCCCTGCATCGACCCTGAACCGTACGCGCCTGCCGGACGGCTCTGAGCCAAATCGAAGGGGGTGGCCGGCCTTGCCCGTCCTGAACGCAGCGCTCCTATGTCGATGAGTTCGCGTGTTCGCCGGTCGGAACGCCCACCCGGATGGTGTGCAGGCCTTGCTTTGTAGAAGGCGCTTTCGGCGAAGCGTTCCGCTTCTACCGGGTCCAGCGCAGCGCCTGAAGGGTGGATGAGTTGGCGATCGCCGTAGATCGCAGCCGAAGGGATCCTGCGTGTGTGCTGCTCGCTCGGGGTTCGTCTCGGGGCGGAGCTTTGCTAGAAGCCTGCAGCAATGACGTGTGCACCGCTTCGGGTGCGCGGATTTTGCTGTTAAATTGCGCAGCTTTAACGCGCTGGATTTTGCCCGCGCCGATTTCTTCGCTCAAGAGGTTCGTGTGGCCAAGAAAACCACTTCCTTTTCAGGCCTTGGCGGGCTGGTGTTCTCCACGGATGCGGGACGGCACTGCCCCGATTGCAGCCAGCCACTGGATGGCTGTGTTTGCAAACAGTCGGCTATTGCGGAAGGCGACGGCATCGCTCGGGTCCGTCGGGAGAGCAAGGGGCGCGGTGGCAAGACTGTGACGACCATAACCGGCGTACCGCTGGCCGAAGCTGAGCTCAAGGAGCTTGCCAGCGGGCTCAAGCGTCGTTGTGGCACCGGCGGCGCGCTCAAGGACGGCATTATCGAGATTCAGGGCGATCATGTTCAGCTGCTGCTCGACGAGCTGATCAAGCGTGGATTCAAGGCGAAAAAATCTGGCGGTTGAGCCCGTTACGTATCTGATCTGCGCTTTCTTGCGTACCGGCTGTCCAATCGAGATAGCCTTCTGCCGTGTTCTACGCTCGGCAGACCTCTACCCAATTTTTCAGGAGGCTTGAATGCCTGTTCGACGCACACGTAAAGACGACGGCAGCCAATGGACCGCAGCGGACAGCCGGAGCGTTTACGGCATTCGCCACTGGGGCGCCGGTTATTTTTCGATCAATGACGATGGCCATGTCGAAGTGCGTCCCCAAGGGCCCGCTGGCGAGTCAGTCGAATTCACCGGGCTGATCGAGCAATTGCGCGACGCCGGGCTCACTTTGCCTCTGCTGGTGCGGTTCCCGGGCATCCTGCAGGACCGGGTGCGTCGGCTGACCGGCGCCTTCGACGCTAACATTGAGCGCCTCGAATACCAGAGCCAGTACACCGCCCTGTACCCGATCAAGGTCAATCAGCAGGAAGCGGTGGTGGAGAACATCATCGCTACGCAGAACGTCGCCATCGGCCTGGAGGCCGGCTCCAAGCCGGAGCTGATGGCGGTGCTGGCATTGGCGCCGAAGGGCGGCACCATTGTCTGCAACGGCTACAAGGACCGCGAATTCATTCGCCTGGCGCTGATGGGGCAGAAGCTCGGCCACAATGTCTTCATCGTCATCGAGAAAATGTCCGAAGTGGGGCTGGTGATCGAAGAGGCGGCAGAGCTGAAGATTGTTCCGCAGGTCGGGTTGAGGGTGCGGTTGTCCTCGCTGGCGTCGAGCAAGTGGGCCGACACTGGCGGAGAGAAGTCCAAGTTCGGCCTGTCCGCAGCCCAGCTCCTTACCGTTATCGATCGCTTCCGCGCGGCCGGGGTCGACCAGGGCGTGCGCTTGCTGCACTTTCACATGGGCTCGCAGATTGCCAACCTCGCCGACTACCGCGAAGGCTTTCGCGAAGCCATCCGTTACTACGCCGAGCTGCGCGCGCTCGGGTTGCCAGTCGATCACATCGACGTGGGTGGCGGACTTGGGGTCGACTACGACGGCACGCACTCGCGCAACGCCAGCTCGATCAACTACGACATCGACGAATACGCCGGCACCGTGGTTGGCATGCTCAAGGAGTTCTGTGATCGGCAGGAGCTGCCTCACCCGCATATTTTCTCCGAGAGCGGTCGGGCCATGACCGCACATCATGCGGTACTGGTGATGCAGGTCACCGATTTCGAGCGTCACAATGACGAGGCACCGACGATCGAAAATTATGACGAGCTGCCCGAAATCGTCCAGGCCCTGGCCGATCTGCTCGGGCCGACCGATCCGGAGATGGTCACTGAGACGTACTGGCGGGCGACCCATTACATGAGCGAGGCCGCCGCGCAGTACGCGTCGGGCAAGCTATCCCTGGCGCAGAAGGCGCTGGCCGAACAAAGTTACTTCGCTATCTGCCGTCGGCTGTACAACCAGCTCAAGGCGCGCCAGCGCTCGCACCGCGCCGTGCTCGACGAGCTCAACGATAAGCTGGCGGACAAGTACATCTGCAATTTCTCTGTCTTCCAGAGCCTTCCGGACACCTGGGCGATCGACCAGATCCTGCCGATCGTGCCCTTGCAGCGGCTGACCGAAGAGCCGGTGCGCCGCGCCGTGCTGCAGGATCTGACCTGCGACTCCGATGGCAAGATCAAACACTACGTCGACGAGCAGAGCATTGAAAACAGCATGCCGGTGCACGAAATCCAGGCGGGCGAGGAATATTTCCTGGGCGTGTTCCTGGTTGGTGCCTACCAGGAGATCCTTGGCGACATGCACAACCTGTTCGGCGATACCGACTCGGTGAACGTCTATCAGCGCGAGGATGGCAGCTTCTATCATGCTGGCATCGAGACCCACGACACCATTGAGGACATGTTGCGTTACGTACACCTGTCGCCGGAGGAGCTGATGACCTATTACCGCGACAAGGTGTCCAGTGCCCGGCTCAGCGCCAAGGAGCGTACTCAGTATATCGACGCGCTGCGTCTGGGCCTGACGCGGTCTTCGTATCTGACACCTTGAGGGTGGGCTAGAAGGTGATGTTCGTCCGCACGCTCAGTATGCGGACGAACGGTCCCGCTTTTTGTAGGAACCAGCTTGCTGGCGATGCTTTTTATGGCCAATTCGCGAGCAAGCTTGCTCCTACAAGACAGCAACGATCTCGCGGCTATCGCGACTACGCTGAACCAGGCGATTCGCAATTAAGCCTTTCTAACAAATTCCGACTTCAGCTTCATCGCGCCGATCCCATCGATCTTGCAGTCGATGTCATGATCGCCATCGACCAGGCGGATGCTCTTGACCTTCGTGCCGACTTTCACCACCAGCGAAGAGCCTTTGACCTTCAGGTCTTTGATCACGGTGATCGTGTCGCCGTCCTGCAAGGTGTTGCCGACCGAATCCTTGATGATCTTTTCGTCATCCCCGGAGGCTTCGGCCGCGTTGGCGGACCACTCGTGGGCGCACTCCGGGCAGACCAGCATCTGGCCGTCCTCGTAGGTGTATTCGGAGTTGCATTGGGGGCAGTGCGGCAGAGCGCTCACGGCAGATCCTCGGTTGTGGGAGAAAAACCGCGGATTGTATAGGGTTTTATTCGATCGGTACGAACGCGGCGAGCAGGCGCACATATGGCTAGACTTGCGGAGGCTGATAGCTACCGCCGTTTCATATGCGCGGCCCTGCAACCTGAATGGCCGTCACTGCTGATTCATGCGGGCATCGAAACCAGATGCCCGAGGAATCGTCATGAAGGCAGGCGCCGCTGAATGAGGCAGGGATCAGTAGTCGTCCTTGATGGCCCGATAGCGTTCTTCCAGTTCGCGGCGGATCTGCCGGCGATGCTGGGCCTGGGCGAAGCGTCGCTTCTGGTCGGGCGTCTGGGGTTTTAGTACGGGCACCGTCGCCGGGCGACCATCTTCGCCGACTGCCACCATGGTAAAAAAGCAGCTGTTGGTATGGCGCACGGTCTTCTGGCGGATGTCCTCGGTGACAACTTTGATGCCGATTTCCATCGAGGTGTTGCCGGTGTAGTTGACCGAGGCGAGGAATGTCACCAGCTCGCCCACGTGGATCGGCTGGCGGAAGTTCACCTGATCGACCGACAGAGTGACGACGTATTGCCCGGCGTAACGGCTGGCGCAGGCATAGGCGACTTCGTCGAGGTACTTCAGCAGCGTGCCGCCATGTACGTTGCCGGAAAAGTTGGCCTTGTCCGGAGTCATCAGTACGGTCATGGTCAGTTCGGCGTGTCCATCTAGCATTGTGCGCGGCTCGTGCTGGCAAAAAGGGCCGCTACTTTAGTCGAATACGAAGCGGCTGTGTTGCGCCTGTCATGCCTTGCCTTCAGTTTTTTTTCACAGGGTCAATGTGGCAATAGCGCGCAGCTTTCTCTGTTTCAGTCTAGCCCGCTGATGCGTTGTGCGCGTTCAGGCTGCGCACAACCAGGCCGCGCCGGCCATTCGAAAGTGTGTGATAGAAAAATTGCGTACGGACTCGCGGTCCTGTCCGGCCTGGCATTGCCGTGTGAGTCTTTATTGACCTGTGCCAGTGTCACTGCAGTTTTTGTCCTTATAGTCCCGGCTGCTCGAGCGCTTCAATCTCAACTACAGCCGGACACGCCATGCGCCTATTTTTCCCTATTCTGCTCAGTTGCCTTGTGCCATTCGCTCTCGCCAGCGAAGAGGCAATGGAACGCTTCAGCTATCTGATGGGTGATGCCGAGCGGCGCGAGCAAGCCTATGTAGCCGGTCAGGAGCGCGCATTGTTCTGTGGTTACTGTCACGGCGAGGACGGCAATAGCAAGCGTTCGCATATCCCCAATCTGGCTTCGCAGAATCCGATCTACCTATTCCATTCCTTCGAGAAGTTCGCCCAGGGCGAGCGCACCGACTTCGTGATGTCGAAGCTGGCCAAGAACCTGACGCTCGAAGACCGCGTCAACATTGCTGTCTACTTCAGTCAGCAGCAGGTCCGGCCCGCTGCGACCGCCGGCGATGCGGCGTTGATCAAGCAAGGCGCGGCGCTGTTCCAGCGGACCTGTTCCGCCTGCCATGGTGACCGTGCGCAAGGCATGGAAACCATGCCGCGTCTGGCGGGGCAGCCGGACGAATACATTCGCAAGGCGCTTACCCGCTTTCGCAACAACGACCCGAGCCGGGCCGGTGCGGTGATGGTCGGTATCGCCGCGAGGCTATCCGATGCCGACATCGAGTCACTGGCCGCCTATCTGACGCAGCTGCAACTGAGTGAGCAGCCCGCGTTATAGGCCAATGCGCCGTTGCCTGGTACGGGCGCGTCGATTTCGCCTCAGGTTCTCGCTGACAACAGGCAACATCGACGACCGCGCCGTTATTGATCAAGACGCCGAACAGGTCCACGCCCAGCAGCGAATTTCTTCCAAGGAACAGGGTCGAGAGTCTGGCGCACGGGAAGTCCGTATCCGCTGATCAGTAACTCTTGTAAGGCAGGAATTTGCCGGACAAGACCACGTTGACCCGATCACCTTTCGGATCCGGCTGGCGCTGGATGTCCATGGAGAAATCGATGGCGCTCATGATGCCGTCGCCGAACTCTTCGTGGATCAACTCTTTGATGGTGCTGCCGTAGACGTTGTCCATCTCATACCAGCGGTAAATCAGCGGGTCGGCGGTGGGCACCGACGTCGGCAGTGACCCTTTATAGGGCACGATCTGCAGCCAGGCGATCGCTTCATCCGGCAGTTCAAATAGCTTGCCGAGGGTTTCCGCTTGGGCCTTGTCGAAGGCCATTTGACCGAGACAGCCAGCGGTGGTCCACTCCTTGGACATGCCAATGGATTCGGCTATCTGCGTCCATTTCAGGTTCTTGCGCACCTTGGCGGAGACGATCATCTGGGTCACTTGGCTACGGCAGGAAATCATAGCGGGATCCTCTTCGATTTGAGTGGGCGAGCCGTGTGGTACGGCTGGTTGCTCACTTCGATGCAGAGGATGTGCCAGTCGACCTAACGAAGAGCTGCTGGCCGGGTTGTCGGTGCCTACCGCTTCGCTCGACCCCGCCCAGGTTAGTAGGCGGGAGGGGGGCGAAGCGGTTTTACGAGGGCTGAGCGGCGAGCCCACCGAGCGGGAGCCAGCCGGGCGATTACTGCTCAGTCGTATTCCGACGCCTCATGTTCACCGAGCAGACGGCGCTGTCTTGGCGTGGCGGCTTCAACGACCTCCGGGTTGAAACGCCACTGCAGATAGGGCGAAAACTTCTGCGCCACCATGCGCCGGCCGTAGTGCACCTGCAGCAAATAGCGGCTGCGGTCGGCCGTGCGATTACGGCTGCCGGCGTGCCAGAGGTCACTGCGAAACAGCAGCACGTCACCTGCTTCGCAGAGCACCGGCTGGGGTTCGCGGTCCTGCCAATGGGTCTCACCTGGGCGTGGTTTGCGGCCGGCCCGGTGGCTGCCGGGGATTACCAGGGTCGGGCAGAGGTCGGCATCGATCCGGTCGAGATAGATATGCGCCGTGCAGACCTGCATCGGCACGTTAAAGCCTGGTTCAGCCAGCCAGTGCTCCGGCAGTTGCATGGCCAGATAATCGGCATGCAGTTCGCCGCCGACAAATCCCGGATGGCTGCGCCAGGCGGTCTGGCCAATGACGTGGCAATCGTCGCCGAGGCAGGCTTCGGCAAGCTCGATGACGCCCGGCAGGTCAAGGTAGGGCAGCCAGAACGGATCACGGTTGAACACGCACTTGTAATGATCGTCGACCAGCCCTTGATAATCCCAATGGATCGGCTCGAGACGATCGATGGCGGCGCGTACGGCTTCGACCTGCCGAGGGGCCAATACGCCGTGCAGCAACACGAAGCCTTGCTCGTGCATGGCGCGCAATTGTTCGGCTATGTGGCGGGTTCGGGGCATGGCGACAGACTCAAGATGCTTTGGTTGTCGACAGCTGGCTGAAAGCTAGGGTTCGTATGCTACCGCCGCTTGCGACGATCCGTCGTTGCAACAGGCGCACGGCCACAAGCGGTGAGCTCGTTTCATCCTTTCTCGTGCGGAATCTGGCGGCGCCGCCACAAGCGTCGTCTGCCGGTTTCGCTTTATTTCGCGCGACGATGAGATGCCGGCGTTACCTCGTGAAGCCGCTCTGGCTTGGGTGTCGGCGCCATATGCGCGAGAATTGCGGCGCTTTTATAACGCGCCTGCCCACGAGAGGTCTGGATGACAACTGCACGCTTTACCCCGATACAGATCGGGTTCCATTGGCTCAGCGCCCTGCTGGTGCTGATCATCGTTGCCTTGCCTTACGGTGCCGACCTGTTCGCACCTTTGCTGGGTGGTAAGGGTGGCGTGTTCACCCTGCACAAATCCCTGGGTGTCCTGGTACTGGTGCTTACCCTGTTGCGCCTGGTCTATCGCGGCCGCCATGTTCCGCCGCAACAGCTGGCGCATGAACAATCCCTGTCGCAACAGCTCGCCGCCAAGGTCGGGCACGGGCTGCTCTACCTGCTGCTGTTGTTGATGCCGATCTCCGGGCTGCTGTTCGGCAGTAAGCCGGTCAACCTGTTCTGGTGGGTGGAAATCGGGCCGCTGCCGTTCTCCTCCGGTGTTCGCGGCGTGGCGAAGGATCTTCATATTGCCGGCCAGTACCTGCTATTTGCGCTGATCCTCGGCCATGCCGGTATTGCTCTCTGGCATCACTACGTGCGTCGCGATGACGTGCTCAAGGGCATGTTGCCGCTGGTGCGCTGACGCCGCCACGCAACCGCCCCCCGCAGTTAATTAAAGCGGCCCACGCCCTGTTGAGGGCCGCTCAGGCGGTCCCGCCAGTGATCCGCAGTCCGCTCTGACCGTTGCCCTGTCGCTGCACTTGGATCTGCACCGGGATGCGCTCGTGCATCTCCGCCACGTGTGAAATCACCGCGACCTTGCGCCCCTGGGCCTGCAGCGAATCCAGCGCGTCCATGGCTATTTGCAGAGACTCCGGGTCCAGACTCCCGAAGCCTTCGTCGATGAACAGCGACTCGATCTTCAGCTTGCTCGACGCCATCGAGGCCAGGCCCAGCGCCAGAGCCAGCGAGACGAGAAAGGTCTCGCCGCCCGACAGCGAATGCACCGAGCGCAGTTCGTCGCCCATTTCCGTATCCATCACCAACAACCCCAGCGGGCTACCGCCACGCTTGAGCCGGTAACGCCTGGCCAACTGGCGCAGCTGCACATTGGCGTGCTGCACCAGCAGGTCGAGGTTGTAGGCCTGAGCGATCTTGCGGAAGGCGCCGCCGTCGCTCGAACCGATCAGCGCGGCAATGCGCCCCCAGCGCTGGCTTTCGGTGGTGGCTTCGGCGATCTGCCCCAGCAGCGTCTGGCTCTGGTTGCGGCGACGGTCATCGTCGAGCAACGCCGCGCGGGTTTCGGCGCTGCGTTGTTCGGCTAGTTCGCAACCGGACAACTGCTGCCGATAGAGGTGTTCGAGGGTTTCGCCATCGGGGGCATCGGGTTGCCCGGCCTGATGCATAGCGAGTCGCTGCGTACAGCCGTCCAGCCGTTCGCGGCTGCGGGCGAGCTGTTCGGTGTTGGCGCGCAGGCGTTCGCGCGCTTCGGTGAGCAAGGCGTCGTCCAGTTGCAGCAGTTGCGCCAGGCTCGCATCGTCCAGATCGGGATGCGCGGCGCGCCAGGCGGCGAGCTCTTCTCCAAGCGCTTTGCGTTCGTCTAGCAGCTCGTCGCGTCGTTGGCTGCAGCTCTGTTGTTCACTGGCGAGTCGAGTCCGTTCGACGCGCGCCTCGTTCAGTTGTCGGTCGGTGTCGGCTTGTTGCTGGCGAGCGGTCAGGATGGCCTTTTCCAGGTGCTGCTGCCAGATCTGGGTGCTGGGCTGCTCGCCGAGGCGTTCGCGCAGGCTCTGGCGGCAGGCCCGTTCGCGGGCTTCGAGGTCGGCGAGGCGAGCGGCGCATGCCTTGTATTGGTCGAGACGATGCTGTTGCTGCAATTGCTCGCGTTCCAGGGCGGTCTGGCGCTGCTGTTGCTCCTCGGCGACCTCGGTCTGCTGGTCGACCTGCTGACGCCGCGCCGCGACCTGGCTGTCTAGCTGCATGAAGGTCTCGGCAGGCGCCTCGCGCCAACGGGCGAGCAGGGCGGCGGGCAGCAGATTGGCGAATTCGGCCAGCTCTTCGTCCAGCCGTTCTTCGTCACGGGCGATGGCGTCGCGCTGGCCGGTGAGCCTCTGTGTCGCCTGTACGCAGGTGTCGCGTGCGCGCTGCCAGGCGCTCTGCAGGGTTTCGCTGCGTTGCTGCAACGCCAGCAGTTCACGCTGACGGGCGCTGGCCGCGGTGATGTCTGTTCTGAGCGTGGCGAGTCGCGTATCGAGCCAGCGTTGACGCTCCGTTTCCGCCTCGCTCAGCAGTTCGGCATAGAGTGGTAGAGCTACCAGTTGCGATTCCAACTTCGCCCGTTCATCGGCGATTTCCGCGTGTCGCTGCCCGTTCTGTTTGATACCTGTCGTCAACGCGATGTGCTGGTCACGCAGCGTTTGGAGTTTTTCATCGTGGGTTTTCAGGTGTTGCTGGGCCAGTTCGAGTTCGCGTTCGTCACCCTGATCGAAGGCGGCGAGCAGCGCTTTGCCGTCATGCCAGGGATGCTCGAGGCTGCCGCAGACGCTACACGGTTCGCCTGTAACCAGCGCCGCGCGCAAGGCTTCGACATTGGCGCTGCGGGCCAGGCGTTGGCGATCCAGCAGTGCCTGCACCACCTTGAGCGCCTTTTCCGCATCGTCGCGTTCGCTGCGAGCGAGCTTGCCGGCGTGGGTCAGGGCGTCGAGTTCGGATTGCTGGCGGCTTTGCTCGTCGAGTAACGCCTGTTGCTGACTGACCAGTTGCTGCTGGCGGGACCAGATCCCATGCAGGTTTTCGCCTTCACGCAGGGCTTCGCGCCAGGCATCAAGCCGAGTGTTGAGCTGGGCGAGCTGCTCGGCCAGGCCCGTTTCACCGCCAATGCCTGCCTGCAGCTCATCGAGCGCCTGGCGTGCCTGCACCTGTGCGGTTTCGGCAGTCTTGGCAGCCGTTTCCAGAGCCGGGAGCTCTTGACGGCCTTGTTGCAGACGAGCCGCAATCTGCACGGCTTGTTGCAGGCGCGGTCGGTAGCCATTCCAGGCCGCGCACAACGGCTGCAGCTCGGCGCTGCGGGCAAGCCCTTCGGTCAGGGCCGCCAGTTGCGTGGCGGCCTGGTCCTGCTGCTGGCGCAGCTGAGCGAGGGTCTGTTCACCGGCCTTGGTCGCGGCTTCGGCCTGGTCGGCTTGCCGGCGTGCATCATCCAGATCATTGCCTAGATGGCTTAAGTGTTCTTCTTCGCGGCGCGCCTGGGCGAGCTGGGGTTCGGCGGCCTTGAGCGCCTGTTCGGCGGCTTTCAGTGCCCCGGTCGAGGCGTGGCAGAGCTGCTCCAGCTCGTCGAGCCGGCGCTGCACCACGCTGTGCTCGCGTTGATGACGCGCCAGGTTTTCCTCGACCTTCGTCAGCTGCGGCGCCAGTTCGCTCTCGCGGATGAAGCGGTGTCGTTGCGGTGCCAGCAGCTCGAACAGCCCGAGAATACGGCGGGCGTCGGCCAGGTCTTCAAACTCCGTTTCAGCCTCGGTCAGCTGCTGCCTGGCGTTGTCGCGTTCGCTTTGCAAGCGTGTGAGATCCTGCAACCACTGGCGTTGTTGCTTGAGCGTTTCGAGCTGTTGCTGCAGCGTTTTGAGCTCGGCCAGTTGCGCCTGGTGCTGGGCTTCGAGTGTATGGCGCGCTTCGGGCTCCAGCGGCTGCACGCCGCTGGCTTGTTGTTGCAGGGCGGTCAGTGCTTCGCGGGCGCGCTTGGCGGCTTCGAAGGCGGCCTGGCCGAGGCGGCTGTAGAGACCGGTGTCGGTGAGTTTTTCCAGCAGCGTGCCGCGGTCGTTGTCGTCGGCCTTGAGAAAAGCCGAGAACTCGCTTTGTGCCAGCAGCACGGCGCGGGTGAACTGCGGCAGGGTCAGGCCGAGCTTGGCTTCGAGCAATTCCTTGAACTCGCGTTTCTTGCCGCTGGCCAGCAACTGGTCGCGATCCAGGTCGAGCAGGCTCTGGCTGCTCGCCTGCAAGCGGCCGTCAACCTTCTCTCGGGCGCGCTTGACCTCCCAGCGGGCGCGGTAGCGATGGCCGTCCACGCCGACGAAATTCACTTCCGCGTAGCCGCTACCGCAACCGCGACGCAGCAGGTTGCGCTCGTCGCCGCTGCCGATTTCATCGCTGCCGTCAGGCACCTTGCTCAGCAGTGAGGCGCCATCTAGACGTGGCGTGCTGCCGAAAAGCGCCAGGCACAAGGCATCGAGAATGGTGCTCTTGCCGGCACCGGTTGGCCCGGTGATGGCGAACAGGCCGGCGCTGGCCAGGGGTTCAGCGGTGAAGTCGATAACCTGCTCGCCGGCCAGCGAGGCGAGGTTTTTCAGGCGAATGGCCAGGATCTTCATCGGGCGTCTCCTTCGCCAGTGAACTCGACGCCTTGCAGCAGGCTGGCGAAATCGTCCAGCGCCTGCTCATCCGGTGGGTTGCCGAACTGCTCTTCCCAGGCGCGGGCAAAGAGTTCTTGCGGGGTGATCTGGTCGAGGCCGAGCAGCACCTCGGACTCAGCCTCACCGCGCTTGCCGGCGTATTCGCTGGCAATGCGTACCAGGCGACAGGCCTTGCCATCGAGGGCCGTTTCGATGCGCTGGCGCAGGTCCGGCAGCGGTTCGTCGAGCTGTACGCGCACCTCCAGCCAGGGCGGGTTCTCGGCAAACAGGCCCACCGGCGGCAGGGCTTCGAGCTGGCTGATCACCTCGGCCAGGGGCGCACGACCGATGCGGATCATTTCGACGGCGCGCGGCACGGGCAGACTTTCGATGTTGCCCAGCTGGTCGCCGTCAACGCTCACCAGCAGCACCTGATGGGGATAGTTGATCTCCCCAAACGACAGCGGCAGCGGCGAGCCGCTGTAGCGGATGCGTTCCTGCCCGGCGACCTTCTGCGGCTTGTGCAGGTGGCCGAGGGCGACGTAGGCGATGGGCTCGGGAAACAGGCTGGCCGGCAGCGCCTCGGCGTTGCCGATGACGATGTTGCGCTCCGAATCTTCGGAGACCGCGCCGCCCGCCATGTGTGCGTGGCTCATGGCGATCAGCGCCTGGCCGGGCTGGCGCAAGGCTTCTGCCGCTGCGATCAGGTGCTGGTGGACGTAACGGATGCCGGCCATGTAGTCCTCGCCCGCCTCGCCGCCGGTGACTTCCGTCGGGCGCAGGAAGGGCAGGGCGAGGCACCATCCTGCTACCTGGCCCTTGGCGTCATGCAGCGGTACCAGCAGCCGGCCATGATCGAGCTGGTGGTCCGCCAGCCAACTGATGCGGCCGATGGCGTGGGCGTTGAGGCGCTTCATCAACGGTCCAGGCAGCTCGATGCGCCCGCCGGAATCGTGATTGCCGGCGATCATTACGATATCCAGTTGCGGCAGCTTTTCGTGGGCGCTGACGATGAAGTCGTAGAGGCGTTCCTGGGCTTTGAGCGGCGGGTTGACCGTGTCGAAGATATCGCCGGCGATCAGCAGGGCGTCCGGCTGGTGGACGGTCAGCTGGCCGAGCAGCCATGCGAGGAACTGCGCGTGTTCGTAATCGCGGTCCTGGCCGTGGAGGGTCTGGCCGAGGTGCCAGTCGGAGGTGTGGATCAGGCGCATGGGCGGGGGCTTTTTTGAGTGGGGTGGCGTGGTGTTACGCGTTCGTTGGCTAGGCTGGGAGATCGCGATTCGTGCGGTGGGTTCATCGCTCTTTGTAGGAGCGAGCTTGCTCGCGAAGCTGTGGCGGCACGGCCATATTTGTATGGCGCCGCGCTTTCCTCGGCTGGGCCTACAGGTTTCGCCTTGCACGGCGAGTCACTTTTTCCAGACGCGGAAAAAGTAACCAAAAACGCTTGCCCCTGCATCCGGGTCTCGCTGCGCTCGACTTCCCTTATTCCATCGCTGCTCCGAGGGTCGCCGCGCAAGGGCCATCCATGGCCCTTCACGGCTTTCGCGGCATCCATGCCGCTCACCCCTCTACGCAGCGATTCCATTCGGCCGTCTGAAAGGGGCGGTTTGGTGTTGTCCGTTCGGTCGTGCAATTGATGGAAAAGCGGAACGTTGTTTTCCAATTCATTCGCCGACTTACAGGCGACTCGGATCCGAGCCCCCTTCAGGAGGCCGAGCGTAGGCGTTGCGTAGGGGGGCGCGAGGCATGGATGCCGAGCGAGGAGCGATGGGCCAGGGATGGCCCCTCGTGACGCGCCGTGCAAGGCGCAACCTGTGGGTTGGGCTGAGGAAAGCGCGGCGCCATATAAAAATGTACGTGCTGCCAGCACCATTTCGCGAGCAAGCTCGCTCCTACGAAAAGCGCCGGAGCGGGGGTGTAATTGGGCTGTGCGTTTTAGCGAGAAAAGCGCGGTGCACGTATTCGGCGCCGAGCTCCAGCCCGGATCGCCAGCAAGCTGGCTCCTACGAAAAGCGGCGTTGCGGCGTGGCGTAGTCATCAGTACAACCACGCCTTCAGCGCCTGAAGATTCCTCACCTGAATCTGCTGCGCCGCCGCATTCGCCTGCACGGTGTTCGGATCGATCTGATAGCGCTGCAGCACGTACTGCACCAGCGCTCCACGGGTCGCGATGCGCAGCGCACAATCATCCATTCCGTAGTCGACCTCGATGATTGCTTTCTGCTCCGGTGTCAGTCGCGTATCGGGCTCGATGATCACTTCAATCGGCGTATTCCATGCCTCGTCCTGCTCGATCCTATTCTCGCTCTCGTCCATCAGGTCCGGCTCGCCGCGGAAACGGCTGAGGACGAAATCACGGTAGCCGCGGTTCTTCTCGCAATAGGCACGTACATGCCAGCGGGTGCCGGTGAAGACCAGCGTATGCGGCGCCATCACGCGGATCTCCACCTCCGGGTGGGCGAGGGAGACGTACTCGGTTTCCAGCCGCAGCCCCTCGCGACAGGCGCGCAGAATCGGCCGCAGCACTTCCGGGCGGATGCTGCGGTCGGGCATGTGCAGTACTTCGGTGTGCGCATAGGCCAGCGCCAGCCCTTCTATATGCGGGGCGCGGTCACGGTTCTGATCGAGCAGGTGCAGGTAGGCGCTGGCGCTGCCATCGATGAACAGCGGTTCGAACTGTTTGCTCGGCTTGTAGCCCTTCAGATGACGGTCATATGTAAGGTTATTCGGCGCATGCTCGTTGAGATAGGTATTGATGTCCTTCGAGGCTTGCTGCCGGCTGATGCCGAAACTTTGCATCAGGTGGCCCGTGGTCAGGCGGCCTTCCCACCAGGCTATCGTCTCGATCAGCCGGTAGCGCAGCGCCAGATCCCAGCGGATCTGACTGATCGATTGCTTCCTTTTCATATTCGCCTCATCTGCCGGAAAACTTTACATGCGACTATCAGGTGGCTCGACGTGTCGCGCGAAGCTACATATATTCGGTACGTACTTCAAGCGAGCCGAGCAAGGATGACAACATGATGAGCCTGTTACTGAATGCGCTGCTTTTCTCTGCAACCGCTTTTGCCGGCATGGGCGTTCTGGCCTGGTTGGCCTACGGGCGAAGCGAGGGGAAGTGAGCCTGGACGGGTTTACCGTTACAGTTTTTTGTCGATAGGCGGTCATCCGATGAGTGGCTTGGAATCTCCAGGCTTATTGCTGGGTCTTTGTTTCAGACTCAGCGCTCGAGGCACTCATGAAAACCCTGTCCCGTCACCTTGCCGATAATTTTCCGGCTGATTACAAGACCCGCGTGGAGCCGCAGGACGACGGATACTTGGTCGTTCGCGTCGGCTATCCAATCAACGGCACCGAGGCCATTCGCATGGTGTCCGGCCGCCAGGTGCAGAATGGCCTGTTAGTGGAAACGATGCTCGAAGACATGCGCAAAGAGCTGGCGCGCACGCAATAACCCCGCGCCTTTAGCTTTTCCGTGATCTGACTATTCCGTCCTGCGCTTCTGCACTGGCAGGTCGATGCCTGCGCGTAATCCGCCCAGCGCACTTTGCTCCAACGTCAGCCGACCGTTCCAGGCAGCCAGAATATCCCGCACGATGCCAAGCCCCAGGCCGTGCCCTTCGGCACGCTCGTCGAGGCGTATGCCGCGCTCCAGAACCGCTTCGCGACGTTCGGTCGGTATGCCCGGTCCGTCATCTTCTACCTGTATGAGATAGCCGTCCGGCGACTGCGTGATCGTCAGCAGCACTTCAGACCGGGCGAATTTGCAGGCGTTATCCAGCAGATTGCCGAGCAGCTCGAGCATGTCTTCACGATCCCAGGGCAGGCGACAACCTTCATGCGCCTGCCAATGCAGATGAAGGTCGCGGCGGTGGATCATGTTCAGGGTTTCGAATAGCGGACCGAGCTCCTCGGCGCAGTCGAAATAACCGCCGGGCAATACGTCGCCAGCCAGGCGGGCGCGTCCCAGTTCGCGGGAGACGCGTTGCTGGATCTGTTCCAGCTGTTCACGAAGATTCGCCTGCAGTTGCGGATGAGCAGCCAGCTCTTCGTGGCGAACGAGGCTGGCGAGCACCGCCAGCGGCGTTTTCAGCGCATGACCCAGATTGCCCAGGGCGTGCCGCGAGCGCTTGAGCGTGTCGTCGGTATGCGCCAGCAAGTGGTTGATCTGCTCCACCAATGGTTGCAGTTCGACCGGCACCTGGATGTCCAGTTGCTGGCGCTGGCCCTGCTGCAACTGAGCGATCTGCTGACGGGCGCGCTCCAGTGGGCGCATGGCGAGCTTGACCGCATAGCGTTGCAACAGCAGAAACACCAGCAGTGCCAGACCGACCAGCGCCAGGCCGCCGAGGCGAACCTGAGCGAAGCTCTTGAGGATCGGTGTGTAATCGCGCGCCACGTTGATGACGATGGGTTGGCCGTCGCGGCGATATTCGGCGCGATAGCTCAGCAGCCGCTGATCCTGCGGGCCGTGCAGCAGCTCATCGGCCAGCCCATTATTGGTAGGCCAAGCCGGTTCGGCATCCCATAGCGAGCGCGACCGCCAGCTCTGCGCTGGCAGATCGATGCGGAAATAGTGGCCGGCAAACGGCCGCTGGTAGCGAGGGTTAAGCCGACTCGGGTCCAGCTTGAAACCGTCCGGGCCCTGCACCACGGCGATCAGCAACCCCTCGGTTTCCTCTCGCAGGTCGATGGCCAGGTTGCGCCGCAGGCCCGCTTCGAACAGCCACAGGCTGGTCTGCACCAATAGCAGGCCGACCAGCAGCAGGCCTGCAATCAGCCCGAAGCTGAGGCTGCGCTGAATGGATTTCAAGGCGCGCCGCCGAAGCGATAGCCCTGACCGCGCCGCGTTTCGATCAGCTCGCGACCGAGCTTGCCGCGCAGGCGGTTGACGTGGACTTCAATCACATTGGAATCACGTTCGGTTTCGCCGTCATAAAGATGTTCGGCCAATTGAGTCTTGGATAGCAGCTGACCGGGATGCAGCATGAAGTAGCGCAGCAGGCGGAATTCGCCGGCGGTCAGTTCGATGTCCTGGTCGTCCTTGCGGCAGCGTTGACGTGCTTCGTCCAGCGCCACCCCGCCAACCTGCAGCAGCGGCTGGTTGGCCACGCCATGGGCTCGGCGCAGCAGTGCCTGGATGCGCAGCAACAGTTCTTCAGGGTGGAAGGGCTTGGTCAGATAGTCGTCGGCACCGGCTTTCAGCCCTTCGATGCGCTCGGCCCAGGAATCGCGAGCCGTGAGAATCAGCACCGGCGTCGCCAGGCCACGGCCACGCCAATCGCGGAGCACCTCCAGCCCCGGCTTGCCAGGCAATCCGAGGTCGAGAACGATCAGATCGTAGGGCTCGCTGGTGCCCTGGTAATCGGCGTCGCGGCCATCGGCCAGCCAATCGGTGGCGTAACCCTGGCGGCCAAGGCTGGCGATCAGTTCATCGGCCAGCGGCACATTGTCTTCGACCAGTAACAGGCGCATCAGTCCTCTTCGTCCTTGAGCAGTCGACCGTCGCGCGCGTCCAGTTCCAGCTCGCGGGCGACGCCGTCTGCGGTCAGCAGTTCGATTTCGTAGACGTAGAGGCCATCTTCTTCTTCCAGTTCGGCTTCCAGCAGCCGAGCGCCGGGGTGGCGCTCCATTGCCTTCTGCAACAAGCTTTCCAGTGGCTGGATCAGCCCCTCGCGGCGCAGCCGCAGGGCTTCATCCTGGTCAAGATCGCGGCTCGCCACCGGGGTGGCGGCGAGCAGCAGAGCCAGCGGAATAATGAGAAGAGTGGCGGGGCGCATTAGTCGTCCTGATGGTCCTTGAGCACTTCGCCGGTCTTGGCGTCGAGCTCCATGTCCCATTGCACACCTTTGTCGTCGCGCAATTCAACCTGATAGATGTGGCGACCATATTCTTCTTCAAGTTCGGTTTCCTCGACCTTGGCACCGGGGTGCTTGGCCAGGGCCGCTTCGTTGAGCTTTTCGAAGGACTGGATGGTGCCGGCATCGCGCAGTTTGAGCGCTTCGTCCGGGCCGAGGTCCCGAGCCATGGCCAGGTTGGCACCGAGGGCGAGGGTAGCGGCAGTGATCAGGGTAGTCAGTGTTTTCATGGTTTCGTTTTCCTATGTGGGTTTCGACGTTGCACAGGTTACGAGCCGTGGCTTACACGAAACTGAACGTGACCGTGTCGTGAAACCGCACCCTGGGCAGCAATAGCAGCGGCTGCATTGTCCAATGCAGCGTACGTCCACCTGTTCCGGGAGGTCTGCCATGAAACCACTCCATTGCATCACGCTATCGGGCCTGCTCCTGCTCGCTCCAACCGTGCTGGCACAGGATCTACTCAAGCCTGCGGCGCCCTCTGATTCACCGGATATCGATGCCGGGCCCGCCACCGAAATGGTCTCCGAGCCGGTCATGCGCGCCAGCGGTACCATCGAGGCGCTGGATCGCGAGCGAGGCGTCGTGACCATCGCCCACGGACCCGTACCGGCGTTGAAATGGCCTGCGTCGACCATGGAGTTCCAGGCCCGGCGCGAGCAGCTCGAAGGTCTGGCGGTGGGTGATGAGGTCCGGATCGGCTTTCAGAGCGAAGGCGACGAAGCGGCCCTCGTTTCCATTGAAAAGCGCTGATACAGACCGCCGGACCCATTCCAGACCTATCGGTGAACCCCGGTCGGGCGTCGGGCTCGTATGTACAAGAGCGCATCGCAGCACATCCCGTTCGTGAAACAAGAGGATTTCGCCATGAATCAGAAACACCTGACCGCCGCCCTTGCCATCGCCGTTTTCGGAATCGCCAGCGGAGTCGCGCTGGCAGACAAGCCGGGTGCCGACTGGATTACCCTGGAGCAGGCGGTGGAAAAGGCCAAATCCGCTGGCTTCACCACGCTCCACTCCATAGACGCTGAGGGCGATTCCTGGGAAGGCGAGGGGATGAAGGCCGACGGCAAGGTCTGGGACTTCAAGCTGGACGGCAAAACCGGCGAAGTGACCCACGAGGAAGAGGACTGATCGCAGCGGTCCGCTACAGTTCGCCCCGGCGCGCCAGTTCACGGATGCGGTCGCCGGTGCGGCAGGCGATCGCCTGGATGGTCAGAGACGGATTGGCGCCGCCAATGGTGGGCAACACCGACCCGTCGCAGATCCAGAGATTACGGATATCCCAGCTGCGGCAGTCACCATCGACCACACTGCTGGCCGGATCGCTGCCCATCCGCGCGGTTCCGGCAAGATGGGCAGTACCCTCGGCTTCGGCCCAGATGTTTTTCGCATCGATTCCTTCGAGACCGCGGCGCGTGAAGTCCAGCGCATGCTCGATCAACCGCCAATCATTATCGCTATAGCTCCAGCTGACGCGGGCGATCGGCAGGCCGTACTGATCGGTTTCATCGGCCAGCGTGACCCGGTTGTGTGCTTGCGGCAGGGTTTCGCCAACGATTTTCAGACCCACCTGATGGTTGTAGTGCTGCATTTCGTCCACCAGCGCCTGTCCCCAGAGACCGTGGTTGCCGGTCTGGGACGCGGCCCAGGCGCCCGGTAGCGGACCTTGGCTCATGAATGCATAACCACCGAAGAAGTCCTTGCCGCGGTCTTCGTAATTCCAGTGCTCGCACACCGCCAGCGACGGCGGACCCTTGTACCAGCGAATCTCGTCTTCCAGCATGCCCCATACCGCTTGGTTGCTATGCACCATGAGGTTCTTGCCGACCAGCCCGGAACTGTTGGCGAGCCCGTTCGGGTATCGATCGTTGGCTGAATTGAGCAGCAGTCTGGGGGTTTCGATGGCATAGCCGGCGATCACGACATGCTTGGCGTGCTGGAACTGCCACCGGCCTTCCCGATGAAAGTGCAGGCCGGTAGCCAAGCCGTCCGGGCCCGTCTCGACGCGACCGACCATCGCCAAATCTCGTATTTCCGCGCCAGCCTTCACCGCGCGGGGTATCCAGGTGTTCAGCACGCTCTGCTTGGCGTTGGTGGAGCACCCCGTGACGCAGAAACCCCGGTAAACGCAGGGCGGTGCGTCGCCGCGCGGTGCGGAGAGTGTCGCCAAGGGGGTAGGCGACCAATCCACGCCGAGCGATTCGCAGGCCTGGGCCAGCGCCAACCCGGAAGCATTCACCTCATGTTGACGATAGGGGTAGCGGGGACGTTTCGGGCCCCAGGGGTAGCGAACCGGTCCGGCAATTTTCAGCGTCTGTTCGACCTCGGTGTAATAACGCCACATGTCCTGCCAGTCGATCGGCCAGTCGCAGCCATAGCCAAGCAGGCTACGCGCCTTGAACCATTCCGGGCGAAACCGCAACGAGACCATGGCGAAGTGCACCGTGCTGCCGCCTACTGCCATGCCGCTATTGTTGCTCCCGAGCTTGAGCGGGTTTGCCCCGTCGCACAGGCGTTCGTCCGTCCAGAAGAGTTTCTGCTGGTGTCCTTCATCCGAGGCAAATTCCTCAAGCGGTCTCCACCAGGCGCCTGCATCGAAGGCCACCACCGAAAACCCGGCTTCGGCGAGCTTGCAGGCAAGGGTGCCGCCACCCGCCCCGGTACCGACAATGGCGAAGTCCACTGGCTCATTCTGTGGGTACTCGCGCATGGGTATCCAGCGGCCGACCTTGAATACATCGGGGGCGCGCCCGTCGCGACCGCGGGGGGTTTGCAGTGCGTGCAAGAACAACTCATCTGACACGATGATTGAGCTCCCTGGCTTTGCCTTCGTCGTCGGGTTTGGCCTCGGCCGGTTCCCAGGCATCACGGGCGTTGGCCTCCAGCCGCACATAGCCGCGCGGGCTGGCGGGCCCGCCGAAGCCGATTTCGTTCCAGGCTGTGGGATGGCTGTAATACGCGGCGGTGATGTCATGCACCACCCGTTCGCTGAAGAACACCTTGGGCGGCATCGCGCCCCACGCTGGATGGTACAGCTGGCCCTTCTGCATGGCCGCCAATAGCGCATCCTGCTCGTGGTCGCTGAGCTGCGCAAAAGCTTTGCCGTGTAGCGTTTGCGCCTCGGCGTTCAGCGCGGCTAACCCGCTGCGCCAGGCTTGCGGCAACGGTGGCAGGCGCGCATCCCGATAGCCCTCGCCGTGCCGCTGGAAGGCCTTCGAATCGACCAGCGCCGCTAATGGCACCGGCGGTCTATTGCTCGGCTGCGGCACGATTCGCGCGCAAACCGCCCTGAGCACAAGCCATTGCGTGGAGTCAAAAAAGCGCGGCTGATCGGGTACCGAAACCCGGGTATCGATCGCCCGGCGAGTCGGCTCGTTCCAGGAGGAACCCTCGCGTTTGCTCTGTACGTCATAGCCGGGATAGCGCTGATTCATTTGTCCCACCATCGGTATTCCGACAGGTCGCGCTCTTCATCGAGCAAGGTGTGTGCGGCGAGGCCCGCCAGCGCCAGGCCGGTGAAACTCGGCGGAGCGGGGAGCGGCGGGCCGGCCTGCAGATTCTGCCGCCAGTTGCGCCAGCCGCCGAAGTTGCGGGCGATGCCCAGGGTATGGAAGCCCGCTCCGGCGAGGCCCATGAACGTGGTGAAACGCAGGGTCAAACGCGACCACCAGCGCAGACGCGGATGCTGTGGCCCGGCAAGTGCCGTGGCGACCAGCAGCCCTGCGGCGATCGGAGGCGCAGTGACAGGCAAGTACATGGCGGGGTTCTGGAACGAGCCGCGAAAATGCAACAGCCCGGCTTCGGCCGTGGTGCCGAGCAACCCGGCGGCTGCCATCAGCGCGACCGCTTTGCCTGCCGGTAAGCCGAACACCTGCGGTATCGCGTCATCCGTTTCGGCGCGCAACCGCTCGGCGTAATAACCCAATACGCCGGAAAGCACCAACGCCGACGGCGCGCCAAGGGGGGCGGCATAGAACAGGTTGCTCCAGCAGAAGCCGCCCGGCCGCTTGGTGACGTTGTAGAGATGGAAGCCCGTCCCGGCCAGACCGGTTAACACCGTGCCCAGGTAGACCCCGTTGCGCAGTCGGCTGGAGGCTGGGTCCGGGTCCTGCTGCCCCTGACTGCTTGCGAGCAATGACAGCGCTGATACCGCCAGTGGCGTGTACATGGCCCGGTTCTGAAAGTCGCCGCGGTAATGCTCGGCGGCGCTGTCCATACCGACTGCAAGGGCCAGCAACCCGGCGCCCCGATTGAGCGTGCGTGCCGCCGCGACGAGGCTGTCGTCCGCGGGGCGGAAGAGCAGCCCGCGACCGCGTCGTTCATGCTTTTGCCAGACCAGTGAGGCCGCAGCCAACGCCGTGGTTGCGCCAGCGGCGATCAGCTTGAGTTGAGTGCCTGAAACCATGAAGCCTCTCTTGCGCAGGTTGGGAGAGCGTCATATCTGGTACTGCCGCGCATCGGCATGCTTGAACTGCAAGCCATGACCAGGCCGACTCCAGTCTGGGGTGATCACGCCCCGATCGATTTCAGGAGCCCCGTCGAACAACCGTGACTCCAGGCGCACGTGGTCGTGAAACCATTCGATATGTCGAAGTCGCGGCACCGCGCAAGCCACGTGTCGATGCAAGGCAGGGGCGCAATGCGCAGAAACATCGATATGAAAGGCATCGCTCAAGGCTGCTGCCTGCAGAAAACCGCTGATGCCGCCGCACCGAGTCGCGTCAGCCTGCAACACATCGACGGCGCCACACTGGAGCAGCCGGCGGAAATCGTCCGGCGTATATGCGTATTCCCCAGCGGCGATATCCACCGCCAGTCCCTGTGCGCCGACAGCCTCACGCACCGCGCTCAGCCCGTTCAAATCATCCGAACTGACCGGCTCCTCAAACCAGCCGACACGGTACTCGGCGATACGCGCGGCGAAAGCGATGGCGCTGCGGCTGCTATGCGCACCGTTGGCGTCGATGAACAGCCCGGCGTCACCGACCGCATCCCGAGCCGCGGCCACGCGCTGGCCGTCATGATCGGCATCGGCGCCGATTTTCATCTTCACCCAGCGGCAGCCGTCCTCTTCTACCCAGCGCCCAAGCTGGTCGCGTAACCTGTCGTCGGCATAACTCGTGAACCCGCCGCTGCCGTACACCGGTACTGCAGTCCGCCGCGTGCCCAGCAGCTGCGCCAGCGGCACGCCAAGGCACTTCGCCTTGAGATCCCACAGCGCACCGTCGACTGCCGAAATTGCACAGGCGGCCAGGCCTGAACGCCCCAGATTGCGCACGCTGGCCCAGAGCTGCTCGGCGATGCCGGCTATGGCCATCGGGTCGGCACCTACAACCAATGAGCGCAGATGGTCGTCGATTAGCCGCACCAACGAGGCGTCGGCATAGGTATATCCCATGCCGGTCTCGCCGGCCGCATCCAGCTCAACCAGCACCAGCGTAGTCGCGTCCCACCGAAAGGTACCGTCGGCCTCGGGCGCGTCGGTCGGAACGCGGTAGGCCCCGACCCGTAGCGCGCGAATGGCCGCGTCCGGCCGAGCGGTCATTCTTTATCCTTGTCATGCCCGGGCATCACCTTGCTGAGCACCTGCTTGGCCGATTGCTTGATGATCCCGCCCTGATCCGGGTCGCCATGCAGCAACACCGAGGCGTATTTCTTCGCCTGTTCCAGCGTGATGTGCGGTGGCAGCGGCGGCACGTTCGGGTCGGTCTTGAATTCGATCAACACGGGTTTGTCAGAGGCGAAGGCTTCATCCCATGCGGCAGCAACACGATCTTCCCGGTCGACATAGATGCCTTTCAGACCGATCGACTCGGCGAAGCGGTGATAGGGCACATTGGGGATGTTCTGCGACGCCTCGAACTTAGGATCGCCTTCCATTACCCGCTGCTCCCAGGTCACCTGGTTGAGGTCCTCGTTGTTGAATACGCAGCAGATCCATTGCGGGTTCTGCCACTCCTTCCAGTACTTGGCGACAGTGATCAGTTCGGCCAGGTTGTTCATCTGCATCGCGCCGTCGCCAACCATCGCAACGACCGGCCGATCAGGGTGCGAGAACTTGGCGGCGATGGCGTAGGGCACCGCTGCACCCATCGAGGCCAGCCCCCCAGACAGCGAGCACATCATGCCGCGGCGGATCTTCACGTCCCGCGCGTACCAGTTGGCGCAGGAGCCCGAGTCACTGGTGATGATCGAATAGTCGGGCAGGCGCGGCGACAGTTCATAGGCGACGCGCTGAGGGTTGACGGGGTCCGCCTGGGTCATGGCACGCTTCTCAAGCGTCTGCTCCCATTCCATCCGCCAACCTTCGACGTCGCTGCGCCAGCTGCGTTGGGTCTTCTCGGTGAGCAGTGGCAGCAGCGCCCGGAGTGTTTCGGCGGAATCGCCTTGCAGGCTGACTTCCATGGGGTAGCGAATGCTCAGCATGTCTGCCTTGAGGTCGATCTGTACGCCTCGCGCCTGGCCTTCTTCGGGCAGGAACTCGGAGTAGGGGAAGCCCGAACCGATCATCAGCAGGGTGTCGCATTCGGTCATCAGCTTGTAGCTCGGCTCGGTGCCGAGCAAACCAATGGAGCCGGTCACCCAGGGCAGATCGTCCGGTACCGCCGCTTTGCCCAACAGCGCCTTGGCCACCCCGGCCCCGAGTTTTTCGGCAACCGCGATGACCTCATCGGTGGCGTTCAGCGCCCCGGCACCGACCAGGATGGCGACCTTCTTGCCGGCATTGAGCACGTCTGCGGCGCGCTGCAGGTCAGCCTCGTAGGGCACTATTTTCGGCCGCGTGTAACCGATGCCTGAATGCACCGCGCCATGGGCGCGTGGTGGCTCGCTGTATTCGGCGTCCTGCAGATCACTGGGTAGAATGATGGTCGCTACCTTGCGCTCGCCCACCGCGGTACGAATGGCCCGGTCGATCAGATGCCTGACCTGGGCCGGTGCGCTGGCCTGCTCGACAAACGCGCCGGAAACATCCTTGAACAGCGAGACCAAATCGATTTCCTGCTGGTAATGACTCCCTAGTGCGGTACGCGATTTCTGACCGGTGATGGCTAACACTGGCATATGGTCCAGGCGCGCGTCGTACAGGCCGGTTATCAGGTGTGCCGCCCCAGGGCCAGAGGTAGCGATGCAGACGCCGAGGCCACCGTTGAACTTGGCATCGGCAGAAGCCATGAAAGCAGCCATCTCCTCATGGCGTGCCTGGATGAAGCGAATCTTTTCATCCGAACGATTGAGGGCGCCGAACACGCCGTTGATGCCGTCGCCAGGATAGCCATAGATGCGGCGAACGCCCCATTGGTAGAGGCGTTCGATTAGGTAGTCACCCACTGTCATTGCCATGGAAACCTCGCTTGGTCTGGAGGATGAACCGTTCAGACAAAGGGAGGGCTGGTACACCGGAGGCGTTCGCACGCAACGCAACTCTCACGCGCAATGGAAGCGGCCTTCGCAGCCCCGGAATGCCTGCTGTTCTAATCTGGACCGGACAAGGCCGCGAGGGTTTCAGGGAAATTCAGGGTGTGACCAACGCGCGCTCCGGCTCAATGGCAACAGTCTGAAGCCGATTCTTGGGCAGCTGGAACGGCGCGCCCATCGGGGCCAACGCTGCCTCCGCTGCCGTAACGGTCATGATGGCGGACCCAATCGGTCAGGTTGTGCCGTTCGTTTTCGTTGCGCCCGTTGGGCGTCATGTCGAGCAGCACATAGCTGCCCAGTAACTCCTCCGCGCCGCGCCCATATGCCGAGAACGTATGAAAGATGCGTCCGTCTTCGTCGCGATAGAACACGCTGAAGCCCGACAGCTCCTCACAGACGAACGGTTCCCAGGTGAAGTTGTAAAACACCTTGCCCTCGACGATATCTTCGGGATCGAACGAGACGTGGAAGTCCCGATTGAAATCGCTGCCGGCAGACGACACCCAGCGGATCTGCCAGCCCATGCGTTGGCGAAAGGCCTCCAGCGCCGCGAAAGGTCCGCGTGATACGGCCACGACGCTGACGTCGTGGTTGGCCAGATGCACCAGGGCGCCCTGCAGGTGGTCCATCTCGAAAGAACAGCCGACACAGCCCTCCTGCCAGTCGCGCCGAACATGAAATGCTTGATGACCAGCTGGCTGCGGCCGTCGAACAGCTGCTCCAGGCCCACCGTGCCTTGTGCGTCCTGGAAGCGGTAATCCTTTTCCACGAGCGCCCAGGGCAATTCGCGACGGGCCGCGGCCAGCGCCTCGCGTTGATGGGTGACCTGCTTCTCCTTGAGCAGGTGTTCGGTATGGGCGGCCAGCCACTGCTGACGGGAAACGATCGGATGGTTGTTCATCGTGACCTCCAGTGCGGAACGAGTCATGGGGCATCGATGATTTCGATGCGCGCTCTGATGGTCGACTGGCATCGGTGCAGATCGACAGGTACTGGTGAAATCCGATGGATTTCGAGCCGGCACTGTCGGAGCTGTCGCGGCGCAGTCGGTTATCATCATCGGCCGTTCCCTCGTGCACGCCTTCGTCATGTCCGCTACCGCTCCCAATGCCCGCAGCACCCTGCATCTACCTCAAGGCGGCTGGGCTACGGTGCTCGATTGCCTGTGCGCGCATTTCCCCGCGATCGATCGCGTGACCTGGACCGATCGCTTCACCCGTGGCCGCGTCCTGGGCGCCGATGGGCAGCCGATAACGGTCGAGCATCCCTATCAGGTCGGGTTGAAGGTTCATTACTTTCGCGAGGTGCCGGACGAGAAACCCATTCCCTTCGAGGAACAGGTGCTGCATCTCGACGAGCATTTGCTGGTGGCCGACAAACCGCACTTCCTACCGGTGATGCCGGCCGGCGAGTACGTCAACGAAACGCTACTGGCGCGGCTGAGCAAGCGTGTGGGCAATCCCGATCTAGTGCCGATTCATCGTATCGACCGGTTGACGGCTGGACTGGTGCTGTTTTCCACCAATCGCGAGAGCCGCGGCCGCTATCAGGCACTGTTCCGCGAACGGAAGATCGACAAGCGCTACGAGGCGATCTGCCCGGCGCTGCCCGATCTGAAATTTCCCCGGCAGCAGCGGATACACATGGTCGAGGGTGAGCCGTTCTTCCTAATGAAGGAAGGCGAGGGAGAGCCCAACAGCGAGACGCGTATCGAGGTGCTGGAGCGTCGCGGCGAGCATTGGCGTTACGCGCTCTATCCGGTCACCGGCCGCAAACACCAACTGCGCCTGCAGATGGCGACGTTGGGTGCGGGCATCTGCAACGATCCCTTCTATCCGGAGCTGATCGAGCGCGCGCGGCGTGATCAGGATGACTACGCCAAGCCGTTGAAGCTGCTGGCGCAGGCATTGGCGTTTCGCGATCCGCTGAGCGGCGAGCAGCGCCGTTTCGAGAGCCGCTTGCAGCTGGAGTGGTAGGCTCACCCGGCCATCTGAGCGGTAATGGCCGGTCTTTTTGTTTGGGCCTGAGTGCTCGCGGCCGTCAGGGCTTGTCGTTCTCCTCGTTAGGGTCATCGAGCTCTTCCAGCTTCAGCTCCATTCCCCAGTTCGCCGTCTTGGCTTCGCCGCTTGGCTGTGGCGACGCCGGCGCGTTGCTCGGGCTGGCGGCGACGCCACCGTCGCGGTGCAGCTTGAGTTTGAGTCGCACATTGTTTGCCGAGTCGGCATTCTTGGTGGCTTCTTCCTCGTCCAGCACCCCTTCGTTGACCAGATCGATGAGTGCCTGGTCGAAGGTCTGCATGCCCAGGTTCTTCGACTTTTCCATGATCTCCTTGAGTTCGCTGAACTCGTTGCGCTTGATCAGATCACGAACCGTCGGCGTGCCGAGCATCACCTCCACCGCGGCACGGCGCTTGCCGTCGCGGGTCTTCACCAGCCGCTGAGAGATGAACGCCTTGAGGTTGTTGCCCAGGTCGTTGAGCAGCTGCGGCCGGCGTTCTTCGGGGAAAAAGTTGATGATGCGGTCCAGCGCCTGGTTGGCGTTGTTGGCATGCAGGGTAGAAATCGCCAGGTGGCCGGTATCGGCGAACGCCAGGGCGTGTTCCATGGTTTCGCGGTCGCGGATTTCGCCGATCAGGATGACGTCCGGCGCCTGGCGCAGGGTGTTCTTCAGCGCGGCCTGGAAGCTACGGGTATCCACGCCGACTTCGCGCTGGTTGATGATGGATTTCTTGTGCCGATGCACATATTCCACCGGGTCTTCGATGGTGATGATGTGCCCGCCGCTGTTGCGATTGCGGTGATCGATCAGCGCCGCCAACGACGTGGACTTGCCCGAACCGGTACCGCCGACGAACAGCACCAGACCGCGCTTTTCCATGATGACGTCGAGCAGCACCTGGGGCAGCTTGAGGTCATCGAAATTGGGAATATCTAGTTTGATATTGCGCGCGACGATAGAGACTTCGTTGCGCTGCTTGAAGATATTGATACGAAAGCGCCCGACGCCTGGTATCGACATCGCCAGGTTCATCTCCAGCTCGCGCTCGAACTCGGCACGCTGCTCGGCATCCATGACGCCGTCGGCGATGGTGGCGATGTCGCCGGGCTTCAGCGGCTCGGCTGCCAGCGCCTTGAGCACACCGTTGAACTTGGCACAGGGCGGTGCTCCGGTGGACAGGAACAGATCGGAGCCATCCTGGGCGGCCAGGGTTTTCAGTAAGGGTTTGATATCCATCGGCTACATCCGGACGAGGTCATGGTGGGGCGGGCTCAAGGCTCTGGCGCCACGGAATGCCAGTACTCTATGACCCCCCGTCTGCAGGCACAACGTCGGGCGCGCAAAACTGCGTCATGGCGAACACGCCCACATCGGCGCGAAGCGCTCGCTTTTCCTCGTCGCACCTTCAGCCACGGCTCGAGTCCATATCAGTACGCCCACGTACCGGTAGCAGCCATGCCCGAAGGTCCGTCCATCGTCATTCTTCGAGAGGAAGTCGCCGGATTCACCGGCAAGACCGTCGAGTTCGCGGAGGGCAGCGCCAAGCTCGACAAGGCGCGGCTGGTGAGTCAATCGGTGCGTTCATTTCGCAGCTGGGGCAAGCATTTTCTCATCGAGTTGGATGACGTCTCCCTGCGCATTCATCTGCTGCTGTTCGGCAGTTATCGGATCAATGAGCGCAAGGACTCCGCGCCTCGTCTCAGGCTGGGGTTCGCCAACGGTGAGCTGAATTTCTACGGCTGTTCGGTGCAGTTCATCGAAGGCCCCCTGGACGAAGCCTACGATTGGGGCGCGGACGTCATGAGCGAGGCCTGGGATGGCCGAGTGACGCTGAAGAAGCTACGCGCGCGGCCACGTCTGCTGGCGTGCGATGCGCTGCTGGACCAGACGCTGTTTTCCGGCTCCGGCAACATCATCAAGAACGAAGTGCTGTTTCGCACGCGCATTCATCCGCTGTCGCTGATCGGTGACCTGCCGGCTACCAAGCTGCGCGAGCTGGCCAAGGAGGTACGCACCTACAGCTTCGAATTCCTGCAGTGGAAGCGCGAAGGCACCTTGAAAGCACACTGGCTGGCGCATACCAAGACCACCTGCCCGCGCTGCAAAAAACCCTTCGTAAAAGCCAAATCCCTCGGCCGCAGCAAACGCCGCAGCTTCTACTGCGAGCGCTGCCAGAAGCGTTATGGCGACAGCGAACACGTGGCCATCGAGGCGCCGGTGACCGAGGACTAGAGACCACTGCCTTGGTTATGCTGCGATGGCTCCTTTCTTTCTCCAGAGGCGTTCGATGCGCACGGCTTGGCTGTTATCTCTCTTGGGCCTGAGTGGCCTTTCCTCGGTGGCTGCGACCGAGTCGCTGCTCGATCTGCAGATTGGCGCTGCGCAACTGAAGGCGGAGTACGCCCGTTCGCCGGACGAGCGTGCCCGTGGGCTGATGGAGCGCACCGAGCTGGCAGCGGACCGCGGCATGCTGTTTCGCTTCGATGATGTTCGCCGCCATTGCCTGTGGATGAAGAATACGCCGCTGCCGTTGTCGGCTGCCTTCATGGACGAACAGGGACGCATCGTCGACATCATCGATCTGGCGCCACTGGACAAAACGATCCGCTGTTCACGCGAGCCGGCGCGTTATGCGTTGGAAGTGAACCAGGGCTGGTTTCGTCACCATCAGTTGGGCACTGGCGATCAGGTCAACGGCATCCCGAAATAGTCCAGCGAACGGCTGAAAGGCGCCAACCGGCGAGCTAGAAGGCGCGCTTCGACGAACGCCCTTCGACTCCCCCGTTTCGCCTGTCCAGACAAGTCACCAAACCGTCACGAACGGTTCACCCAAGTGACACTGGCCGTGCCTAAGGTCATGCCTCATCAGACGGCCGCCATCGGCTGCCGTCGTTCTCGATGAGGAGTCGATCCATGAGTGCGGTTATCCGTGTCGACCGTCTGAACAAGACATTCGCAGGCAAACTTGCCCTGCACGACCTGGCGCTCTCCGTGCAGCCGGGTGAGATGGTGGCGCTGATCGGCGCGTCCGGCTCCGGCAAGTCCACCCTGCTGCGGCACATTGCCGGGCTGGCTTGCTGCGATCGTAGCGGCGGCAACGTCGAGGTGCTCGGCCGCGAGGTGCAGTCGGCGGGACGTCTGAACGCTGACGTCCGGCGGCTGCGTGCCGACATCGGCTACATCTTCCAGCAGTTCAACCTGGTCAACCGCCTCAGCGTGATAGACAACGTCCTGCTGGGATTCCTCGGGCGTATGCCGCGCTGGCGCGGCTCGCTGGGCATGTTCAGCGCCGAGCAGAAGCAACAGGCGCTGGCAGCACTGGACCGCGTAGGGCTGGCCCATCGTGCCGAGCAGCGTGCTTCGACACTGTCCGGTGGTCAGCAGCAGCGAGTAGCCATTGCCCGTGCGCTGACTCAGCAGGCCGAAGTGATACTCGCCGACGAGCCGATCGCCTCGCTCGACCCGGAATCCGCCCGCAAGGTCATGGACATCCTGGCCGACATCAACCGGCGCGACGGCAAGACCGTGGTGGTGACCCTGCATCAGGTCGATTACGCCCTGCGTTATTGCGAGCGAGCCGTGGCGCTCAAGGATGGACGCATCCATTACGACGGTGCCTGCGCCGATCTCGATTCGCGGCTTCTCAACGATCTCTACGGCGCCGATCTCGACGCCACTTTGCTGTTTTCCGATCAGACCCGTTCGCCTGCCGCGGCAGTGCCTGCGCAGACCCGCACGCTGAGTCTGGCCCGGGCTTGATTCCCTCAATCCCACGTCATGCCAACCCCAACGTCATCCAATAACAGGAGCTTTTCCATGTTCAATCGTATTGGCCGTGTGCTGGCCGCCTCCGCCTTGCTGACCGGCTCGTTGCTGGGCGGCGCCCACGCCGAAGATGGCAAAGAACTGAATTTTGGCATCATCTCCACCGAATCCTCGCAGAACCTGCGGGCCGTATGGGATCCCTTCCTCGCCGCCATGAGCGAGCGCACCGGGATGAAGATCAACGCCTTCTTCGCCCCGGACTATGCCGGCATCATCCAGGGCATGCGTTTCGACAAGGTCGACCTGGCCTGGTACGGCAACAAGTCGGCGATGGAAGCCGTGGACCGCGCCGGCGGTGAGATCTTCGCCCAGACCGTCGCCGCCAACGGTGCGCAGGGTTACTACAGCCTGCTGGTGGCGCACAAGGACAGTCCCATCAACTCCGTCGAAGATATGCTCAAGGACGCCGGCAAGCTGACCTTCGCCAACGGTGATCCGAATTCCACCTCCGGCTATCTGGTGCCGGGCTATTACGTCTTCGCCAAGAACAAGGTAGACGCCAATAAGATCTTCAAGCGCTCGCTCAATGGCAGCCACGAAGTAAACGCACTGTCGGTGGCTAACAAGCAGGTCGACGTCGGCACTTTCAATAGCGAGGGCATGGAGCGCCTGGAGCTGACCGCCCCAGAGAAAGCTGCTCAGCTCAAAGTGATCTGGACGTCGCCGCTGATTCCTGCCGACCCCATGGTCTGGCGCAAGAACTTGCCTGAGGCGACCAAGGCAGACATTCGCGACTTCATCATGAGCTACGGCGACGAGCCGAGCGAGATGAAGGTGCTGGCTGACCTTCAGTGGGGCAAGTTCCGCGCCTCCGATAACGACCAGCTCCTACCGATTCGCCAGTTGGAACTGTTCAAGAAGCGCAGCGAGATCGCCAACAACGCCAAGCTCGACGAAAGCGACAAGCAGGCCCAGCTCAAGGACCTGGACGCTCAGCTCGCCGTGCTTGAACAGCGCATGGCCGAGCTCCAGCAGAAAACCGCAGCCGCCACAGCGGGTTGATTCACGGGCCGCCGCGCAAGTGGCGGCCGGCTTTCTCGTCTGCTGGAGTTTCCATGACTTCTATAACCGCACCGACCCCTGTCGCAGCGCCGCACAAGCGCTCGTGGTTCAAATTGATCGGCTGGGGCCTGTTTCTGGCGATCCTCGGCTGGTCCTGGCAGGGCGCCGAAATGAATCCGCTGGCGCTGATTCGCGACGGCGGCAACATGGCGACCTTTGCTGCTGACTTCTTTCCACCGGACTTTAGCAACTGGGAGCTGTACCTCAAGGAAATGATCGTCACCGTGCAGATCGCGCTATGGGGCACTGTGCTGGCAATTCTCTGCGCGATTCCCCTGGGCATTCTCTGCGCCGAAAACATCGTGCCGTGGTGGGTCTATCAGCCGGTCCGGCGGGTGATGGATGCGTGCCGGTCGATCAATGAAATGGTCTTCGCGATGCTCTTCGTCGTTGCGGTTGGCCTCGGGCCGTTCGCCGGCGTACTGGCGCTGTTCGTCGGCACCACAGGCGTGCTCGCCAAGCTATTCGCTGAAGCGGTGGAAGCGATTGAGCCGGGCCCGGTTGAGGGCGTGCGCGCCACCGGCGCCAGCGCGCTGCAGGAAGTGATTTTCGGCGTCATCCCGCAAGTCCTGCCGCTGTGGATTTCCTATGCGCTGTATCGCTTCGAATCCAACGTGCGCTCCGCAACGGTGGTGGGCATGGTCGGCGCTGGCGGCATCGGCGTGATTCTCTGGGAGGCCATTCGCGGTTTCCAGTTCGGCCAGACCTGCGCGCTGCTGATCGTCATCGTGGCGGTTGTGAGCGTGATCGACATCGTTTCCCAGCGCTTGCGCAAACTGTTCATCTGACAGGAGAGGGCGCCACGAGCGTCTTTTTTTAGCCATGCACATGTCTAGACAACCGCAGCCGCGCTACTTGCAACTGGCCGCCCAGCTGCGTGAGGAATTGCGCCATCTGCAGCCAGGCGATCAGCTGCCTGGCGAGGTCCAGCTTGCGACTCGGTTTGCGGTCAACCGGCACACGCTGCGCCGCGCCATCGACGAGCTGGTCAGCGAGGGGCGGGTGCTCAGGCATCAAGGCAGGAGCACTCGAGTCCTGGCGCGGCCGTTGATCTATCCATTGGCCGTCGGTAGCGCTTACAGCGAGTCGCTGTCGGCGCAGGGGCACGGCGTACAGGCTCGGCTGCTGCAGCGGCAGGTGCGTCCTGCCACGGCAGAGGAAGCCGAACACCTGACGTTGAGCGAGAGCGCACCGTTGCTCGAACTGCACACGCTGCGCCTGCTCGACGATCAGCCGGTAAGCCTGATCCGACACCGTTTCTGCGCCAGTCATCAAGCACTCCTGGCCGACTACAACGGTGGCTCGCTTCGCCACTACCTGGCCGAGCGCGATGTGCCGCTGCACCGTGCGTTCAGCCTGATCGGGGCCCGGCTGCCCACGCCCGACGAGGCTGACCAGCTACTGATGCCGCGCCACGCGCCGCTGCTCACCGTTATGACCCTTTCCCATGACCTGGCCGGCCGGCCGGTGGAGCTGTCGTTGTCGACCAGCCGCGCCGACCGCTTCCAATACCAGGTCGCTATCTGATGGAGACGCACATGACCCCTGAAGTTGCCACACGCCAGCGCTGGATGGGCGTGCTTGCCCGCGCCGGCAATGAGCTGGCGCGTTACGAGGCTGCACTCAAGGACATCGATTACCAACTCGTTCGTGCCCCAGAGATCGGCATGACCCTGGTCCGTGGCCGCATGGGCGGCACCGGCGCCGCGTTCAATCTAGGCGAGATGAGCGTGACCCGATGCGTCGTTCGCCTTGGCGACGGCCGCACCGGTTACAGCTACGTGGCCGGACGCAACAAGCGTCACGCCGAATTGGCCGCGCTGGCGGACGCGCATCTGCAAGGCCGCGATCAGGCGCGTTGGCAGCAGCAGCTGATCGATCCGTTGGCAGCTGAGCAGGCGGCACGTCGTGCGGTGCAGGACGCCGAGACGGCCAGTAGCAAGGTGGAATTCTTCACCCTGGTCCGAGGAGAAGACTGATGAGTGCAGATTTGTTGCATCCGGCGTTCGACGATCAAGTACTCGACAGCCAACGAGTGTTTCGTACTGCGCTTAAAGCTCTTGCCGAGCCTGGCCTGGCGCAGCCAGTCATCCCGATAGCCGCCCTCGAGCCGCTGGCGCCGGCGACTTACGCCTTGTGCCTGAGCCTGCTCGACGGGGATACGCGGCTGTGGCTGGCGCCGGCCTTCGATACGCCAGCGGTACGCGCCAACCTGGCCTTCCATTGCGGTTGCCCAATCGTGGCCGAACGTGAGGTGGCTGATTTTGCGCTGCTCGGCGTTCAGGAGTTGGGCGACCTGTCTGGCTACTGCACTGGCAGTGAACGCTTTCCCGACCAGTCCTGCACGCTGCTGGTCCAGCTCGATGCCCTCGAGGGTGGCCGGGCGTTGAGCTGGAGCGGCCCAGGGATCCTCGGCCAGCGCGAGGTGAGCCTGCCGGTACCGGCTGCGTTCTGGCAGCAGCGCGCCGCCCGGAATGATTTCCCGCGCGGGCTGGATCTGTTTTTTGCCGCTGATCAATCACTGATCGGCTTGCCCCGCAGCACCCGCATTGTGCCATCGATAGAGGAGGTCGCCTGATGTACGTAGCCGTTAAAGGTGGCGAACAGGCCATCGATAATGCTCACCGGCTGCTGGCGAAGAAGCGCCGCGGCGACACCGCCTTGCCCGAATTGAGCGTTAATCAGATCCGTCAGCAACTGCCGTTGGCGGTGGCGCGGGTCATGGCCGAAGGCTCGCTGTTCGACGAAGAGCTGGCGGCGCTGGCGATCAAGCAGGCGGCCGGCGATCTGCTCGAAGCGATCTTCCTGCTGCGCGCCTATCGCACCACGCTGCCGCGCTTCGGCGCCAGCGTCCCGTTGGAAACCGCGCAGATGCGTCCGACCCGGCGGATCTCGGCGACCTTCAAGGACTTGCCCGGCGGCCAGCTGCTTGGCCCGACCTTCGACTACAGCCATCGCCTTCTGGATTTCAGCTTGCTGGCCGAAGGCGAACATCCCGGTCCGGAGCTTGATCCTCACGCCGAGCTGGCGGCCTGTCCGCGCGTGCTCGACCTGCTCGCCCAGGAAGGCCTGATGAAACCGGAACGCGGCGAAGACCACGCCGTGCCGGACATCACCCGCGAACCCCTGGAATTTCCCAGCGACCGCGCCCAACGACTGCAAGCGCTGGCTCGTGGCGACGAGGGCTTCCTGCTGGCGCTGGGCTATTCGACCCAGCGTGGCTACGGCCGCAATCACCCCTTCGCCGGGGAAATCCGCATCGGCCAGGTCGAGGTCTGGATGGAACCGCCAGAGTTGGGCTTCGCCGTGCCGCTGGGCGACATCGAAGTGACCGAGTGCGAGATGGTCAACCAGTTCGTCGGCGGGCAGGGCATCGACCCGCAGTTCACCCGCGGCTACGGGCTGGCCTTCGGTTACGCCGAGCGCAAGGCCATGGGCATGGCCCTGGTCGATCGCGCGCTGCGCGGCGCCGAGTACGGCGAGACGGTGCAGGGCCCGGCGCAGCAGGAAGAATTCGTGCTGATGCACTGCGACAACGTCGAGGCCGGTGGTTTCGTCTCGCACCTCAAGCTGCCGCATTACGTCGATTTCCAGTCCGAACTGGAACTGATCCGCAAGCTCCGCCGCGCGCCGGTCGACGAGACCGCCACGGCCGAGTCCGAGCCCGATGCCGAGGAGCGCCGCGCATGAATATGACTGTTATTGACCGTCAGCCCGGCGAGACAGAGCAGGGCTACAACTTCGCCTACCTCGACGAGCAAACCAAACGCATGATCCGCCGCGGGCTGCTCAAAGCCGTGGCGATCCCCGGCTACCAGGTGCCCTTCGGCGGGCGCGAGATGCCGCTGCCCTATGGCTGGGGCACCGGCGGCATGCAGCTGACCGCCGCCATTCTCGGTGCCGAGGACGTGCTTAAGGTGATCGACCAGGGCGCGGACGACACCACCAACGCGGTGTCGATTCGTCGCTTCTTCTCCCGTACTGCCGGCGTCGCCACCACCACCCGCACGCCCGAGGCGACGGTGATCCAGACCCGCCACCGCATTCCGGAAACACCCCTGCGCAATGACCAGATCATGGTCTATCAGGTGCCGATTCCCGAACCGCTGCGCTTCATCGAGCCGTCGGAGAGCGAGACGCGGACCATGCATGCGCTGGCCGATTACGGCGTCATGCACGTCAAACTCTACGAAGACATCGCCACCTTCGGTCATATCGCCACCAGCTACGCCTACCCGGTGACGGTGGATGGCCGCTACGTGATGGACCCGTCGCCAATTCCCAAATTCGATAACCCGAAGCTGGACATGAGCCCGGCGCTGATGCTGTTCGGTGCCGGCCGCGAAAAGCGCCTCTATGCGTTGCCGCCCTACACAGACGTGCGCAGCCTGGATTTCGAAGATCACCCCTTCGCGATACAGGCGTGGGATCAGTGCTGCGCCTTCTGCGGCAGTGACAGCTCCTACCTCGACGAACTCATTGTTGACGACGCCGGCACCAAGCGCTTCGTCTGCTCGGATACCGATTACTGCACGCAACGCCGCGACGCCCAGGAGGCCGCCGAATGAACGCCGCGCTCGAACTGCAACAACCCGTCAGCCCGCTCGATCAGCCCTTACTGTCGGTCCGCGGGCTGACGCGCCTGTACGGGCCGGATACTGGCTGCCAGGGCGTCGACTTCGACCTCTATCCCGGTGAGGTGCTGGGCATCGTCGGTGAATCCGGCTCCGGTAAGTCCACGCTGCTCAGCCTGCTCTCCGGCCGCTGCCCGCCTGACCGGGGCTCGGTGAGCTACCGCGGCCGCGACGGTGCCTGGCTCGATCTCTACGCCGCCAGCGAGGCGGAGCGTCGCAACTTGCTGCGCACCGAGTGGGGTTTCGTCGAACAGAACCCGCGCGACGGCCTGCGCATGGGCGTTTCGGCCGGCGCCAATATCGGCGAGCGGCTGATGGCCCAGGGGCAACGGCATTACGGCCAGTTGCGTCAGGCCGGATTGGATTGGCTGAGCCAGGTGGAGATCGATCCGGCACGTATCGATGACTTGCCGCGCACCTTCTCCGGCGGCATGCAGCAGCGCCTGCAGATCGCCCGCAACCTGGTGTCCGGTCCGCGCCTGGTGTTCATGGACGAGCCCACCGGCGGTCTCGATGTTTCCGTGCAGGCGCGCCTGCTCGACCTGTTGCGCGGGCTGGTGCACGAGCTGGATCTGGCCGTGGTGATCGTCACCCACGATCTGGCTGTGGCGCGGCTGCTGGCGGATCGGCTGATGGTCATGCGCCGCTCGCGCGTGGTGGAAACCGGCCTTACCGATCAGATTCTTGATGATCCGCAGCATCCGTATTCGCAGCTGTTGGTCTCGTCGGTGCTGCAGCCATGAGGGGGCTTACAAGCAAGCCGGGTATGGCGGTCGGTTCGTCGCGAAAAGCTTCGCCAGCAAGCTGGCTCCTACAAGGGGCCGATGTAAGCCGCGAGCGCAACGTTACCCGCTGCTCTTGTAGGCGCGAGGGGGGCGCCGAGCCCTTGGCTCGAGAATTACGCACGGCTGGTGTCCTTGGGGCCGGGAGGATGGGCTGGATCATGGCCCATCCGTTCTTTGTAGGAGCGAGCTTGCTCGCGAACCGGGCAGCGCCCGGGACGAACGGTCTTGCGCAAAGAGCTTGGCCAGCAAGCTGGCTCCAAGGGGCCAGTGCGAGCCGCGAGCCCCGCCGAGTTCTTGCTCGCAAATCAGGCACGCCGGTACGGCCTTCAGCCTTTCCTTTCGTTGCGAGGTAACTCATGAACAACCCGATCGAAGTCCGCAACCTGCGTAAATCCTTCACGCTCCATCAACAGCACGGCGTGACCCTAAACGTACTGAGCGAGGTCAGCTTCACTGTGGCTCCCGGCGAGTGTCTGGTACTGCACGGCCGTTCCGGTGCAGGAAAATCTACCCTGTTGCGCTGCCTGTACGGCAACTACCTGGCCACCGGCAGCATCCGCCTGTGCCATCGCGGCGAACCGCTGGAGCTGGTCGGCGCCGAGCCGCGGCAGCTGCTGGCGGTCCGTCGCGAAAGTCTCGGCTATGTCAGCCAGTTTCTGCGGGTGATTCCGCGGGTGCCGTGCCTGGAGGTGGTCATGGCACCGGCCCTGGCGCGTGGCTGGGACCGTGAACAGGCACGTGCGCGTGCAGAGAATCTGTTGGCCCGACTGAACATCCCCGAGCGGCTCTGGCAATTGGCCCCCGGCACCTTTTCCGGTGGCGAGCAGCAGCGCGTGAACCTGGCGCGCGGCTTCATGGTGCAGTGGCCGGTGTTGCTGCTGGACGAGCCAACCGCCTCGCTGGACGAGGCCAACTGCCGGGTGGTGCTGGAGCTGATCAGCGAGGCCAAGGCCGCAGGGGCCGCGCTGATCGGCATCTTCCATGACCGTGCCATACGCGAGGCGGTCGCCGACCGCTACCTGGACATGACCGCCGAGGAGCATCGCCATGCCTGCTGAACTGATTCTGAGCAACGCCCGAGTCGTTACCGCCGATCGGGTGATCGACGGCACGCTGGTGATCCGCGATGGGCTGATCGCCGAGTTCGACGAAGGCAACAGCCGACTGCCGCAGGCCCAGGATCTGGGCGGCGACTACCTGATGCCCGGCCTGGTCGAGTTGCACACCGACAATCTGGAAAAGCACATGACGCCGCGCCCTGGTGTCGACTGGCCTTCGGCCTCCGCGGTGCTGACCCACGATGCGCAGATCGTCGCCGCTGGGATCACCACGGTGTTCGATGCATTGTCCATCGGTGACATCAATCCGCGCGGCAAGCGCATGCAGCAGTTGCCGGCCATGCTCGACGCCATTGCCCATGCCGAGGCCAGCGGAGACACCCGTGCTGAGCATCGGCTGCACCTGCGCTGCGAAGTCTGCCATCCGGATGCGCTAAGCCTGTTCCGCGATCTGGTGGAACAGCCGCTGGTGCAATTGGTATCGGTGATGGATCATTCGCCGGGCCAGCGGCAGTTCGCCCAGGCGCAGAAGTACCGCGAGTACTACATGGGCAAATACCACCTCAGCGAGACGGAGATGGATGCGTTCAGCGATCAGCAAGTCGCCAATTCCAGACAGCACAGCGACCGCCAGCGCCGCGCCGTCGTCGAGATCTGTCAGGCCCGCGGATTGGCGCTGGCCAGCCACGATGACGCCACCCTCGCGCACGTCGAGGAATCGGCCGGTTTCGGCATGGCGATCGCTGAATTCCCGACCACCTTCGAGGCGGCCGAGGCCAGCCATGCGCGTGGGCTCAAGGTGCTGATGGGCGCACCGAACATCGTTCGTGGCGGCTCGCATTCGGGCAATATTGCCGCGGCTGATCTGGCCCGTCGCGGTGCGCTGGACATCCTCTCCAGCGATTACTATCCGGCCAGCCTGTTGCAGGCCGCGTTTCAGCTCGCGGCGCTGGGCAATGCCTATGATTTGCCCAAAGCGGTCGCCACGGTCAGTCTGGCGCCGGCTCAGGCGGCGGGTCTCGACGACCGCGGGCAGATTCGCCCCGGTTTGCGCGCCGATCTGCTGCAAGCAAGTGACAGGCATGGCATGCCGGTGGTCCGACAGGTATGGCGACAAGGCAGAAGGGTGTTTTGATGAACGGACGGATGACGGGACGACTGATCTATCTGATGGGCCCATCCGGTGCCGGCAAGGACAGCCTGCTGCTGACCGCCCGCGAGCCGCTGCAGGCGCGCGGGTGCAGGATCGCCCGGCGCGTTATCACCCGTTCTGCCGAGGCGGTGGGCGAGGATGCCCTGGCAGTGACTGAGGCCGAGTTCGAGCGACTGCGCCGCAACGGCGCTTTCGCCCTGGACTGGCAAGCCAACGGTCTGCATTACGGCATTTCCCGGCAGATCGATGACTGGCTGGCGGCGGGCGAGGATGTGCTGGTCAATGGATCGCGGGGCTATCTGAGCGAGGCGCATCGGCGTTATCCGCAGTTGCAGCCGGTGTTGCTCACGGTGGCGTTGCCGGTGCTGCGTGAGCGACTGCTGGCGCGGGGGCGTGAGTCGATCAATGAGATCGAGGCACGGCTGGCTCGCAATGAACAGTTCCGCTCGGCGGCGGAGCAGGGCGAGGCGTTGATCCTGGATAATTCTGGGCCGCTGGAACAAACCGTGCAGCGTCTGCTGCAACTGATCGACCGGGCTCCGGCATGCGCCTGACCATCCTCGGCAGCGGCAATGCCCGTCAGGTGCCGGTGTACAACTGCGAATGCGCCGCTTGCCAGCGTGCCCGGCTCGATCCGGCCTGGCGCCGCGGCCCCTGCTGCGCGTTGATCGAGTGCGGCGCGCAGCGCTGGTTGATCGACAGCGGCCTGACCGACCTCACCGAGCGTTTCGCGCCCGGCAGCCTCAGCGGAATCCTGCAGACCCATTACCACGCCGACCACGCCCAAGGCCTGCTGCATCTGCGCTGGGGGCTCGGGTTGCGCATACCGGTGCATGGCCCAAGTGACCCTGAAGGCTTGGCCGATCTCTACAAGCATCCCGGTATTCTGGATTTTTCGGCGCCTTTCGAAGCATTGGAACATCGCGAGCTGGGCGAACTGGGCGTCACTGCATTACCGCTCAATCACTCCAAGCCGACCCTGGGCTATTTGTTCGAAGGGATGGGCCGGCGCATCGCCTATCTCACGGACACCCTGGGCGTGCCCGACGCCAGCGTGAGCGTGCTGCGCCAACAATCGCTGGACCTGCTGGTGCTGGACTGCTCGAGCCCGCCGCAGACGTCACCGCAGAACCACAACGATCTGACCCGAGCGCTGGCGGTGATTGCCGAGCTTCAGCCGAGGCACGCGCTGCTCACCCATATTGGCCACAATCTGGACGCCTGGTTGCTGGACAACCCCGCCGCGCTGCCGGCTGGGGTCACCCTGGCCTGGGACGGTCAGGCTCTGTGAGGAGCTGGGTGCGTTCCATTACCGGAATCGCCGCGACGATGGATGCCGAATGAACCCGACCGATGTCTCATCACCCACTTCCGAAGCGAGCTCGACTGCTCGCCGTCTCACCTTGGTGATGTGCCTCGCGGAAACCCTGGGCATGGCCGGTTTTGCGCTGTTCGCCGCGTTGCTGCCTGAGTTCCAGCTGCTCTGGGCGCTTGACAACACCGAAGCGGGCTGGATCGGCGGCGGATTCTTTCTTGGTTACATGCTGGCGGTGCCGGTCCTGACCGGGCTGACCGATCGTTACGATGCGCGGCTGATCTACCTTTGGGCGATGCTACTGACCGCATTCGCCAGCGTTGGCTTTGTGCTGGCCGATGACTTCTGGTCGGCGCTGCTCTGGCGCATGCTGGCCGGCATTGGCCTGGCCGGCACTTACATGCCTGGGCTGAAGGCCTTGTCTGAGCGCATTGAGGGGCCGGCACAGTCGCGCGCCATTGCCTTCTACACGGCGAGCTTCGGGCTCGGCACGGCGCTTTCCTTCCTGCTCGCCGGTGAACTGGCCAAGCTCGGAGGCTGGCAACTGCCGGCACTGCTCAGTGGCGGCTGCGCGCTGCTGGCCTGGGTGATGGTGTGGCGCGGGTTGCCACCTAAACCGGTCGCCCAGCATGCGCCGCGGCGCTGGCTGGATTTGGCGCCGCTGATGGAACGCCCTGTCATCGCCTATTGCCTGGCTTACGCCATGCACAACCTGGAACTGTTCGCCTTTCGCGCCTGGCTGGTGGCGTTCATCGTGTTTACCGGTGACTGGCAGGGGCAGGCGCCCTGGCTGAGCGGGACCTGGATAGCGATGCTGGCGACACTGATCGGCATGCCGGCCAGTATCCTCGGCAACGAGATGGCGATTCGCTTCGGTCGGCAGCGCTGGCTGATGTCGGTAATGCTGCTTTCCGCCGTACTGGCAGGCCTGATCGGACTCGGCGCTGTGTTGCCGTTCTGGGCGCTGCTGATGCTGATTCTCTGCTACAGCCTCACGGTGACCGCCGACTCGGCCGCGCTCACCGCCGGATTGGTAGCCGTGGCACCTGCCAGCTACCGCGGCGCCGCCATGGCGCTGTATTCCTGCACCGGATTTACCGGTGCGTTCCTCGGGCCCTTGCTGTTTGGCATGGTGCTCGACGCGCTGGGCGACGATCAGCTACTGGGATGGTGGGCGGCCTTCGCTCTGATGGGGCTCCTGCTGTTGTTCGGACCGCTGGCGCTGCGCTGGGCAAGCCATCGTTTCGACATACGGCCGCAGCCTCAACAGGCCTGATCTTCGCCACGCTAATCCAACGGCAGCTCGGTGGTGCGCTTCACCTCACTCATCGCGATATGTGAATGCGCTTCCTGCACATGAGGGCGCTGCAACAGCTGGTCGCGAAGAAACCGTTCATAGCTGTCAATGTCCTTGGCCACCACTTTGAGCAGGTAATCCGACTCGCCGGCCATGGTGTGGCATTCGAGCACCTCGGGATAACCGACCACCGCGCGTTCGAACTCATCGAGGTTGCTGCGTCCATGGGCGGAGAGTTTGATGTTGACGAACACCGTCATGTTCAACCCGAGCTTCTTCGGGTTGAGCAGCGCGACCTTGCGTTCGATCAGCCCTTCTTCCTGCATGCGGTTGATGCGGCGCCAGCACGGCGATTGCGACAGCTCGACCTTTTCTGCGATCTCCGCAGCGGACAGGTCGGCGTTGTGTTGCAGCAGCAGCAAAATCTTGCGGTCGATGCTGCTCAGCGGGGTCTGCATGTTCGTTCTCTTTTTGTTGTTGTTAGTGGATGGATCATGCACGCGAGTGCGCTTACACAGCAAAAGTAGAAAGAAAATCGCTCGGCGTCACGGCCAAACTCTTATCCAACGCGCAACGGTGAGGTGATCCCTTGCTGTGTGCTGGCGTGGGAAAGCTTTCCGTGCAGCTCCCACAGCCTTGTTAGGCGGATGGCTTAAGAAGCCGTCCAGACTCCGATAAAAACAAACAGGAGCGCCACATGTCACTGGCCGAGATCCGCCTGGATGACAAGTACCGGCTCGCAACCGGGCATCTGTACCTCACCGGCACCCAGGCGCTGACCCGCCTGCCCATGCTGCAGCATCAACGCGACCAGGCCCAAAACCTGAATACCGGTTGCTTTATCTCCGGCTACCGCGGCTCGCCGCTGGGCATGCTGGACAAGAGCCTCTGGGAAGCCCGCGATTACCTGAAGCAGCACGCCATCCATTTCCAGCCGGGCCTCAACGAGGAACTGGCGGCGACGGCGGTCTGGGGCAGTCAGCAGACCAACCTGTTTCCGGGCGCCAAGTACGACGGCGTGTTCGCCATGTGGTACGGCAAGGGGCCGGGTGTCGACCGCTCCGGTGACGTCTTCAAGCACGGCAACGCCGCTGGCGTCTCGCCCCATGGCGGCGTGCTGCTGCTGGCCGGCGACGACCACGGCTGCAAATCCTCGACATTGCCGCACCAGAGTGAACACGCATTCATTGCCGCCTCGATCCCGGTGCTCAACCCGTCCAACGTCCAGGAAATCCTCGACTACGGCATCATCGGCTGGGAGCTCTCGCGCTATTCCGGTTGCTGGGTGGCGCTCAAGACCATCGCCGAGAACGTCGACTCCTCCGCGGTTGTTGAAGTCGATCCGCTCCGCGTGAAAACGCGCATCCCTGATGACTTCGAACTGCCCGAAGACGGCGTACACATCCGCTGGCCGGACCCGCCGCTGGCGCAGGAAAAGCGCCTCAATCTGTACAAGATCTACGCCGCGCGCGCCTTCGCCCGCGCCAACAACCTCAACCAGGTGATGCTCGATTCGCCGAACCCGCGACTGGGCATCATCACCACCGGCAAGTCATATCTCGACGTTCGCCAGGCACTGGACGACCTTGGGCTGGACGAAGCGCTGTGCGCCTCCGTCGGCCTGCGCGTATTGAAGGTCGGCATGAGCTGGCCGCTGGAGCCGGTCTCGGTGCATGAGTTCGCACAGGGGCTGGACGAGATTCTCGTCGTCGAGGAGAAGCGCAGCATCCTTGAAGACCAGCTCACCGGGCAGCTCTACAACTGGCCGCTGGACAAGCGTCCGCGGGTGGTCGGCGAGTTCGATGAGCACGGTAATTCCTTGCTGCCGAACCTCTCCGAGCTGACCCCGGCGATGATCGCCCGGGTGATCGCCAAGCGTCTCGCGCCGATCTACACCAGCGACAGCATCCAGGCGCGGCTCGCGTTCCTCTCCGCCAAGGAAAAGGCCTTGGCGGCGCGCAGCTACGACACCGTTCGCACGCCGCATTACTGCTCCGGCTGCCCGCACAACACCTCGACCAAGGTGCCGGAAGGCAGCCGCGCCTCGGCCGGCATCGGCTGTCACTACATGGTGCAGTGGATGGACCGCCGCACCGAGACCTTCACCCAGATGGGCGGGGAGGGCGTCAACTGGATCGGCCAGGCGCCGTTCACCGACACCCCGCACATGTTCCAGAACCTGGGCGATGGCACCTACTTCCACTCTGGCAGCCTGGCCGTGCGCGCTGCGGTGGCCGCCGGTGTGAACATCACCTTCAAGATTCTCTATAACGATGCGGTGGCCATGACCGGTGGCCAGCCCATCGACGGTGAACTGCGGGTCGATCAGCTCAGTCGGCAGATCGCCGATGAAGGCGTGAAACGCATCGCGCTGGTCAGTGACGAGCCGGACAAATACCCGACCCGCGAAACCTTCGCCTCCATCACCAGCTTCCACCACCGCCGCGATCTGGACGCCGTGCAGCGAGAGTTGCGCGAGTTCAAGGGTGTCTCGGTGATCATCTATGACCAGACTTGCGCCACTGAGAAACGCCGTCGGCGCAAGCGCGGCAAGCTGGAAGACCCGGCCAAGCGTGCCTTCATCAACCCGGCGGTGTGCGAGGGTTGTGGCGACTGCGGCGAGAAGTCCAACTGCTTGGCAGTGATGCCGCTGGAAACCGAACTGGGCCGCAAGCGTGAAATCGATCAGAACGCCTGCAACAAGGACTTTTCCTGCGTCGAAGGCTTCTGCCCGAGCTTTGTCACCGTGCACGGTGGTGGGCTGCGCAAGCCCGAGGCGATGGCGGGCGGTATCGAGGCGGCGACATTGCCTGAGCCGCAGCACCCGACGCTGGACCGCCCCTGGAACGTGCTGATTCCAGGCGTTGGCGGCAGCGGTGTGACCACCCTCGGCGCGCTGCTGGGCATGGCCGCGCATCTGGAAGGCAAGGGCTGCACGGTGCTCGACCAGGCCGGTCTGGCGCAGAAGTTCGGCCCGGTGGTCACTCACGTGCGTATCGCCGCCAAGCAAGACGATATCTATGCCGTGCGCATCGCCGCAGGCGAAACCGATCTGCTGCTGGGCTGCGATCTGGTGGTGGCTGCCGGCGAGGATTCCCTGACCCGCCTCAACGATCAGATCAGTAATGCGGTGATCAATAGTCACGAGTCGGCAACCGCCGAGTTCACCCGTAACCCTGATGCTCAGGTGCCGGGCAAGGCCATGCGCGAAGCGCTGGTCGATGCGGTGGGCGCAGAGAAAACCCACTTCATCGATGCGACCTTCCTGGCCACTCGGCTGCTGGGCGATAGCATCGCCACCAACCTGTTTCTGCTGGGCTTTGCCTATCAGCAAGGGTTGCTGCCGCTGTCCGCCGAGGCCATCGAAAAGGCCATCAGCATCAACGGCGTCGCCGCAGAGCTGAACCAGCAGGCGTTCCGCTGGGGCCGTCGTGCGGCACTGGAGCGCGAGGCGGTCGAAAAGCTGGCGCGTCCGGTGGAAATGGCCGAACCGCTCTGCCAGACCCTGGAAGAGATCGTCGACTGGCGCATGAACTTCCTTACCAAGTACCAGAACGCGGCCTATGCCAAGCGCTATCGCTCGATGGTCGAGCGCGTGCGTGCGGTGGATACCGCGGATGACCTGGCGCTCTCGAAAGCCGTGGCGCGTTACTACTTCAAGCTGCTCGCCTACAAGGACGAGTACGAAGTGGCGCGGCTGTACAGCGAGCCGGAGTTTCGCCAGCAGCTCGAGGCGCAGTTCGAAGGCGACTACAAGCTGCAGTTCCACCTGGCACCGGCCTGGCTGGCCAAGCGCGACAGCACCACTGGCGAGCCGCGCAAGCGTGAACTTGGGCCTTGGGTGCTGAATGCCTTCAACGTGCTAGCCAAGCTGAAGTTCCTCCGCGGCACGCCGTTGGATGTATTCGGTTACGGCCATGACCGCCGTGTGGAGCGCGAGTTGATCGGCGAGTACGAGCGCAACCTCGACGGACTGCTGGCGAAACTCAAGCCGACCAACTACCGCACCGCTGTGGCTATCGCTGCGCTACCCGAGCTGATCCGTGGTTATGGCCCGGTGAAGGAGCATTCGATTGCCAAGCGCGCCAGCAGGAGAAGCTGCTCAAGGAACAGCTGAACCGCGGCGACGAGGTGCAGACCGTGCGGCTGTTCGAGCCGGCGGCTTGACGCGTAGCGCTACGGAGTCGGGCGGGCCGGGCGGCGTTCCGCTTTAGCCCGCCGGGGCTTCGCGCATTGGTGGGCTAAAGCCCACCCTACGACAGCAGTCCGAGTGGCGCGGCCGTAGGGTGGGCTTCAGCCCACCGGTTTTGGACGTACGGCCGTCGCCCGGCCGGCAAACGCAAGCGCATATGCAGACAGAACATTCGAAGGGGCCTGGACTGCAGGCGCCTGAACAGAACAACAACAGAGGAATCCGCAAATGTCCGTCTTCACCCATCCCGATTTCGATCACCACGAACAGGTGGTGTTCTGCCATGACAAGGCATCGGGTCTGCGCGCCATCATCGCCATCCACGACACCACGCTCGGCCCGGCGCTGGGCGGTTGCCGGATGTTCCCGTACGTGAGCGACGACGATGCGCTGCGCGACGTGCTGCGTCTGTCTCGCGGCATGACGCTGAAGTCGTCCTTGGCCGGTCTCAAGCTCGGTGGCGGCAAGGCGGTGATGATCGGCGATCCGCACACCGGCAAGAGCCAGGCGCTGCTGCATGCAATGGGCGATTTCGTCGATAGCCTCGGCGGGCGCTACATCACCGCCGCCGACTCGGGCACTGGCGAGCCGGAAATGCAGGCCTTCGCCCAGCGCACCCGGCATGTCATCGGCGCCACGCCGCGCACCACGCTCGACGGCAGCATTGTCAGCGGCGACCCTTCGCCCTCTACCGCGCTCGGTGTCTTCGTCGGCCTGCGTGAGGCGGTGCGCCAGCGCCTCGGCCGGGATGACCTGCAGGGGCTGAAAGTCGCCATCCAGGGCGTTGGCCATGTCGGTCTTGGTCTGGCACGGCATCTCAAGGCGGCGGGTGCCGAGCTGTGGGTGTGCGACATCTTCGATGCCAATGTGCGACAGGCGATGGATGAACTCGGTGCCCACGCGGTGCGCCCGCACGATATCTACGGGCTCGATGTGGATGTGTTCGCGCCCTGCGCCATGGGCGGCATCCTCAATGCAGAGACACTGCAGACCCTCCGCGCGCCAGTTATTGCTGGGGCGGCCAATAACCAACTGGCGAGCCCGGATATCGGCGTCGAATTGCAGCGGCGCAATCACCTCTATGCACCGGATTACGCGATCAACGCCGGCGGCATCATTGATGTGTATTACCAGCGCGTCGGTGGCAGCGCGGCACGCATCGATGCGCATATCAAAAGCATCGGCGACACGCTGCGCGAAATCTTCGACCGTGCGGCCGCCAGTGGCGAGCCGACCTCGATCATCGCTGATCGTCTGGCCCTCGAGCGGCTGCGGGTTGGCGAACCGGGCGAGCAGCCGAGCGAGCAGCGCTTACACGCGTGACCTTCGGGCGGCCTGTGCCGCCCCGTTTTTTTCGGCAGCCCAGTTGTACTGCCGAGCTATGTGGAAAACACCGATCAGATCTTCGCAGTGCTGTACCGCCATCGTGTGGTCGGGCCTGCCTGCCGGCGTTTCCCCTGACAACAGCCTGACAAAAACAACAAGCAGGAATCCGCAATGACTGACAAAAGCAGCCTCGTCGCCGGCACGCTCGGTGGCGCCTCCGTTCGTACGCAGCAAAGCGCGGCGCGTGGCCTTTGGTCCTCGCGCTGGGTGTTCTTCCTTGCCGCCACGGGATCGGCGGTCGGCCTGGGCAATATCTGGAAATTCCCTTACATCACCGGCGAGAACGGCGGCGGCGCCTTCGTGCTGGTCTATCTGGCGTGCATTCTGCTGATCGGCATCCCACTGCTGATGGCCGAGGTGATGATCGGTCGGCGCGGACGGCAGAATCCCGACGGTGCAGTGGCGCGCCTGGCGCGCGAGGCTGGAGCTAGCTCGCGTTGGCGCGTTGCCGGCTGGTTGGGTGGACTGACCGGGTTTCTCATCCTGAGCTTCTATCTGGTGGTGGCAGGCTGGGCGCTGGCGTATGTCCCGACCACCCTGAGCGGTGGCTTCAACGGGGTGACCGGTGAGGCGAGCGGCGAGATGTTCGGCGCATTGCTGGCCGACCCGCTGCGGCTGATCGTCAGCGGCAGCCTAGTGCTGGCGGCGACCATGCTGATTGTCGGGCTGGGTGTGCGGGGCGGGTTGGAGCGCTCGCTGCGCTTTCTCATGCCGGGGTTGTTCGTGCTGCTGTTGGCGCTGGTCGGCTATGCGGCGCTCAATGGTGAATTCGCCCGCGGTGCGGAATTCCTCTTCGTTCCAGACTTCTCCAAGCTGACCGCGACCAGTGTGCTCATCGCCCTGGGCCACGCCTTCTTCACGCTCAGCCTCGGTTGCGGCGCGATGATGGTGTACGGCTCCTACCTGCCGGAAGGCACCTCGATCGCCAAGACGTCGATTCTGGTCGCACTGGCTGATACGGCCGTCGCGCTGTTGGCCGGCTTGGCAATCTTTCCCCTGGTATTCGGCAACGGGCTGGAGCCGGGCGCGGGTCCTGGCCTGATCTTCGTCACCCTGCCGATCGCCTTCGGGCAGATGCCGCTGGGCCAGCTGGTGGGTGGGTTGTTCTTCATCATGCTGGTGATTGCGGCGTTGACGTCGGCCATCTCGTTGAGTGAGCCAAGCATCGCCTGGATGACCGAACGCTTCGGCATGAGCCGTCTCAAGGCGGTGCTGACCAGCGGTGGATTGCTTTGGTTGCTGAGCCTGGGCAGCGTGTTCTCGTTCAATTACTGGTCCGACTTCATGCTGTTCGGCAAGACCTTCTTCGACAGTCTCGACTACCTGACCACCAACTGGTTAATGCCGCTGGGTGGCTTGGCGACGGTGCTGTTCACCGGCTGGGTGCTGAAGGAGCAAACGGTGCGCGAGGCCATCGGCATTGGTCAGGGCGGGCTGTTCCGCGCCTGGTGGTTACTGCTGCGGTTCGGCACTCCGCTGGCGATCGTGCTGGTGTTTCTCAATCTGAGCGGGTTGCTCTAGCAGCCATTGACGATCTCTGTCGCACGACAGGGCAGCGCCTTGCACAGGCCTCGGTGGGCTAAAGCCCACCCTACGAGCTGGGGATCGGGCGGCCCATCGGTGGGCTGAAGCCCGCTCTACCGATGACAGTAGGGTGGGCTTCAGCCCACCAGCCCAGCCGGAGCTAGCTAATTAAGTGCGGTGGCTGGCAGCCCGGTTGTCAGCTTTTCGTTACGGATAAGGGCTTGCAAGCTCGTCCTCCGGGCCTTCCGTCGGGTTGTAAAGAAAAGCTTCCAGCGCGGCCCTGGCAAAGCTGCGCATGGCGCTGAATGCGGGCTTGTGGAGCTTCTCCCTCTGGTTTGTGATGGGCGCAGCCAAACCGTGCAGCGGCACCTATAACAAGAATCAGGAGGCGAAATGAACGCCGTGACCAAGATCGAACAGCATAACCCTATCGGTACCGACGGCTTTGAATTCGTCGAATTCACGGCGCCGAACGCCGAGGGCATCGAGCAGCTGCGTCAGCTGTTCAATCAGATGGGCTTCACCGAAACCGCCAGGCACCGCTCCAAGGAGGTCTGGCTGTTCCAGCAGAACGATATCAATATCGTGCTCAACGGCAGCCCTACCGGGCACGTGCATGCCTTCGCCGAGAAACACGGGCCGAGTGCCTGTGCCATGGCATTCCGGGTGAAAAACGCTGCCCAGGCCGCCGCCTATGTCGAATCCCAGGGCGCCACGCTGGTCGGCAGTCATGCCAACTTTGGCGAGCTGAACATCCCCTGCGTCGAAGGCATCGGCGGCTCGCTGCTGTATCTCGTCGACCGCTACGGCGACAAGAGCATCTATGACGTCGACTTCGAGTTCATCAAGGGCCGTACGCCGAATGACAACGCCGTCGGCCTGATGTGCATCGACCACCTGACCCACAACGTCATGCGCGGGCAGATGGACGTCTGGTCCGGTTTCTACGAGCGCATCGCCAACTTCCGCGAGATCCGCTACTTCGACATCGAAGGCAAGCTCACCGGCCTCTTCTCCCGCGCGATGACCGCGCCGTGCGGCAAGATTCGCATCCCGATCAACGAGTCGGCGGACGACAAGTCGCAGATCGAGGAATTCATCCGCGAGTACCACGGCGAAGGCATCCAGCATATCGCGCTGTCGACCGACGACATCTACGCCACCGTGCGCCAGCTGCGCGCCAACGGCGTGGATTTCATGCGCACGCCGGACACCTATTACGAGAAGGTCGATACCCGCGTTGCCGGCCACGGCGAGCCCACCGATGTGCTGCGCGAGCTGAACCTGCTGATCGACGGTGCGCCGGGCGATGACGGCATCCTGCTGCAGATCTTCACCAACACGGTGATCGGCCCGATCTTCTTCGAGATCATTCAGCGCAAGGGCAACCAAGGTTTCGGCGAGGGCAACTTCAAGGCCCTGTTCGAATCCATCGAGGAAGATCAGGTTCGCCGCGGCGTGATCGGTGAGGAATAAACCGTAGGGTGGGCTTCAGCCCACCGATGCAAAGCTGAACGATGGGCTGAAGCCCGCCCGACGAGACTGCGCGCACCGCCGTTGGAGCGGTAGGGTGGGTCAACTTCACCACCAGGCGGGTCGAGAACACCGCAGCGGCCGAAGGCGGATGAAGAAAGTGTCATCCATCCTACGAGCAGGCAACACAAGCAGGGATTTCATGAACAACACTGACATGAACGAAACAGCCGGATCACCCACGCTGAAGCTCTACGGTTACTGGCGTTCCAGCGCTGCCTACCGGGTGCGCATCGCCTTGAACCTCAAGGGATTGGCGTTCGAAAATTTGCCCGTACATCTGGTCAAGGATGGCGGTCAGCAGCATTCGGCCGACTACAAGACGCTCAATCCGCAGGAGCTGGTGCCGCTTCTGGTCGATGGCCGCGAGCGCATCAGCCAGTCGCTGGCCATCCTCGAATACCTGGAAGAGGTGTTCCCGCTCCCGGCCTTGCTACCGGACGATCCAGCCGATCGGGCTCAAGTACGTTCGCTGGCATTGCACATCGCCTGTGATTTGCATCCGCTGAACAATCTGCGGGTGCTGCAATACCTCAGCGGCACGCTGGGCGTCGAGGATGAGGCCAAGCAGCAGTGGATCCGCCACTGGATCGCCACGGGCCTCGCCGGTGTCGAGCAGGGGCTGGCCGCGTTCGACGGCAAACTGTCACTCGGCAGGCGGCCGGGTTATCTGGAGGCGTGCCTGGTTCCACAGGTATACAATGCGCGCCGTTTTTCCTGTGACCTCAGTGCGTATCCACGCATTTTGCAGATGACCGAGCAGTGCGAAACCCTCGAAGCTTTTGCCAAAGCAGCTCCGGAGGTGCAGCCCGACGCTCAATAAAGGTTGATCCGCCTTGCCACTCCGTCGCGCCACGAGCGCGGCGGGTTCGATTCCGTCACAGATAACAACAAACAGGTGACGCATGACCCGTGAAAAACCCAAGAACCTCTGGCTTTCCCGCTGGGGCTTCATCCTCGCTGCGACCGGTTCGGCCGTCGGCCTGGGCAACATCTGGAAATTCCCCTATATCACCGGCGAATACGGCGGTGGCGCCTTCGTGCTGATGTACCTGGCGTGCATCCTGGCTATCGGTATCCCGGTGATGATGACCGAGATCGCCATCGGCCGTCGCGGCCGTGGCAGCCCCATCGATGCTATCGGTCGGGCGGTGCGTGAGAACGGCAGCAGCCCGATCTGGAAGGGTGTCGGTGGCATGGCCATGGCGGCCGGCTTCCTGATTCTCTGTTTCTATGTCGTGGTGGCCGGCTGGGCGTTTGCCTATACCGTCAAGATGCTCGACGGCTCGCTCGCCGCCAGCTCCGTCGATAGCCTGGCGCAGGTGTTCGAGGCGCACAACGCCAATCCCTGGCAGCTCGGTGGCTGGAGTGTGCTGGTGGCGTTGCTGACGCTGTGGATCGTCGCCAAAGGTGTGCAGCAGGGCATCGAACGCGCGGTGCGCTGGATGATGCCGGGGCTTGCAGTGATGCTGCTGATTCTGGTCGGCTATGCCTTCACCAGCGGCGGCTTCGATCAGGGGTTCGCCTTCCTGTTCAGCTTCGATACCTCCAAGCTCACCGGTGAAGCGCTGCTGGCTGCGCTCGGCCATGCCTTTTTTACCCTGAGCCTGGCGTCCGGTGCGATCCTCACCTACGGCTCCTATATTCCCGACGATCAATCCATTACCCGCACCACCTTCATGGTCGCCATCGCCGATACCTGCGTGGCGCTGCTGGCGGGACTGGCAATCTTCCCGATCATCTTTGCCAACGGCATGGACCCGACCGCGGGCCCCGGCTTGATCTTCATGAGCCTGCCGCTGGCCTTCCAGCAGATGCCGTTCGGTACGCTGTTCGGCACCCTGTTCTTCGCGATGGTGTCGATCGCGGCGCTGACCTCCGCCATTTCGATGATCGAGGCCACCGTGGCCTACCTTAACGAAAAACACGGCATCAGCCGTCTCAAGGCTGCCATGGGTGCAGGCACCGTATTGCTGGTGATCAGTCTGCTGGCGATGCTCTCGTTCAATCTGATGGCCGGGTGGGCGCCGATGGACAAGAACTTCTTCGACTGGCTGGACTACCTGACCTCACGCTGGATGATGCCGCTGGGCGGAATCTTCATCGTTATCTTCGCCGGCTACGTGCTGCGCAGCGAGATCATGCGTGATGAGCTGGATCTGCCACCGCTGGGTTACGCGCTGTGGCTGTTCATGGTGCGCTATGTCTGCCCGGTGCTGATCACCATGGTCTTCCTGCATGCCCTCGGCTGGCTGGGCTTCGACCCGCTGGCGCGCTGGTACTGGATTGCCGGCGCCATCGGTGCGCTGACCATCCTCGGCGAGGGCCTGCGTCCACGCGTCATGCCGGCGCTGGCAGGGCGATAAGTTCGCCCACCGATCCGGTGGGTAGCAGAACGGCACATTCGGCAACGGGTGTGCCGTTTTTGTTTGTGGCGAAAGGCCAGTCAGCGAAGTGATACAGGATGTGTCAGATACCGCGCCGGAACCGCTGAAGCGCACGGCTGACGGGACTCGGGCCTATTCCGACGAAGCCTCTAGGTTAAAGATCCGTTGGCTCCAGCCGACAGCACGGATGTAACGCAATGGATGCTCACCCAGGCCAGGGATTGCCGATTCGATCAGACCCGATCCGGACTTGCCCCCATGTCTAGCCGTCTCAAGTTCAGCCACAAGATTCTCTTGGCCGCGTCACTCGTAGTGATCGCGACCTTCACCCTGTTCACGCTCTACAACGATTACCTGCAGCGCAACGCTATTCGCGACAATCTCCAGGACTACCTCAGCGAGATGGGCGAAAGCACCGCGAACAATATCCAGAACTGGCTTACCGGCCGCCTGGTGCTGCTGGAAAGCGTGGCACAGACGGTCGCTCATGACAGCTCGGGCGGCGCGGTCGAGTCGCTGGTCGAGCAGCCGGCGCTCAGCTCCACGTTCGCCTTCACCTACCTGGGCCGCGCCGACGACGGCGAGTTCATCGTTTACCCCCGGCTCGAGCTGCCGGCCGACTTCGATCCGCGCCAGAGACCCTGGTACAAGGACGCCATCGCCGCGGCAAGCACCACCCTGACCGAGCCCTATGTGGACACCGCCACCAATGAACTGGTCATTTCGGCGGCAACGCCAGCCAAGCGTGGCGGCCGTAATCTCGGTGTGGTCGGCGGCGACCTAAGCCTGCGCGTACTGGTAGACACCATCAACGCGCTGGACTTCGATGGTCTGGGCTATGCCTTCCTGGTTAGCGGCGACGGCAAAATCCTCGTCCATCCGGACAAGACCAAGGTGATGAAGACCCTGGGTGATCTCTATCCGCAGGACACCCCAGCGCTGACCAGCAAATATAGCGAAGCCGAGCTCGACGGCCAGACGCGGATCGTCAGTTTCAGCCCGGTAGCCGGCCTGCCTTCGGTGAGCTGGTATGTCGGTATCTCGGTGGATAAGGGCAAAGCCTATGCCGCGTTGTCCAGCTTCCGTACCACGGCGGTACTCGCCACCATCATTGCCGTGGTTTTCATTATGCTGCTGCTGGGCATGCTGATCCGCGTGCTGATGCGCCCGCTGAATGACATGGGTCAAGCGATGGAAAACATCGCCGCGGGCGAAGGCGACCTCACGCGCCGCCTCAAAGTCGAGTCGAACGATGAATTCGGTGTTCTGGCCATGGCGTTCAACCGGTTCGTCGAGCGTATCCACGGCTCGATCCGGGATGTGTCGTCGGCCACCGAGCAGGTCAACGAAGTGGCGAAGCGCGTGCTGACCGCTTCCAACTCATCGATGCTCAACTCCGATGAGCAGGCCAGCCGTACCAACAGCGTCGCCGCCGCGATCAACCAGCTCGGCGCCGCCGCACAGGAGATCGCCCGCAACGCGGCTGATGCCTCGCAGCAGGCCAGCGGTGCCAGCCATCAGGCCGAAGATGGGCGCACGGTGGTGGAGCAGAACATCGAGGCGATGAAGCAGCTGTCGAACAACATCAGCGCGTCCTGTACCCAGATCGAGGCGCTCAACAGCCAGACCGTCGGCATCGGCCAGATCCTTGACGTGATCAAGGGCATCTCCGAGCAGACCAACCTGCTGGCGCTCAACGCTGCCATCGAAGCGGCCCGCGCCGGGGAGGCCGGGCGTGGTTTCGCTGTGGTAGCCGACGAGGTGCGCAGCCTGGCGCATCGCACCCAGGCCTCGGCCCAGGAAATCCACGGCATGATCGAGAAACTGCAAGTCGGCGCGCGTGATTCGGTAGCCACCATGACCGAAAGCCAGCGCCAGAGTGAGGCCAGCGTGGGCATCGCCAACCGTGCCGGTGAGCGTCTCAGTAGCGTGACCCAGAGCATTGGGGAGATCGATGCGATGAACCAGTCGGTGGCCGCCGCTACGGAAGAGCAGACTTCGGTGATCGAGTCGCTGAATATGGACATCACCGAGATCAACACCCTCAACCAGCAAGGCGTGGAAAATCTGCAATCGACCCTGCGCGCCTGTGGCGACCTCGATCAGCAGGCGGCGCGGTTGAAGCAGCTGGTGGGGAGCTTCAGGATCTGATCGATTGGGTTTGGAAGGAGGGCGCTTCGGCGCCCTTTCTTATTTTGCCGAGTTTGCACTGCCGTAGGAGCTAGGGACGCGGAGTCCCTGCGGCGAAGCTTTTGTGCTGCGGGCTCGCGTGGTTACCCGATTGGCCGGGTTGTTTGAGGCATTGGTTTCGCCTGCTGGGCGAGTCCCTTTTGGCAGTCTCCGGATGGCCGGCCCCGCCAAAAGGAACCAAAAGGTCTTGCCCCTGCATCCGGACTAGGCGTCCCCGGTTCGCTGCGCTCGACTTCCCTCGTTCCATCCACGCTCCGGGGGCCGGCGATAAAGGGCCATCCCTGGCCCTTTATCGCGGGGATGCCTACGCCTCTCGCGGTATCCATGCCGCTCGCTCCCCTCCGCGCGGATTCCATTCGGCCTCCTGAAAGGGGCGATTCGGTGGTGTCCGTTGGGCAGTGCAGCGAAGCGGTTGTGCGAGTATCGAGCGATCGTAGGGTAGGTAACGCGAAGCTTACCCACCGATTTTCGTCGGCAAAGTTCGATACCGATTGCAGCGTCGATTGCGATGGAGAATGCTTCGCAGTTTTTCCACCCTACGAAGCCCGCCGACGGTTGAAGTGCTTTGTTGCTGTCGCTGTTCAAAAACTTCCAGACGACTCGGTCCCGAGTCCCCTTCAGGAGGCCGAGCGTAGGTGCTGCGTAGGGGGACGCGAGGCATGGATGCCGAGCGAGGAGTGATGGGACATGGATGTCCCTTCGCGACGGCCCCCGGAGCAGCGCCGGAGGGAGGGAAGTTTTGCGAAGCAAAACCCGGATGCAGGGGTGGCCTTCTTTTTGGTTACTTTTTCTTGGTCCACTCAAGAAAAAGTGACTCGCCCAGCAGGGCGAAACCAATGCTCTAGCCCACTCGGCAAACGGGTCGGATGGATAAGCTGAATACTTCGCGGCCAAAGCTTGCCCATACGAAAAGCAGAGAGGCAGCGGGTGTCGCGGCTTTGGCTGCGGCCAATGCTATTGACCCATTCCCCACCCCCATGGTCGACATGAACCACGGCCCGCATTCGAAGGGCCTCGGATCACAGGAGACCCCATGAAAATCCTCATCGTGCTCACCTCTCACGACAAGCTCGGCAACACCGGCAAACCCACCGGTTTCTGGCTTGAGGAATTCGCTGCGCCTTATTACGTATTCAAGGACGCCGGCGCCGAGATCGTCCTGGCGTCACCCAAGGGCGGTCAGCCGCCGCTGGACCCCAAGAGCGACGAGGCCGATGCGCAAACCGCGGCGACCCAGCGTTTCAAGGACGATGCCGAAGGCAAGTCGCTGTTGGCCAACACCCGCACGCTGGACGACGTGTCCGCGGCGGACTTCGATGCGGTGTTCTATCCGGGTGGCCACGGCCCGATGTGGGACCTCTCCACCAGCCAGACATCGATCGCGTTGATCGAGTCCTTCATCAAAGCGGGCAAGCCGGTGGCGGCAGTCTGTCACGCGCCGGCGGCACTGGTCGGGGTTCGTGGCGAGGACGGGGAATATCTGGTCAAGGGCAAGCGCGTGACCGGTTTCACCAACACCGAGGAGGAAGCCGTGCAGCTCACCGAGGTGGTGCCCTTTCTGCTGGAGGATAAACTCAAGGCGCTTGGCGGTGAGTACAGCAAGGGGCCGGACTGGTCGTCCTACGTGCTGGTCGATGGCCTGCTGATCACCGGGCAGAATCCCGCATCGTCCGAAGAGGGCGCGCGGGAGCTGCTCAAACTGCTGAAGGCCGGCTGATCATCGCACGACCCGCGCGATAGCCTGGGCCAGCTGGTCCAGGCGTTCGGCATCCAGCCCGGCAATGTTGGCGCGGCCACTTTCCACCAGATACACGGCGTCCTCGGCTCGCAGGCGCAACACCTGCTCGGCGGTCAGGCCGGTGTAGGAAAACATGCCGCGTTGGCGCGCGATATGCGCGAAACGCTCGGCCAGTCCGTGCGGCGCGAGGGCTTCTACCAGCCCCTGGCGCAACCCAGCGATGCGCTCTCGCTTGGCCGCGACTTCCTGTTGCCAGAGCTGGCGCAGCTCACTGTTAGCCAGAATAGTTGCCACCACGGCGGCACCATGCGACGGCGGCGTCGACCAGAGGTTACGTGCCACCGAAGCGAACTGGCTGCGTACGTCGATTAGAGACTGGTTATCGCCGGTAACCGCGATCAGCGCACCGGTGCGCTCACGATAGAGCCCGAAGTTCTTTGAGCAGGAACTGGTGATCAGCACTTCCGGCAGCGCCTCGACGAACAGCCGCACAGCCCATGCGTCTTCGTCCAGGCCGTCGCCGAAGCCCTGGTAGGCGAAGTCGAACAATGGCAGCAGCTCACGCTTGCGGACGATGTCCAGCACTTGGCGCCAGTCGTCTTGGTCCAGGTCGTAACCGGTGGGGTTGTGGCAGCAGGCGTGCAGCAACACCACGTCGCCAGCCGGAATGTGCTCCAGCGCGGCGAGCATCGCCGGCACATCCAGCTGGTTCTGCGCGTTCACGTAGGGGTAGTGCTCGACCTTGAGCCGAGCTGCGGCGAACAGGGTTTCGTGGATTGGCCAGGTAGGGTCGCTGAGCCAGAGGCTGCGACCCGGCAGGCACTTGGCGATGAAGTCGCCAGCCAGCCGCAGTGCGCCGGTGCCGCCGGGTGTCTGGGTGCAGCCGGCACGACTTTCGATCAAGGCAGGCGAGTCTTCGCCGAGCACCAGGCGCAGCAACTGCTCACCGAACAGCGGGTCGCCATGCCCACCGATGTAGCTCTTGGTCGCTTCGCTGTCGATCAGCCGCTGCTCGGCCAGCTTGACCGCCTTGGGAATGGGTGTCAGGCCCAGCGCGTCCTTGTAGACGCCGACACCCAGATCGAGCTTGGCCGGGTTCGGATCGGCGCGGTAGGCGTCGAGTAGCCCCAGAATCGGATCGCCGGGGACCCGAGCGACATCGCTGAAATGCTTCACTTGCGGCCCTCAGCGGTTTTGGCGACCTCGTCGGTGCGCGCGGCCATGATGAAGTCGTTGCGATGCAGGCCCTTGATCGAGTGGCTCCACCAGGTGACGGTGACCTTGCCCCACTCGGTGAGCAGACCTGGATGGTGACCTTCGGCTTCGGCAATTTCGCCAACGGCATTGGTGAAGGCCAGGGCGTGGCGGAAGTTCTTGAACAGGAAAACTTTCTCCAGCTCCATGTGGCCATCGCGGGTTTCGATATTCCAGTCCGGGATCTGCTTGATCAGCTCGGCCAGTTCATCATCGGAGACCTTCGGTGCATCGGCGCGGCAGGCTTCGCAGTGGGCTTGGGTGAGAGCAGTCATGGTTTGGTCCTTGTGGTGAGGGTCATAAGAGTTAAGCAGCGTAGGGTGGACAACGCCGGAGGCTTGTCCACGCGTCGGGTTCGGTCCGCCACGTTGCGAAGAGGCCTCGTCGTGGTCGGTGGATGAGCCTTCGGCGTCATCCACCCTACGGATTGGTGGCGGCCGGACCAACGCGTGGAAAATGCTTCGCAGTTTTCTACCCTACGCCGCTTTTGGCGGAAACTTCGGCTGATGCAGGCCCAGCTGCATGGCCTTGCGCACGTGGGCCATGATGTCTTCGTGGGCCACATCGAACAGCCGTTTGAGTTCCGGTAGAACGAAGTACACCGGCTGCAGGATGTCGATGCGATACGGCGTGCGCATGGCTTCGACCACGTCGAATGTTTGGTGCTCGGGGGCGTCGGACAGGCTGTAGAGCGTTTCCTTCGGCGAGGAGAGGATGCCACCGCCATAGATGCGCCGGCCGGCGGCTGTATCCACAAGGCCGAACTCGATGGTCATCCAGTACAGCCGGGCCAGATAGACGCGTTCTTCCTTGCTCGCCTTAAGGCCAAGCTGGCCATAGGTGTGGGTGAATTCGGCGAACCAGGGGTTGGTCAGCAGCGGGCAGTGGCCGAAGATCTCATGGAAGATGTCCGGCTCCTGCAGGTAGTCCAGCTCTTCCGGGGTTCGGATGAAGGTGGCCACCGGAAAGCGTTTGCTCGCCAGCAGTTCAAAAAAGGTCTGGAAGGGAATCAAGGCGGGTACCCGTGCCACTTGCCAGCCAGTGGTGACTTGCAGCACTCGATTGATCTCGTCCAATTGAGGGATGCGATCACGGGGCAGGGCGAGCTGTTCGATGCCATCCAGGTACTCCTGGCAGGCGCGGCCGTCGAGCAGCTTCAGCTGGCGTTCGATGAGGGTCTGCCAGACAGCATGTTCGGCGTCCGGGTAGTGAATCCGGCCTTGCGCATCCGGTTCGCGGGCGACGTATTTCGTAGCTTTCATCTGACCTCCTGAGCGGGATGGCCGCGTGAGTCTTGTTGTTATGGATGCCTCATCTGATCGCGTTGAGTCCCGTATGACGAGCCGTGCGCGGCCGGTTTGCCGCAGTTCGCCCCGGTTGTCCGTAACGAAATGATTACGATGTGGCGCGATTGCATGAAAATCGCCTTGCTCGCCCTCATCACTGTCAAATAATCTTGACGAAAATCAACGGCGATCCGCAAAAAGTCCGACGCCGGTCATAACAACAAGCCCAAAGGCACCCTTCCATGCGTATCAAGATTCTTTGCCAGAACCGCATCGGCATTCTTCGGGACATGCTCGAGCTGCTGGTGGATTACGGCATCAACGTGGCGCGCGGCGAAGTCGGCGGCGAGCACGGCAATGCGGTCTACTTGCATTGCCCCAACCTGATGAACCTGCAGCTGCAGGCGCTGCGGCCAAAAATCGAGGCGTTGCAAGGCGTGTTCGAAGTGCGCAAGGTCGGGTTGATGCCCAGCGAACGACATTCGCTGGAACTTAATGCGCTGCTCGGCGCACTGGAATTTCCGGTGCTGTCCATCGACATGGCTGGCGCCATTGTTGCCGCCAACCGCGCGGCGGCGCAGCTGCTCGGCGTGCGGGTGGATGAGGTGCCGGGCATGAGCCTGTCGCGCTACGCCGAGGATTTCGACTTGCCGGAGCTGGTGCGGGCAAACAAGGCGCGTATCAACGGCCTGCGAGTGACCATCAAGGGCGATGTATTCCTCGCCGATATCGCCCCGCTGCAATCGGAGCACGACGACAGTGAGGCGCTGGCCGGCGCGGTCCTCACGTTGCATCGTGCCGACCGCGTCGGCGAGCGCATCTACAACGTGCGCAAGCAGGAGCTGCGCGGGTTCGACAGCATTTTCCAGAGCTCGAAGGTAATGGCCGCCGTGGTCCGTGAAGCCCGGCGCATGGCCCCGCTGGACGCGCCGCTGTTGATCGAAGGCGAGACCGGCACCGGCAAGGAGCTGCTCGCGCGTGCCTGCCATCTGTCCAGCCCGCGCGGGCAATCGCCGTTCATGGCGCTGAACTGCGCCGGCCTGCCGGAATCCATGGCCGAGACCGAGCTGTTCGGCTATGGCCCGGGCGCCTTCGAAGGCGCACGTCCCGAAGGCAAGCTCGGCCTGTTGGAGCTGACCTCGGGTGGCACGCTGTTTCTCGATGGCGTGGGCGAGATGAGCGCGCGGTTGCAGGCCAAGCTGGTCCGCTTTCTCCAGGACGGCTGCTTCCGTCGGGTCGGCAGCGACGAGGAGGTCTACCTGGACGTGCGGGTGATCTGCGCGACTCAGCTGGACCTGTCCGAACTCTGTGCCAAGGGAGAATTCCGCCAGGATCTTTATCACCGCCTCAACGTGCTGTCGCTGCATATTCCGCCACTTCGCGAGTGCCTGGATGGGCTGGAGCCATTGGCGCTGCACTTTCTCGATCAGGCCAGCCGGCAGATCGGTTGCGCCCTGCCGAGCCTGTCAGCGCAGGCGCTGGAACGGCTGGCCGCCTACCACTGGCCGGGCAATGTGCGGCAGCTGGAGAACACCCTGTTTCAGGCGGTTTCGCTGTGCGAGGCCGGGGTGATCAAACCGGAACACATACGCTTGCCGGACTACGGTACGCCAAAGCCACTGGGCGAGTTCTCCCTGGAGGGCGATCTGAATGGCATCGTCGGGCGCTTCGAGAAGGCGGTGCTGGAGGCGCTTTACCAGCGTCACCCGAGCAGCCGCCTGCTGGGCAAGCGCCTGGGCGTTTCACACACCACCATTGCCAACAAGCTGCGTGAGTATGGGATTGGCAAGGAGGGTTGAGGCTGCAAAATTGCGGCGCAATAAACGCCCCGGATCGCGAGCAAGCTCGCTCCTACGAAGAGCGAGCCGTGGCGTGCTGCATCTAATGCACCGCCTGGGTCACGGCGTCGATCAGCGCCTGCAGGTCGATCGGCTTGCGCAGATGCAGGGTAAAGCCTGCGGCCTTGGCAGTTTCCACGTCGCGCAGGGTCCCGTAACCGGTCAGGGCGATGCTCGGGGTCTCGGCATTGGTGGTGCCGCGGCGTATCTCGGTCATCATCTTGTGGCCGTCGATGACCGGCATACCGATATCGGAGACGATCACATCGAAGCGAGTGGTCTCGGCCTGCTCGATGCCCTGCGCACCGCCGCCTGCGGTGGTCACGATGGCACCTTCGCTTTCCAGCAATTCGCACATGGTGTCGAGGATGTCCGGTGAGTCGTCCACCAGCAGAATGCGGATGCCGGCCAGTCCGCCGGCCTCGCTGGCGTTGGCTAGCTCGCTGAGCTCCAGTTCGGTCTGCAAATGCATCGGCAGCCAGACACTGAAGCGCGCGCCTCGGCGAAGCCCTTCGGAGAACGCATCGATACGGCCACCGTGTGCCTCCACCAGCTGCTTGACCAGGGCGAGGCCGATCCCCAGGCCATGCTTGGAGCGCTGGGCGTGCTGCATTTCGGCTTGGCCGAACATGTCGAAGACCTTAGGCAGAAAATCGGCGGAAATCCCTTCGCCGGTATCGATCACGTCCAGCCGGGCCTGGTCACCATCGCGCTCGAGTTGCATGCAGATGCGCTCGCCGCCTTTGGTGAACTTCCAGGCGTTGTTCAGCAGGTTCCAGATGATCTGTTCGAGCCGCGTGGCATCGGCGTAGACAAAAATGGGCTGCTCTGGCTTGAACGTTTCGAAGCTAACGCCTTCGGCCCGGGCCAGTGGGCCGAACACTGCTTCGATACCCTTGAGCACGTCCTGGTACTGCAGCGTGGTGAAGTTGAGTTTGAGCTTGCCGGTACGGATGCGAGAGACGTCCATCAGATCGTCGATAATCCGCGACTGGCTGCGCACGGCGTTCTGGATCGCCTGGGTGGCCTTGCTCAGGCCTGGTGCGCTTTTGGCCGCCTGGGAGCGTGAGATCAGATCGGTGTTGAGCTGGATAAGATTGAGCGGGTGCTTGAGCTCATGGGAAAGCACCGCAAAGAACTGGTCTTTTTGCTGATTGGCTGCCTGGATGATTTCCAGCTCGCTTTGCTGATCGTTGCTACGCTGGCGATCCTCAGTCACGTCGCGGGCAATCTTGGCGAAACCTGTCACCTTTCCGGCCTGGTCCACCAGCGGATTGACCAGGCCACTGAAGAAGCACTGCGTGCCATCCCGGCGCATATGCCATCTTTCGTCGGCGGCCTGCCCCTGCTCCAATGCGCGTTTGCGCTCGGCTTCCGGCACTCCGTTCAGGCGGTCCGCCGCGGTGTAGATCATGTCGATGCACTGACCGATCATTTCTTGCTCGGTGTAGCCGAAGATGTGTTCGGCGCCAACGTTCCAGGTGGTGATGATGCCGTCGCAGTCCAGGGTGATGATGGCGTAGCCCTTGGTGCTCTGCGCCAATAGCTTCAAATGGGCCTCGCCGGCACGCACCCTCTCTTCGGCGCGGCGGCGGTCGGTGATGTCAATGAAGGTCAGGACCGCGCCCTGGATACGATCATCCAGCGTCCGATACGGCAGAAGTCGCGCGAGGTACCAACGCTCCCCATCACGGCTGCCGACCTCGCGCTCGACCAGATGGAGCGCTTCGAACGCCTCGATGGCGTCCGTGTGCAGCTGCGGATAATCGAGGCGATGGGTGATATCCAGCAGCGAACGTCCGGCGTCGTTGCCGATCACGTTGAAAATGTCGCGCACTCGAGGGGTGAACCACTTGATGCGCATCCTGCGATCGACGAAAAGCGTGGCGATGTCGGTCGAGGAGATCAGATTCTGCAGGTCGTCGTTGATTTTGCTCGTTTCATCGACCTTGGTCTTGAGCTCGAAGTTGACCGTGGTGAGCTCTTCGTTGATCGATTGCAGCTCTTCCTTGCTGGTCTCCAGCTCCTCAGTGGCCGAGCGCAGCTCTTCATTGATCGCCTGCAGCTCCTCGTTAGAGGCACGCAGCTCCTCGGTGGAGGTTTCCGAGTGCTCCATCGTCACTTGCAGCTGTTCCTTGGTCTGCTGCAGTTCGGCTTCCAGCTGGGTGAGTACGCTGTCTTTGGTATCAAATTTTGCTGGCGTGTTGCTGTCCATGGTGTCTTCGACTTCATCGAAGATTACGAGCATGTACTGGCCACCAGCTTCGTTATCGCGGAACGGTCGCACCACCATGTTCACGTAATAGTGCCGGCCGTCGCGCTCCAGCTGTACCCGCCGCGCCTCGATGCTTTTACCCGTGTGGGTGGCCTGGTAGAGCGCCGTGCGTAGCTCGAGGCGGAGTTGCGGATGGACCAGCGTCGTCAGGTTCAGCGATGGCTCGCCGCCGACATAGCGCAGGAAATTTCCGGCCCGGTCGGACATGTGTACGATCTCGGCTTCGTGATTGACGATCACGCTGGGCGGGGCGTACTGCTCAAGCGCCCGCTGATGCACATCAGCAAAGGAGAACTTCCGGTTGCGCCTGGGCGGTTCGCTGCGTGGCGCCGTGTTCAGCGGAGTAGCGTTGATTGGCTGGAATGGGCCTGCGGGCGTGCGGCGGAGATTGGAACCGACATTTTTCGCCCGGTAGATGCGGTTCTTCTTGTCCACCGGCTCGAACAGCTGACTGCAGGCATCCGCCGTTTCGGAGCTGCCTAGGAACAGGTAGCCGCCGGGGTTGAGCGCAAAGTGGAACATGCGCAGTACTTCGATCTGGATGTCCCGGTCGAGGTAGATCATCAGATTGCGGCACGAGATGAGATCGAGCCGGGAGAACGGCGGGTCTCGAAGGATGTTGTGACGCGCGAACAGGATGTGTTCACGCAGCTCCTTCTGCATGCGGTAGTGGCTCTGTTCTTTGACGAAGTATTGACGCAAGCGGGTGGGTGCGACATCAGTCACGATGGCTTCGGGATAGATCCCGGCGCGAGCGGCCTCCAGCGAGCGATCGTCGATATCGGTGGCGAATACTTGTAGATGGACTTCGGCGCCGGGCCCGCTGACGTGGGCTTGATCAGCAAAGAGTATGGCCAGCGAGTACGCCTCCTCTCCAGACGAGCATGCCGCGGACCAGATCCGCAGGGACTTGTCCTCGGAGTCTGCCTTCTGCTCGAACAGCGCCGGAACCACGTCGCGTTCCAGCGCCTCGAACGCTTCCCGATCGCGGAAAAAATTGGTCACGCCAATCAGCATGTCCGCCAGCAGTGCAGGGGTCTCCTCGGGACGTTCTTGCAGGTATCTCGAGTAGCTGGGCATGTCCCGCAGGGCGTTGACCTGCATCCGTCGCTCGATGCGGCGCAGTACGGTCGCGAGCTTATAGTGCCGGAAGTCATGGCCGGTGCGGGTGCGAAGCGACGCGAGTATCTCCTGCAGCGCCCGCTCGCTGGTTTTGGACTGGCTATGGGCCTGGGCGTGCTCGAACTCGCCTTGGTTCTCGCCTGCCTGCTCACTTTCGCCGGGCGAGGGGATCGGTTGCTGCTGCGCGAGCAGCGCTTTCAGATTGAGCGCCAGCTCCACCAGCCGCTGCGGCATCTCCGCCACCGGCAGTACGATATCGACCATTCCGGTTTCGATGGCGCTGAGCGGCATCGAATCATACTCGGCATCTTCCGGGCTCTGCGCCAGGGTGATGCCGCCTTGTTCCTTGATGCGCGAGAGCCCGACCGAGCCATCTGCACCGCTGCCAGAAAGCACAATGCCTACCGCGTGGGTATGGTGGACATCGGCCAGTGCGCGGAAGAACAGATCGATGGCCACCTGCGGCCCGCGTTCGCGGGTGGGTTTCATCAGGCGCAGATAGCCATCATTCATCGACAGATCCATCGCCGGCGGTATCACGTATACGTGGTTTTGCTCGATGGGCACCGGTTGGTTGACTTGCAGCACGCGCATCCGGGTAGCGTTCTGGAGGATCTTGTCCGCATTGCTTTCATGCTTGGGCGACAGATGCATGATGACCACGAAGGCCATGCCGCAATCGCTGGGCATCTGCTCGAAAAAGGTTATCAGCGCTTTCAGGCCACCCGCCGAGGCGCCGATGCCAACCACGGGATAATCCAGCGTGCTCCGGGCCAGACGGGTGTTCTTCGGCGTGGACGGCTCGGGGCTATTCATCGGTTCCTCGGCGTGGTGATCCGGCATTTTTATGTTGTGCTCTAGCGGCATTTGGAGAAGACAGCAGACCCGTAGCGCGAATTCCTTCCTCCGACGCCTGAGGTGCAGCGGATGATAAAGCGTGAGGGTGCCGATTGCCGCTATTTGCGTGAGCCGGCGAGCATGACACCTATCAGCACTCGATGATGTTGACCGCCAGTCCGCCTCGGGCAGTTTCCTTGTATTTGCTCTTCATGTCGGCGCCGGTCTGGCGCATGGTGCGGATGACCTTGTCCAGCGAGATGAAATGGCTGCCGTCGCCGCGCAATGCCATGCGTGCCGCGTTGATGGCTTTGACCGCACCCATGGCGTTGCGCTCGATGCAGGGCACCTGTACTAGCCCGCCAACCGGGTCGCAGGTCAATCCGAGGTTGTGCTCCATGCCGATTTCGGCGGCGTTCTCGACCTGGCTCGGCGTACCGCCGAGCACCTCGCACAGCGCCCCCGCACCCATCGAGCAGGCGACGCCGACCTCGCCCTGACAGCCTACCTCCGCGCCGGAAATGGATGCGTTCTCCTTGTACAGGATGCCGATCGCCGCCGCGGTGAGTAGAAAGCGCACCACGCCGTCCTCGTTGGCGCCACGGATGAAACGTGCGTAGTAATGCAGCAGTGCCGGGATGATTCCCGCTGCGCCATTGGTTGGCGCAGTCACCACCCGCCCGCCGGAAGCGTTTTCCTCATTCACGGCCAACGCGTACAGGTTGACCCAGTCCAGCACGTTGAGCGAGTCGCTCAGATTGGCTTCCGGGTGTTCGCTGAGTTGCCGGTACAGGCCGGCGGCGCGGCGCTGGACCTTAAGGCCGCCGGGCATCACCCCTTCGGTGCGGCAGCCGGCCTTGACGCAGTCCTGCATCACCCGCCAGATCTTCAGCAGGCCGGCGCGGGTATCGGCTTCCGGGCGCCAGACGGCCTCGTTGGCCAGCATCAGTTGACTGATGGACAGCCCGTGCTCGCCGCACAGCGAAAGCAGTTCGGCAGCGCTGTGAAAGGGATAGGGCAGCGGTGTGCGGTCTTCGACGATGCGATCGTTGCCAGCGGCCTGCTGGTCGACGACGAACCCGCCACCCACCGAGTAGTACTCGCGGCTGCGCAGTTGAAGCCCGGCCGCATCGAAGGCGCGGAAGATCATGCCGTTGGGGTGGAAGGCCAGCGGTTTGCGGATGAACTGCAGGTCGCTGCTCATATCGAAGCGAATGCTTTTTTCGGCCAGCAGGCGCAACTCGTGAGATTCACGCATCGCTGCCATGCGCTGTGGAATGGTCTCGGTATCGACCTCCTCGGGCAGCTCGCCTTCGAGCCCGAGCAACACGGCCTTGTCGCTGCCGTGGCCTTTGCCGGTGGCACCGAGGGAGCCGTACAGCTCGACTCTGAGATGCTCGCTGGCGTCCAGCAGATCGTCACTCCTTAGCCCTTCGGCGAAGCGCAACGCCGCGCGCATCGGGCCCACGGTGTGTGAGCTGGACGGTCCGATGCCGATCTTGAACAGGTCGAAAACGCTGAGTGACATGCGGTGCGCTCCAGGTGAATAGGCTTTGTATTCATCCTAGACCGCCGCAAACTTCTGAACGCTTTAAATGGAATGTTCGTCATGCCGCTTACCGCGTTTTGCGCGGCGGGACCGGTCAGCAGGTTCGGCAGAGCCGGGACTGCTTGCTTTTCACCGGGCGGCGCTTCGCCATGGTGCGTGTTGAAAGACTTGCCTAGGTGCTGGATGTGATCGAGCAGAGCGGCGCTCAGCGAGTCGCCGCCGAGCCGCCCCATGGGTTGGCTTCCAGGCTGTTGTGTACGCTGGTGGCTGCCTGTGCGGCCTGACCGATGGCAACGCTGATCTGTTTCAGCCCCAGAGTCACGTCGCCGATGGCATAAAGTCCGCGCACCGATGTCTGCAGATGATCGTCGACCCGTACACCGCCGCATTCATCGCATTCCGCGCCCAGCTGCAGAGCCAGTTCCGAGCGAAAGCGCGCGCCAAGGCTGGGGTAGATGATATCGAAGTGATGGCTGTCGCCGCTGTGGGTGATCAGCTCGATACCCGTTTCGCAGGGGCGCAGCGCTTCGACGCGGTCGCTGATCAGGCGGATATCGTAGTGTTCGGCCAATGCGATGGCTTGATCGCAGGCATCTTGCTCACCGTGTACCACCACCGTGACGCGGTCGCTGAAGGTGCGCAGGAACACCGCGTGGCTGATGGCGTTTTCCGCCTCGCCATAGACCGCGACGTTGTCGCCATCGACCTCATAGCCGTCGCAGATAGCACACAACCGCACCTTGCCTTCAGCGATCGCCTGCTCGACCTCCGGCATATCCGGCAGTGTGTCCTCGATGCCGGTGGCGAGGATGATTCGCCGGGTGACGCAGGTTCGATCGCCGTAGCTGACGCTGAACCCGTCCGCATGCGGCTCGATGTTTTCGACCCGGCCGTGTTCGATTCTGGCGCCGTAGCCGCTGGCCTGCTCGCGCAGGCGTACCAGCAGATCGTTGCCGTTGATCCCCGGGGGGAAGCCCGGATAATTGCGGGAGCGTGGAATCCACGAGGCTCGGCTGGAGCCGGCGTCTATCACCAGGCAGCTGCGGCGAAAGCGGGCCAGGTAGAGGGCAGCGGTCAGTCCGCCCGGACCGCCACCAACAATCAGACAGTCGATCAGGGTAGGTTGTGGTGAGTGTTGGTTCATGGCATCGGCAGTCGGCTTGTGGTTGCCAGTAGAAGCGGCCAATGGCGGGAAGTTCTGTTTGCCCGATCAATGCAATGTGCGGTTTTGAGAGCTGGTTGGACTTTCTCGCGCTTGTATCAGATGCGCCTATGACCAAGACTCTCGCCTTCGTGCGATACCGCTCTAGCATCGGTGTTTCACAAAGCTGCATTCCAATAAAGGCCAGCCGCCGGCGTTCCGTCGCCGTGATGAGCGGGCCATCCAACTTGACATGGATCCGCCGCGCAGCCGCGTGAGTCGAGACCTATCGCAATCGATAAACCGCCCGAACGGTGCTCACGAAGCGCCCGATTCGAGCTTTTCCCGTGGGGGGCAGATGTTCAAATCTTGTGTTGCTGCGCTAATCGCAGTCCTGTGTTGGTTGAGTACCCCGGCCGCAGCCGCCGAAGGGGAGCCCTTCGTCATCAAGTTCGCCCACGTGGTGGCCGATGACACGCCCAAGGGCAAGGGTGCCGTGTTGTTCCAGAAGCTGGTGCACGAGCGCCTGGCCGGCAAGGTAAAGGTCGAGGTCTACCCGAACTCGACATTGGTCGGCGATGCCGACGAGATGCAGGCGCTGCTGAACAACGAGGTCCAGATGCTGGCGCCGTCGCTGTCCAAGTTCGGCAAATACACCAGGAAGCTGCAGGTGTTCGACCTGCCATTCCTGTTCGACGATCAGGCCGCCGTTCAGCGCTTTCAGAAGCGCGAGACGAGCCGTGATCTGCTGCGCTCTATGGCCGATTCGGGTATCTATGGTCTGGCCTATTGGAACAACGGCCTGAAGCAGCTTTCCGCTACGCAGGCGTTGCGCTTGCCTGAGGACGCCGCTGGACTGGCATTCCGTATTCAGCCGTCCGCCGTGCTGGACGCGCAGTTCAATGCGGTTGGCGCAAAGCCGGTGGTGCTGCCCTTCGCCGATGTTTACAAGTCACTCAAGGCCGGTGTCGTCCAAGGCGCGGAAAACCCCTGGTCGAACATCGTCAGTCAGCAGATGCACACGGTTCAGCCCTTCATCACCGAGAGCAACCACGGCGTGCTCAACTATATGCTGGTGACCAACTCGAAGTTCTGGATGAGCATGCCATTCGCGGTGCGTTCAGAACTCGAAGGCATCGTTCTGGAAGTGACCCAGGCAGTGAACCGCGAAGCCGCGGCGCTGAATCAGCGCGATCGCGACCGGATCTTCGCCAGTGGCAGCAGCAAGCTGGTCACGCTTACGCCCGAGCAGCGTCAGGCCTGGCGCGAGAAGATGATGCCGGTGTGGAAATCCTATGAAGCGGAAATCGGTGCAGACGTAATCCGCGCCGCGCTGACGGTCAATCGCAAGCACTAAAGTGTTCAGTACACCGCTCGCCAGCCCACAGCTGGCGAGCTTGGCGCGCCGCGCCGCTTCAGTTCCTTCCTGCCAGCCATTCTCCCGCACTTGCCTTGTGCTGCTGTTCGTCGCGAGCGGCATTGTTGACGCTGCGTCCGCCACGATGGTCTTAGCGGCAAAGGCCGCTTCGCCACCCGCCGACCGATAGCGCCGAGTTGTTGCCACCCAGCGTCTGTACCCGTCACGGCACGAGCACGCCGATACATCACCTGCTAGGGAGACGGCAAGCCCCGTCCTCGGATATGACGGTTCTGGGATCGTCGATGCCGGTCTTGGTCGTTACGCACCGGACCCTGGCTGTTAGCATTATCGAGCAGAGTCCTTTGTACGTGTGTGTTGACGTGCCAACCAAGAATAAGGAGAACGGCAGATGGCAACTAATCCCGGACAAGACACGGCAGCGTCCGTGGAGAGTATCCCCGCGCCGACCGGAGCGGCCAATCTGATCGACACGGACTACGTCATCGGTCAGGACAACATCAAGAGCAGGTTCCTGGATATCCACAGCAAGGTGTTCAGCATTTCCGCGCTGACCATCGTCCTGTTCGTGATCCTCACACTGGCCCTGCGAAGCGAGGTCGAACCGCTGTTCACCGCCGTGCGCGACTGGCTGACCGGCAACCTGGCCTGGTTCTTCCTCGGTTCGGCGAACATTTTCGTCCTGCTGTGCCTGGGGCTGATTCTTTCTCCCCTGGGCAAGGTGCGCCTGGGCGGAAGGGAGGCGACTCCGGATTATTCCTACACGGGCTGGTTTTCCATGCTGTTCGCGGCCGGCATGGGCATTGGCCTGATGTTCTATGGCGTGGCTGAACCCATGTCGCATTTCTCCACTGCGATGGGCGGCACCACTGTAGAGAACGGTGTGCGTACCGACTGGGCCCCCCTGGGCGCCGCAGCCGGCGATGCCCAGGCGGCGGCCAGTCTGAGTATGGCCGCCACCATCTTCCATTGGGGCCTGCACCCTTGGGCGATCTACGCCATCGTGGCGCTGGCGCTGGCGCTGTTCTCCTTCAACAAGGGCTTGCCGCTGAGCATTCGCTCGATCTTCTACCCGCTGCTCGGTGAGCGGGTGTGGGGCTGGCCGGGCCATGTGATCGATATCCTGGCGGTATTCGCCACCCTGTTCGGTCTGGCCACTTCGCTGGGGCTGGGCGCCCAGCAGGCGGCGGCTGGCCTCAAGTTCCTGTTCGATATTCCTGACACCGACACCAGCAAGGTGCTGCTGGTTACCGGCATCACGCTGATCGCCCTGATGTCGGTACTGGCCGGATTGGACAAGGGGGTCAAGCGCCTGTCGGAAATCAACATGGTGCTGGCCCTGCTGTTGCTGTTGTTCATCATCATCGCGGGGCCTACGCTGGCGATCTTCACGGGATTCTTCAGTAACCTTGGCAGCTACCTGACGCACCTGCCGGCGCTGTCCAATCCGATCGGTCGCGCCGATGCCAACTTCAGCCAGGGCTGGACTGCCTTCTACTGGGCCTGGTGGATCAGCTGGTCACCGTTCGTCGGCATGTTTATCGCCCGGGTCAGCCGCGGCCGCACCGTGCGCGAATTCCTGATCTCCGTATTGCTGGTGCCATCGCTGGTCTCGGTGCTGTGGATGACCGCGTTCGGTGGCACGGCCCTGGGTCAGGTCGTCACCGATGGCTTCGCCGGGGTGCAGGATGCGGCGCTGGAATTGAAACTGTTCGCCATGCTCGGCGAGTTGCCGCTGACCCAGATCAGCTCCTTCATCGGCATCGTGCTGGTGGTGGTGTTCTTCGTCACCTCGTCGGATTCCGGCTCCCTGGTCATCGATACCATCACCGCTGGCGGCAAGGTCAATGCACCGGTGCCGCAGCGAGCCTTCTGGGCGATCCTCGAGGGTGTCGTGGCCGTCGCCTTGCTGCTCGGCGGTGGCCTGGTCGCGCTGCAGGCCATGGCGGTGTCTACCGGCCTGCCGTTCACCATCGTGCTGCTGGTGGGCTGCGTGTCCATCGTCAAGGGCTTGATGAGCGAGCCACGCTAGCTTGGCTTAGGCGTTTCTGCGGCGCAGGCCGAGTTACGATCGTTCTTACCCAGCAAGCGTGATATCGAAAGGCGCGACCGTTAACGGTCGCGCCTTTTCAGTTCCAGAGATCGCCAACCGTTGTCGTCGGCGGATAGTGCCTGGCCGCCTGCGCCTGCAGCAGCTCGGCGGTAGCCAGGGCGTCGGTCAGGGCATGGTGGGCTTGGTAAAGTGGCAAACCATAGCGCAGACGGCTGTCGGCCAGGCGTATCGATACCGGCGGCTGCTTGCCGAATAGCTGGCGCAGCCAGTCCGATCGACGCCGGCGTGGATGCATGCGAGCTTCCAGCTGCATGGTGTCGATCACCGGGAATTGCAGCCCTTCACCGAGCAGGTGGCGCACCGCCTGGTCGAGAAAACCCCGTTCGATGTTGCGGTAATGCACCACCACGATCTTGCCGGCCATGGTGGTGAGCAGTTCGTCGAGTACGGTCGCCAGTCTTGGCGCCTCGCTCACATCCGAGTGGGTGATGTGATGGAAGGTGACCGACTCGCTGCTCAGTTCGCATACCGGTTTGACGACCCAGTAACTGGCCTCACGGCAGCGGATGCGGCGTAGGTCGAAGGGCACGAGGCCAAGGCTGACGATCGAGTCGCGATGGCTGTCCAGGCCGGTCGTCTCGACGTCCAGTGCCAGCAAGGGCGCCTGCTCCAGCGGCGTGTCGGCGCTTACGGTGCCAGCCTGGTAGAAGCGCGCCAGGCGAGGGTCGCGGGCCGTCTGCGCCAGCTCGGCGAATAGCGCTGGCCAGTCGGGGCAGGGCGAGGGTCCGCTACGCCTCATAGCGGTCGGCTTGGAAGTTGGCCAGGGTAGCGGAAACGCAGGAACTGCTGCGCATTGCTCAACACCTGGAAGGCCGACTTGAGGTTGTGTCGCTCGTTGGCGGAGATCTTTTCCGGTTCTATGTAGTTGTCCGGTTCGCGTCCTTCTAGCAGGTCCATGGCCTGATGGCGGATGCGCACGATCGAGAGGAACTCCAGGGCATTGCGCAGCTGGGTGATGGCGTCTTCGGTCAGTAACTTGGTGGCGGCGATGGCATCCAGGCGTTCCAACGAGTTCTGGGCCTTGGAGCCGACAGCCAGCGCGTGCACCCGGATCAGGTCGGTCAGTGGCGCGGTGCCGCGGCCCTTGAGGTTGATGATGTTGTTCTGCTGGCCATCCTTCTCCATCACGAAGGTGCGGAAGAAGCCCAGCGGCGGCGTGCGGTTGAGCGCGTTGCGCGCCAGGTAGGCGAGAAACAGCGGGTTGCCGCTGGCTTTCTGCGCGATCAGGTCCTTGAGGTTTTCCACCAGCCCGGCCTCGCCATAGACGCTGTCGAGGTCGAAGAAGATGTTGCTGTTGAGCAGGGTTTCCGGGTTGGGTTTCTCGATCCATTGGGTGAAATAGCTTCTCCAGACCCGCAACGGCTGGCGCCATTTCGGGTTGCTGGCCATGATCCCGCCTTTGCAGTAGCTATAGCCACAAGCCGCCAGGCCGTCGCTGACGAAGCTCGCCAGCTGAAGGAAGTATTCGTCGTGGATTCGCGGATCGAAGCGGTTGTCGAGCACCAGGGCGTTGTCCTGGTCGGTGACGATCAGCTGTTCGTCGCGCGCCATCGATCCCAGAACCATGTAGCAGTAGGGAACCGGGGGCGGCCCCAGCCGCTGCTCGGCCAGCTCCAGCAGGCGATGCGTCAGGCTGCGACCGATCCCCGACATGGCGCTGCCGATCATGTGTGCGGTGGCTTCCTCGTTGACCATGCGCAGGAAGGTGGCGCGCAAGTCCGGCAGCAACGCCTGCAGCTCCGCCACCGATTGCTTGTTGAAGATGCTGTTGACCAGGTACAGGCTGCTTTGCGATTCGTACTTGATGATGTCCGACAGGTTGATCACCCCGACCGGGCGCTGGCGATGCATCACCGGCAGGTGATGGATGTTGTTGCGCAGCATGCACAGCATCGCTTCGAATACCGAGTCGTCGGCCTGAATGGTGATCGGGTTGGGCGACATCACCGTGTCGACCGGCGTATCCAGCGGCAAGCCTTCGGCCAAGACTCGGATGCGCAGGTCGCGATCGGTGGTGATGCCGATCATGACCTGGCTCCTGGGCGGCTCGGGGTCGCTCGCCGGCGGGCCGAAGATCACCAGCGAAGAGACGCCATGTTCGGTCATCACCTGTGCCGCCTCCTGCACGCTGGTGCCAAGCGGCACGCTTACGGTGCGTCGGGTGACCAGCTTGCGCACCTTGATCTTCATCAGCTCGCTGGCCTTGCCCTGGGGTTCCTCCACCTTCAAGCGCGACTGGCCCTCGGCCTCGACGAAGTCGGCGAAGGCGTCATTGGCCTCGCATAGCTGCTCGAACAATTGGCCGGGAATGAAATAGATCAGGCTGTCTTCGATCGCCCGCGCCGGCAGGCGCACCTTGTGTCCGCGCAGCAGGCCGAACTGGCCAAACACCTCGCCCTCGGAAAGGCGGTTATACAGTTCGCCGTTGCGCCGGTAGATTTCCACCGCGCCGCTGCGGATGTAGTGCAGTTCCTCGATCGGTTCGCCGTAGCGGAGGATATCGCTACCGGCCTTGAAATAGCCGACCTCGACCTGCCGGGCGATCTCGTCGAGGGTGTCGTCTGGCAGCCCGTCGAAGGGGGGGAAGCGACTCAGGTGGTCGCGTATTTCGAGCAGCTCGACCTGCATTCGGGGCCCCTGGCGCAATTTTGTTGATGCATTGAACCATAGGCGCGGCGTCCGGCGTCGATGCGAGTCGTTGGCAGGCAGTCGCGTGTCGCTCGCTGGCGGCGCTCAGGTTCGCTTGAACAGCAGTGTGAGTGAATGCAGCGTGGCATTGCGATGAAACAGGGCGGAGCCGACGTACCCGCGCCGCGCTGCGCCTCATTCGCTACTCCTGAAGCCTCACGCCATTCGCTCGCCGGCATAGCAGGTTGGCGAGCTCGGCACACCTCGTCGCTCCAGCTCTTCCTCGAGCCATTCGGCCAGTACCCGTGCGTTGTTTTGCTGCTCATCACGAGCCCCATAGATCAGTGTAAGCGGGCCCCGGCCGGCAATCTCCAGCAGCGGCCACCAGTGCTCGGGATGGCCGGCCAGCTCCCGGCGATACCTGTCACGAAAAGCTTCGAAACCCAGCTCGCCAGTTTTGAAGGTTCGACGCAGCTCGGTTGAAGGCGCCACGCTTTTCAGCCACTCATTCAGTAACAGTGCTTCCTTGCGAATGTTTCGTGGCCAAAGGCGATCGACCAGCACGCGATAGCCATCACCGGCTTCGCAGGGTTCATAGGCGCGTTTGCACTGGATCACTCGGCAGGCTCCGTACGGTTGGACGATAAATTCGTTGAGATCAATCATGGTTTTAAAAACCATTAGTGTGGTCCTTGTTACCCCGCTTGTTTGTGGTAAAAAACACCTAAACTACATTAAGCTATTGATAATAAAGCATTAAAAACCGGCACGCTTCGTGACTATAGTCAAAGCACAAACATCAATCCTTCGAGGGGCATCACATGAAGAATCTAGTCGCTTTGGTTGCAGGCGCAATACTGCTGACAAGCACATTGGCAGGCGCCGATGAGGTAGTGGAGGCTGGTCAGGATCGGATAGTTGGAGGCGGGTTCGGCGGGTTGAGCGGGTTCATGCTCGGCGCTGCGGCCGGTGGGCCGATCGGGGCGCTGATCGGCGGCGGCCTGGGCTATTTCGCCGGACAAGGCGTACAGGAGGCGGCCGGGCTCGAGCAGACGCGCTACGTAATCGAAGCCGAAGATGGCAGTCGGTCGCGGGTGCGAAGCTCGGACAACGGGTTCGTTGTCGGGCAAGAGGTTGAGCGTGATGGTGCCAAGTTGACTGCGCTGAGTCATTGAGTGTCTGCTGTTCAGCCGTGTTGTAGTTGGTACATGCTGCCCCGAAGGAGTCGAGATGAGTTATTCCCTGCTGCACGTCATCCATTTGCTGGCGGCCATCTTCTTCATCGGCACGTTGTTCGTCGAAGTGATGGTGCTCAGTCGGGTGCGTCAACAAATCGAGCCGGCGTTGATGCAGCGGGTCGACAAGGCAGTAGGTGCCCGCCTGCGTGTGGTGCTGCACTGGGTGGTGCTGTTCGTCTACGGGGCCGGCATAGGCCTGGCCTGGTATCACCGCCAGGCATTGGCCGACCCGTTCGCCAGCAGTTTCGCGACGCTGCTGGCGCTGAAGATTCTGCTCGCAATCGGGGTGTTCTTCACCTTCGGCATGGTCGCCATGTTGCTGCGCAGCGGGCGCATGACGCCGGCGCGCTATCGACGTATCTACTGGGCGATTTTCGCTCAGATGATCGGCATCGTGTTACTGGCCAAGGGAATGTTCTACCTGCACTGGTAATGCGTTCCGGCGGTCGTTACTGCATTCGAGTGCGGCTGACGATGACGTTGGTCAATGCCGGGCGCTATAGCAGGGGAGCTGATTGGCGGCTGATTCAGCCGCCTTAGGCTCGTTTGTTTTGCGTTAATCCAGGCCTATGGTGAGTGCATCAGTCAGCCATTTTGCCGAGGTAACCGATGCATTTTGCCTACAGTCCGCGCGTCGAAGCGCTGCGCCAGCAGTTGCGCACCTTCATGGATGATTACATCGTGCCGCGTATCGGCGCCTGGCATGACGACGTCGCCGCGGGCGCTTACCCGGTGTCATTCATGGAGGATCTGAAGGCGTTGGCGCGTTCGGAGGGGCTGTGGAATCTGTTCCTGCCATCGCTCGGAGTAGACGAGCCGGGCATGGGCCTGAGCAACCTGGAATATGCGCCGCTGGCGGAGATCATGGGGCGTGTGCACTGGGCCTCTGAGGTATTCAACTGCAACGCGCCGGACACCGGCAACATGGAGCTGTTGCACATGTTCGCCACGCCCTCGCAACGCGAGCGCTGGCTGAACCCGCTGCTGCGAGGCGATATTCGCTCGGCCTTCGCCATGACCGAGCCGGATGTGCCGTCCTCCGATGCCACCAACATCCAGACGCTGATCCGCCGCGACGACGATGAATACGTGATCAACGGGCGCAAGTGGTTCATCACCAATGCCTCGCACCCCAACTGCAAGCTGCTGATTGTCATGGGTAAGACCGACCCGAACGCCGATACCCACCAGCAGCAGAGCATGATCCTGGTGCCGTTCGATACCCCTGGCGTCGAGCTGGTGCGCAATATCCCCGTGATGAATCACCTGGCCCCGGAAGGGCACAGTGAGCTGGTGCTGCGCAATGTGCGGGTGCCGGCGAGCAATCTGTTGGGTAAGGAAGGCGACGGTTTCAAAATGGCTCAGGCGCGCCTCGGGCCGGGTCGCATCCACCACTGCATGCGCTCGATCGGCATGGCTGAGCTTGCGCTGGAACTGATGGTCGAGCGCTGTCAGGAGCGCAAGGCGTTCGGCAAGTACCTTCAGCAGTATTCGAATGTCGGCGACTGGATTGCCGAGTCGCGAATCGAGATCGAGCAGGCGCGGCTGCTAGTGCTGAAAACCGCCTGGATGATCGACGAGGTTGGCGCCAAGGCTGCGCGCAAGGAAATTTCCATGATCAAGGTGCTGGTGCCTCGTATGCTGACGAATGTCGCTGACCGGGCCATGCAGGTGTACGGCGCCATGGGCCTGACGCCGGACACGCCGCTGGCCGACATGTGGACCGGCGGCCGCGCCCTGCGCTTCGCCGATGGCCCGGATCAGGTGCACCTACGCAGCGTTGCCCGCATGGAAATCAAGGCCAGTGAAGCCAGCCGCGGCGCCACCGCCGCCTACCTGACGCCTCCGGGGCGCCAGGGTTCGTGAGGCATCCGGTGGGCTGAAGTCCACTCTACGCTGTCGCCGCTGCAGTCGACGCCGGTGTCGGTGAGCGCGCTAAGGGCGGGTCGGGCGGCGTTCCGTTTCGCAATCTACGACCCTTTGCAATCGGTAGCGTGGGCTTGAGCCGACCACCATAAGGCAGGTTGGCGCTGCGCATCGGCGCCGCTCTTCTGGAGCCTCTGGGGCTCGGTGCGGAGCGTCCGCGACGCGTTCTGCTGGGCTGAAGCCCATCCTTCGGCGCGTACTCCGGTTATCTGACGGACGACTCATTCGACCCGTCTCGCCGGCTACCCTTTCGACATGTTGCGCCTGCGCAGTATTGACGTGGCTCAATGCGATCGTTCTTACCCGGCCAAGCTTGATGTACGTCAAGGAGAGCGCCGGGCCCGCTCCCTACCATCACCTCACGTTTCATACACCCGAAGTAGGTAGGCCATGACTTCCTTTTTCTCTTTCGCAGCTCGCGCCAAAGGCGCATGGAGGTTGGGCTTCGCCCTGCTGCTGCTGTTGATGTTCAGCACCTTCACGTTGCAAGCAAAGGAATACGAGGCCGAGCAACAGCGCATCGACCAATTCTTCCCGAAAGTCACGCAGATCTCTGAGCCGGAAGGCGAGTACAAAGTCCGTACGCTCATGGATGGCGTGGGCACGGTTTATGGTTACGCCTATCAGAGCATGGACGTCGTGGACGTCCCGGCGTATTCAGGCAAGCCGATCAACATGCAGGTACTCCTGGGGCCTGACGGCACCATCATCGATGCCTATGTGCTGGAGCATCACGAGCCCATCCTGCTGATCGGTATCCCCGAGCAGAAGCTGCACGACTTCACCGCCAAATACGCCGGCATCAAGGCTGATCAGCGGGTCGTTGTCGGTCGTTCCAAAGACCCGAAGGCTGTGACAGTGGATGCGGTGACAGGCGCTACGGTGACGGTCATGGTGGTCAATGAGATCGTCATGCGTTCTGCTCATGAGGTGGCGTCCTCTCTCGGGCTGGTCAAGAGCAACCTCGACGCCCGGCAGAAGCCCGCTGTCGTGCTGGAAGACGTTTATCAGCCTGCCAGCTGGTCCGAGCTAACGGGGAATGGCGCAATCCGCCGGTTGCATTTAACCAACGGCGACATCAACGAAGGCTTCAAGGGCACCGAGGCTGAGGGGATTGACGAAGCGCCTGCCGATGAAGTGAATGAAACCTTTGTCGATCTCTACGCCGCCCATCTGAACCCGCCAACCATCGGTCGCAATCTGCTGGGTGACAACCAGTACCGCTTCCTGATGGAAGACCTCAAGCCGGGCGAGCATGCCATCGCCGTGCTGGGCAGTGGCGAGTATTCGTTCAAGGGATCGGGCTATGTGCGGGGCGGCATCTTCGATCGGGTGCAGTTGCGACAGTTCGGCAATGTCATCAGCTTTCGCGACATGGATTTCCAGCGGCTGGACGATGTGTACGCCGAGGGTATGCCTGACTTCAACGAGATGGCCGTGTTCATCGTCCGCGAGCACGTGGAGTTCGACCCCGGATCACCCTGGACGCTGGAACTGCTGGTGCGTCGCCAGACCGGGCCGGTCAGCGGCATGTTCACCAGCTTCGAATTACCCTACCAGGTGCCCGAGGAGTACATCGAGCGGCCTCAGCCTACCGAGGAAGAGCTGGCGGCCATCGAGGAAGCCAACCGGCCGATGTGGGTCAATATCTGGTACCAGCAGAGCTTCCAGATCGGCGTGATCATTGCCGCGCTGGTCTTGCTGACGGTGATTCTCTTCCTGCAGGACAAGTTCACCCAGCACCCGACCTTCCTGAAGAGACTGCGGCACGGCTACCTGATCTTCACCGTTGTGTTCATCGGCTGGTACGCCTTGGGGCAGCTGTCGGTGGTCAACGTGCTGACCTTTGTCCATGCGCTGGTGCAGGACTTCCGCTGGGAGCTGTTCCTGACCGATCCGGTGATCTTCATCCTCTGGGTGTTCACCGCCGCGAGCATCCTGCTCTGGGGGCGTGGTGTGTTCTGCGGTTGGTTGTGCCCCTTCGGCGCGCTGCAGGAACTGATCAACGAGGCCGCGCGCAAGCTGAAGATCCCTCAGTACGACGTGCCCTTCGCCATCCACGAGCGGCTCTGGGCCATCAAGTACATCGTCCTGCTGGTGCTGTTCGGCATCTCGCTCGAATCCATGTCGGTCGCTGAGCAGGCCGCCGAGGTAGAGCCGTTCAAGACGGCGATCACCCTCAAGTTCGATCGTCAGTGGTGGTTCGTGGCGTATGCGGTGCTGCTGCTGGTCGTCAATATCTTCACCCGCAAGGTGTACTGCCGCTACGTCTGCCCGCTGGGCGCGGGCCTGGCGATCACCGGCCGCTTCCGTCTGTTCGACTGGCTCAAGCGGCGTAAGGAGTGCGGCAACCCCTGCCAGGTCTGCGCCAACGAATGCGAAGTGCAGGCGATCCATCCAGACGGGCATATCAACCACAACGAATGCCACTACTGCCTCGATTGTCAGATGACTTACCACAACGAAAACAAGTGCCCGCCACTGATCGTGAAGAACAAGCGCGCCAAACGCGGCAAGAAAGCCCCGGCCGGCCCAACGCTGATTCCGGTGGTGCAGATGATGGACCCTCAGGGCGGCACGCCTGACCGCGAACACTTACAACCGATCGTTTGACCTGACTGATGCTGTCCCAAAGGAGCAATCACATGAGCGACAAAGAAACCAAGAATCCGCAAGTCCTGGAGAAGGCCGGCCTGAGTCGCCGTGGCTTCCTCGGCGCAAGCGCATTGACCGGCGCCGCTGTAGCCGCCACCGCCTTCGGCGGAGCGGTGATGAGCCGCGAAACCTGGGCCGCGGCGGTCAAGGACGCGCAGCAGAAGATCCATGTCGCGCCGGGCGAACTGGATGATTACTACGGCTTCTGGAGTGGCGGCCACCAGGGCGAAGTACGCGTGGTCGGCGTGCCTTCGATGCGCGAGCTGATGCGTATCCCGGTGTTCAACATCGACTCTGCCACCGGCTGGGGGCTGACCAACGAAAGCAAGCACATCATGGGCGACAGCGCCAAGTTCCTGAACGGCGACTGTCACCATCCGCACATCTCCATGACAGACGGCAAGTACGACGGCAAGTACCTGTTCATCAACGACAAGGCCAACAGCCGCGTCGCGCGAATCCGTCTCGACATCATGAAGTGCGACAAGATGATCACCGTGCCGAACGTTCAGGCCATCCACGGCCTGCGTCTGCAGAAGGTGCCGCACACCAAGTACGTGTTCGCCAACGCCGAATTCGTCATTCCGCACCCCAACGACGGCAGCTCCTATGACCTGCAGGCCGAAAACGCCTACACCATGTTCAACGTCATCGACGCGGAAAAAATGGAAATGGCCTTCCAGGTCATCGTTGACGGCAACCTGGACAACACCGACGCCGACTACACCGGTAAGTACGCCGCCTCCACCTGCTACAACTCGGAAAAGGCCTATGACCTGGGCGGCATGATGCGCAACGAGCGCGACTGGGTGGTGGTGTACAACATTCCGCGCATCGAGGCGGCGATCAAGGCCGGCAAATTCAGCACCATCGGCGACTCGAAAGTGCCCGTGGTCGACGGCCGCGCTGGCTCTGAGTTCACCCGCTACATCCCGGTGCCGAAGAACCCGCACGGCTGCAACACCTCGTCTGACGGCAAGTACTTCATCGCCGCCGGCAAGCTGTCGCCGACCGTCACCATGATCGAAATCGCCAAGCTCGATGACCTGTTCGACGACAAGCTGAAGGACCCGCGCGACGTGGTCGCTGCCGAGCCGGAGCTGGGCCTCGGCCCGCTGCACACTACCTTCGACGGTCGCGGCAATGCCTACACCACGCTGTTCATCGACAGCCAGGTGGTGAAGTGGAACATGGCCGACGCGGTGCGTGCGTACAAGGGCGAGAAGGTCAACTACATCAAGCAGAAGCTCGACGTGCAGTACCAGCCGGGCCACCTGCATGCCTCGCTGACCGAAACCAGCGAAGCCGATGGCAAGTGGCTGGTGGCGCTGTGCAAGTTCTCCAAGGACCGCTTCCTGCCGACTGGCCCGCTGCACCCGGAAAACGACCAGCTGATCGACATCTCCGGCGAGCAAATGAAGCTGGTGCACGACGGCCCGACCTACGCCGAGCCGCACGACTGCATCCTCGCGCGTCGTGACCAGATCAAGCCGAAGAAGATCTGGGACCGCAACGATCCCTTCTTTGCGCCTACCGTGGAAATGGCGAAGAAGGACGGCATCAACCTCGAAACCGACAACAAGGTCATCCGCGATGGCAAGAAGGTGCGGGTATACATGACGTCGATGGCACCGACCTATGGCCTGACCGAGTTCAACGTCAAACAGGGCGACGAGGTGACGGTGGTCATTACCAACATCGACCAGATCGAGGACGTGTCCCACGGGTTCGTCATGACCAACCACGGTGCGAGCATGGAGATCAGCCCGCAGCAGACGTCGTCCATCACCTTTACGGCCGATAAGCCGGGCCTGCACTGGTACTACTGCAGCTGGTTCTGCCACGCGCTGCACATGGAAATGGTCGGCCGTATGCTGGTCGAGCCGGCGTAACAGGACCGGGCGGGAGCGATCGCTCCCGCCTTTCACCTGCCTGGAAGCTGAAGAGGAACAACGTAGTGCTCAGGTCTCAGGCGACATCCAAGCTTCAACCGCTGGCAGCGCTGCTGCTGGCTCTATTCGGCGGTGTGGCCCAGGCGGCACCGCAACCTATCACCACCTTGCCGCTCGAGGCGCAAGGGCAAAACCGCTGGCGCCTGCCTGCCGGTGAATACATCGGTCAGTTCAGCATCGACCAGTCCATGGAGCTGCATTGCGAACCCGGCGCGGTATTGCAGGCAGGCGGCGAGGGTAACGGGCTGCTGATCGAGGCCTCCGATGTCACGGTTGACGGCTGCACTTTGCTCGATTGGGGGCGCGATCTCACCGAGATGAACGCCGCCGTCTTTATCCAGCCGAAGGCGCAGCGTGTCGTCATCCGCAACAACCAGCTGCGTGGGCCGGGCTTTGGCGTCTGGGTCGACGGCTCGAAAGATGTCAGCCTGCTGGGCAACGTCATCGAAGGCGACCCGAGCGTACGCTCCCAGGACCGCGGCAACGGCATCCATCTGTACGCGGTCAGTGGTGCGCGCATCATCGGCAACCAGGTGCGCAACACCCGTGATGGGATCTATATCGATACGTCCAACGGTAATCACCTCGAAAGTAACGTACTCGAGGATCTGCGCTACGGCGTGCATTACATGTTCGCCAACGACAACAGCGTGATCGGCAACGTCACGCGTCGCACTCGTACCGGTTATGCGCTGATGCAGAGCCGCAAGCTGGAGGTCATCGGCAATCGCTCCGAGCAGGATGAGAACTACGGCATCCTGATGAACTACATCACCTACTCGACCATTCGCGACAATGTCGTCAGCGATGTGCGCAGTGGGTCGACCGGCGACAGCATGATCTCGGGTGCCGAGGGCAAGGCGCTGTTCATCTACAACTCACTGTTCAATAACATCGAGAACAACCGTTTCGAGAAAAGCGCGCTGGGTATCCACCTCACCGCAGGGTCGGAAAACAACCGCATCGCCGGTAACGCCTTCATGGGCAACCAGCAACAGGTCAAGTACGTCGCCAACCGCACCCAGGAATGGTCGCAGGATGGGCGCGGCAACTACTGGAGCGACTACCTGGGCTGGGACCGTAATAATGATGGCCTGGGCGATGTGGCCTACGAGCCCAACGACAATGTCGACCGCCTGCTGTGGCTGTATCCCCAGGTGCGCCTGCTGATGAACAGTCCGAGCATAGAAGTGCTGCGCTGGGTGCAGCGCGCCTTCCCGGTGATCAAGTCACCTGGCGTGCAAGACAGTCATCCGCTGATGATGCCGCCAACCGAACTATTGTCGAGCAAGACGCAGGAGCCAACGCCATGAGCGCTGTAGAGATCCAGGGCGTAAGCCAGCGTTACGGCAGCATGAGCGTGCTGCATGATTTGAATCTGACCCTGGGCGAGGGCGAGGTGCTGGGCCTGTTCGGCCATAACGGCGCCGGCAAGACCACCAGCATGAAACTGATCCTCGGCCTGCTTGCACCCAGCGAAGGCTCGGTGCGGGTACTTGGGCGTCAGCCGGCTGATCCTGCTGTGCGCCGCCAGCTCGGCTACTTGCCGGAAAACGTGACCTTCTACCCGCAGCTGACCGGCCGCGAAACCTTGCGGCACTTCGCGCGGTTGAAAAGTGCGCCGCTCAAACAGGTCGATGATCTGCTTGAGCAGGTCGGGCTCGGCCATGCGGCAGAGCGCCGGGTCAAAACCTATTCCAAGGGCATGCGCCAGCGGCTCGGTCTGGCTCAGGCGCTGCTCGGCGAGCCGCGCCTGTTGTTGCTCGACGAGCCGACCGTAGGCCTCGACCCTATCGCGACTGGCGACCTCTACCAGTTGATCGACCGTCTGCGGCAGCGCGGTACCAGCGTGATTCTCTGTTCCCATGTGCTGCCGGGCGTCGAGGCGCATATCAATCGAGCGGCGATTCTCGCCAAGGGCCGACTGCAGGCGGTCGGCAGCCTGACGCAATTGCGCGTCGAGGCGGGCTTGCCGGTGCGCATCCGCGCCAGTGGCATGGGCGACAGCGCAGGTTGGCTACAGCGCTGGGACGCCGCTGGGCACGCAGCCCGTTTGCTGGGTGAACGCAGCGTCGAAGTGTCGGCCGTCAATGGCCACAAGTTGCCGCTGCTACGCGAATTGCTCGGCGAAGGCGAGCCGGATGACATCGAGATCCATCAGCCATCGCTGGAAGATCTGTATCGCTACTACATGGAGCGCGCCGGAGACGTCCGCGCTGCGGAGGGCACGCTATGAACCAGATCTGGAACATTGCCCGCAAGGAACTCAGCGACGGCCTGCGCAACCGCTGGCTGCTGGCGATCAGTCTGTTGTTCGCGGTACTGGCAGTGGGTATCGCCTGGCTCGGCGCGGCGGCATCCGGCCAACTTGGTTTCACGTCGATCCCGGCGACGATCGCCAGCCTGGCGAGTCTCGCCACCTTCCTGATGCCGCTGATTGCGCTGCTGCTGGCCTACGACGCCATAGTCGGCGAGGACGAGGGCGGTACCCTGATGCTGCTTTTGACCTATCCGCTGGGGCGCGGCCAGATCCTGCTGGGCAAGTTCGTCGGTCACGGGCTGATCCTCGCGCTGGCGGTACTGATCGGCTTCGGCTGCGCCATGCTGGCGATCGCCGTGCTGGTCGAGGATATCGAGATCGGCTTGCTGCTCTGGGCGTTCGGCCGCTTCATGATCTCTTCGACGCTGCTTGGCTGGGTATTCCTGGCTTTGGCCTATGTGCTGAGCAGCAAGGTCAGTGAGAAATCTAGCGCGGCCGGGCTGGCGCTTGGCGTCTGGTTTCTCTTCGTGCTGGTATTCGATCTGGTTCTGCTGGCGCTGCTGGTGCTCAGCGAGGGCACGTTCAGCCCTGAAGTACTGCCCTGGCTGCTGTTGCTCAACCCTGCCGACATCTATCGCCTGATCAATCTGTCCGGCTTTGAAGGCGGCAACGCCATGGGCGTGCTGTCGCTGGGCAGCGAGTTGCCGATCCATGCTGCGGCGCTCTGGCTGTGCCTGTTGCTCTGGGTGGGCGCTTCACTGCTGCTGGCCTATGGCGTGTTCCGCCGGCGCCTGGCATGACCTCCACAACAAGGAAACTGTAACGATGAATGCGCTATATACCAGAGCCTCACGCGTCCTGATCGGCGCTGCGCTGTTGCTCGGTCTGGCTGGCTGCAACGAGGCCGAGCAGAGCGAGCAGGTGCTTGAGCCGGTCGCTTTCCACTCCGAAGATGAATGTCACGTCTGCGGTATGGTGATCGGCGATTTCCCCGGGCCTAAGGGCCAGGCGGTAGAGAAGGGAGGGGTCAGAAAATTCTGTTCCACCGCCGAGATGCTCGGCTGGTGGCTGCAACCGGAAAACCGCATGACGAATGCCAAGCTCTACGTTCACGACATGGGCCGCAGCACGTGGGAGCAGCCCAATGACGAATACCTGATCGATGCCTCCAGCGCCTACTATGTCGCCGGCACCTCGCTCAAGGGTGCGATGGGTGCCGTGCTGGCGACCTTCGCCGACGAGGCCGCCGCCAAGGCCCTGGCTGAAGAGCAAGGCGGTCGGGTGCTGCGCTTCGATGACATCGATCAGTCAGTACTTCAACAATCATCTGGCATGCATCACGGCATGTCCGATCATCAACAGGCTCATGCCGGTCACTAGACTGCAAGCTACAACTCGATGAGGTAACGAAAAATGATGGGTATCAGTATCTGGCAACTCCTGATCGTGCTGTTGATCGTGGTCATGCTGTTCGGCACCAAGCGCCTGCGCGGTCTTGGCTCGGATCTGGGTGGAGCGATTAGTGGTTTTCGCAAATCCATGAACGATGGGGAAAGCGCAACGCAGGTTGATGCGGTCAAGCAAGAGTTGAAATAAGGTTTTTCGTATTTCATAGGGACATGGTTGCTTGACACTGGGAGTGGCAAGTTTGGGAGTTTTGGGTTCATAAGCGTTTATCGAGTTGCTTGATGGCTTGGTTTCGCCCTGCTGGGCGAGTTCCTTTTGGCAGTCGCACCCAAAAGGAACCAAGAAGTCTAGCCCCTGCATCCGGCCCCGGCTGCGCCGGGGTCCCCTCCTTCCGGTGCCGCTCCGGGGGCCGTCACGAAGGGACGTCCCTGTCCCTTCGTTCCTTGCTCGGTGTCCTGCCTCGCATCCCCCTGCGCGACACTCCACTCGGCCTCCTGACGGGGCACAGGCTCCGAGTCGCTTGGACGATTTGATGTTTGCTTTGGCTTCGCTTTGTTGTGCACGAACTAACAGGCGACACCAACCGTCCCTTTCAGGAGGCCGAGTGGAGTCGCTGTGTAGGGGCGCGAGCGGCATGGATGCCGCGAGAGGCGTAAAGGGCCATGGATGGCCCTTGTACGCCGGCCCCCGGAGCAGTGATGGAGCGAGGGAATCCCGGCGCAGCCGGGGCCGGATGCAGGGGCAAGCGTTTTTGGTTACTTTTTCCGCGTTTGGAAAAAGTGACTCGCCCAGCAGGGCGAAACCAAGCTCTCAAGCGACTCGTCAATCGCAATCAATCCCAAACTTTCATTCAACACACCCAAACTCGCCAGTCCGACCTCAATCCTTGTTTCCCCGAGAAAGCGCGATGATCCCGAAATAAGCGGTACGGCTGACGTCACGCTCACGCGCCGGAACCCCAGCTGGACGCTTCCGCGCCCAGGCCTGGAGCGTTGCCGACCGTCGGCACCGAGGCGGCTCGGCAAAAAGATGATTGCAATCAAGTCTGTCGGAGCCCTCTAACCTGTAGAAAGTAAATCTGGCTCCGCGATATCGGGGGCGATCACTGTTCCACCCGGCCGGCTTCAACCCGCCGGGCAGACACGAAGAATTTCAGGAGGCCCTTGTGCAAGTTATCGATCGGCGAAAAGCCCTGAATATCCCGCCTATATGGCGGCTCGCCTTTCGCCCGTTTTTTCTCGCTGGCAGCCTCTTCGCGATGCTCGCGATTCCGCTTTGGATCGCCGCGTGGACGGGCCTGTGGCCTGGCTTCCAGCCTACCGGTGGCTGGTTGTCCTGGCACCGCCACGAAATGCTGTTCGGCTTTGCCATGGCCATCGTCGCCGGCTTTCTGCTGACCGCCGGGCAGACGTGGACCGGCCAGCCTGGTGTGTCCGGCAATCGCCTGATGGTGCTCGCAGGCGTCTGGTTGCTGGCGCGGCTGGGCTGGCTATTCGGGATGCCGGTCGCTTTGCTGATTCTGCTGGATCTGTTGTTCCTGCTCGGTGTGACCGGACTGATGACTCGCATGCTCTGGGTGGTCAGACAGAAGCGTAACTACCCCATCGTTGCCGTCCTCAGCCTGATGATCGGTGCTGATGTTCTGGTGCTGTGCGGTGTCGCCCTGGGTGATGATGGCCTGCAGCGTCAGGGTGTGCTCGCCGGGCTGTGGCTGGTGGCGGCGCTGATGGCGATCATCGGAGGACGGGTGATTCCCTTCTTCACTCAGCGCGGCCTCGGCCGTACCGATGCGGTAAAGCCCTGGGTCTGGCTCGACGTGGGGTTGCTGGTCGGCACCGGCCTGATCGCGATACTCCATGCCGCCGGTGTCGCGCTGCAACAGAACTTGCTGATCGGCCTGCTGTTCCTCGGTATCGCTGCTGGCCATCTGCTGCGGCTGATGCGCTGGTATGACAGTGGCATCTGGCGCGTACCGCTGCTCTGGTCGTTGCATCTGGCGATGTTGTGGCTGGTGGTCGCGGCGGCGGGGCTGGCCTTGTGGAACTTCGGTCTGCTGACCAGCTCCAGCCCTTCGCTGCATGCGCTTTCGGTAGGGTCGATGAGCGGCCTGATTCTGGCGATGATCGCGCGAGTCACCCTGGGTCATACCGGGCGGCCGCTGCAGTTGCCGTCGGGCATCGTCGGCGCCTTCGTGCTGTTCAACCTCGGCGCGGCGGCGCGGGTATTCCTCTCGAACCAGTGGCCGATCGCCGGCCTATGGTTGGCGGCGATCTGCTGGGCGCTGGCCTTCGCCCTCTACGCCTGGCGCTATGCCCCGATGCTGGTGGCGGCGCGGGTTGATGGGCATCCCGGCTAAGCACCATCACAACACCCAGCATTCCGTTTCACCCCATTGAGAAAACGCTGCCTGCCCATCCCGGGACGGGCAGCCTGCGGCTCGGCGAATGCCGACATCGGAGATGATGATGAAGAGTGAGTTCAAGGACCGCCTGGCGGTCGTCACCGGGGCCAGCTCCGGGATCGGTCTGGCGCTGTGCGCGGCGCTGCTGCAGCGTGGCGCGCGGGTGCTGGCCATGTCACGCGGCATCGGTGGGCTGGGACAACTGATGGAAACCTATCCCGAGCAGTTGCACTGGGTCGCGGGTGACGTGACCTTGTCGGATGATCTGCAAGCGCTGGCGCGCCGCGCGGCCCAATTAGGTCCGGTGGACTATCTGGTGCCGAACGCCGGTATCGCCGAGCTGGGCGACAGCCTCGACATGGCCTGTTTCGACCGTCAATGGGCCGTCAACGGCGCAGGCGCGCTGAACACGCTGGCGGCATTGCGTACCGAATTGAGCAAGCCGGCCTCAGTGGTGTTCGTCGGCACCTTCCTGACGCGTGGCACGTTCCCCGGGCTGGCCGCTTATATCGCGACCAAGGCGGCATTGGCCGCTCAGGTCCGCACCCTGGCTGTGGAGTTCGCGCCGCTGGACGTACGCATCAACCTGGTATCGCCAGGTCCGACCGCAACGGCCATATGGGGCGCGCTGGGGCTGCCTGACGAGCAGCTCGAGCAGGTCGCCGAAAACGTTACGAAACGCCTGTTGCCGGGGCATTTCCTCGAATCGTCGGCAATTGCCAACGTTATCCTGTTCCAGCTGTCGCAGGGCGCGCGTGGCGTCTACGGGCAGGACTGGGTGGTCGATAACGGCTACACCATCAACTGAGTCCGTGAGGTTGCCGATGCTGTTTAAATGGAAGCGGACCGCCCGAGCGCTGCAGCAGCAGCGCGATCATCTGCAGCAGACGTGCGATGGACAGGCGGCACGCATCGCGGCGCTGGAGGAGCAGCTGGCGGCGGCCAATGCCGCCGATGACAACGGCAAACGTCAGTTGGATTACTACCGGGGCGTGGCGGGCAATCTGGTCCGTTTCAGCAACTCGGTGGCGCATCTGGGCGACTCGTTCGAGTACCTCACCGGCCAGCTCGGCGAGAATCGTGATCGTGCGGAGCAGGTTGCGGATGCGGCGCTCAGCAACCAGCAGCATTTCGGCGAGCTGCAGAGCAAGGCGGTCGGCATGGAAAGCGGGCTCAACCTGGCTTCGCAGAAGGTCGACACCCTGGCGGCGCATTCGCAGGAGATCAACGGCATCGTCGATCTCATCAGCGGCATCGCCAGCCAGACCAATCTGCTTGCACTCAACGCAGCAATCGAGGCGGCACGTGCCGGTGAGGCAGGCCGCGGGTTCGCCGTAGTCGCCGGGGAAATCCGCATGCTGGCGGAAAAGACCGCGCTGGCCACCGCCGATATCGTGCACAAGATTGCCGAGGTGCAGGCCGAGATTGCCGGTGTGCATGATTACATCAGGCTACAGAGCGACCTGGCACAGGGCTTCAGCCGCACCACCGAGGTAGCCGTCGCGGCCATGCAGCGCCTGCATCAGCTGGCCGGGACCATGCGCGACGGTATCGAGCGCTCGTCCTTCCGCGCCGGCATTGAGCTGGCCAACCTGGACGAGCTGTCGTTGAAGTTCATCGTTTACAACCATGTGCTCGGCGCGGGCGGGCAGGGTGAGCCGGTGCTACCTAGCGAGCGCGAATGTCGTTTCGGCCGCTGGTACTACGCACAGAGCAAGGGTGGCATGCAGCAGCTGGATCATTTCCAGCAGATCGAGCGGCCGCATACCGCGGTGCATCAACAGGGGCAGCAGGCGCTCGATGCGTTCGGCCGGCAGGCGATGGAGGAAACCCTCGCACACCTGGGCAGAATGGAAGAGGCCAACCTCGACGTGATGCGTATCGTCGCAATGGTGATCCGCGAGCACGAACAGGGCGCTCAACGGGCCAGTCTCACGACGTCCTAGCGCCTGAGCGCCAGCTAGAACGTGCAGGTCGATGACCGAATGGCCGCCGAATCGGCGGACGATCCGTCCTATTAACAAAAATATTGCGGCCAGCAAGCAATACTATTCATTGGCCGTGCATCGTTGTCGCACCGACAATGTGCGCGCGATTTTGGCCGGTGCACTTATTCGGTGCGCCGGACCGCCCTCTACAGTGCTGATGCGGCGCCCGGCGTGTATCGCCGAGCACCGAGCGCTATCTAATCAGCTCCAACACAAGCAGGAACCATGCAAGAACGCCTTCTCGACTGGTGCCGATCCTTTGTGCCCGCGCCGTTGTCGGCGCGTCCCGCTGAATGGCTGCGCGCCGCCGCTGGCATCGGGCTAGCACTGCTACTGGTCATTTCCCTCAGCGCCTGGGTTTTCGGCGTCTCGATCACCTTGCCTCTGGCGGCGCCGGCAGCTGCATCGGCAGTGTTGCTGTTCGTCGCCTCGTCGAGTCCTTTTGCCCAGCCGTGGTCGGTGATTGCGGGCAATCTGTTGGCGACTGCGATTGGCGTTGCGCTGGGGATCAGTGATCTGCCCGTGGCCACGGCCGCTGGTCTGGCCGGCGCCCTGGCGATCGTCTGTCTGTTCGGTCTGCGCTGCCTGCATCCGCCGGGTGCGGCGCTGGCGCTTGTGGCGGTGGTGGGCAGTCCGGAACTGCATGCGTATGGCTTTCAACTGCTCTACCCGGTGGCGTTCAATTCGCTGCTGCTGGTAGCGGTTGCGCTGGTCTACAACAACCTCAGCGGGCATGCCTATCCGAAGCCGCGCGCGCAGAAGGGCAACACTCATCACACGCTCGATCCGCTTCCCAGCGAGCGCATGAGTTTCAGCGAAGACGACGTCGAGCGGGCGCTGGCGGATTTCGGCGAGTATGTGGATGTCACCCGTGACGACCTCGCCCAGCTGATCAAGCAGACCGAGAAGCATGCACTGCGGCGAAGCATGGGTGAAATCACCGCCGGAGATATCATGTCCCGCGATCTTTACTGGAGCACCCCGGATTGCACTATCCAGCGGGCGTGGCAAAGCTTGCGTGAGCACCGTCTGCATTCCATGCCGGTGCTCCGGCCGGATACCCACGAGCTGGTGGGTATCGTGACCCTCGTCGACCTGCTCAAACACTTCCGCCCGGCGCCGGCACGCATCAACTTCGGGCAGCTGAAGTTTCTTCGCGGCGTCCACCTGCGCGCGATCATGAGTACACCAGTGGTTTCAGTGACCGAAGACACCCACATGGTCGATCTGGTGTTCATGCTCTCCGATCGTGGCCTGCACGCCCTGCCGGTGGTGGACGATGAGCAGCGCCTAGTGGGCATGATCACCCAGACCGACCTGATCGCGGCGCTCTATCGGAACTGGCTCAAGCACCTGCCTGACTGAACCGGTGGTGCCTGACCGCTACACCAGCAAGGCAAGCAGATTCGTGCGGGCGCTGGATGAATCGGCTGAAGTGCCGGTGGGCTCAGATCTCGTAGGTCCAGCGCGACCAGTCGTAATCATCCTCGGCCACGTCGCGCAGCTGCTCGATGGCCTTGAACAGGGCCGGCGACTGCGCCGCGCGCGAATAGACCAGGTAGATCGGGTAGCTGAATTCCGGCGCCTGCTCGACGCGCTTGAGGATGCCTTCGTCCAGATAGCGCTGCACGACCCGTGTACGGAAGTAGCCGCGGCCGCCGTACTGCACCAGATACTGCAACGCCAGCGGCCCCAGACTGAACGACAACTCCGCACGGATGTGGCCGGGCAGGGCAAGGTCGTGCTGTCGGCGAAACGCCGGCCCCCAGTCCACGTAGATGTAAGGCTCCGGATTGACGGTCTGTACGACATGGATCAACTTTTCTTCGAGCAGTTGCTCGACCTGCAGGCCCGGCCAGTATTCAGGCTGATGCACCAGCGCGGCGTCCAGCGCGCCGAGGTCGAGCTGCTTCTGAAGCTCGTCGCCGCTGGCCACCTCGCTGCGAAAAGCATGCTCGGGCATCACCTGTCGCAAGCGTTGCACCCAGGCGAGCATCAGCGGGTTGCATAGGCTGACCTCGGCGCCCAGCGACAGCAGCTTGTCGTGACCGCGTGGCAGCGGCAGGTCCCGCCGTGCGGTTTCCCAGGTCTGTACCAACTGTGTGGCGTAGGCGACGAAGCGTTCACCGTCGCCGGTCAACCGCGCGCCCGCGCGGTTGCGTACGAACAATCGGCAGCCGAGCTGCGTTTCCAGGCTGCGTACTCGGGCGGTCACGGCCGTCTGGGTGATATGCAACCGCTCGGCGGTGGCAATGAAGCTGCCGCTGCGAATGATCTCGAGAAAAGTGCGGGCGAGATCGATGTCCATAAGAATGCTCATATCAAAGAGCGTGATATGAAAGCAGTTTGGAATGAAAGTTGGAAGGCCGATCAGGGCGCTGAAGACCGGCTTGAAGCGTCAGCAATGAAATGTAGAACAGGAAGGACGGCCAGTGGTGTTGCGCTTCAGCCCACCGGAGTCCGATCCGGCGCTCGCTCTGGTGGACTGAAGCTCACCCTACCTGCTGTAACGGTCGCTTCACGCCAACCAGTTTCGTCTCAGCTCATGCTTGCCGTTGTTCCGCTCAGTGCGAGGTGCCTTCGGCGAACTCGATCTTGTTGCCGACGTTGTATTTGCCCGACGCCTTGTTCATCGGGATACGTTTGATCTCTTCAAGGCTGTTGGCGTCGTAGACGATCAGCGCGCCGTCGGTATCCCAGACGCTCAGCAGTAGATGCCGGCCATCGCGGGTGAACTCGACGTGCGCGGCGTTCTTGCCTGGCATCGGGCGCAGCGTATGGGCGACTTCCAGGGTCTGCTTGTCGATCAGGTGTACGGCGTCGTTGTTGGGGCCGAAAAACACGTCGGTCCAGGCGTATTTCGAGTTCTCGTGGCTGCGCATGAAGAAACCGGGCCCCTCGGTAGGGATCTCCTTGATCAGTTCCCAGCTCTGCAGATCGAGCACCGAGATCAGACCCTTGCTCACGTTCGGGGTGGCGAACACCCATTTGCCGTCGCGCTTCCAGTAGATGCCCGAACCCAGATGCGGCATGCCCGGCAACGGAATGTCGGTCACCGCCTTGCCGGTGTCGAGGTCGATCACCTGGCCGCCGTGGGCCTTGCGCGAGGTGGCGAGCAGATGGCGGTAGTCCGGTGTGAAGGAGAAGTCATCGAGGAAGTCCGCAGCCTCGATGCGGCGCGGCTCGAAGGTCGGCTCGCCGGCGTAGGACAGCTCCCAGGCCTCCGTCACATCCTTCAGGGCGACCACGAAGCTGTCGCGCGGTGGCGCGGTGTAGACGGCGCTGACCCGTGATGACGTGCCATCCAGGCCAACGGTAGGGATGTGCTTGATCAGCGACAGGTCACGGGCATCCAGCAGCACCAGATTGCCCGGCAGGTAGTTACCCACCAGCACCCAACGACCATCATTGCTGACGGCCAGGTTACGGGTGTTCAGCCCGGCGCGGACCTCGGCGATCATGGTCAGGTTGTGCAGGTCGTAGACGCTGACCCATCCATCGCGCGAGGCGAAGTAGACGAAGCGTCCGTCCGGCGAGAATTTCGGGCCGCCGTGCAGGGCGAAGTGCGAGGGGAAATTGGCCAGCTCCTCGAAGCGATCGCCGTCCAGTACCCGTACGTGATGGTTGCCGGCCTCGACCACCACGAACAGGTTGAGCGGATCGGCGTCGTGCTTCGGCGTGCTCGGCAGCGCCCCTACATCGGCGAGCATGCGATGGCTGGCGCGGATGTCGGCGTCGCTCCAGGTCGGTGGTGTCGCGGCGGGTTGATAGAGGTAGCTGACCAATCCGTCGATCTCGGCGGCATTCAGGCTATCCGAGAAAGCCGCCATCTGGCTGGCCGGACGGCCATTGCTAATGATCGCGCGCGCCTCGTCTGGCTTGATCCGGCTGAGGCTTTCCGGCAGCAGGGCAGGGCCGGCACCGCCCAGGCGGTTTGCTCCATGGCAGCTCTGGCAGTGCCGTTCATAGAGCACGCCGGCCTGTTCCAGCGATACGGCTCCGGGCGCCGCCTGGACCGCGCCGCAGAGTAATAGCACGGCGAAGGAGGTCAGTCGCATAGGGCCTCCACGACGTCAGGTTGTGTAACCCGGTCGCCTGCGCACAGGCGGGCCGGGAACTCCAGGGTTCGGCCTGCAAAAAGGCCAACCACCTGGCCGATTACCGTTAGGGTCGGGGGCTTGAGCTGTTGTTCCAGTGCCATGGTCGGCAGTTGCTTCAGCGTGCAGCGCACCACCTGTTGGTCCGGTCGGGTGCCGCTGCCAATCAGCGCAGCGGGTGTGTTGACCGGCAGGCCGGCGGCGATCAGGTTGCGCGAGATCTCGCCGAGGCTGGCCAGACCCATGTAGAACACCAGCGTCTGTTTGCCCTCGACCAGGCTGTTCCAGGGGAGCTGCAGGGCGCCGTCTTCCTGCAGATGGCCGGTGATGAATTGGCAGGAGTGCGCCAGGTCGCGATGGGTCAGGGGGATGCCGGCGTAGGCACTGCAGCCGGCAGCCGCGGTAACGCCGGGTACTACCTGACCGTTGACGCCGTGCTCGAGCAGATGCTCAAGCTCCTCGGCGCCTCGGCCGAAGATGAAGGGATCGCCGCCCTTTAGGCGCACAACTCGCAGGTTCTGCTTCGCCAGGTCCACCAGCAGCTGATTGATGTGTGGCTGTGGCAGGCTGTGGTAGCCGCTGGTCTTGCCGACGTAATGCCGGGCGCAACGGGCCGGCAGAAGCTGCATCAGGTCAGCACTGACCAAGCGGTCGTACACCACCGCATCGGCTTGTTGCAGCAGGCTCCAGGCGCGCAGCGTAAGCAATCCGGGGTCTCCGGGACCGGCCCCGATCAAGGCGACTTCGCCGGCGGCAAGGGTGGCGCCGAGAGAAGCGGGGATGGTGGTTGGCTGATCCATGCGGACTCCTGAAAATCTCATCTGGCTGACGGTTTACGCGTGGCGGAAGAGGGTTCTGTCGACCCTCAGATTCGGCGTATGCGGCGGTTGGCGCAGGCTGTTGCTCAAATCGCCACACTGGGAATGCATTGCGGTGGCGCGAGCCCGATTTCCTGGTCGCTGAGGTAGCAGCCGGGGTCTTCGCCCCAGAGGTTGCCCTCAGCCCAGGCGCGGGTGCGGGTGTTGCCGTTGCAAATCGGCAACCAGCGGCATTGGGCGCAGCGACCACCGACAGCCCGCGGATGCTGACGCAGCTCGGTCAGCAGCGGTTCGGGATTGTCCAGCCACAGCTCGCGGAACGACTGCCGACGGATATTGCCGACGGTGTGCTGCCACCAGTAGGTGTCAGGATGTACGTCGCCGATATTGTCGATATTGGCGATGCCGCTGCCCGAGGCATTGCCGCCCCAGGCGCGGAGCATCCGCTCCAGACGGTCGCGATGCTCCGGCAGCCGGGCTTCGACCCACTGCAGCAGGAGCACGGCGTCGGCATCGTTGTTGCCGCTGACGAAATCGGTTTCGCGGCCCTGCTGCACGTCGTCCCAGGCCTGTTCGAACAGCTGGTACATGGCATCACGCGTCATCTGGTGATGGGCGTCGGCCTTGCGGCTGCGCTTGCCGCGGCCGCTGTAGTTGAGGTGCGAGAGGTAGAACTTCTGCACATCGTGCGCGCGCATCAGCGCCAATAGCTTGGGCAGTTGCGGGTAGTTGTGCTGGGTCAGGGTGGTGCGCAGGCCGACGCGGATGCCGTGCTGACGGCACAGGTCGATGGCATGCATCGAGGCGGCGAAGCTGCCCTTGAGCTGGCGCCAGTCGTCATGCACCGCTTCAAGGCCGTCGATGCTGATGCCTACGTAGTCGTATTTTGCAGCGGCGATCTGCTCGATGTTGCGCTCGTCGATCAGCGTGCCGTTGGTGGACAGCGCGACGAAGAATCCGCGCAACCGGGCATATTCGGATAGCTCGAAGATGTCGTCGCGCAGCAGCGGCTCGCCACCGGACAGGATAAGCACCCGAACGCCGGCTTCGTGCAGGTCATCGATGACTTTCATTGCTTCGGCGGTATCCAGTTCGTCGCGAAACTCACTGTCGGCAGAGGTCGCGTAGCAATGCCTGCAAGTCAGGTTGCAGCGCCGCAACAGATTCCAGATCACCACAGGCGGCCGGCTCGCACCTGTGCTCCGCGCGCCTAGCACCGGCATGGCTGGCCGGGCGAGGGCACGCAGGTAATGGCTGATTCTCAACATCGGGCGTCTCCTCAGGAAGCGGCGGCTTCGTGGGTGCTGAATCGATGACGACAGCATTGCCGAGGTGAGGTGACGGGTCCTTGATCCGAAACAAATAAAGGGGTGGTAGCACGGGGGCTGGCGACCGGATCATGGCAGACGTAGGGTGGGCTTTAGCCCACCGTAATCGCCGACGGCGCGGTGTCCTTCTGGGCTGAAGCGGAGCTCCTCCCGGACCAAGCTGCGATGCTTGTCGGCTTGCAACGAGACTGCCGTCAGGCCCTGTAAACGGCTGCTTCGCATAGACTGCCGCTCCTTGACCGCTGAGGGGATGATCTATGGAGATCGGAGAGTTCGTTGCGCTGTACTGCCTGAACAGCCTGTTCTGGAAGTGGATCATCAGCTGGGGCGGCGCACAGTGGATCGAGGGCTGGAAGAGCATGGTTATGCTGGACTGGTTCGCCTGGCCCTGGAGTGCTGAGCAGATCCGCCTTTATGCCCTGGTTATGTGGAGCTTCTCCACGCTCTTCTTTGTGGTTGGCTTGTTCAAGCCCGAGTGGCGCTTCTGACAGCCCTGCGCGGGCACGGTCAACTCCTCGCACTGCCGCTTGGCGAACAGGTCGTAGTGCGTAGGTAGGCTTCAGCCCAACGACTCAGTTTGGTCGAGATAAGGGTGGGCTGAAGCCCGCCCTATAGGTGCGTAAGTGACGGCTAGCGACGGTTGCCGACGCGCAGTCCGGTCTTCTTCAGGATGCGGCTGCTGACCAGCATATCCTCGGCGCGACAGGCCGCTCCGAGCAGCCGGCGGATCTCGGCTCGATAGGTCTCTATCTCGTCGGCATCGCGGCCATGCACCATGGCGAACAGGTTGTAGCCCCAGCCTTCCTGCCGCGGGCGCCGATAGCAATGACTGACGAAGGGTTGCGCGCCAACCAGTGGGCCGAGGCGGGGCATCTCGGTGTCCTCGACATCCCAGACGGTCATGCCGTTATGGCGATAACCCAGGCGGTAGTGATTGGGCACCGCGGCGATGCGGCGGATCGCGCCTTCTGCCTGCAGTCGTTGCAGCAGCGCAATCGTGGTCTCGACGCTGATGCCAAGGTGCTCGGCGAGCCAGGCCCAGGGATCCTCCACCAATGGCAGTCCCGCCTCGGTGAGTTCGACCAGGCGTGTTGCAAGCGCCGGATCAGACGGGCCAGAGGATTCAGACAGAAAAATGCAGGCCGACATGGTAGGTCTCCTCCTTGGGCAGGTTGAGCACCGGCAGGCCGGTCTGTGCCTCGATGCGCGCGATGGTCTGGGCGATACCGTCGGGTGTCGCGCAGCCAAGCACGAACCACATGTTCCAGGCGTGCTCGCGACGATAGTTGTGCGCCACCTCCGGCATCGACGCGAGTTGCTCGGCCACAGCGTCAAAGCATTCCTCGGGCACAGACAGCGCGGCGAGGGTAAAGGCGCCACCGAGACGCTCGATGTCGAACATCGGACCGAAGCGGGTAAGCGTGCCGTCGTCGAGCAACGCCTGCACGCGCTCGCGCAGGCGCTGCGGGTCGCCGCCGAGTTCTTCGGCCAGCGCCTGCCAGGGGTGTCGCACCAGTGGTAGACCATGTTGCAGACGGTTGATGAGGCGCCGATCGAACTCATTCATGGGCGGCCTCCGGCGCGGCTGGCGGGGCGTAGCGGCCGCCGCATTGCTTGAACGCGCGCGTGCTGAACAGCAGCTGATGAGGCACATCGCTCAGGCCGTGCTCGGCGAGCAGGTCGGCGATCAGCCGGCAGACCTGCTCGCGCTCGCGGCCGTGGACCATGCAGAACAGGTTGTAGGGCCAGTCGGGCAGTCGCCGCGGCCGCTGATAGCAGAGATTGATACCAGCGGCCTGGCCCAGGCGGCGGCCGACGTCATCGACGATCTCGTCCGGAATATCCATCACCAGCATGGCGTTAGCGCGAAAGCCCAGGGCGCGGTGCTTGATGACCAACCCGATGCGGCGAAACAGTCCGCTTTCGTTCCAGCATCGAACCTGTTCGAGCACCGCCTCTTCGCTGGTACCAACGCGCTCGGCCAGAACTTGATAGGGCCGAGCGGCGAGCGGCAGGCCCGCTTCGAGCAGGCGACGCAGCTGCAGTGCCTGAAGCGCATCGAGCATGGCGTTCATAGTGCGTCGCCGATGGGAAAACCAAGGTCGATGCGGTATGCCGCCTGCATCGGCAAATCGAGCGGCGTGAGCCCGGTTTCCGTCTCTATTCGTGCCAGCAGCGCGTCGACATGGGCTCGATCGGGGCCGGTGATCACGAACCAGAGGTTGTAGTGATGCTCACGCAGGTAGTTGTGATTGACCTCAGGAAAGCTGTTGATGTGCTCGGCGACCGATTCCAGCCGTGCGTCAGGCACGGCCAGGGCAACCAGCGTGCTGGCGCCGGCGCGGCTGTGCTCGAACACCGGGCCGATGCGCGAAAGGCTCCCGGCGTGTTCCAGGCGTTCGAGACAGTCCAGCACCTCGTTTTCGCTGCAATCGAGCGCCTCGGCCATGGCGCGGTAGGGTTCGGCGCACAGCGGCATGCCGTGCTGGAAGCGGTCGATCAAGCGGCGGCTGAGGGCATCGATCTGCATGTCATAACCCCGTTTCGTGGGCGCGGCTGCTGAAGAAGATGCCGCTGGGGCTTTCCGCCGGCAGGCGCTTGAGCAGTTTCAGGCTATAAGGGTCCCAGACCTGGATCTCGTTGCCGTCACGCACCGACAGCCAGAGCTGATCGCCGCGGGCGGTGAATTCCATGTGCAACACGGCGGGGCCGGGCTCGAGTTCGGCGACGATCTCGTGGGTCTCGCTGTCGATAACCTGAACCTTGCCGTTGTCTGGATGGGCGAAATTGACCCAGATCTGCCGTGCGTCCGGGCGCGCCATGACGAATATCGGCTGGCCGGCGACGTCGATCGCATCGGTCTGTTTCCAGCTCTGCGAATCCATCACCAGCACACGATGCTGGCCGACTGCCGGAACGAAGGTCTGGTTGCCGGCGACGGTCCAGCCCTCCAGATGCGGCATTTTGTAGACCGGCAGCTTCTGCTGGCCGCGGCCGTAGCCATCGAGGATGCGCTCGACACCGCGTGCGGTGTGCCAAAGGTCGATCTTGGCCATGCCGTCTTCACCGAACAGGCCGGCCACGTAGTAGCGCCCGTCCGGAGTGAGTAGCCCGTCGTAGGGTTGTTTACCGATGTTCTCGAAGCGCGTGAGAGCGGGCGTGTTGCCCTGGCTGAAGTCCAGCAACCAGGTTTCGTTCGTATCGAACAGGCTGTAGATGAAGCGTCGACCGGGCGCGTCGAGGACACCGACAACGCGCGAATGGCGGCTGCCATCGGCCAAAGGCGTGGCGGGAATATCGGCGACCAGCTCCAGGGTTTCGGCGTCGAATACCTTGACCCCGCCCGGCTCGTAGTTGCCGACGGCGATCAGGCTACCGTCCTGGCTGATGGCTCCGCCGATGCTGTTGCCGCCCTGAATCACGCGGCGGTCGATGCGCTGCTCGAGCAGGTCGACCTTGCTCAGCCCGCCGTCGCGGCCGAATACATAGGCATAGCGCTGATCGCGGGAGAACACCACCGAGGCGTGCGACAGATCGCCGAGCCCCTCGACACGCGCCAGGCGAGTCATGCCGCTGCTCTCGATAATCTGCAGGCTGCCGGTGGCGCGCTCGATCACCACGCCTAGATCACCGGTGCCGCGCAGCGGTTGTTGCGCACAAGCCGCGAGCAGACTGGCGGCGACCAGCAGCAGGGGACGAATCATGGTTTTGGATATCCTTCGAGAAGAAGATCGACCAGCCAGGCGATGTCCTGGTCGCTGAGCAGGGCGTTCCAGCCGGGCATGGCAGTACCGGGCCGCCCGTGGGTGACGGTGGCGATCAGGCTGTCGCGGGGTTTATTGGCAATCGCGTCCAGCGTCAGGGCCGGGCCAAGACCACCGGTCATTCGCAGGCCGTGACAGGACCCGCAGTCCTGCACCAGCAGGTGTTCGAGCTGGGCCTGGCGTTCAGCTGTAGGGCTGTCGGCCAGGGCAGCGGAAAAGGGGAGGAGGGACACCAGGGCGAGCCCCAAACCGAATACTGCGTGTCGGGACTGAATCATGATGTCCTCCGCTGTTACTTCTGGCTAAGAACCCACTCGGCGAGGATCTTGGCTTCTTCCTCGGTGACAGGGTTTGGCGGCATCGGGATCGGACCCCAGACACCCTGGCTGCCGTTCTTGATGTGGCCAGCGAGCAGGTCTGCTGCGCCGTCCTGGCCGGCGTACTTGGCCGCGACTTCCTTGAATGCCGGACCAACCAGCTTGGCGTCGATGCTATGGCAGGCCGCGCAAGGCTTGCTCTTGAACAGCGCTTCACCATCCTGAGCCACGGCCGGCTGCAGAATCATCGCGCCGCCGAGGGCGAGCAGGGGAACGAGAACTTTCTTCATGAGTTACTTCCTCAAGGCTAGATGGGGGAGTCTTCGCTCCCCCGTTGTGGCACTCAGTACACGTCGTGCTGAGTGTTGTAGACGTTAAATTTACCGGTTGGGGTAATCAATCTTTTGTCCTTGATCACTTTTTTCAGCTTTAGCGTCTTGTCATCGACCACAACGATGGCCGATTCCTCTTCCTGGCCGCTCCATACCGAGAACCAGACTTCGTCACCGGCCTGGTTGTACTCCGGCTGCACGACTCGCTTGGCGCCATCCTTGATGCCGGCCCAGTCACCGATTGGCAGTACCTTGTAACCATTGGCCAGATTCTTGATGTCGAACACGGCGACCGATTGGCTGACCTTGGCATCCGGGTGGAAAGTCGTATCCAGGTAGAGATGGTTGGATTTTGGATGGGTCTTGATAAACAGCGACCCGCCCCCTTGTCCTTTCAGTGTTTCGACCACTTTCCAGGCGTGATCCGGGTTCTCTTCGGGATCGGTGCCGATCAGCGAGATGGTCTCGTCGCCCAGGTGGCTGGTTGCCCAGACTGGCCCGTAGGTCGGATGGATGAAGTTGGCGCCACGGCCCGGATGGGGCGTCTTGCCTACATCCACCAGAGCGGCCATCTTGCGCTGCTTAGAGTCGATTACGGCGACTTTGTTCGAGTTGTTCGCCGCCGTCATGAAGTAGCGGTGGCTGACGTCCCAACCGCCATCATGCAGGAACGGTGCAGTGCCGATAATGGTAGTGGTCAGGTTGTCGATGTCTTCGTAGTTGACCAGCATAACCTTGCCGGTTTCCTTGACGTTGACGATGAACTCGGGGTGTTCATGCGAGGCGATGATCGCCGCCACGCGCGGTTCGGGGTGGTATTCCTGGGTGCCGACGGTCATGCCGCGGGTGGACACGATCTGCAGCGGCTCAAGGGTTTCGCCGTCCATGATGGTGAACTGCGGCGGCCAGTAGTCGCCGGCGATCACGTACTTGTCCTCGTAGCCCTTGAACTTCGAGGTCTCCACCGAGCGGGCCTCGATACCCACCTTGATCTCGGCGACCTTGATCGGCTCCTTGCCCCACAGATCGATCATGTCGATCTTGGCGTCGCGACCGATCACGAACAGATAGCGGCCCGATGCCGACATCCGCGAGATGTGTACCGCATAGCCGGTGTCGATGGTCTGGACGATCTTCTTGGTCGCACCGTCGATAAGCGCGATTTTGCCGTCGTCCCGCAGCGTGACGGAGAACAGGTTCGGCAGGTCCAGCTTGTTCAGCTGCTTGGTCGGACGGTCCTCCGGCTTGACCAGTACCTTCCAGGAATCTTTCATTTCAGCCATGCCCCACTCCGGCGGAGTCGGTGGCGTGTGCTGAATATATTTGGCCATCAGGGTGATTTCGTCGGCGGTCAGCCCGCCCGAGGTACCCCAGTTGGGCATGCCTGCCGGCGAGCCATAGGTGATCAGCGCTTCGAGGAACTGCTGGCCGCGTTCCTGAGTGATCTCCGGGGTCAGCGGCTTGCCGGTGGCTCCCTTACGCAACACGCCGTGGCAGCCTGCACAACGCTGGAAGTAGATTTCCTTCGCTTTATCGAACTCGGCCGGCGTCAGGTTCGGCGCGCCGGGCGAATGTACGGTTTGTGCGCTGGCCGGGTCGATCGGCGACCCGCGGCCCTTGAGTGCGGCGTCGGTGCTTTCCGGATTGGACGCGGCCTGGGCGACTGCCAGACCGAGCAGTGAAAAGCCGGCGATGATGCCCGCCAGTAAGGGTTTGCTCATACTTTTCTCCTCTGACCGCATTTTGCGGTTCCTGCTTATGACGGCGATGTGGCAGTTCCCGGGTCTTGCTGTGTGCGGCTCGCATGCTAGAGAGGGCTTTTGCGAATGCGCTTGATGGCAATCAAGAGTCGATTCGGGATAGCCCAAGCGTGACGTCGTGTCGCGGGGGAGGGGATCGCAGCAGGTTGCAGGTAAAGGTCGGTGGGCTTGGAAATCGGGCTTGCCTGGCCCGCCAACCGCTCATTTCAGCCTGGGCTTGATCGTAATCAAGCTTCGCCAGCGGATGGCTTGAGAGGGGGCGGTGTGGCGGTTAGTTTGGTGGCAGATGATTATCCAACTGCTGCAGTGAGGTATTGCCAATGAACGCGCCCGAGAACTTTGCCGGTCTGACCGGTGCTCCGTTCTATCAATCTCTGGGCAACGAAGAGGCGCTGTTCGAGCAGGCCTGGCACCACGGCATGCCGATACTGATCAAGGGCCCGACCGGCTGCGGCAAGACCCGTTTCGTACAGTACATGGCCCATCGATTGAATCTGCCGCTATACACCGTGGCCTGCCACGATGACCTCAGCGCCGCGGATCTGGTCGGGCGTCACTTGATCGGTGCGCAGGGCACCTGGTGGCAGGACGGGCCACTGACCCGCGCCGTGCGCGAGGGTGGCATCTGCTATCTCGATGAAGTGGTGGAGGCGCGCCAGGATACCGCCGTGGTGCTGCACCCACTGGCCGATGATCGTCGCGAACTGTTTATCGAGCGCACCGGCGAAGCGCTCAAGGCGCCGCCGGGTTTCATGCTCGTGGTCAGCTACAACCCCGGTTACCAGAACCTGCTCAAGGGCATGAAGCCCAGCACCCGGCAGCGTTTCGTCGCCATGCGCTTCGACTACCCGCCGGCCATCGAGGAGCAGCGTATCGTCGCTAACGAAGCGCAGGTCGATGCCGAGCTGGCCGCGCAGGTGGTCAAGCTTGGGCAGGCGCTACGCCGGCTCGAACAGCACGATCTGGAAGAGGTCGCCTCGACCCGCCTGCTGATCTTCACTGCCCGGATGATCCGTTCCGGCATGAGCCCGCGCGAGGCCTGCATGGCCTGTCTCGCCGAGCCGCTGTCGGATGATCCGCAAACCGTTTCCGCCCTGATGGATGTAGTCGATGTCCACTTTGCATGATCACGTCATAGAGGTGAACCGCCGTCTGCCGGGCGACCTGGCGATGTGGTTCTTCATTCTCGCCGAGCTGACCGTCTTCGCGATCCTGATCCTGGCGTTCGCCGTGACGCAGGTGCTCTATCCCGAGCTGTTTCGCGAAAGCCGCGCGGTGCTGGACAGCTCCATCGGGCTGGCACTCACCTTGAGCCTGCTGACCTCTGGCCTGTTTGCCGCCCTGGCGGTGGAGCAGGTACGCATGCAGCGACCGCAACGTGCGGCGGCGCTGCTGCTGGCCGCGCTGGTCACGTCCTGCGTCTATGTGGTGCTCAAGCTCAACGAGTACGGCCACCTTTCCGGCCTGGGGCTGGGGCTCGAGTACAACACCTTCTTTACCCTCTATTGGATCCTTACCGGCTTTCATTTCCTTCACGTGCTGCTGGGAATGGTCATTCTCGGTTGGATGGCCGAACGCTGCCGCCGCCGTGCCTACACAGCGACCAACTGCGCCGGACTGGAGTCCGGGGTGCTCTATTGGCACATGGTGGATATGGTCTGGGTGCTGCTGTTCCCGCTGGTTTACGTAATCAACTAACGAGGTACGCCATGTCCGCTTCGAAAGTGCTGATCCTTTGCTGGTTCGGGCTGGCCGTGCTAACCACCCTCACCGTGGTGCTGGGCAGCGCCGGCTCGACCCTGCTGCTCGCCGCCGCGGTGCTGGCGGTTGCATTGGTCAAGGCCTGGCTGATCTCCGATGGCTTCATGGAGTTGCGCCATGCGCCTCCGATGTGGCGTTTGCTGTTGCTCGGCTGGCCGCTCGCGATGGCCGGCGGCATCCTGCTCGCGATGAGCCTGTAAGGTTGCGTAGGCAATCGGTTACAGGCCGGGCGCGACGCCGTTAGCGGTTATGCGGCCTGTTGCGCGGCGGCTCGACGTGGTGGGCTGAAGCCCACCCACGGAGCTTAAGTCCAGCCTAACGAGCCAGGCTCTCGTCCGCGGTTCTGTTAAAACCCAGCGACAAGACAACTCCATACCCGGCCAACGGCAGATCCCGTGCTGCTGCCCGAGATCCTGGTAGGGTGGGCTTCAGCCCACCATGAAAGGCGCCGGCAATCGCCGCTCCCGCCGCGCTTTTATCTGGCTCCAGCTCAATGCTCATCAGCCGCTTTGCATCGCTGCCGATTGGCCGTCCGGCAACCCGGCATCCAACGGGCAGTGCCACGTAGGGTGGACTTCAGCCCACCGCCCCAGCGTCGATCAGCTCTCCATCCTTCGACAGGCGCTGCCGACCACCGCCCGCCGTTTCGCATGGATATAGGTAAAGCCCCGCTACAGACCGACCGGCTAGCACGCCGCCTCTCCAACGCCAACGCCAACGACCGTGGCCCGCAAAAGACCAAGCGCCACGTTCAGGATTTTCTTGATTGGCATCAAGCAGGTTTCGATAGCTGCCTTCTTAAACTGGCCACGCCAACGCCATGAGGAGGCGACCATGTCCGATACCTTTACCAAGGGAATGGCCAGGAACATTTACTTCGGGGGAAGCGTTTTCTTCTTCCTGGTATTCCTGGGCCTGACCTATCACACAGAGCAGACCTTTCCAGAGCGATCCAACGAATCGGAACTGACCGAAGCGGTGGTGCGAGGCAAAGAGGTTTGGGAAAACAACAACTGCATCGGCTGCCACAGCCTGCTCGGTGAAGGTGCCTACTTCGCGCCTGAGCTGGGGAATGTCTTCGTCCGTCGCGGTGAGGATGCGGCTTTCAAACCCTTCTTGCAGGCCTGGATGAAAGCTCAGCCGCTTGGGGTGCCCGGCCGCAGAGCGATGCCGCAGTTCAATCTGACCGAGCAGGAAGTCGACGATATGGCCGAATTCCTCAAGTGGACGTCGAAGATTGATACCAATAACTGGCCGCCAAACAAGGAGGGCTGAGAGATGAGCGTTATGAATCCGCATCTCAAATTCCAATCGCAGGCCGTCGCCAAGCCCTACTTCGTGTTTGCGCTGATGCTCTTCGTCGGTCAGATCCTGTTCGGTCTGATCATGGGCCTGCAGTATGTAGTTGGTGACTTCCTGTTCCCGCTGCTGCCATTCAACGTGGCGCGGATGGTTCACACCAACCTGCTGATCGTCTGGCTGCTGTTCGGCTTCATGGGAGCGGCTTACTACCTCATCCCCGAGGAAGCGGACCGTGAACTGCACAGTCCGAAGCTGGCGATCATTCTGTTCTGGGTTTTCGCTGCCGCTGGCGTGTTGACCATTCTCGGTTACCTGTTCGTGCCGTACGCCGGGCTGGCCGAAATGACTCAGAACCATCTGCTGCCAACCATGGGACGTGAGTTCCTGGAGCAGCCGACGATCACCAAGATCGGCATCGTAGTGGTCGCCTTGGGCTTCCTCTATAACGTCGGCATGACGCTGCTCAAAGGTCGCAAGACCGCGATCAGCATGGTCATGATGACCGGTCTGATCGGTCTGGCGGTGTTCTGGCTGTTCTCCTTCTACAACCCGGAAAACCTGGCGCGCGACAAGTACTACTGGTGGTTCGTGGTGCACCTTTGGGTAGAAGGCGTGTGGGAGCTGATCATGGGTTCGATGCTGGCCTTCGTCCTGATCAAGATCACCGGCGTCGACCGCGAAGTGATCGAGAAGTGGCTGTACGTGATCATCGCCATGGCGCTCATCTCGGGCATCATCGGTACCGGTCACCACTTCTTCTGGATCGGTGCGCCTGAGGTCTGGTTGTGGCTCGGCTCGATCTTCTCCGCGCTAGAACCGCTGCCGTTCTTCGCCATGGTGCTGTTCTCGCTGAACATGGTGAGCCGTCGTCGCCGTCAGCATCCGAACAAGGCTGCTGCCCTGTGGGCCATCGGTACTACCGTGACTGCATTCTTCGGCGCTGGCGTGTGGGGCTTCCTGCACACCCTGGCTCCGGTGAACTATTACACACACGGCTCGCAACTGACTGCCGCGCATGGTCACCTGGCCTTCTACGGTGCCTACGCGATGATCGTGATGACCATCATCAGCTACGCCATGCCGCGTCTGCGTGGCCTGGGTGAAGCACCTGATGCACGTGCACAGCGCATCGAAATCTGGGGTTTCTGGCTGATGACCGTGTCGATGGTTGCCATCACACTGTTCCTGACCGCTGCGGGTGTGGTTCAGGTCTGGCTGCAGCGTATCCCTGCCGATGGCGCCGCGATGTCCTTCATGAATACCACTGATCAACTGGCCGTGTTCTTCTGGTTGCGACTGATCGCTGGTGTGTTCTTCATGATCGGTCTGATCTGCTACCTGTACAGCTTCAGGCAGCGTGGTCGGGTGACGGCGGACGTGCCTGCCGCAGCCACTGTGGCCTGAGTCCGATCGCGACATGACCAACGGCCCGGCTGATACCTAGCGGGCCGTTTCTGTTTTCTTCTTGCGCTACGGAGTGATTGCCATGGGTTTTACCATCGAAGTCGAAGAGTGGGTCGGCAGCGTCTGGCATCGTTTCATCACCCGTCGCGCAAACCCTGAGTTCCCCGAAGCCTGTGTCGAACTGGAGAGCATGCGGCGATCGCTGTCGGTGCTTTTCCGTGCCATGGGCGGTTCCAGTGGCATCGGCGTGGAAGCCGCCGGTGCACGTGACCTGATGTTGCGGCGCAATCTGCTGCAACAGGTCGCGGGCACCTGCAAGCAACTGCCGGTGGCCTGGTGCGATGCGAGCAACCTGCGCCTGCCGCAGAGTCTCGCAGTGTTTCCCGAGGTTGCTCTCAACGAAGATCTGTATCGCTGGCTGGCGCTGCTTGCAGCGCAGGCGGGCGAGATGCGCCACTGGGCGCGTGACAACCAGCGCTGGACCCAGACGATTCTTGAGCGTTTTCCGGCCATGCGCCCACGCTATGAACGCCTGGTGGAAGTGCATCTGCTGCTGCGCCCGGACCCCGATTCGATGCCCCGGGCCGAGGCCGCTCTGGAGCGGGCGCTGCGTCAGGCACTGCGCGAGCCGGGCAGCGTCGAGCAGTTTCCGCGCAGCGAAATAGCCCCCTGGCCGCTGCCGATGTGGCTGTATCCGGCTGAAAATCTCGGCGTGCCGCAGGCCACCGAGCTGGCTGATGAGGATCCGGACAACAACCTGCAGGCGCCACCGACTGAGCAGAAAGGCATGCGCAAGCGCGCCAAGCGCGTCGAGGACAGCACCAGCAAGGGCGGCCTGATGCTGTTCCGCCTGGAGAATCTGTTCAGCTGGACCGAGCACGTCGAACTCGATCGCCAAGGCGACGACAGCGAAAACGAGGACGCCTCGCGCGTGGCCGAAGATCTCGATGAAATCGCCATGTCCCGCCAGCGCATGCGCAAGGGCGGCGGCCTCAAGCTGCACCTGGACCTCCCGCCTACAGATGTTGACGATATTCCGCTGGGCGACGGCATCAAGCTGCCGGAGTGGGACTACCGCAAGCAGCGCCTGCAGGACGACTTCGTCAATCTGCAGATGATGCTCCCGCGCGGTTCCGAACCGAAAGCGCTACCGCTACGCCTGAGCCCGCTGGCGCGCAAGCTGCGTCGGCAGTTCGAGCACTTGCGTAATGACAGGCAATGGCTGCGTGGCCAACCCCAGGGGTCAGAGCTGGACATGCAGGCCTGGCTGGATTTCCATGTCGAGCGCCAGCACGGGCAGTGCGTCGAGCGCGGCCTGTTCATGGAGCAGCGGCAGAGTCGCCGCGATCTGGCTTGCCTGTTGCTGGCCGACCTGTCGATGTCCACCGATGCGCACCTGGACGATGAGCACAAGGTGATCGACGTGATCACCGATAGCCTGCTGCTATTCGGTGAGGCGCTGTCGGCGGTGGGCGACGATTTCGCCTTGTACGGCTTTTCCTCGCTGCGTCGCCAGCAGGTGCGCATGCAGGAGCTGAAGAGTTTTCGCCAGCGCTACGGCGACGACACCCGCGGTCGCATTCAGGCGCTCAAACCCGGTTATTACACCCGTATGGGGGCGGCGATTCGCCAGGCCACCGAACTGCTCGGCAATTGCAAGCAGCGGCGCAAACTGCTGTTGCTGGTGACCGATGGCAAGCCCAACGATCTGGATCTGTATGAGGGCCGTTACGGCGTCGAGGACACCCGCCAGGCCGTGATGGAAGCGCGGCGTCAGGGGTTGCTGCCGTTCTGCATCACCATCGACCAGGAGGCCGGCGATTACCTGCCTTATATGTTTGGTGCCAATGGCTACACGCTGATCAAGGAGCCGCAACAATTGCCGTTCCGCCTGCCTCAGTTGTACAAGCAGCTGACCCAGCCGTAGGGTGGATGTCGGTTCTTTAAATCTGCCTTTATCCGGTTCGGTGGATCGCCACCCGGTGGATCGGTGAAGGGTGATCCACCCTACGGATCTGCATTCCGCTGGTGGGCTGAAGCCCACCCTACAGAGCGCGCCGCTTCACCCGTAGGGTGGGCTTTAGCCCACCATCTCTGGCGATTCCGCGTCGAAACCCTGATTGATGCTCTGCGTCACGGCGCCCAACCTGTCAGCTCTACGGGCGGAGATGCGGCTTTTGTAGATCTCGCTCGGCGGATCGGTGAGGCGTGATCTACCCTACGGATCTGCATTCCGCTGGTGGGCTGAAGCCCACCCTACAGAGCTCGCCGCTTCACCCGTAGGGTGGGCTTTAGCCCACCATCTCTGGCGATTCCGCGCCGGAACCCTGAGTGATGCTCGGCGTTACGGCGCTCATTCCCTGTTTACCCGGTAGCGGAGATGCGGCGTTTTGATTCAGCTCGGTGGATCGGTGAGGCGTGATCCACCCTACGGATATGCGTTCCGCTGGTGGGCTGAAGCCCACCCTACAGAGCGCCGTCGCTTCCCGTTTTTAAGCTAAAACAAGTGGCGCGGGAGCCAGACGATCATCGCGGCGCAAAAGATGGTCAGACCGATACAGAACCACATGAAGCGGCGCTGCCGGCGTTCACCGGCGGTATCGGCGTGGGCGGGGAGGGGCATGCCGCAGTTGCTGCATTCGGCTTCCTGCGGCGGATTGGGTTGCTGGCAGTACAGGCACTGAGCCATGGCGGCGTCCTCTCTGGTCATGTGCAGCTTGTCATGCGCCGTCGGCATTCGTGGTTGATCGCAATCAAACGTCGAGAAAAGCCGCCCGGCCTGCGCGACCGAGGCGGTGGCAGTGAGGGCCGACGTGCGGCCAGCCCATCGCCGATTATTCGAACTGTTCCAGACGCTGGCGATCGAGAATGGTGATCTGCCGGCCATCCTGGGTGATGATTTCTTCGTCGATCAGGCGCCGCATGATCCGCGAAAAGGTCTCCGGCTGGATCGACAGGTGCCCGGCGATCAGTTGCTTGGCCATCGGCAGCTCGAAGCTGTTGCCTTCGTCTTTCTGCCGCGCCAACTGGGTCATCAGGTAGCGCACCACGCGGTGCGTGGCGTTCTTCAGCGACAGCGTCTCGATCTCGTTGATGCGCTGGTGAAGGCGCACGCTGAGTTTGCCGAGCAAGGCAAAGGACAGCTTCTGATTCGCTTCCAGCAGGCGCATGTAGGCCGCGTTGGAGAATCGATATACCTGCGTCGGGCAGACAGACTGGGCCGAGGCGACATAGTTGGGCGTGTCCATGAGCATCATCGCCTCGGCAAAGGTCTGCCGATTGCCGATCACCTCGAAGACCTTCTCCTGCCCATCCGGGGTCAGGCGGTAGATTTTGATCGCGCCGGAAATCACAAAATAGAACGCGTGGGCGGGCTCGCCCTGGTGGAAAAGGTTGTCGCCCTTGTCGAGGTTGAGCAGCTGGCTGGCGCTCATCAGTTCATCCATCTGCTCGTCGTTCAGCGGCTCGAACAGGTGGTGGCTACGGAGAATCTGGTTGTGTACGCGGTGAAGAACCATGCAAGGCGTCCTGTTTTCTAGTAATCGCCGCTCGCAAATGATCCGGAGCGGGGGTAGCTGCGCTCGGCTGGCTGCTCCGATCAAGCGAAGTAGCAGGCACGATGCGCTGAGTCCGTGTTGAGCCTAGCCCAGCCATCAGGAGCGGGTATTGATGCAGGCCAGTGTTGAGCTTCGAACGGGATGGCAGTGCATCACGATGCCGGTTCAGTGACTGGCGGCAGCCGTATCTCGCCAGTGGGGCGCGGCGAATACTTCGGGGTAATGCTGCAGGGTGGCGAGGATACGCTGCGCGCCCTGATCGCGTTCGGCAGGCTCGGCCAGTGCCTTGGCGCCTCTGAGTAGATCGGCCAGCAGCTCGTGCAGGGCTGCATCGGCTTGCTCGGGCAGTTCGCAATTGGCGATCAGGAAGGAAACGTTCTCCTCGACGTCTGCCTGCAGCTGCATCGCCTGGCTGGCGCTGATTGCCTGTGTCGGATCACTTGGCAGTGCCGCATCCAGTGCTTGCCGCAGACGCGTCATGCCCTCGCGCAGGGCCTCGTCGGTTGCCCACTGTTGCCCTCCCGTAGCGGGTAACGCAGGCCTGTGCTCGCCATGGTCATGCTGGCTGACCGCTGCCTGGGTGGGGCCGACGACCAGGTCGAGTGCCACACCGCTGGCCAGCGCTAGCATCGAGGCCATGGCGAGACCCCAGGCCAAGGGTTGAATGACTGCTTTCATGTTGCCTCCACTTGGCTGGACGGGCGCTTGGCCCGCCTCGGGCCGTTCCGTCTCAGTTCGCCGATGCCCTGACGAACAGGATGTTGTTCTCAAGATGAATATGCTGCATCAGATCGCCGCGTAGCTCCTCAAGCCCGCTATAGAGCGCGCGCCAGGTATTGCAAGCGTTAGCCGGCGGGGTAATGTCGTTGGTCAGTTCGGCTAGGCGCGCCAGGGCGGTGCCGTGCTGGTCGTGTTCGTAGCGCATTACAGCGATCGGGCCCTGAGTCTGGGGTAGCTGGCTATCACGCCGCAGCATCGGGAAGAGAATCTGCTCTTCCTTGAGCATGTGGCTTTCGAGCTCCTGTTGCATGCACCAGAGATGCTCCGCGAGCCCGGTCGGGCAGTCTGCTTTGTTGCCGTGCACCTGCTCGACGCGGTTGGCCAGTCGGATCAGCTCCGGAAGCTGGTCGCGGTGACGTTCATGGAAGCGTTCGAGGATATGTTCGATCAGGTCGGCGGTCGGCTCATCGCGCCAATCCGGCTCGGTGGCGGAGTCACCACTCAGCGCGGCTAGCTCGGCTGCGATGGCCTCGGTGTCGAGACCGCGTTGCTGTGCGGCATCGCGCAGGCGGGTGCTGCCGCCACAGCAGAAATCCAGCTTGTACTGGCGGAACACTCGGGTGGCGCCAGGGATCAGGCAGGCCAGACTGCCCAAGGTTTGCTCGGTCAGCGCGTTCGTCATCGGGCGTTTCCGTGTGGGTTGAGTTAGCAGAGATAACGCAAGCCCTGTGCCATGCGGAAGCCGTTGATTACTAAGGAGTAAAATATTTGGCTGGTTAAATCTACCTAGGCGGTTTAGGGTTTAAAAAACCTTGAGGGTAATTGACACCATGATGGAAGAAGCACTGCTGGCCGACCTGGTTACCGAACTGCCCAATGCGGTTCGCCTGCAACGGCTGGTGCATACGCTGCAGGAGCGTTTCCGCTGCGGTGCGATCGTGCTGCTGCGTCTCGACGAGGATACGTTGCGTCCGCTGGCCGCGGTGGGGCTGGTGCAAGAAGCGCTCGGTCGGCGCTTCGTGGTGGCTCAGCATCCGCGGCTTGCCGCCATCCTCTCGCAACGTGAGCCCACCTGGTTCGAGCCCGACAGTCGATTGCCTGATCCCTACGACGGCCTGCTCGATGAGCATGCTGGCGAGCCGTTGCCGGTGCACGATTGCATGGGCGTCAGCTTGTTCGTGGAAGGCAAGTTGTGGGGCGCGCTGACCCTCGATGCGATGCACGCCGGCACCTTCGATGACGATGCGCGGCGCGACCTGCAGCGTTATACGCTGGTGATCGAGGCAGCCATCCGCATCACTCGACTGGAGCATGAAAACCGCGGCCTGCGCCTGGCCCGCAGCGATGTGCTGGAGCCGACCCAGGTTCCGAGCGCAGGCGAGATCCTTGGGCAGAGTCAGGTCATCGCTGAACTGCTGCGCGAGTTGGAGGTGGTCGCCGACTCCGAACTGCCGGTGCTGTTGCTGGGTGAAACGGGGGTCGGCAAAGAGCTGTTCGCGCGCTGGCTGCACCGTCATTCGCGGCGTCGAAACAAGCCGCTGGTTCTGGTTAACTGCGCCGCGTTGCCCGAATCCTTGGCGGAAAGCGAGCTGTTCGGCCACGTCAAGGGCGCGTTTTCCGGCGCGACCACGGACCGCCCGGGCCGTTTTGATGCTGCCAACGGTGGCACGCTGCTGCTCGATGAAGTGGGCGAGCTGCCGCTGGTGGTCCAGGCCAAGCTGTTGCGCACGCTGCAGAATGGCGAGATTCAACGCCTCGGTGCCGATAAGCCGCGCCAGGTCGATGTGCGGATCATCGCTGCGACCAATCGCAATCTGCGTGAGAGCGTGCGTGACGGGCATTTTCGCGCCGATCTCTATCATCGTCTTTCCGTCTACCCGGCGCCGATTCCACCGCTGCGTGAGCGTGGCAACGATGTGCTGATCCTGGCCGGCTACTTCCTCGAACTGAACCGCGCGCGGCTGGGGCTGCGCAGCATGCGGCTGTCACCGGCCGCCGAACGCGCATTGCTCGGCTATGCCTGGCCGGGCAACGTGCGTGAGTTGGAGCATGTCATCAGTCGCGCGGCGCTGCGGTTGCTCAGTCGAGGTGCGTCGCGCAGCGAAATTCTTACGTTGGAACCCGACCTGCTCGATCTGGACGGTGGGCCGTCCACGGCGCTGGCGCCCGTCGCCGAAGTGACGCCAGCGACCCAGGCGGAAATCGTTTCGCTGCGTGAATCGGTCGACGCCTGCCAGCGCCAGGCGATCATCCGTGCGCTGGAAGCCAGCGGGGAAAACTGGGCGCAAGCCGCGCGGCTGCTGGATGTCGATTCGAGCAACCTGCACAAGCTGGCCAGGCGGCTGAAGCTCAAGTAACCGTTGGCGGACGGACACGCCCCGATGGTGGCAGGCGTTCGGTTCAGATGCCTGCCGCCAAGCGGCACGAGTCGTCGCGTGAGCCTAGTGGTCTAAGCTCCAGAACATGACCTATCGAGGAGATTTCCATGGCTCTGGACCATGACCAGTTCGAAGCGTTGCTGACCGAGGCCTTGGCCCATGCGGAACGCGCCGCCAGCGAGAATAACCCGCAGCACTACCAGCAGGCCTTCGTTGCCAGCCTCAAGGCGATGCGCATGCTGGCTGAAGAGTCCGGTGCCTGGCGACAAATGGTGGCGCGCGCCACCGAGGAGTTCGAGGGCGACGAAGGGATATAGCGAGGCCCGAGGCTGGACGGCCGGTGCACTTGCATTGCTTGAATGGTGGTGGGCTGAAGCCCACCCTACAGTGACAGCACCTCAGTAGGGTGGCTTAGCCCACCGATCGCCCTACAAACACATGTCGACGAATTACCCGCACTGCCGCGCCGCGGCCTCCTTGACGTCCATCAATGCCGATCGCGGGTCGGCTACCTAGACTGCCGGCCTTCCGTCCGCTCCCGGACGGGCACCGTTGCCGTCGGCGCGGTGCGCATCTGCATGTCTAGGAGTTCCCATGCACCTGGTCTGTCCGGCAGGTAGCCTGCCCGCGTTGAAGGCCGCCGTCCAGCAGGGCGCCGATGCCATTTATGTCGGTTTTCGAGACGACACCAATGCCCGCCATTTCGCCGGCCTGAACATGGATGCGAAGCAGCTCGACAAGGGTCTGCAGCTGATTCGCGAGAAACGCCGCGAGCTCTATATCGCCGTAAACACCTATGCTCAGCCAGAAGGTTGGTCCCGCTGGCAGCGCGCAGTGGATCAGGCCGCGGACATGGGCGTGGACGCGCTGATTGCCGCGGACCCCGGCGTGCTGGGCTACGCCGCAAAGCGCCATCCACAACTGAATCTGCATCTGTCGGTGCAGGGCTCGGCGACCAATGCGGCAGCGCTGGCTTTCTACCAGCAGCGCTACAACATCAAGCGCGCCGTGTTGCCCCGTGTGTTGTCGCTCAAGCAGGTCAAGCAGGTCGCCGCGAGCAGCCCGGTGCCGATCGAAGTCTTCGCCTTCGGCAGTCTATGCATCATGGCCGAGGGCCGCTGCCATCTGTCTTCCTATCTCACCGGTGAGTCCCCGAACCTCTGCGGCGTCTGCTCGCCTGCCAAGGCGGTGCGCTGGAGCGAAGAGCCGGAAGGGCTGACCTCGCGCCTGAACAACGTACTCATCGATCGCTATGCCGAGGGCGAATCGGCCGGGTATCCGACGCTGTGCAAGGGTCGCTTCATGGTCAACGGTGAGCGCTTCCACGCATTGGAAGAGCCGACCAGCCTGAACACCCTCGACCTGATTCCCGAACTCGCCGCCATCGGCGTCACCGCAATGAAGATCGAAGGCCGCCAACGCAGCCCGGCCTATGTCGAGCAGGTCACCCGGGTCTGGCGCGCGGCGCTGGATTGCTACCTGCAGGCACCCCAGCGGTATGCCGTCCATCCGGACTGGCGTGCGGTGCTTGATGGACTGTCCGAGGGCTCGCAAACCACGCTCGGCGCCTATCACCGGGCATGGCAGTGATCCCCTTTCGCAAGGAACCAACCATGAAACTCAGCCTCGGGCCCGTACTCTTCTACTGGGATCGCCAGCACACCTTGGACTTCTACGCCGACATGGCCAGCATGCCGCTCGACGTCATCTATCTGGGCGAGACCGTCTGCTCCAAGCGCCGCGACATGGGGCTGGACGACTGGATCGGACTGGCGCGCGATCTGGCCCAGGCGTCCGCAGCGCAGTTGGTGCTGTCCGGTCTGACGCTGGTCGAGGCCGCTTCGGAGCTGTCCGGCCTGCGCCGGCTCTGCGACAACGGCGAGCTGTTGGTCGAAGCCAATGACATGGGGGCGGTGCATTACTTGGCCGAGAAGGGTCTGCCCTTCGTTGGCGGTCCGGCGCTGAACCTCTACAACGGCTATGCCTTGGCTGAACTGGTCAGAAGCGGCATGCAGCGCTGGGTGCCGCCGGTGGAAATCTCCGGCGCGATGATCCGGGACGCACGTGCGCAGCTGTCGAGTCTGGATGTCACCGTGCCGGAGATCGAGATCTTTGCTTACGGTCATTTGCCGCTGGCCTACTCGGCACGCTGCTTCACCGCTCGCGCGGAAAACCGGCCGAAGGACGACTGCCAGTTCTGCTGCCAGAATTATCCAGAAGGCATTCCATTGCTGAGCCAGGAAGGTGAGGCGCTGTTCACCATCAATGGCATCCAGACCATGTCGGCCTCGGTCAGCAATCTGCTGGCGGACTATCCTGCGTTGGTCGAAAGCGGCGCTGACCTGCTGCGTCTGAGCCCGAGGGCATCGGGGATGATCGAGGTGGTCGGGGCGTTCGATGCGGTGCGCAAGGGCGCTCTGCCGCCGCTTGCCGTCGAGGGTTGCAATGGCTACTGGCATGGCCAGCCGGGCATGCTGCGGGCAGAGGAGGCCGGCTTATGCTGAATCCGCGTGCCCACCTGGTGAATCTCGGCGGGCGGCTGCTGCCGCTCGCGGCCCGGACGCCCTTTCTGTTGCAGCGTCTGGCGCTGGAACGCAGCCTCAATCAAGTATTTGCCGAGGCGCTGAGTGACGGTGCCTTCGATGTGCTCGATGGCCATTGGATGAAGCTCGAAGTCGCCGACCTCGGCCTGGCCTGGTGCTTGACCTGCGAGCGCGAGAAGCTGCGCATCGCCGCACAGGCGCCCGTGCAGGTGACTATCCGTGGCAACTGGCGCGAATTCCTGCTGCTGGCCAGTCGCCAGGAAGACCCGGACACCTTGTTCTTTCGTCGCCGGCTGGTCATTGAAGGTGACACGGAACTGGGCCTGGCAATCAAGAACCTGATCGACAGCCTCGATCCCGACACCTTGCCGAGCTGGCTGTGGAAATTACTGCAGGGGGCCGGTGAGGAAGTGGCCGCGGCTGGGCGGGCACAGGTGGCCGGAGCGTGATGCATCTAAACCAGCGGCAGCGCTACGTTATGGCTGGTCTGCTACTGGTCGTTGCCGGGCCGGAGGGTGGGCTTCGGTCCACCACCGCCTGACTGATTGAATCGAACCGCAGTGAAACGCTCGGTGGGTGATCACCCCGAGCGCAGCTGCATCCGATCGCTGGCGATAACACCCTTCAGGTTCTCGAACAGGGTGTCGGCCTCGGCCTCCGAGCAATCTTCGCGGTAGCGCTTGCGCAGGCCGTAGCTGCTGAGGGTGATATGCACCTCCGGCGTGACACCGTGCTGCGCCAGGCAGGCCTGTGCGCAATGCAGCGGGCAGCCATCGATGGCCAGGATCGGGCGGCCGGAGACGGCCTTGTTAACTAGCGCCGGAACCCGTCCACCAACGCCGGCGATGCAGGACATCTCCGCCAGGCCGGCACGATCGAGGCGTACCGCAAGCGTGTTGGCCAGCTGCGCTACGTTGGAGCAGCCCGAACAGGAATAAACCAGCGGTAGGCGAGGCGTCGCCATCATATTCTCCCGATCCGATAGGTCGAAGGTTAGTATCCCGGCCATGGCGCTGACAGCCTTTGATGACCATCAAGAACCCGAGGCAATTGGCCGCAGTCAGTCCTGGTAGGCCGCGAGACCCTGGCTATCGAGGATTTCGATGCGCCGGCGTTGTACGTTGATCATGCCCGACTCGATCAAGCGGTGAAGGATGCGCGAGAACGTCTCGGGCTGAATGCCCAGCTTGGACGCGATCAGGCGTTTGGGCACGTCGAGGGTGATAACGCCGCTGTCGTCTTCCTGTGATTGATAAAGAAAACGCACCACGCGATGGCTGGCGTTGGCCAGGGTCAGGGTGTCGATCTCGTTCATGCGTTGATGCAGACGGATGCTCAAGGTGGCGAGGATGTCCAGGCATATGCTCGGGTGCTCCTCGAGCATGCGTCGGTAGTGGGGGCCGTGCAGGCTCGCCACCAGACTGGCCTTGAGTGCCGTGGCGCTGACCGGGTAATTCGGCGTGCCGGTGAACAGCAGCGCTTCGGCGAAGGACTCACCTCCACGGATGACTTCGACCAGCTTTTCCTGGCCATCGCAGACCACGCGATGCAGTTTCACCTGGCCGCTGAACAGAAAATAGAAACGTTCGGCCTTGTCGCCCTGATGAAACAGCGCGGCGCCGGCGGGCAATCGCTTGAGATTGGCCGAAGCACAGACCTCCTGCAGTGCCGCCTCGGGCAGCCGACTGAACAAGTGATGGCGGCGGAGCTCCGCAACAAGGGATGTTTCGGTGAGCATGGTTCCTCCACCGGTGCGCGCCCGGGATTGTTCGAAGCTGCATCGTAGGAGTGCTGGCGCTCGCGCTTCCTTGATCACCGACAAGATCGCCGGCCGTAGTCGGCTCAGGCGCTGGCCTGAAAAAGACCCGACGCGAATTGACGATGGTCAATTCGTTTAGCCCGGTGATTCTCTACATTCCACACCATATTGTGGTTTTTGGTTCTTTCTTAGCTATATATGGTGATGGAGACACGATGATCAGGCTCGAGGAAATAGTTCAACCCGTCTCGCTACGTAAGCGAGATGGACGTCTGGTCGCGTTCGAGCTGGACAAGATAGGCAGCGCGATCGAGGCGGCGGGCCTGGCGACCGCTGAGTTCGACCAGGCCACTGCGCAGGCCTTGGCCGCTCAGGTGCTGGGACGTCTCTCGCAGCGAGTGGTGGAGGTGGAACAGGCGCAGGATGCGGTCGAACGGGTCCTGATGGAGGCCGGGCATTACGCGACCGCGCGCGCCTATATCGTCTATCGCGAGCAGCATGGCAGGCTGCGCCGTGATCGCAAGGCGATTGTCGATGTCGCCGCATCAATGAATGAGTACCTGTCCCGTGAGGACTGGCGCGTGCGAGCCAACGCCAATCAGGGTTATTCGCTGGGTGGGTTGATCCTCAACGTGTCCGGCAAGGTCACCGCCAACTATTGGCTGGACGAGGTGTACAGCCCGGAAATCGGCACCGCCCATCGCGAGGGTGACCTGCATATCCACGATTTGGACATGCTCGCTGGCTATTGCGCGGGCTGGTCGTTGCGCTCCTTGCTCAACGAAGGCTTCAACGGGATTCCCGGACGGGTCGAGGCGGGGCCGCCCAAGCACCTTTCCAGCGCGCTGGGGCAGATGGTCAATTTCCTTGGCACTCTGCAGAACGAATGGGCCGGTGCTCAGGCGTTCAGCAGTTTCGATACCTACCTTGCCCCGTTCGTGCGCAAGGACGACCTGGGATTCGCCGAGATTCGCCAAGCCATCCAGGAGTTCATCTACAACCTCAACGTGCCGTCTCGCTGGGGCACTCAAACGCCGTTTACCAACCTCACCTTCGATTGGGTCTGCCCCGAAGACCTGCGGGAGCAGTTTCCCTATATCGGTGGCGAGGAAATGCCGTTTGCCTATGGCGACCTGCAAGCGGAGATGGAGCTGATCAACCGTGCGTATATAGAGGTCATGCAAGCGGGTGACGGGCTGGGACGGGTGTTCACCTTCCCGATCCCGACCTACAACATCACCCACGATTTCCCCTGGGACAGCGAGAACGCCGACCGCCTGTTCGAAATGACGGCGCGCTATGGGCTGCCGTACTTCCAGAACTTTCTCAACTCCGACATGCAGCCCAACCAGGTACGTTCGATGTGCTGCCGGCTGCAATTGGATGTGCGCGAACTGCTCAAGCGTGGCGGTGGACTGTTCGGTTCCGCTGAGCAAACCGGATCGCTCGGCGTGGTGACCATCAACTGCGCGCGTCTGGGCTATCTGCATCAGGGCGATCGCGCCGGACTCTACGCACATCTGGACGCGCTGCTGGAAATGGCCAAGGAGAGTCTCGAGGTCAAACGCAAGGTGATCCAGCACCACATGGATGCTGGACTGTATCCCTACACCAAGCGTTACCTCGGCACCCTGCGCAATCACTTTTCAACCATCGGGGTGAATGGCCTGCACGAAATGGTGCGTAACTTCACCGAGGATGCCGAAGGCCTGCACACACCAGCAGGGCGGGCTCTGGCCATCGATCTGCTCGATCATGTTCGGGCGGAGCTGGTGCGCTTCCAGGAAGAAACAGGCCACCTGTACAACCTGGAGGCGACGCCTGCAGAAGGCACCACCTATCGCTTCGCCAAGGAAGACCGCAAGCGCTTCGCGGACATCCGGCAAGCGGGCTCTGCCGAGGCGCCGTACTACACCAACTCCTCGCAGCTGCCGGTGGGCTTCACCGATGATCCCTTCGAGGCCTTGGCATTGCAGGACGAACTGCAGACCAAATACACCGGCGGCACCGTGCTGCACCTGTACATGGCCGAACAGATCTCGTCGACACAGGCCTGCAAGAACCTGGTACGCAAGGCCCTCGGCCGTTTCCGTCTGCCGTACCTGACTGTCACCCCAACGTTCTCCATCTGCCCGGTGCACGGTTACCTGAGCGGCGAACATGAGTTCTGCCCGAAGTGCGACGAGGTGCTTTTGGCCAAGCAGCAGAGTTGCTGCGCCTGACCTTTACGAGCGAGAGGATGCCCGGTCCTCGATCGCGAAACAGGCGCGCCCACGATTCGCGGGCAAGCTCGCTGCTACATCACTTTCATCCATCCGTTAGACATCGTTAGAAAAGGAGCGACCCATGAAAACGACTCAACTCCCCGAAACCCAACGCCAGCGCTGTGAAGTCTGGACCCGTGTCATGGGCTATCACCGCCCGGTGGCGGCATTCAATCCGGGCAAGCAATCGGAGCACCGCGAGCGCCAGCATTTCACCGAAGCGGCCGCCCAGGTCACGCCTGAGTGAATGCGAGGCTACGGGTCGGGGGACTGGTTCCCCTGACCACCCTGGATTTTCCGGATCATCTGGCCTGCGTGCTGTTCTGCCAGGGTTGTGGCTGGCGTTGCCGTTACTGCCATAACCCGCAATTGATCCCCGCCAGTGGCGCGCAGGAGAAAAGCTGGGAAGACATTCTGGATTTTCTCCGGCAACGTGCGGGCTTGCTCGATGCCGTGGTCTTCAGCGGAGGTGAGCCGACCTTGCAGCTAGCGTTACCCGAGGCGATTGCCGAGGTGCGTGCAATGGGCTTCAAGATCGGACTGCACAGCGCCGGGATCAAACCGAAACTGTTCCGGCAGGTATTGCCGCTGGTGGACTGGGTGGGCTTTGACGTCAAGGCGCTGCCCGAGCACAGCACGTTGATCACCGGTGTTGAAGGTAGCGGCAGCGCCAACTGGAAAAGCCTCGACTACCTGCTGGAAAGCAGCGTCGCACACGAGTGCCGGATCACCGTGCATTGGCAGCTGTTCGATGCCGATCGCCTCTGGGACATGGCGCAGCGCCTGCGCAGATTGGGTGTCGAACGCTTCGCCGTGCAATGCGTGCGCACGGCTCGGATGCTCGACGAATCACTGCGCGAAAACCGCGCGCCCTATGATCAGCAGAAGCTCTGGGAGCGATTGGGGAAGTTGTTTCCGTCCTTCGTGCTGCGCGGCTAGGCGATCGTTGCGGCGTTATGGCATTCGGCATTACGGCGTTGCGGTGGGCTGAAGCCCACCCTACAGGGCACGCTTAGCAGTAGGTGGGCTTCAGCCCACCATTGCGGAGCGAAGGATCAGCTCCAACCCCAAAACTGCAGATACCAGCCATAGGCAACCATCGCGGTGCCCAACACAACGCAGCTGAACGCGGTGAGCCGGTGCAGCCCATTGGCGCCGTAGCGGCTGATCACCTTCCACGCGAGATAGAGACTCCAACCGATGGCACGCTTAGCAGTAGGGTGGGCTTCAGCCCACCATTGCGGAGCGCGGCGGATCAGCTCCAACCCCAAAACTGCAGATACCAGCCATAGGCAACGACCGCGGTGCCCAAGACGACGCAGCTGAACGCGGTGAGCCGGCGCAGCCCATTGGCGCCGTAGCGGCTGATCACCTTCCACGCGAGATAGAGACTCCAGCCGATGGCTCCGGCCAGCAACAGAGCGCGTGCCGGCTGGGCCCAGGCGAGGATGAACCCTTCGTAGCGCAGCAGCTTGATGGTGGTGGCCGAAAGCCCGAGAAACAACCCGGCTCCGCCCAGCGGCGTCAGCGTCAGCGCCAGGTGATGGAAAACGTCACCGCCGCGGTTCATCAGCCGTACAGCGCTGCGCAGTAGCAGCCACAGCGCGCCGCCAATGATGAGCGAGCAGCCGCCGATGTAGGTGAGAATCGCCGCGCCGTCGAGCCAGGTGAAGGCATCGTTGGCCTGTGGGTAATGGGTCAGCAGCCACCAAGGCGCGTTGGCTTCGAGCGGCCAGAAGATATCGCGGTCGACCAACCACTCGGCGGCCGTCTGCTTGAGCGTGATGAACCAGGGACTGACCGTCCACTGGAAGGCGCCCATGGCCAGGCCGATCATGCCGAAGAGCAGCAGCGTGCTGTCCCAATGCCCCTGTTGCGGCTGGTTGCCGACGATCAGGATTTCCTGGTTCGGTGAACGGGCGGTGAGGGCGACGGCCCCACGTTGGCCACTGCAACGACCGCAGGCGTGGCATTCGCCGTTGCCCTGCATGCGGCGGATGTCGATCAGCGGCGCGCAGTTGGGGGTCGCCAGCTTCGGTCCTTGATTGGCCTGCCAGCGTTCCTCATCAACCTTGTAGTGCATCGGTGCCAGGCGTGCGAGCAGACCGAACACGCCGCTCACCGGGCACAGGTGCCGGCACCATACGCGTTTGCCACGGCCATAGAGAAAGCCGACGATCATCGCGGCGACGGTCGAGCCGCCGAGAATCAGCGCGGCGGCGCGGCCATAGTCATACACGCTGATCAACTGCCCATAGACGGTGGTAAGGATGAAGGCAATGGTCGGCCAACCGCTCCAGCGAATCCATTGCGGGGTGCGCTTGTTCAGCCCGCGCCAGCTGATCCATTCGCTGAGCGAGCCTTCGGGACAAAGCACGCCGCACCAGAGTCGACCGAACAGCACCATCGACAGCAGTACGAAGGGCCACCACAGTCCCCAGAACAGGAACTGGGCGAACACCGTGATGTTGTCGAGCATGCGCGCCTCGGACGGCGGTAGCGAGAGCACTGCCGGGACCAGCAGCAGGACCAGATAGAAGCCCACCACCAGCCACTGGATCAGGCGGATGGTGGAGGCATGCTGGCGCAGCAGATCACCGATGCGTGCCAGCCAGGGAGTATTAGCGATCATGCGATGCGAGCCTCCAGACGAGCCTCCGGCTTCGCTCGCAACCAGCCCCAGACCGCCAGCCAGTACAGCGCCATGACTATCGCCGCTGCCGTCGATGGCATGGCCCGATAGCCGGTCAGCCCGGCAATGGTGCCACCCAGCGTGCCGCCATCATCGAGCAGCGCAGAGGTATCCCACAGCGGATCGCCAAAGATTGCGTAGAAGGCTTCCGGTAACTCCATGCCCATCAATTGGCCGCTGAGCCGGTCGAGCCCGGCCATCAGCAGTGCGGCACCGAGCAATAGCAGCAGCGTCTCGCTGACTGCGAAGAAGCGTTTCCAGGAAAACAGCCGACTGCCGGCCTGCAGCGCCGCGTAGCTGAGCAGGGCGAGGACGAAGCCGAGCACGCCGCCAATTACGAAACCGGTCAGGTCAGCACCCTGCTGCTGGTGGCCGATGCCGTAGAGAAACACCACCGTTTCACTGCCTTCTCGTGCCACGGCGAGCATCGCCAGCACCAACAGGCCAATGCCGCTGCCCTGGCTCAGATGCGCGGCGGCGCTGTCCACCAGATTGCGCTTGAGGTCGCGGCCGTGATGATGCATCCAGCCGACCATCTGCAGGATCAACAGGGCGGCGATCACCAGCATGGCGCACTGGAACCACTCCCCGGCCGGCCGGCCAGCCAGTCGCCGGCGCTGAGAATGCCCCAACCCAAGAGCGAGGCCAGGCCCAGCCCGGCGACCACGCCACCCCAGAGCATGCGCAGCGCATGACGGTTGTCCGGCTGCTGGCTCAGCCACGCATGCAGGATGCCGATGACGAGTAGCGCCTCGACGCTTTCGCGCCAGACGATGAACATTGATTGGCCCATGTCGCTTCTCCTCGGAAGGAACTACTTGGCGATGATTTCCCCTTCCGGGAGGTCCATGTGGAACTCGTCGAAGAAGGGATAGCGGCCCGGTTTGAGCGGATGAATGACGACGAACGAGGTGACACCGGGCGAGAGCACCTTTTCCACCCGCAGGGGCGTGCTCTCGAATTCGGTGGGGCCACTGCCGGCGTTGATCACGACGATCTTGAAACGTTGACGAGCCGGCACCTCAATCGCCGCCGGTTCGAAATGGCCGTCGCGGATGGTCAGCTCGTAGGTAGGTAATCCGGCCTGCGCGCCGCCGGCGAAACCGACAGCAAGCAGGGCTAGGACAGGGAACAGGGTGCGGCGCATGCTGACCTCCGGCTTAGTAGCCGCCCTTCTTGCCGATGCCGGCATAGGTGAACTCGTAGTTCAGCTCGCAGCGTTCAAACCACGGCGCAACGCCGGTTTCCTTGTCAACGTGACGACCGAACATCCCGTGCTCGCCATTTGGCGGCGACACGACGAACGTCAGGGTGTACTTGCCCGGACCCATCAGCTTGACGTTATCGCCGTAGTGCGGGCCATCGTTGGCAACCATCGGATGAAAGTCGCCTTCGATCTTCTCGTTCGACCCTTTCTTGCTCAGCGCATAGCGGATGTTCAGGTAAGGGACGAAGCTGCCTTCCTGCCAGCCGTTGCGGTTGTCTTCGGTGGCGGCGATGTCGGCTTCCAGATGGACATCGGAGTCGGCGGTGGAGCGCATCATGCCGGCCGGTTCCATTTCCACTGGCTGCAGGTACACCGCACCCACTTCCATTCCACCGCACTGCTGCGGTTCACCGATGGGGTATTCCTTGGCCTGAGCGAGGGGCGCGAGCAACAGCGAAGTGATGGCGAGGGTAGCGGGAATACGCATGAAGCCTCCGAAAGGGCATATGAGATTTGAGTTGTGAGGGTCGCACTTGCGATGCTTAACGATAATGATTCGCGTCAATTCTGGGCGAAATAGTTTGTTACGTATACCGCGAGCCCATCTCGTCGACCTCCTCCGCAACGCTCAAAGACGCGAGTAGCGCGCGATTGCAGCCTTCGCTGCGTTGAGTTGTCACACCCTGCGAAGAACACCGTTCTCACGCACGTGGCAAAGACCAACGGGATACGCCACCGTTAAAAATTGTCTGTGTGTTCGCCGGGGTGCGGCCTACCATGTGCATTTTTCAAGTCAGGGGAGCCTATGCCTCAAACCGCTGTGCTGGACGCCCGAACCGCCCGCGTACTGCCCTGGCTGGTCGCCATCGCGTTCTTCATGCAGACCCTCGACGGCACCATTCTCAACACCGCCTTACCGGCCATGGCACGCGATCTCGCCGAGGATCCGCTGCGCATGCAAGGCGTGGTGATCGCCTACATGCTCACGGTGGCGCTGCTGATCCCGGCGTCTGGTTGGTTGGCGGACCGCTTCGGCTCTCGACGAATCTTTTTTTCCGCCATCCTGCTGTTCACGCTCGGCTCGCTGCTCTGCGCAATGAGTGTGAGCTTCAATCAGCTGGTGATTTCGCGGGTGGTGCAGGCCATCGGTGGCGCGCTGATGTTGCCGGTCGGGCGTCTGGTGGTGCTGCGCGCCTATCCGCGCAGCGAGTTCGTGCGGGTCATGACCTTCATCGCACTACCGGGCATGGTCGGTCCGCTGATCGGCCCGACGCTGGGTGGCTGGTTGGTGGAGTATGCGTCCTGGCACTGGATCTTCCTGATCAATCTGCCGGTCGGGTTGATCGGCTGTATCGCAGCGTTTCGCTTCATGCCCGACCTGAAAAGCACCGAGCGGACACGCTTCGATACTATCGGCTTTCTGCTGTTCGGTAGCGCGATGGTGCTGATCACCATCGCGCTCGAAGGGCTCGGCGAGATGCACATGCCGCACGCATGTGTCCTGCTGTTGATGGTGATCGGCAGTGCCTGCCTGGCGGCGTACTGGTTGCGTGCCGGGCATGTCGAAAAGCCGCTGTTCAGTCCGTCGCTGTTCCATACCCGCAGTTTCGCCGTCGGCATTTTCGGCAACCTGTTTGCCCGTCTGGGCAGCGGGGCGCTGCCTTTCCTGCTGCCGCTGCTGCTGCAGGTGGCGCTGGGCTATTCGCCAGCGCAGGCGGGTATGACGATGATCCCGCTGGCGCTCGGCGCCATGCTTATCAAGCCCCTGGCCAAGCCGCTGATCGATCGTCTCGGCTATCGGCGCATCCTGGTTAGCAACACCCTGTTGCTGGGAAGCCTGATCGGCAGCCTGGCAACGATCGATGGAGACACCCCGACGATGCTCCTGCTACTGCACCTGAGCCTGATCGGGATGGTCAATTCGATGCAGTTCACCGCGATGAATACCGTGACGCTGGTTGGGCTCAGCGACCAGAACGCCAGCAGCGGCAACGGCCTGCTATCGGTAGTGGTGCAGTTGTCGATGAGTCTGGGTGTGGCTTCGGCGGGTGCGTTACTAGGTGGTTTTACCGTTCCGGGTGCAGACGGCGAGGCCGTGTTACGGGCGTTTCACCTGACCTTCCTGTGCATTGGCGTAATGTCGATGCTGGCTGCAACGCTGTTCTTTCAGCTGGACGGCAAGCAAGCCATGGCTGCGCGAATCATCGACGATGAGTAACCGGAAGCGGAATCAGCCGATGCAGAGATCGGCTTCTTCATCCTCGGGAATCTCGTCCGTGACGATGACTCGTGCGTGGTGGCTGTTTTCCTCTTCCATGCGCAGGCCGAAGTAGCGGGTGTCATACGCATCCCAGAACGCTTCGACCTGCTCCATCGTGGCGGCCTCGAGGAGTACCTCCAGGCTGTGTTCCAGGACAATGGTGTAGAGTTTTTCGGAAGACATGATTAGCAGGCTCGTGCTCGATTCAGAAGAGTCGCTGCGCCTCTGCAGCGGTGATGTCATTCTGACAGCTGGCGACTTGATTTCAGTGCCCGCTCATCGCCTTCCCGTTGTGTTCCGCTGAACGGTTCACTGGCGATGCGGTCGCGCAGCGCACCACTCCATTGGCAGTGGCGCCGTCCGGTCTTCGATTTTTTATATGTCGCTAATAACGACATATCGCAGGCTCGTCTGTCCGCGTAGCGCCTGGCGGAACTGACGCGTCGCGCGTAGATATGCCAGCGGCGGATTTTCCGGCGCCTTCGCACGTTTCTTTCCTGCATGGTTTATCCGCTGTGTTTGTTTACCTGTTCAGGTAAACATTATCGACCTGTCGTGTAACGCGACATAAGGTGCGCCGACTGCCGGGATCGACCGGTGTCAGAGCAGAAGGAATTGATATGAGTGCGATGAGTGTGTCTTGGCTGGCAACGGGAATCGCCCTGTGTGCGGTGCTGGTACTGGCGATACTGCTCTGGGTGCAGTGGCTGCACACCCAACAGCACAGGGAGGAGTTGAGCGTGTTGCGTGAGCTGCTACAAGGCCTAGGCGAGGTGATCCAGCGGCTCGAACAGGAAAAAGCCGAGCTGACCGCCGGCCTGCGCGCGGAAAAGGGTCAGGTCGAACAGCTCAAGCGACAGTTGGGGCAGTCGAGGTGATTCGGGTGGGATCGGCTGGCGCTGACGGCGGACGCGTCGAGGCGAAGGTGGCCAGCAGTGACGCCTCGCCCTCCACGCTGAAGATGATGGCGCGCGAGTCCATGGCTCGCTTCGCCCAGCCAAGCTCCTGGATTCTTATCAGGAGGGCGGCGCCGAGCGCACCGGCCAAGTGATGCCTGCGCTCGCTCCAATCCAGGCATGCTCTACAAAACGAGCGTTTCGAAGACGCGACCGCATCCGTGTCGATCCCTAATCGGTGGTACCACGCCCGACCATGTTCGGTGAGCCAAAGGCCTTCCTGACGGATTTCGAACACCCCTTGACCGAGCATCTCGTCGTACACCCGGACCCCCAGCTCACCCGCAAGATGGTCGTAACAGATTCGGGCTCTGCGCAGAGCCGGTTCGCGTGGGCCGGTGCGTGGACGAAAACCTTCGCTGCGCAACGCCATGCCCATCAGCGACTCGAGGACTTGCGCTATTTCCGGCCCGGCAAGGCGGAAATAGCGATGCCGACCCTGCCGGTCGACCTTCAGCAACCCAGCGTCGAGCAGCTTAGCAAGGTGAAAGCTGATGGTCTGCTTGGTCACACCGGCGACGTTCGCCAGTTCAGTAGCCGTCAGGGCGCCACCGGACATCAAAGCGGACAGGACCTCCGCTCGAGCGTTGTCTCCGATAAGCGCCGCGATGCGCACGATATTAGGGCCGTCAGTCATGGTTCGATCCTAGTCGAACCACCAAAGGCCGGCAAAGCGCTACCGTGCCCCTACCTGTTCGAGAGGAGGAAAGCACATGGGCATCACCTGCGTTATCCGCTACGAGATCGATCCTTTCCAGCGCGACGCATTCAAGGAATACGCCACACACTGGGCGAACATCATTCCCAGGTGCGGCGGGCACTTGCTGGGCTACTTCCTGCCTCACGAGGGAACCAACGATATCGCCTGGGGCTTGATCGCGTTCGAGAGCCTGGGGGCCTACGAGACATACCGTGCCCGTTTGCGATCCGATCCTGACGGACGCCGCAACTTCGCCATGGCGCATGAGCGCCGGTTGATCCTCAAGGAGGAGCGCACGTTCGTCGAGGTGGTGGACGGCACGCTCGGTGTGGCACCCGTGAGTGCAGGAGGCGCGTCATGATCGCGGTGATTTTCGAGGTGGTGCCTCATGCCGACCGGCGCCAGAACTACTTCGAGGCCGCGAATGCCTTGCGCGCGCACCTGGACGGTATCGACGGCTTTCTCTCGATCGAACGCTTCGAAAGCCTGACCAACCCCGGAAAGATACTTTCGCTTTCGTTCTGGCGGGATGAAGAGGCCGTGAGGCAGTGGCGGAACTTCGAGCCTCACCGGTCCATCCAGAAGGCTGGCCGAGAGGTCATCTTTGCCGACTACCGGCTCCGCGTCGCCACGGTCATTCGCGACTATGGCCTGGAGGATCGCGACGAGGCGCCCACGGACTCGCGGCATGCGCACCCGTCATAGCCGGCCAGGTGTGCAGTGACAGAGGCGCTTGCAGGCGGTAGCGCTGGAGGTGGCGCTGCTATGCGGCCGGGCGATGCACTAGTCCGTTCTTTCCAGATCGACGACGAGGTCGACTCGCAGGCCGTCGCTAAGCGGTATGAAACTGAGCTCACAATCACAGCGCTCGGCGATGGCCTGGACGATAGACAATCCAAGCCCGCTGCCGTCGCCCTCGGTGCTTCGCCAGAAGCGCTCGGTGAAACGCTCGATCATCTCGGGCGGAATGCCGGGTCCGTGATCCTGCACGCTGAAGCGGACCTTGCGCTCGCCATGCGGTTCGAGCGTCAAGCGGACAGCCGTGCCGTCCGGTGTGTGGCGACGCGCATTGTCCAGCAGGTTGCGCAACGCTGCGATGGCCAAGGCGGGCGGCATCGCCAGAACGCGGCGAGACAGGTTGTCCGCCGCATGCATGTCGATGGCTGGGCCGGCCTGCTGGCTGGCGTCGGTGATCGCCAGCTGTGCCACATCGATTGCCGTGCAGCGAAGGCCGTCATCGAACGAAACGCGACCCTCGACGCGGGCGAGCATGAGCAATTGCTCCAGTGTTCGATGCAGGCGATCGGTGCCGATCTCGGCCTGGGCCAGGGCCCGTTTGGCCGTATCGCCGTCGGTCATCGCGGCGACCTGCAGGTGGGTCTTGATGGCCGTCAACGGGCTGCGTAACTCATGCGCGGCATCGTCGGTCAGGCGGCGCTCGCGCTCGAGGGTCTTTGCGATCCGTGCGAACAGCTGATTCTGCGTTTCGACCAGCGGCGCCAGCTCCCGCGGCAACCGCTCGATGTGCAGTGGCTCGACTGAATCGGCACTACGTTGCGCCAACGCGATACGGATTCGCCTGAGCGGCGAAAGGCCGTTGCCGATGCCGATCCATAGCACGATCAGGCTCCCCAGCAGCGCGATGAATACCGGGAGCGCGGCGGCCAGGAGAACCGATCGCTTCAGCGCATCGCGTTCATCGAGACGATCAGCCGTGGTGATGCGCATGCCATTCTGGATCAGGGTAAAGCTGCGCCAGGCCGTATCGGCGATCATCTGATCGTGAAAGCCGGTGCGCTGGGCGTCCAGAAGATCGTCTGGCGCCGCGTGGCTGCGTGCCAGGACCTCGCCACGTAACGAGCTGACCTGGCAGGCGAGACCATTCGGAATGCCCAGCTGCTCTGCGCTCAGCCGGGCAGCGCCGCCTTCACCCAGCTGGGGTTGAGGAAGCTGCACCAACAGGCCGGCGACCATTCGGGCGGATGCCGCCAGACGCTGATCGAGCGAGAGCATCAATTGGTTGCGAACGTCGAACAGCATCCAGGTAGCCGCCAGCCCCCAGAGCAGGACGAATGCAGCGCCGAGCGTGACGGTCAGGCGAAGGCGCAGGCTCATGATCCGGCTTCCTGAGCCGGATCATCCTGGCCGGCCGCGCCCAGGCGATAACCAAGCCCTCGTACGGTCTCGACGATGCCATTGCCGAGCTTGCGGCGAAGATGATGGATATGGACATTGAGGGCGTTGCTCTCGACGTCTTCTCCCAGCCCGTACACCGCGTCCTTGAGCTGCTCGGCCGATAGCACGCGCCCGGGGTTGTGCAGAAGCGCTTGTAGCAGCGCCTGTTCACGGCGGGACAGATCGATGGGGTGGCCGTTCAAGGAAGCGGCGCAGGCTGCCGGGTCGTAGACCAGCGATCCGTGCTCGATAAGGTGACTCGTGCGGCCGGCGGCCCGCCGCAGCAGCGCAAGCAGGCGGGCGGCGAGCTCGCGCAGGTCGAACGGTTTGACCAGGTAATCATCGGCACCCGCGTGCAACCCGGAAACCCGTTCAGTCACCGCATCTCGTGCGGTCAGAATCAGTACGGGCAGCTCGGCTCCGCGACGGCGTAGACGATGAAGGAAGGCCAACCCATCCTCGTCGGGCAGACCCAGATCGAGAATCATCAGATCGAAGCGGGCACTGCGCAGCATGGCGTCGGCCTGCGCCGCCGTAGCGGCGTGGGCCACACTGAAGCCCTGAGCTTCGAGCCCAGCGACGATTCCGCTCGCGATGAGCGCGTTGTCTTCTGTCAGCAGAACATGCATGGATTGAGGTCGTTGGAAACACGCCAGCCAGTGTCTTCGGCCAGGATTAACGGAGCATTATGGATGGTACGCCGACTTGATCAGGTTCGCTGGCGGCAACCGTCATATGGCGTTTCATACATCCATTGCGGGACCCGCGCCCAGCGATTGGTGATTCGTTAATGGGCTCTTAATCCCGGGCCGCCATGCTCGCCGCGTATTTGATTACAGGGTTTGATGCATGCGAGCAATATTTCTCGTTCTGACCTGTTGCCTCTGGTTTGCTCAGCTGGCAAGCGCCTCACCGTTCACGTTTGGCCAGAAACAACAGGAGTTCCTGCCGGTGGACCAGGCGTTCAGTCTCCACGTCGAACGATCCGAGACTGGCTCAACGGTCCTGACTTGGGATATCGCGCCAGGCTACTACCTCTATCAGGAACGGCTGCGTTTCGTTGGATTGCCGGCTGGCAGCGAGCCGGTACTGCCGCCCGGCCAGCCCTATCACGATGAGTACTTTGGCGACTCGCAGATCTATCGCGACAGCCTGCAAGTCGTCATTCAGGACGCGGATGTCGCCTCGCTCGAACTGGGATGGCAAGGCTGCGCCGATGCCGGACTCTGCTATCCACCGCAGACGCGCACGGTAGCTCTGGGTGACGCCGGGCAAGGGCCATCAGAAACCGTGCAAGCCGACGATCAGGCGTTGGCGAGCGGCCTGGATCAGCAGGCGCTTGGCTGGAGCCTGCTGGTTTTCTTTGGACTTGGCTTGCTACTGGCCTTTGCGCCTTGCTCGCTTCCGATGCTGCCGATCCTTGCCGGTATCGTGGTCGGCAGCCAGGCTGGCCCTCGTCGCGGCATGGCGCTAGCCGCGTCTTACGTGATCAGCATGGCGCTCGTGTACGCGGCGCTTGGCGTCGTGGCTGCGCTGCTCGGTGCCAACCTGCAGGGATGGCTGATGCAGCCCTGGCTGATCGGAAGCTTCGCTGGTCTGTTCGTCCTGCTGTCTTTGCCGATGTTCGGTTTCTTCGAGTTGCAGCTGCCTGCCGGCCTGCGTGATCGGCTGGAACAGGCCGGACGCAAGCGCCAGGGTGGCAGCCTGGCGGGAGCCAGTGCGCTGGGCGTGCTGTCTGGATTGCTGGTCGGGCCCTGCATGACCGCGCCGCTCGCTGCAGCGTTGTTGTATATCGCTCAGAGCGGCAACGCAGTGACCGGAGGCCTCGTGCTGTTCGCGCTGGGCCTGGGGATCGGTACGCCGCTGGTGTTGCTGGTGACGCTGGGCAATCGCTTCCTGCCGAAACCGGGGCCCTGGATGGACCGGGTGAAGGTCGCGTTCGGTTTCCTGTTTCTGGTTGCGGCGCTCTATGTGCTCCGCCCGTTGTTGGCGGACTCGCTGTGGGTAGGTTTGTGGGGGGCGCTGCTGGTGATCGCCGCCAGCGGGCTGCTGCAACTGTCGCGTCAACTTGAGCTGCATCAGGCACTGTGTCGGTCCGTCGCTGCGTTGACCGGCGTCTGGGGCGTGGCGCTGGTGTTGGGAGCGGCGGGCGGTGCGCAGGATCCAACCCGGCCGCTCGGCGTATTCACCGGCGGTGTCGCTTCGGCGATACCCATCGAGGCGTCGCATGGTTTTGTCGGTTTCAGCGAGCCGGCAGCCCTTGACCGTGAGCTCGCCGCGGCCAGGGCCGCAGGACAATGGGTACTGGTCGACTACTACGCAGACTGGTGCGTGTCCTGCAAAGTCATGGAAAAGGAAGTCTTTGGCGATGCCCGGGTGCAGGCCTCGCTCGAGGATGTACGTGTGCTGCGTCCCGATGTGACGAATACCAACGCTGCGACCCGGGAGCTTCTTGATCGCTATCAAGTGATGGGCCCGCCGACACTGCTGTTGATTGGGCCGGACGGGGTGGAGCGCCGTTCGCAGCGGATCACCGGCGAGGTCGATGCCAACCAGTTTCTGAGTAAATGGAACGAAACGATGGAGCGTGGCTGATGCTGACGATCAACCTGGGGCCGCTGTCGCTGGCCGTACCGCATGTATTGCTTCTTGTGAGTCTGTTTCTGGCGATGCTGACGGGCTGGTGGGTTGGGCGACGTAGCGACCGCAATCCCGAGCAGCAGTTGTTCAGGTTGCTGCTAGCGGCGTTGCTGGTTGCCCGCCTGGCGTTCGTGTTGATGTATCTCGAGCATTTCCATGACGAGCCCTGGCGTGTGATTGATATCCGCGACGGTGGCTTCATCGCCTGGCCGGGCGTGCTGGTGGCCCTGCTGCTCGGCGCCTGGCTCGCCTGGCGTGACGGTGGGTTGCGCAAGCCGCTTGGCACTGCGCTGGCAGTGGGTGTGTTGAGCTGGGGCTTCGGAACCTCTGCGCTTCATGCATTCGAGCAGGGCACGCGACTGCCCGAAATGGGCTTGCGAGACCACCAGGGCAGGCCTGTTGCGCTGCACGATTTCGCCGGCAAGCCCCTGGTCGTCAACCTGTGGGCCACCTGGTGTCCGCCATGCCGCCGGGAGATGCCCGTACTGGCCGAAGCGCAGCGCAATGAACCGGACGTGACCTTTCTTTTCGTCAACCAGGGCGAGGGTGAGCGGGTCATCACCGACTTTCTCAATGCCGAAGGGCTTGGCCTGGAAAACGTGCTGCTCGACACCGGCGGCAGGCTTGGCCAGCACGTCGGATCCACGGCATTGCCGACAACGCTTTTCTACGACGCCGGGGGGCGCCAGGTTGGCAGTCACCTGGGTGAACTGTCCCGCGCCAGCCTGGCACGGGCTCTCGAACAACTGGAGAGGAATGCCCAGCATGAATAATCTGCGATCAGCGTCCCTGCTGTTTTCTGCTATCGCCGTGATGTCGGTGCCCATCGCGCTGGCCGACGCTCTACCTCCGGCAATTCAGGCTGTTGAATCCCGAGGTGCCGAAGTCGTCGGCAGCTTCGAGGCGCCAGGTGGTCTGACGGGCTATGCCGCACGCTACAACGGGCAGGGCATCGGGCTGTACCTGACGCCCGACGGAGAGCACGTCCTGATCGGCACACTGCTCGATGCAAGCGGCGAAGACCTGACACAAGCGCCGCTTGAAAAGCTGGTCTACGAACCTTTGGGCAAGGAAATGTGGCAGCGGCTCGAAGGTAGCACCTTGATCACCGATGGCTCAGCCGACGCGCGTCGGATCGTCTATGTGTTCTCCGATCCGAACTGCCCGTTCTGCAATGTCTTCTGGAAACAGGCACGGCCCTGGGTCGAAGCCGGAGACGTTCAGCTTCGCCATGTGATGGTCGGCATGCTGCGTCCGGACAGTGCCGGTAAGTCTGCGGCGCTGCTGGCCGCGGAGGACCCCGAGGCAGCGTTGAACGCCCATGAAGCGGCAGGCAAGGCGAGCAAGCTTGAGCCGATCGAGACTATTTCACCCAAGGTACTAGAAGAGCTTGAAGCCAACCTGATGCTGATGGGTGAGATGGGCGCCTCGGCGACACCCGCGATTTACTACCTGGACGATGAGGGCCGTTTGCAGCAACAGCAGGGCGCTCCCCGGCCTGATTCGCTTAAGGCGATCATGGGGCCGTTATCGACGGATCAGTGATGGGTACCCAACAACGGTTTACCGCTAAAACCCGATAACAATAGTGAGGCTTGTATGAACGTCTCTAGCTGGCCCCTCGCCGGCATCCTTGCGGCATCAATAACAACTGCACAGGCCGCCGACCCTGTAGCCGTGTATACCAAAGGCGGGGCCAAGCCTGCCGCGATGGCTTGCGTTACCTGTCATGGTGCCGAAGGCGAAGGAATGGCAGCCGCCGGATTTCCACGGCTTGCCGGACTGTCCGCCGAGTACATGCAGAAGCAGCTGGCTGATGTTGCCTCCGGCGATCGCGCCAACCCGATCATGCAGCCCATCGCCGCTGCCTTGAGTCCCGAGGAAACGAAAGCAGTCACGACCATGCTCGCGAACAAGCCGCGACCCGATGTCCGGCCCGTCGGACGCGACGATGTGGTGGACGGCCCCGGAGAAACGCTCGCGCTGCGCGGTGCATGGGAGCGCAACATCCCAGAATGCGTCGCCTGCCATGGGCCGAGTGGAGTGGGGGTCGGTGAATCCTTCCCTCCGCTTGCAGGACAATCGGCTCAGTATCTCTCCTCGCAGCTGAACGCTTGGCGTCAGGGCACCCGCAAGAATGACCCTAACGACCTGATGGGGCACATCGCCCGCAACCTTACCGAGGACGAGGTAAAGGCCGTCTCGGCGTACTTCGCCGGCCTGACCGAAACAGGGGCAGGACGATGAACGTTCACAGAAGCGCCTTGCTGTTGATGGCACTCGCCATCCCCGCGCATGCGGATGACATCGCGATGGAGGATCAGTCGCAGATTCTCACCGGCGCGGGCGACCCCGCCAGCGATCGGTATTTCCAACCTCCACAGGAAAGCGAGCTGCCGGACAATGCGTTTGGAAAGCTGGTGCAGGAAGGGCGCGCCATATTTGTCGACACCAAAAACTGGGCGCCTGACTACGTAGGCAACGGACTCGCCTGTGCTAACTGCCACCTTGAGCAGGGCCGTAAAGCCAACTCTGCACCGCTCTGGGCTGCCTACACCATGTATCCGGCGTACCGGAAGAAGAACGACAAGGTGAACAGCTACGCTGAGCGTTTGCAGGGCTGCTTTCAATTCAGCATGAACGGCAAGGCGCCGGAGGCCGATGGCCCGGTGATCGCCGCGCTCTCGGCGTATTCGTACTGGCTCGCGACCGGTGCGCCGACGGGTCAGGAGTTGCCAGGCCGCGCTTATCCCGAGGTGCCGGAGCCCGAGGGTGGCTATGACCTTGCAAAGGGAAAGCAGGTCTACGCTGCTCAATGCGCGATATGTCATGGTGAGAATGGTGAAGGGCAGAAGTCCGGCAATAATTATGTGTTCCCACCCCTGTGGGGGGCGGACTCGTTCAACTGGGGCGCCGGCATGCACCGTATCAATACCGCCGCCGCGTTCATCAAGGAGAACATGCCACTGGGCAAGGGCGGCTCCCTGTCCGACGAAGACGCCTGGCATGTCGCGGCGTTCATGAACAGCCACGAGCGCCCGCAGGATCCACGTCTGATCGGTGGCTCGGTTGAAAAGACGCGTGACAAATACCACGCAAACGATGGTGTCAACCTATACGGCGAGATCGTGAATGGTCAGATGCTGGGCAAGGGCATCTAGCACGAGCTGAAAAGCCAGTGCCGTTGCGGCGGGTCGAATCGCTGTCGGCCGCGGCCTGGTACTTTTCGGCTGATGTGCTTTTTGCAATGCAGGTCTGGTTAGGCCAGGGGTGGTCGGGGCAGCGTTTTAAATGCTGCCCAGGTCTTTGAAGGCATCGGTGGCCATCACAGCTACCGGCATAGTCGTTTGTGAGGAGAAGCAGCGTGGAGCGATTCACCGGTGGTTGCCTTTGCGGCAACGTTCAAATCGTGGCGACAGGCCGTCCATATCGCGTCGGCCTTTGCCATTGTCTCGACTGCCGCAAGCATCATGGAGCCCTGTTTTACGCGGCGGCGGTGTTCTCCCAAGACGCGGTGACGATCAGCGGTGAAACACGCGACTACGCCGGACGCTTCTTCTGCCCTCGCTGTGGTTCGTCCGTGTTCGCACGTACTGGCGATGAAATCGAGGTGCACCTGGGCTCCCTGGATGCGCCTGACCAGCTGATACCAAGCTACGAAAGCTGGGTCGTCCGGCGTGAATCCTGGCTGCCACCGTTTCCGCTCACGAGGCGCTACGACCGTGACCGTGACGGCACGGGGCGCTCTGAGGAATAAATTCAGGGCAGCGGATTTCCCGACCCAGGTTCGTTGGGATCGTTGACGCGCCGTATAGGATCGGTTGGCCGTACGCCTGGTCCGGGAGCAGGTCTACCGGAGGGTCGGTTATCGTTGTCCGGTCGTTTCTGCACGTCTGGGTTATCCGTGACGAAATCGGGCGCGGGGCTATGGCTGGGATTCTGGTCTTGCCCCGGGACGGGCTGCTGATTATGCGGTCGGTCGAGCGGATCGATACTCATGGATCACCTCCGATTGAGCTGTGAATGGCCCTTTTCATTTGAGGTGATTCGCCGTGATTGGTGCGTGCCGCATGTCGGCATGGCATGCCAGGTCATGTCGGTGTGCCTGGAGATGTTTGCTTTGGATAGGGAGCGGTCGGAACTGTGACGCTGCGGATTTGGCAGCACGCCGGGGATGCTTAGAATGACTGGCTGGCGTCTTTACAAATCTTTGGAGTTTTATGAACACTCCTTCGAAGCAGGCCAGCGTTTTTCTAATCGACGATGATCCCACATCCTCGAAGTGCATGCGGCGCTGCTTCGGTCCATTGGTCTGAACGTGTACTGCTTCGCGTCTTCAAGGGCGTTTCTCGATACGAATGTTTCTTTGGCTTGCGGGTGCATCCTGTCGGATCTGCGCATGCCTGTGATGGGAGGGCTGCAGCTTCAAGCCGAACTGCTCGCGCGGGGTATCGACACCCCGATCATCTTCATTACCGGTCACGCTGACGTGGCGACTGCCGTCGAGGCGATGCGTCGCGGTGCGTTCGATTACGTCGAAAAGCCGTTACACGGCCAGCAGCTGCTGGATCGCGTCAATGCGGCCTTGCCACAAAGCCGCGAGTGCCACGATGAGCCTTGCAACGACAGGCGCGCGAAGCGCGTTTGTCTGCAATTACGCGAGCGTTTGCAGTCGCTTGTCTCGGGTGTTCTGCCCATGTGGGGGCAGCACCTGGATCTGGCCCGTGGGCAGGTCGGCAGCGCTATCAATGGCCTGTCGTCCGGCTTCGCCGAGCTGAGCCAGCGCCTGATGACCGACGCTCCGCAAAATGGCCAGGAGCAGAGCGGCCGCGCCATCGAAACCATTCAGCGGGCCGAGCTTGGCCTGCACAAGATCACCGACGCCTTGCTGCAGACCCAGCAGTACCGCGCGCACCTGCTGGCCGAAATCGACAGCATCGCCAGTACCACCAGGAATACACGAGCACATGGATGTCGACGGACATCCATGGATGCCGGTAGCGCTGAAAGCCCCGTGTTTACTGAATTTCAGACAAAAAAAAGGACGTCCGTGGACGCCCTTAGATGTGTATTTGGTGGAGCCGGGGGGATTTGAATCCCAAACTTCAATATCCCGGCCAAATCAAGGCTTCAGCGCATTATGCAAGAAACCTTGATTTGTTGGATTGCTCACAGTGAGCGCGAGTATATGAACCTTTCGAGCCTTGTCAAGCATCGCAGTCACCTATCTGTGAGAGTGGCTTTGCGTGCGTTGGCGAGTAGAGCTGCCCGCAGTCGGTTGGGTTTAGGCTGCGTTGAAGCCAAACGCTCCTGAGTTTGAAGTTACCAATGATCTAGGGAGGCGTCTTGGGTTTCTAAGGTGTTCCCGTTGGCACCCGATCATAATCACCTCAACTCAATTTACGGTCTTATTTTGACTGCGGTTTGAGGTTCATGGAGCAGGATTGCCTGGTGTGATTCCAGGTTTCAATCGCGAGGTGCGAAAATGGATGGGGCGATTCACCCGCTCCTGGATCAGGCGGTCCAGCACCTTATGGACCTGCGGCCCCAGGCCAACGAACACGGCATCCTTCAGTTCTTCGACTTCCGCCGCGAAGTGCTCCAGCAGGTACTTCCTCAGCAAGGGGTGCTTGGTCATATCCGGTGAGCCACGGTAATCGTCGTCCTTTACGAATACCGGATAGCGCAGACATTGATTTTCGTGCGTTAGAGAGGGCCTCGCTGCCCAAAAGCCTCACGCGCAAACTCCAAGAAGCTGCGCAGCTTTGGAGTCATTCTTCGGTCAGGGGTATAGAGGATGTGCATTGCGGTATTCGGCACGGGGTACTGCGGCAACAGACGCACCAGTGTCCCATCGCGCAGTGCATCGCTAACCAACTCTATCGGCTGTAGAACCACACCTAGACCAGCTACAGCCGCTGCCAGCAGTGGATCACCTTGATTGATCGTTAATTTGCTTGTAATAGGAACATCTATACGCCCCTCCGGGCTGTCGAAGCTCCAGTGTGAGCGGCCATCAGAATAGGTAAACCCCAGACACTCCTGCTGCTGTAGATCCCACGGATTGATGATGGGAGGGCGACGTGCAAGATAGGACGGCGCAGCGCATAAAACCATCTGATAGGGCTCCAGTGGCACTGCCTTCAACCCACTGCTCACCAGCTCGCCGATGCGAAATACCACGTCGTAACCATCATCAACGATATCGACCAGTTCGTTCGATAACGTTAGGTCAACAGACACCTGAGGATACCGAACCATGTATTCCAGCAGGCGTGGCGAAAGCGTGCGAATTCCGAACGTGACCGGCGCGTTGATGCGAAGGCGGCCGCTTGGTGTGCCCCGAGTGAGGGCTGCCAGGTTCTCGGCAGACTGCATGTCTGCAAGGATCAGTTTTGCTCGCGGGTAGAACGCCCTGCCGAAGTCGGTGAGGCTTTGCCTGCGCGTAGTCCGGTGCAGCAGGGAAACACCCAGATGTTGTTCGAGCATTTTCACCTGTTTCCCTACCAATTGAGGGGAGAGATTCAGGTCGTCCGCAGCGGCGCTGAATGAACCCAGCTCAACTGTTTTGACGAACGTGGCCATCTGGGTCAGGCGATCCATTATAAACACTCTGTTTCTAGTAATGCGCCATCGTAGGCCTTTATCTAGCGCCAACCAATGACTAAATTTTCGTCACCTTTCGAGTGCCCGGATACCTTCCGGATGTACGTCGAGGCCCATTGATAAACGAGATATCTATGATGGCACGCATTGTCAGAATTCATGAATACGGTGACGCCAGCGTTCTGAAGCTGGAAGATCTGGAAGTATCGGCACCAGCAGCAAACGAGGTGCAAATTAGTGTTAAAGCCATTGGCTTGAACCGAGCCGAAGTGATGTTCCGCAATCACGCATACCTACAAGAAGCGGAGTTCCCCAGCCGCTTAGGCTACGAGGCCGCAGGCATCGTAACGGCAGTTGGGAGCGACGTAACCGAGATCACGATTGGTGACTCGGTCGCTCTGATCCCACCTCTGGATATTGCTCGCTGGGGCACCTACGGCGAGTTGGCCAATGTACCGGCCCACCTGGTGGTAAAGAGCCCTGAGAACTTGTCCTTTGAAGAGGCTGCGGCGTCTTGGATGCAGTACGTCACCGCCTGGGGGGCATTGATTGAACAGGCGAAGCTACGGCAGGGCGATTTTGTCATCGTTACCGCCGCGTCAAGCAGTGTTGGCTTGGCCGCCTTCCAAATGGCTCGTATGGTCGGCGCCACATCGATTGCGATCACTCGAACTCACGCGAAGAAGCAAGCCCTACTTGATGCAGGCGCTGCGCATGTCATCGTCAGCGATGAAGAGGATATCGTCGAGCGTGTTATGACGATAACTGCCGGTCAAGGCGCTCGCGTTGTATTCGATCCTGTAGGCGGGCCGTCCTTTGAACCTCTCACGCAGAGCATGGCGCGGGGCGGAATTTTGCTGGAGTACGGCGCACTTAGCTCTGAACCGACACCATTCCCACTGTTTACCGTGCTGGGCAAAAGCCTGACTTTGAAGGGCTATATCTACGCAGAGATTGTGGCCGACCTTGAAGCCCTAGAGAGAGCAAAGGCTTTTATTCTGCAAGGGTTGAAGTCCGGTACGTTGCGCCCGATCATCGCAAAGACATTCGCACTTAGCGACATCCAGGATGCCCATCGTTTCCTTGAAGCCAATCAGCAGATCGGCAAGATCGTGGTAACTGTCTGACCAGCAATTATGGGGCTGAGAGCGTAATCCTTCGGCCCCGATTCAAGCCAGCCCTGATGACCGCTATTGGCCGATTCTGTTGAAAAAGTAGCTGCTCCCCCCATGCTGTTGGCAGAATTGCTCTGTCAGCTAGCGCGGGGGCGAACAGCATGATGGGACAGTTACCAGGAGGACAGCAGTGCCTGTTCTACTCGTTCAATCTGGAAGACCACGTTCCGCCCCAACACCTCTTACGCAGCATCGACCAGTGCCTGGATCTCAGCGATCTGCGTGCCTACCTGGCGGATTTCTATAGCCCCATCGGGCGCACCTCGATTGACCCGGAATTGATGGTGCGCATGCTGGTCGTCGGCTACTGCTATGGCATCCTTTCCAAACGGCGATCGTGAGAAGAGGTGCACTTAAACCTGGCCTATCGCTGGTTCTGCCGACTGGGCTTTGAGGATGAAGTACCCAATCACTGGTGATTCCGACTGCGTCGCATGGGCAAAAGGGGCACCGTGTGTGCTTCGCAATGGGAGCCCCATTAAAGCGACACTCGCCCAAAAAGAATGGAATCAAGACAGCAGAGTTATGGTCAGCACTGCGGCAACGAACAAGCCCGAAATCAATTCTGAATTGTGCTCACCAGGTTGCTTTGTGGCGATGCCCAGCATCGCCTATCGGTTGGCACGAGTCGCAGCAGGTGATGGGGATGCAGGCGTATCGCTTGTGCCGGTTTCAGCACACGATGTGGCTGCAGGTCATGCGCTGCTAATTGGCGCAGGGGGTGTGCTGATTGACCAGGATGGGAACAGCATCACTTATGTCACTGAAGCCGACATGCAGACAGTATCTCGGAGATGTTTTGGCGGCACCTCAGAAGCATGTAAGACGCTGGTTACCCGCAACTGGAGCACGGTATTCAGCTAGCCCATTGCTCGACTATCGCCCCAGCTCAGACAATGCAACCGCATTGACAAGGTAATGCATCCGCATTACCTTGAAACAACTCACACGAGCCGGAGCAAGTCATGGCCAGAGCACTTGAAGTCGAATCCACCCTTACCGACCGCTATCAGACGACGGTACCAGAAACGGTTCGCCGCGCACTTCAGCTAAACAAGCGCGACAAAATCCATTACTCGATTCGCCCCAGCGGTGAGGTCGTGCTGAGCCGTGCTGAGCCCACTGAGGATGACCCGGCAATCGGCCAGTTTCTCAGCTTTCTTGCACATGACATCGCAGCGAACCCTCAGCACCTGCGAGCCATAGATTCAGATCTCGTGGCACGCATTCATTCGCTGGTCGATAGCAACGATATAGATCTGGATGCCCCGCTGTCGGCAGACGATGAATGAGCCAAGACCAAGGTAAGCCACTGGTTGCTCATGGCTGGACAGTATTTGCGCACCCCTTGTTTCTGGATCAGCTCGAAACCCTCATTCAGCAAGTTGAGCTCTCAAAACAAAAAGACCCCGTGGGTTATCGCAAGAATAATGCAGCCAAGCGGCTGGCAGCCATCACCAAGCTGGCTTTTGACGTTATCCCACAAGACCCGAGCAAGCCCGAATACCGCCAAGGTGGCACATTTGGCGAGGAACATAAGCACTGGTTCCGTGCCAAGTTTTTTCAGCAGTATCGGCTGTTCTTCCGGTACCACGGCCCAAGCAAGGTAATCATCTTGGCGTGGGTTAATGACGAAGACACCAAGCGTGCCTATGAGAGCAGCGATGACGCCTACGAGGTGTTTCGAAAAATGCTCGCAAGCGGACATCCACCTGACTCGTGGGATAAGCTGCTGAATGAAGCCACGCAGGAAAACGCACGATTAAATTCGGCCGCCACCTCGGTCAACTGAGCCCCCAACAAGCTGCCGGTTCAAATCCCTATCGAGGATTTGAACCCAGAACATCCTTCCCGCACCGCGCGGCGCCTTTAAACTGGAAATCGTTTTGGTTGCGCTCTTGACGGAAGGCTCAAGGTTCCTATATTGCTTAAGAGTGAAATCCTACAAATCAGTTTTCAGAGACCAAGTGCCTGAAACGCTGATTTGAGCTGGGTATTTTTGTCTTTGGATTCAAATCCCCCGGCTCCGAGCCCCCGCAGGAGTTCGAATCGTTACGTACGAACCCCCAGAAACCCTCACTAGCCCGCACGGCCCGATGCTAGGTCGTTGATTTTCAACAAACCGCTCTATCGGTCCGCGCTTGCGGACTGCGGACTTTCGATTGGCCGGAAATCTGGCTCGCCCAGACGGCTCTCGGTACCGACACGTTGCAAACAGTCGGTACTTCTCGATAACTACCCGACGAATCGGAACATCACAGCCAGCCCTGATGTTGCCCCTGCTTGCTGACGCAGCTTGGAAGTTCTGGCTGCAATATTGCCCCCCATCGCTGTGGAAAGTAGCTCCCTGGGCAAGTGCAATCGAGGGGGGGATCGCTGCGTAGAGCTTGTGACCCCCATCCTGCAGCGTGACCTGATTGGGTCAAGGCCGGGTTGTCATGCAGGCAGTTTGGCTGCAAGCAGTTCGACCTTCTCGATATTGGGCGGAGAACTGAGCAAGGTCGCGGCGTTGGCCATCAAGGCCGCGGCGATCTGGCCGTTCAGATGTGCTTGGCGACCTGCCTCATCGGCAAAGGCATCGAACACACCGAACGTCGAAGGGCCAAACTTCAATGCGAACCAGGCAGTGGTGCCGGACTCTGCGTTGGCGAGTGGCAGTGCGCTGGCCAGGAAGTCGGCAAGCGCAGCCTCCTGGCCGGGTTTGGCTTCGAGGCGAACAAACAGGGCGAGCTTGGTCATGCTGTAATCCTTGGGGTAAATGGAAAAGTGGGTGAAGGGATCGACGAGACAGCAGCCTAAGTCTTCATAATAGACATCTCTATAGGCAATAATGACAACATTGATATCATTGTTGCCATGAAAATCCACATCCTTGTTTGTGATGGCGTGTTTGATCTGGGGCTTGCGGCCCTGACTGACACCCTTGGCTTGGCCAACGCAATGGCGGGCTCGCTGCCACAGGCTCCCGCGCCCATCGAGATCACGCTGGTGGCCGTGCGGCGTCGCATCCGGACTGCGCAAGGCTTGACGGTCCCCGTGGTCACTGCGCGTGGTGTGCCAGAACCAGACGTCGTGCTCGTGCCCGCGTTTGGTGACAAGATGCCTGACACGCTCTCGGCTCGGCTCACACGCCCCGACGTGCCCGATGCGGTCGCCGCGCTACAGCTGTGGTCCACCGCTGGCGCGCACCTTGGTGCCGCCTGCTCCGGTAGTTTCTTGCTTGCAGAGAGTGGCCTGCTTGATGGGCATCGTGCGACGACGTCATGGTGGCTGGGGCCGATGTTTCGGCAGCGCTATCCGAACGTCACGCTGGACGAGTCACGCATGATCGTGAACTCGACACGCTTCACTACCGCGGGTGCCGCTTTGGCCCACGTCGACCTGGCCTTGCGCATCATCCGGGGGCGCAATCCGGCGCTGGCGGCCCTAGTAGCACGCTATCTGCTGGTCGAGGCACGCAGTTCGCAAGCCGAGTTCGTGATTCCCGACCACCTTGCGCATGCCGACCCGATGGTGGAGCGCTTCGAGTGCTGGGCCAGAAGTCAGCTCGCGAAGGGGTTCTCGCTGGCCGAGGCGGCCAGCGCCGCGGGCACAAGCGAGCGCACCTTGGCGCGGCGGCTGCAAAGCGTTTTGGGCAAGACACCGTTGTCGTATTTCCAGGACCTGCGCGTGGAGCATGCCGTCCATCTCTTGCGCACCGGAAACGCGAGCGTCGACCAAGTCGCCGCACAGGTCGGGTACTCGGATGGGGTGACCCTGCGGGCCCTGTTGCGCCGCAAGCTGGGCCGGGGTGTCAGGGAGTTGCGACGCGGTGGATGACCAGAGGCGTTTGGTGTATGTACAGCTGGAGACCGCCGGGAAACTGACGCAGGCCAAACGGCGCATTTGGACCTGATAAAACTACTGCGCCACGTTATTTGAACTGGTTTGCTAGGGTCTGTTGCCATTTCGCGCTAACCCATTGATCTATAAGAGCAAGCCCGTATCGTTGAAGCTCTGACCCAACATCGATACGAGCTTGCAATGCCCCGATTACTGCTCAGCGATGAGCATTGGTCGAAGCTGCGGGAAATTCTGCTGCACAAGGCCATCTACAACAAGCGTGATCTACGAATGACCGTGGAGGGCATGCTGTACCGCATGCGCACGGGATGTCCCTGGAGAGACCTGCCCAAGGCGTTTGGCTACTGGAATAAGGTCTACAAACGCTTCAATGCAGGCCGCAGCGGTACAAGAGGATTCACCGAAAGAATTGCTTGGCATGTTGTTCTCCTCTGTTCAAACGGACGGCGCAGCTATCGCGCGCCAGGACGGCAGCTCGTCAGGAAGATTTCTCTTCCGCCGCCGTGTCGCTGTGGGCGTGTCTTATCCTGCGGACGATCCACCAGATCGTCAGCATCACCGCAGGTACCAGAACCGCCATCACCGGCGCCACGCTGTCGTGAACGATCGGAATGCCCTTGAGCAGGTAGCCGAGAAGACTCACGACGTAATAAGAAATTGCCGCGACCGACAGGCCTTCGACGGTTTGCTGAAGGCGCAATTGCAACTTGGCCCGGTTGTTCATCGAAGCCAGCAGATCGCGGTTCTGGCGTTCAAGTTCGACGTCGATCCACGAACGCAGCAACGCGATGGCTCGGGTCAGTTTGTCGGAGAGCTTGGCCTGGCGCTCCTTTACGGATTGGCACGTCCGCATGGCTGGAGCGATGCGACGCTGCAGGAAGTCCGCCCAGGTGCTGTATCCGGATACGGCCACTTCTGAAAGCGCAGCCAGCCTTTCCTCGACGATCTCGTAGTAGGCACGGCTGGCGCCGAAGCGATAGAGATTTGCCGCGACGCCAGCTTCCAGTTCGGCGGCCAGACCGGTCAATTCGGAAAGCAGCACGTCGCTATCGCGGCGTTCTACCAAACTCGTACACATCTCGTCAGTGATCGCTGCAAGGCGCGACTCCATGCGTCGCAGCTCCGACGTCATCGATCGCGTCAACGGCAGAGACAGCAACGCCAAGGTACGGTACGTCTCGATCTCCAATAGACGTTGAGCCAGCGCACCTGCCCGCGCCGGGGTCAAATCACGAGCAAGGATGAGGATCTGCGTCAGGCCATCCTCATCCTGTCGGAAGTCGGTCAAGATGGCGGCAGAGCCGTTCTCTACCAGCGAGTAGCACAGGCTGGCAGGATCGAAGCGATCAGCCTCCTTCTCCGTTTCTGGCATCCACGGAAGAAGTCTCAAGCGGATGCCGGATACGACCGGCCGAGGAACAAATCCATATTTGAAGGGATTTTCTCCGCAAGGCTCTCCCGTCTTGGAATCCAGCGAAGCGCACCAGAGATACGTAGAGAACTCGGTGTGCTTTTCACAGTGAAGGTCTCCCTCATCCCATGTCACGCCGTGTAGCGGCGTAGCGTGGTCGGGCTCGGCAACGCCGAAGCGATGAGATAACTCGCTCATCGCCATCTGATCCCTGGCCTGGTCGCCTTCGGTCATGAAAGAGAGCTGCAATATACCGCGGGGGGCCTGAAGCAACAGATGCGGGCGCGCATGCACTTCACCCACGGCTGCAGCACGATCGGCATAGGCCGGCATGCCGTACACGGTGGCGGTCGGGGTGGGTTGTACGGTCGTCGTATTGATATTGGCCGGCTCTTTCATAACGACCTCATTTCTCATTGGTTGAAAAGCACGCTTCAAAACAAATGCCCGCAGCCATGCGTTTCACACATGGCTGCGGGCCGATCTTCATGAGCAGGCACCGCGTTACACAGTCCGTCTAACAGGCTCGCCGTATAATAGAGGCTTGTGCTGACCCTGTCAGAACGCTCTCAGCTTCCTTGCTTTCAGACGAAGGTGTACGAGCAGACCTTGTTGCCCGCCGGATCACGCAGGTAGGCCGCATAGGCACCCGGCAGGTGACCACGTGCGCCAGGTTGGCCCTCGTCAGTGCCGCCTGCGGCAAGGCCGGCGGCGTGGAAGGCATGCACTTCAGCGGGAGTGGCGACCGCAAAGCCGATCGTCACGCCGTTGCTGGAAGGCGCTTCACCATTGCCCGGGCGGGCGATGATGAAAGCCGGCTTTTCGCGACCGAAAAGTACCCATCCGTTGTTGAAAGGACCGAGGTTCTTGATGCCAAGAGCACCCAGAGCGGCGTCGTAGAACGCGACCGACTTCTGAAGGTCGGCAGCGCCGATAAAAATGTGCGAAAAGATGCCATCGCCAGAAATGACAGGAGTGGACATGATTAATTTCCTTGGTGGTTGGTGTTGAATGGGTAGTGGGCGGTCAGTAGTGGATCACCGTGCGAATCGACTTGCCTTCATGCATCAGGTCGAAGGCCTTGTTGATGTCGTCGAGGCCCATGGTGTGGGTGACGAACGGGGCGAGATCGATCTCGCCTTTCATTGCGTCCTCCACCATGCCGGGAAGTTGAGTGCGGCCCTTGACCCCGCCGAAAGCCGAGCCCTTCCAGGTGCGACCGGTGATCAACTGGAACGGGCGCGTCGAAATTTCCTTGCCTGCACCAGCCACGCCGATGACGATCGACTGGCCCCAGCCACGATGTGCTGCTTCCAATGCCGAGCGCATCACGTTGACGTTGCCGATGCACTCGAAGGTGTGATCGACACCCCAACCGGTCATCTCGATGAGAACCTCGTGAATCGGCTTGTCGAAGTCCTTCGGGTTGAGGCATTCGGTCGCGCCGAAGGTACGAGCCAGCTCGAACTTCGCTGGATTGGTGTCGATGGCGATGATGCGACCTGCCTTGGCCTGGCGTGCCCCCTGAATCGCAGCGAGCCCGATGCCGCCGAGGCCGAAGATGGCCACAGAGTCACCCGGCTGAACCTTGGCCGTGTTGTGAACAGCGCCGATGCCGGTGGTCACACCGCAACCCAGCAGGCAGACATGCTCGGGATTGGCGTCCGGGTTGATCTTGGCCAGCGAGACTTCGGCCACCACCGTGTATTCGCTGAAGGTCGAGCAGCCCATGTAGTGGTAGATCGGCTGGCCGTTGTAGCTGAAGCGGGTGGTGCCATCGGGCATCACGCCCTTGCCCTGGGTGGCGCGCACCGCCACGCACAGGTTGGTCTTGCCGCTCTTGCAGAACAGGCACTCACCGCACTCGGCGGTGTACAGCGGGATCACGTGGTCACCCGGCTTGACCGAGGTCACGCCCTCGCCGACCTCGACCACGATGCCGGCGCCCTCATGGCCCAGCACCGCCGGGAACACGCCTTCCGGGTCCTCGCCCGACAGGGTGAAGGCGTCGGTATGGCAAACGCCGGTATTCGTGATCCTGACAAGCACCTCGCCCTTGCGCGGCGGCTCGACGTCGATCTCGACGATTTCCAGTGGCTTTCCAGGCCCGAAGGCAACTGCTGCACGTGATTTCATGATGTCGCTTCCTTTACTAGCTAACTAAATTTTCCCTCACCGAGGGCACCCTGGTGCCTCTACCGCAGGTAGGAGCGGACGATGGAGATGGTCTCGTCAATGGACTTGTTCTGCGAATCGCTCCTGATTTCGCTACTGGGAAACTCTTCCCGTAGATAGCTCTCCATAACCGTTGCCATCAATCCGTTGTCAGCCCCACGAACAGCTGCAAGCTGCTGAAGAATTGCAGGGCATTCAGCACCTGCATCGAGCGCTTGCTTCTTTTCTTCCGGGCCATGTGGCACTCACCGCTTTTCACTCCAGATAAGCGGGGCCTGACGCCGAAGAGACAGGCCCTCAACTCATTAGAACTCCTGCACGGTTGGGCGCAGAACGATCTCGTTAATATCCACGTCAGCAGGCTGCTCAATTGCGAAGGCGATAGCTCGAGCGACCGATTCGGCGGGAATTGCATGCTTGTAGAAGTCCACCACGAAATCGCGGCTCTGTTGGTGGGTGCTGCCGAATTTCAGTTCGGAGTCCACGGCGCCCGGTTCGATAGTCGTGGTGCGGATGCTGCCACCGACTTCGTGACGCAGTCCTTCGGAGATAGCCCGCACAGCAAACTTGGTGCCGCTGTACACGGTGCCACCTGGGCTAAACACCTTCAGGCCTGCAACCGATGCGATGTTGATGAAGTGACCACTGTTTTGTTTCTGGAAGACTGGCAATGCAGCCGCGACTCCGTACAGCAGACCCTTGATGTTGATATCGATCATGCGATCCCACTCGTCAGTGCGAGCATCGCTGAGCGGTGCAATCGCCATCAGTCCGGCATTGTTGACCAGTACATCAATGCGACCGTAGGTGTCCACGGCACCTTGAATGAGCGTTTTGACCTCTTCCTGAGAGGTAACATCGGTCTGATACGCGATTGCCTGACCACCTGCATTGGTCAGCTCAGCCACCAATGCGTCGAGTTTATCTTTGCGACGTGCAGCCAGCACTACGCGAGCGCCAAGCGCAGCAAGGTGGCGCGCAGTAACCTCACCCAGGCCGCTACTGGCACCGGTGATAACGACAACTTTTCCAGAAATGTTATTGCTCATGCTGAGAACCTCATCGGCGGGTTTGTACTTCGCCATGGCTGGTTAACCTGGCAGTGCGCAAACTTTAGACCCATGATTGATCTCAATAAATGGAAATGATTAGATTATGCTATTCCTGAAAATGGAATAAATGAGAGGGGCAACATGCTTAACCGCATGGAGATGGTTAGGATTTTTTGCACAGCAGCAGAGGCAGGTAGCTTCCGCCAAGCGGCAACTCGATTAGGCATCTCCCCACAAGGGGTGACTCGAGCCATTCAAGCCCTGGAAACTGAGCTTGGCGAATCACTGTTCCACCGCAATACCCGCCAGGTGAGCATCACTGCTTTCGGTCAGGATTACGCCAAAGATGCCAGGTCAGCTCTGGATCATTTCGATACGCTATTCCGGTCGCACAGGACGGAGCCTGAGCTGTCAGGTAGGGTGGGGATTACGGCTCCACATGCTATTGGCAGGCGCTTCCTGATACCGTTTCTTCAGCCCCTGGCCGCTGCACATCCTGACCTGCAATTCGATCTCCGCTTGGAAGATCAGATGACTGATGCTGTTGAGGCGCATATCGATATTGGTATCAGGGTGGGGGTTATTCGCGACCGGCGCTACGTTGCACGTGCCTTAGCTCCCGTGCCGTTTTACGTTGTCGCGTGCCCGTCTCTCATAGGCCAAAAGACACCACCTGAATCTTTGGATGCCTTAGCTAAGCTGCCACTTTCAGTCCTGATCGACCGGAAAAATGGCCGCCCTTGGCCTTGGCTATTTGCCGACGGGCAAACGTTCACGCCCAGGCAGCCAGCGCTTATCTGTGATGATCCAGATACGGAATTGGAAGCCACCCTGGCAGGCATGTGTTTTGGCCAAATTCCTGCCTATCTGGCTGAGCCTCATCTGCGGTCAGGAAAGCTGGTTGCTGTTTTGGCTGATCTCGCTCCAGCGCCATGGGATCTGTTCATATACCGCCCGCAGCAGGGTCCTGTATCGAAGCGGGTGCGATTGGTGTACGACCACCTTAAGCAGGCTTTCTCAAACCCCAAGCTATTTCCCCAGGGCCTGGGGACATAGCTTGAATACCTGCCAGCAATCGTCCGCTTTTGGCCCAGAGTGTGTAAAAACACTTTCACATCTTGTATGCCCCAGCCCACTGCGCCTGGGCGTAGTGATTTCCTGAATCGCCCCGGGTTTCGTGGAGGCCTCAGCTCTTGAGAAGATGAGGCCATGAGAAAGACTGCGACCTACTCCCCTGAAGTCCGTGAACGTGCCGTGCGCATGGTTCTGGAGCATTTGAACGACTACTCCTCCGAGTGGGCCGCCATTGAAGCCATCGCGCCGAAGATTGGCTGTGCAGCGCAAACGTTGCATGGCTGGATTCGCCGTCATCAGACCGACGCAGGTCAGCGTCCAGGCCCGACCACCGAAGAGCGTGAACGCATCAAGGCGTTGGAGCGGGAGAACCGGGAATTGCGTAAGGCCAATGAAATTCTGCGTCTGGCCAGTGCGTATTTTGCCCAGGCGGAGCTCGACCGCCGCACCAAGTCCTGAGGGCGTTTGTCGATCAGCATCGTGACCGTCTCGGGGTCGAGTCGATCTGCCGCGTGTTGCAGATCGCCCCGTCCGGTTACCGCAGGCACGTGGCTCAACAGCGCAACCCGGCACTGCGCTGTTGTCGTGCTCAGCGCGATGACGCATTGACCCTGGAAATCCAGCGAGTGTGGGATGCCAATATGCAGTGCTATGGCGCGGTGAAGGTCTGGAAGCAGCTGCGGCGAGAAGGCATCGAGGTCGCCAGATGCACGGTGGAGCGGTTAATGCGTCGGGCCGGATTGCAGGGCATTAGACGTGGCCAGATCGTGCAGACAACGGTGGCCGGCGACAAGGCCCTTTGCCCGCTGGATCGTGTCCAACGCCAGTTCCATGCCGACCGCCCGAACCAGTTGTGGGTGTCGGACTTCGCCTATGTATCGACCTGGCAGGGCTGGCTGTACGTGGCGTTCGTGATCGACGTCTTTGCACGGCGGATCGTCGGCTGGCGAGTCAGTACCAGCATGAAGACAAACTTCGTACTGGATGCCCTAGAGCAAGCCTTGTATGCCCGTCAGCCGCATTGCTCGGGTGGTCTGATCCATCACAGCGACCGTGGAAGCCAGGATGTCTCGATCCGCTATACCGAACGGCTGGCAGAGGCCGGCATTGAGCCTTCGGTTGGCAGCAAGGGAGACAGCTACGACAACGCCTTGGCCGAAACCATCAACGGGTTGTACAAGGCCGAGCTGATTTACCGTCAGTCATGGAAGAGCCGCGAAGCCGTCGAAATGGCGACTTTGAAATGGGTGCACTGGTACAACCACCAACGCCTGCTGAGCTCAATCGGATATATCCCGCCTGCGGAGGCTGAGGCAAACTTCCACCAGCAACAAGCAGGTCAGGCCATGGCGGCCTGACTTAAACGAAACGGCCTCCACAAAACCCGGGGCGATTCAGTTTGCGAATGCTTGAATCTTAGCGGTCTCCATTGGGCATCTCGATTTGTCTGCAAAAACGGAAAGTTTAGCCCAGTGCCGAGCAACGGCGACGTGCGCTTCAATAGAGGAAAATGGTCGTTTTAGAGCTGTTGCATCAGCCTCGAACGCGGTACCGCCCGTCAGGCTTTGACCAGTTTTCCTGAACAACGAGCGTTGCATGGGAGACGAACCAAGGTAGGAGCGAAAGCGCAATCGGCGCTCCTTTGAACTGACTTGGAGAACCCAGATGAAAGCAATCGTCTACAACGGCCCGCGTGACGTCAGCGTCCAGAACGTCCCAGATGCGAAGATCGAGAGACCAACGGATGCTCTCGTTCGAGTCACATCCACGAATCTTTGTGGTTCCGATCTGCACATGTACGAAGGCAGAACCACCTTCGAGACGGGTCGAGTCTTCGGTCACGAGAACCTCGGTGAGGTGGTCGAGGTAGGTGCAGGAGTTGAGCGCGTTAAGGTTGGAGACATGGTCTGCTTGCCCTTCAACATCGGCTGTGGTTTTTGTGAAAACTGCGAGAAAGGACTTACCGGCTATTGCTTGACCGCCAATCCAGGCAGCGCTGGTGCCGCCTACGGCTTTGCAGAGATGGGCACTTATGACGGTGGCCAGGCCGAGCTGCTGCGAGTTCCCTTCGCGGACTTCAACTGTCTCGTGCTGCCTGAGGATGCGAAGGAGCGCGAGGACGACTACGTCATGCTCTCCGACATTTTCCCCACGGGATGGCACGCAACAAGGCTGGCGGGGCTGCAACCAGGCGAGTCCATTGCCATCTACGGCGCAGGCCCGGTCGGCTTGATGGCGGCGCACTCCGCGCTTATCCAAGGCGCTTCGCAGGTCTTCGTAATAGACGATCAACCAGACCGCTTGAAACTGGCTGCCCAGATGGGGGCCACGCCAATCAATTCCGTCGAGCAGAAGGCTGTCGATGAAATCCTGAATTACACCGATGGTAAAGGCACGGATCGTGGGTGCGAATGCGTGGGCTACCAGTGCTGCGACAAACATGGCCACGAGGTGAATCACCTGACCATGAACAACCTCGTCGCCTCGACCAAGGCAACCGGTGGTATCGGAGTAGTCGGGGTATTCGTTCCCCAAGATCCGGGTGCCAAGAACGAGTTAGCCAAAGAAGGGAAGATGGCTTTCGACTTCGGTTCCTTCTGGTTCAAAGGGCAGAAAATCGGCACCGGGCAAGCCAACGTCAAGGCGTACAACCGCCAGTTGGCTGAGCTAATTCATCACGGGCGTGCCGCACCCTCGCAGATCGTTTCCCATCGATTGAAGCTGGATGATGGCCCAAGTGCTTATAAGCACTTCGATGCACGAGACAAGGGGTGGACGAAGGTTGTGATGAAGCCTGCGGCTTAGTGTTTTGAGTAGCCGTCTCCTGCTCGGGGCGGCTACTCGGATGCTGTATCGTTCGAATCCATGCGAGCATCAATGATGCTCAGGCAGGATCCAAGTTTCGCCGGTCATGAAACATCGTTCTGAGCGACTCATGGCGACTTTGGAAATCTGCCAATCGCCATGCTGTTCCTAAGCTTGAGTACCGACGGCTTGTGATCCTGATGAGAGAACGAATCGAATCTGCCAACCAGCAGCATCTTGTATTAGTCAGTTAGCAATGGATCTAAGGATTATTGCTGCGTGAGCTCCAGTCGCTGCCTTATGGTGAATCATCTCTATGGTATCGCGACTGACCGCTATTGGCCCAGAGTGTGTAAAAACGCTTCGTCAAAATTGAAGTACTCGCGTCTACGTGAAATCTGGAGTTTATCGGCACGTCAGCAAATGTGGATTTCTCCCAGATGCACGATTTCTAGCTTGTGTTTGAGTACCTGCCGCACTTGAAAACGTTTTTACACAGTCTCGGCCGGTACCTGCCTAACGCGACAGGCAGATACCGGCCGGGAGTCGCCAGTAGCATCGGGCTGGAGTTGGCCACTTTCACCTGCTGATACCGTCAGCTTCTGCGCCAGTTGATCCTCGGCACCGCAACACGGACAATCCTGTACAAGAATACAGTGATCACTACCATGTCCGTCTCGTTAGCCCCTGAGCTTTACTACCTCAGCAATTTCCGTACGGCACTCGCCTGGGTGGCTGAGCGCTATGCAGATCTACTGGCGGATGAAGAACGTGCCTTTCTCGACACCTTCAATACCCTGCCCTGGCCATCCCAGGCCTTGCTGGTGCGCATGATTAGCGCAAGGGCTGTCATTTTCGTCTGAGCAAGCTCGTTTACCCGGAAATCGGCGACTGCCTGGCTGCTGCCGATCCACTGCTTGAACAGGGATGGATCACCGAGCAGGCGCTGCTCACAGCCGATGAGATTGCCGAGCTGCTGCGCAAGGATGAGGTGCTGACTCATATGCCGCTCACAGACCGCCGCGCGGCGCAGAAAAAGGCCGAGCTGCTCGAACAACTGCGCGCAATGGAGCTACCTGCCCAGACCTTCACGGACTGGTGCCCTATGTTGGATGATCAGTTACTCAGCCTGATGGTGGGCGAGTTGTGTGATCGTTTGCGCCTGATGTTCTTTGGCAATCTGGCTCAGGACTGGTCCGAGTTCGTGCTGACGGATCTGGGCATCTACCGTTACGAATCGGTGGATATAGGCCCGGAGTCACGTGGTTTTCAGTGCCGCCAGGATCTTGAGGATTACCTGCACCTGCGCCAGTTACGCGTCAGCGTTGAGCAAGGCGCAGACCTGGCGGACATTGTACCGCCGTTGCTGGCGTTCAGTTCAAGCAACCCATACCTTTGCAGCCGCCAATCGTGCCTGCTGTTTCAGATCGCCCAGCAACTGGAGAGGAGCGGTGAGCTGGAGCAGGCCCTGCTGCTTTATCAGCAAAGCGCGCATGGCGAAGCCCGCTGGCGACAGATTCGCGTACTGGAACAACTGGGGCGCGATGCCGAGGCCTATGATCAGGCCCTGGCCTTTAGCCAAACCCCAGGCAGCTATGAAGAAAGCCAGCGCCTGGAACGAGCCCTCACCCGCCTGCAGCGCAAGCTCGGCCTGCAGATGGTGAAAAAGCCCAAGGCTGCGAGCGAAACCCGCATCGACTTGGTATTGCCGGCGCCGACACATGGCAGTGTGGAGATAGCTGTGCGTGATCACCTGCAGCAGGATGATGCTCCGGTGCACTATGTGGAAAATACCCTGCTCTGCAGCCTGTTCGGCTTGCTGTGCTGGGAGGCGATCTTCGCACCGCTGCCGGGGTCATTTTTTCACCCGTTCCACAGTGGCCCGGTGGACCTGCACAGCCCGGACTTTTATGCGCGCCGCCAACACCTGTTCAAACGCTGTCTACTGCAACTTGAACAACCCGACTACAGGCAATTGATCAAGGCTCGGTATCAGGAAAAGTTCGGCCTGCAATCACCCTTCGTCTTTTGGGGCATGCTCGATGAGGCGCGCCTGGAACTAGCCCTGCAGTGCATTCCCGCTGCACACCTGCACGCCTGTTTTACCCGCCTGCTGCGAGATCTGAAAGCCAACCGCGCCGGCATGCCCGATCTGATCCAGTTTTATCCGCAGGAACATCGCTACCGGATGATTGAGGTCAAAGGCCCCGGCGACCGCCTGCAGGACAACCAGAAACGCTGGCTCAGTTTCGCGGCTGAGCACGGTATCGCCGTTGTAGTTTGCTACGTGCGCTGGGCTGAGGCATGAGCTATCGGGTAGCGGTGCGGGCACTGTGCGAGTTCACCGCCAAGGAAGGTGACCTGGATCTGCGCTTCACCCCTTCCCCCACCGCTCAGGAAGGCATGGCTGGGCACCAGACAGTGGTTGATCGGCGGGGAGACGGCTATATCGCCGAGTTACCTCTAAGTGGCAGCTACCCCGGCCTGCTGGTCGGCGGCAGGGCCGACGGGTACGATCCGCAAGAGCGGCGCCTAGAAGAGATCAAAACCCACCGTGGCGATATCAGCCGCATTCCGGCCAACCACCGGCTGCTGCATTGGGCGCAGGTCAAGGTCTACGGCTGGCTGCTCTGCCAGCAGCTTGAGCTGGAAGAGTTGGAATTGGCTGTGGTGTATTTCGACGTGATGAGTCACGCCGAGCATGCCTTCAGCGACCACTTCACAGCCGCTGAACTGGAAGACTTCTTCAATCAGCAGTGCCAATTGTTTCTGAGCGGGGCTGAACAGGAAGAAGCACCGCATCAAGCGTGACGAGCATCTGCAGAGCATCAGTTTTCCCTACCACTCAGGAAGTCCCGTCCTGAGCGGGGCGAACTACAGGATAAGAACATGCCAAACAATACTTTCGGTGAATCCTCTTGTACCGCTGCGGCCAGCGGCCTCGTGCAGGTGCGTGGCGCGCGTGAGAACAACCTCAAAGAGGTGGACGTCTCTATCCCGCGGAATGCGCTGGTGGTGTTCTCGGGTGTCTCCGGCTCCGGGAAGTCCTCGCTGGCCTTCGGCACCATCTATGCCGAGGCGCAGCGACGCTACTTTGAGTCGGTGGCCCCCTATGCACGGCGCCTGATCGACCAGGCGGGCGTGCCGGACGTAGATGCGATCGACGGCCTGCCACCAGCGGTGGCGCTGCAGCAGCAGCGGGGGTCCAGCAATGCGCGTTCCTCCGTGGGCAGTGTGACCACCCTGTCCAGCCTGGTGCGGATGATGTATTCGCGCGCCGGCGCCTATCCCGCCAACCAGCCGATGCTGTACGCCGAGGATTTTTCGCCGAACACGCCGCAGGGGGCGTGCCCGACCTGCCACGGCTTGGGTCATGTGTACGAGGTGACCGAGGCGATCATGGTGCCCGACCCCTCCCTGAGCATCCGTGAGCGGGCGATTGCTTCCTGGCCACCCGCCTGGCAGGGCCAGAACCTGCGCGACATCCTGGTCAGTATGGGCTACGACGTTGACCGGCCGTGGAAGGACCTGCCGAAAAAGGATCGCGAGTGGATTCTGTTCACCGAGGAAACACCAACGGTGCCGGTGTACGCCGGTTTCACGCCTGCCGAAACCCGCACCGCGCTCAAACGCAAGATGGAGCCGAGCTACATGGGCACCTTCACCGGCGCCCGGCGGTATGTGTTGCACACCTTCGCCAATACCCAGAGCGCGCTGATGAGAAAGCGCGTATCCCGGTTCATGGAGGGCAAGCCGTGCCCCACCTGCCACGGCAAGAGGCTCAAGCCCGAAGCGCTGTCGGTCACCTTCGCTGGGGTGGACATCGGCGCGTTTATGCAGATGCCGCTGGACCACTTGGCGGCATTGCTCGAACCCATCGCACAGGGCGATTTCCGCGCCCATGCAGCGGGTGCGGCTACGGACAAGGAAGCGACCCGGCGCGAGCGTGCCGAACGCGCTGCCACCGGCCGTGCGGTCCATGCGGTATCGCCCGACGTGCGCCGTACCTCCGCGCTGTCGGAAGAAAAGCGCCTCGCCGCACAGCGCCTGGCTGGAGGCGTGATGGCGCGCCTGCGCCAACTGCGCGGGCTAGGCCTGGGCTACCTGACGCTGGACCGGGCCACGCCGACGCTTTCGGCCGGCGAGTTGCAACGCTTGCGGTTGGCCACGCAATTAAGTTCTCTGCTGTTCGGCGTCGTGTACGTACTCGACGAACCCTCGGTGGGCCTGCATCCCTCCGACAGCCAGGCCCTGTACGATGCACTCGACCGGCTGCGCGACGCGGGCAACTCGGTGTTTGTGGTGGAGCACGACCTGGACCTGATGCGCCGCGCGCAATGGCTCGTGGATGTCGGGCCGGATGCCGGGGAGCGTGGCGGCCGCGTGCTCTACAGCGGCGAGCCGGATGGCCTGCGCAAGATTGCCGAATCGCGTACTGCACGTTACCTGTTCGACGAAATTCCCGCACCCGGAAGCCGAGCACGCGAAGCGACCGGCTGGTTGGAGCTGCAGGGCATCCACCGCCATAACCTGCATGGCGTGGATGCGCGCATTCCGCTGGGCGTGCTGACAGCCGTTACCGGCATCTCTGGCTCCGGCAAATCCAGCCTCGTCGCGCAGGCCCTGCCGGAATTGGTGCTGCTGCACCTGGGCCACGAGCCTGAAGACGATGCCGCCGAAAGCGCCACCAGCGAAGGGCCGGCAGTGGTCGAAGCGACCGGCGGCCATCTGGCGGGCGACGTGGACGCCATACAGCGCCTGGTGCAGGTGGACCAGAAGCCGATCGGGCGCACGCCGCGGTCGAACCTGGCTACCTACACGGGTCTGTTCGACCATGTGCGCAAGCTGTTCGCCGCCACGCCCGATGCTCGACGCCGCCGCTATGATGCCGGACGGTTCTCGTTCAACGTCGCCAAGGGGCGCTGCGAGACTTGCGAGGGCGAAGGTTTCGTTAGCGTGGAACTGCTGTTCATGCCTAGCGTGTACGCGCCGTGCCCGACCTGCCATGGCGCGCGCTACAACGAGGCCACGCTGAAGGTGCAGTGGAACGGGCGCAACATCGCCGAGGTGCTGCAGATGACCGTGGACGAGGCCAGCGAATTCTTCGCGGGTGAAGACGCGGTGGCAAGGCCCCTGCAACTGCTGCGCGACATCGGACTGGGCTATCTGCGCCTGGGGCAACCGGCCACTGAGCTTTCCGGTGGCGAGGCGCAGCGCATCAAGCTGGCGACCGAGCTTCAGCGCAGCCAGCGCGGCCGAAGCCTGTACGTGCTCGACGAGCCGACCACCGGGCTGCACGCGTCGGATGCCGACCGGCTGCTGGTGCAGTTGCAGCGCCTGGTCGATGCCGGTAATACCGTAGTGATGATCGAGCACGACATGCGTGCGGTGGCCCAAGCCGACTGGGTGATCGACGTAGGGCCAGGCGCGGGCGCTGCCGGCGGCAGCATCGTGGTGGCGGGTTCCCCTCAGCAGGTGGCCCGAAAGTCTGGCAGCCGAACCGCTCCGTTCCTTGCACGGGAGTTGGCGCGGGCCGAGTAGCTTAGTTCGCCAAATGTTGCCAGCTTCGCGGGGCATTGATCGTCGCCACACGGTGGTGACGGTCGCTGCCCGAGTCGCGTCATCCTTCCTGAGTCAGAGCAAGATAGGGATTGTTGGGCGGTATTTCGGCGAATACCAAGGACCCATTTTCGAGGAGGTAGCCATGCAGTCGGCGGGACTTCCTCGGGCCCGTGACTTCACAGGTCCAAATGTTCAGGCCATTTGGGTGCTTGCGGTATAGCTGCAGTTTCTAAAAGCGCTTTTGCACCCACTGCCAATCCGGTTGCTTGTCCTGCCTGACCAGCGCATCCACCTGGGATGTTCCTACGCATAGCGCTGGAACACGCTGGGACTGACCAGGTAGGCGGTGTCGCTCACCGTATGCACGAGCGCCTTGGCGTCGTTGATGATGAGTCGCCGCGCGGCGACTCCCTGTTGCAGCCACGTCATGAAATGCTCCCCGGATGGTATCGCGACTGTTGGAGTTGATGCAGGTCCAGGCGCAGGGGTAAGTGGCAAGGGAGACGCTGCGGCTGTGGTTGGGGCAGGGACTTTCTCCACTGGATCTTCACCCTTCCCCATGTCGGCCGTGCGATCCAATCCAACCATCGCCAGCATGTCCTCCATGACGTCAGGCACGGGCGGGGCCGCAGTCGGCAAGGCGGTATCGCTGCGAGGGCATTCCCAAGGGGGAGTCTCCAGACCTTCGGGGGTTGGCTGCCCCACGACCGCGGGCGGTGTGCCTGGTGCACTGCCGTTGGTTTCCGCTGGCGTCGTGTCGATCGCCACCGTGCCTGCGAAAAGCGCTGGCCGCTCGCCGGATTCCCAGATCAGCGCGGGCGCGAGGCGCAACAGGGTGAACGAGTAGGACCAGCCGGTCGCACTGGTCACGGTCGCGCGCCAGACCGCCTTGCCGTCTGAGGTGGGCTGGAGCATGCCGTGGTTCTGCAGCACGTTGAAGACGGCGGTGTTGTTCACAGGAATGCCGTCGATCCCCTGAGACAGCAGGTGCGCGCGCAGCTTGTCCGAGACAGTCTTGCTCACCAGCCACAGCCCATCCTCAGTGAGCCAGCCATCGGAGGCTTCCGGCTGATTCAGCTTCAACGGTTCCTTGAGCAGGAAGCGCAGCCCGTCCAGCAGCTTGCGTTGCAGCGCGTGCCTGGGCGCGGCCATGGCGCGCGCGGGATCGCCGCCCAGTTCCTGTGCCACAGAAGCGCGATCAGCCTGCACGACCAGTTCACCCAGCACGCCGGCGTGCTCGTACTGCCCGGCCAAGACGTAGAGCAATGGTGCCCACAGAGACGGATAGCCGCTGAGCCAGTCTAGGAGCGGACCATCGAGCAATTGGCGGTAGAGCAGCCCTGTTGCGGCGCTGTGCAACCGGTACTCGCGGTCTTCGCGGTAGCGGAAGCGGTACGACTGGTGCAGCGGGCCCGTGCCAGGGATGCCACAGCGAGCCGTCTGCCAGCTCGACCAGCAGATCGACGGCCACCTTGCCGATGTCGTGCAGCAGCGCGGCGTAAGCAACGGCGGCGGTCCAGGCTTCCGACTGCGCCGCCTGGTCTTCGGGGCTGGCGCCGATGGGCAACAGATGGGACTGCCGCAGCTTGAGCGCATAGGCGACGATCTCCAACCCGTGATCCAGCATGCCGCCGGGGTAAGCGTGATGATGGCTCTCGGAAGCGGGGAATTGCTGGACCAGCTCGGCGTAGCGCTCCAGCGGCGTGCGGTACAGCGTGGCGAACTGCCGGCGCGACAGCGACGTGCGCTGCCAGATGTGTTCCAGCAGCTTCTGTCGGCGCGGTGTCGCCAGCAGCGATGCGGCCGATTCGGGCCGTAGCAGCCCTTTGGGGAGGTCGGTGGCGGGCGCTGGTGATGGGGCAGTGACCGGAGGCCGTTTTCGCTGGAACAGGGAGAGCATGTGAGTGTCCTCTGGGGGGGGCCGGCCGGGATGCCTTTTCGCCTTTTCGAGGTAGGGCCTTTCCCCTTGCACCCCCATTCCCTTGCCGTTTCGGCCCTTTGGCCTTTAACCGCTTCGGTATAGCGGGAAATGGGATGCGGCTCCAGCGTCAATGGGGAACCCGCTGGATTGGAATGGTCAGCGTCCTTCAGGTCACGCTCGATGCCGTAGAGCTTGTTGATCAGGCTCAGCGCCACGTCGGCACGCCCAGTCTTGCCCTTGGGCTGCACCTTTTGGGCTTCGACGAACTTGCGTCGCGCATGCGCCCAGCAGCCCAGGCGTTCGATGCCGTCGCGTGCAGCCACGGCGTTGTAACCGGCGTAGTCGTCGGTCATCAGGTAGCCGCGGTAGCCATCGAGCAGGCGTAGCGGCACCTCCTGCGCGCGGCTGGCTGTGTAGTCGAAAAGGATCACCGGCTTGTCCGGCGGCCCACCGCTTTGCACCCACATCCAGGATTGTGCCGAGGGGTCGCGTCCCGGTTCATGCAGCACCTGCAAGCGCGTTTCGTCGCAGTGCAACACGGGGTAGTCCAGCAGCTTGTCGCGCATCAGGTTGAGCAACGGTTGCAGTTGCTCGCCACTTTGGATCACCCAACGCGCCAGGGGCTGGCGTGGGATGTCGACGCCGTGGCGGCTGCCCCCTAAAGAAGGTTGGCCGTAGAAGAGCACTTGAAGGGCTTCGCGTCCTCTCTGGAGTGTGCTGTCTTTTGCGTGTACAGCCCCTGGTTTCAGCGTTATCAAGTGGCAGTTTTGCTATAGGAGCGTTTTTTCCGCGCACCGCATCACTGGTAATGCTGTTCGATCACTCGAAGCTTCGGATGATCTGATCGTTATTTGGTCAGATTGCTGTTTTTGACATCGGCAAAGACTGAAATCAGTCAGAAATACAAGGGTGTGCAGCCCTAGATTCTTTCTTGCAGCGCCTTGAAGAAGGCATCGATATTCTCATCGTGGCGTTTGTAGTAGGTCCAGGGGCCGATCCGCTGCGATGTCACCAATTGCGCGCGCTGTAGAGCTGCGAGATAAAGCGATGTCGTTGACTGCGAGAGGCCCGTGCGCTCTTGGATGATACTGACGCACACGCCTACCGTTTCTGGGTCGACTTCCTGCTCGGGAAAGACTGTCCTGGGATCCTTGAGCCAATTGAGGATGGCAAGGCGCGTCGGGTTCGCCAATGCTTTCAGGGCTTCGTTGACGTCAATAATCATGAATTTTTTGAGACCTGTTTTTTTCGATATCTAGATATCTTCCTGATTCGCGCATCAAATTGGAAGGCTTCGCCATGATCTCTGCGCGCCAGCCCGTCGCAATGACGGGCTGGTTTGGACTGGAATCCTATTGTCCTGTCAGGTAGGACTATCGGGCACCTGTGCGCCGAATTGCGGGACGATATGTTTGCCAAGTTCCTCGATAACCTCTGCTGCGGGGCGTTTACCATACTTGAGGTTCAGGATGACGTGATCTACACCGATTTCCTGAAGTGTATCCAGCAAGGCCCGCAGGTGGTTACGTCCCAGTCGGAATCCTAGATGGATAGGCGAGGGCGGCGTGGATGGGTGTTCGTCCAGGTCGATATACAGCGATTGCAAGAACGGCTTGTAGATAGTGCCACATTGTTTAGCCGTTTCCTGTCGCCAATCTTCCACGATGAGTTGCTGCATTTTTGGCGGACGTGGATAGTTGATCCATCCATGGCTTTCACGCGCGATCCAATCGAGCGGCTGGCGGCTGTGTCCGGTTACGAATAGCGGTATTTCCCGAGTCGTAGGTTTGGGAACGAGATCGGCCCCCAGTAACTCGCCGTGACTCCAGCGAATGGGCTCGAAGTGTGTTCGATGGGCTTGGCGTATCACATTGAGGTTTTCTTGAAAGGTCTCGCCACGCTGTTCTGGATCAACGCTGAATGCGGGAAACTCCACGGGACGATCGCCAGAGGCTACTCCCAGGAGCAAGCGACCTCCGCTCAACTGATCAATGCTCGCTGCGGCCTTTGCCGTGTGCAAGGGATTACGCAAAGTAAGGGCGATGGAGGCGGTGCCTAGTGCGATTTTTGTTGTATGGGCTGCCATGTAGCCCAGATACACCCAAGGGTCGAAAACCTGGCCGACATCGCCGAAGCTTGGGTCCCTGAGCGGCACGTCGCGAAACCAGAGCGCCGAAAAACCAAGTGCCTCTGCACGTTTGGCCAGCGCGACCTGATCTAACATGCTCGGTGTATCACCTTCGAAAGCCTCCAGGGGAAAGAACAGCCCAAGGCTTAGATGACCCTGCCTGAAGGTTCGTTTGAATCCCCTATGCTCTTGGTAGGGGATCGTGCTCGGTTGGTACATGCTTAACTTCCTCGGTCAGCAAACGCAAAGCCACGCCCCTGAGTTATGGGGCGTGGCTCTGAGCGTTTAGGATTTGTAAGTCGGGTAGTCGGTGTAGCCCTTATCGGTACCGCCGTACATGCTGCTTGGATCAACTGGGTTAAGCGGCCAGTTGTTGGCGATACGAGCGGGCAGGTCGGGGTTCGCAATGAAGGGGCGGCCAAAAGCGATCAGGTCGCCCCAGCCAGCTTTTATCACGCGATTTCCTCGTTCAGCGGTGTACTTGCCGGCATAGATAATCTTGCCGCTGAAGGTCTTACGAACAGCTTCCCGGAACGTCTCAGGCAGCTCGGGTGCGTTTTCCCAATCGGCTTCGGCGAGCGACAGGTAGGCAATGCCTACTTCCTCGAGGATCTTCACTGCCTCGATGTAGGTTTGGTGAGGATCTTCTTCGACCAGGCCAAGGTAGACGCGGTCTTCGTCTGTGGTCGCGAACAGCGGGGCGAAGCGAACGCCAACGCGCTCCTTGCCGACGACACCAGCAACGGCGAGGGTGATTTCGCGCAGGAAGCGAAGACGGTTCTGCAGCGAACCGCCATATTCATCATCACGCTGGTTGGTATGCGCCGAAATGAACTGGTTTACCAGGTACCCATTCGCGCAGTGAAGCTCCACCCCGTCAAAACCTGCGTCCAAAGCATTTCGGGCTGCTTGGGCGTAGAGCTCAACCAGTTCCTTTACCTCTTTGTTGGACAGGGCTCGTGGGGTCGAAGGGTCGGCCAGTGTACCCGTGCCGGGGCCAGTTTCGATGAACACCTTGACGTTGTCCGCGCGGATGGCTGATGGCGCGACGGGCGCTTCACCACCGGGTTGCAGCGACGTGTGCGACACGCGGCCCACATGCCAAAGTTGAGCAAAGATCACCCCCCCTTCGGCGTGAACAGCGTCGGTGACCTTACGCCAGCCTTGTATCTGTTCCGGGCTATGAATGCCAGGTGTCCAGGCATAACCCTGTCCTCGAGGTTCGATCTGTGTGCCCTCGGTCACCATGAAGCCAGCACCGCTGCGCTGACGGTAATATGTGGCCATTAGGTCGTTCGCAATATTGCCGGGTTGGGAGCTGCGTGAACGCGTCAGTGGCGGCAGAACGATACGGTTCTTGAGGGTGTATGGGCCCAGCTGAGTGGTTTTAAAAAGTTCTGAGTGTGTCATTTTGCTTACCTGCATATCTAAAATATTCGATGTTATAAGTCAAAAAAACATGGTTCAAGGAGGTCAGAAGAGCCCGAGCGGTGCTTCGTTGAGGCTGACGTAGATGTTCTTCTTCTGGCTGTAGGCTTCCAGCATTGACTTGTGAGTTTCCCGTCCTAGGCCAGATTTCTTATAGCCACCAAAGGGGGCATGGGCAGGGATCTCATGGTAGGTATTTACCCACATACGTCCGGTTTCCACCGCGCGTGCCACACGTAACGCCCGGTTGATGTCTTGGGTCCAGACTGCACCGGCTAGGCCGTACTCGGAGTCGTTGGCCATGGCGATGACCTCCGCTTCATCCTTGAAAGGAATGACGCACAGAACAGGGCCGAAAATTTCCTCGTAGGCGACGCGCATATCGTTGCGAACACCGACCAGAATCGTTGGCTGGATGAAGAAGCCGGCATCGTAATTGGCACCTGTGAGACGACCGCCGCCGATCAGTACCTCAGCGCCTTCCTGTTTAGCGATATCGACGTAGCCGAGGATCCGTTCCATCTGGGACTTGCTGACCTGTGCACCCATCATGGTGTCCGGGTTCAGTGGGTCACCCACACGCACAGCTTCGAACTTATGCTTGAGCTCAGCTAGGAATCGTTCGTAGATGGATTCGTGAACGAACAGCCGTGCGCCGGATTCGCAGACTTGGCCTTGGTTCCACAGGATGGCGAGGACTGCGCCTTCCACGGCCTTGTCCCAGTTCGCATCGGGGAAAACGATGTTGGCCGACTTGCCGCCCAGTTCAAGAGTGGCGGGAATGATTTTCTTCGCTGCCGCATTGGCGACGAGTTCGCCGACACGCGTCGAGCCGGTAAAGGCAAGCTTGCGCAGGTCCGGATGATCCAGTAACGCCTGCCCAACTGTGGTGCCTAAGCCTGTGACGATGTTGACCACGCCGGCTGGAAGTACCTTAGCGAAGATCTTCGCCAGTTCGAGGATGGTTACCGGGGTCAGCTCGGAAGGTTTGATGACTACGGTGTTACCCGCTGCGATGGCCGGAGCGATCTTCCAGGCGGCCATAAGCAGCGGGAAGTTCCACGGAATCACTTGGCCCACAACTCCGAGGGGTTCACTGAGAGCGATGCTGAGTGTTTGCTCATCCAGCATGACCGCCTCATCCGATTGGCTGCGGATTACGCCGGCGAAGTAGCGGAAGTGATCAATTGCCAGCGGGATGTCGACGGAGCGACTTTCACGAATGGGTTTACCTACATCAAGGGTTTCCAGAACGGCGAACCGATCGGCATCGGCTTCCAGCAGGTCGGCGATCTTCAACAACGCATTGGCGCGTTCCGCAGGTGAGGTGGTACGCCAGGTCATGAAGGCGCGCTGTGCGGCCTGCACCGCGCGGTCGACGTCGGCAGCTGTGGCGTTTGGGATGTTGGTGAGAATTTTTCCGTTGGCGGGGTTGATAATGTCGAGGGTTTCACCGTATTCGTCCGAAACCCACTGGTTGTCAATAAACAGGCCGTAGCTGCTGTCGGGAAGGTGATTCGGATGGGTATCGCTGGAATCTTTCATGGGGGGTGCCTCCTGAGGTTTCTAGCGCGGGTTACGAGTCCAGGCTATTCGCAATATTCATATATGTCAATATAACGCTATTGGTTCCGGCACGTGTGCATATTTCCACGCCCTTGCAGCTCACTTCTGGATCAGCTGGGAACGCGCCGTGCTTCGCGCCAGGGTTGCCTATGCAGCCAGCTCCCTTGAGCTTTTCATCATGGAGGCTGGCTGCATCAGGTATTGATGTTTGCGTTGATGTGCAGATGAAGTTAGAACGGCGCGTCAATATCGATGACGCTAATCAGCTTGTGATTGACGAATTCCTTGATGCCCAAGCCGATTAGCTCGCGCCCGTAGCCGGAGCGTTTGATTGCGGATTCCACGCTGACTCGGACACCCATTCCACGCACATCCGGACAGTGATTCCACGCTGACCCGGACACTCATTCCACGAGCATCCGGACACCGATTCCACGGCCATCCGGACACTTTTCAGGCAGGCAGACGGCTTGTATGGTCATTAGACATCCCGTTACGACAGGGTATCGAAGGCTGGCGCATTCAACCGACGTGCTTGATTGGCCCCGAATACTTCGCTATAGCATGATTATTGGTTACTAGGATGAAGCCTTCCGAAGCGGCTTGTCCGATGAGCACCCGATCAAATGGGCGCTGTGAAGGAGAGGCGAGGCCGCAGCCGTAATGGCGTGTCGGCTGGTCATGGACAGCTCCTTGTAGTCGCCGTCCAGAAGAGACCTTCTTAGTACTCCTGTATCGAACTGAAAGCTGGCTTTGCCCATCGCGTTTTGGCCGTTTCCCAGATGCTAGCGGCGCTGATGAACAGCTCATTGGCGCGATCCTCGATCATCTCCACAGCCCCGAGTTAGCTAACCTACTTAGTCTATCCCCTCGTTGGAGGGGCAGCTGTCATGGTCAATTGCAGGCTGTAAATAATTGCGGTTTTTCCGTGACGCTGCGGTTATATGGAATTATGGCTCAGCCATAATTATTGCTGAGCCATAATTTCCATCATTTTGTGGCCCCGCCGTACAGCTCGACGCGTGACGCGCTTCGTGCGTGCACTAGATAGGCAGCTAGATGTTAGTGAGCAGATCTCAGCGTACGCAGACTTTCTCGAACCTGCCCCTCGTTACAAATTACTCAGGTCATCCGCTTTCGTTTGCAATTTAAGCAGTCGCGAGGAGTCGCGGTACCCTTCCGCGTCACAGACGCGCCTCGCTTGTGGTGATTACCAACGGTGCGAAATTTCAAAATTCGAAAAGACGACTCCGAGCCGGTTGGATCAGCCTCGCATCGTCCGTGGAGATATGTCTTGATCTCAAATAGTGATTGGCCGCGCCTAGGGTAAGTCCGATAAGGATTATCTTTCTTGCTCTTCTGGTGCGTGAGTTCTGGCAATCCTTGTCAATATATACGTATTACAAATACCGATGGTCAGTGGTTGGCTTTTTCTTTTCTAAAAGTGCTTGACGAGCAGTGGTTGGAGCTGGATTATTTTATTGCATTGGTTTCAGGTTGCTGTTTTTTGTCCAATACTGAGCGTAGTGGGGCGATGCCATAGGCTTGCATCGATGAATAAGGTACTTGGTTTAATAATGGAGGTTGATGGGGTTGCGCTGCTCGCCTTTTGGACTCAGGCCATATATTAATAGTCAGAACTGACGCTCATTGGGAAACAAGCTTTTCATACTTGGTAGGTTTGTCAAGGTAGGGACGTTTTGCCCAGATTCTGCCTCTAGACATCTATGGCTCAGATAGAGAGATGGTATGGACGATTTAAAGAAAGTATCTCATTTGTTATACGCCCCGGGTGAGGTAATGCCTGGTATCGAGATGTCGTTAGCAGAGGCGTGCGCGCGTGGTTCAGCGGCTGCGTTGCTTGACGAGGTGCCTTTCTGTGTTGTGCGTGACTGGATCTGGATCGATCTCATCGTGCCTGACGCGATACGAGAAACGTTACAGGCGGCCGGGCAACAGCCCGCGATGGTGTATGCCGGCCGCGTGTTGTACGACAGTGCGAACCGTTTCCAAGAGGGTGACTGGGTGCGTACAACACAACTGATTGAGTTTGCCGATGGGTGCATTTTCAGAACGCGCAATACGCGATATGTGCTTGCTGGCCCAGGGGCTCGCAAAAGCGCCGAGCTCACTACTGTGTTGAAGATTTTTTGATGCGTAGTCAGATATTGGCGGGCATGGACGTACCAGACAACCGACACCCCGATGTGCCTTGCGACGTCTGTGGTACCTCCATGCGAGTGCCTGGGTACGGCGAACAGTTCGGTGTGCTGCAAGCGCACTGGGGATACGGCGCGCGACATGACGGTGAGCGTTATCGCGTACGGATGTGTGAAACCTGCTTCTTCATGACCTTGGCGTACCTGCGACAGGAGCGACGCATACATCATTTGTTTGGCGACGCCCCGCAGCATGAAGACTACAAGTTTGGGCGTATTGCTCGAGACGATTATTGGTTGGATAGCTAGCCGTTAGTCGGGGGGAGGCAACGAGTGTTGATCCGAATTTGGGTGCTGACGTGATGAGTTCAACTAAACGAAGTATCGACCAAACACGTGATGTATCTGACGCGTTGTCGCGAGCAATGGATATGGGCGGCGGCAAAAACTGAGTGCAACACCTGACCTTTCCGGTACGGTGCTGCCCCTATGTCTTATACCGAACTCAGCGTTGAAGAGCGCGCCACCATTCA